>NZ_SMLZ01000105.1 GCF_009711415.1 Roseibium denhamense
GGGGGGGCAGGGGCGGGGCACCATCCGGCGATCAGCTCGATGAGATGTGGAAACAAGTCACGCCGGTTGAAGTTTCTCACATGCGCTGACAATACTCCGCACATGGACAAACGAGACCGTGCCGATCTATTCCGCGAGCGCCTCATGCTGGCCCTGCGCGAGCGCGACATGAACCGCAGCGAGCTGGCCCGCACGGCCCATCTCGACCGGTCGACCGTCTCGCAGCTTTTGTCGGATGACACACCGCGCCTGCCGAACGGGCAGGCTCTGGCCTCAATTGCGACGGCGCTCGGGGTTTCCTCCGACTGGCTGCTCGGGCTCACGACCCATAAGGGCGCGGCGGCGGAAATCCTGGATCAGGCGGTTCAGGTGGCCGAGACGGAGCGCCATCCGGTCGATGAGCATCTGCTTGCCTGGTACCGGGACGCGGTCGGCGTCAAGATCCGCCATGTGCCGGCCAATCTTCCCGATGTTCTGAAGACCGAGGCCGTGCTTTCCTACGAATATTCGGGCGAAACCTTCCGCACGCCCGGACAGGCGATCACCGGAACCCGGGATCAGCGCGCGCTGTTGCACCGGGCGGAAACGGACATGGAAATCGCCTTGTCGAAAGAGGCTCTGGAAGGGTTCGCCCGCGGTGAGGGCTTGTGGATCGACTTGGCCGCCGATGTCCGCCGTGAGCAATTGCTTGTCATGGGGCCGAATCTGGACGAGCTGTACCCTTCGCTCCGCTTGCATCTTTTTGGCGCGACCGACCGGTTCTCCGCGCCCTTCACCGTGTTCGGCAAGAAATGGGCCGCGCTCTATCTCGGACAGCGGTATCTTGCCTTTTCAAACACCCGTCATGTCCAGCTCTTTTCCAGCCATTTCGACGATCTCGTCCGCCATGCGGTCGTCCGCTCCCATGAGGCCGGCGAATTCGTGGTGAAGCTGGCAGACACGATTTGAGGCGGCCGTAAAGCCTCCGGTCCCGAGCGGGCCTGCGGGCCTTTCTGAATTTCTCGAAGTTTTGAGGTTAGAGCACCCTAATCACCTGAATCCGAAGTTCGCCCAACATAAAAGCATGCTCTGAACGGCCTTCAGTTTAACCAAGGTGACGAGCAGGTTTATGTTTCTCGTGTGGTTTTTGGGAATTGAAATTCGGTAAGGAGCTTGCCTCAAGTATGAAACAGATTTCAATTCTACCAGGCTAATGGTGCCCGCGGTGCGGGTTCTGCATGGCCTTGACGTCCGCGACCGTGTGGGCGGGGTCGAAACTGTCCGCTTGGGCCATCATCCAATAGGTTGAGTAGCCCGGAATGGTGTGGCCGTCCTCCAGAAGGGCGCCGGGATGCAGCCAGGTGAGCGCCGCGCTGGCCGGCATGATCTCGCGCTGGCCTTCGCGCACATAAAAGTGCTCGGGCCGGAACTCGCGCGGATGGGCAAAGCCGGCCGCGGCCGTGAATTGCTGCAAGGCCTTGATCGTGTTGGCATGAAAATTCGCGACCCGCGCCGCCTTGTCCGGCACCACAAGGGCCTCCTGCCGCTTCTTGTCCTGTGTGGCGACCCCCGTCGGGCACTTGTTCGTGTGGCAGCTTTGCGACTGAATGCAGCCGACCGCAAACATGAAACCGCGCGCGCAGTTTACCCAATCGGTCCCGATGGCCATGGTGCCCGCGATGTCGAAGGCGCTGATCAGCTTTCCGCTTGCGCCGATCTTGATATCCTCGCGCAGACCCGCGCCGACAAGGCAATTATGGGCGAATGACAGCCCCTGGCGCAGCGGTGTGCCGAGCCGGTTGGAGAATTCGACCGGAGCCGCGCCGGTTCCCCCTTCCGCGCCGTCGATCACGATGAAGTCCGGTTTGATGCCCGTGTCCAGCATCGCCTTGACGATGGCCATGAATTCCCAGCGGTGGCCGACACAAAGCTTGAAGCCGGCGGGTTTGCCGCCGGACAGATCCCGCAAGGTCTTGACGAATTGCAGCAGCTCCACCGGTGTTGAAAAGGCCGAATGGCCGGCCGGCGAGATGCAATCCTGGCCAAGGGGAATGCCGCGTGCCTCTGCAATCTCCTCGGTCACCTTCGCACCCGGCAGCACGCCGCCATGGCCAGGTTTTGCCCCCTGGCTCAGCTTGATCTCGATCATCTTGACCTGGGGATCGGCCGCCTGCTTGGCGAATTTGTCCGGATCGAACCCGCCATCTTCTGCCCGGCAGCCGAAATAGCCGCTGCCCAGTTCCCAGACCAGGTCGCCGCCGCCTTCGCGGTGGTACCGCGAGATGCTGCCTTCGCCGGTGTCGTGAAAGAAGTTGCCGCGTTTGGCCCCCGTGTTGAGCGCAAGGATCGCGTTCGCCGACAAGGACCCGAAACTCATGGCCGAGATGTTGAAGAGAGAAGCCGAGTAGGGCTGTTTGCAATCCGGCCCGCCGATTGTCACCCGGAAGTCTTCATCGGCGTGCCTGCGCGGGCAGACCGAGTGGTTCACCCAGCTGTAGGAGCCGTCATAGACATCCTGCTCGGTGCCGAAGGGAAGCACATCCTCAATATTCTTGGCCCGGTCATAAACCATCGAGCGCCGCTCGCGGGAGAAGGGCTTTCCGTCCTGATTGCTTTCAAAGAAGTATTGCCGCAGCTCTGGGCGGATGGCCTCGAACAGGAACCGGAAATGCCCGACGACCGGATAGTTGCGCAGGACCGAGTGCCGGGTCTGCGTCAGGTCCAGCAGGCCGACGACTGACAATCCGGCAAAGACGATCAGCGGCCAGACGAAGTGGACACTGACAGACAGCATCAGGACAAAGCTGACGGCTGCCAGCACAAGGCAGAGGATAAAAACGGTTTGGCGGGCCGGGAACACGGGACGCAGTCTCCTTGGAGTGGCTGGCTAGAGATAGTTTTGTCAGGGGCGGGCCAAAAAGGAAAGGGGCAGAGCGAATTAGGAGACCTGATGCCACAAGTGCTTGAGGATCTGTTCGCTGAAGAACCAAAGCACAGGCCGGTGGCTTTGCGCTGATACCGACAATATGAGTATGGATGCTTCGGAACCCAGACCTAAAGCGACGGTTGTATTTGGGTCCAAGCGTGTGTGTTTTCAATTGCGATGTTTTAAGCGCGGGCAATTGTTCCCCAGAGAAAACGGATTCCCAGGAGCCGGGCCGTTTGAAAAGTTTTTTTGGTCAGTTGCTTACTGGGGTAAGCGCCAGACGCTGATTCGTCAGTGGGCGTTGAGGGCGAGAGCGTTTTTTGCATAACCGGGGACGAAATGCCGCTGGTCGACAAAGCCCGTAGTGGTGAGCCGCAGCGCAAAAGGTGTGTTTCGCAATTTGGGATTGCGGGTCGGTTGGTTGAGTTGGGGCATGGCTTGCCTGTTTATGACAGTCCGGGTTCGCTTCGATTTTTATAAAGGGGCATGAACCGGCAAGGTTTGAATGCATTATTCTTAACTTGCGGGCCCGTTTGATCAAACCTTGCTTTGGGACGTGTTTATATTGTCTTTCAGGCGTTTTCTATCGGCCCGATTATTGTTCAAAGTAACGCTTTGAGGGCCGTTCGCCAAAGGTCGGGGTTTTACGAGCCGAACACACCCCAAGCCCCTTCATTGATATGTTGGGAGTGACTAATGAGCCGTTCAAGAATTTCCTACGACGTGCGTGTTGCCGCGGCGGACCTAGCAAGGCACCGGACGCATCCGGTGCACAAGGCAAATGGCGATGAGCAGAGGTATGCGCCTGCGAACCATGCCCTGAGTTTCACAAAGGGACTTGAACACGATAAAGGCACGGGGCTGGTGGCGGACCCTGCTCATTATCTTGCATTCCGCAGAGCCATCGACGAAGGTTTGATCACAGCGTTTCAAGACGGCACTGTCCCCCCCGCCGGCGTCAAGGGCCGGCAATGGGAAGCTCCGACCGCAGGTGTTGTTACCGATTTGCAAGGGCCAGACGCCCAAGCCGTGACCATGGCACCGGCGCCTGCGATGGGAAGTGACGAGCTAGCCTATGAGATGGCCGAAGTCTATGAGCTGGCTTTGCTGCGGGACGAGCATCTTGACACGTTTGAAGGTGGATTGACTGCCACCTCAAAGTTAGTGGCAAGTCTAAATAACCTGAACAAGATGCAATACACCGCTGATGGATTTCCAAGACGACCGCGCAAAAGCGGCGGAAAACACATCACGCCGCAACAGGCGTTCAGAGGGTCCTCTCCCGGTGTCGTCGACGGGCCCTATTTGTCACAGTTCATGCTGATCGGAAATGGAAATGTTGAAGACGGCAGGATCGGCTACGGGCCGCAGCAGATAGATCAGCGCGTACCGGTTGCAGCGGAAAAAGACTGGATGACGGCCTGGGACGATTGGCTGGCGGTTCAAAATGGCGCAAATGTGAGGGACAACGATACGCTTTTTGACGCCAAGGCGCCGCGTAGGTTCATCAAAACGCCGAGGGACCTTGCGACCTATGTGCATGATGATGCGTTGTATCAGGCCTATTTGAATGCATGTCTCATCCTTCTTGGCATGAGGGCTCCGCTCGATCCGGCATTCAAGCAGTTATCGGGGGCTGGCAGCCAGTCGAGCGGCTCTGCCTGGCAAGCCGGCGGCTTTGCTCTTTTCGGCGGTCCGCACATTTTGACATTAGTCACGGAAGTGGCTACCCGGGGCCTTAAGGCCGTGCGGTTCCAAAAGTTCAACAATCACATCCGTCTGCGTCCGGAGACCCTTGCCGGGCGGATCGAGAAGGCGAAGACAATCGACGATATCCATTTTGTAGGTCAGGAGGTATTTCAAGCCTTCGCACAGAAGCTTCAGCACACGATCAAGGCAGTCAAAAAAGCAAGCGGTAATGCACTTCTACCCATGGCGTTTCAGGAAGGCTCGCCAATGCACCCGGCCTATGGCGCCGGTCATGCGACTGTGGCCGGGGCGTGCGTTACTATATTGAAAGCGTTTTTCGACACCGGCGCCATTCTGGTCGACCGTAAGTATGAAACCCTGTCCGGGAAGGTCATAGAGGAGATCGCCTTCCGCACACCTGCCCGGAAGAACGCCGTCGTCTTCGAGGAAGTGACACCGGACGGCACGGTCCAGGAGCGGTTCTCTCTGAAACGGGATGACAAGCCGGTCGCCTTCCGGCCGGATGCTGATGGTGCCAACCTTGTTAAAGACAACAAGGGCGGTTTCCTGACCCTCGAAGGGGAGCTTAATAAGCTGGCGGCGAACATTTCCATTGGCCGAAACATGGCTGGAGTTCACTATTTTTCCGATTATTATGACAGCTTGCGCATGGGCGAGGAGATTGCCATCGGCATGCTCGAGGAACAGGCATTGTGCTACATAACCGATCCGTTTGTAATGTCCATTCCAACCTTCGACGGCGATGTCGTCCGGATTGGCGGACGCTAATACCTGGGCACCCGGCTGTTTGTCAGCCGGGTGCTAGCTGGTGAATTGCGGGATCGGCAGCATGTCAGCTTGAGTTCTCATTCCTCAGAACTTGCATCAGCCTTTCAGCGGTGCCTTCGGTGCCGGGTTCGCCGGCCATGATGGCAGCTGCCGTCTCCGCGCTTTGCCTGTAAAGCGGATTTTTCAACCCGTCCAGGGCCTTGGCAAGGGCCGGGGGGGCAGTTTCTTCTGCGGGATCGGAGGCGGGCCGGCGTTGATTGCGCTCACCCGGTTGCCCCAGAAAGGCTGGTCGCCGAAAACCGGACACACAAGCGACGGCTTGCCCCAGCGCAGGGCCTCGTGCGTGGTTCCGGCCCCGCCATGATGCACAACGCCAAGGCAGCGCGGGAACAGCCAGCTATGCGGGGCCTTGTCGAGAAGGAAAACCTTCTGCGCCAGCGTGCCAGGCAGGTCCTGCCGTGTGAGCCCGCCCCAGCCGGTCGCCAGAATGGCGCGGTGCCCGCTCAAGATCAGGGCGTCCAGCACGGTTTTGGTGATAGCGGCCGGGTCCCGGCTCGGCATGGAGCCGAAGCCGAGATAAACCGGCGGCGCGCCCGCCTCCAAAAAAGCGCCAAGATCCGGCGGCGGCCGGTAGGCGGAATCCGGTTCGGTAAACCAGTACCCGCAAGAGACTGCCTCCATCGGCCAGTCGCTTGGCGTTGGGACCAGGGCTCTGGAATAGGCCTGCAGGGACAGGGCTTTGGAGCCATCCGGCATGTGCCCGTCGATCAGGGAACCGGGCAGGGCGCATTCGGCCGCGGCCTCCGCGCGGACCTGCTTGATCAGGGGCGCAAGGCCGAGGCGCATCAGCCATTTTCCCGCCCGGTAACTGAACCGGTTGAGCGTCCGACCAAGGTCCGGAAGGCCAAACAAACCGATGGGAAACGCCCCGGTGGGCGCCATGATCGGTTGAAGTGCCGTCGGCAGGGCCGGTATGCCAAGGCGGCGGGCCGCCAGTGTTGTCACCGTGGCCTTGAGGTTGAACAGGATCAGGTCAGGCTTTTCCTCAAGGCAAATTCCCCAAAGCGCCTTTGCGACCTTGCTTTGCAGCGCCAGGGTCGCGCGGGCGGCCTTGTACTTGCCGGAAAGGGAAAAGAGTGCGGCGCGGACATCCGCGTCCTGAAGCAAGGTCTGGTAGTTGATCGGGAGCGGCCGGGCCCGGGCTCCGGCAGCAGCAATGCTGTCCTCAAACCCCTCTCCGGTGCTGATGACAACGTTAGCCCCAGCGTCTGTGAGTGCACGGGCCAGAGCCGTATAAGGCTGCACATCGCCTCGTGTCCCCAGTGAGGCGATCAGGATTTTGGGCCGGTTTCCAGACCGGGACTCTGGCGAGGCGTGCGGGGAAAAGGACATGGGATGCGGTGCGGCCATTGGGGCGTGGACTGGTCTTTACGTGGCGCCTGACTTCGGACAATTCAACTCGGGGCTGCCAGCTTCCTTCTAAGCATGCCAAGATTGCCATTGAAACAAACAATGTCCAAAAAGGCATGCCGCACGGCACATTCCCGAGGGGCGCTATAGCTTTTTTCACTCCTGCGGGCTACGAACAGCGCGTGAGTATCCGGACTGAAAGGCGCTGATGATCGCGCGGTGTGTAATATGGATTGGCATATGGCTTGCCGCTTTCTGCGGCCCGCTGCAAGCCGTTGACATCCTTCCTGTCGTTACAGAAGACTACCCTCCTTACGAAATGGAAACGCCCCGGGAGGGTTTGCGCGGGTTCGACTATGAGGTCGCCGTGGAGGCCTTTGCCCGGATGGGATATGACGCGGATATCCAGTTCCTGCCCTGGAAGCGGGCGCTCAACGAGGCGGAGGCTGGAACTGCAGCCGGTATCCTCACCTGCGCACGCACAAGGGAGCGTGAAACATTCATTCTCTTTTCCGAGCCGATCAGTTCGTTCACCAGCGGTTTTTTCTACCGCGCCGGGCAGGGCGGTGACATACCAAACACGCTGGAAGACGTTGCCGGGCGCAGCGTTGCCTCCGTTACCGGCTATCAAAGCCTGGAGGAACTCAAAGAAGCCGGGGCAGATCCGGTGGAAGCACCGGCAACCGAAAACGCCCTTGGCATGCTGGCGGCCGGACGGTTCGATTTCTTCTATGCCGGCCGGGAAACCACGGATTTCCTGATCCGCCAGCTGGGTCTGTCCGGGCAGTTCGGCTTTTCGCCGGTGGCGGAACAGCCCTTTCACTTCTGCTTTTCCAAAAACTATCCGGGCGTGGAAACGCTCGTTGCGCAGTTCAATGCCGCCTTGCTGGACATGCAGGAAGACGGCACGTATGACGCTATCCACGCCAAATACCGCTGAGACCGGTCCCATGGGCGATTGGTGTTAGGCCGTTTGCCACGGCCGGACGGAGTTTTTTGATGCACACCGCCTTTTCGATCACAACGCGCGGCCAGGGTCTTTACGAATTTACCCGCGAGGTTGCCGCCTGGGTCGATCAGACCGGTGTTACGGACGGCGTTTTGACCCTGTTTGTCCGGCACACGTCCTGCTCGCTCCTGATCCAGGAAAACGCGGACCCGGATGTGCAAGTGGATCTGAAGGCCTTTTTCCAGCGCCTTGTGCCGCCCACGACCGACCCGTCCATGAGCTATCTGATCCACACCTACGAGGGGCCGGACGACATGCCCGCCCATATCAAGGCCTCGGTTCTGCCCGTCTCCCTCTCTATTCCGCTGGTGGATGGCCGATTAGCGCTCGGCACCTGGCAGGGCCTTTACCTGTTTGAACACCGCGACCGCCCCCACCAGCGGCAGGTGGTGGCAAAGGTTCTGGCCGGGTAGGGGCAATGGCGTGTTGACGCGGTAGCTTATTGAACACAAGAACGATTAATCGCAGTTGGGTGCCATGGCGGTATCCGCTGCGAACGATAGCTGCCGAAAAATAGGAAAAAATTCCTTGACACCGTAACGGTGATGTGGCATGGTTTTGTCATGATCCCAAAACTGTGGTTGTGGCCGGGTGGTCGGCGAGGCTGGTGAGTGAGCTGACTGGTGTGGAGCCTCATGGTGGTTGCCCTTCCCGAAAGGATGGTGACGGCCTGAAGCGGTCTGGTCAGGCCAATCTCTTCACGCCCGTTTCCTTTAGGTCAGTCTAAGGCAGGGCCGCGCGGCGGGGATAAGTTTTGACGAAGGTTACATGAGCTGGCGCAAGCCGGCTTTTTTTGTGCCCGGTTTCCGGTGAAAAACCGGGCTTTTGAGCGATGATCGGATTTTGGTGGGGAGGCGCGCCAATGGGGGATAGGGATGCAAACTCCACGGTGCGTGAGCGGTTGTCCGGGCTCGGTCTTGCCGATGCGCTCCGCCTGGAAAAGGCCGAGGCGAAAAAACAAAAGCGGCGGGAGAAGGAGGCCCGGCGGGCGTGCCGGCAGGATGCCCGGCAAGGGGATGCCGAAAGGGGGGATGGCGATAGGCGCGGCGATTTGGACACTGTCGCCTCTGGCCCGGCAGGGACATCTGCCGCCGATACGGTCCTCGCGCCGGAGGCAACAGTAGCGGTGCCTTTGCACCCGGACCGGAAGATGGTGTCCGAAGTTGCCTTGCCGGATCTGCCCGCAGCGGCGGAGGGCAAAGACCCGGAGGCCGGCCCCTTGAAACAGCTGCCCGGAGAAAGCACGGCTGAGATGATCACCCGGCTTTACCAGGCCTTCAGCGGCCAGATGGACCAGCTTGAAACCCGGCTGGCCGGGCTCTTGCCGGAAGCGGGCGGCATGGCCGACATCGATAAGACAGTGAAAACACTGGCAAGCCTTGCCAAGACGCTGACCGTGTTGATGGAGCTTCGGGACGCAAATGCGGCGGGGGTCCAGTCAGATACGCAGGCTGATGCCCAATCAGCTGCCCAGGCAGGCGGGGAGGAGAGTGAGTGTGACGACCCGGATGCGCTCCGTGCGGAGCTTGCGCGCCGCGTTCTCGGCCTTGGCGGACAAGGGGCAGGTTGAACCCGCGCTTGCGGCCCTGAGCGGGGCCGAGCTTGCGTTTTTGAAACATGACTGGCCGACCTTTGCCCATTCCCATCAGTTGCCCCCGGAAACGGACTGGGGCGTCTGGCTGATGATGGGCGGGCGTGGGGCCGGAAAGACACGGGCCGGGGCGGAATGGATCCGGGCGCGGGCCCTTGGCCACAGCTGGAGCGGCGCAGCGTTTGCCGGGCGGATCGCCCTGGTCGGGGAGACTTACGCCGATGTGCGCGAGGTGATGGTGGAAGGGGTGTCGGGGCTTCTGGCCATCCACCCCAAGGCCGAGCGTCCGCGCTGGATCCCGACGCGGCGGCGGCTGGAATGGCCGAGCGGCGCGGTGGCCCAGGCCTTTTCCTCCGAGGACCCGGAGGCCCTGCGCGGGCCGCAATTCGACATTGCCTGGTGCGATGAACTTGCCAAATGGCGTTATGCCGAGGAGACCTTCGACATGTTGCAGTTCGGCTTGAGACTGGGGGCGCGGCCGCGCCAGCTGGTAACGACCACCCCGAGGCCGGTCCCGCTGATCAAACGGCTGATGAAACAGGCCGGAACCGCCATTACCCAGGCGCCGACACGGGCCAATGCCCTGTTTCTGGCCCCCAGCTTTCTGGATGCGGTGGTCGGCCGGTATGCCGGGACACGCCTTGGCCGTCAGGAGCTGGACGGCGAGCTGATCGAGGACCGGCCGGATGCGCTCTGGTCCCGTGAGCGGCTGGAGACGATCCGGGTCGACACGGCGCCGGACGATCTGGTGCGGATCGTGATCGCGGTCGACCCGCCGGCCAGCGCAACCCGCACGTCCGATGCCTGCGGGATAGTGGCGGCGGGGCTGGCGGCAGATGGCAAGGCCTATGTTCTGGCCGACCGCAGCCGCCGTCCGGCAAGCCCCGGCGTCTGGGCGGCCGCTGCCACCGGGCTGTGGCAGGGGCTGAAGGCGGACTGCCTGATTGCCGAGGTGAACCAGGGCGGCGACATGGTCGCAAGTGTCATCAAGAGCGCCGACCCGTCGGTGCCGGTCAAACAGGTGCGCGCCAGCCGGGGCAAGTTCTCCCGCGCCGAACCGGTCGCCATGCTCTACGACCAGGATAAGGTCCGCCATGTGGGCGCCTTTCCCGACCTGGAGGACGAGATGGCCGATTTCGGTCCCGGCGGCCTGACCACCGGCCGCTCCCCCGACCGCCTCGATGCGCTGGTCTGGGCCATCTCCGAACTCATGCTCACTCCCAAGGCAGAACCCAAGGTCAGAGGCCTTTAGGGGGGCTTCTTGGTCAGATGTGTCTTTTCTTGGTGTCACCCCGGCCCTGAGCCGGGGCCCACTCGCCGCGCGGCTTGGAACGGTGGTGCTTGTATGAAGACTTGCGTCAGCGGATTGCCGGAAGGCAGTGCGCGCCCGGCGCTGCTCTGGAAACGAGTAGGCCCCGGATCTCCGCTTTGCTCCGTCCGGGGTGACAGGGTGGTGAAGCCTGTGCTCGGCCGAGGAGCAAAGCGTGTCAAAGGCCGACAGATAAATCGAGCCAATCCGGATTGGACTTTTCGATCAGCTGGATCTTCCAGCTACGGCGCCATTTCTTGAGCCGCTTCTCCATGGCGATGGCTTCGTCGACATGGTGAAATGCCTCCGCAAAGACCAGCCGCGTCACGTTGTGTTTGTGGGTGAAGCTCGCAGCGTCGCCCCGCCGGTGCTGGTCTAGCCGGCGCGCTAAATCATTCGTGACCCCGACGTACAGGGTCCCATGCTTACGGCCTGCAAGAATATAGACGAAGTAAGCCATTGCCCCGCGCAATTGCCCTCGTGTCACCCCGGGCGACGTTAGGAGACCCGGGGCCTACTCGCAAGGCGGCTTGTAACGGCGGTGCTTGTTTGACGTCTTGCGTCGGCGGATTACCGGGAGGCCGTGCACGCCCGGCGCTGCTCCGTCCGGAATTGATGACAATCTGTGAAGGTTTGGCAAGGTTTCACCCATCGCTCCGTCATCCTCGGGCTTGACCCGAGGATCCATTCCGTTCCGTTGCCCCACGCAGGGCTGATTGAATGGAACGCTCACGGTATGGATCCCGCATCAAGTGCGGGATGACAGCGGAGGATGTGGTGGGCTCTCACCTTTCGCGGTTAACGGCCGTCAAAGCAGCGAGTTGATGACAGCTGCGGGGTAACGGCGGACGGCGTGTCGCCGGCGAATTGATTCAATGCCTCAACGGCTTGAGCCATACCTTGAACACTCATGAAAAGGGCAGGAATATCATGCGGTTAAGAGACGCCCTTGAATCGGTCTTTCGCCCAGATGCCGTGGCGGCAGTGGAGCAAAAAGCCTCGCGGGCCGGTGCGCTGCTGGCATTGCAGGGGCCGTCACAGCCCGTGTGGAGCCCGCGCGATTATGCAGCCCTTGCACGCGAAGGCTTTGCCAAAAACCCCGTCGTTTACCGCGCGGTGCGGCTCGTATCGGAGGCCGCTGCCAGCGTGCCGCTGCTGCTCTTCGATGGTGCGGATGAGCTGGACGTGCACCCGCTTCTGGACTTGCTGGCCCGTCCGAACGGCCAGGAGGCGGGTGCCGATTTTCTGGAAGGTCTATACGGCCATTTGCTGGTGGCCGGAAATGCCTATCTCGAGCAGGTCCCGGTCAATGACCGGCCCCGCGAACTCTACTGCCTGCGCCCTGACCGGGTGAAAGTGGTGCCGGGGCCGGAAGGTTGGCCGGAAGCCTTTGACTATACGGTTGGCGGGCGCACCGTCCGGCTGAGCGGTACCGCAGACGAGGGGATCGCTCCGGTCCGGCACCTGAAGCTGTTTCATCCACTCAACGATCACTACGGGTTTGCGCCCGTGGAAGCAGCGCAAATGGCGCTGGATATTCACAATGCGGCGGCGGGCTGGAACAAGGCTTTGCTCGACAATGCGGCCCGCCCGTCCGGCGCGCTGATTTACGGGGCGGGCGATGCGCTCAATCTGTCGTCCGACCAGTTCGACCGCCTGAAAGCAGAACTGGAAGACGGCTATCAAGGCGCGCGCAATGCCGGGCGGCCGCTGCTTCTGGAAGGCGGGCTCGACTGGAAGCCGATGGGCCTCACACCGAAGGACATGGATTTCATTGAGGCCAAGAACCAGGCGGCACGGGAAATCGCGCTCGCCTTCGGGGTGCCACCGATGCTGCTCGGTATTCCGGGCGACAACACCTATTCAAATTATCAGGAGGCGGGACGGGCGCTTTGGCGCGGTGCGGTTCTGCCGCTGGTCCGCCGCACCGCCAGCCATCTGGCCGCCTGGCTCGGCCCGGCCTATGGCGGCCAGCTGAAACTGGTGCCGGATCTCGATGCGATCGAGGCCCTGTCGGCGGAGCGCGAAACGCTTTGGCGCAGGGTCGGGGCCGCGGAGTTCCTCTCGGACGATGAAAAGCGGGCGGCCGTCGGCTATGGCCCGCGCCCGGAGGCAGACTGATGGAGACCCTGGTGGACAGTGTCGTCACCCGCGGGGATCTCGCGCATCTGGCCCTGTTCTTGTGGGCGGCAACAGTGACGGCCCTCAATCTGGCGCTGGTGCGCGAGCTCAGCCAGTCGAACCGGCGGTTTTCCGACTTCGTGAACGAGATTGCCCGGCTCAACCGGCGCCTTCAGGGGCTGACCGGCCGCTGACGCTAGCGGATTTTCAAACCAAACAAGGAGGTGTCCATGAGCCTCGATGCAAACGTGACCGCACGGCCGCGCGCAAAACCCTGCGCGGCATCCGGAACTGAAAAGCGCTCGGCCAGCGGGCGCCGGGTCGAACATTTGCTGGTGTTCCGCGATTTTGCCGGAACGCTGTTTCATCTGGCGAGTGCGATCAATGTGCCGGAGGCCCGGCCCGTTCGGGAGACCCGCACATGACTGCGCCAGCCGAACGGCCGGTCCGGTTTGCAGGTTATGCCAGCTTGTTCGAAACGCTTGACGGCGCCGGAGACCGGATCATGGCCGGGGCATTTCGCAAGAGCCTCAGACAGCGGGGGGTGTCGCGCACTGCGATGCTCTGGCAGCACGATCCGGAACGCCCGATCGGGCGCTGGACCAGGCTGATCGAGACTGAGGACGGATTGTGGGCCGAGGGCGAGCTGACCACCGGAGTTGGATTGGCTGCGGAAGCCGCGCGCCTGCTTGCGGGCGGGGCGATGAACGGCCTGTCCATCGGTTTTAAGGCGCGCATGGCACAGCGCTCCGCCAACCGCCGCGAACGTTTATTGAGCGAGATCGACCTTTGGGAGATCTCGCTGGTGACCTTTCCGCAAATGGAGGAGGCGCGGGTGCGCTTTCTTTCAAACTGATCCCACGATCCCCTTGCAAGGAGACCAGACATGACAGCGACTTCCGATACCGGTATGGCCGGCCTGGAAACCAAGGCTTTCGAGATCAAGGCGGACATGCCGGGATCCGCTCTGCCGCCCGTGCCGCCCATTTCGCAATTGCCGGGCTCGCCTGCGGCGCCTGCATCAGATGTCAACACAAGCGGCGCCGATGTGGCTCGCAGCTTCGACAGTTTTTTCCAGACGTTCGAGGCCTACCGCTCGGTGAATGATGCGCGGATCGCGGAGATCGAAAACCGGGGCAGCGCCGACATACTCACGCTTGAAAAGCTGGACCGGCTCGACAGTGCGCTGAATGCCACCCAAAGGCGGCTCGACGACCTCAGCCTGAAGACCCGACGGCCGCAATTGTCCGGCCATGAGACGCGCGCCTCCTCGCCCGCAGTGCTGGAGCATAAGGCCGCTTTCGAGGCCTATGTGCGCTCCGGCCGGGAGCAGATGTTGCGTCCGCTTGAACCCAAGGCCCTGGCGGCCGGATCCGATCCCGACGGCGGATATCTGGTCCCCGAACAGACCGAAACGGAAATCATGCGGCGGCTCGCGCAGGTATCTCCCATAAGGGCAATCGCAGGCAGCCGTCAGGTGTCTTCGGCAACCTACAAAAAACCGTTTTCGGTCACCGGGCCCCAGGCAGGCTGGGTGGGGGAAACTGATGCCCGGCCGGAAACGAACGCGCCGCAATTGGCTGAACTGACCTTTCCGGCGATGGAGCTTTACGCCATGCCGGCGGCCACCGCGACCTTGCTTGAGGATGCGGCCGTCAACATGGACCAGTGGATTGCCGAGGAAGTGGAAACCGCCTTTGCCGAGCAGGAAGGGGCGGCTTTCGTCAATGGCGATGGCGTGAACAAACCCACCGGCTTCCTGTCGGTCCCGCAAGTGGCTGAGACCAGCTGGGCCTGGGGATCGCTTGGCACGCTATCAACTGGCGAGGCCGGAGGGTTTCCAACGCTGGCACCTGCCGACAAGCTGATCGACCTGATCTACACGCTCAAGAGCGGTTACCGGCAAAACGCACGCTTTGTCATGAACCGGAAGACGCAAGGCGAGGTGCGCAAGCTCAAGGATGCGGATGGAAATTATCTCTGGCAGCCGCCAAGCGGGCCGGGCGCC
Source organism: Roseibium denhamense (assembly GCF_009711415.1). Lineage (GTDB taxonomy): Bacteria > Pseudomonadota > Alphaproteobacteria > Rhizobiales > Stappiaceae > Roseibium > Roseibium denhamense. The sequence continues at coordinate 14,832 of NZ_SMLZ01000105.1, forward strand.
AGCGCCACTTTGTTCAACTATCCGGTGACGGAAGCCGAAGACATGCCGAACATGGCGATTGATGCAACGGCCATCGCCTTTGGTGATTTCCGGCGCGGCTATCTGGTGGTTGACCGGATGGGCGTGCGGCTGCTGCGCGATCCGTATTCGGCCAAACCCTATGTGCTGTTTTACACCACCAAACGGGTCGGCGGCGGCGTTCAGGACTATGATGCCATCAAATTGCTGACCTTTTCAGCGTAAGGCAGCATTTTTTTACAGCGCTCGGCTGGCCGTGAAAGCGGCAGAAAAACAGTGGTTTACGAGATCTCTTATGGGAACTGAGAAGCCAATTTTCAATTGGCCGATGGTCTCGCAAGCTTCACGACATCTTGCGTTGCAAGTCTTAACCTGCAGGCCCACATCCGTTCATGAACGATGAGGGTCGTTCCTCCCCTGACTGGCGCCGGGCTTCTTGAAGCTGCGGCGCCTTCTTTTTGGGTGACGTTTCATGACATCGACACGACTTTTGGAGCCGGCGGCAGAGCCCGTCGCGCTGGAGGATATGCGCGCGCATCTGCGCCTGACCTCCACCGAAGAGGACACAAGCCTTGCCGGCTACATCAAGGCCGCGCGCAGCCACATCGAACAGTCCACCCGAAGGGCGCTGATCGCCCAGGGCTGGCGCCTTTATCTGGATGCCTGGCCGGACGGACGGGTTGTGCGCCTGCCGGTCTCGCCGGTCCTGTCCATCGACCAGATCACGGTTTTTGATCTGGAGGGAACACCGGTCGCCTTGTCGCCAAACGACTGGACGCTGGACCGGTCACACCATCCCGAGCGGCTGAAAATCAAGCTTGGGGCCGGGCTGCCCGCAAGCAAGATGCTTGCAGCGGAGATTGATTTCACTGCCGGCTATGGGCCTGCGGCTGAGGATGTCCCGGAAGACTTCCGCCAGGCGATCCGAATGCTGGCCGGCCACTGGTTCGAGCACCGGGAAGCCGGAAGCGAGCTATCTGTGGCCACCCTGCCGCATGGGCTCGACCGGTTGTTGTCGACGGCACGGGTGCCGCTCCTATGAGCGCGGGCCGTTACAGGGTGCCGGTGGTCTTGCAAAAGCCGGTGGAAACGCGTCCTGCCGGCGGGTCGGTCACGGTCACCTACCAGACCATCGCCACGGCCTTTGCGTCCATCCGGCTCATCGGCCAGCAGGAGCGCTTTTCCGAAGAGCGGCAGACAAGCGGCAACACCTACGAAATCCGGCTGCGGCGCCGGTCCGGGCTGACCGGCGGCTGGCGCATCCTGACCGGGTTTCAGGAATTCCGGGTTCTGTCCGCAGCCGATGGCGACCAGCGGCGGCGGGAACTCGTCTGCCTGACCGAAGAGGTGACGTCATGAGCCTTCAAAACGTGCAGACGGCGCTCAGGGAAGCGCTGTTTTCGGTCCTTGAAGGGGACGGCACCTTGAGCGGACTGATCGGGTCCGGCGGGATTTTCGATGCCGTTCCGCGTGCGCAGGCCTTTCCCTATCTGGTGCTGGAGGTTTTGGAAACAAAACCACTGCTGGCGGAGATCGCGGATGGGGCCGTTCATGAGCTTGTCCTGAGCGTTTTCAGCCGCGGACCCAGCCGGGACGAGGCGGCAGATGCGGCCGGACGGGCGGCGGACATTCTCATGCACGGCCCGGTAACTCTCTCCGGCCACCGGCTGGTCAATCTGACCCTGACCAATGTGGTGAGCCGCAAGTTGCGGGATGGGCGCGGGTTCCGTGCCGCTTGCGCGATCCGGGCGGTGACCGAGCCGCTGAATTGAGACGCCACAAGTAAGACACACGGGAGGCTGGGATGGGCGCACAGCGTGGACGCGATCTTTTGCTGAAACTGGACCAGACCGGGTCCGGCACATTCTTGACGGTTGCGGGGTTGCGCGCCCGTCAGGTGGCACTGAACGCCACCAGCATCGACATCACGACCGCCGACAGCGCGGGCCGCTGGCGCGAGTTGCTGGAAGGGGCGGGAACCCGCGCCGCCAGCTTGTCCGGCTCGGGCCTGTTCAAGGACAGTGCCAGCGATGCGGCTGTCCGCCAGGTGTTCTTCGATGGAGCAATCCGCTCCTGGCAGGTCGTCGTACCGGATTTTGGCATTCTGGAAGGACCTTTTCAGGTGACCGCCCTGGAATATGCCGGCCGTCATGATGGCGAAGTGACGTTTGAACTTGCGCTGTCATCCGCCGGTGAAATCAGCTTCACGGCTGCATGAGTTCGTGACCGAGATCAGCAGGCGGTCAATCGGGATCAATATGCCGCCCCAAGCTGATCGACAACTGACTGGTCGAGGGAGGGGAAAATGGCAAATCGTATCCGGGGAGAGATTTCTGCTCAGCTGGATGGCCGCGCATGGACGCTGGTCTTGACGCTTGGCGCGCTGGCCGAACTGGAGGAGGCTTTCTCCTGTTCGTCGCTGTCCGAGCTTCTATCCAGGTTTTCCGCCGGGAACCTGTCTGCCCGGGACATGATCCGTCTTCTGGGGGCAGGTTTGCGCGGGGCAGGGCATGATGTTTCCGACGATCAGCTCGCCATGATGAAGGCGCCGGGTGGGGCGGCAGGCTTTGCCGCCATCACAGCCGATTTGCTCAGCGCAACCTTCGGCGATCCGCAGGAAAGCGGGGACCCGATGGATGAAACCGACGGACAGGCTGCCTGATGCTGCCCTGGCGATCGCTTCTGCACAGTGCCGTCAAGGACCTTCGCTGGAGCCCGGAGACGTTCTGGCGGGCAACCCCGTTTGAACTTGCGGCTGCCTTGAAGAAAGATCCGGGATTTTCGCCCATGTCTCGGGCGGATCTAGAGGCCCTGGAGCGGTCCGCAGGGGACGGCGGCTGCACACCAACGGACACGATGCCATGACCGACACCCGTTTTGATCTCGCTGTGCCGCTTGAAGATCTTGCCGGTTTTCAGCGCCAGATGGATGGCCTCAACAAGTCGGCCGAAGCCTTTTCCCGCACATTGGCGGGCGGGCTGAAGGCCGCTGTTTTGGATGGAAAGTCTCTGGAAAGCGTCTTCAAGCGGATTGCCCTGTCCGCGTCGAGCCGCCTGATCGATCAGGCCCTGGCGCCGCTGAGCAATCTGGCCGGCCAGGCCTTGAGCGGCATTCTGCCGTTTGCAAAAGGCGGTGTTGTGTCGTCTCCGGCCCTGTTTGGCCTGCAGGACGGGATCGGGCTGATGGGCGAAGCGGGCGCAGAAGCGATCATGCCTCTAGCGCGCGGTGCGGACGGCCGCCTGGGCGTCCGGACAGGCCAAAACGGCAATGGCGCGGGACCGCCTGTCCAGATCACTGTGGTTACGCGGGATGCGGAAAGCTTCGCCCGGTCTGAAACACAGGTCTCGGCAATGGTGGCCCGCGCCGTCGGACGGGGACGACGCGGGCTCTAACACCGGCCTGAAAAGGAGGGGCTCAGGACACGGCGTTTTCAGCCGCCGCCAGCATGGCAGCAATCTGGTCTTTCAGGTGGAGCCGCTTCTTCTTCAGGTCTTCCAGAACCTCGTCGGATGCCGGCTGGATATCTGTCTCGATGCGGTGAACCTCGCGGTTGACCTCATGGTACTCCTCGGCCAGCCGGGCGAAGTGGGCATCATTCGTCTTCAGGGAATGCAGTGCTTCGGCTGCTTCCGGAAATTCTTCATGCAGTTCGTGTGGAACGTGGCTCATTCTTGCCTCCTTATGATGGCCCCAAACTGCCGTTCCAGCGCCTGCCGCACCTTGAGCCAGATCAATTGGAGCCGGTATTTGCACCGGAGAGCATGATGGACGGGTTCCTCGATGAACAATTCCCTGCCGGCGTCGCCTTTGGCGCGCTTGGCGGGCCGGAACGGCGGACTGAGGTCGTTGGGCTGGCGACAGGGTATGAAACCCGCAACGCGCGCTGGGCGGACAGCCGCCGCCGCTATGATGCGGCGACCGGAATCCGGTCCCTGGCGGATTTGAGGGACGTCGTCGCGTTCTTTGAAAAGGTGCGGGGGCGTCTCTACGGGTTCCGGTTCCGCGACCCGTTCGACCACAGCTCGACCAATACGGCGGCCTTGCCGAGTGCGTTTGACCAGTGGATCGGCGCGGGAGACGGGACGATTGACCGGTTCGCGCTGCGAAAGGCCTACGGCGCAGGAATTGCAGGGTATTCGCGGCTGATCCGCCTTCCCGATCCGTCGAGTGCCAAATGCGCCATCAACGGGCAGGAACTGGTCCGGGGGAGCGACTTCTCCGTTGATCCGGTAACCGGCGAGCTTGTCTTCAGCCTCCCGCCGCCAGCGGGGGAAGCCGTCACGGCGGGCTTCCTGTTTGACGTTCCGGTGCGCTTTGACACCGACCGGCTGGAACTCAGCCTTACCCATTTCGAAGCCGGGGACATTCCCTCCATCCCATTGATCGAAATCCGGATCTGATCAGGATTGCGATCCTCGACCCAGGCAGTTCTCATCCATGAAACAGATTGATCCCAGCCTTGCCGGGCATATTGCCGGGCGGGCGACCACTCTTGCCAGCTGCTGGATTGTACGGCGGCTGGATGGCACCGCGCTTGGCTTTACAGACCATGACCGTCCGCTCGCGGTTTCCGGCACCCTTTGCCAGCCGCAGAACGCCTTGAGCGCGACAGCCGCCAAGGACGGGCCGGGCCTTGCCGTTGGCGGCAGTGAAATTGGCGGGGCGATCAGCAGTCCGGATCTGACCGATTCCGATCTGGAGCGCGGTCTTTGGGACAATGCCCGTGTCGACGTCTATCTCGTGAACTGGGAAAATCCGGACCAGACCCTGCTGCTGCGGCGTGCCATCATTGGCGAAGTGAATCGCAGCGGCAGCGCTTTTACCGCCGAATTGCGCGGTCTGTCGCATCTGCTGGAAAGCCGGCAGGGCCGTGTTTTCTCCCGCCGCTGCGATGCCGATCTCGGCGATCACCGCTGCAAGATTAACCTGAGTAATCCGGCCTATCAGACCGAAGCGCTGGTGACGGCCAGTGCGCCGGGATGGGTTCAGACCGGGCCCCTGTCAGGCTATCAGGATGGCTGGTTCACGGGCGGCAGGCTGACGGTCCTTGACGGGGCTATCTCCGGATTTGCCTCCGAGATCGCGCTTGAACAGGCAGGGACTGCAGGCCCCGTCTTTTCGCTCTTCGAAGCAACCCCGGCAGCGCTGGATGCCGGGACGCGCATCCGCGTCAGGGCAGGCTGCGACAAGATGCTGGCCACCTGCCGCAGCAAATTCGCCAATCACCTCAATTTTCAAGGATTCCCGCATATGCCGGGCGCCGACTTTGTCCTGTCTTATCCAAACAGCAACACAGGCCGGAACGATGGCAGCCCTCTCGTCGACTGACAGCGCCACCACGGCATCTGTCCGGGCGCGCGCAGTGATCGCCGCAAGAGCCTGGATCGGAACCCCTTACCGGCATCAGGCAAGCTGCTTGGGGGCTGGAACAGACTGCCTGGGACTTGTGCGGGGCGTATGGCGCGCGCTCTACGGCGCAGAACCGGAAGAGATCCCGCCTTATTCGCCGGACTGGGCTGAGACAGGCGGCGGCGAAACGCTTCTGGCCGCCGGCCGGCGCTGGCTGGTGGAAACACCGCTGGCGGAGGCAAGGCCGGGCGACGTCCTCGTGTTCCGCTGGCGCGACAATTCCGCTGCCAAGCATACGGGCCTCTTGAGCGCGCCGTTGGGGCAAAGCCCGCACCTGATCCATGCTTATGAGCGGGCCGGTGTCATTGAATGTCCGCTGGTTCCGGCCTGGCAGCGCCGGATTGCTGCCGTTTTTTCCTTTCCGGAGACCGATTGATCATGGCAACGCTTCTACTTGCGGCAGGCGGGCAGGCCCTTGGCGGCGCCCTCGGCCTTGGTGGCCTTGGCGGCCTGCTTGGAAAGGCTGCCGGCGCATTGGCCGGTGGTGTTGTCGATCAGGCCCTGTTTGGCGGCAGCTCGAGAACTGTCGAAACGGGACGCTTGGCGGATCTGTCCGTTCAATCCTCAAGTGAAGGTGCCGCGCTTCCAAAAGTTTACGGCCGGGTGCGGCTGGCGGGGCAGGTGATCTGGGCCACACGTTTTGAAGAAGTGATCAGCGAGGAAGAACAGGGCGGTAAGGGCGGCGGCGGATCAAAAGTCACGGTCCGCTCCTATTCCTATTTCGGCAACTTTGCAGTCGGAGTTTGCGAAGGGGAAATCGCCCGGATCGGCCGGATCTGGGCCGACGGCAAACTGCTCGACACGCGCGCCCTTCAAATGCGGATCTATACCGGCAGTGGGGACCAGCTGCCCGATCCGCTGTTGTCCGCCCTTCAGGAAACAGCGCCCGCCTATCGGGGGACGGCCTATGTTGTCTTTGAACGCCTTGCTCTGGAGCCGTTCGGAAACCGCCTGCCGCAGCTCAGTTTCGAAGTGATCCGGCCGGTGGAACCACTGGAGAACCAGATCCGGGCCGTGACGATCATTCCCGGCGCCGGAGAATTTGCCTACGCGCCCCAAGTGGTCTCCGAAGTGCTCGGGCCGGGGCAACAGCGGCCGTTGAACCGCCATGTGGAGGCCGGTAGCAGCGACTGGACCGAGTCCATGGATGAGCTTCAGGCCCTGTGCCCGAACCTCAAACGAGTTGCGCTCGTCGTCGCCTGGTTCGGCGAGGATTTGAGAGCGGAACACTGCCGGATCCGGCCGAAGGTGGAGGACAACCTGACCCAGACCAGTGGCGGCAGCTGGTCGGTTGCGGGACTTAACCGGCAGTCCGCGGTGCCCGTTTCTGAGACTGATGGACGCCCGTCCTATGGCGGAACACCGTCGGATTCCTCCGTCATTGCGGCGATACGCGACCTGAAGGACCGGGGCCTGGAGGTGATGCTCTACCCGTTCGTTCTCATGGATATTGCGCCTGGAAACAGCTTGCCCGGCCCGGATGGGGGAACCGGACAACCGGCCTTTCCCTGGCGCGGCCGGATCGTGGCCGGGCCGGACGCTGCTCAAAGCATATCCGCGTTCATGGGAACAGTGTCGGCGTCTGATTTCAGCACCGCACCCGGCAGCGTGGCCTATGCCGGACCGGACGAATGGACTTTCCGCCGTCACATTCTGCATATGGCAGCCCTTGCCAAGGCGGCCGGCGGCGTGGAGAGCCTTTTGATCGGGACTGAAATGCGCGGCCTGACCCGTGCGCAGGCCGGAAACGGGGTCTATCCCTTTGTTGACGCGCTCAAGGCGCTGGCCGCCGAGGTGCGGGCCCTTGTAGGGCCTGACACAAAGCTCTCCTATGCCGCGGACTGGTCTGAATATGGCGCGCACCAAGTGTCGGCGGATGAACTCCGCTTTCCGCTTGATCCCTTATGGGCGGACCCTTCAATCGATTTCATCGGGATCGACAACTATTTGCCGCTGACCGATCTTCGGGATGGCGCGGTCCCGGAGACACCGGATGATCTCGCGCTCTATCGGGACAGGATCGCGGCCGGTGAGTATTTCGATTGGTATTATGCCAGCGATGCCGACCGTAAGGCCGGTGTGCGGACGCCCATCACCGATGGGGCATATGGCAAGCCTTGGGTCTACCGGGCCAAGGATCTTGAGGGGTTTTGGCAGAACGAGCATTTTGAACGGGTTGGCGGGGCCGAACTTGGGTCTGCAACCGCCTGGCAACCGGCCTCCAAACCGATCCGATTTACCGAACTCGGATTTCCGGCGGTTGATCGCGGCACCAACCAGCCGAATGTGTTTATCGATCCCAAATCCTCTGAGAGCATGCTGCCGCATTTCTCGCGCGGCGGGCGCGACGATGCCCTGCAGCGGCGGGCCCTTGAGGCCCATCTGAGCTGGTGGTCCGCCTCGCATCCGGTCCTGCCGCCGGGCACCAATCCGGTCTCGCCCGTTTATGGCGCGCCGATGGTTGATCCGGACGGGATTTACCTGTGGACCTGGGACGCGCGGCCGTTTCCAGCCTTTCCAACCTTCAAGGAGGTCTGGGCGGACGGGGACAACTGGCAGCGCGGCCATTGGCTCACAGGCAGACTGGGTGGTCTCAGCCTGAGCGGACTGATCTCCGCGCTCCTGGCGGATTACGGGGTGCCGCCCGGGGATATTACGGTGTCCGGGCGGGACGGGGGCGTCGACGGCTAGGTGTTGAGCGGGCCGTTAGCGGCCCGCGACGTTCTGGAACCGCTTCTTGATGCCTTTGGCGGGATCGCCTCTGACCGCGGCACGCATATTCACATCGGCAGGTCCGTTCCTCTTGCGGTCAAGAGCCTGGCCGGACCGGATTTCGCCATGCCGGAGGCGGGCGGTGATTCTGTGGTGCGCCAGGTGCGCGCGCAGTCGGGGGAGCTTCCGGGCGAGGTGCGTCTGGGCGCCTGGGACATTTTCGGCGCTTACCAAAAACGGCTGGCCGCCTCCCGCCGCCTGGAAGGGGGGAGCCTCGATATTCAGACCATCGACCTTCCCGCCAGCAGCAGTCCGGACCGCATGCAGATCGAGGCCGATCGCAAACTGAACCGGCTCTGGCGGGACCGCGAACGGATCACCTTTGAAACCGGGATCGATCAGATCGCTCTCGAGCCGGGTGATGTCGTCGAGCTGTCAAGCCTTCCCGGCCGCACAGCGGCCGAACCTCTACTGGTCAGGTTGACAGCTGTTGAGGATACGGACCGGCGCCGGTTCGAGGCGGTGCGCACCGGCCAGGACTTGGCAACGGGCGCCCCGGTGCCCTTGCCGGGTCAGCCCTACCGTCCCGGTGACCCGAGCCCGCCAGCGGCCCTCTTTCTGGATCTGCCCAAACTTCGGGATGACGATCCGGATGATCATGTGCGGCTGGCAGCCTTCGCAAAACCCTGGCCGGGCGGTCTACAGGTCTTGCGCTCCCCGGCCAGTACCGGTTTTGAGCCGCTCCTGACCGTGCCGGTGCCAGCTGTCATGGGCATCACCCTGACGGAACTTATGCCCGGGCCGCTCTGGGTACTGGACCGGCGGGCGGTATTGGATGTCAAGCTTTTTGGCGGGACGCTCACAAGCCTGCCGCTGGAAACGGTGCTTGCCGGGCGCAACGCACTTGCCGTGCGCTGCAGGAGTGGCGGCTTTGAAATCCTTCAATTCACGACAGCCGATCTCATCGCACCGTCAACCTACCGGCTCAGTGGTCTGTTGCGGGGGCAGAAGGGGACCGAACCCGAAATGCAGGCCGGTGCTGATCCGCAGGCCGATACCGTGGTGCTGTCGGACGGCCGTAATCCCCTGGTCCCGTTGGACACGGACGCCTCTGGCCTTACGTTCCATTACCGGCTGTTGCCCCAAGGAGCCGCGCTGGATGATCCCTCGGCGCTTGCGCTCACCCATCGGAGCAACCAGCGCGCCGCGCGGCCGCTCGCCCCCATCCATATCCGCGCGCGCCGGGAGGCCGCAGGAATCCGGCTGTCCTGGATCCGGCAGACACGCACCGGGGGCGACAGCTGGGAGCAGGCGGAGGTTCCACTTGGCGAGGAAAGCGAAGCCTATGACATCCGGATCTTGTCTTCGGGCGGTGGAGCTGTTTTGCGGGCCTTAAGCTCCGGCAGCCCGTCAGTGCTTTATCCGGAAGACGATATCACGGCGGATTTCGGGGCCGTGCCAACGCACCTGAGCGTGGCCGTGGCGCAAGTGTCGCCGCGCGCAGGCCGGGGCGATGAACGAAAGGCGGTTCTTCATGTCTGAAACAACCCGTATGCACCTGCCGCTGCTGGCGGCGGCTCAGGCGCAAAAACATGTCACTCACAACGAAGCCTTGTTGCGGCTTGATGCCCTCAGCCATCCGGTGATCGTGAGCCAATCCCTGACCTTGCCGCCCGTGAACCCCAGCGAGGGGGACTTGTATCTCCTGCCGGCAGGGAGCACCGGAGACTGGCTCGGCCATGATGATGAGATTGCCGAATGGCGGAATGGGGTCTGGGAGTTCTATCTTCCCTTCGAGGGACTGTCGTTGGCCGTCTCCGGTCAGACTTCAGGACTAACCCGCAAGGACGGGACTTGGTTGCAAACAGGGGCCCTGATCAGCGAAGACCGTGTGCTGGCCCGCTCCGGCTTCGGCGCTGAAAGCCGCCACCAGGTGATCGAGGCCGAGCTTGCCGGGCTCTCAGGCGCAGTCGCCGAGACCGGTCCGCTGATCCCGGACCGGGCAATCGTTTTCTGCGTTTCCTTGCGTGTCGCGGATTCGGTCACCGGGGCAACCTCATTTGATTGCGGTCTGGACGGTGAGCCGTCGAAATTCGGCGGGTCTCTGGGAACAGCGCCAGGGGCGAGCAATCTGGGCGTGATTGGACCAACGGCCTTTTACGCGCCAACGCCGGTACGCGTCACGGCAAATGGCGGTTCATTTACCGGCGGCTCTGTCCGTCTTGCCGTGCATTGTTTTGTGCCAACGGCACCGGACACGGCCTGATCGTCCGTTGGAGACCTTAAGGGCGAATGTAAGTTGATCCGTTCCAGCGCCAGAGATTCTCGCCCAGCCAGATATCCTGCAGCCCATTGGGGCCCATGTCGCCAAGCGCGACGGCGCCAGCCACGAAGACTTCCAGCGCACGAACATAGTCTCCCGCGCCAGGTGCGCTGCCCGTAGGCTCGTCATAATGCCAGACATGCAAGGTGCAGTTTTGGGCGCCGCAGAAATCCCGGTGTTGCCGAAGCACGAAAATCGCCGGGTTCCCCGGGTCGCCATCAATGTCAGCTGTTGCCGTCAAGAACGGTGGATTGGACCAGTCGATGTTTTGACCAGTTATCTGCACGAAATCGCGGTTGTAGAACTGCGCGAGCCAGGAAACTTCCCACCGGGACTGTGGTTTTTGGAATTCCAGCGCTGCCGCTGACACAGGCGCCGGGCTTATTGACAGGGCAAAAACAAACAGAAGCAGTCTGCAAATCACGGTCATCGGTTTGCTCCCAATGCTGGTCACTCAAACACTATCGCAATCGCTCATTCAAAGTTCAACAGGATCGTCTCACGCATGCGGTTTGGAGCAGTCCTTTCCAAGTGAAGGTCAGGAGGAAACGATATGAAAGTGAGTGACCAGGGGCTCGCCTTTCTGGCGGCGCATGAGGGTTTCGTGTCCAGGGGATATCTGGATCCGGCCGGGATTGTCACCATCGGCTATGGCTTCACCATGCGCAGCCGGGTGTTTTCGTCCTGGTGGCGGCAAAGGACGGGACAGAGCTTGAGAGTGGGGGACAGTCTTGCCCGCACAGACGCCAACAAGCTCCTTTTGAAACTCCTGGAAGAAGAATATGCCCCGCCGGTCCTGCGCCGGTTTCATCGGCTGTCACAACCTCAGTTCGACGCCTGTGTGTCCGTTGTCTATAATCTGGGCGCCGGGGCGCTGGGCTGGCGCTGGGCGCAGGCTCTGGCAGACGGGCTGACGGCGAAGGCGGCAAGCTTGCTGCGCAAAACCGGAACGAGAGCGGGCGGGCGTGTGCTCAAGGGCCTTGTCCGGCGCAGAGCCGCCGAGGCCCGGTTGATCGAGACCGGAGACTACCGGATGTCCAAACCGCCTCTTCAGTCCTGCGATGATGTCCGCCAACTTCAGAGGAACTTGCAAAAACTCAGTTTCGATCCTGGGCCGCTTGACGGCATTTGCGGGCCCATGACGCATGCCGCAATCACCGCGTTCCAAAAAGCACATCCGCCGCTTGTCGTGGACGGTGTTGCCGGACCGGCGACCATGGCGACGTTGAAACGGGCTCTTGAAACACGTGCGGGCCAAGCCTTCACGGGAGCCGCCGCGCTCCTGTCTGGAGGGGTATGCGTGTCGTCCGGTGTGCCGTCTCACCTTGCTGCCATGGCGACAGGCCTCGTTGGCGGGCTCGGCTGCGGGCTACTGGTCCTATGGCTCTACCGGGGCCATCTACTCGCCCGCATCCCCTCCGGCTGACCGCCAAGCCTTAAGTTCCCTTCAAACCACTCAACCTTAGGAGAAGCTGTCATGCACGGCTGGAAAACACTTGTCTTCAACGGAACGGTCGGCCTTACGGCCTTGTGCGCGGAAGTGTTGAGTTATCTGGAAGCCGCCGACTGGCACAGTGTCTTGCCTGAAGGACAGGCTGCGCTGGTGATTGCCGCCCTTGGCTTTGCGAACATTCTTCTCCGGCATGTGACCACGGGCCCTGCCGGGTGGAAGCGTCCGCATTGACCAAACCGGCAGCGTTTTTTGCTGTTCATCAGGCGGTGTTTTATGCTGCCTGACGGACAATGCCCGTACCTGTGGGAGCCCGGGGCTTCTCAATTAAAACAGGCTCGAAGTCCGCAGCTGGCGGCCTACCGGACGAGCGGAAACAGCTTGCCGAGCCGCTCGGTTTCCGGGATCCGGCGCTTCATGGCCTTTTCAAGCAAGTAGAGGGAAAAATCCTGGATCGGCATCGGCTTTGCAAAAAAGTAGCCCTGGCCAAAGTCGACACTGCGGTTTCGGAGCGCAGCCAGCTGTTCCATGGTTTCGATGCCTTCGGCGCACACGCTGATGCCTTGGGCGGAGGCGAGATCAAGAATGACGTTGATGAAGGCGCTGCGGGCCGTATCGGAATTGTGCGTCAGATCGTCGATAAACATCTTGTCGATCTTAATAAGGTCCGGTTTGAGCGCTTTGACCTGGGCCAGATTGGAGTAACCGGTCCCGAAATCATCAATGGCAATCGAGCAGCCGATACTCCTCAGATATTCAAGCGACTTGGCAATGCTCGTGCCCGCCCGGATCCCGGTTTCCAGGATTTCGCAGCTCAGGCTGATCTTGGCATCAGCGGCAAGCTTGAACACGGGGGATCCGATCACCGTCTGGATCCGGTCATCTTCAAGATCGGCCTGGAAGAAATTGACGGCGACCTTGAAGCCCGGACGTCCTGCCAGGAGCGGGCTCAGGTCCTTGAGCGCCTTTTTGATGATGATCTCGGTAAATTCCCAGGTCAGGCCGAGCTCCTGGATGGTGGCTATGAACTGATCCGGATAGAGTTTCCCGTACTCGTCCTCAAAGCGGGCGAGCACTTCGCAGCCCTGGCACTCCATGGCCTCCAGGGTCATGATCGGCTGGTAGTAGGGCACAAAGCCAGCGCCTCCACGGGCAACCGCCCGCCGGATGCGTCCCGCCGGACTGCGCATCTTGTGAACGATACGGTTCACCCGTTGCGATACCAAAAAACCGGTGATGCAGCTGAACAGGAAGAAGATTGTCAGCGGCCACTTGTTCTCCCAAAGAACCGTGACCGAGCTGATCATGGTCAGATAGCAAAGGCTGATGGACCCGTCCGAACAGGCGCGGGCATAGATGTTTCCAACCATTGGGCCAAAATCGTTTTTGTAAGCCGTGAGCAAATCTGGATTGCCGCTTGCCTGACTGCGGATCTTGTCCGGATCACCCGGATCGGCCACGTAGAACTGATCGTCTTCCGCAACCGCAAGATTGCCCGTTCTGGTAAACGAGACGCCGTATGACCCCTTTTTGACAACGGTAAGGGTATAGAGCCCTTCAATCGCCGAAATCGGGCGGTTGTACCAGGTCACCCGGTCGTCCGTTGAAAACAGCCCGCGGGTAGGATCGCCAAGATCAATCGGCGGATCAAACGCGCCGAAAACGGACGAACACTGGGCGTGGGTCGTCTCTGCACCGAAGTACCAGATGTTTGAAATACTGTTTTCGTGGAAAACGATGGTATTGAGCCGGCGCAGGTGATCCGGGCCGCAATCGGCGGGCCGTATCGATTCAAGCTGCGCGTAAAGACGGTCGCCGTCCTCCAGGCTCTGAACCCACTTGTTTAACAGCTCTGTTGTCTGACTTTTGAGCGTTGCCTTGCCTTGAACCGATATTACGGTCCATGCAACGAGCATCATGAGCGCCACGGTTGCTATTCCGGCGCCTAATCCATGCAGTGTAGGGCTTTTTGTTTGCACAGAACGATTGTCTGTCACTGATTTACCCGTTTGCGTTTCATCGGGCACTATGGACATCGCATGTTAAGACGACGTCAACTGGTCTGATCAAGATCAACAGATTTCGCATTAAAATCGCGTTTTTATGCATGAAAAGAGGGGCTCGGCCGCCAAATTTGCGGCGAAAGCGTTAGATCATGACAGGAAGATGTACCATTTCAGATCAAACGGCACCAACCACGCCGCCAAGGCGCTCGACCACCCACCATACGGACAGAATCGATATTGCGGCGAGGATGCCGAACCGGGCGGGATTGAGTGCCGGTTTGGCAAGTTCCCGGACCATGTAAACGAGGGTGAGCGTGACCCCCAAAATGATCAGCTGGCCAACCTCAATACCGATGTTGAAGGCGAGCAGTGCGGGGATCAAATCCGGTGCGGTCCGTCCGAGAATGTCACTTAGGACGAAGGAAAAACCGAGGCCGTGCAACAGGCCGATGCCTGTGAAGACAAGGATGGACCCTGACTTTCTCACCATGGCGGCGACGGCCGCATAAAGAACAGACGCTGCGATTGCGGTTTCAACCGCCGGGATAAACCAGGGCCAGCTTGGCGTTGCGCCCAGGAAAGTTGCGATCAGTGTAACCGAATGACCGAGTGTAAAAGCCGTGACCAGAAAAATCAGTTTGCGGGTCGCTCCGACGCCAAGCGCAAGGGCCACCACCAGAAGGACGTGGTCCAGCCCCTCCAGGATATGCAGCATCCCTTGATAGACAAAATGACCGAATGTGGTCAGCCGCGATCCGTCCATAAGGGCGGGCGTTTCCAGCTGTCCCGGTGCAACCGAGGAGACGGGCGGATCGGCGCGGGCGTCGAGAAGATGATTGTCAATCTCAATGCCTGGACCGGGCAGAAGCGGCGCGTAGCCGGACTGGATCGACAAGATCCCACCCGTATCGTTGCTTGTCAGCCGGAGTGCGTAGTCAATGACGGCTTCGCCGAATACCGGGTCTGCCCCGGCGGACGGTAACGAGAGCGTGGCTTGAGCATCACTGAGCGATGCAAGGTCCTGATCGGGGCGCTGCGCATGAACCACAAACCCGGTGATTTCGGCCGGCAGGTCGAGACCGGCCTGCGAAAAGACGAGGGCTCTTTCCAACCGGTTTTCGAAGTCGCGGCTGTCTCTTTGGATGGCGTGAGTATCAAGCCGGTAGCGGCTCCCGGTGCTTGTTGTCTCGACCGAAAGGAAAGGAGAGACGAGCGGCACTTGGTCGACCTGGGCCCGGCCGACAAGATCTGAAAAAACCAGGGGCGCAGGAACCCGCACATAGGCAACAAGTCCGCCGTTTCCTTCGGCGATCAGGATTGTGCGGACCTTGGTGCCTTCTGCAAAGTGCGCGAACGCGGATGGCTGCAGACAACCAACCGCAGCTGTAAGCGTGACCACAAGACTGAAGACAATGCGGGCAAAGGTCATGGAGCCACTTCCGGACGTTGGCTGCGCGGGCGCAGGTCTTGCCCGGCGTCACTCCGGACAGTCTGAGCTTACAGCCTCAAATCCGGCAGCCCAAGGCATTTGCACATCTCAAACGGGATTTGCGGCTGGTGCGGTCCGCAGTCTGTTTGGTCCGCCGCAGAGCAGCGTTAAGGCAGAGCGCGCTGAGCGCTCAGCGCGATCATGACCAGGTTCGAGCCTTTACGTCATCACTTTAAGAATACGGCGGTTTTTGAGCCGGAAGGGCTGACCTTGCGTCATGAAGATTTGTTGAAGTCTCCTGACAGAATGCTGTCAGGAGGGGCTTGATAAGGTGATCCCTGTCACAGCTTCAACGGAGACATTCCATGACTTTCATGCCCGATCACTTCACCGTCTGGATGGAGATTCCTGTCACCAACCTGGACCAAGCGATCAGCTTTTATAATAAAGTATTCAAAACGGAGCTTAGACTTGTCACCGATATGGGACCCAATCCCTTTGCAATGTTCCCGGTCAAGGAAGACGCCAGTGGCGTTGCAGGCCATCTTTACCCCGGAAAACCGGCGCCCAGAGGCACCGGCCCGACCGTTCATCTCCTGTGTCCCGACACTTTGGAAGAAACGATGGAACGGTTTGCAGAATCGGGAGGGACGATCATCTCCGACCCGATTGCCATCCCGACCGGCCGTTTTGCCTATGGGGAGGATCCGGACGGAAACTCGATCGGCCTTTTCATTTTCAACAGCTGATGGACGGGCCCCATGAGGCGGGCGGACCGGTTGTTCCAGATCGTTCAGTACTTGCGCGGCGGCCGGCTCGTCCGGGCGCGGCAGCTGTCCGAATGGCTGGAAGTCTCGGAGCGGACCATCTACCGCGATGTTGCCGATTTGCAGGCCTCGGGCGTTCCCGTCGAGGGGGCGGCCGGGGTCGGCTATCTGCTGCGCGACGGCTATGATCTGCCACCGCTCATGTTCACGCGCGATGAAATCGTTGCTCTTCTGGCCGGTGCCCGGTTGATCCGGGCCTGGGGCGGGGCGGCAATGGCGCGGGCCGCTGAAGAGGCCATGATCAAGATCGATGCTGTTTTGCCCGAAAAAATACGGGTGAAGCAAAACGAGGTCGAGATCCACGCGTTCGCGCCGGAGATGACACCGCAGACAAGGGCCCATCTCGACTTTCTGGAGGCGGCGGCCGATAGCCGCAAACGGCTCGCGATTGCCTATTCCGATGCCCAGGGCGATCCGACAGACCGGATTGTGCGGCCGCTCGGTCTCTGGTTCTGGGGCAAGGTCTGGACCTTGGTCGGCTGGTGCGAATTGCGCCAGGATTTCCGCATGTTCCGGGTCGACCGGATGAGCGACATCCGCGAAACCGGTGACCGGTTCGAGCCGGAACCGGGTAAGACGCTCAAGGACTTTTACCTTGCGATGGAACAGGAAGGGTATCCGCAGCACGGCGCTTAACGCGTGCCGCCTGCTCTTGACTGGACGGGATGTTCATCGGTGTGACAATCTGAATATCGCTCTGGCTGAGGGCGGGCGGTTCGCCAATTCCTTGAAAAGCGAGAATATGGCGGAAGGCCGCGAGCATGTCTTCTTGAAGATCATGATAAAGTGCAATTGTGAGCTGCCTGGATTCTAGCAGCCCCAGATTGTCCTCATCCAGGTCATGGGCTATGAAGACGCTGGGCGTTTGTCCCGCTTTTTGAAGCGCATCAAGGATGGCAAGATTTCCGCCGCCCATAGAATAAACGCCATCAACCGGTTGGGACGAACCGACGAGATCGGCGACCTTGCGGGCCGTGTTCATGTTGAGGCCGCCGCCTCCGCTGGCATCGATGAGCTTAATTTGCGGCCGCCTTTCCACTAGGTGGGTCTTGAAGCCCTGAAACCGCTCTTCTTCGCCCTGAAAACTGTGCTGGCTTAAAGTGGTGAGGACTGTCTGTGCGTTCTTGTCCAGCCATTGGTCCATTAGATAAGCCGCAGTTTGCCCGGCTCTTGTGTTGTTGAGCCCGGCATAGGCGACCCGCGCCGATCCAGGACAATCCGTGAATACGGTCACGACCGGAATGTTTTGCCCGGAAAGCGTGGCAATCGCGTCACGGACCGGCCCCGCGTCCTGTGCCTTCAAACAAACGCCTTGGGAACCACGTTTTCGCACCCGGCGCAGTTCTGCCGCGCATGCTTCTGGCGACAGGCGTTCAAAGAAGGAGAACCTCGGCCGGATGGCCAGGGGAGCCAGACGCGACAGGCCGGCATGTACTGCCTTTTCGATTTCCCGGCTGAACCGGGCAGGAGCTTCGACAATAATATCGATGAAAATCCGGCGGCCCCGCGCGGCCAGCTGACCTTCCTGGCGCATCAGTTCGTCGATGGCATCCCGGACACGCCGTCTGGTTTGCGGACTGACATTTGCTCGGTCGTTTAACACACGATCGACCGTCGCTGTGCTCAAACCGGATTGGAGCGCAATCTCCTTGATCGGGAACCTATGTGTCATTTGATGGATTCTTGATGGTTTTTCACCGTCTGCGCAAGCCCGTCTGCTGGTAGTCTCTTTGCAATATGATTTTGGGAGGACATCATGGATCAACAGCCAGCCCTGACAGGGTACTTCGATGACACGAGCTGCGATCTCGGCGCGTTCAAGGCATTGGTGTCGCAGCAGCTCGAGGCTGGTCTTGTGCCACATGCCGCGCGGATCGAGGCCAACATTCCGATTTATGACATTGGCGATCTGAGTGACCGGCTTAACGGAGAGACAACAAGACGCCGTCTCATGGCGGAGTGGGCTCATGTTTTCCGGAGCCTGTCCGGCGTGATTGTATTGAAAGGCGCGTTCGAAAATCTAGCCGCAATTGATGCCGCAACCGGCATCTACAATCAGATCATCGCCGAGGAAAAAGCCCAAAGTGGCGGTGGCGCTGATCATTTCGCAGCCGCTGGAGCCAACGACCGGATTTGGAATTCTCTTGAAAAGCTGTGTCTTGCAGCCCCCGATGTCTTTGCGGACTACTTTGCAAACTTGGCACTCGATGCTGTTTGCGAGGCCTGGCTTGGGCCTAATTACCAAACGACGGCCCAGATCAATCTCGTCCGGCCTGGCGGTGCGGCACAAAAGGCCCATCGGGACTATCATCTGGGCTTTCAGAGCGCTGAAGACTGCGCCCGTTATCCGGCGCATGTGCACGATCTGTCACCGGTGATGACGCTTCAAGGGGCTGTTGCCCATACCGACATGCCGATTGTAAGTGGCCCGACGAAGTTGTTGCCGTTTTCTCAGCTGTACCGGCCCGGATATGCGGCCTACCGCCTGGAACCATTCAGGGCGTTTTTTGAGGACAACTATGTTCAGGTGCCGCTCGAAAAAGGGGATGCGGTTTTCTTCAACCCGGCTCTGTTCCACGCAGCTGGTGCGAATACCAGCGCAGATGTCCAGCGCATGGCTAACCTGTTGCAGGTCTCTTCGGCATTCGGCCGCACCATGGAGACTGTGGATCGCGACAAGATGTGCCGCGCCCTTTATCCGGTTCTTCTGCGCAAGCACGAGATCAGCGCCCTGTCTGAACCGTTGCTTGAGGCTGCCGCATCCTGTTGCGCAGAAGGTTATTCCTTCCCGACCAATCTGGACATGGATCCACCCGTTGGCGGACTTGCGCCCGAAACGCAGAAACAGCTGATGATGCGGGCGCTGCGTGAGGCTCTTCCAGCCGAAGACTTTGAAGCTCTGCTCGACCGGCAGAACGCACGAAGGCGGTCATGAAGGGGGCTCAAGGAAGGGCGGCGTAGCCGCTGCCGAAAATTTCACGCACAAGTTTGCGCTTCATGGCGCGTTCGTAATCGTCAAAACCATTGGCGACTTCAACGAATGCGCCAGCCCCCCGGATGACTTCTTCTGCGTAGTAGTCGACGGTGAGCCTGCCGGGTTCCTCAATGACCAGGCCGTTGACTGTAATATTTGTGAAGTCAAATGCCTTATAGGCGTTTTGGGGTCCAAAACCCGCATTGTTGACGCCATCACCGGCGACATCAACGACCTGTCGGGCACAGCGCTGCGGTGCGGATTTCATCTGAACGGCGGCAAATCCAAGGGCATAGCCCAGCGCAGTCGGAAACTCGTTGTACGCGCGCTGTTTGCGGCGCAGTTGGGCCGCCGCCAGCTGGGCAGCGCCTGCGCCATCGATGAATTGCCAGTCGAGTTGCATGGATTGCTGATACCGGCCGCTCCACTCAAAGGCATTTAGATAAATGCCGCCGACCGTTTCGATGGCACCGACCACTTCGGGGTCGGTGAGCGCTGCGGCAAGCCCCTCCATCTGCAGGGTGTATTCGGCTTCGTCAACGCTGGCGGAGCTGTCCATGGCAAGCACAAGTGCCAGCGCGCAGGCGTTCGCCTGGGCACCCGGCAGGATCAGCAGTGCAGAAGCGGCGAGAGCAGAAAGGCTCCAGCGAAAGACGCGCGCATCGTGCCTGCGCGGCTCAGCGTGGCGGACTGCCGGACTTTGGAAAACGCGCAACATGGCAGAAAAGGTAGCAGGTGAGCACGGACTTCGGAAGAGCCCGGCCATAACCGTCCCATCCGAGCCGGGTTGTTGCACTGCAACGCATTTTCCGGCAACACTTGGAAAGATTCTGGAAACTGGGGCAAGCTTGGGGCATGTACGCATCCCACGGATTTTTGAGATCGGACATTGGCGATGTTGATGTTGTCTACCACGATGGCATGTTTCATCTTTTCCATCTCGTCCTGCCGAACCACGACTTTATTGCCCATGCGGTAAGCCCGGATGCCATGAGCTGGCGGCGGGTCAAGAACGCTCTTTTTGTCGGTGATCCCGGTGATTGGGATGACGATATGCTGTGGACCATGCATGTCTCCACGGATCCTGAGCGGAAGGGCGCTTGGCGGATGTTTTACACCGGGCTTGCACGCGCCGAGTTCGGCCGCGTCCAGAGGGTCGGGCTTGCCCGCTCCCGCGATCTTTATCATTGGGACCGGAGCACGTCGCAGACCTATCCGCTGGAAATCCCCGGTCCGCATTATGAGAGCTCCATCCATGAAGGCCGTCATTGGGTGAGCTTCCGGGACCCGTTTTTTTTCAAGGATCCCGAGACGCATGAGCGGTACTTGCTCAGCTCCGCCCGGATCAAGGACGGCCCGATCATCCGGCGCGGGTGTGTCGGCCTTGCCCGCGAAGAGGCGCCGGACCAGTTCGTGTTTGAAGCACCGTTGCACCGGCCCGGTCTTTATGACGATGTCGAAGTGCCGAACCTCTTCAAGCTTGGTGAGCGCTATTACCTGCTCGGTTCGATCCGCGAAGACATCAAGATCCACTATTGGTACGCAGACAGCTTTGGCGGACCGTACGAAAACTTCTTCGACAATGTGCTCCTGCCGTCGGGCAACTACGCGGGGCGGATCTGCGAGACGCCGGACGCGATTCTCCTGTTCAACTTCTTTTCCAAGACCGAATACATCTACGGTCGTGAAGTGGTGAAGAAGCTGCTGCCGCCACCCAAGGAGCTGGTGACCGATGAAGCCGGACGGCTCAAGGTAAAGTCTTACAGCGCCTTCAACGATCTGGTGACCCACCGCGAGATCATCACGGCCTCTTATCAATGCCGTCTCCTCTACGCCAATCCGCATGCCTCTGCCATTGACAGACCGGACGGTTTGCATCTCGCCTGCCGGAGCGGTTACGAGGCATTTCTGCTGCCGGGGGACCATCTGGATTTCCGCCTAAAGGCGCAACTCATGTTGGAGGGATCCGGCAAGACCGGTCTGGTCCTGCGGATGAATGAGGATTGGGACGGATATTATCTGTCGCTCGATCTTGTGAATGGCATCGCCCAGATCCGCGCCTGGGGGGCCAATCCGACCCCTGAATTCGAACATGCGTTCCGGTATCAGCCCCTCCAGGAGGCCCACTTCCGGGGCAGCAACCAGGGGCCATGGCAGATCGAAGTGGTGGCCCACGGCATGTATCTGGAGCTCTCGATTGACGGGTTCGTGGTGCTGAGCCTGGTGGATGACAGTTTCATTGAAGGCGGTGTCGGCTTTTACACGGAGAGCGCAGCTGTCTGCCTGAAGGATCTGGAAATCGAAAGCCTCAGCCGCCCCGTGACGGAAGGGGCTGCCGAACGGGTCTATTCGACCGCACTCCCCCCTTTGGAAGACGAGAGGTTTCCGCCGGATGGGTGAACAGCCGGTCACCGATGTCTGGCTTCTTGTCAGCGATATAGACGATACGCTGACCGGGGATCAGGCCGCTCTGGAGCAGCTTTGTGCGGCGTTGGCAGCCCGTTCTCAAACCTTGAAGGTCGCGTTGAACTCAAGCCGCCCGGCCGCAAGTGTCGACCAAACTTTGTCGGAATATTTTCCGGCAGGCTTTAAGCCGGACGCCGTGATTACGGGACTTGGAACAGAAGTCCGGATTGCTGGAAGATCCCTTGAAACCTGGACCCGGCAGTTTGAGGACTGGCCGGACGAGAACATTCGCGATTATGTCCGCCGTCTCGGGTTTCAGCCGCATGACGACATCTATCAAACAGGCGGCAAGGCGAGTTTCACTGTTCAAGGACGCACAGCCGCCGAGAAGGTGATGAGCGGGTTGAAGGGCGAGGGATTTGAGTTCAAGTCGATCTTTTCCGGGACCAGCGATCTCGACATTCTAGCGCCAGGCGCTGGAAAAGATGCGGCAATGCGCCATCTAGCTGAGCATCTGGGCATCCCGCTGGCGCGGACCATCGCAGCCGGCGACAGCGGCAATGATCTTGCTCTGTTTCAAGCCGCCAGGCGCGCGATTGCCGTTGGCAATGCGCGGGAAGAGCTGGTCAACAAGATGCCGGTTCACAAGAC
The DNA here is from genome assembly GCF_009711415.1 of Roseibium denhamense. Lineage (GTDB taxonomy): Bacteria > Pseudomonadota > Alphaproteobacteria > Rhizobiales > Stappiaceae > Roseibium > Roseibium denhamense. Next base: position 37,037 of record NZ_SMLZ01000105.1, read on the forward strand.
GTATCATGCAACAGCGCCCCATGCGGGTGGTGTTGCCGAAGGGCTGATCGCCTATGGCCTTTTGCCAAAGGCACCGTAACAAGGCCAACTGCCGCAAAAGGCAGCCGGACAACCGCCTGGGATTATGGAGACGACACGCACTAAAGGTAGGACCACGATGCTAAAACAAAATATCGGCTCGCTTCTGATGATCTCCCTTCACGGATATGTCGCGGGATCGCCGGAGCTAGGCAAGCCGGACACCGGAGGCCAGGTCGTGTTCGTACTGGAATTGGCCAAGCGGTTTGCCCGGCTCGGCTACCGTGTGGATGTCATGACCCGCCAGTTTGAGGATCAGCCTGCCGAAGACATCATCAACGACAATCTGCGCGTGGTGCGGATTCCCTTCGGCGGGAAGGATTTCATCCGCAAGGAAGACATGCACGACTGGTACGGCGACTTCGTCACCAATGCCCTGGCGATGATCCGTCACCGCGGCTTGCAGTATGATGTGATCAACAGTCATTACTGGGATGCCGGCATTTCCGGGCAAAAGATCGCCGAAGAACTCCAGATTCCGCACGTCCACACGCCGCACTCTCTCGGATGGTGGAAGGAGCACGACATGGAAGGCGCAAGCGCGGAAGAAATGGCCGGTTACCGGTTTGAAGAGCGGATCCAGAAGGAGTTTGTGCTGTACCGGAACTGCGACCACGTGATTGCAACAACGGAGCAGCAGACCGACCTGATCGTCGAACAGTACCAGCTGCCCAAGGAGCATATCAGCATGATCCCGCCGGGGATCGATGAGGGCCGGTTCATGCCCGCCACCCCGGCCAAGGTTCAGGCGGCAAGGGCCAAGCACGACATTAGGGAGACCGATGTCTATGTGGTTGGCCGGGCAGCTGAGAACAAAGGCTATGACCTGATCATCGAGGCGCTGCCGAGCCTGGTGAAGCTGCAGCCTGAAGCCCGGCTGGTTCTTGCCGCCGGAGCGAATTCGGACAGCGACAATGCGTTGCTGGACCAATGGAAGCAACGGGCGGCGGAACTGGGTGTCTCAGACAGGATCAGCTGGCGTGGTTATGTGGCCGATGAGGATCTTGCGGACTTTTACAGGGCCCCTGGAATTTTCGCGCTGCCATCGCGCTACGAACCATTCGGCATGACCGCTGTTGAGGCAATGGCCTGCGGAACACCCACAGTCGTGACCATCCATGGCGGCCTGTTCGACCAGATCGAGTTCGGCCGTCATGCCTTGGTGGCTGATCCGAAGCGTCCGGAAGAGTTCGCCGCCATGCTCAACATGCCTCTGCAATATAACTGGGTGCGCGAGACGCTGACGGTAGAAGGCGCCCGGTTTGCCCGCCGCGTGTTCGGCTGGACCGGTATTGCGCGGCGGACGCTGCAAGTTTTCGAGCAGTTCAAGGGCCGCTACGATGATCTGCAGGCCGACGAGCTGGTGCTGACCTGACATGAACCGAGCGGCGTTGCGGAAACGCTTAAGAGCTGCCGGTTAGATGTTTAGGATATTCGTGGCTCCAGGGTGATGCTGACGGGCCGGTGGTCACTCAGCATCCCTTTTCCGAACAGGGCCTCGGTTTCCTCGAAGGCCAGATGTTCGACCAGTCCGGATTTCGATTTCGCGACCAAAGGGCTGGTTCCCGACCGCGTGAGGGCCTGTGTAAACAGGATGTGGTCGAGCAGAATGAACTCGCTGCGCGCCGGATCGATGGGATCCTTGAACCGCGCCGTCCATCTCAGTTCATCCGGTTGGTCGAACAGAGCATGGTTGAGGTATTTGCGGGCGAAAAACACCTCGCCTTGCAAATTGCTGATAAGATCGTGGAGCAAATACTGCTTTTCCATCAATTCCTTGCCCGGGCCATCATTCAGATCACCCACAACGAAGAGCGATGGATCGGCCTCCTGCGAGAACCGGTGATCGATATAGGCCCTAATGTAACTGGCTTCTGAGCTCAGCTTTACCCGGGCCTCATGCGCCTTGGCCATGAACCGTCGGATAGTTTTGCTGGACTTGATGTAGTCGTCGAAATCCTCGTCCGCTTTTCTCTTGCGCGGACTTTCGCCGGTAAACTTGCTTTTCAGGTGCGCGCCAATCACTTCGTGCTGAGCGCCGCCGAACTGGAATCTCAGGACCTGTGGTTCCCGGTAGAATTCATGATTGAGCCGCTTTGAGACAGGGACGTCCTTGACCCCGCCAACCGTTTCCAGCCGCGGCGCGGCCACTTTCCACTTGCCCTTGATCGAAATGCTGTCATCGGCCTCAGCGGCAAAGGTCCGCCAGGTGGTGATAGGAAGGAGGTCCGGTGAAATTCTGTCTGCCACGGCCTTGCGCACCAGGAACCAGAGCCATTGCCGTCCCTCGACAAAATAGTTTTCACCTGCTGGCCGGGTGACAAGGTCATAATCGGGAAGTATTTTTTCGGTGAAGCCTCTCATCTCGTCTTCGCCCTTCGGGGCTTCGCACAAGAAGAGTATATCCGGTTGCATCCGCTCAATCAGGGCTGCGACACCGGCAAGCCGGTTCTCGGCCTCCGCCATGCTGGGCACCTTGTGCGGAAAAACATGCTGTCCGGGTTGATATTTGCCGCTGACAACGCCCCAGGAGCTGTCCAGCCACTCTGTATTCCACATGGTAAGTTTCATGTTGCCGCCCCTTGCTTGCCATGGGATTTTCGTGCCGGGAACCGTATGCAATCATGTTTCAACATCACTTGCAAATATACGTGTTTTGCGGGCTGGGTACACTAATAAGGTGTGTGCTGGGTGTGGCGGGTAAGCCTTTGGATCACTGGCATGAACCGGCGGTTCAGCTTGCGTTCATCTGCAATTGGCTACACCCTTGCCCAAGACTTACCTCGAACCTTCGGATTCGCCGTGAAACACTTGATTGCCATCCTTCTGTTTACCCTTGTGACGGCTGTTCCAGCCTCCGCTGCCTGCCTGTCGGCTGGCCAAATGCGCGAGGCCGTTGCCAGTGGTCAGGCAGCACCGCTTGGGGCTGTTGCCGGACAGGCCGGTGGCGAAATCGTAAAGGCGCAGCTCTGCCAGCAGGGCGGCCGCTACGTTTATGTCCTGTCCGTCTTGAAGGGCGGAAAGGTCACAAAAGTCACGGTCAACGCGAGCCGGTAAGACGTTCTTGCCAAGCCGGTTGCCCGGGACGGCACCGGGCCTTAGAGATTGAAGAAAATCCAATATGCGAATTCTTGTTGTTGAAGATGATGCGGATCTGAACCGCCAGCTGGTAACCGCCCTGGAAGAAGCCGGTTACGTGGTCGACAGCGCGACGGACGGCGAGGATGGCCATTTTCTGGGGGACACCGAGCCTTACGATGCGGTGGTGCTCGACCTTGGCCTTCCAACGCTCGATGGCCTGTCTGTCCTTGAGAACTGGCGCCGGGATGGCCGGACCATGCCGGTCCTCATTCTGACCGCGCGCGACAGGTGGTCGGACAAGGTCGCCGGTATTGATGCCGGCGCGGATGACTATGTCGCCAAACCCTTTCATATGGAGGAGGTTCTGGCACGGGTGCGCGCGCTTGTACGCCGTGCGGCAGGCCATGCCTCCAACGAACTCACCTGCGGGGCGGTCCGGCTCGACCTGAGATCGGGGCGGGTGACGCGCGATGGCACACCGGTCAAACTGACCTCACATGAATACCGGCTGCTGTCCTACCTGTTGCATCACCAGGGCAAGGTGATTTCGAGAACCGAGTTGACAGAGCACCTTTATGATCAGGATTTCGACCGGGATTCCAACACAGTCGAGGTTTTTGTCGGCCGTCTGCGCAAAAAGATCGGGTCGGATATGATCGAGACCGTCCGGGGGCTCGGCTACCGATTGGGAGATGCCAGTGACGGCTGATCCAGTTGGGGGCAAGGTTTCTACCGGTACCAGGCAACCTGAAGAAACGGCCCCGTCACCAACGGTGAAGACACGGCGGCAGTCTCTTGCGGGCCGCCTCGTTATGGTCGCCTCGATCTGGTCCACTCTGGCCTTGGCCCTTGCCGGTGTGTTTCTGGTCAGTCTTTATCAAAGGGCAAGCGAGCGCGCATTCGACGCGCAGCTCCAGATCCATGCAATTGCCTTGATCTCCGCGATGCTGCAGGATGAAGAGGAAGTCACCCGGAGCATCGTTCCAACGGTGCGGCAGCCGACCTATGAGGGCGATCCACGGTTTTCCTTGCCCCTGTCCGGCTGGTACTGGACTGTGCGCAGGGCGGACACGGACGAAGTGCTTTACAGCTCCGAATCCCTTGTTGGCGATCCGCTCATCGTTCCCCACCTTGAGGAAGGCGCGGATGAGGCTGTTGCGTTCACGACCGGTCCGACAGGGGATGAACTCCGGATTTTGCAGCAGCGCGTCTCTATTGCGGAAGTGTCCTACGTGATTGCTGTTGGGGCTGCGACCGCCAGTTTCTGGGCGGATATCAACGAATTTGCGCGCATGGTCGCGGTAACGCTCTGTATTGTGGGGATTGGTTTGATCCTCGCGGTATTCCTTCAGGTGCGCATTGGTCTGAGGCCGCTTCAGCGTCTCCGCCAGTCGCTATCCGCTGTCCGTCACGGCGAGGCGGAGCGGATTGATGAATCCCTGCCCAGGGAAATCGCCCCGCTTGCCGTTGAACTGAATGGCTTGATCGTCTCCAACAAGGAAATCGTGGAGCGGGCCCGCACGCATGTGGGCAACCTTGCGCATGGTCTGAAGACGCCCTTGTCCGTCATTTCCAACGAGGCGCGGGCATCGGGCGGCCCGCTGGCCGACAAGGTGTCCGAACAGGCCGGTATCATGTCGACGCAGATCCAGCACCATCTGGAACGCGCCCGCATGGCGGCGCAGCGGCGGGTGATCGGCGTCTCTTGTGAAACAGAACCGGTCTTGGCGCGCCTCATCCGCGCTATGGAGAAGATCTACCGCGACAAGCATCTGGATATCAGCTTCGAGCAGGAGGCGCCGCTGCGGTTTCGCGGTGAAGCCCAGGACCTTGAGGAAATGACCGGTAATCTGATCGACAACGCCTGCAAATGGGCGTCCCGAGAAGTATCCGTCACCTGCCAACCGGTAAGCGGTGGAGCTGGAGGCCGGGAGATGCTGGCCATTGTCGTGGAGGATGACGGACCGGGTCTCACGCCGGAACAGCGGGCCGAGGCGGTCAAACGCGGCCGGCGGCTCGATGAAACCGTTCCTGGAACCGGTTTGGGGCTTTCCATTGTGGCTGACCTTGCAGCGCTTTATGGCGGGCATTTTGAACTTGGAAGCTCGGAAGCGGGCGGGCTGCAAGCCCGGCTGACACTTCCAGCGCTCGGACGTGAATAGCGCGTGAATAAGCAAAGGCTTACGTTTTCCGGCATGGCGTTTTAGCTTAAGCGCAGCGTATTTTGTGACGCATATCACAGCCGGTTGATTGGCCAACGGCCAAGTTCGGCCACAAATTGCATCTACTCCTGTCATATCGATTCTGATGTGCCAGGCATCTGATTTTGAGGAGCTTTTGAGCATGCGTCGTCGCAGCGCCATCTGCCTTGTTCTCGCCGCCGTTTTGGGTGGCTGTTCAACTTCGACCGGAGCAGGCGGCCTCGGCGGATGGGGATCTTCCTTGCAGGATCCGAGCGCCGACGGGACTGGCTCGGAGGCCAACACAGCCATTTCCGTTCTCGTGAACAACGAATTTGGCGATGCACTCAATCCGTCCGACCGCAGGGCTGCGGAGAATGCCCAAAACCGGGCCTTGCGGGCGCGGGGCGTGGGCGTTTCGGTGGCTTGGCAAAATGACCGGACCGGCCGCAGCGGTCAGGTCCGCCCGGGCCCGGTCTACCGTGTCAATGACACGGAATGCCGGGAGTTTACCCACCAGATGGTTCTGCAGGGGCGCACGCTTCAGGCCCGCGGCACCGCGTGCGAAGTGGCCCGTGGCAAGTGGGAAATCATCGGCTGATTGCCGCCGCTGTCAGGGGCTAGACGTGATCGCCCGGTCCCGCCAGACGCCAAATTTCCAGTCAAAGTCCAATGCGCTGGTCTCGCGTTCCCCGGTCAATGCTGGCCAGCGTGGCTTCCATCGCCGCTTTTAACGCCGGAACGATTGCGTCTGCCGGATGCTTCTCGTCAATCTGGAAGAACTCCGCCGACACGAACCACGGCGGGGCTGACTGTCCAAGCGTGAGTTTCGGTGTCGCGCCGCCAAAACGGAGAACCGGGACATTAAGGATGCCGGCCATGTCCGCCGTGCTTGAATTTGGGGCAATCACCAGATCGCAGGCAGCCGTCAAAGCCGCTGCGCCGATGAGGTCATCCAGAAGATCCAAACCGGAGAGGGCGGTGAAGTTGCCACTACCAGCGTTGGACAGTAGCTCCAACTCCGCATGGGTTGCCGTGTATTGCAGTTTGACGAAAACAGCACTGTCCGTTTGAAGGATCGGGCAGACCTGCTCCGCGCTCAGGTAATATCTCGCCCGGTAGGTCTCCAGAAGCCTTGAGCGCCAGGCAATCCCGACAAGGGGCTTGTCCCGTGCGCCGTCGATCCTAGCCAGCAACTCCTGTGCTCTTAATGTGTCAATCCGATAAGGGCATTCAGCGCGATTGGTGAACGAGGCAAGGGTGGGCCGTTGCAGGCCCGCCAGATCGGACAGGCAGATCACGGCATCATAGTCACGTGCTTCTTCCGGTTGAGCGGGATCAGCGTCTGGGAACGCTCTGCAGATGACCTCTGGCAAAGCCGCCTGAAAAAAGGTTTTGAAACGCGGTTCGACTTCAAGAATGACATTGCTGACCCGGTCTTTGATCTCAAGCAGGACAGGTGCGGATTGAAGCGTGTCACCGAGGCCCTGATCGGCCCAGACCAGCAGGGTTTTCACAGGTTGGTTGGTCCATTCCGGGGCATTATAAATCCGCCGCTTGAGCCCGGATCCGTCGGCATCAAACCGTGCCTTGTAGTACGTCCAGGCCCGCTCCAGATCCCCGGTTGAAAAACACGCTTCCGCCAGCGTGAGCCGTGCCTCCGGCCAACGGCCGTTTGCAGCCCGGTCCAGTTTATCCAGAAGAAGCCGCGCGTCTTCGATCCGGCCCAGCTTGAGCAGAAGGCCGGCATAGGTCAGTTGCCAGCTCATCTCCCGTGGATTTGCCCGGCAGGCACGCTCGGCAAACGGCATGGCTTCCTCATAGCGCGCAACCAGAAACAACAGCCGGGCAAATTCGTGCTGAACAGCGGGATTGTTAGGAAAGGCACCGGCATGTTTGGCAAACCCGGCGGCCGCCAGATCCGGCTGGCCATTCATAGCGCGGCATTGCGCCAGACGGATCAGGTTATCCGGGTTTGCCGGATCGGTTTTCGCCGCTGACGTGAAATGGACCAGAGCGTCCTCAAGACGCGACTGGTGCATCAGCACGGATCCGAGTTTCCGGTGAAGGTCCGCGTTTGCCGGGTCTTCCGACAAGAGCGTGCGGAAAAGATGCTCTGCTTCTTCCAGACGATTGCTCTTTGTCAGAGCCAGGCCCTTTACGTCCCGGGCCGTGATGTTCAAGGAGTCTCGTTGGAGAGCGGCCTCTGCTACGGCCAGTACGGAAGCTGGGGAGTGTTCGGCTGCCAGCATTGCCTGAGCCAGATTTGCCCTGAATTGAGCCGACTTTGGAGCGAGTTTGACGGCGGATTTCAGGTGGTCAACCGCCTTGTTTGGCTTTCCCGACTGGAGAAAACTCATACCGGCAAGATTGAGCGTTGCCGGGTCCTTCGGCGCGAGTTTCAGGACAGATTTGTAGAGCTTTTGTGCTTTTTCAAAATTGCCGGCTTGATGAAAGGCGATGGCTTGCCGCAGCCTGGTTTCCGCCATTTGCATGGGGTGCGCTCGCATCCTTGGTATCCTTGTGCCCGCTCCAGACAGGCCATCTCTGTCTTTCCTTGGGCATGTTGGCTAAGGAAGCTTTTGCGGACCTGTATCGGCTGGCGGACGGCGGAACGCCTCCCGAAAATCTGCGCGGCGGCTGTATGATTGCGGCGATATGATGGAAGCGTCTGCAAGCGCTCCGAATTTCCTGAGCCGATTCAACCGGGTATCGGCACTCTACATAATTGATTAAGGCTTGTGCGTATAAGATCCATCGTTAAAGAAACCGATGGTCGGCGCCTTGAATGGAATACTCTGAGCAGCTCGAGAACAAGATCAAAACCTATTTGGGCAGCCTTAGTCCGAAGGCGGTTGAAGCGCTTGTCCGCAATCTGGAGCGCGCCAAGGCTCAACGGAACGCCGAACCGCACCTAACCATGATTCTGGCGGCAGCCCTTGAGCTTTTGCGCGGGCCGTCGTTCGACGCGCCGGACATGCCGGGCGGTGCGCAGCGCAGGGGTCAAATCCAGCGCATGTTTTTCGCGCCGCTCGATGAGTTCCTGATCAACGAGTTTCTGCCATCCCGGCAGGAAGGCCGCATTCACCGCGGCTATCTGGACAAGGTCTGGAAGTGGCTTGGCCGGGACGTCATGGCTAGTGATGTCCGGATGGTGCTGGAGCAGGCGGGAAATGCCGCGGTCAGCGGTGAACGGATCGACAGCCTGGTTCAGGCGTTACGGACCCGGTCCGTCGATGCGATCGGCGAGGCACTGCGGCGAGGGGACACCTCGGAAAAAGAACACCGGCGCATGGGCATAGAACTGGGCGGCGGGCGCGGGATTGCGGAAGTCCGCGACATTCAGAAGATTTTCGGCGCCGAACGGTGGCTGGTTCCCTTGCTCAACACGATTCCAGACCGGATCAATGAGCACCGTCTCAAACGCGATCATGATGTCCTGCGGCTTGTCGACAAATGTTCGGTCCGCTTTCCCGATCATGTTCCGGTGCTGGCATCCGCGCTCGTGGAACGGGCTGAAGCGCCAGCTGCTCTGTGTACATTCGCTGGCCGGCTGACAGGCGACAGTGACCCAAAAACAATCGCAAATTCCCAGTTCTCGCCCTTTGTCGACGTGGTCATGAGCGAGGCGGAGCGGTTGCAGATCCTTGCGCTGGAACATCGTCAGCACAATCCGGATCCCGTTGCCTTCTCACAGGCACTTTCGGAATACCATGCGTTGGTTCGCGGTGTTGAACGGGACATGGATCTGTCCGTTACTGGAAAGTGGCAGCAGCAGTTGTCCGGCACAAAGCGCACTATCTCCGATGTGGTGACCCGCGAGCTCAACAGTGCCCATGGCGCTATCCGCCGGGCATTGCAGGTTCCGAAGCTCAAGGCCGACGGAACTCCGGACATTGATCAGACCGCGATAAACGATGCGGTTCGTGCCTTGCGCGTTGTCACCATGGCGCGCAACGCCTCCGAAACGCTGGCGGTCAACGATGTCAGCAAGCGGACCCGCCAAGCGGTGGAGCAGACACTTGAGATTCTGACCCGGTCCCTGATCGCCGATCTTGAAAAGGCACGTGGGCCTCAAGTGGACCAGCAACAGGCTGCTGCCGATGCCGCTATCTTATTGTCGGAAATATATTTCGGTGAGGACTATGCGGCGCAACTCCGGCGCAGCCGGCAGTCCGCAGCTACCAAGGCTAAAAACTCCGGAGTGATTCCGAGTAACCCGGAACGCAAGCTTGTGTCTTCGGTCCTGAAACGGGCGTAACGCGCGTTTTTTTCCAGGCATCCGGAAGGTCATTTTCAACCGCTCACAGGATTGGGGCGGCGCGACCGCCGGTCACATCCGGTTTGTCTTGATTTTGCCCCGAAGGAATTGTCTAACGTCCAGTCATGATGTTGTGGATTTTGATTGCTGTGCTGACAGCTGGCGCAGCCTTGGCGGTGCTGATACCGCTCCGGCGTCCGGTCGAGCATGCGTCTGACCGGCGGGCCGATCAGGCTGTTTACAAAGAACAGCTTGCGGCGATTGATGCGGAACTGAAACGCGGCCTGATTGACGCTGAGGCGGCCGAAGCTGCCCGGACCGAGACAGCGCGCCGTCTACTGGCTGCCGCGGAAGCGGAAAAAGAGACGACAGCAGTGTCGAGCAGCCGGTACCGGGTGCGGGCAGCGCAGCTTCTTGCCATCTGCTTCACACCGGTAGCAGCGCTTGGCCTTTACATGGTGCTTGGATCTCCCGATCTGCCGGATCAACCGCTGGCGGGCCGCCTCAATGCTCCCATGGAAAATCAGTCGGTCGACGTTCTGGTGGCCCAGGTCGAACGGCATCTTGCTGACAATCCGGAAGATGGGCAGGGCTGGGCGGTGATAGCGCCCGTCTATATGTCGATGGGCCAGCCGCTACGATCCGCCCAGGCCTATGCGAACGCATTGAGGTTGCTGGGGCCGAATGCTGAATGGTTTACGGAGCTGGGGGAGGCCCTGACCGTTGCTAATGAGGGAATGATAACGTCTGACGCGAGATCAGCATTTGAGCAGGCCGTGGAACTCGACAGTGCGCCGGTCAAGCCGCGTTTCTTTCTGGCTCTTGCCTTAAGCCAGGAGGGCAAGGCGGAGGCGGCTGCCGAAGCGTGGACCAGCCTTCTGGATGGCGCGGACGAGCGCGCTGCATGGGTTCCCGTGGCGCGCGCAGAGCTTGCAAAGCTGCGCGGGGAAGCTCCCCCGTCCGAAACAGGCCCGGCAGTAGAGCAACCGGCCGGCCCGACCGCGGAGGATGTTGCAGCAGCTGGCGAAATGATGCCAGATGAACGTGAGGTCATGATCCGCAGCATGGTGTCCGGACTGGCGGCCAGAATTGACCAAAATGGGGGCTCCGAGGCGGAGTGGTCTCAATTGATCCGCTCCTACATGGTTCTTGGCGACCAGGGAAAGGCCGAGGCAACCCTCAAGTCTGCCGAAGAGGCTTTGGCCAATAACCCGGACGCCCTGTCGGGAGTTCGCAACACCGCCAGTAAGCTTGGACTGACCGGATCATAATTGGTGTGCCTGGCTGAAGTGAGGGATGCCGGCCGGCATAGAGAGGACGAAAGACGTAGATGACACGGAAGCAGAGGCGCTTGACCCTGATCGGATCGGCTGGAGCTGTCCTGGCTGTAGCTCTTGGGCTGATTCTCTTTGCCTTGAGCGATCAGATCGTGTTCTTCCAGAGCCCTACCGATATAACTCAAAACGAGCTGCCTGCGGGTCAGCGCATCCGTCTGGGCGGACTGGTGGAAGAAGGGTCCGTGGTCCGCTCGGATGACGCAAAGGTGAGCTTTCGCGTCACCGACATGGAAAATGTGATCCCCGTGACCTACAAAGGAATTTTGCCGGACCTTTTCCGTGAAGGGCAAGGGATTGTCACGGAAGGCGTGGTCAATGCCAATGGTGTTTTTGTTGCTGATACCGTGCTTGCAAAACACGACGAGAATTATATGCCCAAGGAAGTTACCGAGGCGCTGAAGGACAAGGGGCATTGGCAGGGCGATGAAGCTGCCCAGTAAATTTCGAACCGGATAGGACACGTCTCATCAATGGTCATTGAATTCGGGCATTTTGCCCTTGTACTGGCTTTCATACTGACACTGGTGCAATCCGTGGTGCCCATCTGGGGTGCCCTGACCGGTGACACACGGCTGATGGCGACAGCCTCCCCGGTTGCGCAGGCCCAGTTCATTCTGGTGCTGGTGTCATTCATTGTGCTGACCGGCGCCTATCTCAATTCGGATTTTTCGGTCGTCAATGTGTGGGAGAACTCCCATTCGGCCAAACCGCTGCTCTACAAGTTCACCGGTGTTTGGGGCAACCATGAAGGCTCTATGCTGCTTTGGGTCCTCATTCTCGTGTTTTTCAGCGCCCTGGTTGGCTTATTCGGCGGGAATCTTCCGGCGGACCTGAGAGCGACAACCTTGTCGGTGCAAAGCTGGGTCACGGCCGGTTTCGTTTTGTTCATCCTGGCCACATCCAACCCGTTTAACCGGATCCCCAACCCGCCAATCGAAGGCAATGACCTCAATCCGATCCTCCAGGACATCGGCCTCGCAATTCACCCGCCGCTGCTTTACGTCGGTTATGTCGGGTTCTCGATTGTCTTCTCCTTCGCGGTTGCCGCGCTCATCTTGGGGCGCACGGACGCGGCTTGGGCAAGATGGGTCCGGCCCTGGACGCTGCTTGCCTGGTGCTTCCTGACACTCGGCATCGCCATGGGGTCCTACTGGGCCTATTACGAGCTTGGCTGGGGCGGCTGGTGGTTCTGGGACCCGGTTGAAAACGCGTCCTTCATGCCCTGGCTTGCGGGCACCGCACTTCTGCATTCGGCCATCGTGATGGAAAAACGCGAGGCCCTGAAAGTGTGGACCGTGCTCCTGGCCATCTCCACCTTCTCGTTGTCGCTGCTGGGCGCGTTCCTGGTCCGCTCCGGTGTCTTGACCTCCGTCCATGCGTTTGCCACGGATCCGGCCCGGGGTGTCTTCATCCTGGTGCTCTTGTGCATCTTTATCGGCGGATCTCTGGCGCTTTATGCGTGGCGGGCACCCATGCTCAAGCAGGGTGGTTTGTTTGCCCCGATCAGCCGGGAAGGCGGTCTTGTCCTGAACAACCTGTTCCTGACAGCGGCAACCGCGGCCGTTCTGGTTGGAACGCTTTATCCACTCGTTCTGGACGCACTCACAGGTGAGAAGATCTCCGTTGGCGAGCCGTTTTTCAACCTGACCTTCGGCCCCCTTATGGTGCCGCTCTTGATGGCTGTTCCTTTTGGTCCGGTCCTGTCCTGGAAGCGCGGAGACCTACTCGCCGCGACGCAACGGTTATATGTGGCATTGGGCCTGGCGCTCCTCGTGGTCCTGTTCACCTTCTGGCTCTGGGGCATGGAGCGCGTTCTGGCGCCACTCGGGATCGGTCTTGCCGTTTGGGTGATGGCCGGCGCCGTGTCGGAAATCGTCACACGCGTGAAATTTTTCGAGATCGGCCTGAAGCGCGGCTTCTCTCGGCTCGCCGGTTTGCCCGGCTCGGCCTGGGGTACGGCCGTGGCGCATTTTGGGGTTGGCGTGACCGTACTTGGCATTGTGACCGCAACCGCGTTTGAATATGAACGCATTGAGACCATGCGGGCGGGCGATACGGTCACGGTATCGGACTACCAGGTGACATTTGACGGCGCGGCTCCCCGGCGTGGGCCGAACTACACGGAAGATGTCGGGCACTTCACCATCCGCAAGGGCGGGGTGACGGTTGCCGAGCTGGATCCGTCGAAGCGGTTCTACACGGCACGTCAGATGCCGACGACCGAAGCGGGAATCTACACCACCGGTTTCAGCCAGGTCTACTTGTCCCTTGGGGAAAGCAGGGGGGATGGCGCCATGGATGTCCGGGTCTATTTCAAACCACTGATCACACTGATCTGGATTGGCTGCGTGATCATGGCGATTGGGGCGGTTCTGTCCATGGCCGACCGGCGTTTGCGGGTTGGTGCACCGAAACCTGCGGCAAAACGGCGGCGGACGTCTGCCGTTCCAGCGGAGTAGCACTATGATCAGGTCCCTGCTGAGCGCGCTCACGATCTTGCTGGCAGCGCTTCTCGTCCCGGCGCATGCGATCGCGCCGGACGAGATCCTGGAAGACCCTGCGCTTGAGCAGCGGGCGCGCGCGCTTTCGACCGAGCTGCGTTGCATGGTATGCCAGAACCAGTCAATCGACGACAGCGATGCGCCACTCGCCAAGGATCTGCGCGTGCTGGTGCGCGAACGTCTGGTTGCTGGAGACAGCGACAGCGAAGTGATCGATTACCTTGTTTCGCGCTATGGCGAGTTCGTGCTCCTGAAGCCCCGGTTTGCCTGGCACACCTTGTTCCTTTGGGCGGCCGGTCCTCTAGCTCTGATTGCCGGCATCATCGCGATTGTTTTCCTGGTCCGGCGCCGGGGCAAGGGGTATGCGGAAAAGGTGGTTGCCCCGTCCGGTCTGTCCAGCGAGGAACAGAAAAAGCTGCAGGAGCTGCTGGACCGGGATTAAAGCGTTTCGCGTTCAATCGAGCTCAAAGTGCTTCGTCTTTTGCGTTGACATGGTCAATTCCAGGAAGCCAAAGACGCATCTGACCAAAAGCGGTTTGCTGTAGGCTTTGGACATCTCTTTGAAGGTGTGTTCACACGCTCAGCACCAATGCGTGACTTGCATGACATACCCGCATGCTTACCTCTGGATCTGATTTGATGATCTGCTGGAGGGAAAGCCATGGCACAACGGCCTTTGAAACTGGAATTTGACGGGTCGCACGGCGCGAAACTTGCCGCTCGTCTGGATCTGCCAGCCGGAAAAATCCGGGCCTTTGCGCTGTTTGCCCATTGCTTTACGTGCTCCAAGGATATTCCAGCCGCACGCCATATCGCAGGTGCGCTGGCAGGCGAGGGCATTGCGGTTCTCCGGTTTGATTTCACAGGTCTTGGCGGCAGCGGCGGCGATTTTTCCTCCACTGGCTTCTCCTCCAATGTCGAGGATCTGAAACACGCGGCGGAATTTCTGCGTCAAAATTATCAGGCCCCGCAGATCCTGATCGGGCATTCTCTGGGTGGTGCGGCCGTTCTGGCTGTTGCCGGGAGCATTCCCGAGGCCCGCGCTGTCGTGACAATTGGTGCCCCTTCCGATGCGGATCACGTGATCCATAACTTTGCCGGATCTGTCGAAGAGATTCGGGAGAAGGGCGAAGGGAAAGTTGATCTGGCCGGCAGGCCCTTCACCATCCGCCGGGAGTTCCTGGAAGACCTGGAAGCACAAACCGTCCGCGACAAAGCGTCAAAACTCGGCAAGGCGCTGCTCGTCATGCATGCGCCTTTGGACGAAACAGTCGGGATCGACAACGCCACGAACATCTTTGTCGCAGCCAAACATCCCAAAAGCTTTGTATCACTGGACAAAGCCGATCACTTGCTCAGCCGCAGCGAGGATGCCGCCTATGCGGCGCGGGTGATCGCGGGCTGGGTCAGCGGATATCTGGACGCGGTTCCGGGGGACGAGGCGGTTGCCACCGGGCAGGGCGTTGACGTTGTCGAAACGGGTCAGGGAAAATTCCAGGCGATGGTCGCCAGCGGCCGACATCATTTGATTGCCGACGAGCCGGAAAGTTACGGCGGCCTCGATAGCGGGCCATCGCCCTATGAGTATTTGTCAGCTGCCCTCGGTGCTTGCACTGTCATGACCCTGCGCATGTATGCCGACCGGAAAAATCTTGCGGTCGACCGGATCGGCACCAGGGTCCTGCATGACAAGGTTCATGCCGCTGATTGCATGGATTGCGCTGACGAAGTCCGGGAAAAAGGCGGGCGGATCGACCGGTTTGAGCGTTTGATCACCCTTGAAGGCGATCTTGACGGCGCCACCCGCGCCCGGATGCTGGAGATCGCCGATAAATGCCCGGTCCACAAAACACTGGAGGCAGGAGCGGCCATCATCACGCGTGAGGCCGATATTTAAGGCACGAAACTTTCAGTGATCAGGCAGCCTGGGCCGCCAGCGTGGACAGGCGGATCTTCATGAAGGACAATAGCCTGCGGGCATCGCGGGCGGACAATGTCTGGTAGTCGTTCAACCATTTTTCCGCAGTGCTTGAAGGCTGCTTGTTGTGCACGGCCCTGGCCTTGCTCAAGGCAGCGTAATCCGCATCCTCAACACCCATGGCCCGGCACAGAACCGCAACGCCTGTCGCGTCGTAGCGGACCATCACGTTGGTAATGTATTTCTGCTCCAGTCCCGCCATTTCCGACAGAAGAAAGCAGATATCGAAAAGGTTGTTGGACAGTGCGAGCTGTGTGATGGCCTTGCCGAGTGTGCGTTGACCGGCGCGGATTTCCTTCAACGTCGCCTTGGCATTGATCCGTGTCGCCTTGCGCTCAAGCTTTGAGCTCGTGACCGCCCTGCTTGCCTTTTGGAACAGGTCGTGGATAAGGGTTTCGTTCTGTTCCTTCAGCTGACGGATCTTGGCCTGCTGGGCCTCCGGCATACTTCCGATCAGCTTTTCGTAATCGGCCTCGGTTATGTCGGAGCGCTCCATCATGGCATCACGGATCTTTTCATCCGCGCCTGACAGCTTGATCAGCAGCCGTGAGCCCCATTCTGAAATCTCTGCGCCAGGGTTGGCCGCCACAGACTGTTTCACCGGGCTTTCGCCGCGCTCAAGAAGCACGTCGGTGACTTTGGATTCCAGGTTCTCCCGCTTGGAGATTGCGAGAAGGTGGCCCTGGCCCATGGTCTTGGCCAGCCGCATGATGTCGGACGTATCCAGAGCATTCGACGAGGTCAGCATCGGCCGGGCGATATCGATTTCTTCCTTAGCAAGCGCATAGGCAAGTTTTTGGGATGTTGTGTCGATCGGAGCCAGTTTTTCAGAAATCTGCTGTTTTTGGTCCTCGTCCATTGTTGGCAGCATGTTTTCCAGAACGGTGTTGAAGAGCGTGATCTCTTCGGTCTGGTAGCTCTCGGCCCCGGACACGAACAGCTCGGTCACATGTTCGACCAGCTGATGGCGTTTTTCCGGGGTGCTGTCTTTGGCGAGTTCGAGGATATCATTCAGCATTTTGACTGCCACTTGTTTGTTTCGAGCGAAACTTAACGCACAGACAGTTACTGTTTGGATAAGTTCGAATACAAAATGCGCAGCATTTGAATTTGAACTGTAAAAAATAACAATTTTTTGGGCTTATTCGGTCCGGTTAAGCCCAATTTTGCGCGCTTAGATGTCAATTATGTCTATATTTTTCTGTAAAACTGACAGGGTGTGTTGTCTTGTGACGTTGGGAAAGTTTTGGCGGTCTGGCCAGGTGGATTGCCGTTCCGGTTGTGCGGAAATCAGGCTGCCTGTTCCTGGTTGCCGACGCGGAGTTTCACTTTCATCAAAGCCAAAAGGCGGCGCGCATCGGTTTCATCCAGCATGTGGTAGTTGGTCAGCCACTTGCTGCCGGTGCTTTCCGGAAACTTGAGATGCTTGCACCGCTCCTTGCAAATGGCCTGATATTCTTTCGCACCGATTCCGGTTGCCCGGCAGACCGTGGCAATACCGGTGGAATCGTAGCGCACCATGAGATTGTGGACGTATTTCATGTCCAGGCCGGAGAAGAAGCTCAAAAGCGCGACCGCGTCGAGAAGGTTGTGCTCGACGGCCATCTGGTAGACGGCCTTGTTCAAGGTGGTTTTTTTCATCCGGATGCCTTGCAGCCATGCCTTGGCACTGATCCGGGCGGGGCGGCGTTGCAATTCGCTGCCAGCTGGAATTTCGCCGTCATCCTTGAAGAGGTCTTCGATCAGTTCCTCATTTGACTTGCGGAGATGGCGTATCCGTTCGCCGAGTTGCTTCGGCATCTCCTTGACCAGCATCTCGAAGTCGTCTTCGGAAATGTCGGCGCCGAGGTTCGCAGCGACCGTATGGCGGACCTCCTTGTTGCCGCGCTTGACCAGAATTTTGCTGATGTTGTTGCTGATATGCTCACGGCGGGCGAGGGCAAGCAGATGGCCCTGGTCCATGTTCTGGGCAATGTCTGCAAGATCCGCATCGGTTAAGGATTTGGAGCGTTCCAGGATCGATTTTGCAACGGGCAGGTCGTCCTTGGCCATGCTGGCAGCCAGTTTTGCGGACAAGGCAGGCACGTCCGCAAGCGCTTGCGACATGCTTTCACGCGCATTCAGGGACAGTGAATCATAAACGCCTTCCAGCATGGAATTGAGTAGTGCTGCCTGGTCGGAATCTGCAGCATGGGGGCGTGCGGCGAGGAGCCCGGTCACGTGGTCGGCGAGCTGGTGTTTCTTTTCCGAAGAACTGGCTTTGGCAAGTTTTAGAAGAGACTCGTCCATGGCCCGACTTTAACGCGAAAGAGTTACCAAATTGGCTTTACAGGATGTCAAAGATAATGCCGAATTTGTCTTAACGCCAAGTTTGTGGCCATTGACGTGCGCTTTGTGTGTTGTACATCCACGGCCATGACGACGCTTCCGATCCTCTATTCATTCCGCCGTTGCCCCTATGCCATGCGGGCCCGTCTTGCGCTTTTGTCCAGCGGCATGACGGTAGAACTGCGCGAAATCGTTTTGCGGGACAAGGCACCGGAGTTTCTGGAAACCTCACCCTCCGGCACCGTTCCCTGCCTGACGAATGAAGGCCGGGTCATTGATGAAAGCCTAGACATCATGCTGTGGACCCTTGAGCAGCACGATCCCGAGGGGTGGTTGCAGCCGGCAGGCGGCACTCTTGATGAGATGATCGCGTTGATCAGTACGTGTGATGGACCGTTCAAGCGTCATCTGGACCGGTACAAGTATGACACACGGTATGCGGACGCAGATCCGGTCGTGGAGCGGACTGCAGCGTCGGAGTTCCTGCTTTCATTGGAGGAGCGCTTGAAAGGCCAGCCATGGCTGTTCGGCCCGAAGGCGTCGCTGGCCGATTTCGCGATCCTTCCTTTTGTACGGCAATTCGCCAATGCCGACCGTGCATGGTTCGACGCCGAAGACTGGCCGGCCTTGAAAGAATGGCTGTCCGGCTTCGAAACATCCGGCCAGTTTCAAGCCATCATGCCGAAATGGTCCAAATGGCATGCCGGAAACGCACCGGTATTCTTCCCGCTAGAACAAGCAGTTACCTAAGTTCTTTCACAGCTTACCAAATTGTAATCCGCCCGACAGGCAGCTGTAAGGCAGCGTTTCCTATCTTCAAATCGAACAGGAGCGCGCAAGTCTCCGTGTGCGTTCTGCAAGTGACCTTCAACGAGACTGTCGAAAAAGGATTTGAATATGGAAAATGGTCGGTCAGTTTCCGTCTTGCGCCGCCACCGTGCCAAATTACTGGCCGGTGCCTTGGCTCTCGGCACCGCGGGCATTCTCACCGCGCAGACCGTAATCCCGAGCCAGCTGGCTCTTGCCGAGCCGGTTCGTGTTGATGCGGCCGCCCCTGCTGATTTCTCTGATGTTGTGCGCACCGTAAGCCCGGCTGTTGTCAGCGTCCGGGTCAAGCAGGCGGCCGAACCGCGCATGATGAACTTCGGCGGCAACGACAGGTTCCGCGACTTTTTCGAGGACCTGCCCAACGGGCATCCGTTTGAACGCTTCTTCCGGGAATTTGGCGAGCGCGGCGATGAAGGCCGGTCCCAGCGCCGGGCACCGCGCCAGTTCGGCATGTCCCAGGGCTCAGGCTTCTTTATCTCCGCAGACGGCTTTGTCGTCACAAACCAGCATGTGATTGACAAGGGCACGGAATTCACCGTGATTGGTCAGGATGGCGAAGAATATGCCGCGACCCTGATCGGCGCTGACAAGCGCACCGACCTTGCGTTGCTGAAGGTCGAAGCCGATGAAGACTTCACCTATGTCGATTTTGCGGACGATGCTCCGGAAGTGGGCGAATGGACCGTTGCCATCGGCAACCCGTTCGGCCTTGGCGGCTCTGTGACAGCAGGGATCGTATCGGCGCGCGGCCGTGATATCGGTGCCGGTCCTTACGATGACTTCATCCAGATTGATGCGCCGGTCAACCGCGGCAACTCCGGTGGCCCTGCGTTTAACATGAATGGCGAAGTAATCGGCGTGAATGCCGCGATCTTCTCACCGTCCGGCGGCAATGTGGGCATCGCTTTCGCGATCCCGGCATCCACCGCCCAGGACGTGATCATGGAGCTGAAGGATGGCGGGACGGTCGTTCGTGGCTGGCTTGGCGTTCAGATCCAGAATGTGACCGATGATATCGCTGAAAGCCTCGGGCTTGACGAAGCGCGCGGCGCGATCGTTGCCGAAGCTCAGGAAGGCAGCCCCGCTGAAAAGGCAGGTCTGCGCTCCGGCGATACCATCCTGGCGGTTGACGGATCGGTCGTCGACGGTCCGCGCGATCTGTCCAAGATCATTGCGGCCTTCGAGCCTGACACGGATGTCGACATCACGGTCTGGCGCGACGGACGTGAGACAGACATTACCGTGACCTTGGGCCGCTTGCAGGATCAGGAACAGGCCTCCGTTGCCCCTGCGGTGGAAGAAACCAAGACCAGCCTGGATGACCTCGGCCTGGTGCTGACAACCAAGGCTGAAGCCGGGCTGGGCGGTGACGGCGTCGTCATTACCGATGTTGATCCTGATGGGCCAGCCGCTGAAAAGCGCTTGTCCGCAGGGGATGTCATCCTCGAAGTTGCCGGTATGAAGGTATCGTCTCCGGGCGATGTCCAGGACGCCTTGAAGAAGGCGGAAGATGAGGGCCGCAAAGCCGTCCTCTTCCGGGTGGAAAGCAACAACAACACGCGGTTCGTCGCCTTGCCGATCAACCTCGCCTGAATTCGGATGCCGGATCCCCCGGTCCGGCTCCGATAGGCAAGGCCGGTCTGCCCTCTGCCCCCAACCCCGACAGACCGGTTTTGTCTTTTCCGGCTGGCAGCAGCACTCTCACATCCATTGCTGCTGCCAGCCCGCTCTTTTCTCACCATTTCCAATCTCAGCAGCACAAGGTAATAAGAAGACATGTTGAGAATTCTTGTGATCGAAGATGACCCGGAAGCCGCAGGCTACCTCGTGAAGGGCTTGAGCGAACTCGGGCACACCGCCGACAAGGCCGGAGATGGTGAAACAGGCCTGCAGATGGCGCTCGACAGCCGGTACGACATTCTGATCGTGGACCGGATGCTGCCGCGTCTCGACGGCCTGTCCGTGATCCAGCAGTTGCGCCAGGCCGCAAATCACACACCGGTCCTGATCCTCTCGGCTTTGGGCCAGGTCGACGACCGGGTTAAGGGATTGAAAGCGGGGGGCGACGATTACCTGCCCAAGCCGTATGCCTTCACCGAGCTGCAGGCACGGGTCGAAGCGCTGGCCCGCCGTCCGAAATCGGCCAGCCAGGTCGAAACGACATACACGGTCGGCAATCTGACCCTCGACCGCATGGCCCATTCCTGCAAGCGCGGAGATGTGGAAATCCCGCTCCAGCCCCGCGAGTTCAGGCTTTTGGAATATCTCATGCAAAATGCCGGTCAGGTCGTGACCCGGACCATGCTTCTGGAAAATGTCTGGGAGTACCATTTTGATCCGCAAACCAACGTGATTGACGTTCACATTTCCCGTTTGCGCAGCAAGATCGACAAGGGTTTCGATACGCCCTTGCTCCACACGATCCGGGGCGCGGGATACACCATTCGTGACACGGCTCACTAGATACACACGCACGACAGCCTTCAAGCTGTCCCTGCTGTACCTTGGCGTCTTTACGGTCCTGTCTGCAGGGCTGCTCTACTATGTTGCCCGCAATACCGATCATCTGATGTCCGAGCAGGTGGTGCAGACCGTTGACGCGGAGCTCAAGGGCCTCTCCGATATTTATGTGCGCGGTGGTGTGCGCGCGGTTGTCGAAACAATCGACCGCCGTTCCCGTCATCCGGACGCCAGCTTGTATCTCCTGACCGACTTTGCCGGAAACGCACTTGTTGGCAACATCGCGCGCCTGCCCACCATGGTTCTTGAGGAGGCGGATGGCGGCCTGCGCCGGGTCCGCTACACGCGCATGGGTCCGGATGTGGAGGATATCGAGCGCCAGGCCATGGTGCGCACATTCGAGCTGCGCGGCGGTTACCGGCTGCTGGTCGGCCGGGATCTTGGTGATCAGCTCCGTTTCTCCAACCTGCTCGGAAATGCCTTGCGGGTCTGGCTGATCGGCGTTGTCGTTATGGGCGTCATGACCTGGGTGTTCGTAAGCCGCCGGGTCATGAAGCGGATCGATGAAATGTCGGCCACCAGCCGGACGATCATGAATGGCGACCTGTCCGGCCGTCTGACGGTCCGCGGAAATGACGACGAGTTCGACCGCCTTGCCGTCAACCTGAATGCCATGCTCGGCCGGATCGAGCTGTTGATGCAGTCGATGCGGGATGTGACCGACAATATTGCGCATGATCTCAAGACACCGCTCACCCGCCTGCAGACCCGCGTGGAAACCGCGCTTCGCGAGGCCAAGGGGGAGGACGGGTACCGTGAGGCGCTGGAATCGGTTCTCGATGACGGGGACCACCTTTTGCGCATCTTCAATGCCCTTTTGCGGATCGCCCGGATTGAATCCATGGCGCCCGGAGCGGACATGGAGCCTTCAGACCTGAAGGCCCTTGTTCTGGAAATCGCGGACCTCTATGAGCCGCTCCTTGAAGACGAGGGCGGTCATTTCGAGATAGACGTGTCCGATGGTCTGAAGACCGTTTGCAACAAGGATCTGATCAGCCAGGCGCTGGTGAACCTGATTGAAAACGCCCTCAAATACGGCCACCCTGAAAACGGGTCGTTGATTGTCAGCCTGTCCGCCAAATCAGACGGCGGCCGGATCGTGCTTTCAGTGTCCGACAATGGTCCTGGAATTCCCGAGGCGGAACAGGACCGTGTGAAAGACCGCTTCGTTCGTCTGGATGACAGCCGGACAGAACCCGGGACGGGCCTTGGATTGAGCCTCGTCAAGGCGGTTGCACGCTTGCATGGCGGAGAGTTGCGCTTCAAGAATGAGGCACCGGGCCTGACTGCTTCGATTGATTTGGAGCAGGCGCCTGGCCAGGACGGGAGCGATCATGAGCGGCACGACGGATCAGACAAAACCGGAATCCCCACGGCCTGACACGGGCGGTGCGGGAGATCTGGCGGACCGTATCGCAACGGTCCCCCTTGCTCCGGACGCTGAGCGGGCGCAGCTTTTCCTGAAAGACCTCCTGGACCATCCGGCTGCGGGAACTGAGCTGTCCGCACTCATGAGCCGCACGCCGGATCTGGAAGGGTTTCTGCTCGGGATCATCGGCAATTCGCCTT
Source organism: Roseibium denhamense (assembly GCF_009711415.1). Lineage (GTDB taxonomy): Bacteria > Pseudomonadota > Alphaproteobacteria > Rhizobiales > Stappiaceae > Roseibium > Roseibium denhamense. The sequence continues at coordinate 59,698 of NZ_SMLZ01000105.1, forward strand.
ATCTTCGGGACCTTATGCTGACCGACCCCGCGCGTCTTGTGGCGATCTTGAGCGATGCGCCCGAAAGCAGGCTCAGCCGGATCCTTGCTGAAGCAGAAGCGGCCCGCGCCGAAGACGAGGCCGACATCATGAAGGTGTTGCGCCTGTTGAAGCAGGACCTTGCGCTGACGCTTGGATTGGCGGATATCGCAGGCGCTATTGGGCTCAACCGCGTCACCCATGCTCTGGCGGGTTTCGCCGACGCCTCTTTGACGGCGGCCATTCGCTTTTGCCTGGATGACCTCACCCGCAGAAACCGCTTCCAGCCAAAAGACCCAGAGCGGCCGGAAATTGGCAGCGGGCTGATTGTTCTGGCCATGGGAAAGCATGGCGCCAATGAACTCAATTACTCCTCAGATATCGACCTGATCGTTCTCTATGATCCGGCCATTGCTCCCATGGCCGGGTCAGCGGAAGCGCCGGTCGAATTCGTCCGTTTGACCCGGCGCCTGGTCAAGATCATGCAGGACCGGACAGCCGATGGATATGTCTTCAGGACCGATTTGCGTTTGCGTCCGGATCCCGGTGCAACACCGCTGGCCATGTCGGTTCCGGCAGCGCTTGTCTACTATGAGTCGCTTGGCCAGAATTGGGAACGCGCGGCGCTGATCAAGGCACGTGCCTGCGCAGGCGACATTGAGGCAGGCAACGCCTTTCTCCACGAGATCGGACCCTTTATCTGGCGCAAATATCTCGACTTTGCCGCGATTGCCGATGTGCAATCCATCAAGCGCCAGATCCACATGCACAAGGGGCATAGCGTGATTGCGGTTGCCGGCCATAATGTGAAGCTGGGCCGGGGCGGGATCCGTGAAGTCGAGTTTTTCGTGCAGACCCAGCAATTGATCGCAGGCGGGCGCAATCCGGCCCTGCGCGGGCGCCGGACTTTGGACATGCTGGACGGTTTGCTGGACGCCGATTGGATCCGCCCGCGGGCGCGGGACGAGCTCAGCGAGGCCTACCGTTTTCTGCGTACGGTAGAACACCGCATCCAGATGCTGAATGATGAGCAGACCCAGCTTCTGCCCAAGGACGAGGACGGGCTGATGCGTGTCGCCGCGCTTATGGGCTACGACACGCTGAAGGCGTTCGAAGCGGTTTATATGACCCACCTCAAGAACGTCCAAAGCCACTATGCGGACCTGTTTGAAGATGAGCCGGGCCTGTCATCCGATCTCGGAAATCTGGTTTTTACCGGGGATGATCACGACCCGGACACTTTGGAAACCCTGGCAAGGCTCGGGTTCAAACAGCCGGGCGATGCAGCAGCCATCGTCAAGTCCTGGCATTTCGGACGGTATCCATCCACCCGCTCCACCAAGGCACGGGAAATCCTGACCGAAATGCACCCGGCTCTGATCGGCGCCCTGGCGGCGACTGACAATGCCGATGCAGCGCTTCGCGCATTTGATGCGTTCTTGGCCAAACTGCCTGCGGGTGTGCAGCTGTTTTCGCTGTTGCGGTCGAACCCGCACCTCCTGACCTTGCTGGCAACGGCGATGGGGGCGGCACCGCGAATGGCCGATACGGTGTCGAAGCGCGTGCATGTTCTTGATGCCGTTCTGGATCCGGCCTTTTTCGGGGCTATGCCGAGCGTGCGCGAGTTTCGCGTGGGCCTCGATCGCACGCTGTCGCAAGCCCGGTTTTATGAAGAAGCCCTGGACCGGGCCCGCATCTTTACTCAGGAACAGCAGTTTCTTATTGGCCTGCGACTTATCTCCGATACGCTGTCCTCCGGCCGTGTGGGCTATGCACTGGCCCGGCTGGCCGAAGTGGTGGTGGAACGGATCCTGTCCCAGGTCATCGCCCATGTCGGCGAAACCCATGGAGTGGTGCCCGGCGGCAATGTTGCCGTGCTTGCCATGGGCAAACTGGGCGGCCGGGAAATGACAGCTGCCTCGGACCTCGATCTCATCCTGCTTTACGAAGCCCCAGAAGATGTGAAACAATCCGATGGCCGCCGGCCCATGCCGGTCTCGCAATATTACACCCGCCTGACCCAGCGGCTTGTCACGGCCCTGTCCGCGCCGACCGCCGAGGGCACTCTTTACGAGGTTGATTTCAGGCTGCGGCCCTCCGGAAATGCCGGGCCGCTTGCAACCAACCTGGATGGGTTTATCGCCTATCAGAAGAACGATGCATGGACCTGGGAACATATGGCTTTGACGCGGGCGCGGGTGATTGCGGCCTCATCGCCGGAGTTTTCCGAGAAGATAAGGCACAGCATTTGCCATACCCTGACGAGCCAGCGTGACCGGCCAGTGCTTGCCGACGATGTCCGGTCCATGCGGGCCAAAATCGAGAAAGAAAAGGGCACAAAGGACATCTGGGACCTGAAACAGGTGGCCGGCGGCCTGGTTGACATTGAATTCATTGCGCAGTTCCTGCTGCTCGCCAACGGGCGGGGGCATCCAGAGATCATTACCCAGGCAACGGACGATGCGCTTACGATCCTGCGCGAATCCGGTTTCCTGAGCGTTGGTGACGCGGAAGTTCTACTGGAGGCGCTGGGTCTGTATCAAAGGCTTACACAGGTCTTGCGCATGGCCCTTGACGGAAAGTTCGAGCCGCGGGACGCCCCGGGCGGGGTTCTCGATCTTCTGGTTCAGGCGTCCGGAAGTCCGACATTCAGCCGGCTGGAAGCCGATTTGGCTGACCGGCAGCGCCAGGTGCGGACCGTCTTTGAGCGGCTTGTCGGACCCGTTGAGACTGTCGATACCAGCAGAGATTGATGCAGATCACGCCGCCATCGGCAGTGTGAAGCTGACCGTCGTTCCTTTTTTCAGTTCCGACTGGATTGTCAGGCTGCCGCCGTGCAGTTCGACGAGCGAGCGGGCAATAGCCAGTCCCAGTCCTGATCCCTGGTGGGTTTTCGTGAACTGGTTCTCGACTTGAACGAAAGGCTGGGCAAGCCGTTCAATGTCGCGCTCGGAGATGCCGATACCGGTGTCGGTAACTTCAAAGCGCAACTTGTCACCCCGTGGGCGGGCCTTCAGGGTTACCGTGCCGTTGTCCGGCGTGAATTTGACGGCATTGGCCAGAAGGTTCAGGAGGATCTGCTTGAGCGCACGCTTGTCAGCGTGAATCATGAGATTGTCCGGCACATCGGCAGATACTGAGATGTTTTTCTCGGTCGCGGCGCCGGTGACGATCCGGCCCGCATCGGCGGCGGCTTCCGATGCGCTAAGGACTTCCGTTTCGATGGTCATCCGGCCAGCCTCGATCTTTGACATATCCAGGATGTCATTGATCACGTTGAGGAGATACGTGCCGGAGGAATAGATGTCCTTGCAGTAGTCGGAATACCGGTCCTGCCCAAGCGGGCCGAACATTTCTTGGGTCATGATGTCGGAGAAGCCGATAATCGCATTCAGCGGTGTTCTCAGCTCATGGGAAATGTTCGCCAGGAACTCCGACTTGGACTGGTTGGCAGCTTCCGCGCGGGTTTTTTCTTCCTGATACTTGTCTGCAAGGTCCACGAGCTGGCGGGCTTGAACTTCCAGCGTCTGGCGGGATTTTTGAAGGTCAGCCACAGTATTCTTGAGCCGTTTTTCCGACTCCATAAGCTTTTCTTCGTGCTTCTTCAGCGCGGTAATGTCCGTGCCGACGGAGACGAAGCCGCCGTCCTTTGTGCGGCGCTCTGAAATTTGGAGCCAGCGGCCATCTTCCAGCTGGGCCTCGTAGGAGCCTTCCGGCGAGCCGCCGCGCTGGGTCACGGTGAGCCGCTGGGGCGCAACTTCCGCATTGGATGCGGCTGCCATGACCGTCTGGTAGGGCGTGCCCGGCTTGATGACCGTATTCGGCAGGCTGTGCAGCGCCTGGTAATTGGAATTGCAGATGATCAGTTCGTTCTTGGAATTCCAGAGAACAAAGGCTTCCGAAATCGTCTCGATGGCGTCGCGCAGCCGGAGATCCGCCATCCGGCTTTGTTCGGCCAGCTTATGCTGCTCGGTGATGTCGATGCAGATCCCGATCAGGTGCGGCTCTGCGCGGCCCGGTTCCGACTGGATCTCGCCACGTGCGCGCAGCCAGACCCAGGACCCGTCAGCGTGACGCATCCGGAAGGTTTCATCGACCAGAGTTTCACCGCTTTCCAGAAGGTGCTCGGCAAGGCCGAGAAGGTCGATGTCATCGGGATGGGTGATGTCATCCACATCCGCAAAGCTGAGGATGTCATCCTTTGGCGTGCGCCCAAGCATTTCATACAGCGAAGAGGACCAGAACATGCGGCCGCGGGACAGGTCCCAGTCAAAGAGGCCGCAGCGGCCATGGGTGAGAGCGGTGTCGATCCGCGCTCGTGTGGCGGCATACATGTCATCGGCATTTTCCGCACGGGTTGCTTGGCTGAAGAACCCGTAGAGGACGGCCAGAAGCACGAGCGACGTGCCAACGAACAAGGTCACATTCGCGGAGAGATCTTCGCGCCAGCCCGCAAAGATCGCCTGTTCCGGCTGTAGAACGGCGACCATACCAAGCCGGCCGTCAAGATGGTGGACGGTTGCAAGAACACCGGTGTCTTCATCACCGTAGCCAAGGTCGACGGGAACGGACATCACGCCGGCGCGCGCGCCAAAGACAGTAAGGGGCTGTGAGGGGCCGAACAGTCCGGTGATCGGACGGTTTTCCAGGGCAGGGCGGGCTGGAGCGGTTGCGATGATCTCGCCGTTGTCGTCGGCAACCACAAAGATCCGCTCATTCAGGGTCGCCCCGGTGGGCAGGCTGTCCGCAAGAAGGCGCTTTAAGTTCGTCCGGTAGCCGACGTCGGGCAAGGACGCTTCTGAGCCATTCAGGTTCGTGGCGACCACAGTGGTCATCAGACTGAGGCGTTCGCGGGCCATGTCTTCGGTGATCTTGTAACCGGAGGCAAGATCACCTGCCCGAAAGAGCGCAAGAACCCCGATGAAGGTGATGGCAAGCACCGGGATTGCGCGGCGCCAGATGCTGTCGGTCTTGGCGAGGCCGGCAATAAACCGGGCAGCCATTGAGGTCAGCGGCACAGCTGGTCCAGTTGCTGTCTTTTCCGACTCCGGGTCGTCCCGCCGCGTGGTTGCGTCGCCAGTCAATGCTCGCGCCATTGGAAGTGTGCCTCAAATTCCGCCGCATCGGGGCCGCCCCCCGAATCACTTCCATTTGAATCAAATGCCGATGATTTGTCCAGTACACGGTAAGAAGAAAATGGTTAACGGGCGCTGTGTTTTCACGGTGTTCCGTTAACGTTTTGCAGTGTTACGTACTATTGCAGGGTCCTGTCCACGATATCGCGGCTGTCTCTTGACAGTTCTTCGCATGATGAAATCCGCAGGAGCGCAGATTCAGCAAGGGCAGAACGTTGTGGTTCCAGTGCGCGCCAGGACCGGAAACTGGTCAATAGCCGCGAGGCGACCTGCGGATTGCGCTTGTCGATGGCCAAAACTGATTCGGCAACCAGTTTGAATCCGGATCCGTCCACTCGGGCAAACTGCGTCGGGTTGCCGGACGCAAATGACTGGAGAAGCGCGCGCACCTTGTTTGGGTTGGATGGATCGTACAGCGGATGGTCCATGAGGCGGGCAACAACTTGCGCCGCGTCCTTCAGCGGTGCGGTCGCCTGGGTCATGAACCATTTGTCCATCGCCAAAGAATTCGACTGATGCCGATCATGGAAGGCGGCAAGGGCTTCCGCTGCCCGGGGAAGGTTGCTGTGAACAAGCAGTGTGAGGGCGGCAAGGCGGTCGGTCATGTTGTTTGCAGTCTTGAACCTGTCGGCCACTAATGCGGATACCCCTGAAGCATCTGATACGGCAAAGTAGTGCAGCGCCCGGTTGGCGAGGGCGCGCTGCCCGGCCGGTTCCGCATCCGGAGAGTAGGCGCCCGCCGGTGATGCTTCGATGATTTGAAGCAATTGGCCGCTTAGGGCTTTTCCGGCGAGGCTGCGCAGGCTCTCGCGGGCGCTGCGGATGGCGTCCGGGTCGACGTCCTTGCCGATCTCCTGGGCGATGTCCGCTTCCCCCGGCAGGGTCAGCGCCTGAGCCTTGAGCGCTGCATCGAGCGAACCATCTGACAGGATTGACCGGAAGACATCGATAATGCCCTCGGACGGGGACACGGGCTGATGAGCGCGAATGGCACTTGTCAGCCGCACGAGGTCTTGCATGGCGAGGGTCTGAACCGCCTGCCACCGGTTGAATGGATCGCTGTCCTTTCGCGCAAGAAACAAAAGCTCGTCTTCCGACAGCTTCTGATTGAGGCGCACCGGAGCCGAGAATGCACGCTGCAGGGAGAGAACCGGCGGAACCGGAACGTTCTTGAACGTCACTGTCTGATGCTGCTGATCAAACAGGAGGACGTCGCCCGAAACAGTGGCCCCATCCACCGAGCCGGGTGTCAGATCTGTGCCATTGGGGTCAACCAGCCCGAAACGAAGCGGAATGACGTTCGCCCGTGTTGTTTTTTGACCCGGTACAGGGGGGATTTCCTGGGTCAGCGACAGTGTGAAGGACTGGCGCGCGGGATCGTATTCGGTTTCCGCCGCCACCACCGGTGTTCCGGCCTGGTCGTACCAGAGCGAAAACTGGCCGAGATCCCTCCCTGAGCTGTCTTCAAAGCATTTCAAGAAGGCTTCGATGGTTGTGGCTTCGCCGTCGTGACGCTCGAAGTATAGATCAAGCCCGGCCCGAAAGGCTTCGGGGCCAAGCATGGTCTTGAGCATGCGGACGACCTCCGCGCCCTTCTCATAGACCGTTGCCGTGTAGAAGTTGTTGATCTCGTGATAGGTGCGCGGGCGGACCGGATGGGCCAAAGGGCCGGCATCTTCGGGAAACTGATGCGACTTCAAAAGCCTGACATCGGCAATGCGTTTCACCGCCCGGGACCGCATGTCGGATGAAAACTCCTGATCTCTGAAAACCGTCAGGCCTTCCTTGAGGCAAAGCTGGAACCAGTCCCGGCAGGTGATGCGGTTGCCCGTCCAGTTGTGGAAATACTCATGGGCAATGACCGCTTCGATATTGGCGTAGTCCTGGTCCGTCGCGGTTTCCGGATCCGCAAGAACGTATTTGTCATTGAAGATATTGAGGCCCTTGTTCTCCATGGCACCCATGTTGAAGTCGGACACGGCAACGATGTTGAAGACGCTGAGGTCATATTCCAGGCCGAAGGTCTCTTCGTCCCAGCGCATCGAGCGTTTGAGCGAATCCATTGCCCATCCGCACAGCCCCTCCTTGCCGTGCTCGACATAGATGTTCAGCTCGACAGACGTGCCAGACCTGGTCGTGAAACGGTCCGGTACCTTGGCCAGGTCACCTGCCACAAGCGCAAACAGATAGGCCGGTTTGGGGTGGGGATCGTGCCAGACCGCAAAATGACGGTCCGTCCCCTCAACCCGTCCGGTCTCTGCAAGGTTGCCGTTCGCCAAGAGCACCGGGCAGTTGTTCGCGAGGGCCTCCAGCCGTGTCGTGTAGACCGACAGGATATCCGGCCGGTCCAGGAAGTAGGTGATCCGCCGGAAACCCTCTGCTTCACATTGCGTGCAATAGGTCCCCGAAGACTGGTAAAGCCCCATCAATTGGGTATTCGCAGACGGATTGATGACCGTCTCAACGATCAGTTCGAACGGCGCGGCGGGCGGTGCCTTGATCGTCAGCTTTTCGGGAGAGGCTTCATAGGCGGAACACTCGAGCGGGACACCATCGATTTGGACGCTGGTCAGGGAGAGGTCGTCACCGTCCAGCTCAAGCGGTGTTCCGTCCGGCGTGCCCGCGGTCCGGGCAAGGCTCATCCTTGTGCAAACGCGGGTCTCAGTAGGGTCGAGATTTATGTCCAGGAAAACCGTTTCGATGCGGTAACGGGGCAGTTGATAGTCTTCCAGCCGGATGGCGGGGGCCGTTTCAGAGCGCAACGCGGTCTCCTTGGTAGTCTGCGAAAATCATGGATCAAGCGGGATAGGATAATCGCTCAATCGGACATTCAGATCTGGCAAATGCGGCGCAACCATGATCCCGGGCATCGCAATTGTCCAGCCACGATCTCCCTGCAGCCTCTGTCCGGCTGTTAACAATTTTTAAGCGCCGCGGCGTTGCGATCCGTGCAACCATCGTCAAGGTCTTCTACCAGGTTTTGAAACATGAGGATTGGCATGGCGGACAAGGTCAAGAGCACACAAAGCCAGACTGTGATCGATTACAAAACCAAGCACGTCTATTTCTATCTGCCAAAACTGCCGGAAAACGAAGGCGAGGTTCCGGATAACATCGATCTTGGCGCGGTTCTGCGGCTTGGCGGATATTCCGATATGGAGCAGCGGGCTCATCAGGTGCCGGACGAGCAGCTTCACTATTATCCTCAAAAGCATATCGAAGACGAAGGCGGCAGCTCCAGCAAGAACATCTTCAAAAGGGCTTCGGGGGCTGACGGCGAGACAAGCCACGGTATCCTGATGGCCTGTGATGGCCGCTTCCTGGTGAAGGCGGGCGAGAAAATGTACATGGAAACCGGCGACCACCACCTGCAGGTCAATGGTGATTACGAACACAACGCAACAGGTACAATAAAGGTGCATTCCGGCGGCACGTATGATGTGTCGAGCGCCGAGGGGCAGTCGATCACCCTGAATGCGGGGGATCAGACCGGCGACATGCTCTTTCAGGCAAACAACAAGAGCGAATCCTTGTCGGGTAATTCCTCCAGCAGTGTCCTTGGCAGCGAGGATTCCAAGACCAGCGGGAACAGCACGAAGATCATCGGCGGCATGTCCTGGGCGCACACGCAGAAGGTGGCCGTATCGGCCTTCGCGGCAGGTCAGGTGACCCTGTCATCCTGGGGTTTCCAGAGCTTTGGCTATTTGATCAAGCTCTATCCGGTGGGTGACATGATCATCGCCGGAACCCGCATCCAGGCGGTTGGGGCGGCCTTTACACGGCACCAGGCGAGTTTCGGCTATGCGGCGTTGTCGGCAGAAAGCCGGCAGCTCAAGCTCCGCGATGATCTGACCAGCCTCGATGGCATCGGCATCAAGATCCAGAATACCGATATCGGAGCTTCGGACAACGCCATTCACTTTGCCGCCCAGCAGGTCGAAATGAACAGCGGGGAGGTCGAGGCGAACACCAAGGGTGTGATCGTTTTTGTCTGATACCCGGCCGCCCGGCCGCCAATTACAAGTTTGCGATGATCCCGGACATGGCCACCATCGCATTGGTGGTCGACAACCGCAGTTCTCCCAGGTCGGTTTTGAGCCCCTGGGTCGCCGCTTCAAGTTCTCCTGCGCGGGTCTTGAGCGGATTGACCTCCACCTGAACGTCTGAAATGCGTGAGCTCAAGGCGTGCATTTGGGTTTCAAGCTCTGTCATTTCGGCTTTGGTCGCGGGCGAGACCAGTTTCATCTCCGCGATGTCGAACTCGAATTTCTTGAAAGACATTTCCAGGGTGGTGATGGAGATGTTGACGAAAAGGTTCATTTCAAGCGCAGCATTCAATGAGATCGCGGCAACGGCGGCCAGGTTCATCTCCAGGCAGCCGCCGGTGACCATCTCGACTTTCCCGCCGGCAAAGAATTCATAGCGGTTGGCATGCACGACCTCATAGGAGTTCTCCGTGATGAGCTCGTAGGAATGCCCCATGATTTTCGTTTGCTGTTCCTTGCCCTGAATATAGATGGTGCCGGTCTCGTTCCCCGCGTCCAGCGTGATGGACTGGTTGGTGCCGGATTCTATCTTGACGCTTCCCTCCGCGGCGACGTCGACATTGCCGCTGACTTCCAGTTCATAATTTCCCTCCACGTCGATGTTTTGATCGGCGGTCTGCAGGTAATACTTCTCTCCCGCCTTCAAAAGAATCCGGCCATCGCAGGCCAACAGAATGCCGTGACTGGTGGATGGTGAGGAGCCTGCCGCATGCTGAAAAATATTGTCCGACCCCAGGCCGCCTTCATCCTCGATATGTTTTTCCGGGTAATAGTGTTCCGCATCCTCTTCCACATCACCGGCCTGCTCTTCCAGTTCGCAATAACCGCCAAGCCGGAAAATTGCGCCCAGATCAATATTGTCCGGAACATCTTCTTCATTTTCCGAAAGACGTGGAAGGTAGAAGTAAAAGTGCTTGGTGTCGTAGCTGACTTGTGATTGCGAAGTGGTGTCGGTATCGGACATAGGCCCCCCAAGAGCAAATGCTTAAAAACGAGCGCGGAGCCGCGCTTTTTTGAGCCGGATCGTGAAACTCTGCCGCAAGCAGGCGCAGTCTTCCGGAACGGGCGGTGTATACCGCACGCAATCACGTTACGTCAGATGTCGTTGCACTTGAAGCTGGTTGAAACCACAAGGGCATCAGGGTTGTGTGGTGTCGTCCCAAAGATCAGTGCTGACAAAGCGGATTTGATTTACCGCCCAGGCCTGATCGACTATCAACGGGCCGGGGATCTTCAGGCATTTCCCCCAATACGCCTTATGCTCTAGAGAAAAGCGTTTTTGACCTTCCGGACCGGTGCGTTTATTCAGGCACCCGAATTTGGCAACAAGGGTTTGTATTTATGAGTCGCTTGGACAGCTTCATCCGCCGCATGACGTCCCAGAAAATTCTGCTGGAATACCTTGTCAGCAAGGTCAATGAAACCGAAGGACCGGTCCTGGAGCTTGGTCTCGGCAATGGCCGGACCTACGATCACCTGCGGGAAATTTACCCGAATAAGGAGATCTACGCCTTTGATTTCGTGATGGAATGCCATCCAAGCTGTGCGCCGGATGCGGATCACATGATCTCAGGCGACATTCGCGACACACTCGCATTTTGTGAACCACGCATTGGTTCCAAGGCCGCTTTTGCCCATGTGGATATCGGGTCTGCCGATCCGACTTTCGACCTGTCCATTGCCCACTGGCTTGCACCACTTCTGGACAAATGCATGACCGTTGGCGGTTACATCCTGACGGCCTTGCCGTTGGATCTTCCAAACTATGCCGAGGAGGAAAAACCTGAGGGCATTCATCCGGGCCGGTATCACATTTACCGTAAAATCTCCGAAGCGTGAGCGGCACTAAGACATCTTGAGGACATCGCATGACACCCCCATTGACCGGCCTGAAGGTGGTCGAGCTTGCCCGCATCCTTGCCGGGCCATGGATCGGCCAGACCCTTTCGGATCTTGGAGCGGACGTCATCAAGGTGGAAAGCCCGGCAGGGGACGACACCCGGGGCTGGGGCCCGCCGTTTACGGCAGGCAGTGATGGCGGGCAAAGCGATGCGGCCTATTTTCATGCCTGCAATCGCGGGAAACGCTCCATCACAGCGGATTTCCGGACCGCAGAAGGCCAAGAGGTGGTCCGAAGGCTGGTGGCTGGTGCCGACGTCCTGGTTGAAAACTTCAAGGTTGGCGGGCTTGCCAAATACGGGCTCGATTATGAAACCCTCAAGCCCATCAATCCGAAATTGATTTATTGCTCCGTGACGGGTTTTGGCCAGGACGGGCCTTATGCGCACCGTGCCGGCTATGACTTCATGATCCAGGGCATGGGCGGCATCATGGACCTGACGGGCGCTCCTGACGGCGAACCGCAGAAGGTCGGTGTGGCCTTTGCCGATATTTTCACCGGTCTTTACGGCGTTATCGGGATCCTGGCCGCTTTGCGGCGGCGTGATCAGACAGGTGAGGGAGAATGGGTCGACATGGCCCTCCTGGATGCGCAGGTTGGGGTTCTTGCAAATCAGGCCCTGAACTATTTCGTCAGCGGAAACGCTCCAAAACGGCTCGGCAATGCCCATCCGAACATCGTGCCCTATCAGGTCTTTCCAGCCAGCGACGGCCATCTGATCATTGCCGTCGGGAATGACGGGCAATTCGCCCGTTTGTGTGCGGTTCTGGGGCTTCCGGAGCTGGCGAAAGAGCCGCGATACGCGACCAATGCGGCTCGTGTGGCGGCCAGATCGGATTTGGTTCCGCTTCTTGTCGCAGAGACGCAAACGCGCCGGCGCGACGACTTGCTGGCGGCGCTGGAAGCGGAAGGGGTTCCGGCCGGGCCAATCAACTCGGTCAGCGATGTCTTCGATGATCCGCAAATCCAGCACCGGTCAATGAAGGTTACCCTGCCGGCGGATGCGGTTGAGGGCGGAACCGTTTCCTCCGTTCGAACGCCGATCAAGTTTCAAAACTCAGGGCTGAAGCTTGACCGGGCCGCGCCCGCGCTTGGCCAGCACACGGATGAGATCTTGAAGGAACTCGGCCTTTCCCCCGAAGCGAAGCCCGGAGGCGGGGAAGGGTAAAATGGACGACGCGCCAAACCTGAAGATCCTGAAGAGCGAGGTCCTGTCCGACAATTGGGGCACGCTCACAAAGTACACATACGAGTTGTTGCGCAGGGATGGTGCCTGGCAGGAGCAAATTCGGGAGGTTTATGACCGGGGGCATGGTGCGGCCTGCCTGCTCTACAATCCGCAAACCGGTTGCGTTTTGCTCACACGCCAGTTCCGCCTGCCCGTCTTTGTTGCAAGACGCCCAGCCCATGTGATCGAAGCACCTGCGGGCTTGCTCGAAGGTGAAAACCCGGCGGCCCGCATGCGGGCCGAATTGATCGAAGAGACCGGATTTGATGTCTCTGAACTTGAACACGTTTATGATTTGGCGATGAGCCCGGGATCGGTGAGCGAGTTCCTGTCCTTTTTCCGGGGAACGTACAGCCTGAAGGACCAGGTCGGGGAAGGCGGGGGAGACCCTCATGAAGGCGAAGACATCGAGGTTCTTCATGTTCCGCTTCAAAAAGCGCTGGGAATGATCGAGACCGGATGCATTTTCGATGCGAAGACCGTCATTCTGCTTCAGGATCTTCACATCAGACTGACCGCTGGGCTTTTAACGCAACCGGACGGGGCCTAGGACAGGTTCCTTGGGGGCTGCCTCCAAGCATTTTGCCACAATTTGACGGCAAGTCTGGTACCTGTAGTTTGATGGTTCACAAGAGGACCGGGCCGCATGGCAAAAATGCGCTCAAAAAATCGTCGCTTCCAGGTTAGCCTGTCAACGCTTGTTGGTGCCGGGTCCGGCGGCTTTGTAGCGCTTGCGATCGCGCTTGTTCTTGGAATGTCGGTCACGGCCAACTTTCAAAACACGTTTTCTCTTTTGAACGACAAGACGATCTTGAGCACCCAGGGGCTGGAACAGCAACTGAGGACGCATTTCGCCTCTGTCGAAAATGCCGTGGTGGGCTTGCAGCCCTCATTCGAAAACGGACTGGAAACCGGCAAAAGCCCGGACCGTATTCTCGAAGATCTGACGCTTGCGCTGAAATCCAACCAGGACATCACGACCCTTGCAATCACCTGGATGGACGGACGGCGGCTGGGGATCTACAGGGCTCTGAATGGAAAGCTTTGGCGGATCAAGGAAGCTGTGCCGCCTCCGGGGTTTGAAGGCCAGGACTTGCCCGAGCTGGCACCCGATAGCCCGCCAACCTGGGGGGAGGTGGTGATCCATGATGTCGGAACCTTCTCGAATGTTTCGGTTCCCCTTGTCAGCGGCGGTTCGTTGACCGCAGTCCTGACAGCGGCCACATCCATGGAAGACCTTGCCGAAATCGTATCGGCCCGGGACGAGGGACCGGACAATACGGTTTTCATTCTCGACGGGCAGGACCGGGTGATCCTGCATTCGGATTCGGATTGGTTGCAGACCGGCGGCCAGATTACGGAAAAGTTTCCGATGCCCCGGCAGACGATTTCAGACCCTGTCTTGAAGAACCTGGCCGAGCAGGAGCGCCTGGAAGAATTCGGAAAAGCGGCCGACCTCGGTATTTATGTCTCCTTCGTACCGGCCGACGAAGACGAGTTCATCGTCATGACGGCGGAACTGTCCGGCTTTAGCAGTGTTCCGCTCACCATCGGGCAATATTACCGGGGCGCGACAGTGTCCCGGGAAGTGCACCGCCTGTCGGGATCCATGATCGTCGGTCTGGGCATGCTGGCCGTATCGGTTGTGATTGCCTTCTGGCTGGGGCGGCGTGTGTCGCGCCCCTTGCGGAACCTGGCGAGACAGTCAGAGCGGGTTGGAGCTCTCAACTTGAACGAGGTCGAAAAACTGCCCCGCAGCCGCGTTGCGGAAATGGACCAGGTGGCAATCGCGTTCAATTCCATGGTCGAGGGGCTGAAGGCCATGAACACCTATGTTCCCCGGTCGCTCTTCATCAAGCTCATGCGTCTGGGCGGCAGCAAGGCGGCCGAGGCCCGGGAAGCGGATTTGACGATCCTCTTTTCCGATATCGTCGGGTTTACGGCCCTGTCCGAACACATGAGCGCCGAGGAAACCGCTGACATCCTGAATACGCATTTCGCGATTCTGGTTGAGGCTGTCGAAACGGAGGGGGGAACGGTCGACAAATTCATGGGGGATGGCATGCTCGCCTTCTGGGGCGCGCCAGATGCCCGCCCGGACCACGCTGAGGCCGCCGTTCGCGCCGCCCGCCGGATCGCTGCCGCTCTCCACACCGCGAATGCAAAGGCGGCTGCTCAAGGGCGCCCGCCGATCCGGATGCGCGTTGGCATCCACAGTGGACCGGCCGTGGTTGGCAATGTCGGCGCGCATGACCGCTGGAACTACACAGTGGTCGGCGACACCGTCAATGCTGCAGAGCGGCTGCAGCATTTGGGCCGGGAAGTGGCCGGTGAACCCGAAATGACGATCCTTGCAAGCGCCGACACCGTTGCACGTTTGCCGGTTCAAACCGGCCTGACTGCGGTCGGGGAACACTATCTGCGCGGCCGCAGCGAACGCATGGACGTGTTCTGGCTGGATCCGCACCCGCCAAAGGCCGCGGAGCAGGACAGTCTGCAAGAGCGTCCGGTTTCAGCGGCAGAATAAATGCCGGAATCGGGTTAGCGCTGGCAATATTCTGAAACAAATGGAATTTTCCGAATGGCCGTGATCCAAGTCACGGTTCAATTGTCGCTTCTGGACCATTGCTATCAGCTGCCAAATTTGATTGTCTTTTGTCTGCAACAGAGGCTTAGTAAGGCTCTGCAAGTCACGCCGCACCAAGGAGGAGCGACACGGTGAATGTTCTCTCGATTGAGGGGCTGACGGTAGATTTTAATACTGCCGAGGGAAAAGTCCGGGCCGTCGATGACGTATCGTTTGTGGTTCCGGAAAACCGCACCGTAGCGCTGGTTGGGGAATCAGGGTCCGGAAAGACCGTTATTTCGCAGACAATTATGGGGCTTTTGCCGGAAGCTGCGTCGATTACATCAGGCCGGGTGATCCTGGCCCATCCCAGTGGCGCGGAGCCTCCTGTCGACATCGCAACGCTCGAGCGCAAGGGACCGCAAATGCGCCATATGCGCGGCAACCGCGTTGCGATCATCTTCCAGGAACCCATGACATCCTTGTCGCCGCTCCACACGATTGGTGACCAAATTGGGGAAGCGGCGCTTCTCCACCGCAATTGCAGCCGCGCCGAAGCGCGTGAACTCACGCGCGACATGTTGAGGCTGGTCCAGTTCCCGGACCCCGAACGCGGCCTTGATACCTTTCCGTTCGAACTGTCCGGCGGATTGCGCCAACGGGCCATGATCGCAATGGCGATGATCTGCAATCCATCGCTTCTGATTGCCGATGAGCCGACAACAGCCCTTGATGTGACCATCCAGGCGGAGATCCTCAAACTGATCCGCGATGTGCAGCAGGAGCTGCGCATGGCGGTCCTGATGATCACGCATGATTTCGGGGTCGTTGCCAACATGGCCGACGAAATCGCGGTCATCTACCATGGCCGCATCATGGAGCGGGGCACGGCGGAGCAGCTCTTTTCCAACCCGCAGCACGACTATCTCAAGGCGCTTTTGAATGCCGTGCCGAGTTTTCACATGGAGAAAAGCGAGCGCTTGGTCCCGATCCGGCCGATAGAGATCAATTCCGCGGAGATGACGAGCAATCGTCCAAAATGCGATGTGCCGCCCGGCGAGCCGCTGGTGGAGCTTCGGAATGTGACGAAACAATTCACCCTCCGGAAAGGGTCGTTCCTGGGCGGTAAGCCGAAAACGATGACGGCGCTGGACTGCATCAACCTGACGATCAAACGGGGCGAATGCCTCGGCCTGGTCGGGGAGTCCGGCTCCGGCAAGACCACGGCCGCCAAAACGATCCTGCGCGCGCTCGATATTGAAGACGGCGAGGTCGTCTATAATCGCGGGAAGGGGCTTGAGAACGTCGCGGATCTTACCGGTGCCGATCTGATGGATTACCGCCGCCGGGTTCAATTGATTTTTCAGGACCCGTTCTCATCGCTCAATCCGCGCATGACGATCAACGATATCCTGACGGAGCCGCTCGAGATCCACGGGATCGGAACGCCTGACAGCCGGGCGGAGCGTGCCCGCAATCTCATGTCGCTGGTTGGGCTGGACCCGCGCTACCTGCGCCGGTATCCGCATTCCTTTTCCGGCGGCCAGCGCCAGCGGATCGGGATTGCGCGGGCGCTGACGCTCAATCCGGAGTTTCTGCTCTGTGACGAGCCGACATCGGCGCTTGATGTATCCGTTCAGGCCCAGATCCTCAATCTGCTTCAGGATCTGAAACGGGACCTGAACCTGACCTATCTGTTTGTCAGCCATAATCTGGCGGTTGTCGACTACATTGCCGACCGGATTGCGGTCATGTGCCGGGGCCGCCTGGTTGAAATGGGAGAAACGCGCAAGGTCGTTGCCAAGCCGCTTCACCCTTATACAAAGGCGCTTTTGTCCGCCGTGCCGGAACCGGACTTGTCCGCGCCACTTGATTTTGCAGCGCTTGATGCGAACCGTGCATCCGAGCCGCATCTTTGGCCCGATCCGTTCAAGATCACAGAAGGAGTTACCCCAACGCTGGTGGAGCTTGAACCGGGCCATTTTGTCTGCGCACCTGGTCTTCAGAATACCGGGGCGCTGAAGGGAACAGCAGCATGACGTTGAAATCATCATTTGCGGCGGGGGTCTTCCTCGGCGCTGCCCTGGTCTGCGGGCCGGTGGCCGCTCTTGAACTCAAGGAGACGCCGGGGCTTTCGCCGGATCTGCCTCCGGTTGCCGAACGGGTGCCGTCGGAGCCGTTGATTGTCGATTTGGAGGCGCGCGGGCGGACCATAGGACAGCACGGCGGCGCGCTTGATACCCTCATCGGCCGCGCCAAAGACGTGCGGTTGATCAATGTTTGGGGCTATGCCCGGCTCGTCGGCTACAATGAAGACTTGGAGCTGGTTCCCGACCTTCTGGAGGACGTGGAAGTCGAGGATGGCCGAATTTTCACCCTCCATACCCGTGAGGGTCATAAATGGTCCGATGGGCATCCGTTTGGCGCAGAAGATCTGCGCTACTACTTTGAAGATGTTGTGAGCAATGAGTATCTGACCCCGGCCGGCCTTCCGCCGTTTCTTCTTGTGAACGGCAAAGGCCCGACATTCGAGGTTCTGGATGAAACAACCGTCCGGTATACCTGGGACGAACCGAACCCGCTGTTTCTGCCGGAATTGGCCAAGTCACGCCCGCCCTTCATCTACCGCCCGGCGCATTACCTCAAGCAGTTTCATGGCGATTACGGCGATCCGGAATTCCTGAAAGAAGAGGCTGCGAAAGTGAAAGCCCGCAGCTGGGCACCGCTGCAGGGCAAAAAGGACGACATGTACAATGCCCGCAATGTCGACCTGCCGAGCCTGCAACCATGGGTCCGAAACCGGGATAACAGCGATCTCAGGTTCATTCTCGAGCGCAATCCTTACTACCACCGGGTCGACAGCACCGGCCAGCAGCTTCCCTATATCGACGAGATCATCATGACGGTCGCGGATGGCAAGCTGATCCCGGCCAAGGCCCAGGCAGGCGAAGCCAATCTACAGGCCCGCAATCTGAGCTTTTCGGATATCACCGTGCTCAAGAAAGGGGAGAAGCAGAACGACTATGTGACCGCGCTTTGGTCAAACACCAAGGGGTCCGAAATCTCGCTTCTGCCGAACCTGACCGTGAAAGATCCGGTGTGGCGCGAGCTGCTCCGTGATACCCGGTTCCGCCACGCCTTGTCCTTGAGCCTCGACCGGAAACTCCTCAACAAGGTTCTGTTCTTTGGTCTGGGCACTCCGGGCAATGATACGGTGCTGCCGCAAAGCCCGCTCTATAAGCCCGAATACACGACCAAATGGGCGGAATATGATCCTGACCGGGCCAATGCGCTGCTGGATGAGATCGGACTGACCGAGCGCGACAAGGAGGGCATCCGGTTGATGCCGGATGGGCGTCCGCTTCAGATCATCGTGGAAACCGCAGGCGAACAGCAGGTGGAACTCGATGCGCTCGAACTGGTTACCGACATGTGGAAGGATATCGGCATCAAGCTGTTCGCAAAACCGAGCCAGCGCGACAATCTGCGCGAACGCTCGATCACGGGCGAGCTGGTGATGTCGGTCTGGTCGGGCATGGAGAACGGCATCCCGACTTCTGAGATGCCGCCGGAAGACCTGGCGCCGGTGCGCGGTGATCTGGCGCTCTGGCACTATTGGGGCGACCATTATGAGACCCAGGGCAAGGGCGGGGAAAAGCCGGATTGGCCGCCAGCGGAGCGCCTCCTGGAGCTCTACAAGGCCTGGCTGGTCTCCAAGACGCCGGAAGAGCGGACCAAGATCTGGACCGAGATGCTGCAAATCCACGCAGACGAAACGATCCGGATTGGTCTGGTCTCCGGCGTGCGTCAGCCGGTCGTGATCAAGGATGTGGAAAATGTTCCGCTGGAAGGGATCTACGGATGGGATCCGGGCGCGCATTTCGGCATTCACCGCATGGACGAGTTCTATCTGGCTGACTGAGCTGGATAGACCCGCCACATCCTCACTACCTCAAGGAGCTTGAATGGCCGACCGGCTTCAGATCACGGAAGACCTCATCGACTATGTGTGTGAATACGGAACCCGGGAAACCGGGCCCCTGGCACAGCTGCGGCAAAAGACGCAAAGCCTGCCCGAAGCGGACATGCGGGTGCCGCAGGAACAGGGGCAGTTGCTGCATTTCCTCCTGAAGACATTGAATGCCCGCAAGGTGATGGAGCTGGGGGTCTTCACCGGTTACAGCACCCTTTGGATGGCCTCGGCCTTGCCGGAAGATGGCAGGGTTGTTGCAATTGAAAAACGCGAGACATGGAAGGACATCGCTGAAGCGTCCTGGGAAGAGGCCGGGGTGCGCGGCAAGATCGATTTCCGGATCGGGCGCGCAGAAAAGATCATTGCCGGTTTGCTGGAGAATGGCGAGGCGGGGAGCTACGACCTTGTTTTTGTCGACGCGGACAAGAAAAGCTACACGCGCTACTATGAACTCGCGCTGGAGCTGCTGCGTCCCGGTGGCATCATGGTTTTCGACAATATGCTGAGGCTGGGCGACGTGATCGATCCGTCCGTGAGCGACCCGGCGGTCGACGACATTCGCGAGTTGAACGAAAAACTCCGCCAAGACCCGAGAGTGATCATTTCCATGCTTCCGTTTTCCGACGGACTGACATTGGTGCTCAAAACGTCATAAGATTGAACGAAAATACGTGCGTGCGCCGGGGCAGAAACGCCCTTAGCGGCTGCGGGGCAAAGGGGAACCAGGGTGCTCTATTATATTCTGCGCCGGCTCTTGCTGATGATACCGACATTGCTTGTCATCAGTCTGTTGATTTTCTTCATCATCGAGCTGCCGACCGGTGACTATATTACCAATCAGATCGCGGCCTTGCGGGCTATTGGTGAAGAAGCGTCGATTGCCAAGCTTGAGTTCCTGCGCAAGGAGTTTTCCCTCGATAAGCCTTTTTTCGAACGGTACCTGATCTGGATCGGGCTTTGGCCTGGCCCCCATGGCCTGGATGGTCTTATCCAGGGGAACTGGGGCTGGTCCTTTGAATTCGACAAGCCGGTTGAGCAGGTTGTCGGCCCTACCTTGCCGCTGACGATCGTGCTGAACTTTGCAACGATCCTGTTCGTCTACATTGTTTCCTTCCCGATCGGCATCTATTCGGCGACGCGCCAATACTCCTGGGGTGATTACGGGTTCACGCTGCTGGGCTATATCGGTCTCGCAACGCCGAACTTCCTGCTGGCGCTGCTCCTGCTTTACGGGTTCAACCGGTGGTTCGGCATGTCAATCGGCGGGCTGATGGACCCGCAATACATCGATCAGCCCTGGAGCGTTGACAAGATGCTCTCGGTTCTTGCCCACCTCATCGTGCCGACAATCGTGATCGGGACATCGGGAACGGCCGCCATGATCCGGCGGCTCAGGGCCAACCTTCTTGATGAGCTGCACAAGCAATATGTGACCACCGGCCGGGCCAAGGGGCTCAAGGAAAACCAGCTTCTGGTCAAGTATCCCCTGCGCATGGCGATCAATCCGTTCATCGCCGACATCGGCAACCTTATCCCGTCTCTTGTGTCCGGATCGGTGATCGTGTCCGTGGTGATGAGCTTGCCGACTGTCGGGCCGGTCTTGTTGTCGGCGCTACAGTCCCAGGACCAGTTCCTCTCCGGGTTCATTCTGCTGTTCGTTGCAGTGCTCACGCTGATCGGGATGTTGATTTCCGATCTGCTTTTGGCCGTTCTGGATCCAAGGATCCGGCTCGGCGGGAGGGCCGCGTCATGAGCCAGGATCTCAAGGATCAGACGCCAGCCCGCGTGGTCGAACACTATGTCGATCCGACCCCGTTCAATCCGGCTGTGGCCGAAGATCTGACGCCGGAACAGGAAAGATATTACCAGGCGTCCCAATGGAAGATCATGTGGTGGAAGTTCAAGCGCCACAAGCCGGCCGTGTGGTCTGCCTATATCCTCCTGATTTTCTACCTGTGCGTTCCCTTCGCGGAGGTGATCGCGCCCTATGACGCCAACAGCCGCAACGCGGATTATCTCTATGCTCCGCCGCAGCGCGTGCACTTGTTCCATGAGGGCAGTTTCGTCGGCCCCTTCGTCTATGGAATGTCGTCGGAGATCGATCTGGAAACCGTGCAATGGGTATTCACCGAAGACCGGTCTGATGTTCAAAGGATCCGCTTCTTCTGCCGCGGCGAGGAGTACAAGTTCTGGGGGCTGTTTGACGCTGACTTCCACCTGTTCTGCCCGGCTGAAGGCGGTGCCCTTTATCTCCTGGGCACGGACCGGCTCGGTCGGGATCAGCTTTCAGGACTTGTTTACGGGGCGCGGCTGTCCCTGACGGTCGGTCTGGTCGGGGTGACGATTTCCATCGTTCTCGGGCTCTTTTTCGGCGGCATCGCCGGTTACTTCGGCGGCATTCTCGACAATCTGATCCAGCGCTTGATCGAGATCATGAGATCCTTGCCGGAACTGCCCTTGTGGATGGCACTGTCGGCAGCGCTTCCGGTCACATGGGGACCGGTGTCTATTTATTTCGGCCTGACCATCATCCTTGGGCTCCTAGACTGGCCGGGCCTTGCGCGCGCCGTGCGTTCAAAGCTTCTGTCGCTTCGGGAGGAGGAATACGCCAAGGCGGCCGTCCTTATGGGCGCAAAGCCTCAGCGCGTCATCACACGTCACTTGCTGCCCGGCTTTACGAGCCACATCATCGCCTCGGCGACCTTGTCGATCCCGGCCATGATCCTCGGCGAAACGGCGCTGTCGTTCCTGAACCTGGGACTTCGTCGGCCCGCCGTTTCCTGGGGCGTTCTTTTGAACGAAGCCCAGGATATCACGATTGTGACCATCTATCCCTGGCTGATGGCACCCGTGATCCCGATCATCATTGTGGTTCTGGCGTTCAATTTCCTTGGCGATGGTTTGCGTGACGCGGCAGATCCCTATAAGTGATGCAGCTGAAACCGCGACCTTTACCGGCGGGCCGTTCTGGCCCGCCTTTGACTTTAGGAAATCGAAATGTCGAAAAACGCCACAACCGCCGAAGGCTGGGACGAGGAATACGAAGCCGGGCGCTGGGCCTTTTTGCGTTCGCTTCCCGAAAGCGGCCGCTATGGCATCATCGGCATGTGGCTCAATCTGACGCAAGCCATGGACGAGGTCCTTGATATTGGCTGCGGTGAAGGCCTTTTGTACGAACGGCTTCAGCCGATGGGCGTTAAGAAATATGTCGGCATGGACCTGTCCCCGGCCTCCCTTCAGATCGCCAATGTCGACCCGGCCAGTGCCAGCCTGCGGGCGGGTGACATGCACACGTTCGAGCCGCAGCCGGGGGAAACGTTCTCCGCGATTGTGTTCAACGAAGTGCTCCATTTTGCAGAAGATCCGGCAAGCGTTGTCGCCCGCTACCGGCCATTCCTGAAGCAAAATGGCGTTATCGCCCTGTCGATGTATGCGCCGAAACGGCCTGAATCGGGTGCCAACAAGCTGATCAATGCGCTCTGGGCAGCAACGGATGATGAAAGCCAATGGGAAGTCCTGGACGACTATCGTCTGGTTTCCGACAAAAAGGGCGTCACCTGGCGGATGCGTCTGGTCAAACCCGTCTGAGAAATACTGGGATATAGCCAGTAGAAGGGCCGCGGACCGCATTCCGCGGCCCTTTTTCAGTGAGCGGCACGTGCAGTAAAAGGTCCAGGCCGCGCCTGCCTTGTTGTGTGCGGTCGTTCAAAGCAGTTCGGGACATGTGCCGGACGTGAGATTGGTATAAGCAGACAGGCCCATTTTTAGCACCAACTCTGAAAGTCAGTTGAGCGGCTTTTTGGATCCGCCCGTATTTCCGGCGTCCGGAAACAGATCTGCCAAACCTTCCAGATAGGCGGGATCTTCCGTGTCGAGTGCAGTCTGGTTCAGTCGGTAAGGGATGACCGAGACACCGCCCTCCGTATCATCCACCACCTTGAAGCCGATGAGCGCGATGACGTTTTCAGGCAGTCCGATGGATCGCAGATGCATCTTGGGATCCGCGATGAAGGTTGCGCGAAAGGCCAGATCCATCCGCGCCCGGGCAAGCAGTCTGCCCAGGTCCTCGATGTTTTTCTTGTAATAGGGAAACCGGGCCATGGCACGCTCAAGATCAGTGGGTGATAAATCGGACCCGATTTACCGCCCAAACCTGATCGATAGTCGGGGTTTCGAGCATCTTCGGGTTTTCCTTACTGAGCGCCCGATGCTCTCGGGGTGGGCCGGCTGTGTGCCGGCCCTTTGGCTGGTCAAGTTACCGGTTCGTCCGGTTGCTCCGAATACATGCACAGGCCCAGTGCCAGTAATCCCAGTTCTTCAAAATATGCAGCGTCATCGGCAGCAACACGGCTTTGGTCAATATGGGCGGGGATGACCAGGTGCACCATGTCGGCGGTATCCGCATACACCGTTGCGTTTGTGTGAATGCCCATGTCAGCCAAAACACTTTGCGGATTGGCGGCCAGCTCAGTCCGTGAGGCCTCGTTCTGGATCATGGCGCCGATCTGTTTTCCTGTTGTCCGTTTGGCAGCGGAAGAATTCTGTACCGACATCGTCTTTCTCCTGATCGTGTTTTTCTTCTTGAGCCGGGTGGACCCGGTTCAGGGTTAAGCCGTGTCGCGTTTCAGGTGACTGAAGCGGGCACGTGGGCAAAGCCGCATGAGGCGCTGGGGAGCCTGACTGCATGGGCGTTTGTCTTGACTAAAGACGTGGGGCTTTCGGGCGGGCCGCACAAGACCATGACAAATAATTAATGGCGGTTAAGTTAATGAAACCCGTCAAGTAAGGGCCGGGAGTAAATCATGTGGTCAGGCGCGGCCGCACCATCGGTTTCGCGCTGATTAAGCCGAAAATGGAGAAGGCATTTATACAGTAAAATATGCAAAAAGATCCAGTCATATATGCCTTTAGGGAAGGTAATTTCAGTTTCTGTCAGTAGTAATTGTGCATATGGGATTTTGATATTTGCTGGATTGATTCTTGAGTCTAAGAGACGGGGTGTGTGTATCGGAATTATCCGTAAAAATTGTAGAGAATACTGGAAGCCAGGAATGTTTAAGAAAAGTAAGGGCGTCATCCTTGCCATTTTTTCTTCAGCGTTGGTGATGGGCGGACAAGCGGCCGCCTCTGATCATCTGCTATCGCGAATTTACGCAAAAGTTGAAGGAGGGGCATCTATCTCATCCCAGACCGAAGCGACGGTGACGGGGACCCTGAGAGAAATGGCCCTTGAAAAGGACACGCTTGGAACCGGTAGAAGTGTCGGGGCCGGTTTGGGGATGGTTTTCAATGATTACCTGCGTGCGGACGTCATGTTCAATTACCGGACCGGTTTTGAACTGGACACACCCTTGGCAGACTTTCCCAGCACGGATCCAATCACCGGTGATATCAGCAGCTACGGAGTGATGGCGAGCATCTACTGGGATATCGCGACCCTCCAGGCCGGCGGGATTTCCATTTCGCCTTTTTTGAATGCAGGCGCTGGCCTTGCGGTCAACAAGGTCGATTCCGTGACGGTGCAAGAGGTGATGCCGATCGAGTTTGAAGGCGATACCACGACCAACTTTGCCTGGCATGTTGGTGCCGGGCTCGGGATTGGCCTTACCGAAAATCTGACGCTCGATACCAGTTATCGCTACTCGGACCTTGGTGACTTCAAGTCTGGAAAAAATGCCAAGAATTTTGCAGGAGCTCTTGAAGAACCCTTTAAGGGGGATCTGTCGACACATGAGCTGATGGTGGGTTTGCGTTACAGCTTCTAGGGGACGGCTTCGCCTGTTCTTCCATTTGCTGCGGCTCTAGGGGCTGCAATGAAATCGCGCAAATTTCACGCCCTCAATTCACAGAGCCTGGGTATGCGCGTCCTTCCGGTCAGAGATGGCCGGGAGGTTTGGCAATGAGTTTGGTTGATATCCTGAAAGCGCAATCCGTTTGGACCTATGACATCATGGCGGCCACGGCGGATCTGGGGGAGATGATCCGCGAGGATGCGCTGACAAGCGTCAACCTTGCACAGGTTCAGAGCATGGCCAATCAGCAGGGGATCGCGCTCGGGACGACCAGCCTGCAAGGGGCTAAACTGGAGGCCGAGTTCGGCGGAGACTGGATCTGGAACTATGACGGTGCGACCTTGCTGGTCCAGGCCAAGAAGCTCGATGCGATCAAGGGGCAGAACTTTGCGTCCTACACGATCAACATCGATCAGTTGAAAATACTGATGACCAACTGCACCGACGGCTATTTCTCCGATGCCAAGGCCATCCCGCTCTACGTGTTCTACAACACCTTTATCGATGACGATCACAAGGACGATGTGGGCTGCATCATGATCCATGCCAAGACGCTCTGGACATGGCTTTGCACGAATGGCCAGAGCGATCAGAAAACAGCTACCGTCTCCCCAACCCAGATGAAAACCGCCGGTGCTGGCCCCTGGTGGCAAATCTTCTCAAGTTGATTGCACCAGAGTCTGCCGATGTCAGATCCAGCGCCGGACTCTTGCGCAATAGGCGTCATAGTCAGCGCCGAACAAGGACCGCAGACTGGTCTCCTCCGGTTTGATCTGGAATTCCGTCAAATACCAGACAAAGGCGGGCAGAACGGCGAGTGCGGTTAACGTGCCCCAGTAAAGGGCCAGCGCTGTCAGGAGCAGGGCCATGCCGAGATACATCGGGTTACGGGTGTAGCGGTAGAACCCGGAGGTCACGAGGTGGCTTGCCGTTTCCGGCGAAAGCGGGTTGATGGTCGTTTTCTGGCGGACAAAGCCCAGGACCGAATACCCATCCAGAACCAGCCCTGCGGCGGCGAAAACAGCCGCAACAGCCCATTGGCCGGGAAAGGTGAGTGTGAGGGCCGGCAGCAAAACCGTTCCGCCATAAAGCAGACCGGCGGCGCACAGCGCGATGATGGGGGGCGGCAGTTTCAAATGCATGCGGCGGTCATTCCGTTGTCTTGGGACCTGGTGTCTTGCCGAAGAGCTCAATCGGCTCCCCGTGCGGGGTTGCCTTGGCCGCCCGGTCCCAGGCCTCTTGTGTCTCTTGAAGGACGTTCTTGGCTGCCACACCCTTATCGCTCAGCAGCGCTTCAAAGGCTGCCAGCCAATGGCCGTAATAACCAGTTTCATCCTGTGTCCCGGTTCCGGGCTTGGCCAGTTCCGCGCCAAGGGCGCGCGTCCACTCTGCCCAGGTAAAGGCGCCCGCTTGATGCGCCTGAAGGGTCATGGCAAAAACACGTGCTTGCCAGGGTTCTGAAAAAACCGGCGCACCCTTATCATCCAGGTCGAGGCCGGGAAGGGCGTCAAAGTTTGCTGGCAAGTTCAAGATAGGGCTCCCAAAGGTCAATGCGCACGACAAGATCCCGGTCGGTGCCGGGCCCCCAAAGATCCGGCCCTTCAAACGCAACGCCATAGAGCCAGGCGGGCTGATCCCCTTTTCCATGGGCATTTGCATCGGGGAAGACATGAACGCCGTGAATTGCCTCGATCTGTCCGACAGTATCCCGCGCATAGCCGGGCAGGCGGGTATGGTGTTCCGGGTTCAGCCGCTTGGTGTGAACATGATCGCCAACGCGGAAACGCGGCGGCTGTGCGGCCGGCCTGTCAACGGGTGCGCCCTTGGCAAGAACCTCCGGGACGCTTTCAGCCGCCAGAACTCGGTTCACCGGTTTGGCAGGTTCCAGCGCCGTGCCTGTGCGCAGTTCTTCTGCGGTCACCAAGCCGTACTGAACGACGAGTTTTTCAAGGCCCTTGGTCCAGATTTCATAGTAGCTGGAGGCTAGATACTCCGCAGGCGGCAGGCTTTCGCGGGCAAAGCGGGAGGCATCGAGCGTCCAGGTGCCGGTCGCGCCCATCGCGAGGGTGATCGCGAAGGCACGTTCTTCCCATTTTGCGTGAAAATTGGGCTCACCGGGTTCCAGCGCGATTGGGCCGTGCCCCATTTGCCCGCCGAGATCCTGCGCGCCGTTCATGAGGTTGTCTCCAGTTCGGCGGGTCGGCGGGCAAGGCCGGTTCCAATCATGCTGTCGCGCGTTACAAGCTGGCAAAGGCTTGATTCCGGCCAGTCCGTAGTGCCTTCGGGCCGTTTCGGGATGACAAGATAGCGGATTTCGGCGGTCGAATCCCAAACCCGGATTTTCTTGGCTTGCGGAAGCTCGACACCGAACTCCTTCAAGACGCCGCGCGGATCGCGCACGGCCCGGGACCGGTAGGGCGCGGACTTATACCAGACCGGCGGCAGCCCCAGCACGGTCCACGGATAGCAGGAACACAAGGTGCAAACGACCATGTTGTGGGTCTCGTCCGTGTTCTCGACGGCGACCATGTGTTCGCCCTGGCGGCCGGTGAAGCCGAGTTCGGCAATTGCGGCCGTGGCATCTTCCAGCAGCCGTGCCCGGTAGTCCCGGTCCAACCAGGCGCGCGCGACAACCTGTGCACCATTGCGGGGCCCGATCCTTGTTTCATATGTCTCGATCAACTCATCGAGCGCGGGCGGGTCGATATAGCCCTTTTCGGTGAGGATGGTTTCAAGGGCACGGACCCGCAATTCGGTATCGGACAAGCTGGAATGGCTGTGATCGTGATCATGGTCATCTGACATGGCGCCCTCCCGCTTGGTTAGAGCATCGGGCGTTTTTTTGAAACGCCCAAAGATGCTCGACCAATGCACAATCGATCAGCTTCGGGAGGCAAATCGATCCTGATTTACCGCCCGCTGATCTAGTTGGATGGTAGTGTGCACGGGCGGCGCGGCCAAGCGCGACCTAGGAGTTTTTTGAAGAATTTGCCTTGGGGGAATCCTGGAGAAGCCATTTTAGGTTTTAAAGTGGCTCAGGCACACTGTGCCCTTGGTCCTTTTCGATGGAGGTGACCGGTGAAACTTGGTTTGGGCGGCGGCTGCCATTGGTGCACCGAAGCTGTTTTTCAGATGATTGCCGGAATATTGAAGGTCGATCAGGGGTTCATTCAAGCCGATCCGCCCAACCATGGCTGGTCGGAAGCTGTTGTCGTGACGTTTGACCCGGTGGCCTTGCCGCCGGAAATTCTGATCGAAATACACCTGCGCACCCACGCCTCTACCTCGCGCCACAAGATGCGCGGCAAGTACAGGAGTGCTGTCTATGTCTATGACGCTGCGACCGGTGTGAAGGTCGGGCGGATCTTGCGCGAGCTGCAGAAACAGTTTTCAGAACCGCTTGTGACCGAGGTCTTGTCTCTTGCGGCTTTCAAGCCCTCGGGCAGCCAGTTTCAGAATTACTACCTGAAGGGCCCGGACCGGCCTTTCTGCAAAACCTACATCGACCCGAAGCTTGCACTTTTGCGGCGAGAATACGGGCGCGTTTTAAAGGACAAAGTTGAAGCCGCTGAGTGACACCCGATCCAGGAAAGCCATAAACCTGAGACAGAATGAGGCACCGTCCGGCGCCTCCTGCGATGAACCGGAAAGCCGGTTCCGCAATCAGTCAAGGGTGACGTTATATTCGGCTTTAAGGGCCGTGACCTTATCCTGATTTTCGGCCATCCAGCTGTTGAAATCCTCAACCAAACCCGGCTTCGTGGTGGTGCTGAGATAGTAGAAATCGCGGGTATGCTTCAGGTCCGGATCAAATTGGAGGTTGTTCGCCTCACCCATCTCGCTCAGCTGGTGCTGGATCACGGACACATTGGCGTAAGCAGCATCGATTCTGCCGGCGACAGCTTGTTTGATTAAGCCATCAAGTGCGCCGAGTTCAGACAATTCGACAGCCCCGGATTGAGTCTCGTCCAGACCACGCCCATGGCGTAAAACCGCGCACGGTGCCGAGTTTTTTAACTGAGGTCATCCCTTTTCCGACGTTCTCCGGCTTAACAGAAACACCGTCGATATACTCAACAACAGGTTTGGAATAAGTGACCTCTGTTGAGGCTTTGAGGTCAGACGACCAGTAAGCATTGTCCGGATACTTCAGGTCGATCCCGCCTTCAACCAGCATTGTCATCAGCCGTTTGATCGGAAATGCCTTGTAGGTGACAGAATGCCCGCGATCACTGGCCCAGCTATCGAGCAGGGCACGTCCGAAGCCCGCATACTCGCCGCCTTCGAACGTGTAATGCGGGTAGTAAGTCAGGTCTTCAACACCAATTAGGATTTCATCGGCACTGGCAGCGATAGGATAGGCCAAAAGCGTGGCCGCCAGTAGGCCTGGGGCAAGGCGGTTGGCTTTTGGGATAGGTCTGAGAAGCAACATGAAACCTCCGTAGGGATCCTATGATCCTTTGATCACCCCCTCAGTTTTGCTGCTTCCATGACCACAGCATGACAATGCGGGGCGAATGGACTTGAGGGTTAAGAAAGGCTTGAAAGCCTTAAGGGTCCCATGACCTAAAGGTCAAACAATCTCGACGGGTTTGGCCACTCCGCGCCCTTGTGGTGGGCGGCAATAGTGAAGAACGTTTCCAGGAACTCCCAGCACCCCTCATCATGGACAAGATGATGGGTCAGAATTCCGATAGGTTCCGGACCGGTGTTCCGCCTGCGTGTCAATTGCAGATCAAAGCGCAGACGAGCGCTCTCCCAGCCGATAAACCGGACCTGCTTTTTCCACTTGATGATATCGATGTGGCTCTGGAGCTGATGCGCGCGCGGGAAATTGTGAAATGTGAAGGACGACAGTCCGGGCAGTTCGATTTCCGGCAGGCGCCGGGAGACTTCCGGTGCAATCCGGTTCCAGGGCGGGACCATTGCCGGGATGAATTTCTTCCCAAACAACGCCTCTAGCCGGTCTTTGCCCTGACCGAGTTCGCCCATCAGCTCTTCCAGGTCGCGCCGGGAGCCGAGTTCAGCAGCCTTTTCGCCGAGATCTTTGCGCTGAAAGTTCTTGTGCTGCCAGCCATGCTGAAGAACATGGGCATAAGGTTCATCTGCCAGCCGCATGGCGAGCGTTTCCGTTGCGTTTTTTGGAATGACGGCCAGTGCCAGATGAACCTTGTTGGAATTGGCCAGCAGCAGCATTTTTTCAAGCGCCGGGGTTGGCTCAATCGCATCGTCATCACGCCACCAGAACCGCACCTTGCGCCCGCGCTCTGCAAACCAGTCTAGGTGGCCAGTCAACTCGTTTTTAAAGCGGTCGGCATCAGCAGCCATTAGAAGCGATCCTTCAAATCAGCCAACAAAATCTCAGCGCTCCGCTGGGCACCGCCGAGTTGGACCTGGTGCGGGCTGAGCTCCAGCGAAAGTGCGTCATCGATCCTGGCGGCAAGTCTGGCAGGGGTCAGGCCGGCTTCGCTGACAACGACAGCGCGGCCATGACGCGCCAAGGCTTCGGCGCGCTGGGTTTGTTCGGTTTCATCGGCCTGGGCAAACGGGACGAACACGGCCGGTAAGCCTGCGGTCAAAACGTCCAAAACCGTGTTGTAGCCAGCCTGGCTGACCGACAGGCGGGCCCGTTTCAAAAGGTCTGGGAAATCCCGGCGCGCACGTTCCACGATCAGTCCGGCGGGCGCCATTTGCCGGTAGCGCTGAAACGCGTCTTCGCCAACATCATGCCCGACAAGCAGACGCCAGATCGTGCCGCCGGCCTTGTGCGATAGCGAGCGGGCATTGAGCGCCGCCTCGATCAAAGGGGCGGCGACCGCACCGCCGCCACAGGAAATGATGAGTTCGTCCCGGCCGTCATCCCCTTGCGCTGCCGGGCGGGCCTCAGGTCCGACATAGCCGGTGTACCGGACGAGCGGCTCGACGCGGTCAGCGAAGGGAAAACTGTCGGAAAGCTGGATGAAGTCAGGATCGGAATGAACAAGGATGCGATCGTAAAAGCGCAGCGCCTGGTCCGCCATCCACTTCTCTTTCCAGGCCTCCTTCTTCCGAACAAGAATGTCCCGGATGGATGTCGCGATCAAAGGAGGTTTGGGGTTTTTCTTCGCAGCTTCCAGAAGCGGGGTGAGCTCAAAATCCAGCTGCCGCCGCCCGAATGGGTAGGTTTCCGTGAGCAATAAATCGTAATCACCGGACGAGAAGGCTTGAATCGATGCTTTAACGCGCGCGGATTTCCATGTCTCGTCAATGGGTTCATTGTCTAAAGTGACAAGGGACTTGAAGGTGGCGTCCGCACTTTTGCAGGCCGGGAGCTCAACTATGTCAAGCGGACCTGTGTCCAGAGTTGGCGGAATTTTGTTCCCGGTTGCCAGCGTGACGGCGGCGCCTTTGGCGGCCAACGCTTTGCCAATGGCAGCAGCGCGCACCACATGCCCGGTGCCGAGCAGATGTTGCACATGAATGAAGGCCTTGACCGTCATGTCAGCCCCTGGTTGTCCGGTTGGCATAGTGCGCGCAGGCCCGGTCTACAAAATCGGTCAGTCGTGAGGCTCCGGCCGACAGCGTATGGTGTTCTGCAATATGGGCCCGCGCGGCCTGACCCATGGCGTCAGCCAGCTCCGGTTGGTCAATGACATGAAGCAGGTTGGCGGCAAAGTCATCAGCATTTCCTTCCGCCGACAGCAGCCCGGTCTTGCCGTGCGCAACGATGTCCGGCACGCCAAAGGTGTCTCCTGCAATTACGCCAATACCCGCCGCCTGGGCTTCCAGGAAAACGAGCCCGAAAGCTTCGCGGATTGCCGGCCAGACTAGGAGGTCATGGCTTGCGTAGTGTGATGGCAGCGCTTCCGGCGGCAAAGCCCCGAGCCACGTGATCCGTTCCGGCGGGAAGAGGGGTAAAATCCGGTCCCGGTTCGGACCATCGCCGATAATCGTCAGATGCCAGGGCCGGTCTTTTAGAAGCGACAAGGCTTGTGCGAGAACCTCGTAGGACCGGGTCTTGTCGCCCTCCCTCATCATTCCGACCGCCAGCAAACTCAACGGGCTGTGGGCCAGCGGTTTGGCGATATGGCTTGCCGATTGAAAGGGAGCCGTCTCCAGGAACGGCAGAAGAACGGACAGGCGTTCTGCTGGAACCACATCGGCAAGGCACTCAGCATCGGCTCTGTGGATCGCCGCAACCGCATCCGCGCGCGCAAGAGCGGCATCGGCCGCGGCAAACCCTATGGCCCAATCGCCATTTTGCCGTTTCGGTGCCCGGCTGGCTTCTATCACGGCATAGGGGAGGCCGAACCGGTCTGCCAGCGCAGGCCCAATCCAGTCTGGAGCCTTGTGATAAAGGTGGTAAGTCAGGAAAAGATCCGGACGGTAGCCGGTCTCGGTCCAATTCCGGACGATATGTTCCGCCTCTTCCAAAGCCGCTTCCCGGATGGCCGCCTGCTCCGCTTCACTTCCATTTTTGCGCCATGCACGGAAGCTGCTGGCCGTGATGACGTTATGTCCGGCCTTTTCCAAGGCGGCGACAATCAGGCGGCCCATGGTGCGGTCACCCGATGGAACCGGGTGGTCAAGCGGCTTCATCGGCGCGGTAAAGGCGATTTTCATGAGGGTTTCCAGCCTTTGGTCACAATACCTTGCGCAGTTTTGCCGCCAGCCGGTCAAGACCAGGATCTGTCGAGAAGTGCGAACGGACACGGTCTGCACCGGCAAGACCGAGCCTTGAGCGCTTTTGCGGATCGCTTATCAGATCCGCCAAAGCTGCGGCCAGCTGATCCGGTGCGCCGGGCGCCGTCAAGACCCCGGTTTCCCCGTCATGAATGAGCTCCGGAATTGCCGAGACGCGGGTTGAGAGACAGCACAGACCCATGGATTGTGCTTCCATGAGGACATTCGGCAGCCCGTCGCGGTCACCGCTCTTGGCAAGTTTGGAAGGGAGCACAAACAAATCCGACGTCCGGCAAGCTTCGATCACCGCTTCACGGGGCTGCGCGCCCCGCCAGGTTATGTGCTTTGAAAGCCCGAGGCGTTCTGCTTGGGCTTTCAGCGTCTCAGCCATGTCGCCGCCGCCGATATGGGTGAAGTGCCAATTCAGCCCTTGCGGCAGGCTGCTGAACGCCTTCAGAAGATCGTCATAGCCCTTCTTCTCGACGGCGCGCCCGACAGACACGATCCGGACAGGCTCATCACGGCCGTCGCGGGCCGGATTGTTGGCAGAGGGTTTGGGAAAGCCGGAAAAATCAAGTCCGTGATAAAGAAGCTCAACCTTGCCGGGAGACGACGACAGGGAATTCAGATGATCTGCGTTCACCTTGGTGCAGGTCACGCCCCAGGCAGCATCATCGATCTTGGTTTTCAGGTCCCAGTCCGGGCTGGTCCAGATGTCCTTGGCATGGGCGGAAAATGACCATCCGCGCCCGCTCAGATGAGCCGCGTAGCGCGCTGCCGAACAGGGCGTGTGAAGGTAATGGGTATAAATCCAGCGCACATCTTCGGGAAGTTCGTGCGCAAAGACACAGCCTTGCGCCCATCGTCTCTGGCGGTCCGCATTGGATTGGCGGGCAAAGTCGGCATCGAACAGTGCCTTCGCGCCGGCGTATGTTGGCTGCGCTTCTGCCCAGCGTTTGGCACGGTTTACACGTGCCGGATCGTCTTTCACGTATTCCGGCAGATACATCACCTCTGCTTTGATTTGCCGGTGCAGATCGTGAATGTAAGGATCATAGGGTTTGCGGAGGGCAACGATGAGGATGTCGATCCCGCGTTGCTCGAGCCCGAGCATCTCCTGGGCGATAAAGGTTTCGGACAGGCGCGGATAGCCTTTTACGACAACGGCGATGCGGGACATGGTGACCTTGATGGGAAAAAGGGAAACAGCAGCAAAGGCTAAAAATTGACCAGTTTCTTGCCCGACCCGTAACGGAAATCGAAAATCTTGCTCACACGGCTGCTGATGATATCGAGACCGTCCATCAAATTGCCGATCCCCGCCTCCGACGGAGCCGGCATTTGCGGCAGGTCCGACAGCGCGTCCGCCATGAGTTGCGGATCCGGATACCGGTCGATTGGAAGTACCTTAAGAAGGCCGCTGCTTTCTGCCCGTTCCGCGCGTATGGCCTGCTCCCGGCGCGGGACGACACGGGGCACCATGAGCGTCGGCTTGTCGAAGGACAGGATCTCACAAAAGGTATTGTAGCCGCCCATGGCAACGATGGCCTTGGCACCGGCAAGATAGGGCTCGATCTGCGGGGTGAAGCGGATAACCTCAACGTCGCGCAGGTTCTCCGCGCGGTCCGTGAAGTTGGCAGCAGCTGCTGCTGGCATGAATGGCCCAAGCACAATCAAGGCCGGAAACAGCGGTTTGGTGCGGGTTTCATAGGCCCGCATGACCCAATCGACCATTTCGACGCCGTCGCCGCCGCCGCCCGGCGTCACGAGGATGTAGGGATCGTCTTCGAACGGTGCCGGAATGGGCGTGTCCTTCAGGGAGGCGGGAAGGTCCCGGCGCAGATAGCCTGTGTAGCGCATCTTCGGTTCGACACCCTCCGGCAGGGGGATGTTTTCCAGCGGGTCACAGATGTCCTTCGGGCCATAAACCCAGATCTCGTCGTAAAGATCTCGCAGGGCCGGGTAGACATTTTTGCGGTCCCATTCTTCCTTCAAGACATCGGGATCATCCATCACATCGCGTAGACCGAGGACAAGACGGGTATCGGTTTCCTTCAAGGCCTCAAGCGTACCCAGAACCTCGCCGCGCAGCCCAAGCGGTTCCTTGTCGACGATAAAGATGTCCGGATCGAATACCTTGGCGGTGTGTTCGATAATACTGGACCGTACAGCAAGGGTTTCGTCGATGTTTATGTGGAGTGACAGGGGCGTATATTCACCGTTGCGCAGCTTGATCACCCCGGGGATGCGGACAAAATCAACCCGTGAGCGGAACTCGAAACTGCCGATAATAGGCGAACCGGACAGGATCAGCACAGAGAGCGTGTCGAAGTCTCCCACCAGCGCCTGAGCAATTGCCCTGCATCGGCGCAGATGACCCAGGCCGAACGAGTCATGGCTATAGATCAAGATCTTAGGCGTTCTGGAACTCATTATGCCCCTAAATTTGTAATGCGTGCCCGCGGGCCTTATGTCTCAAGTCGCTGGTCTTTGTCACGAACTGATCTGCCTTGACATGGAGTGTACGCGCGGATTGGTTTGGGAAGGGTCCAAAAATGACGCCGGTGGGGATAGATCCTGGCTGGTACATTCAATTCAGATCGGTATTATACTCAAAATGTTCGGTTTGCACATATTTGATCCAGCCATTGTCCGGATGATCTGATGGAAAAAAGTCTTTTCGGCTTCATCTGGAGGTACAGCGCCCGGCATCAGATCTACATCCTTTTGATAACGGTTCTGACCTATCCGGTGGTCTATTTCCTGCTGGAACTGCCGAAACTGATTGTCAACGATGCGGTGCAGGGGGACGGTTTTCCCAGAATCGTTTTTGGTTTCGACTTCGACCAGATCCCCTATCTGGTTCTTCTATGCTGCATTTTTCTCGGGCTTGTTGTCGTCTCTAACGGCCTGAAATTCTATCTGAATGTCTACAAGGGCCGTCTGGGCGAGAGCATGTTGCGCCGCTTGCGGTTCGAGCTGTTCCAGCGTGTTTTGCGATTCCGTTTGCCCCATTTCCGGAAGGTGAGCTCGGGCGAGATCATTCCGATGATCACCTCGGAAGTGGAAGACGTTGGCGGCTTTATCGGCGAAGCGTTCGCCCTTCCGGCCTATCAGGGCGGCATGTTGCTTGTGCAGCTCGGCTTTATTTTCATGCAGGACCCCTTGTTGGGACTGGCGGCTGTGGCGGCCTATCCGGTCCAGGGCTATGTCATTCCGATGCTGCAGAAGAAAGTCATCCGCCTTTCGCGCCAGCGGGTGAAGAACATCCGGGTGATTGCGGACAAGGTCGGCGAAAGCATCAACGGTGTTGCAGAGATCCACGCCAATGATGCCGCAGCCTGGCATTCTGCCGATATCTCCGACCGGCTCTATGAAAACTTCAAGATCCGCTATGAGATTTTCAACCGCAAATTCCTGATCAAGTTCGTGAACAATTTCATGAACCAGTTGACGCCTTTCTTCTTCTATCTGATCGGCGGGTATCTGGTGATTGAGGGCGACTTGAGCATGGGTGCGCTTTTGGCCGTGATTGCCGCCTACAAGGATCTTGCCGGCCCTTGGAAAGAGCTGTTGTCCTACTATCAGATGACGGCTGATGTTGGCGTCAAATATCAGACTGTTGTCGAAAACTTCGACCCAATTGATATCCGTGAAACCGAGCAGCTGACGTCCGATGATGCCGTTGTTCTGGACGGTGATCTTACGTTTGAGAATGTCAGCTTCTCCGGCGGCGCGGCCGGCCAGGAACTTCTGGACGTATCACTCACGGTTCCAGCGGGTACGATGAGCGCAGTGGTCGGGCCCGATGGGTCGGGACGGACGGAATTGATGCAGCTGGCCGCCGGGCTTGTGGCGCCATCATCGGGCAAAGTCAAAATCGGCGCGCATGAACTGGACCGCCTGACCGATTCCACGCTTGGCCGGGAAATCGCCTATGTGGGAGGCGCGGTCCACGTTTGGACCGGAACGATCCGCGACAATCTCTATTACGGTCTGCGCCACCGGCCGCTGACCGAGCCAGAGCGGGAAGGAGAGGCGCTGAAGGAATACAAGCGCCGCGTGAACGAGGCCAAGCAGACGAAAAATCCGCTCTATGATCTGGAAGCCGAATGGGAAGACCTGGAGCTTGCAGGCGTTTCCGACCTTTCGGGCCTGGATTACAAGGCCTTGTCGCTCTTGGAGGCGGTCGGGCTCGACAATGACATTTACCGTCTCGGCTTGCAGTCCAGGTTCGACCCGTCGATGAATGACGAGTTTGCCGGTGAGATCCTGAGGGTCCGGAAAACACTGGCCGAGCGCATCGAAAACGAACCGGCGCTGGGCGGTTTGGTGGAGCGTTGGAACCTGGGCACGTTCAATGCCAGCGCGAGCCTTGCGGAAAATCTCTTCTTCGCCGTTCCGTCTGATCCTGAAATCACCATGGACGAAGTGCCGGAGCTTCCTGAAGTCAAGGCTTTCCTCGCCGATACCGGTTTCGACAAGGAACTGCAGAATATCGGTATCAAGATCGCTGAGACCATGCTGGAACTCTTCTCAAACGTTTCCGGCGACAGCGGTTTGCTGGGGGCCTATTCGTTCATTACCCAGGATGAATTGCCAGAATTCGACCGGATCGTGCGGATTGCCAAGTCCGGGCAGCAGCGGCCGGGCTTGACTGATGCCGACCGGACGCGCCTGACTGCGCTTGCCTTCAAACTCGTTCCGGCCCGCCATCGCCTGGGCGTCATGACCGACGATCTCAGGGACGACGTAATTGCAGCCCGCAAGAAGTTCCTGGATACCGTGGTCAAATCTTCGGAGAGCTTTGTCGCATTTGATCCGAACGTCTATCTGCCGCCGCTCACCATCGAAGACAATCTTCTGTTCGGCAGGGCAAGGGTCGACCGCCGTGACGCGCGCCGCCGGATTGACGATGTAATCCGTTCGATCGTCGAAGAGACCGGTTTGAGGCAGGCGATTATCTATGCCGGCGGCGACTACCACGTTGGCGTGGCAGGCTCCAAATTGTCGGCAAGCCAGCGGCGCCGGATTGCGCTCGTGCGCGGACTTCTGAAGAATTCGAAATTCACCATCATCGACGACATTGCCACGGGAATGACCGAGGAAGACCGCGCGCTGCGCGCGAGCCTCAAGGATGTCCTTTCCGGCAAAACCTATCTCTATGGAACATCAAATGCTGAGATAGCGTCCGAGTTCGACCATACGGTCGTTCTCGACCAGGGGCGCATATCGGAGAAGGGGTGATGGGATGACAAAACCGGTTGCGGGCCCGCCGCGCCCGAAAAACACTTTGAGCAGGGCAACTGCTCACGAGGGGGGAAAAACGTGTCGTTAGAAACCGAAGTAGAAGCCCTGAGGAAGGTTCCCTTATTCCGTGGGATTCATGAGACGAAACTCCGGCTGTTGGCCTTCATCAGCGACCGCACAGAGTATCCGTCGGGAGAGCGCCTTTGTACTCAGGGCGAGGAGGGGGATTGCGCCTTCATTATTCTGGCCGGAAACGCCGATGTTTTGGTGGACACACCGGATGGTGAAAAGCGTGTCGCCCAAGTCTCGGAAAACTCCATTGTCGGGGAGATCGCCATCTTGTGTGATGTTCCAAGAACGGCAACGCTGGTTGCAGCCAGCAAGATGGATGTTCTAACAGTATCAAAGGACGATTTCTTAAAGCTCCTGAAGGAGTTTCCAGATATCTCGCTTGAAGTCATGCGGACCTTGGCATTGCGCCTTGAACGCACTACACGTGACTTGGCGGAGGCACGCCAGGGAGCCGCTGGCGGGTAGGAGTACGACGTGGCAGATGATTTTTCGCTTCGTTGCTGGGGAGTGCGCGGGTCTACACCGACACGGGTTCAAGCACGCTCCGTTATGGCGGCGAAACGGCTTGTTTTGAATTGCGTGCCGGCAACGCCCTGGTGTTGATCGATTGCGGATCCGGCGCCCGGAACCTCGGGCTGGAGATTTGCAAGGGCACCCCGCAAACATTCGATCTTCTGTTTACCCATACCCATCTGGACCACATTTGCGGCCTGCCGTTCTTCAAACCTGCTTACGATCCGAATTATGCCGTCACTGCCTGGGCCGGGCATTTCCAGGACGGCACTGAGCTGATCGATATTGTCAGCCGGATCATGTCGCCGCCGATCTTCCCGGTTGCCGCCAAGACACTCAAAGCTGTCGAATTCAGGTCTTTCACGGCGGGTGAACAGATCCCGCGTGATGATGATCTTGTCATCAAGACGACACGGCTGAACCACCCGGGCGGAGCGTGCGGCTACCGCTTCGAATACAAGGGCAAGGCCATTTGCATCATTACAGATCATGAACATGGCGATCCCGAAATCGACGCGGCTTTGCCGGAATTCGTGGCGAATGCCGATGTCATGATCTACGACGCCATGTTCACCGATGATGAGTATGAAATCTACAAGGGCTGGGGGCATTCCACCTGGAAAAAGGCGGTCCAGCTTGCAAAGATCGCAAATGTAAAGACGCCCGTGTTGTTCCACCATGATCCGCGCCGCACCGATGATGAACTGGACGAAATCGGGATGGCTGCCGAAAGCGCGTATCCCGGCACTCTTGTTGCAAGCGAGGGCATGCTGCTGCTTCCCTGAGTCTCTTGGATGTCAGATGCGGCCTGCGGCAAAAAAAAATGGCCCGGAACGGGCCAAGAAAAGTGCTTTTTGAAACTGTTACACCAGGCGCGGATTGCAGGTTTTTGCGCCAGCGCCTGAACTGCCCAAAGGCTTCAAATTTCCCCTCAAGCCACCGGCGCATGTGACCGTTTGACTGTATGGCCTCCGGAAAACTGCCGCATGATCCATTTGGACTATGTCTTGATGTTTGAGGCTGGTTTTAACCGCCGTAACTGGAATGAGAACGGCCTCGTTGAGTTGTTGTTATGTCGGGCCGGGCAGGCGGCGTTACACGATACGCAAATTCCTGAAATCGGTTCTGGTCAAACCAAGCCGCTGCCGCAGCAAGACCTAACACGTCCGAAAAATCTGGCGGATCAGACTGCCCAAACGCTGTCCTGATCAAGCCGGCACAAGCGCGATGGATCGATCACAGGCTGTCACGTTTGCTTGGTAGCCCTTGCGCACTCACGATTCTTGACCAAAGTGCTTTTGGAAAAGAAACAGGGGCGGCAATGGCAGGTCTGGTCGAAACTCTGAAATACATCATCCGCGGCGGGCCACCCGAAACGGGGATCCCGCAAAGGGTGCGCGCCGAGATCCGCGATCAGGAAGCCTCTTCGGAACGCCTGATTGGTTGGGTTCAGCTCGGCCTTGTTCTCTTCTTTGCAATCTTGTATGCGCTTGCCCCTCGGGCTGAAGGGTCGGCCGGGTTCAACTTTGTGCCCTTGGCTCTCGGTGCCTATTTTCTATTCACGGTCATGCGGCTGGTGTTGTCCTACCGCTTTGAGTTGCCCGAGTGGTATCTGCTGATCTCCATCGGGGTCGACATGGCCTTGCTGGTTGGTCTGATCTTTTCGTTCCACATTCAGTACGACCAGCATCCGACCTTTTATCTCAAAGCCCCGACGCTCATGTATGTGTTCATTTTCATCGGGCTTCGGGCCTTGCGCTTCGATCCGCGTTTCGTTCTGACAACCGGTCTTGTGGCGGTTGCCGGGTGGCTTGGCCTGGTGTTTTACGCGGCCCTTGCGGATATGGACGGAATGCGGGTGACCCGTAATTACGTGGAATATCTCACCGGCAATGCCATTTTGATCGGCGCTGAACTCGACAAGACCATGGTGATACTGGCGGTGACGATCTTGTTGTCCGCCGCGATTTACCGGGGGCGGGCGCTGTTGTTTGAAGCAACCCGGGATCATGCCGCAGCAGCCGATCTGAAACGCTTCTTTGCCCCGGAAGTGGCCGCGTCCATTACCGATGCCGACACCGCTTTGGAAGCCGGGGAGGGCACGTTGCGCCATGCGGCGATCCTTTATGCCGACATCCGCTCGTTTACATCAACCTCCAGCACACTTGCGCCTGAGGTCGTGCTAGCGGTTCTGGCCGAATATCAGAACCTTGCCGTCGACGTGATCAATCACGAAGGCGGGCGCGTCGATAAGTTCCTGGGGGACGGGATCCTGGCGACATTCGGGGCGCTGCAGCCTTCTAAAACCTTTGCTGCGGATGCCTTGCGGGCGGCAAACCGGCTGGTTGAGGCGATTGAGGCTGAAGCGGATTTGTTCCAGGCAGCCGGCTGGCCGGGTTCCCTGAAGATTGGAACGGCAGTGGCCGCCGGACCGGTCACTGCCGGGGTAATCGGCGCAAAAAACCGGCTAGAGTTCACCGTGATCGGCGATGCGGTCAATCGTGCAGCGAAATTGGAAGATGCCAACAAGATCCATGGAAGCACAGTGCTGACAGATCAGGTCAGCCTCACCTTGGCCAGAGAACAGGGCTTCGATTTGCCGCCCTTGGAAACACTTCCTGCCTCACCTGTGATGGGGGTGCGGGACCCGGTTGATCTGGTGGTGCTTGCACGCTGAACAGACACCCGGTGCAGAAATTGGCTTTCCGCATATCAGTTCCCGCTTGACCGCCGGAGAAAGCTGGGTCACTTTGCGCGCAAATTGACGTTTTCGTCAAAAGGGGCGTTGTAACGTCAATATTTCAATAGGTTGTATATCGGGAGGTGTGCGTGAAACTGGAGTCTTCAATTTCGGCAATTGTGACCGGCGGCGCGTCCGGACTGGGTGCTGCAACAGCGCGGATGCTCGCGGGCGAGGGCGTGAAGGTAACCCTGTTCGACCGCAACCGGGACCAGGGCGAGGATATGGCGGCCAGCATCGGTGGTGTTTTCGCCGAGGTTGACGTGACCGACCAGGCGAGCGTGGAGGCCGGGTTTGAGGTTGCGCGCGCGGCCCATGGACAGGAACGCATCCTGGTCAATTGCGCCGGGATTGCACCGGTCGCCAAGACGACATCGCGCGGCGAACCGCACCCGATGGACATGTTTGAAAAGGTGGTCGGGGTCAACCTGATCGGCTCGTTCAGGTGTCTTTCCATAGCGGCAACGGGCATGGCGGATCTGGATCCTGTCACGCCGGATGGCGGGCGCGGCTTGATCGTCTCGACCGCCTCGGTCGCAGCGTTTGACGGCCAGATCGGCCAGGTCGCCTATGCGGCCTCCAAGGCAGGTGTTGCCGGGATGACCCTGCCGGTTGCCCGGGACCTGGCAAAATCGGGCATCCGGATGATGACCATCGCGCCGGGCATTTTCGAAACGCCCATGCTTTTGGGATTGTCGCAGGAAGTTCAGGACTCGCTTGGGCAGCAGGTACCGTTCCCCTCCCGGCTCGGCAAGGCTGCCGAATACGCCCAGTTGGTGAAGGCCATCTGCGAGAACGATATGTTGAACGGCGAGACGATCCGTCTTGATGGTGCCATTCGAATGGCGCCGCGGTAAGTCCGCACCAGCGGAAGCTGGTTGCCTTTGCGCAACTTCACTATTATCGAGTGATAGGGCACCGGCCTTGCTGGTTTCGCAAGCCCGGCACTTCTTTGGAAACCGATCCTTAGCGCAGCAGTCAGCCGGGGTATTGTATGTCGACACATTCAGAAAACACAGGCGAGGGGGCGGTAACGCTTCACCCTCTTGCTAGCGAACATTTGCCGTTTTTTATACCGACAGCTGACGGATATGATCAGATGATGATCTCCGTACTCATCGTGTTGGTCATCATTATTGTGTTGGTTGGAACGCTTTATCTTCACCTTCATTCCATTCCCGAAAAAGTGGCGCACGGAAAGGAAGGGGTCCATTTTGAGCTTGTAGCTGTCCTCGCCCTGGTCGCGTTGTTCACGCATAACAATGTTTTTTGGGTCGCCGCGCTGGTTCTTGCTTTCGTCCCGTTTCCCAACCTCGCTTCCCCTTTGACCTCGATAGCATCGTCATTGAAAACGATTGCCCTATCCAAGGTAGCATCTGTGCCGGAGCCTGCAGTAAGTTCGCCCCCTGCGCAGAGTATCGCTCCATCCGGTGGCACTGAGGCTGTTTCTCCGGACATGGCGTCAAGAGATGCAACGGATACTGAAGTTGCGATTGAGCCGGTCGTTTCCCCTGAAGACAAAAGGAGCTGACGATGGAGCTACTTCTGTGTTCAATGGTCACCTTGCTGCCTGATTACCTGTTTCGCCGCTACGTTCAGGGAAAACGGTTTGGGTATGAAATTACAATATACTCTGTCTGGTTTGAGCTGCGATATGGTATTGTCACATGTGCTTTGCTAACGATCTCTTTGATCACACTCATTTTCTACTATCACCCGTCGACGAACCACGCGACGCTGATTTTTAGAACAATACCGATCCTTCCCGAAACACGAGGCCGTGTCGTTGAGATCTATGTAGACAATACGCTCAATACGCAGGTTAAAGCCGGCGACAAAATCCTCCGCATGGATTCCAGCCAAGACGAACTGGCAGCAAATTCGGATCGTCAACAAATCAACGAGATTGAGGCGGAGATCCGGTTGGCGGAAGGTGAGTTGCAGGTCGCCGAAGGACAGGTCAGTCAGGCCGAAGCGAGCCTGAAACAAGCGCAGGACGAGCTGGACACTAAGCAAGAGCTCTATGACAGAAATCCTGATGTTGTGCCGCTTCGCGAATTGGAAAAGCTTCGCACTTCCGTTCAAAATCGGGAAGGGGCTCTGGAAGCAGCCATCGCCCAAAAGGAACTGATCGAGACCAAGATCAATACAGCCCTTCCGGCTCGCAAACAGACCGCGGAAGCGCGGCTTCAGGAAACGTTGAACCGGATCGAGAAAATGACGATCTATGCCGGTGTGGATGGAGCTGTGGAACAGTTTTCCATACGGGCGGGTGATGTTCTTAACCCGGCAATGCGGCCCGGCGGTGTCCTGATCCCGTCAGACGCCGGACATGACCGAATGATCGCCGGCTTCAATCAGATCGAGGCACAGGTCATCAAGAAGGGCATGATCGGTGAGGTCACATGTGCGGCGTTACCGTTTACAATCATCCCGGTCGTTGTCTCGGAAGTGCAGGATTATCTTGCTTCTGGCCAGTTTTCCGCAAGTGGGGCCCTGGTGGACGTTTCTGCCAATGCGACGCCTGGCACAATAACGACGTCGCTGGAACCGCTCTATGCGGGCGGTTTTGACAAGCTTGTGCCGGGAAGCCGTTGTGTTGCCAATCTCTACACCAGCAACCATGACCGGCTTACCAGCGGTGAGCCGATGGGAACTGGCGAGTTCGTCTTCCTTCATGTGGTTGATACGGTCGGACTGGTGCATGCAATTCTGCTGCGGTCTCAGGCTTTGCAATTGCCGATCAGAACGCTTGTGTTGTCAGGTGGCCACTAGAGACGGCGATAAAGTATATTTACGACTGAACGGGCTCCCTTTGTGGAGCCCGTTTCATTTTAGGGGCGCGCTCTCAGGCCTTCAGGAACCAAAACATACTCTGGTAGCTTTGCCGGACCTTTATGAAGAGAGCTTGTAGCTGTTTTTGAGGCGCTGATTTCCCGATCCGCAGCTGTTCCGATCCGAACTCCCGATTTAATGTGCCGCTTTCATTGAGGAAACCATCAGCGCGCAGGGCTGAAACGGCTTGTGGCGGAAGGTTCGGGCGGGGCCGTAATCTGTTCGCCGCCAAAAACTCATGCAGGGTCTCATGCGGCATAGCTGACCACCTCAAACTCGATCCCGTCATCGTCGTGAAAGTAGAACCTGCGGCCCGGCTCATAATCGGCGTGGTTCTTTGTCTGGTAGCCACCAGACGTGATCCGTGCCTCTGTGGCATCTAGGTCATCCACAACCACGGCAATGTGATTCAGGCCGCCCCGGACACCATAGCTTTCGGCCTCCATGGCGGCCGTTTCTTTCGGCGGGTTATAGGCGGCGATGTAACTGGTCTCGTTCCCTATGTGGTAAGTCGTGCCACCGCCCAGGCTGTCGCCCTTCCAGCGGATCTCCCAGCCGAACCAGTCTTTGAGCCGTTTGGCGGTCGCCTCCGGATCGCTGACGGTGACGTTCACATGTTCCAGAAATGCAGTGCTCATTTGGTGTCCTTTCAAAGTTTGACTTTGCCTGGACACTGGAGATAATTCCTCAAGTAAAGTTGAGGTC
This sequence comes from Roseibium denhamense, assembly GCF_009711415.1. Lineage (GTDB taxonomy): Bacteria > Pseudomonadota > Alphaproteobacteria > Rhizobiales > Stappiaceae > Roseibium > Roseibium denhamense. The sequence goes on from NZ_SMLZ01000105.1 coordinate 104,133, forward strand.
AATAGGAAAAAACATCATTTTTGGAGTAAGTTGTGAAATCGTCATCTGTACTGTCAATCGGTGAGTTGTCTGACCGGACCGGCTTGTCGGTGTCGGCCATCCGGTTTTACGAGGAAAAAGGCCTTGTTCATCCGATCCGCAACGCTGGCGGCCAAAGGAGGTTTTTGCGGTCCGATATCCGCCGCCTGTCCTTTGTTCTTGTCGCTCAGGAGTTCGGGTTTTCGATCTCTGAAATCGCCGATCAACTGAAACAGCTGCCCGAGGGGCGTGCGCCCACCAAGGCCGACTGGACCCGTATCAGCCGCGAGTTCAGGGCGCATCTTGATGCCCGGATCGAAAAGATGATCCGGCTTCGCGACAAACTTGATGGCTGTATTGGATGCGGTTGCCTGTCGATGAAGTCTTGCGCGCTTTACAATGCCGGTGACGCCGCTGCCAGGCACGGGCGCGGGCCCCGGTATTTGATGGGAGACACGTCTGACGCGGTGTAAACAAAGCGGCCCGATATTTTCTGCAAGAACCAAGTGTCATCCGCCTGTGATGTTGTCAGAGGAGGGCGGTGAAAAATTTTGTATATTGCTGATTTTACTTGTGTATTTCCGTAGACCACATCCGCCTCCTAAAAGGTGAAATTGTTCGGGATTGCGCAGTTAAATATTCGTAATACGTGTGTCATAGCCGCGTCATGCAACTGTCACTAAGGGTGGGTAACGCAGATTGGCGTAATTTCACGTAGCCATCCGTTTGGGAGAGCGAACATGACTGACATCAACAAAGACGATCTGTCTTGGGACGATTGGGACGAACTGGTCCGCCCGGCAGCAGAAACCACCGAATTCGACAGCGTTGTTGAAGCCAACCTGTCCCGCCGCGGTTTCCTTGGCGGCCTCGTGGCCTTCGGATCAGGTGCAGCTGTGATGGGCCTTGGCACCGGTGCCAGCCTCATGAACTCCACCTCCGCGCAAGCACAGGCCGCTGCTGGCCGCTTTGCCTTCCAGCCGGTTGGAATTGCAACCGACGCAACCGTTCATGTTCCGGAAGGCTACAAGTGGGACGTTCTGGTGAAGTGGGGCGACAAGCTCTTCTCCGACGCTGCTGACTTTGACGGTGCAAAAGGCGTTCCAGTCGCTTCTTCCGACCGCGTCTTTGGTGAAAACACTGACGGCATGGAGCTGTTCGCGATCGGCGACAAGCAGGTGATTGCAGTTAACAGTGAGTATGTGAACCCGAAGGTGAACCTGCCGCACACTGAAGACGGCAAGCCGCAATCTGCGGACGACGTAAAGATGCTGCAGAACTTCCAGGGTGTGACTGTCATGGAAGTGGCGGAAGACGAAACCGGCTGGCAAGTTGTTGTCGACAGCCCGTTCAACCGCCGTATCACGCACAACACCGAAATGCGGATCGCCGGTCCGGCGGCAGGTCACGACCTTCTGAAGACCGAAGCCGATCCGACCGGAACGAAATCCCTCGGAACCTTCAACAACTGTGGCGCGGGCAAAACCCCTTGGGGCACTTACCTGACCTGTGAAGAAAACTTCAACGGCTACTTCGGTTCCACGGACGAAGGTTTCGAGCGTCCGGACGATTACAAGCGTTATGGTATCGGCTTGGAAAGCCGTTACTCCTACGAGAAGTTTGACGAGCGTTTTGACATCTCCAAGAACGTCAACGAACCGCGCCGTGCGGGTTACATTGTTGAGATCGACCCGTCCAACCCGGACTCAACTCCGGTGAAGCGCACTGCTCTCGGCCGCTTTAAGCACGAGAACGCTGCATGTGCCCTCGCTCCGAGCGGCCAGGTTGTCGTTTATATGGGCGACGACGAGCGCGGCGAATTCCTCTACAAGTTCGTCTCCAACGGCACCTACACACCGGGTGCTCCGACCGACGGTCTTCTCGATGATGGTCAGCTTTACGTTGCCAAGTTCTCCGAAGACGGCAACGGCGAGTGGGTTGCCTTGACAGAAGAAGCCACCGGCATGAGCAAGCCGGAAATTTCCATCTATAGCCGTATGGCTGCGTCCAAGGTCGGTGCGACCACAATGGACCGTCCGGAGTGGGTTGCTGTGAACCCGGTTTCGGTTGAAGCCTACTGTGCTCTGACCAACAACAAGAACCGCGGCATTAAGCCGAACGCTGGCGGGGACGACACTTCTGTGAACGGCCCGAACCCGCGTGAAGCCAACAACTACGGTCAGATCCTCCGCTGGTATCCGGAAAATGACGATCACGCAGCGTCTTCCTTCAAGTGGGACCTCTACGTGATGGCTGGTAACCCGGAAGTCCACGGCGACAGCGCTTATGGCGGTTCTGAAAACGTCAACGCCGGCAACATGTTCAACTCTCCGGACGGCATGATGTTCGACTCATCTGGTCTCCTGTGGATCCAGACAGACGGCAACTACAAGAACGAAGGCGATTTCGCCGGCATGGGCAACAACCAGATGCTGGTGGGCGACCCAGTCACCGGTCAGATCGAACGTTTCATGACCGTTCCTTACGGCTCTGAAGTCACCGGCATCACCTGGTCTGCTGACCGCCGGACGGTTTTCGTCGGCATCCAGCACCCGGCTGCGCCGTTCCCGGACGGCGAAGGCAAGCTTGAGCGTTCCTCCATCATCGCCGTCAAGCGCGACGACAACGCCCTGATTGGCTAATTGTTTTAGCGATAGAAACATGAGAAGCCCGCTGGAGCGATCCAGCGGGTTTTTCTGTTCCGGATGAAAGCTTATGGGATGGGGATGGGCCCGGTGTCGCCGACGGCCGGACTTTCCCCGCAAAATCACAAAAGCGGCCACGTGCTGGCCCGGGGCCGGCGGGGCTTCCCACCCGGCAAAAAGCTTCTAGAGCAAGTCGCATTTAATCGGTGTCGTCTTTTGCTTTGAAATCATTGATTTCAGACAGTGAAAGACGACACATGATGAATTTGAATGAATGCGACATGCGCTAAAGGCCGAGCTCGAGGGTGCGGAGCAGGCGGAACCGGGTTTTTCCCGTGTTGCCGCCCAGCGAGATCACGAAGGGCACCAAGCCGTGCTTGGAGCTGTTCACATATCCGGCCAGTGCCCGCACCCCCGGGATCGTGCCCGTCTTGTAACGGGAACCGGCCCGGGTCTTGGGCAGGAGCGCGGCATGCGGTTCAAACGCCTGCAGCACTTTGGCAAGGCTTTCGGTGGAGAACCGGTTATCGGGGCTGATCCCTGAGCCTTCCTTCAGGTCTATGCCTTCAGTAATGCCGTGTGCTGTCAGGATCTCCCGAGCGGCTTGCTGCGATTTTTCAAGACTGACCGGCCCGCCAAAACGGTGTGCGCCGATCTCCAGAAAGATCTGGTTGGCGATGTAGTTGTTCGACCCCACCATGAGGAGGGTCAGGATTTCCGGCAGGGAGCGGGACTGGCGGTGCACATGGACAGGCTCCAGGCCCGCAGGGACAGAGCCGATTACGACGTCGCCCTCAACGCGCCCGCCGGCCTGCTCGATAAAGGCGGCGAGCAGCTCACCGGCATAACGCACGCCCACGTCAGGGTCTTCCTGGGCGAGGCTGATGCGGCCGCGTCCGTTGGGACCACGCTCCCGGAACTGGCTCACAGCCAGGGGCGTGATCGGGGTCTGCTTTTCCGCTGAACGAACGGACTTACCCTTCCGCACGGCATGGATCGTGTTGAAGTTGACCGCAAGGGCCGCGTTCAGGGCGTCATAGGCCTCGCCAGTGTCTTCAATACCGGGGATACGCAGACCGGAAGGATAATAGCTTGCGTCAAGAACGAGACCCGTGAACGGCGCCTTGCCGGTTGCTGCGACAAGCGCGGGCGCGAGCAGCGCGAGTTCCTCGGACACAAGAAAGGGATCGCCGCCGCCGCGCACATACAGCACCCTGTCGCTGTCCAGGTAAAAGCGGGTTTGAAACCGGTAATCCTCCCCCAGAACCTCCAGCGCCAGCCAGGCGGTGACAAGCTTGGCGACGGACGCTGGAACGAAGGACCGGTCTTCGTTTTGCGCCACCAGCGTGTTGCCCTTTCCATCCAGCACAAGCACGACCCCCGACGGCGCGGTGGCCGCAACCTTGTCTTCAAGACCGGCCAGAGCGGGCCCGCAAACAAGAAACAGGGCCAGAATGTGAGCAAGCAGGCGCATGGTCGCTCCAGTCAGCCGCGTCCTATGCGGCGGGTGACGTTTTTCGTCGTTGTCGAGATTCTTTAAGCGTTTCAACCGAAACGCTAGATGCTCAAGATCAGCGGGCGGGCGCTGCCGGACACATCATTGAGGAATGCCGGGAACCCAGAGGCGCCGCCCCGATCGTCCAATTCAACCAGACCTGAGAAGGATTGTGAATACGCCTTGCCCAAACCGTCCAGCGCGGAGTCTTGGTGCCCTACGCTGAGACCGGCTGTAAAGGGCCAATTCGCGACCCTCGGGACCAACGCGGCAACGTTGGGAAAGGGCGGGAAGCTGACTTCCGCTGCGAGTTGGATGAAGGTCCAAACTTCGGACTATGTTGCCCTAGGATCTCCGCATAACCACACAGCCCGCAAATCCCGCTCACCGGTCAAAAAGACGATAAAGGAACCAAGTTATCCTGCAGTATAATCTTAGTCTGCGACCAGCCAACGCTCACCTTTTGACGAGCCACAATCCGTGTCATCATACAAACTGCGCGACTTGAGATTTTGAAACCCAAATGCTAACGTTACGACAGTTCGTACGCCTTTCGTTGTATCGGGCCGGGTGATCTTCAATGAAGCCTTGCTTCTTACTAGCTGCGCTCGCATTGGGCCTTGGCATGATTTTCTGGTCATCGGGTCCGGCAGCTTCGTCAGATCTATCCTATCCGCAGGTTTACCGCGATCTCGGTCTGCCCGAATTACCAGGTGCAAAAGCCACTGGCACTGGAAGAAACAACTCGTCTCTCACCGACGGTATCTCCATAACTCTACAGTCAGAGGCGTCGAACGGCGCACTGCGCAGCTATTATGAAGCGGCCTTGGCGGAACGTGGCTGGACACTGCAGGAAACTGTGGCTGTTTCCAGGATGCGGGAAGCGGGGATGATCGAACAGTTTCCGTTTAGTGCTGTTTTCTGCGGCCCCGACGCATTGGCATTCCAGGTTAACACGGTGGATCTGGGCGCAGTGCGGGAGTTGTCGATCTCGGTTACCGAAGGATCAAATGCGTGTAGCCCGTGACCGCTGCGCGAACTGATGTGGGGTAGATAAAAGGGCAATCTGTAATGGGGCATAGGCGCAAATTGTCCACGTGGTTCGCACACACGGCGATAACCCGTCTGCTTGCGCTAGCAGCACTACTCTCGGCGTCGGTTGCCGCACTGGCTGAAACGACAGTTAAGCAAATTGATCATGGTATCAACGTTTGTCCGGCATTCGATATCGTGCAGCGCAATATCCTCGAGGTGACAGCGGGCGCCGACGGAGAAGAAGCGATACCTCAAGGCGCCACCGATCCCGTTGCCGTCGAAATCATCTTTGATGCGAGCGGTTCGATGGCTGCGTCTCTTGATGGGCGCCGTAAGATTGACATCGCCCGACAGGCACTCGGGGCAGCGCTCAATCGGCTCGATCAATCCGACGCACTTGTTAGCATTCGCGCTTATGGTTTTGACAGTTCGGTCGAAAAGTCACCTGAAGCCTCTTGTCCGAACACCGCTCTTGTCAGCAATTTCCGGCAGCGCGGACAACAGCACCATAGCGGCATCACAAATCGCCTCGAGCCCTACGGCTACACACCTATCGCCGCGAGCTTGCACGCAGCTGGCGTGGACTTGAGCGGTGTGAGGGCCCGGGACCGCATGGTGATACTAATCACTGACGGCGAGGAAACTTGCAACGGAGATCCGGTCGCTGCTGCGGCCGCGCTGCGTGCCCGGGACTTTGCAGTCGCGTCATATGTAGTTGGCTTCGATCTTGATGCCGAACAGCGCGCGCAGATGCTGGCAATCGCAAGTGCAGGCGGCGGTGCGTACTTCGATGCCTCTGATGCCGCTTCTCTCGAAGCCGCCATAGACGAGGCGGTCGGAGTCACCGTGCGAAAGCAGGAGCGTGTCATCAAAAAGTGTATAAACGATGTTCGAGGCGGCGAGACCGTGGCTGAGGCGACCGTGCTTGGTCCGGGGCTTTTTACTGTCGGTGAGTTGCTTCCCAAGCAGACGGAACGCTTCTACCGCATCGACACTTCCGTAGGGCAACACGTAGTCTTGCGTGGGCTCTTGCAATCACACCGGACCTACCCCGGCGAAAATGGTAAGCCGTTTGAGACGGCCTATGCGCTGGGCGCGTTTACTATTCGGCCTTATCACCCGGACGGGCAACCCATGAGTATTCGGGCAGCGCGCAAACGGAACATACCAGGCACATCGTTCTTTCTCGAATACACTGACCAAACGGGCAGCGGCATCGCCTTTTCGATCGGCGACAATTATGATTGGGTTGCGCCGGACCCGTTATTTGCCATTGAGATCGATGGTGAAACGGGTATCTCTGAGATTGCCTCTACAGGTAATATTCGGTTTACGCAAAACGCTGAACCGGACAGAGTACTGCAGGGGGAACTCGACAAAAAGTCATCCGATTCCATCGGCGGCGACGACCCCATCGATGTCTGGCGGATCGCCCTGCCGTCCGTTTCTGGTAATGCAGAAGGCTGGCAGGGTGTTGTGTCAGTCTTCACCGAAACGGCGGTTTCCGGTTATCGGTTGGATATTACTGTGGCCGGCGAGCGTGAAGGCGAGACTGTAGCTCTCGCCGACAATCCGGGTGGCTCGGGCTACTTGGCCGTTGCCGCTATCGAACCTGAACAGCCACTCGATGCACTGATCGTCACCCTTAAAAGCAAAGAACTCGATGGCGCCGTTACAGAATATGATCTGTTCGTGGTCGCTGACGGCTGATTATGCCTATAAACAAAAGCCGATTCTAACCGAGCCAAGGTCTCACAGCCATCCATGACACCGTAAAGCCCCGGAGGCCCCATCGTCCATCCCGCTTGCGCTGCACATGGCGGTTCAGCGGCATGACCAGCGGCGTGTTTCGCTAACTTCTGGGCTCTCAAAAAGCTTGGGATCGGGTCTGGAGCCATAAGGTCGATGACAAACCCGCGCTGTGTCTTGTGTCCTCCCGGCCAAACGGAGTGCGTGCCGGGACCGGAGAGCCGCAGGTTCCGGTATAAAGGCATATGGTCTTTGAGGCCCGATCCCGGATTTGCGCTGCGCTGCATCCGGGAAGACGAAATGAGGGATTGTTAAAGGTCTAACGGCCCCGGAACTTGTCCGGGGCCGTGCCAACGGTTCTGCGCCGGTCTATCGGTTGTCCAGCTGCGCCCGGACCCGTTTCAGGCCCAGATGCGTAATCCGGTAGGGCCCGCTGTTTTTCGACGCGATGTACCGGTTGTATTTCAGTTTGCGGAAGACCCTTAAGGAGCATCCGCCCCAGTACCAGCCGTCCCGCGTGACGGTTTCATGTTTGATGATGCGGCCATGGTCGTCTTTTTCGACACGGATATAGCCACCTTGAGCCAGCAGGTGCAGCACCCGCTGTTCGGCTTTTGAAATGTCCATTGGGTATTGAGAAGCCTGATGAAGAGCGTCCCGCATCCAGACGGGTTTGGCTTCGGTCTTGCCTTGAAATCTGTGATCTCAAAAGGCGGGAACCTGGGCCGGGAGCGTTTCGTTTGAAAAGCTCCAAAGATGATCTGGTGGATGCGTACAGCGCTCAAGACATAATCCAGCAGTCATTGCAGCCTGGCGCATGCAATGCTGGTTCGTCTTCTTCCCGGCTGCAATCTCGAGCCGGGCCTTACCGGGACTCTTTAGATCCGCGCATAAAACCTCTCAAAGTGATGCGGTGCTTTACCACCAAAGACCGGATTGCCGCAAGATGCTGAAGTAATGCGCAGCAGAGGTGTTGCGCGGGCGCATCAGGTCCCGGCCGGGCGCCTTGGGCTCTGGGGAGACGATTGCTCAGCTTCTTTCAGCTGGCCAGAACCCGGTGTCCGGGTCGCGGCTGATGGCGAGCGCCCTGACATCCTCCGAGCGGCAACTGGCGCATTTGAGCGTTTCAGCCAGCGTGGATATCCGTTGGTCTGCGGCAAAACGTGCCAGGTTCATGTAGCGGAACCGGCCGCAGGAATCGCATAAAATTGCAAGCCTCCGGCCCGATTGCGCGAGCTCCTCAATTGTCGGGTTGTCGAGGGAGTCTTCTTGTAAGGGCATGAAGGATATTATCTTTTTGTCAAATACGCCAGCTTGGCGATTGTGTGTGCACGTTGCAATCCTTCAGAGCCTAACACAGTTGGAGGCTTCTGGCGCCGGGCAGTGTTTTCTGAATGTATCCCGCTATCTGACGAGGGTGGTTGAAAGCCTCTCGCCTTTTTGCGGCGGGCGCATTAAGGAAGGGCCATGATGACACTTTCAGATACTTGGCTGGATCTTTTCGGCCTGTCCGGCCTCATCAATCCGTTCGCCCTTCTCATCGGGGTCTATCTCGGCTGGCGCGCGGACGATGCGAGCAAACTCTGGATTGCCGGCTTTGCCGCAGCAGCCCTGTCTCTCATTTTAGAAACAGCGGTTGGTCTGTTGCAGCTGCCGCAGCCGATCTCGCAGGACGCTGGCGCGCTCGCCATGTTCCCGTTCCGCTTTGCCGGAGGCGCAATTGCGGGTTTCATTGCCTACAAGCTGCGGCGGACACGGGACGCCTGAGGGCGGGTGCCGGTCTGCCGGATGCCTTTCTATGAGACCTTCAGCCAGCTGTTGAACAGCGCGGCATTCGGGCATGTGTCCGGAGCTGCAGGCGCACCGGCGGTGTTCTGATCCAGCCAGTTGGAGCAGGCTTTTGTGTTTTCGCAGCGCATGCAGCGCTGTGCGGCGGACCGCATTGTCATGTCGCTCAGATCGCTGCCCGGAAGGTCCTCCATGGCGCCGATTGTTTCAAGCATGCGGCCCATGAGGCCCGCGCGCTCGTTGAGGCGGTCCATCCAGTTCATGAAGAAGTCTCCTGACCGGTCGTTCCAGTGCCGCGTGACATCTGTCGGCAAGGGTAATCTGCCGGGGCGGGTTGGGGGTTCAACTCTGATTGCCGGTGAGTTTGCGGAAAACCGCTGCGGAAATCTTTGACAAGGGTCAAGTCTGGGCAAGCTTTAAGAAACCGGCCATACTCGCACGCTAAGATTCAGTCAGGTCCTCCAAGCGGAGTAGCGGAATTGGTGCAAACGGTCGCCGCGCAGCCATTGCCTGCCCAAGCGGGCCAGAACCCGGCTCCAATTGATCTTGAGCCGGGCACCGAGCTGCGCGCCAAGGTGGAGAGCAATCTGCCGGGAGGATTGGTCCGCCTTACTCAGGCAAATTCAAACACGCGGCTCGACCTCAGGGTGCCCGCGCCGCTTCCTGTCGGCGCTGATGTCGTGGTGAACGTTTCGGGAAGCCGTCAGCAGCCGCAGATCCAGATTACAGTGCCGCAGGCCCCAGCAGCCTCCGGGCCTTCAGCTGAAACCTCCGCTGCGCAAAACGCGCCGGCAAAAGCCGCGCCGCCGCCGTCTGGTTCGGCGCCTGGTCCGGCATCAGGTCCGTCCAATGGGCAGGCGGCAAATGCGCAGGCGAAAACTGGGCAGCCCGCCAACCCGGCCCCGGCGCGTCCTCTTCCGGCCAATTCAGCTCCAGTCCTCCCTTCTGTGGCCAATCCGGCACCGGCGAGCGGGCAGCCCCCCGCCAGCGCCGCTGTTCAAGCGCCGCTTCCGTCTCAGCCGCAGCTTGCCTTGCCGCTCACCCCGTCCGTCTCCAGTGCCGCGCTGTTTGCCCAGGCAACCGGACAGGCCGTCCCGTTTGCCCCGCAAGGGCAGGGGGCTGGCATTCCTGCCGCCGTGCCGCTCCCCTCACGCCCGCCTGCTAGCAGCGGCCAGGCTCCTGTACAGAGCGCCGTAATTTCGAACCAACTGCCGTCCGGTCCGCAGACTGTGCAAGCCCCTGTCGGTGGGGCACCTGGTGCCGGCCTTGTATCTGCGCCCGGGCCGGCTGCTCCGTTGGGCCAGGCCCCGGTAGTGCCGCCGCAACCAGGTGTGGCGGCATCCGCGCCGGTGCCGCAGGGCGCGGCTGTTGCGCCATCGCTGCCGGGCCAAACTGCTTCAGGTCCTGTCCCCGGAGGCCCGCAGCCCCCGCTGACCGTTGCATCACAGGGTCCGGGAGGTCCGCCCGCACCGGGGCAAGCAGCGGCAGCTGCGCTCACCCCGGGTGCCACCGGTCAATCATCGGGGGCGCAGCAAATGGCCCCTGTTGCAGGTGGCACAGGAGGAGCCATAGCTGGCGGTTCAGCCGCAGGCGCGGCACCGCTTGCCGCCGGAACTCAAGCCGCTCCGCCTGCAGGGCAGCCGGTCACGGCCCAAACCCTGCCAGCTGGGCAGACCCCTGTCTCTAGCCATGCGCCCGCGCTGGGTGGTGTTGCAAACCCGCCAGGGGCTGGCGGACAGCCGAGCCCCTTTGCCGCCGGTGCGGGCGCATCCGGACAAGCTGCACCGCCCTCGTCAAGTGCACCCTTGCCAGGTTCCGGTCAATCAGCGCCGCAGGGTGGAGCCGTTGCTCAGCCTGGCAGCCAAATGCCGGGGGCTCCAGCTTCCGGACCCGTGGCGGCAAGCCCTCCCGCAATGTCCGGGCAGGGGCCTGCACAGATTTCTCCATCTCAGGGCGGTTTGCCTGCCGGATCTTCCGCCACTTCACAGCCCGGCTCGGGTGCGCAGCCTGCTTCCGCGCCAACCGGCCCCGGGCCGTCGGCCGGGTTGATGTCGGGCGCACTCGCGTCTGCTTCGGGCAGCTCAACCCCTGTGACAGGTCACTTTTCTCAGGCCTATACGGGGGCCTATCCAGCCGCGGGCACGGTTTCCGGGGGGATTCCCGGCCCAGGTGCTTCCGGGCAATCCGCGCCTGGCCAAGCACCTCAGATCCCTCCGGGCGCATCCGCGTCCGTACAAAAGGCGGCAACGCAATTGGCGCGGCCGCTGGGTGAACAACAGGCCGGACTTGCCAGCCTGTTTGCCCAGATTGGTGCGCTCGCATCTGCCCAGTCCGCGGGGCAGGTGTCCTTGCCGGAACCCGTTCAAAAAGCAATGCAGCAGATCCTTGGCTTGCGGCTGAATTCCGCTCAGATGCCGACGGCGGAGGATTTGCAAACTGCTATGCGCCAATCCGGCCAGTTCCGTGAGGCCGGATTGTTGCGCGCTGCAGGTCCACAGACATCGGCGCTACCTGACTTGAAATCCGCGCTGATGTCATTCCGCGCCTTGCTGCAACACCTCGGGGCGGACAGTCAGGTGACCCGGCCGGCCCGCCAGCCGTCCGTACCAACCCGCAAGGGTGGGCCCGAAGGACAGGCGCCGCAGCGGGCGGGGGGCTTCTGGTCCGGCGCCGCGCCGCAAAACCTGCAGGCGCTGATGAAGGAAACCGATGCGGCGCTTGCCCGCATGCGCCTGACCCAGCTGGTAAACGCAGGACTTGCCGGGGACGACGGGCCGCAGGCTGCCAGTGCCCGGGCCATGGACACTGTTGTCGAATTGCCGATTGCGTTCGGTCAGGAAACCGGCGTCTTGCAGATGCAGATCGGCCGTGACGGTGCCAACAAGGAGGAGGACGGTGAGGCGGACTCTGCCTGGCGGCTCCGCTTCGCCATGGATTTGACGGCAACCGGTCCAATTGAGGCAGCTGTTACCCTTCGTGGCGGCGGCACATATGTCTCCCTTTGGGTGGACCGGAAGGAAACGCTGGATACGTTGAAGGGGTTGCTGGACACCATGGAAGCCGCCTTTGCCGATGCCGGTCTCGATCTTCAGGAGCTCAGGTTCATGCGAGGGCTTCCCCCTAAAACCGCCGCGAAATACGGCAGCCTGATCAACCGCCAATCGTGAGCCTGAAAATGTCCTCCGATAAACCCAGCAACAAGATCGCAATCGCTCTTCAATATGAAAATGAAGGCGCGCCGATTGTCACGGCAAAGGGCAGGGGCGTTGCGGCCGAGCGGATCGAGGAAATTGCGCGCGAAGCAGGTGTTCCTATCGAGCAAAACCCGATGATGGCGGAGGCCCTGTCCCAGATCGAGATCGATGAGGAAATTCCGGTGGAGCTTTATCAGGCGGTGGCGGTTCTGATCGGTTTCATCATGCGCACCGGACATGCTCAGCACCCGCCGAAAAGCTGATCAAAGCGTCACCAATCCCCTGCTTGTGCGAAAGCATAGGCCCGGCATAAGCAAATGCTTGCAGGTTTGGCAATTCCCGGCTAGGCATCGGACCGGCGAGTTCCGGCGCTCCGGGCACCTCCCGTCCGTTCCATTGAGCGCCCCCGAAAACAAAAACAGGATTTGACACCTCATGACGATTGTCGACGTACGCACTCCCGACCCGAAGAAATTCATCAAGGGCGCGACCGGCGATTGGGAAATCGTGATCGGTATGGAAGTGCATGCCCAGGTCACGTCCGAAGCCAAACTCTTCTCCGGTGCATCGACCGAATTCGGCAAGGATCCGAACGACAACGTGTCGCTGGTTGACGCGGCCATGCCCGGTATGCTGCCTGTGATCAACGAAGAGTGTGTCCGCCAGGCAATCCGCACAGGTCTTGGCCTGAAAGCGGAGATCAACCTGAAATCGGTTTTTGACCGCAAGAACTACTTCTATCCCGATTTGCCGCAGGGCTACCAGATTTCCCAGTTCAAGCAGCCGATTGTCGGTGAGGGCAAGATCCTCTTGGACATGCCGGACGAACAGGTCGAGATCGGCGTGGAGCGCCTGCATCTGGAGCAGGATGCCGGTAAGTCCCTGCACGACCAGCATCCGTCCATGTCCTTTGTGGACCTGAACCGGTCGGGCGTTGCGCTGATGGAAATCGTTTCCAAGCCGGATCTGCGCTCTGCGGACGAGGCAAAGGCTTATCTGACAAAGCTGCGCACGATCCTGCGCTATCTGGGCACCTGCGACGGCAACATGGATCAGGGCTCTATGCGGGCGGACGTCAACGTTTCCATCCGCCGGCCCGGTGGTGAATTCGGCACGCGCTGCGAGATCAAGAACGTCAACTCGATCCGGTTTGTCGGCCAGGCGATTGAGTATGAAGCGCGCCGCCAGATGGCAATCCTGGAAGACGGCGGCAGCATCGATCAGGAAACCCGCCTGTTCGACAGCGTCAAGGGCGAGACCCGCTCCATGCGCTCCAAGGAAGAAGCGCACGACTACCGTTACTTCCCGGATCCCGATCTGCTCCCGCTAGAGTTCACGCAGAGCTTCGTCGATGACCTTGCCAAAGACCTGCCGGAGCTGCCGGACGACAAGAAAGACCGCTTCGTCAAAGACTTCGGTCTAACCGCCTATGACGCGGACGTGCTTGTCATGGAAAAGGCGTCAGCTGATTTCTTCGAGGAAGTCGCCAAGGGCCGTGATGCCAAGCTGGCCGCCAACTGGCTGATCAACGAATTGTTCGGCCGCCTCAACAAGGAAGGCAAGGATCTGGCGGGTTCGCCGGTTTCAGCTGCCCAGCTCGGCGGCATTGTCGACCTGATCAAAGCGGGTACAATTTCCGGCAAGATTGCGAAGGACGTCTTCGAAATCGTCTGGACAGAAGGCGGTGACCCGGCGCAAATCGTCGAAGAGCGCGGCATGAAGCAGGTCACGGACCTCGGGGCCATCGAGGCGATTGTCGATGAAATCATCGCCGCCAACCCGGACAAGGTTGAGCAGGCCAAGGACAAGCCGAACCTCGTCGGCTGGTTTGTCGGTCAGGTGATGAAAGCCTCCAAGGGCAAAGCCAACCCGCAGGCGGTCAACGATCTTTTGAAGCAGAAGATCGGTCTGGAGTAAGTTCGGTAACTTTCGAAAAAAGAAGGGCTTCGGGGTACCGGAGCCCTTTTTCGTTCCGTTGCTGGCCCTGTTTATTATTGAGGTTTCGCTAATCGGAATTTTTTACATTACGCTCCGTCCGGAAGTTTCGTGGCCAGATCATACTTCTCCGATGTGGCATTGAATTTCCGTGCCACAGCCGCACCCAGATCAATGCCCATTTGGTCCGCCAAAAGGTCGAGCGCGATGATCGCATCGGCCATTTCATCGGCAACGTCCTGAAGGTCTGAGGTTGACCCTTTGATACCGCGGGTTCCGCGCAGATACTTCTTCAAGGCTTCGGCGACCTCACCAAATTCGCCCGCGACCTCAAGGCCCCGGAAGGCGATGTCGGCCTGGTCGTTGCCCGGCCATTCCTTCTGGCGGGTGATATTGGCCTTGCGGAGATCGGAAAACATCATGGAGCCGTTCCTTGAACCGAATTGACTGCCAGGATCATTGATCCGCCACACCGGTATTCGTCAAGGAATGGAATGCAAGGCTATGGGTTTTCCGCTGAAGATGCGCTAAACGGCTTTCCCATCAGCATCAACCTGCATCGGCCTTCATGACCGCTTCTTCAGTTTTTGACCGCCGCAGATCCGCCCCGTTCTTCGCCACCCCATTAGGCGTGTGGGCCATCGTTGCGCTATGGGGCGTGTCGCATCTTCTCTTGAGGGCGCTGAGTTCTCCGGTTCTGGGTACGGACGACATGTTCGAAAACGTGCTCGTCCAGACACTCGAACCTGGATACATGCTGCGGCAGCCGCCGCTTTACGAATGGCTCCTGTGGTCGGCACAGCAGGCTTTTGGCCCGACGCTCTGGGCCGCATTGTTTGTGAAATACGGGCTGATCTCGGTCGCCGCGCTGTTTCTGTTTCTCATTGCCCGCAAGGCGATTGCAGATCCGGCGCTGGCTGCGCTCTGCGCCTTTTCCTATTCGCTATATTACCAGTTTGGCTGGAACCTGCATGAGGGGGTAACGCATACGGTCGTGTTGACCACGGCGTGTGCCATGAGCGCCTTCTTCTTCATCAAGGCGCTCGAGACACGTCAGCTTGGCTATTATCTTCTGTTCGGGGCTGCTGCCGGGGCCGGTCTGCTGGGCAAGCACTCCTATCCGATCTTTGTGGCAGCGCTCCTGATTGCGGCCGGTTCGGACCGGGCGTGGCGGCCGCGCCTACGGCTGGCTGGTCTTGTGCTGGTCCCCGTTGCGGCCGTCATCGTTTATAGCCCCTATGCTTATTGGATCTTGAGCGAAGGGTTACGGCTCCTGTCGTCAGTGTCGCAAACGATGGGTGTAACGGCCGAGACCTCCCACATGCTGCGGGCCGGTGAGGGGCTCGGAAAACTGGCATTCGGGCTGGTAGGGTTTTCCGTCCCTCTTGTCCCTTTGCTGCTGGTCCTGTTCTGGCCGCGATATCTGGGCCGGAAGACGCCGCTAAAACCTGCGGTGAATGATGCCGCCCGTTTGTGCGGACGTACGGTTCTTGTCATGATTGTCCTGACTGCCGTCATGATCGCAATCACAGGGGCAACCTACGTGAAAGAGCGGCACATGCATCCTTTGCTGCTGTTGCTGCCGATCTTCCTGTTCGCGGATCTGGAGCGTTTCGGCTTTGAGCGTCAGTGGCGCTGGCTTGGTGTGGCCGTTGCTGCGCTGGTCGTTGTCGTCTTCATGGCCCGTGTGCCGGGTCTGGTGGCACCTGACCGCTTCTGGTGCGGGGGCAAGTGCCGCCACATGAAACCCTATGACGATCTGAAGGAACCCCTTGCCGGTATTGGGGCCTCGCAGGCCACGCTGATTGCGGACAACGGCTATACCGGTGGAAACCTTAGGGTGCTGTTCCCACAGGCAAGAATTGTCACCCATTCCATTCCAGCGCGCATTCCCCCGAGAAACAAATGTTTCTTCATTTGGGAAGGGGGAGAGGAAAAGCCCGCCTTAAGCGCTGCCGAAGTCCTCAAAGCCGAAGCCCGCTTTGAGGAAACAAGCATCTTATCGGCAACCTATCTGACCGGCGCCTGGCCTCATATCATCCAACCAGACGGCTGGCGCACGACCTGGTGGGGTGTGGCTGAAATCGAACCGTCCGCCGGTGCTTGCCAATAATCATGTCCAACTCCCGGATCCCATGACTGACCCAATTCGCATCGAAAAAGCAGAGCCTTCTCATCTCCAGGAGCTGGTTGCCATCATCAATGCCGGGGCCACGCGTGTCCGCGAAGACAAAGAATTTGCTGACTGGCAGGATTATAGATCTGCCTTTGAGGCCATGCGGGCTGCGCCTGAAATGGACATCTATGTTGCCTTGAACTCAGCGGGAGAAGTTGTCGGAACCTTCCAAATCCACTTCCTCAAGGGGCTGGCGTTTCAAGGGCGGCCGCGTGTTGAGCTGGAGAGCGTGCATGTGCGCGCCGACCAGCAGGGCACGGGGGTCGGCCGGAAAATGATGGCCTTTGCGCAGGAGTTGGCCGAGCGGGCAAATGCATGCATTATCCAGCTGACATCCAACAAGGAGCGCGAGGGCTCCCACCACTTCTACAAGCGCCTCGGCTATGATCAGAGCCATCTTGGATACAAGAAGATGCTGATGTGACCAGCCGGGCCGGGACCTTTAAGCCGGGAGCCTGTGCATGACCGTTCACCAGACCGCGCCTATTGATCTTTACTTCTGGCCGACACCCAACGGCTGGAAGGCCTCGATCATGCTGGAGGAGCTGGAGGTTCCCTATCGCTTGAACCTCGTCAATATCGGCAAGGGCGAACAGTTCGCGCCTGATTTCCTCGCCATCTCGCCCAACAACCGCATGCCGGCCATTCTCGATCCGGAAGGACCGGATGGTGACCCGATTTCGGTGTTCGAATCCGGTGCAATTCTGCAGTATCTCGGCCGGAAATTCGGCAAGTTCTATCCGCAGGATGAACGCCGCCGGGTCGAGGTGGAGGAATGGCTCATGTGGCAGATGGGCGGGTTCGGGCCCATGCTCGGGCAAAGTCATCATTTCCGGCAATACGCACCGGAAAAAGTGCCTTATGCCATCGAGCGCTACGACAACGAGGTTCAGCGGCGTTTATGGCGTCCTCAACCGCAGGCTTGACGGGCGGGACTATATCGCAGCCGGTGACTTTACCATTGCGGACATTGCAAGCATCGGCTGGGCGCAGCGCTTCAAGCGCCACGCGGTCGATCTTGATGACTTTCCAAATGTCAAAGCCTGGCGGGAACGGATCTTGGCCCGGCCCGGCGTTCAAAAGGGGCTGAAGGCCGGCGAGGCGGAGGAGAAGACACTCGTCATCGGCAAGGACAAGGAAGCCCAGTCAGTGCTTTTCGGGCAAAAGGCACGCTAGAGCATCGGGCGTTTTTGTTTGAAACGCCAGAAGCTGTTATCGCCGCGTCCAACCCGCCGCAGTGTCTATTTCAGTCTGGTCCAAATCTCGGTTTCGCACACATTGAAGACAACGCGGACGCAGCCCTTGATTTCCAGCTGTGCCGGCGACTTGAGGCGCACTTTGGCATTCGCGCTTATGCCCCGGCGCGGATCGTAAACCCGGCCAGACCAGGCATTGCCGTCAGGTTGGAGCCGCCACAACACCTTCAGACCAAGCACCTTGCGGCCGCGTTTGGAGCTGTCCCGGTTGTTTTCATCCAGGGTTGTCTCCATGGTTTTGCCCGGTGGCGGCGGAAACCGTACCAGCGTACCGCAGGGTGTCTTGCCGCAGGGCGCCACCTGAATGGTCGCGCCGGCTGGCGTCTTCCACTCTCCGGCAATGTCCGGAGCGGCGGCTGCCGGTACCGTTAAGCCCATCAATGCGGCGAGAAAACACAGGAAAACGGACCGCTTGGAAAGCGGGCTGCGGGAAATATATCTAATCAAAACAAAACCCCATCGCGTTGCGATCAAAACATGCGCCATAGTCTTGATCAGCAAATGCGACGGGGCGATGGCCAAATCAAAAACGACTTGGCAAAACGACTGGGCAAAACCGGTCTATTTCGTGCGGGTCCAGGTTTCACCCTTGCAGATGAGACCGCCCATGACACAACCTTCCAGCTTCAGCTTGTTCGCAGAGGTCAATTCGATAAAGCCGGTATAGGTCTTGCCGTCTTCCGCGTTGTAGACTTTGCCTTTCCATTGATTGTCCTTCTTCGTCGGCTTCATCGACTGAACAATCTGCACACCGAGCAGGGGGCGGCTGCGCTTGGAGGCGTCCGGATTTTGCGTGTCATTGCGCGGTTCGCGGAGCCAAATCAGCTTGCCGCAAAGTGAGCTGCCGCAATTGCTGATCCGGATTTTCGACGCGCCATTCGGACGGGCCCATTCGCCGGTGGCGTCAGCGGCCTGCACGGTGGACACGGGCAGCGTGAGAAGGGCGGCAGCACCAAGAGCTGCAGCGATTAGTTTGGATGTCATTCTTTCCTCCCAACCGGAATTGCTTCCGTTTACGGAAAGGGAATGTAAAGGGTTCGGGATGTTCTGAAAACCCGTGACCTAACGGCAGTCCTCCATATTTTTGAAATTTTAAACCCATTGAGTGGCTGGCTGATCCGTTCAATACCGAATTGGGAGATCAGACCAATCGTTTCCATGGTGAACAAAAGCTTGACCGCCTCAATCAAATTTTCGGAGAACTTGATTGATTTTCCTATGGAATTCGAAACGATATGGTTTCGGAAATCTGAATTTCAGAAATATTTAAGCAATTGTTCGGGATCCGTTAAACCTACTTTTTAACGGGCTTTTTAACTGGCGCTGCTCAAGTAGAGGTCAAGAAACGTCGGGGAAAGCTTCAGATAAGCTTGCGTTTCTAAGGAAGTCATACAGACCAATTAAGGGGAGCGTGACATGGCTCGTTTTGAAGTACATTCGGCCGATATGGCCATTCTGGGTGAAAAGGCCGTTACAGCCGACATTCTGTTTCAGATGGGGCTGGACAGCGCGTGCGGACGCCAAGGTGCTGCTGATCTTGTGACCGCGCATAAGTGGTTCAACATTGCGGCTCTGAAGGGCAACAGCGAAGCTGCCAAATACCGGAAGGAAATCTCCGGTGAAATGAGCGCATCCGAAATTGCCGAGGCACAGCGCAGCGCGCGCGAATGGCTGGCGATGCATTGAAGCCGGACATGGCTGCCGGCCTGACGGCACACCAAATCCGGAAGATCCGCTGACACGGCGGCCCATTTTCTGCCGTGTCCTTTATCCGAACAGCGCCTGCTTGAGGCATGGCCGTTGCCTTGTTTTCATACAAACTCTCAAGGCAAGGGAAACCGCCTTGACCGGACGGCATGAGCGCGTGCTGATGCAATGCCGCGCCGGAATTGAGTGGTGCCGTATCGCCGCGGACCGCAGACGCCGGAGCCAGGGCAAGATCTGCTAGTTCATCAAAGCATAGCGTGCAAGGATCTGCTCGTAAGTGCCGTCTGACCTGATGGCCGCAAGACCCTCCCGGAAAGCTGCGACAAGCTCCGGATCGGACGTCTTGCTGAACGCCATGTAAAGACTGCCGCTGATCTCCTCCAGCCGGTAGACCCGGCGGAACGTGCCCATATCCATTCCTTCCAGCGCCACACGGTAATTGAACGAAGCCTCATCGAAGGCGATGATGTCGATGCGCCCGAGCGCGAGCTTGCGAATATTCAGAACGTCCTCACCGACGACATCGAGCTGCTTAAATCCTTCGCCATCCAGATACTGATAGATCACGTCCTTCACGGATACGCCGATGCTGTAGCGCTTGGCATCATTAAGCGAGGCTATTGAAACGCCTGTGTTGTCGGCCCGTGTGTAGAGCGAGGTGTTGAAGGGGGCAATCACGCCGACCCACTCGAACAGATCCTCGCGCTCAGGGATCCGTCCGATTGAATAGATCAGGGTGTTCTTGCGGTTTTGAGCCGTCAAATAGGCCCGGGCCCAGGGCAGGAACTCGATCTTGGCGTCAAATCCTATCTTCTGAAGAACAGCCTCGACAACCTCGGTCGAAAGCCCTTGCGGAACACCGTCCTGGGAGAAATTGTAAGGCGGAAACTCTTCGGTCACGATGGTCAGCGGCTGTGCCTTCGCAGGCAGGATCGCCATCAAAACCAGCAAAATACAGGCAAGAACGCGCATTGGCACACCAGCAGTCCAGGACCGTGAGGAGCCTCAAGGTAGCACCGAACCTCGTCGTCACGATATCGTCTGAATTGCTGATGATTTCTCGCCCGCCAAAGCGAACATGTGTGAGGATGCCGCAGGCGAAACAGACCAAATAGGCCAATGCTGCGCATCTGCATGGCCGGCCCAGCGGGACTGCCGGGTGAGGCTGAACATCGGCAGATCGCCCCGATCTTTCGCTCAGGCTGATATCGCCCGCTGGGGTGACTGGATCCGCTCCTGTTATTTCTGCACTTCGGAAAAAGCTGCAAGGGCCGCGACGTGGAAAACATTCCGCCGATCCGAAAAAGGGCTTGCTTCGCTAGGCGTGGGCAACTAAACGGGATTTACCGGAGAGGTGGCCGAGTGGTCGAAGGCGCTCCCCTGCTAAGGGAGTAGGCGGGCAACCGTCTCGAGGGTTCGAATCCCTTCCTCTCCGCCATTTTTCTTGATAAGTTATTGATTTTCAATCGCCAATTTTTGGCATGATTTTTCAGACAATCATCCAGCCCATTAGGTGACAGGTTTATTCACAGCCCTGGCGTTCAATCCGTTTTTTTTCGCCTCAGGCTCTTGCACGACAACGCAGCAGTGCCTACCCAATATGTAACTCGGTTCATTTATCTCATCCGGGTTCATCACCAGCTTGCGC
>NZ_SMLZ01000098.1:0-55817 GCF_009711415.1 Roseibium denhamense
TACGAACATCAGCTGCGAATTACCTGACACTGGGTCTCTGCAGCAATTTACTCTTCTTCATTTTCTGCGTTAGCGCTTCGTTCACTACGTTCAGTGCATTATCTCGCCGACGAATATGCATCTGGAGTATGGAACGCCATGTATTCACGGATCACGAGTTGGTTTGTTGCAATCGCTGTGATGGCAGCACTGTCTTCCGCTCATGCGCAAGATGGTCCTGTCGAAGTGTATGTGGACCGCGCCAAGGTATTCCGGATCGATGACGGTGCAGCGGCCGTGATCGTCGGTAACCCGTTTATTGCCGATGTTTCCATGTTTGATGAAAACACAGTGGTTGTGACCGGTAAGAGCTTCGGAACGACAAACTTGGTCATACTTGACATGGACAACAATCCCATCGTCGATGAGGTGATCACGGTAAAATCGTCGAGTGATGACGTGGTAACCGTTTACCGGAGAGTGAGTAGAGAGTCGCTCTCATGCAACCCCGAGTGCGAACCAATGCTCCGGCTCGGCGATGATGATGATGCGTTTAAAGTCGCGGCAGACCAAGCCACGGCACGGAATGAACTTGCCATCACCGCCGCAGGTGGCAACTGAACCAGGGATGATTTGGTTTGCGCATTCGAGTATTTGATCGGCTAACACGTTCTCTCCGGTCCATCGGACGGACCGCACAGAAGTTCGGCAGGGACATTCGCGCAACTGCTGCCATCGAGTTCGGCCTTGTGGCCATCCCATTTCTATTGACCCTGTTTGCCATCATAGACCTTGGACTAGCCTACACTGTGAGCCGTCTGAATGACAACGCTGTGGCCGAAGCGAGCCGTATTATCCGAACAGGTCAGGCTGCAAACGGAAACCTTTCCGCTGCGGACATCAGAACCGAAATCTGTAATGCGATGCCGTCCTTCATGTGTGACCCTGACCGGATCATTCTGGATGTGACCAAACTCGACTCCTTCACCGATTTTGACGACGATGACAAGGTTGGGTCGATGTATGACGATGACGGCGTCCTTCAGACAAACTTTAACTTCACGACCGGTGAAGCCGAGGAAATCATCATCGTACGCGTGATCTACGAGTGGCCGATGCTGTTCTCTATCATGAACCTGAGTTATGAAGACTACAACGGTATGCGTCATTTCCAATCAACCATGGTTTTCCGGAATGAACCGTTTTCATAAAAGACTGTTTGCATCGCACCGCATCTGCGGCCGCGTAGAGGGCCTGCTACGAACATTTGCGTCGGATCGCACAGGTGCAAGTGCAGTTGAATTGGCGTTGCTGTGGCCTTTCATGCTGCTGATTTACATTGGCCTTTTTGAAGTAAACGAGGCCTTCAACCAGGATCGTAAGATCAGCCGCACCGCAAGCTCGATCGCTGACCTTGTCGCTCAGACTCAAACAATAAGCCTCGCCGAGCTCGTAGCTGTGACGGATGCTGGAGACGCGTTAATGGCGCCCTATCCGACCACGGGGCGTATAGGGCTTATGATTGCCAGTGTGTCCATCGACGCAAACGACAATGCAACAACCGACTGGAGCTATTCCAGCGGCACCGGGGCTGCGTGGACTGCGGGAGATCCGCCCGGCGAGACCCTCCCTGATGAGATCGTACAGGCGAATACATCCTTTATCGTCGCAAAGGCGGAATACTCCTTCGCGCCAAGTTTTCCAGATTTGTGGTCAAATCCGTTGTTTTCTGAGTTTGGAGCCCAAGACAGCATCCTTGGACAGTCGATCACACTCAGTGACACTGTTTACCTAAGGCCGCGCCTGGTGAGCCAGATCGCGTGTTCCGATTGCCCGTAAAACCGGAAGATAGGCAATGTCCCGGATTTCGGCTGCCGTCTTAGGTTTGTAACTTGCCCCCAATATGGTGCGCCGCAACAGGCAGCACGAGATTGGGGATCCTCCTGACATGGCATCAAACAAGACCTACGAGCAGATTTCCATTGGCGATACCGCTGAAATCATCCGTGAATGCTCTTCAAATGATCTCCTGGTATTCGCGCATGCCTCCGGCAATCACAACCCGATCCATTTGCCCGACACAGACTGGACGGGCGACGGCAAAGTCGACAAGCCTGTCGCCCCGGCCATGTGGGTCGGCGGGCTCGCCTCCGCTGTCCTTGGCAACATTCTCCCTGGCCCGGGCACGGTCTATCTGACCCAGTCTTTCCGGTTTCTCGGCCGCGCGGCCGTTGGCGACAAGATCCACGTCAGGGTGACGGCGAAAGAGAAGAAGCCGGACAATGTGGTCGTCTTTGACCTGTCGGTCTCAAAGGACGGGACGCCTTTGGTTGAGGGTGTTGCCGAAGTCCGGGCCCCGGTCAAGACAATCGAATTCGACTCCAGCGCGTTACCGGCCCTGCTCGTCCAGCGGCACCGGCATTTCAACCGGATGATTGAAATGGCAAAAACGCTGCCGCCCCTGCCAACGGCGGTAGCCGCTCCAGATGACCCGAATTCTCTGGAAGGCGCCTTGCTGGCGAAACGCGAGGGTCTTATTGACCCCATCCTGATCGGCGCGCGGGAACGGATCGAACAGGCAGCCAAGGAACTGGGCGAGAGCCTGGAGGGCCTTGAACTCATCGATATTGAGGATGAAAGCGAAGCGGCCGGAAAGGCCGTAGACCTGGTGCATGAGTGCCGCGTCAAAGCGGTCATGAAGGGCCACCTTCACACCGATCACCTGCTTCATCACGTGGTCAAGAGCAATGGCGGGCTCCGGACCAAGCGGCGGATCAGCCATGTCTTCGTGATGGATATTCCAGGCCGGAAGACACCGGTTCTGATTTCCGACGCCGCCATCAACATCACACCAGATCTCAACACCAAGGTCGATATCACGCAGAACGCCATCAATGCCGCCCGTGCCATTGGACTGGACACACCGCGCGTCGGCATCCTGTCTGCCATCGAGACCGTGAACCCGGCTATCCCGTCAAGTCTTGATGCGGCCATCTTGTCGAAAATGGCTGAACGCGGCCAGATCACCGGCGCTATCGTGGACGGCCCGCTTGCCATGGACAACGCAATCGATGTTCAGGCGGCCCGCACGAAGGGGATCACATCGCTGGTCGCAGGACGGGCGGAAGTGCTGATCGTGCCCAATCTGGAATCCGGCAACATGCTGGCCAAGGAGCTCACCTTCATTGCCCATGCCGAAGCCGCCGGCCTTGTCATTGGCGCAAAGGTTCCGGTCATGCTGACAAGCCGGGCAGATGACAGCCGGGCGCGGCTCGCCTCCTGCGCATTGGCACTGCTGCACACACACTGGAAGGCGACCGGAGCGCCGGTTGCGACCCTCGACCGGGACGGGGAAAACTGATGACGGAAACCATTCTGGTTCTGAACTCCGGCTCCTCCTCGATCAAGTTCACGCTGTTTGCGGATGATGCAGTGATGCTGGACGGACAGGTTCAGGGGCTCGGCGCCACACCGCACATCACCTTGAAATCCAGGACCACGGGCCAGACAATCGACCGCGGCCTGACGGAAAGTGAAGGCGCGTCCCATACCGCCGCCATCGCCGCCCTGCTGCCGCTTTTTGAGGACGACCTCAACGGACGGTCCGTATCAGCCGTCGGTCACCGCGTGGTCCATGGCGGTGTTGACCATTCCGAGCCACTTCAGATTACCGAAGACGTCTTGGATGACCTCAGAACCCTTGTGCCTCTGGCACCCTTGCATCAACCGCACAATATCGCAGGGATTGAAGCCGCGCAGACTGCCTTTCCCGAAGCGGCCCAAATCGCCTGCTTCGACACTGCCTTTCATCGTAACCATCCCTGGGTGAATGATACATTCGCGCTGCCGAGACCGCTCTATGATGAAGGCGTCCGGCGCTACGGATTTCATGGCCTCTCATATGAGTACATCTGCTCCTATCTGAACCGGGCGCACCCGTCCGCCTATTCCGGGCGGCTCGTCGTTGCGCATCTGGGAAATGGCGCCTCCATGTGCGCCATCCGCGACGGCCAGAGCATCGGGTCCACCATGGGCTTCACCGCGCTTGACGGCTTGCCCATGGGAACGCGCTGCGGTCAGCTTGACCCTGGTGTCGTTCTCTATCTCCTGACCACCAAGGGAATGACACCGGATGAGGTCTCGGACCTTCTTTACAAGCAGTCCGGATTGAAGGGGCTCTCCGGCATCAGCCAGGATATGCGCACGCTAAGCGAAAGCCAGGATCCGAAAGCCGCCGAAGCGATCGACTATTATGTCTTCCGCCTCAAGCGCGAAATCGGGGCCATGGCTGCCGTGCTCGAAGGGCTCGACACCCTCGTTTTCACCGGAGGGATCGGAGAAAACGCAGCCGGCATCCGCGAGCGCGTCTGCGCAAAACTCGCCTGGCTTGGCGTTGACATTGATACGGACAAAAACTGCGCGGCTGCGGAAACCATCTCGTCCCCATCCTCGCGTGTGACCGTGATGGTCATCCCGACCAATGAGGAAGAGATGATCCGCCGGCATACGTCCAAACTGTTAAGCACGGTCCCGGTTCCAGCCTAAACACAGAGACCTAACTGGCCGGGAAAGCGGATCGCCGTCCGAAGACCAGGCCGACAGCCTGTCTCAGGGCTGTCTTGGGGCGAGCACAGCTGCAAAATCATCTTCATAGGTTCGCAGGACGGGCCGGAAGTCCGCATGGACAACAGGCTCGAAGCCACCCGGCAGATCCGGCTCGATGGCAAGATAGGCATCCGGTGCTTCCCGGCGGAGATCCATGAGGCCCGCGCGCAACCGGCGTTTCAGGTCGTCCGGCAAATCGGACCGCACAGAGTGTGCGGTGTAAGGGATCGGCGGTGACCGCCAAACGATCTCCAGGTCGTTAAAACCGCGCCCGCCGAGCACATAAAAATCATTCAGTGTTCCTGCCGTGTAGCCAACCTTCGCCTCACCGGCCAGGGATGACCAGCCAAACGTGGCGGCCACGCGCCCATCCAGGACAGCGCGGATGCCTTCCACCGGGTTCTGCACCTCCACAAGCGGACCGAAATGGGTGTGCGCGTTGATGCCGTCTGCCGCCAGATTGGCGAGCGGCACACGGTAACCGGAAACCGATTCTGCTGCTCCGACCCCTATCCGTGCCCCCTTCAAGGTATCCAGGCTGCCCTTGATGCCGGTGCGCTTGGCGATGATCACGGCATAAAACCGGGCCGGAAAATCATCCGGCGCGGCGGTCACCAAGGGTTCGATACAGCTGCACAGACGGTACGCCGCCGCATAGGCGGATGGCGACAAACGGATATAGTCGATCCGGCCGGAGGAGATCGCTTCCACCGCCTCTCCCATGGTCTCCAGCAGAAAAAGATCGACCGGAAGATCGACGATGTCCTCCATCACGAGGCGGAACGCCTCGACCCGGTCACGCGCTGCAGGATCCCCGGCAATAATCACCCCAAGGCGCAACCTGTCGGGTGCACCGGCCGTCTCCGATGCGTTTGCAGGTGTTCCAAAGACCGTTGCAGCTGCCAAGGACAGGCACAAGAAGGCGGCCATGGCGCAAACAGCCATAAGCCTGACATAACTCTTTGATGAAAGTGAAAAAAACATTCTGAAACAAGCCGTCCCTGATCAGCCCTGCCAGGAGCCCTCATGTCAAAACCTATCACGGCAGTGATCTTCGATATAGGAAATGTCCTCATCGAATGGAACCCGGAGTACCTTTATCGCCGGCTGATACCCGATCCTGCGGAACGGCATCACTTTCTCACTGAAATCTGCAGCATGGATTGGAACATCCAGCAGGACCTTGGGCGTTCCTGGGAGGACGCCGTTTCACAGTTAAGTGCGCAGTATCCGGACAAGTCCGACCTGATCAGGGCTTATTCGGAGGGGTGGCACGATATGGTTCCCGGCGAGGTTCCAGGCACGCTCCAGCTTCTGCAAGACCTCAAGAAAGGTGGCATGCCGCTCTACGCAATCACCAATTTTTCCTCGGAGAAATTCACGGAAGCGCAAGAACGGTTTCCTTTCCTGAAAACCAGCTTTCTCGACATCGTCGTCTCGGCGGAAGAACAGCTGATCAAGCCCGACCCGGCAATCTACCGGATATGTCTTCAGCGCAATGCGCTTGATCCCGAAAACTGTCTTTTCATCGACGACTCGCTTGCCAATGTTGAGGCCGCCCGTGCGCTCGGCATCGCCGCGCATCATTTCAAAGGCGCGCAGGGTCTTGAAAAAGACCTGAAATCCCTTGGGCTCTTGACTGTGTGATCGGGCTGAACGGATCCTTCAAGGGATCCTATGTTTTCGACTGAACGCCCGCAGATTAGCCGGCAAACCCCTCCAGAACATTGACGCAATTGGTGCCGAGCGCATCAATGGCATAGCCGCCTTCCATGACGAACAAGGTAGGAACGCCAACCTTGGCCAGGCGCTGGCCAAGGCGAATGAAATCATCGCTGACGAATTTGAAGCCCGAGATCGGATCCTTTTCATAACAATCCAGCCCCAGAGAAACGATCAAGGCTTCCGGTTTATAGACAAGCAGCCAGCGGCATGCCTCTTCAAGCGCCGGCGTGTATGCCTCCCAATCGGTTCCAAGAGGCAACGGCCAGTTCCTGGTAAAACCGGTGCCCGCATGCTCGCCCGTCTCGTCAGCGTACCCCAGGAAATAGGGATACTCGTCCTTGGGATCGGCGTGGATGGACAGGAACAATACATCCGGCCGGTCGTAGAACAGCGATTGCGTGCCATTGCCGTGATGATAATCGACATCGAGAATGGCCACGCGGTGTAGACCGTAATCACGCAGATACTGGGCTGCGATGGCTGCATTGTTGAAGAAGCAATAGCCCCCGAAAAAATCGTAACCGGCGTGGTGACCCGGCGGGCGGCACAGGGCAAATGCCGATTGTTCACCGTCGAGCAGCATTTTCGCCCCTGTCAGGGCCGTATCGGCAGAGGCCCGCGCCGCCTGATAGGTGTTCCCGCCCAAAGGCGTTCCGGCATCCATTGAATAGCGGCCCAGCAACCCGTCGATATGTTCCACTTTCGTGTCCTGGCGAAGGCTGCGGATGGGCCAGACAAACGGAAAAGCTTCCTTGGAGCGGCCAGCTGCCGTCCAGGAGTCCCAGAAGGTTTCGAGAAAACCGACATAATCGGGCGCATGAACCCGGTGAAGCGGTCTTACCGGAAACTCTGCCGGTTCGATGATGTCCCCGACCTGCCTGTCTTTAAGCGCTGCAAGAACCATTTCCGCGCGGCCCGGAATTTCCACGGCAGGCTTAAGTTTCCCATCCGAAATTTCCTGGGCCGGCGCATGTGCGAGCTGGGTGCTTGAGAAAATCGTCTTCACCAAAAATCCCCCAGTCGATGGCGCATGTCAGCGGTGCGAACCCGCACCGTGCGATTTAAGAAAATCGGAATTCGCTAACGTGACCATAAGTTTCGCCCGGTTTCAATAAAACGCTGGTGAAATTCTGACGGTTCACACTGTCCGGCCATCTTTGCGGCTCCAGGCAAAGCCCGGCATGTGATCCGTAAGGCTCACCGCCGAGGCCCGGCACCGGCACATCCAGCCGCGCCGCATCATAGAATTGCAAGCCGGGTTCGGTGGTCCAGACTTCCATCCGCCGCTCCCCCGTGCTGTCCTCGAGAGCTGCGGCGAACTCAACGGTGTCCCTGGGAGCGTCCGCCAGGCAGAAATTGTGATCATAGAT
The DNA here is from genome assembly GCF_009711415.1 of Roseibium denhamense. Classification (GTDB taxonomy): domain Bacteria; phylum Pseudomonadota; class Alphaproteobacteria; order Rhizobiales; family Stappiaceae; genus Roseibium; species Roseibium denhamense. Next base: position 7,680 of record NZ_SMLZ01000098.1, read on the forward strand.
CACGTCTTCCTCACCCGGCCGCCGGCGGACCTTCCGCCCATCCTGAAAATCATAAGGCGTCCAGGCGACTTTCCGTATTTCGCCCGTGGGCATCAGCATGGCATCGACGGGCAAATAGCTTTCCGCGGCGATTTCCAAAGTATGGTCGAGAATTGTGCCGCCGCCGTTGAGATTGAAATAGCTGTGCTGGGTCAGGTTCACCGGCGTTGTTTTGTCAGTCGTTGCGGAAAACTTGACCCGCAGGGCTCCGGCACCGGTCAGCGTGTACCTGACAAGCACTTCCACCCGGCCCGGATATCCCATGTCGCCGTCTTCGGAGACAAGCTTCAGCAGAACGCTGGCCTTGTCGCTCTGCTCGATTTGCCAGACGCGCTGCGAAAAGCCCGCACTTCCCCCATGCAGATGGGTCTTGCCTGCCTCATTGCAGTCCAGCTGGTAGGCCACTCCATCGATGGTCATGCGGCCACCTGCAATCCGGTTCGCACAGCGCCCGGCGATCACGCCGAAATATCTTGGATGATCCAGATAGCTTTGAAGCGTGTCAAAGCCGAGGACAACCGATTGCCCGTTCACTTTCAGATCACGGACCAAGGCGCCGTACGTCAGGATCGAGGCTTCCAGCTGCCCCTTCTTGAGGGTGATCTCCTCGACGTCCGTTCCATCCGGCAGGGTCCCGAAAATCGCGGGCATGAACTTACTCCAGCGGCAATCCGTTGAAAAAGGGGCGGTCCAAACCATGGCCGCCCCAGCATGTTAGTCAGGCTTTTAGAGCGTTTGATTGTACTCGCCGACTTCCGTGTTCTCGCGCAACACGGCGTCCACGGCCTTGAACATGGCATGCAGCCGCTCTTCAGAGACCGGGCTCTCCACGACAACCACGAGCTCCGGCTTGTTGGATGAGGCCCGCACGAGACCCCATGTGCCATCTTCGCTGACAACCCGGACCCCGTTGACCGTAATCAGATCCGTGATCGCCTGTCCGGCAACGGTTTCGCCATTTGCCTTCATTTCCTGGAACCTGGCAACGACGCGGTCGACCACATCGTATTTCACCTCGTCCGCGCATTTGGGGGACATGGTGGGCGAGCCCCATGTCTTGGGCAACGCACGGCGCAGGTCCGCCATCGTCTTGTCCGGGCTGCGGTCAAGCATGTCGAGGATGGCAATGGCCGACACAAGCCCGTCGTCATAGCCCCGGCCAATCGGCGCATTGAAGAAGTAGTGGCCCGACTTTTCAAACCCGACAATTGCGTTCAGGTCGGTTACCCGGCGCTTGATGTAGGAGTGACCGGTCTTGAAATAATCGGTCTTTGCCCCGTTTTCCTTCAGAACCGGATCCGTGTTGAAGAGGCCCGTGGACTTGACGTCCACCACGAACTGGCTGCCTGGATGAAGCGCCGAGATATCGCGCGCCAGCATCACACCGACCTTGTCCGCGAAAATTTCCTCGCCCTCGTTATCAACCACACCGCACCGGTCACCATCGCCGTCGAAGCCGAGCCCGACATCCGCTCCGGTTTCCAGAACCTTGTCGCGGAGCGCATGCAGCATCTTCATGTCTTCGGGATTCGGATTGTAGCGCGGGAACGTGTGATCAAGCTCCGCATCCAGCGGGATCACTTCCGCGCCCAGCGCTTCCAGGATTTTCGGTGCGAATGCTCCGGCTGTTCCGTTGCCGCATGCCGCAACCACCTTGATCGGGCGCTTCAGTTTTGCGCGGTCGGTGAGGTCCTTGAAATAAATGTCCGGGAAACCGTCCACGAAGCGGTAGCTGCCGCCGCCCTTCAGATCGAAGGCAGCGTTCAGGACAATCTCCTTCAGGCGCCCCATCTCATCCGGACCGAATGTCAGCGGCCGGTCAATGCCCATCTTCACGCCGGTCCAGCCATTGTCGTTATGCGAAGCCGTGATCATGGCGACCGCCGGGACATCAAGGGCAAACTGCGCAAAATAGGCCATGGGCGACAGCGCCAGCCCGATGTCGTGCACGTTGACACCGGCCGCCAGAAGCCCGTTCACAACCGCCATCTTGATCGTTGAGGAATAGCTGCGGAAGTCATGCCCGACCACGATATCCGGGCGCACGCCGCGTTCATGGATCAAGGTGCCGATGCCCATTCCAAGGGCCTGCATGCCCATCAGATTGATTTCTTTTTCAAACAGCCAGCGCGCGTCATATTCGCGGAAACCGGTCGGCTTCACCATTGGGCTGGATTCATATTCAAAAGTGTTCGGGAGCAAATGCGGTTGCGGTTTGGGAAACATACTTGCCTCTTAAAGCCAACTGACGCGATACCGTTGAGCTTGGAAAATTCATTTAGATTTTCGCGCGTCACTGAACCAGTACAAGGGTGCTGTTAGAGATGTCAAACCGTTCAAGGCGGGACAGCACCGACATGCCCAGAAGCGGTTTCGACAAGCTTTCATCCTGCAGCACCAGGGCCTCGACATCGCGCAGGAAGATATCCCCCATCTCGAAACTCCGGATGACAACCCGCGCGGCGGACGTTGTCCCGTTCGCCGTGTTTACCCGGTACTTGAATTCCTCATCATCAGGATAGACCCCGACATCTTCCGCAACACTTCTGGGCAGCGCAGTGGAACTTGCCCCCGTATCAACCAGCAGCTCATACCGCCGGCCGTTCAACAAGGCCGTGGCGAAGTACTGCCCGTTCCGGCTTACGGGAATGCGATGGGTCCGGTCGACGGAGGTTGACGTCCGGCCATTCTGGTCTCCCTGCGGCGCTTCCGGAGCAACATAACGGTCGGCTAGGTAAGGCACGAGCGGCGCCAGAGCGGCACAGAAAAGAAAGATGACAATGAAACGCCACATGTAAATTCCTCGCGCGGGTCACCCAAATCCTGAGGCCGCCTGTCCCTTCAGTTGCGCGGACCGACCATCAGCAAAATGCAAGCACCAGCCATCTTCTGCTTCATAATCACATCATGCTGGAACGCGATCTGAAACAAAGCCTCTCGCGCATGTACCGCGCCCGCTAGAGCACCGGGCGCTCTGTCAAAAAACGCCCAAAGATGCCTGGTCACTCCACAATCATCAGCTTTAGGCGGTCAACCGGATCCGATTTACCGCCCGCTGATCCAGGCCAGGACGTATCATCTGTTCCTTAGGATGCCGTAAAGTCCGCCGCCGTGATTTGATCGGCCAGGCGTTCAATCTCCGCTTTCATCGGCGCGCTGGACTGGGCCCCCGTGACGGTGCACGCCAGGGTACCGGCGGCAACACCGGCCTTCAAGGCACGTTCGAACGTCGTGCCTGCGTCCGCAGCTGCAGCGAATGCACCGCAAAAGGCGTCCCCGGCGCCGGTGGTATCCACGGCCTCTATCTTCGGCGATGCAATCCTGTAACGGTCCTCATGGCTGGCTGCCACCACTCCTTTCGAACCGAGAGTGACCACGACCTTCCGGGCTGGCGAGACCATGTAGTCCAGAAATGCTTCCAATCCCGGATCGATTGCGAGCTTGCGGGCAATTTCAGCAGCTTCCGTCTCGTTGACAATCAACGTATTGACCGTTGCAAGCGCGGCTTTGATATCGTCGTCAGGCACAGGCGCCAGGTTCCAGATGACCTCTGCCCCGGAATCTTGCGCCAACTGCATTGCCTTGCGGATTTCCGGGAATGGGACTTCCCCCTGAAGCAGCAAGATCCGGCTGGCCGCCAACGACAAACCCAGCCACTTGGCCTCAACCCGGTGGTTTGCGCCGCTCGCCACCATGATCTGGTTTTCGCCATCCGGGTCGATCCCGATGAAGGCAAGGCCGGTTGCCCCGTCGAGCGTGCGGACACTTGCAAGGTCCACACCGGCATCTTCCATGTTCCCGATGGCCAGCGCGGCAAACGCATCCGTTCCCACAGCCCCGACCATCTTGACGGAGGCGCCCGCACGCCGCGCAGCAAGGGCCTGATTGGCCCCTTTGCCCCCTGCGAACAATTGATGGTCCGGCCCGCTGACCGTCTCCCCCGCCTTCGGCAAACGCGGCAGGGCCACAACCAAATCCAGATTGATCGAGCCAAAAACCGTAATCATGACGCCCCCATTTGCTCCAACGTTAGGGTGTCTGACCCATTTCGCAAACAAAAAAGCGCGGAGCCGCAGCACCGCGCTTTTTACGAGACCAGCACCGACTTATTTCGTGCCGTACATCCGGTCACCCGCGTCGCCGAGACCGGGTACGATGTAGCCCTTTTCATTCAGCTTGCGATCAATCGAGGCCGTGTAGATCGGCACGTCCGGATGCGCTTCGTTGAATTTGGCGACACCTTCGGGAGCTGCCAGAAGACACAGGAAGCGGATATTGTTCGCGCTGCGTTCCTTGAGTTTCTGGATAGCTGCAATCGCGGAATTGGCCGTTGCCAGCATCGGATCGACCACAATCACCAGCCGCTCATTCAGGTCTTCAGGGGCCTTGAAGTAATACTCGACCGGCATGAGGGTCTCCGGATCGCGGTAAAGACCGACATGCGCCACGCGCGCAGACGGAACGAGGTCGAGCATGCCTTCCAAAAGACCATTACCAGCCCGCAGGACCGATGCAAAGACAAGCTTCTTTCCAGCCAGAGTCGGCGCTTGCATCTCTTCCAGCGGCGTCTCAATGGTCTGGTGGGCGAGAGGCAAGTCCCGGGTTACTTCGTAACACAGCAGAGTGGAGATCTCCCGCAAGAGCCGCCGGAACCCCTGGGTCGACGTTCCCTTGTCGCGCATGATGGTCAGCTTGTGCTGAACCAAAGGGTGGCTGATGACATTTGCTCCGGACATATCTGCCTCTCTTGTGCACTGGCCCGTTGCCGGAACCTGTTCGACGAATTTGTTTATGTTCAGGACCTATGCCCCGAACGGCAACCAAAAAACAGCCCCCGGGTTCAGCAATTCCTGCAGTTTCGTGGTTTCCTGACCGTTTTTTTTCAAAGCGGATACCCCTGCGCGGCTGGTACCGCCTTCCAAAATGCAGGTCAGCGGCAACTGGCCAGCTGCAACATCCAGTTCAGCGCGCAGATGATCCGCAAGACGCTCCGCCAATGCGGCACTCACGGCCCTGATTTCCACCATGCGGTCCCGCGCATCGATTGGATCAAGGCTCTGATCAGCCGTTGTAAAATTCAAGACACCGGTGCGCACAAACAAGGCGGCATGACGGTCATCGGCAGGTGCCGTGAGTTGCTCCAGACCCTCCGCTTCCAACCCCGCCCACGCCAAGGGCTCGACAAGGGAATAGGCCATTTCCTGGGCCGCAAGATGAAACGGGACGATCGCTCCCGGAGTATCGGATTGTGGCACGCTGTGTTCGAAACTGTCTCCAAGACCGACGTCGCCGACAGATGCGCCCCCGGTCCAGACCGGCGCCAGAACCTCCATCAGCGTCTCAAGAACACTGCTCAGATCCACGGAACCACCTGCCTCGCGCACCTTGCCAAGCACCATCAGGCCGGCCCGGGTCACATCGTCTTCGGTGCAAAGGTCCGGGCGGACCGACATGGCTTCGCCGAACCGCTTCAAGTGCTTGCGCATCTGTTCCAGAAGGTCTGCCGACTGGTCCGCATCCCATTGCAGTCCAGCGGCAAGCTCGGGACTGTCCAGTGCGATCAAACTGTCCGCATCCACCCGGTAAGGATCGCTCATGGCGTTGGAGAACGACCCTGCGGCAAACATGTGAAACGCGGCAAGGCAAGATGCTGTCCGGCCGTTCGCTTTGGTCTGTGTCAACGGATCGACAAACACCCAGCCGGCGGGCGTGACGGTTTGCATGACGGCTGCCAGCACGACCAGATCGGCGGCGGACAAAAGCATGTCATGCGCGGTCTCAAACTGGCGGGCGCCGGCCAGGGCGGACCACCGGTCATAGCCCCCGGTTTCGAACTCCCGCCAAAGCCCGTAGGGTGGGATTTGAAGGTCGGGGTAATTTTCCTTGGTAGTCTCCAAAACAGTGACCATGGCATCGCCGAATTTGGAAAGATCCACAGCAACATGGCGCAGCTGACCGGCCGCCGCCTTGTCCAGAAGGATTGCGGCCTCTGACCGGACCCGGGCAAGCGCAAAGTAATCAAGCGCGGATATTGCATTCATTGCGGACATTCCCTTGTGCCGGACGGCACTTAGTAAACACTTACAGATTTATGAACCAGCGTTCTGACGGGCGCTGTCCAGACGGACGAGAAGACGGTTCTTGGTCGCCTCGTCGCAGAAGGCCGCCTCGATTGCGGTGCGGGTCACCTCTAGCTGGTCCTCGTGGCTCAAGCCGAATGTCTCGGCAACAGAGGCATATTCCTTGCCAAGCGTTGTTCCGAAAAAGGGCGGGTCGTCGGAGTTCAGCGTAATCTTCACGCCCTCCTTGCGCAAAATGTTCACCGGGTGGAACCGCAAATGGGTGTAGACGCCCAAAGAGATGTTGGAGCCCGGACACACTTCCAAGACGATGTCCTCATCAATCAGCCGTTTGACAAGGTCAGGGTCTTCAATCGCCTTTACCCCATGGCCCAGCCTTGAAACCCGCAAGAACTCCAGAGCCGCGACAACGCTGTCAGGGCCGCCGAATTCTCCAGCATGCGCCGTCGTACCCAGGCCCGCTTCGGCCGCCATCCGGAAGGCTTTTGAAAAATTGGCCGGATGGCCTGACCGTTCATCACCGGCAAGCCCGAACCCGGTCACGAGCGGGTGCGGATTGCCGATGACCTCTTTTGCCACTTTTTCCACAGCAGCGGAGCCAAAGTGCCGGACACCGATGGCAATCATGCGGCCTTCAATGGCCGTATCCATCTTGGCGCGTTCCATGCCCGCCGCCAAACCGTCCACATAGGACCGGTAGGACAAGCCAGCCGCCTGGGCGTGATCGGGCGAAATGAAGATCTCGCCGTAGATCGCGCCTTCCGCCGCGAGCATCCGGAAATAGGTTTCCGCCAGAAGCGCATAATCCGCAGGTGTCTTGAAGACACTGCTGGCCAGATCATACGCCTTCAGGAAGCTGGTGAAGTCGGTCCAGGCGTATTTGCCCTTCTCGTCCAGCAGACCCGAAATGTCGACGCCTTGCTGGCCGGCCAAACGGGTAACGAGGCTCGGCGGCGCGGCGCCCTCGATGTGACAGTGGAGTTCAACCTTCGGAACCGGGAGGGTCTCGATCATGTCCCACCTGTCATGTTTAGGCGCTTCCCAATCATTCAGAGAAAACTGGAACCATGTTGTCCGATGGCAATGCCGAGATGGTCGGCGATGCTTTCTCCAATATCAGCATAAGTCGTCCGTCCGCCAATACTTTTGGCGGCGATCCCCGGTCCGGTTCCAATCACGGGAACGTTTTCACGGGTATGATCCGTTCCGCGCCACGTCGGATCACAGCCATGGTCTGCCGTCAGGATCAAGAGATCACCCGGACGCATCTTGCCGATCATCTCCGGCAGCCGCTGATCGAAATGCTCAAGCGCAGCCGCATAGCCCGGTACATCGCGCCGGTGACCGTAGAGCGAGTCGAAGTCGATGAAATTGGCGAAAATCATGTCGCCGTCACCGGCCATATCCATGGCTTCCAAAGTCCTGTCGAAGAGCTGATCGTTTCCAGCGCCCTTCAAAACCTTGGCAACGCCCTGATGGGCAAAAATGTCCGAAATCTTGCCGATGCCATAGACCGTCCGGCCATCCGCTGTCAGCCGGTCAAGCAGCGTCGGTTCGGGCGGCAGAACGGAATAGTCGCGCCGGTTGGCCGTCCGCTCGAAATCCGCCGACGTTTCCCCCTTAAACGGGCGCGCAATCACACGCCCGATATTGTACGGATCGGCCAGCTCGCGGGTGGCCTCACAAAGGGCATATAGCTTCTCCAGCCCATAGTGATCTTCATGGGCGGCAATCTGGATGACGGAATCCGCCGAGGTGTAAAAGATCGGCTTGCCGGTCCGCACATGCTCTTCGCCCAGTTCGGCAATGATCTCCGTGCCAGAGGCATGCTTGTTGCCGAGGACGCCGTCCAGCCCACATTTTGCGCTGATCTTTTCGATCAGCTCATCCGGAAAGGTCGGGATCGTTTCAGGAAAGTATCCCCAGTCGAAACGCACCGGAACACCGGCGATTTCCCAGTGCCCGGACGGTGTGTCCTTGCCGTTGGAAACTTCCGCTGCATAGCCCCACAGCCCTTCCGGTTCGCCCGCAAAGGAAAGCCCTGGAATAACGTTGCCCGTGGAGAGCCGTCCGGCAGCCCCCAGGCCCAGCCGGTCCATATTCGGGACCGACAGCAACCCGTTGCGCAAGCCGTCCCGGTCTCCCTCACCGTTCGCACAGTGTTGCGCGATATGGCCAAGCGTGTCGGACCCGGCATCTCCGAAGGCTGCAGCGTCTTTTGCGCCGCCGATACCGAAACTGTCCAAGACGCACAGAATTGCGCGAGGCATGGGCATCTCCTCTTGTTGTTCTCATTTATTGCCGGCGACCCCGCCGGAGGGCGCTGCTGGCTCGTTCCAGCAGCGCGGGGCATTGTTAAGGCGCGATGCGGTCCACAACGCTTGGACGGTCAACAACATCGGTTGCCGACCCGACCGAATAGGCATCGCGCAGGGCAATCGCCGCCGCTTCCGCCTCGTCTTCGGTCCGCGCATGCACGATGGCCAAGGGACTGTCCGAATTGACCGAGTTTCCGACACCGGCAAGGCTCGTGAACCCGACAGACGGATCGATCACGTCTGCAGCCGCTTTCCGGCCACCGCCCAGGGCAACGACGGCGACACCGACCGCGCGGGCGTCGATCCCGGTCACGACACCGTCTTCAAACGGATAAACAGGTGCCTCGAAATTCGCCTTCGACAGATAGAGCTCCGGCTTGTCCATAAAGTCGGTTGGGCCGCCAAGTGCATGCACCATCTGCGCGAATTTCTCAGCCGCCCGGCCGCTTTCAAAGGCGGTCCGCATCATATCGCAACCGGCTTCGGCCGTGTCGGCAAGGCCGCCGCTGGCCAGAAGCTCACCGCCCTGGGCGACGGTCACATCCCACAGGCGGTTGTCGACGGCTGTGCCTTTCAGGAAATCGACCGCGTTCTGCATCTCCACGGCATTGCCGGCGGCGGACGCAAGCGGCTCGTTCATGTCGGTCAAGAGCGCCGTTGTCTTCAGCTTGGCGCCATTGGCCACCAGCACGAGGCTTTCTGCCAGGGCGCGCGCTTCGTCGAGCGAGCCCATGAAAGCGCCGGTTCCCCACTTCACATCGAGGACGAGACCCTGCAGACCTGCCGCGAGCTTCTTCGACAGGATCGACGCGGTGATAAGGTCAATGCTCTCAACCGTCGCCGTCACATCGCGAATGGCGTAAAAGCGCTTGTCCGCCGGGGCAAGATTGCCGGTCTGGCCAATCACCGCACAGCCAACTTCCTTGACCACCTTGCGGAACAGGGCGTTGTCGGGCTGGGTCTTGTAGCCGGGGATGCTGTCGAACTTGTCCAGCGTCCCACCGGTATGGCCGAGGCCACGGCCTGAAATCATCGGAACAGCGGCCCCGCAGGCAGCCAGAGCCGGTGCCAGCATCAAGGAGACGTTGTCGCCAACGCCACCGGTCGAGTGCTTGTCCAAGACCGGCGCATCAACATCGGACCAGTCCAGCACATCGCCGCTGTCGCGCATGGCAAGGGTCAGGGCGACACGTTCGTCAACGCTCAAGCCCTTGAAAAAGACCGCCATCGCAAGCGCAGACACCTGTCCTTCGGTCACGGAGCCGTCCGCCAGCCCCTTCACGAAGAAGGCGATCTCTTCGTCAGTGAGCGATCCCCCGTCGCGTTTTTTTCGAATTAGTTCCTGCGGCAGCATTTTTAGTATCCTTCTTTTGCCGTTGCTTCCTTGCCTTCGATGGTCGCGATCAACGCATCGAGAAGGCTGCTCGCGCCGAAGCGGAACGTGGAAGCGGAAACCCAGTTGTGGCCCATGATGCGGTCTGCAAGCTCCAGATAGCTTGCCGCATCCACGGTTGTCTTGATACCGCCGGCCGGCTTGAAGCCGATAACGCGTTCCGCTTCCTCGCGGCGGGCTTCCTCGATTGCCGTCAGCATGATCTCCGCCGCCTCAAGGGTGGCGTTGACGGACACCTTGCCGGTTGACGTCTTGATGAAATCGGCCCCGGCAGCAATGGCGATGTTCGAGGCCGCGTGGATGAGCAGCGGATCCTTTATCTCACCGGTCTCCAGAATGACCTTCAAGATGGCAGGCGCCGGGATCGCGGCTTTGACGCGGATGATCTGTTCTTCGGCAAAGCCCTTCCGTCCGGACGCGAAAGCCTTGTACGGCATCACAAGATCGATCTCGTCCGCCCCGTCGGCAATCGCCTTTTGCGTCTCGGCGACAACAGCCTCTGTATCCTCGCCGCCATCTGGAAAGTTGACCACGGTGGCAACCTTCACCCCGGTGCCGGTCAGCTCCTTGACGGCCTGCGCCACAAAGCGCGGCCACACACAAACCGCGGCAACGGACCCGTGGTCGGTCACGGTGCGTGCGGTCAGGCTGGTGATGTCCTCAGCGGTGCAATCATCATTGAGATTGGTCAAGTCGACGAGCCCGAGGGCGCGTTTGGCCGTTTCGATCATATCGCTCATTGGCCGATCTCCTTCACGAATGCACGGACAAGGTCTTTCATCCGTTCCATGCCCTGAAGGGCGACGGCTTTGGTTTCGTCATGGGACAAGGCATGGGTCTGCATGCCCGCTCCATAGTTGGTGATGATCGACATGGCGGCCACGCGCATGCCGACAAACCGCGCCATGATGACCTCCGGCACGGTCGACATTCCGACCGCATCGGCCCCAAGCGTCTTCGCCATCCGGATCTCGGCCGGCGTTTCGAAAGACGGGCCGGAGAACCACATGTAAACCCCCTCGGCAATCGGATCGCCTGTCTCTTCGGCAACCTTCTTCATGGCCTCGCGCAGTTGCGGGTCGTAGGCCGTGCTCATGTCGAGGAAACGCTTCTCGTCTTCCTCGCCGATGAGGGGGTTCATGCCGGACCAGTTGATATGATCGGAGATCAGCATCGGCGACCCGGGCGCAACTTCCGTGCGCAGGGAGCCAGCCGCATTGGTTGCCAGCAGGATCTCGCAACCGAGTTCCTTCAGGGTCTCGACCGGCGTGCGCATCACGGTCGGATCGCCGCCTTCATAGTAGTGCGCCCGGCCGGACAGGATCACGACCGGAACACCGGCGAGCGTCCCGGCGACAAGTTCGCTGGAGTGCGAGGTCACGGTGGACACCGGAAACTCGGTCAGATGGGAATAGGGAATCCGCACCGGATCTTCGACTTCTTCCGCCAAAGCTCCCAGGCCCGAGCCCAGGATCATGCCGATCTTGTAGGAACCAGAACGGGCGGCGCGGACGATTTCCGCGCATTCACGGCCATAACCACTCATCGTGGGTCAGTCCTTTTTGTCTTCAAGTTCAAAGGCGGCAGGCAACAGCTCATCCATGGTGAAGCTGCGGCGGATGCCATTCAGGTCAGCGACATGGACGACAAGGTCGTTCGTCGCGAATTCTTTCAAGCGCTGGCGGCACATGCCGCAGGGCGTGCAAAGCGCAGCATCCCCGACCACGACCGCTTCCGCGATCTTGGTGTGTCCGGCGGCAATCATGGCACCAACCGCACCGCCCTCGGCACAGACACTTACCGGGTAGGACGCGTTTTCAACGTTGCATCCGGTAAAAACCGTGCCATCCGGCGTGCGCAGCGCCGCGCCCACAAGGAAGTTGGAATAGGGCGCGTAGGCTTTTTCGCGCACCGCCTTGGCGGCTTCAAAGAGACTGTTCAAGTCGCTCATGTCCGCTCCTTCAGATACGGGACACCGGCTGCCTTGGGCGGGATCGCCTTACCGATAAAGCCGGCGAGCAGGATGACGGTGAGAATATACGGCAGAGCCTGGAAGAACTGGCTCGGCACCTCCCCGATCAGCGGAAGCTCCTTGCCTTGCTGGCGCAGGGCAAATGCATCCAGGAAGCCGAAAAGCAGGCAAGCCAGCATGGCGTTGACCGGCTTCCACTTGGCGAAAATCAGCGCGGCGAGCGCGATAAAGCCCTTGCCGGCCGTCATGTCCTTGATGAACCCGGAGGCGAGCGCAATGGAGAGCGCGCTTCCGGCAAGACCACAGAAGAACCCGCAGGCAATGACAGCGCGGTAGCGCAGCCAGGTGACCGAGATACCGGCTGTATCGACAGCCGCCGGGTTTTCACCGACCGCGCGCAGGTGCAGGCCAAACCGGGTCCGGTACAGCACCCACCAGGTGAGGGGAACCGCGAGGAAGGCGACATAGACCAGCAGGTTGTGGCCGGACAGGAGATCCGAATAAACCGGTCCCAGATAGGGAATGTCCCGGATCTCCTCCGCAAACGGGAAGGTGATGTCCAGGAACCGGCCGCCTTGCGGCAGCGAGGGCGTCCGTCCGCCCTGGCTGAACCAGTACTGGCCCAAAAGCACGGTCAGACCGGCTGCCAGGAAGTTTATGGCAACCCCTGAGACGATCTGGTTGCCGCGGTTGGTGATCGAGGCAAAGCCATGCAGAAGCGCAAGCCCCACGGACACAACAATCCCTCCGGCGAGCCCCAGGAAGGCATTGCCGGTGACATATGCAACGGCACCGGCCCCGAAGGCAGCGCCGAGCATCTTGCCTTCCAGGCCGATATCGACGATCCCGGACCGCTCCGAATAAAGCCCCGCCAGACACGCCAGCAGCAAGGGCGTGGCAAGCCGCAGGGTTGAATCGAGGGTCAAGATCAGCTCTTGGAAATACATCTCAAACATATCCAGCCCCTCCTATGCCGATACCGGCCGTGATGGCGCGAACATCCGGATCAAAGCGGGCCGGAACATGTATTCCAGCGCCCCTGCAAACAGGATCACAAGACCCTGGATGACGATGATCATGTCCCGGGTGATGCTCGGCATTTCAAAGGAAAGCTCGGCTCCGCCCTGGTAGAGCATGCCGAACAGGATCGCCGCCAGGATAATCCCGACCGGATGGGCCCGGCCCATCAGTGCAACGGCGATGCCGACGAAGCCGTACCCCGTGACGAAGTCGGTCAGGAGACGGTGCTGCGATCCCATGATTTCGTTGATCGCCATCATGCCGGCAAGACCACCGGAGATGAGCATGGTGATCACCGTGATCCGGACCGGCGAAATGCCGGCATAAACGGCAGCGGTCGCATTGGCGCCGAAAGACCGGATTTCAAATCCGAGCTTGGTCCGCCAGATCAGGAGCCAAACGAGCCCGCAGGCGATCAAGGCGATAAACAACGAGAGATTGACCGGCGCGAACCCGAACCCGGCAGACGGAAAGATGTCGTTCAGGAACGGTAAGCGCCCGCCATCCTCGAAGGTCCGGGTTTCCAGCTGCATGGACCCGGGCTTTTTCATGACACTGTTGAGCAGATACCCCATCAGGGCGGCAGCGATGAAGTTGAACATGATCGTGGTGATAACCACGTGGCTGCCCCGGGCCGCCTGCAGCCAGCCGGGAATAAGGGCCCAGGCCGCGCCCATGATGGCGGAGCCAACCACGGCAAATGGCAGCGTTACATACCAAGGCACGTACTGATCGAGCGCCAGGCAGGCAAAGGCAACGCCAAGGCCGCCTATGTAGGCCTGTCCTTCCCCGCCGATATTGAACAGACCGGCATGGAAAGCCACCGCGACCGCAAGACCGGTAAAGATGAAGTTGGTGGCATAAAACAGCGTGTACCCGAACCCTTCCACGGAGCCGACGGACCCCAGAAGGAGATAGTAGACCGCGTTCAGCGGGTTCTCGCCGATCAGAAGAACGACGAGGCCCGAGACCAGAAACGCGGCGGCAAGGTTCAAAAACGGGATCAGGCCGAGATCGACCCAACGTGGCAACTGACCAGCTGTCATCGGGCGTCTCCTTCAACGGCGTTCTTTTTGTCTTCCACACCGGCCATCAGCAAGCCAAGCTCCCCTTCGTCGGCATTTTCACCACGCTCGCCGACGATCTTTCCGTCGAACATGATCAGCACCCGGTCGGACAGCGCCCGGATCTCATCCAGTTCAACGGAGACAAGCAGAATGCCCTTGCCCGCATCGCGCAGTTCCACAATGCGGCGGTGAATGAACTCAATGGCGCCGATATCGACACCGCGCGTTGGCTGCCCCACAAGCAGGACCTCCGGGTCCCGCTCGATTTCGCGGGCAAGCACGATCTTCTGCTGGTTGCCGCCCGAAAAGCTGGCGGTTTTCAGCATGGGGTTGGGGGGCCGGATATCGTATTTCTCGATCTCGCCAACCGCGTTTTTCTTGATCGCGCCAAGATCCAGAAACAGCCCGTTGGAATAGGCAGGATCCCGGTGATAGCCGAGGATCGAATTCTCGTATTCTGAGAAGCTGTTGATCAGCCCCATGCGGTGCCGGTCTTCCGGCACATGCCCCATGTTCTTGGCCCGCATATCCGCCGCATCCAGCGTGCTTGAGCCCATGTCGATGGTTTCGCCGTTGATCTTCATGGATCCGCGCGTTGCCCTGCGGATCCCGGCAAGCGTTTCCATCAATTCCGACTGGCCGTTCCCGGACACGCCGGCGATCCCGACGATCTCTCCAGCCCGCACATTGAACGAAACATCCTTGACCACCTGAACGCCCCGGCTGTCGGTCACGGTCAGATTGTCGACCTCCAGAACGGGGGCTTTCGGTTCGGCAGGTTTCTTGTCGACCCGCAACAACACACTGCGCCCCACCATCAGCTCGGCAAGCTGCGCCATGGACGTGTCGGCGGTGGCAACCGTTGCGACCATCTCCCCGCGCCGCATCACCGAAACCGTGTCGGTCGCGGCCATGATTTCACGCAGCTTGTGTGTGATCAGAAGGACCGTCTTGCCTTCGTTTTTCAAGACTTCGAGGATCTTGAAAAGGTGGTCGGCCTCGGCAGGCGTCAAAACCCCGGTCGGCTCATCCAGAATAAGGACTTCCGCACTTCTATAAAGGGCCTTCAGGATCTCCACGCGCTGCTGCAGTCCGACCGGCAGATCCTGGATCAGGGTATCCGGGTCGACGCGCAGTTCGTATTCTTCCTCAAGCCGTTTGAGTTCGGTTCGGGCCCGCGACAGTCCCCCGGCCAGCATCGCACTGTCCTCAGCGCCCAGAACCACGTTCTCAAGCACAGAGAAATTGTCGACCAGCATGAAGTGCTGGTGGACCATGCCGATGCCCATGGCGATGGCGGCCTTGGAATCGGGGATCGTAACTTTCTTGCCATCCACCAGGATGTCCCCGTTGTCGGCCTGATAAAAGCCGTAGAGGATGGACATCAGGGTCGATTTTCCGGCCCCGTTCTCGCCGATGATCCCGTGGATCGACCCTTTTTTCACCACAAGATCGATGTTCTTGTTGGCGTGAACCGGGCCGAAGCTCTTGTTTATGTTTTTCAGTTCGATCGCAGCCGTTCCGGTCATGCGCTCCCCCAAGCCTGACACTTTGTCATTGTCATTATCGTTTGCCCCTATCAGCAGCGTCCGCCCGTCAGAACGGGCACGCTCCATCCATGACGACATCGTGGACCGTGACCGTGCCATCGGAAATGCCGGCAACGGCAGTCTCCGCAGCGGTTTTCATCAGCCCGGTAATCAGATCGGCATTATTGGCATCCAGAACCCAGTCCATGCCGCCCTCGGCTAGACCGAGAACCTTGAGGC
Source organism: Roseibium denhamense (assembly GCF_009711415.1). GTDB lineage: Bacteria > Pseudomonadota > Alphaproteobacteria > Rhizobiales > Stappiaceae > Roseibium > Roseibium denhamense. The sequence continues at coordinate 23,338 of NZ_SMLZ01000098.1, forward strand.
CCGGCTCGAACGTTCCGGCCTCCGCCGCCGTGAAGCTGTCATAGACAGCAGTGTCGACCCGCTTGCGGATCGATGTCAGAACCTGGCCCGGATGCAATCCGTTCTGGTTGCTGTCCGTGCCGATCCCGAGAATTCCCTTGTCCGCCGCGGCCTGCAGAACACCTATGCCGGTCCCGCCGGCGGCCTGAATGATGACGTCCGCGCCGCGCCCGATCTGGGCAGCCGCCAACTCAGCGCCGCGCACCGGATCGGCAAAGGCCATGGGTGTGGTCCCTGTCATGTTGGACAGAACCTCGATATCCGGGTTTGCCGCCCGCGCGCCTTGCTTGTAGCCGCACAAAAACCGCTGAATGATGGGAATATCCATCCCGCCGACAAAACCGATTGTTCCGGATTTGGAGGCCATGGCCGCGAGCAGCCCGGCGATATACGCCCCCTCATGTTCCTTGAACACGTAAGAGCGGACATTGGGCTGATCGACCACCATATCGATGATGGCGAAATTCGTATCCGGGAACTCCGGCGCGACCTGCGCAAGGGCGTTCGCCTGATTGAACCCGATGGCGACAACAGGCTCGTCCCCGCGTCCGGCAAAGGACCGCAATGCCTGCAGGCTCTGCGCATCCCGCTCCAGCTCGAATTCCTTCACGGAAACCCCGGTCTCCTCCTGGAAGCGCTTCACCCCGGTAAAGGCGCTCTCATTGAAGGACCCGTCATACTTCCCGCCAACGGAATAAACGATGGCCGGCCGCGCATGCACAGATGCCGTCAGCAAGCCAAACGTTATTGCGGCCAAGAGCCACTTCGAAATGGAACCGGACATGAGCCCCCCGATCTTCAGATCAGCTATCTCACTCGACATTGGAAAGGGCCTCCGCGCGGATGCGCGAAGGCCATAGGCAGACTGCTTAGAACGGGCAGGACTGATCGGACATGTAGTCATGAACCATGATCTCGCCGGAAATGATTTTCTGGGTCGCTTCTTCGACGGCCGCTTTCATTTCATCGTTCACCAGTTCCGCATTGTTCTCATCAAGCGCCCAGTCGACGCCGCCCTCTTTCAGGCCAAGAACATCAAAGCCGGAGGACCAGGAATCGTTCTCGGCATCTTCGAATGCCTGGTAGACGGCGATGTCGACACGCTTCAGCATGGAAGACAGAACGGATCCCGGATGCAGGGCGTTCTGGTTGGAATCAACGCCGATGCCGAGCTTGCCCGCATCCGCTGCTGCCTGAAGCACGCCGATGCCGGTACCGCCGGCAGCATGGTAGACAACGTCCGCACCGCGGTCGAATTGCGACTTGGCAAGCTCACCGCCCTTGACCGGGTCGTTCCAGGCCGCACCGGTGGTGCCGGTCATGTTTTCGAAGATTTCCGCATCCGCATTGACGGCCTTGACGCCCTGCTTGTAGCCGCAGGAGAACTTGCTGATCAGCGGGATATCCATACCGCCGACAAAGCCGACCTTGCCGGTTTCACTAGCCATGGCAGCCAGCATGCCGACGATGTAGGAGCCTTCATGCTCCTTGAACAGGATCGAGCGGACGTTCGGCAGGTCGACAACCATGTCGACGATTGCAAATTGGGTGTCGGGGAACTCCTGCGCCACTTTCTCAACCGCGTTGGCCTGGGAGAAGCCGATGGCGACGATCGGGTTCATGCCGCGCTTTGCGAAGTTGCGGAGCGCCTGCTCGCGCTGGCTGTCGTTTTGGATTTCAAAGTCACGGTATTCGATGCCGTAGTCTTCCTTGAAACGCTCTGCACCGGTGTAGGCAGCTTCGTTGAACGACTTGTCGAACCGTCCGCCCAGATCATAAAGGACTGCAGGTTTTGTCTCGGCTGATGCACCTGCGACCGAGAATGCAAGACCTGCAAGCGCCGTAGTGATGGCTAGAAACTTCTTCACTTAGATGTCCTCCGACATACAGGGGCTGCGTGGTGCGCAACCCGTTTCCCCTCGTGGCACAGCCGCATCATGCTGACTGTGCCAGTTGTAGTCCGGCCTTGTCCGTCAGAGCCCTGGCAAGGGCTTCATCGGCGACAAGGTCGGTAATGACACCAGTACGCAAAGCCGCAAGGGTTGCATCCACCTTGCTTTCTCCGCCCACCAGCGCAATCACTCTGGCCCCGCGCACCTCATCGAAATGCAGTCCGACGGCGCTGTCGCCGAGCGGATCCGGTGCCAATTGGCCATCCAATGTCAAAAAACGGCCCATCAGATCACAGACCGCTTTGCGTGAAATCAGATCTTCCTGCTCGGCCTTTGAAATCATGCCGCGCTGAACCAGGTGCCCTTCGTTTTCGACCGACCCGATGCCGATCAAAAACGCATCCGACTTGCCGGCACGGACCATCAGGTCCTGGACGCTTCTCTGGTTCAGGAACGTTTCCTTTTCGGCCTGGCTTTCGGCGAAATAGGGAACGGGCAGGTAGTAGCCGATCCCGCCGGTCCGCTCCTGCATCTTCTGCACAATGTCGTAAGGGTTGGCTGCAAGGGTCCGGGTCAGCGATCCGCAGATGGACATGATCTCCAGATCCGGGCGGGCGATTTTCGGCAAGGCCTCCACAGCGGCCGTCAGCGTACGGCCCATGCCCACGCCAAGACGCGCCACACTCGACCCGCTCAGCAATCCGGTGAGAAACTGCGCGGCGGACACGGCCACCGCACGCAAGGCGCTGTCATCATCGCGGCCACCCAGATCAGGTGCAATGATGCAATTCTTCAAGGCAAACCCGGCGGTTAGCCCCTTCTCCAGCTCCAGGCACTCCATCGGGCGCCCGTCGACCTGAAACTTCACATAACCGGATTTCTGGGCATGTGCGATCAACCGGTGAACCTTCGCCGGGGACACACCCAGCTGGGAGGCGATTTCACCTTGCGTCCGTCCGCCGACAAAGGACAGCCAGGCCGCCCTAATCGCCATGAAGGATGTTCCGTCGTCGTCACGCACACTCATCTTGCGTCGATGCCTTCCCCTCCGAGCCGGCCGGGCCCTCTTCCCTCCCGGCAGTGGCACCGGCCTGCTGATTGCGGCCGGACATCGTTATTACTGTCAGGGCTCGAAGATCCTACCGGGCAAAAACCTCCACGAAAAAATCTTCAAGGCCTGAGAATTTCTTCAAATCATGCCGAGGACACACGAGAAGGTCAACAAAAAAAACTGACAAAAAAGCAGCAGATTGCCGCGAAACTGAGCAAATCCATTGCCGTCACGCCAAATCTTCTACCCGGCAGTTTTTACCCTCTCGTGACAGAATTGTGACGCGCACAGGCATTTTCTGCCTACCAATCCGGCAGTTATTTCCTATCTGTGGAATAAATGCACTCTGTGCGTATTTGATTTTGCCAGTTAAATTGAATCTGGGTACTTTTGGCACATGGCTTGCAAAGTAATCGTTTGAGCCTCCGGCACTAGATGCAAGTACCTAAGTAGGAATGACGAGGAACGAAAAGATAAGAAATTCAATAACAAAATAAAAATGGGGAGACGTGGCAATCCGGCCGTATGGCCATAATGCGGAGAAAACCATGCGTCTCGAAATAACAAAACACTGTGCGAAGACAGCGCGCTTTTTGCTGTCACTGATAGCTGCGGCTACTTTTCTTGCCGCCCCCGCTGCCGCAAAGGTACTGACCAGTCCTACGCAGGCCTCAACCTCCTACAGCTATGACCCCGCGAACGAAGTCGACGTCGAGCTTGTTCTCGCCGTGGACATTTCGCAATCCATGGATACGGAAGAACAGGAAATCCAGCGCGCGGGCTATGTGGCGGCGCTAACGTCCCGCGAGTTTCTGGACGCGATCCAGGCTGGCCCGATCGGCCGCATCGCGGTGACCTACATGGAATGGGGCGGCGTCGATGAGCATTTTGTTGTTGCGGACTGGACCGTCATACAGGACGCGCAAACGGCCGCCCATTTCGCATCCATGATTGCAGAGGCCCCGCTCCGGCAGGTCCAGCGCACCTCCATCAGCTCCGCGCTGGAGCGCTCCGTCCATCTTGTCCAGAACAATCAATACACCGGGCTGCGTCAGGTCATCGATATTTCCGGCGATGGCCCAAACAATCAGGGCGGGTCGGTCACCAAGGTCCGCGACAAGATGATCGCGTCTGGCGTGACGATCAATGGCCTGCCGCTGATGATGAAGTCGAACAAGAACACCTGGCAGGCCATGCTGAACCTCGATCACTATTACGAAGATTGCGTGATTGGCGGGCCAGGCTCCTTCGCGATCCCCGTGCGGTCGAAGGAGGGCTTTGCCGATGCGATCCGGATGAAGCTGGTGATGGAGATTGCGGGGATCGAGATGCCAAAGCCTGAATCCTTCCTTCAAACGGTCTCAAACCGTGATCCCATCCGGTGCAGCCTGTTCGATTAATAACGCCACGTCTCTCCGTTTTTCCGCCGCGCCTTCCCCATCAAGGCGCGGCCTTTTTTTGGGCCCGGCGCGCTTTTAAGCCTGCAAATTATTCCAATAGGTTGCATCTTTCTTTGCGCCAGCTGCCGTTTGCCGATAAACCATGTCCCGCCGCAAAAGTTTCGTACAAAGGATGACAGTCAATGGCTGCAGAACCGACGCTCGCCCTCGTCGCGCATGATGCCAAGAAAGACTTAATGGTCGACTTCGCAAAAAAGCATCAGGAAAAGCTCGCGGCCTTTCAGCTCGTTTGCACCGGAACAACCGGCGGCCGCATTCAAGAAGCCTGCCCGTCCCTTTCAATTACGCGCCTGAAAAGCGGCCCGCTGGGCGGTGACCAGCAGATCGGCGCAATGATTGCGGAAGGCCGCCTTCAGGGTCTTTTCTTCTTTGTCGATCCGTTGTCCCCAATGCCCCATGATGTGGATGTGAAGGCTTTGATGCGCCTCGCACTTGTCTACGATATGCCGATGGCCTTGAACCCGGCCACCGCAGACATTCTTCTGCGCTCGGCCCGCCTCATTGGCCTGTCCACCACCTCGACGACGCCGGAAGTGGGTACTATTGCTTCATGAGCATGTTGAAGACACACCAGAAATTCTCCTATCCGGTTCTCGTTGCCGATATCGGCGGAACCAATGCCCGTTTTGCCCTTGTCGATAGCCCGTCCTCACCGACACGCATGTGCGGCAAGACCGCAACGGCCGATCACAGCGGGATCAGCGACGCCATCCGCTCCGTCTTGCATTCAGGCTCCGGTACCAAGCCCCGCACGGCCATTATTGCCGTCGCCGGCCCTGTCTCAGGCGATGTCATCCCGTTGACCAATGCTGCCTGGGTCATCGAGCCCTTGAAGATGATTTCCGGTCTCCAGCTGGAACAGGTCATCGTGCTCAATGATTTCGAGGCGCAGGCGCTCGCGCTGCCCGGGTATCAGGGCAGCGATATCGAACAAATCGGCCAGGGCACGGCGCGCCCTGACAGCACAAAGTTCGTGCTGGGCCCTGGAACCGGTCTCGGCGCTGCAGCCATGATCCGCGCGGCCAGCACCTGGGTGCCGGTGCCGGGTGAAGGCGGTCACGTTGAGCTGGGGCCGGTCACAGCCGAAGACTACGAGATCTGGCCGCATATCGAGTTTTATGGCGGCCGCCTCGGCGCCGAGCAGCTTTTGAGCGGCACCGGCCTGCCGCGCCTTGCGCACGGCGTTGCCAATTGGATGCAGCGCGACAGCCAGCTGGACACCCCGGCAAGCGTGACCATGGCCGCTGAGGACAATGACCCGGTGGCCGTCAAGACCCTAGAGGTGTTTGCCCGCAGCCTTGGCCGGGTCGCCGGCGATTTCGCGCTCACGGTCTTTGCTCGTGGCGGGGTTTACCTCACCGGCGGTGTAACACCGCGCATCGACCCGTTTTTGACCGACGGCAATTTCCGCAAGGCGTTCGAGGCCAAAGCCCCCCATAATGCGCTGATGGCCAAGATACCGACCTTCATCGTCCGGCATCCGGACCCCGCCCTTGAGGGTCTTGCCTCCTTCGCGCGCGCGCCGGAAGAGTTTGCCGTCGAGCTTGCCGGACGCCAATGGTCCGGCGCTGCTGCCGCCCTCTCCGGCTGATCCGCGATTACAATGCCAGACCTGTGCCCGTTCAAGACCGAGCTTCCGATCGATGGCGTGCTGGAGCCGCTGCTGGCAGCGTTGGAGACCTCTTCCAACGCAGTCCTTGTGGCTGAGCCCGGCGCTGGCAAGACGACCCGCGTTCCCCTTGCCCTTTTGAGTGCCAGCTGGCGGCAGGACGGCAAGATCCTTGTGCTGGAACCCCGTCGGCTTGCCGCACGGGCCGCAGCCCGGCGCATGGCCTTTGAACTTGGCGAAAAACCCGGAGAGACCGTGGGCTACCGCGTCCGCATGGACAAAAAGGTGAGTGCCCGGACGCGGATTGAAGTCGTGACCGAGGGCGTTTTCACGCGGCTTGTTCTGGACGATCCGGAATTGAGCGGTGCGGCTGCGGTCCTTTTTGACGAGTTTCATGAGCGCTCGCTCGATGGCGACCTCGGACTGGCACTCGCCCTTGATGTGCAATCGGCGCTGCGCCCGGATCTCCGGCTCTTGCCGATGTCGGCCACACTGGACGCCGCAGCCGTCTCAGAACGGCTCGGCAACGCGCCGGTCCTTGAAAGCAAAGGCCGCAGTTTTCCGGTTGAAACACAATATCTGGGCCGGTCCGCCAACGAACGGATCGAGCCTCAGGTGGTGCGTGCGATCCGCCAGGCAGTGAGCATGGAAACCGGATCCATTCTGGTGTTCCTGCCGGGGCAGGCGGAAATCAAACGCGTTGCGGACCAGCTGTCCGGAACGCTTCCGGCAGATTGCCAGGTGGCCCCGCTTTATGGCGGCCTTGACGGCAAGGCCCAGGACGCAGCGATCCGCCCGGCAGATCCGGGCAGCCGCAAGATCGTGCTGGCAACCTCCATTGCGCAGACATCGCTCACAATCGAGGGGGTGCGGGTTGTCATTGATTGCGGGCTGGCGCGCGTACCGAAATTCGAACCCCAGACCGGATTGACCCGGCTGGAGACCGTGCGCGTGTCACGGGCATCGGCGGACCAGCGCCGAGGCCGGGCCGGACGGACGGAAGCAGGCGTGTGCTACCGGCTCTGGGACGCGGCGCAGACCGCGGCCTTGCCAGCCGCCGAAGCCCCGGAAATCCTGGAAGCCGATCTGACGGGGCTTGTTCTGGATCTGGCCGCCTGGGGCACGTTCGACCCGGAGGATCTTCCGTTTCCGGACCAGCCGCCCAGAGCCGCCTGGACCGAGGCCAAAGCGCTGCTGACAGACTTGCACGCCCTCGACAAGGAGGGCCGGCTGACCGGGCCCGGCAAGGCGCTTGCGCGCCTGCCGCTTCACCCGCGTCTCAGCCATATGGTGCTGGAGGCGGCAGCGAGCGGTCAGGGGTACACCGCTGCCCTCATGGCCCTCATCATCAGCGAGCCCGGCCTTGGCGGGCGTGATCAGGACATGCGGGTCAGGCTGCAGACCCTTGAGCGCGACACCAGCCAGCGCGCGAAGGACGGCAAGGCACTGGCCAGCCGCTGGCTCGCCTCCGCAGGCGGCGGAGCCAAGCAGCTCGAGACCGAAAGCGCCGGATATCTTCTGGCGCTTGCCTATCCGGACCGGGTTGCGCAGGCGCGCGGCCAGACCGGCCGTTTCCGCCTTGCCAATGGACGGGGCGCGGACCTGGAGCCTGGTCATCCGCTTGCCGCTGCCGCCTTCATGACGGTTGCCGACATTCAAGGGAAGGCCGCCAGCGGCCGCATCCAGTTGGGCGCGCCCTTGACCATGGCCGAAATCGAAGACCTGTTTGCCGGAGATATCCTCACTGAAGATGTGGTCCAGCTGACACCGGAGGGCGCAATGCGGGCCCGCCGTGTCACCCGTTACAAGGCGGTGGAACTGGAGGCCCGGCCGATCCAGGATCCGGACCCCGACGCGGTCACACGGGCCTTGATGGGCGAAGTCAAGCGGCGCGGGATCAGCCGCCTGCCCTGGACCAAGGATCAGGCGCGGCTGAGAACCCGTGTTGCCTATGCCCGCCATAACGGGGCGGCGGATTTGCCGGACCTGACGGATCAGGCTCTTCTTCAAACGCTGGACGCGTGGCTTGCGCCTTATCTGGCCGGCGTCACGCATATCGGGAAGATCGATGCCGCCATGCTTGGCAATGCGCTTGCCGGTTTGCTGCCCTATGACGCGGCCGCCCAGCTCGAGGAACTGGCACCCTCCCACTTTACCGCCCCCACGGGCAGCCTGGTTCCGATTGATTATGGTGCCGCCGCAGGACCGACCCTGTCCGTGCGGGTGCAGGAGCTTTATGGCCTCACCACGCATCCTGCGATCTGCGATGGACAGTTGCCGCTGATCCTGGAACTCCTGTCGCCCGCGCACCGGGCGATCCAGGTTACAAAAGACCTGCCCGGCTTTTGGACCGGCTCTTGGAGCGATGTCAAAGCGGATATGAAAGGCCGGTATCCCAAACATCCCTGGCCCGACGACCCGACAACCGCGGAAGCAACCCGGCGGGCAAAGCCGCGTGGCACCTAACAGCGGCCTACCACTTATGATAGTGTTTTAAAGAGCGCAGAAAGACAGCTGATGGACCGCCAGGACATACTCAGGACCCTAGCTGACCGCGACCGCTACCCGGTCGCGACGATTGCCTATTGCCTGGATGACCGGGACCGCTCCATCTCCATTTTCCTGCCGCTTCTGCAAAGGGCCGCAGAGGGCAAGAGCCTCTCGCAGGAGGAAAACGATGCGCTGTTTCTCGGCTGCCATATTCTGGGCGCCCTCAAGATATCGACCGCTTTCGCACCGCTGATGCAGCTGGCTTTGGACAGACCGGACCGCCTCACCGACATACTTGGCGAGAACGCCATCGGCCAGACATTTCCGCGTCTTTTGATGGGCTTGGCCGAGGGCGAGGAAACCGCACTTTGGTACGGTGTGAACCGGCACGGCTGTGATTTTCTGATCCGGGATGCCTTCCTGCGGGCCTGGACCTACTCTGTCTTTGAAGCCAGGATTTCCCGTGTTGCCGCTGTCCGGCTCTTGCGTGATTTCCTTGACGGTGACGCCTCCCCGCCGCCCGACGACCTGATCTGGAGCGGGTGGCTCACTGCGGTCTCTGATCTCGGCCTCATTGAACTGAAGCCCGTTGCCGAGCGGGCGATATTGTCCAAACGGATCCTCCAGGAAGACCCGGGCCTTGACGACAAGCAGTTCAGAGAATTCGAGCAGGCGCTGAAGGATGCTCTTCCGGAAGACGACCGTCCGACCGTCATGGCAGAGCGCGGCTACACGCCATTCGGCACCGGGTCAAAAGACTGGGGCGATGCTTTTCTGCTCGCCCCAGGGGATACTGTTACCGTTTAATGCCCAACGGCTTTGGGCGTTTCTCACGAAACGCCCAATACTTTAATCGTCGGATGCGGCGACCAGGCTGGCGTTTCCGCCGGCGGCCGCAGTGTTGATCGACACCACCTGTTCCAGGGCAAAGCGGGTCAGATAAGCCGGACCACCGGCCTTCGGCCCGGTCCCGGAAAGGCCTGAGCCACCGAAGGGCTGGGTTCCGACCACAGCACCAATCGTGTTGCGGTTGACATAGACATTGCCGACGGACAGCCGGTCGACAACCTTCTTCACCGTTGCATCGATGCGGCTGTGCACACCCAGGGTGAGCCCATACCCTGTGGAGGCGATCTGGTCCAGCACCGTGTCGATCTCCCTGGCCTTGTAGCGCACCAGGTGAAGAACCGGCCCGAAGACCTCCCGGGTCAGGGCGCCGGCATGATCGAGTTCGATGATGTGCGGAGCAACCCAGTACCCGTTCGCGAGCGCACCGGCCGGTGTCTCGCCTGCGAACCGCAATGTCTGGCTGCCCTTCATGTCATCGATATGGGAGACAATCCCATCCCGCGCTTCTTCGTCGATGACCGGGCCGATATCCGTTGAGGGCAGACGCGGATCACCAAGCGCAAGCTCCTTGGCGGCGCCAGACAGCATTTTCAGAAGGTGATCGGCCACGTCGTCCTGCACATAAAGAAGGCGCAGGGCCGAGCAGCGCTGTCCGGCCGAGCGGAAGGCGGACATCATGACATCATCGCAAACCTGTTCCGGCAACGCCGTCGCATCGACGAGCATGGCATTGATGCCGCCGGTTTCGGCAACAAGCGGCACAATCGGTCCGCGTTTTGCCGCCAGGGTGCGGTTGATCGCCCAGGCGGTTTCGGTGGAGCCGGTGAACGCCACACCGGCAATGCCCGGATGGCTGGTCAGGGCAGCGCCGATATCTCCTTCGCCGGGCACCATATAGAATGCGTCTTCGGGAACACCCGCCTCATAGAGCAACTTTGCCGTTTCATAGGCAATGAGCGGTGTCTGTTCCGCCGGTTTGGCGACCACCGCATTTCCGGCCAAAAGCGCGGCGCTGATCTGGCCGAGATAAATGGCAAGCGGGAAGTTCCAGGGCGAGATGCAGACAAACACACCGCGCCCCCGGTAGCGGTAACGGTTTTCCTCACCGGTCGGCCCCGGCATCAGCTGGCCTTCGCCGAAATGCGTCCGCGCCTCGTTGGCATAGTAGCGGCAGAAATCGACCGCCTCGCGGATTTCCGCAATCCCGTCGGTCAGGCATTTGCCCGCCTCCATGGACAGGATCTGCATCAGCCTGCCGGTGTTTGCCTCCAGAAGATCTGCCGCCTTTTCCAAGGCGGCCGCCCTGTCCTGCACCGGACGGCGGGACCAGGCCTCGAACCCTTTCTTTGCGTTTTCGACCGCCTGCTGCGCGGCCGCTTCGCTGGCAAGGACAACGGTTCCGACCTGCGTCGTCCCGTCAATGGGCGAGAAAACGGGATGGGTTTCGCCGTCCGCCTCAAGGCCCTTGCCGAGCGGCCCTGCCTTTGTGAAGGGGGCTTGCGTCTTGGCCATGGATTGCGTCAGGTCCGTCCGCTCTGCGGCGCAGCCAAACTCGACACCGTCGGAGTTGCGGCGCTGATCGCCGTAAAGGTCTTGCGGCAAGGGAATGGACCGGTTCACCGCATGGCGCCCCTGATCCAGAATGTCGCGGGGCCGTTTCAGCAAGGCCTCCGTTGGAACACCGGCATCGCCAACTATCGTGACGAAGGACGAGTTGGCGCCGTTTTCCAGAAGGCGGCGGACGAGATAAGCGAGAAGATCCTTGTGGCCGCCGACCGGCGCATAGATCCGGCAGGCGTAGCCGTCCCGGTCGGTGACCGACTTGTAAAGGCTCTCGCCCATTCCGTGGAGGCGCTGGAACTCGTAGCCTTCCGCGGATCCTTCGGCCATCTCGATGATCTGCGCCACGGTCAGAGCATTGTGCGTGGCGAACTGCGGATAGAGCACATCACGCGCATCAAGCATGCGGCGCGCGCAGCAAATATAGGACAGGTCGGTTGCCGCCTTGCGGGTAAACACCGGATATCCGGACGCCCCGCCTTCCTGCGCGTGTTTGATCTCCGTGTCCCAGTAAGCGCCCTTGACCAGGCGGACCATGAGTTTACGCTTGGTTTTCCGGGCTGCATCCACCAGCCAGTCGATGACCTGGGTTCCCCGTTTTTGATAGGCCTGCACCGCAAGACCGAACCCGTCCCACCCCTCGGTGACCGGATCGGCCAGCAGCGCGGCAATCACATCCAGCGAGATTTCCAGCCGGTCGGCTTCTTCCGCATCAATCGTGAAATTGAGATTGCGGTCCTTGGCCATTTGCACCAGATCGCGCAGGCGCGGCAGCAATTCATCGCGCACACGCTCGCCGTTCACGGCCTCGTAGCGCGGATGCAAGGCAGATAGCTTAACCGAAATGCCCGGACGGTCCGGCAGGTCCGCACTGCCCGCAGCCTTGCCGATCGCTTCAATGGCATCGGCATAAGAGCGGAAGTAGCGCTGTGCATCTTCTTCCGTCCGCGCGCCTTCACCCAGCATGTCGTAGGAGTAGCGGTAGCCTTTCTTCTCCTGGGTCTTGGCGCGTTCCATTGCCTTTTGGATGGTCTCGCCCAGAACGAACTGGTGCCCCAGAAGCCGCATGGCCTTGCGGGTCGCCATGCGGACGGTCGGCATGCCCATCCGCTTCACCAGGCTGGACAGGATACTTTGGGGCGTGTCGCCCGGATGCAGCAGCCGCGATGTCACGCCCAACGCCCAGGAAGACGCAGACACCAGCCAGGTATCGGACTTCTGGCCCGACGGATCGTCAAAACGGGCGGCGGCGAGCTTGTCTTCGATCAGCTTGTCGGCGGTGGCGGAATCGGGAACCCGGAGCAAGGCCTCGGCCAGGACCATCATGGCAAGGCCTTCGCGTGTCGTCAGCCCGAATTCGCGCATGAAGTCTTCGACACCGCCAAGCCCAACCTGAACCGAGCGCATGTCTTCAATATAGCCCCGGGCCCGCTGATCGATCAGCTTTTCAACGACGGGATCCGTCTTTGCCTCCTGCAAGAGCGCCTTGACCACGGCGGCATCCGCCGGCGCATAGGGCGCGCGGAACGGCTCCAGATCCTGACTGTCGAATAATTTCATGGCAGCACCAGCAGCGGACATGAACAACCTCCCAAAAAGGCCCGCATAGGGCAAACGCGTTATTCCTCAGAATACCGCGAATTTCGCCTTTCTTTTCTCTATTTTTTATCCGGAATACAGAATATTATCCGGCAAACAGGTCGTATTCTTAGGAAATTCACTATGCTTGATCGGACAGACCGGAGAATTCTGAAGGTATTGCAAGAAGATGGCCGGATTACCAACACGGATCTTGCCGACCGGGTCCGCCTGTCTGCGACGGCAACGGCCGAACGCATGAAACGCCTGGTGCGGGACGGCTATATCGAGCACTTCTCGGCCAGCCTCGATCCGAAAAAGGTCGACCGTGGCCTTCTGGTATTCGTCGAAATCCGCCTTGAGCGCACATCGCCGGAAATCTTCGACTCCTTCAAGCGGGCGGTCGAACGCGCACCGGACATTCTTGAGTGCCACATGGTCGCGGGCGGATATGACTACCTGATGAAGAGCCGCGTGAAGGATATGGAGGCTTACCGAACGTTTCTGTCCGATGTTGTTCTCGCATTGCCCGGCGTCCGGGAGACGCACACCTATGCGGTCATGGAGGAGATAAAGGACACGCACATTCTTCCGGTGTGAGCACTCTGATAGAATTCGGCAAAGACCGTCTTCACAAAGCCTTGTCTTGACCGTGGCCGTCCGGCGCGCGAGGGAGACGTGACACGAACGGGGACTTCGGAATGATACAAATGACCGCCATGATACGGAAACTTGCATTGGGTTTGACGGGTCTGCTGGCACTTGGAACCGGTGCAAGCGCGCAGGACCTCTCCTGGGAGGACGTGCAAGCAGAAGCGGACGGCCAGACTGTTTATTTTCATGCCTGGGGCGGTGAACCGCGTATCAATGCCTACATCCAGTGGGCGGCCCGTGAAGTCGAGCGTGATTACGGTGTGCGGGTCATCCATGTGAAGGTCGAGGATACGGCAACGGTCGTGTCGCAGGTTCTTGCGGAAAAATCGGTTGGCAAGGACAGCGGCGGTGCGGTCGACCTCATCTGGATCAACGGAGAGAACTTCGCGTCCATGAAGGCCAACGGTCTGCTCGCCGACGAAGGCTGGGCGGAGACGCTGCCGAACTGGCAGTATGTAGATGTCGAAAACAAGCCGACCGTCCGGATCGATTTCACGGTTCCCACCGACGGCCAGGAAAGCCCCTGGGGCATGGCCAAGCTTGTCTTCATGTATGACAGCGCAAGGATCGATACACCCCCGGCCACCCTTGAAGACCTTGCAACTTACGCGGTCAACAACCCGGGCCGGTTTGCCTATCCCCAGCCGCCCAACTTCTTCGGCACCACGTTCTTGAAGCAGGTTCTGGTCAGCACGGTTACCGATCCGTCGGTTCTCTCCCGTGAGCTGGACCCGGCCGTGTTCGACGAAACCGTCGCGCCGATGTTCGCCTATCTGGATACCCTGCAGACGCATCTGTGGCGGCAAGGCAAGGCTTTCCCCAAAAATGCAGCGCATATGCGCCAGTTGCTTGCAGACGGGGAGCTGGACATTTCCTTCTCGTTCAATCCGGCCGATGCGTCCGGTGCGATTGCCAATGGCGAGTTGCCGCCAAGCGTGCGCACATTCGTTCTTGACGGCGGCACGCTTGGAAACACCCATTTCGTCGCCATTCCCTACAACAGCTCCAACCAGGCCGGGGCAAAGCTCTTTGCCGACTACCTGTTGTCGCCGATGGCCCAAAGCCGCAAGCAGGATCCGGAAATCTGGGGCGACCCGACGGTTTTGAATGTTGCGGCCCTGCCGGAGACTGAAAAGGCCCTGTTCGATGCGCTCGACCTTGGCCCGGCAACCCTAACGCCGGAAGAACTCGGCCCCGTTCTCCCCGAGCCCCATCCCAGCTGGGTGAGCGCTTTGGAGGAGGCCTGGCTTGAGCGGTACGGCACCGGCGCAAACTGAGGCGCTTGCGGCATGACTGAGACAAAGGGCATCTCCGGATCTATTGAGATCGACGATTTCAGGCAGTCTCCTGTGATGCCGTCCTTGCCCGGTTTGGTCTAGGGCCTGTGCCAGGAATGAAGCTTCCCGGCGTATCGGCAGCGGTCTTGACGGTGTTGCTCGCCGGGCCGGTTGCCACCGGCCTTGCCGCAACAGTCTTACCGGCATTCGGCTATCTACCGGTCTTGGGCAGCAGCTCGTTTACCGCAGCCCCGTTCACCGACCTCCTTCAGGAGCCGGGCTTTGCGGCGTCGCTGTTCCTGAGCTTTTCAACTGGCCTTGGGGCAACGCTGGTGTCGCTCGCCCTGGTGATCTGGTTCACGGCCTCCTGGTACCGCACCCGCACCTTTCAGCGGGTAACCCGGTTCCTGTCGCCCATCCTGTCGGTTCCCCATGCTGCCGCAGCCATCGGGATCTCCTTTCTGATCGCCCCCTCCGGCTTTCTTGTCCGGCTGGTCTCGCCCTGGGCCACCGGTTGGGACCGGCCGCCGGACGTTCTGATCCTGAACGATCCGATGGGCCTTGCGATGACCGGGGGCCTGATCGCCAAGGAAGTGCCGTTTCTGTTTCTGATGATGCTGGCCGCGCTCAACCGCCCCTATCTCGGCGACTACATGAAGGCCGGCGAGAGCCTTGGCTACGGCAAGACCGCCGCGTTCCTCCATCTCATCCTGCCGCAGCTTTATCCCCTGCTGCGCCTGCCCATCCTGGCGGTGCTCGCCTATGCAACATCGGTGGTCGATGTGGCCCTTTTGCTGGGCCCGACCACGCCCGCCCCGCTGGCGCCGCGCCTTGTTGTTTGGATGAACGACCCGGATCTCACCAAACGGCTCATGGCCTCCGCAGGCGCCCTTGTTCAAATTGCCCTTACGGGTCTCGCCATCCTCACCTATCTCCTGATCGAGCTGGTGGTCAGAAAACGCCACAAAGCGTTTCTGGAAAGCGGGCGGCGGAACAGGTCCGACAGGTTTGTCCGGGTGTCCGGTCTGACGCTCATGTCCGGCCTGATCACCGTGACAACCGCCTCGCTCCTCCTTCTCGTCATCTGGTCCATGGCGAAGTCCTGGTGGTTTCCGGCCGCGCTCCCGCAACGATGGGATCTGGGCCTGATCGGCTCTGCCCTTTCCATGAACCAGGCCGCCCTTGGCTACACGATCAGCCTTGGACTGGCGGCGGCCTTCATCTCAACGGTGCTGACGCTCTGGCATTTGGAGGCCAGTAGCCGGGATCCCAAGACACGCCTTTTGAGTTTTCTGGTGTTCTTGCCATTGGTGCTGCCGCAGATCGGGTTCCTGTTCGGCTTGAAGATGCTGTTCCTCGCTATCGGCTGGGACGGCACCGCCTTCGCCGTTTTGCTGGCGCATCTGGTGTTTGTTCTGCCCTATGCCATTCTCGCCCTGACGGATCCCTATACCCGGCTGGATCCGCGCTACGAAAAAGCAGCCATTGCCCTTGGGAAGTCGCGCTTGAGTGTGTTTTTGAACATCAAGGCCCCCCTGCTTTTGAAACCGATCCTGACGACCTTTGCGGTGGCGCTGGCGGTGTCCGTCGGCCAGTATCTGCCGACCCTCATGATCGGCGCTGGCCGCGTCGTGACCATCACGACGGAAAGCGTTGCGCTGGCAAGCGGCGGCAACCGGCAGATCACGGCACTGTTCGCCTTGCTGCAATTGCTTGTTCCCCTGGCCGGGTTCCTTGTGGCAATGACACTGCCACGCCTGCTTTTCAGAAAGCGGATTGCCATGAGCGGTGCCCGGTAACCCCATGACCGAAACACCACACGACCAAGATGCCGGGCTTTTGCTGGACAGTGTTACCCTTGCGCTGAACGGCAAGAGCCTTTTGACCATCGACAGCCTGATAAAACCAGGCGAGATTCTGACGATCATGGGCGAGAGCGGCAGTGGAAAATCGAGCCTGCTTGATTTCGTTGCCGGTTTTCTGCGTCCGGACTTTTCTGCCTCCGGCCGGATTATCCTGCATGGCCGCGACCTGACCCGGCTGCCGCCGCAGCAACGGCAGATCGGACTGATGTTTCAATCCCCGCTTCTGTTCCCGCACATGTCGGTCCTGCAGAACCTGCTGTATGCGCTGCCCGCTGAAGTTAAGGGCGGGAAACACCGCCAAGAACTCGCGGAGGCAGCCCTACGGGATGTCGGTCTTGATGGTTTTGGCGGCCGGGATCCGGCTACGCTGTCAGGGGGGCAGCAAACCCGCGTTGCCTTGATGCGGACGCTGCTCGCCGACCCGAAGGCGCTCTTGCTGGACGAGCCCTTTTCGAGCCTCGACAAGATGCGGCGGTCGGACATCCGCCAGCTTGTCTTCAAGATCGCGCGGCAGCGCGAATTGCCTGTGCTTCTTGTCACCCACGACATGGAAGATGCGGCCGCGGCGGATGGACCGGTCTTTACTCTGGATCGTTAGAGCGCTTCACGTCCATATTGAAACGCTTGATGACAAAGCTCCAAACAACCACCGTCATCCCGGGCAAGCGTAGCGCGAGCCGGGATCGGAGAGGCGTAAGTCTCTGAAGTGTTTGGGTATCAAGCCGCTCCGCCGAGGCCCACCGATCCCGGATCGCAGCGATGCTGCGTACGGGATGACAAATTGGGAGTCCGTCAGCAGGCTGAGGCCGCAGTTTCCTGCGGCCTTTGCCGAAGTCTCATCAGCTACGTTTATTCGGCAGCCGAGGCATCCTTGGCCTGCAGCAAGGAATAATTTTCGATCCCGATCCGTTCAATCAGCTCGATCTGGGTTTCCAGAAAATCGATGTGGCTCTCTTCATCAGAAAGAAGCGTTTCGAACAGGGACATGGACACATAGTCGCCTTTGTCACGGCACACTTCCCGGGCTTCATGGTAAAGCGCACGGGCGACATATTCAGCCGCAAGATCGCCTTCCAGGCATTCCTTCACGGATTGGCCAATGCGCAGCGGGTCGAGCGTTTGCAGGTTGGGCAACCCTTCCAGGAAAATAATCCTGTCCATAAGGTCCTGGGCGTGCTGGCGCTCTTCCTCAGCTTCGGCCAGCTCCTTGTCTGCGAGTTTGCCAAATCCCCAATCTTCAAGCAGCCGGGCATGCAGCCAGTACTGGTTGACAGCCGTCAACTCATGCCGGAGCGCCTTGTTCAGATACTCGATAACTTTCGCGTCGCCCTTCATAAACCCTCTCCGCACATTCAACCGGTTGCTGTTTTCTGTTCGGCTGCAAGCGGTTGTTCTTCTTCCTTGGCCTCTTCTGATCCCTTTTCGTGAATGATGTCAATCACGGACGGGAAACACCCACCACATCTTGGCCGGCAGCCCAGATGCCGGAAGACCGCGCCCGGGGTCGGGACCTTGCCATTGGGATCTGCACGCATTTCCTCAGCCGCTTCACGAAGCTGCTTGTCAGACAATACATTACAGGAGCAAATGAGCATGCGATTCGGGTCCGGGCCTTCTGGGCTAGGTCACGAACTCATAAGTGAGGTTGTTTTGGCTTTGAAATGACAACAAGATGCCAGGAAGCGATTGAAAAGCGGGCTTATTGCCCGGTTGAAATCGCCGACGTGGCAGATTGCAGTCATATCGACGTCCTGCGGATAAGGCAGATTTGCCCAGCAACAGCGTTGCAACGGCTTGAAAATAAGGGATATTTCCTGCGCCCTCGCGCCTTGTATCTGAGCAAATCTACCTTACCAAAATAACCTCACTTATGAGTTCGTGTCCTGGAGTTTGATATTGTCTTTCACAACTTCCTGCGCAAATACCGAAACCATACTATAAGAGTCAACTTTTTATCATCCGGCAGGCACCACCCAAAGGCGAATGAATGTCCGAACAGCTTCACACCGATCCGCGCCGCATTCTTGTCCTCACGGGAGCCAGCAGAGGCATCGGCCATGCAACGGTCAAACGGTTCTCGGCCGAAAACTGGCGCGTCATAACCTGCTCCCGGCAACCCTTTTCCGACAAGTGTCCTTGGCCTATGGGGCCTGAAGACCATATTCAGGTGGACCTTGCCGATCCGGCAAACCTGGAAAAGGGCATTGCCGAAATCCGCAGCCGGCTGGAGCCGAACGGGTCCCGCTTGGACGCACTCGTGAACAATGCGGGCATCAGCCCAAAGGGCGAGGATGGCGAGCGGCTGAGTTCGCTGACGACAGGAATGGACCAGTGGCGCGATGTCTTTCAGGTGAACTTCTTCGCCACCATCGCGCTGGCCCGCGGGCTGTTTGCCGAGCTGAAAACCGCCGGCGGATCCGTGGTCAATGTCACCTCCATTGCCGGCATGCGGGTCCATCCCTTTGCTGGCACCGCCTACGCAACATCAAAAGCGGCCCTGGCCTCTCTCACCCGCGAAATGGCGGCCGACCTCGGCCCGCACGGGATCCGGGTCAACGCGATTGCCCCTGGGGAGATCGACACGTCAATCCTGTCACCGGGGACCGAAAAGCTGATCGAGGACATTCCGCTACGGCGCCTTGGAACTCCAAAAGAAGTCGCCGACACGATTTACTATCTCAGCTCGGAACTCGCGTCCTACGTCTCCGGCTCGGAAATTCATATCAACGGCGGCCAGCACGTTTAACGGGCAAGCGAGGAGACGGCATGGGCGTTGTGGAAGTCATCCTGCAGAAGTGGGAATGCTCCCGTCCCCGAAAAGTAGTCGGCACAGATTAAGCAACTTTTCTTGATCGGTTTACGTTAAATTTATCGATGCTCCCCATGATGTAACCGGTTTCGCGGAAGACCTGTTGTGTGGGGACTCATGAACAAAGTTTTGAAATTGCTGACAGACTTGAAATTCGGCTTCAAGGTTGGCGGCGGATTCGCGGCCATCCTGCTGCTTGCCGGTGTGATTGGCCTTGTCGGATATCTGGCCATCAACAGCCTGTCCTCAAGATTTGTGATTGCGGATCGCTCTTCGGCTGCTGCGGCCCAGGTTCAAAGTGTTTCCCTGTCGCGTGAAGACTTCCTGAATGCGCCGAGCCCTGCATTGGCCGACACGACACGCCAGGAAATCGATAAGCTGAATGAAGCGCTTGAGGTCTTGGCATCTGAAGTTGCTTCGGATCCGGACGCCCGCGAACAGGTCGCAAATGCACGGGATGCCGTCACTGGTTTCCGGCAGACCTTTGATGAAGTCGTGGAGCAAAAGAGCCAGCAGCAGCTGCGAATGAACTCCTTACAGGAAAGCGCCATTAATCTTGAGCAGCTGTCCTCCCAGATCTTCGAAGCTGTTGCTGCCGCCGAAAAACAGGTCAGCGCCGAAGTTTTTGCCGCCAACGGCACGCTGGATGATGCCAACAACATGCAGCGCAGCATTTTCGAATTGCAGCAGGAAGTCGCGGCCATTCAGGCAGCTTATCTGAAAAGCAACGGCAACCTTGATGGTGAGAACCTTGAGATTGCGGAAAAAGTTGCGGCGGATCTCGTCGACCGCACACGGGAAATGCGGTACCGGCAAATCGAAGGTATCGAACGCAAAACGGTGTCAAAGCTTGCGAGTGAAACCGGCAAACTGGCCAAGGCCATCGGAAGTATGTCCGAAGAACTTGGATTTGCCGAAGCATTTGAAGCCCGTACTGCCATCGGCACACATCTGGACCAGGTCCTCGTCTACGCCAATGAGATCAAAGCTGCGGCCACCGCGTCCGTCAGCAAATCAAAGGGAACGGTTCTCACCGCCAACACCCGCCTTGCAACAGTTCGCGGCGTCGCCGAATTGGCCATACAGTTGAACGAGCATGCTCTCAGAGCCCAGAAGGAAACCCTGCGCCTGTTCGGCAACATGGGCGACAACGGACCGGACGCTGTTAAGTCGCAAATCATGGCGCTTGCCGAGCTGGAAAAAAAGCTTGTCGAGTATGCTGACACGCTCCCGACCGCTGCCGAGGCCATCAACGGTATTGCCGTGTCCGTTGCATCGTTTGACCGCTCTTTCCAGGAAATGCTCACGACGCAGGCAGAGCTGGACGCCAAGCGCCAGCAGCTGGATACACTCACCCGGACCGTCAGCAACGACATGGCGGCCATTTCCGCCGGTCAGGCCAAAGCGGCAACCGCTGCGGCCGGTTCAGCGGGCATCCAGATTGTCGTAACGGTTCTTCTCGCCATTGCCGGCGGCGTCGGCCTGGCCTTCGTTTTGAACCTTGCCATCACGCGTCCGATCCAGACGATCACCTCCGTCATGAAGCGGCTGGCGGATGGCGATAACGCGGTCGACATTCCGGGCATCCACCGCGGTGACGAGATCGGCGACATGAGCCGGACGGTTCAGGTCTTCCGGGACAATGCCGTCGAGCGCGCGCAGCTGCAGGAGCAAAACTCTCAAGAAGAGGCTGCTCGCCAGGAACGCCAGCAGCGCATCGATGGGCTGATCCAGGGTTTCCGGTCCACCGCCGAAGACGCGCTTGGCTCCGTTGAAACCACAGCCGACAGTCTTGATCAGACCGCACAGGCGTTGACCGAGATTGCGCGGGACAGTGCGGGCTATGCCAGCGAAACCCAGTCCTCGTCCAATGAGACGACCAACAACGTTCAGACCGTTGCAAGCGCCGCCGAAGAACTGGCAGCGTCCATCGGTGAGATTTCCCGCCAGGTGTCGCAGACAACGCAGATCGTCGACAAGGCAACCACAGGCACACGGGTCACCAACCAGAAGGTTGAGGGACTGGCCGAGGCGGCCACGAAGATCGGCGAGGTGGTCACTTTGATCCAGGCGATCGCTGAACAGACCAACCTGCTGGCGCTGAACGCGACCATTGAGGCCGCGCGTGCTGGCGAAGCGGGCAAGGGCTTTGCGGTCGTTGCCGCCGAAGTCAAGGAACTGGCCACCCAGACCTCCCGTGCAACCGAGGAAATCTCCTCGCAGATCACGGAGATCCAGAACGCGACCAAGGAATCCGTGGTTGCCATCGGCGAGATCACCGAAACCATGGCCGAGGTCAACACCTACACCACCGCCATTGCCTCTGCTGTCGAGCAGCAAGGGGCCGCGACGGCGGAGATCTCCCAGAACGTTCAGCGGGCCGCAGAAGGCACAAACTCCGTGTCGTCCTCCATGACGCAGCTCTCCCATGCGGTCGAGCAGACGTCGTCTTCCGCAGACATGGTGCTGTCGGCCTCCGGCGAGCTGTCTGAAAAGACCGACCAGCTCAAGACCGAAGTCGAGCGGTTCCTAACCGAAGTGGCTGCGGCCTAATTAAACATGAAAAGGCAGGCCGAAAGTCCGCGCCTGCCTTTTTTCCTCTCTGCCCCGCCTAATCATTGACCTTCGGCAATCCCGCGACTAAGGCCTCATTCCAGCAGTTCATTGAAAATGTAACGAGAGATTGCCTTGGCGGACACTTCGAGCGCCCTCACCTATTCTGACATCGGGTCTGCCCCGCGCGAGCTCTGGCCGGTTGTTCTGGAAACACGCGGCTGGAAGGACTACCGCCTGCTGGACATGGGCGCGGGTGAAAAGCTTGAACGCTATGGCCGTTTCACGATCGCCCGGCCGGAACCGCAGGCCATGGGAACCCGCAGCTTGCCGGACAGCACATGGTCCCGGGCCGACGCGGTCTTTACCGGAGACACCGACGAAGAGGGGCCGGGCCGCTGGAAATTCGCCGGCAACGTGCCCGAAACCTGGCCGATGGCCTATGGCCCGGTCCGCTATAACGGGCGTTTCATGTCCTTCCGGCATGTGGGCGTCTTTCCGGAACAGGCGGCCCACTGGGACTGGGTCAATGCCAAAATCCGCGCCGAACGCCAGAAGGCCCCGGATAAACCGCTGAAGATCCTCAACCTGTTCGGATATACCGGCATGGCATCGCTTCTGCCGGCCACCGAAGGCGCGCAGGTTACCCATGTGGATGCCTCCAAGAAGGCCATCGGCTATGCCAGGGAAAACCAGGCCATGTCCGGCCTGGAGGATCTGCCGGTCCGCTGGATCTGTGAAGATGCGTCCAAATTCGTCGCCCGGGAGGTCCGCCGGGGCAACACTTATGACGGGATCATTCTCGATCCGCCGAAATACGGCCGGGGCCCCAAAGGCGAAGTCTGGGATATCTACACAAGTCTTCCCGGCATGCTGTCGGACCTGCAGAAGCTGCTCGCCAAGGATGCGCTGTTCATGATCCTGACCGCCTATGCGATCCGCTCCAGCTTCGTCTCGATCCATGAGCTCATGGCGGAGACGCTGAGCACACAAGGCGGACTGCTTGAATCCGGCGAACTGGTCATCCGCGAGGACAAGGGCAAGCGGGCGCTGTCTACCTCGCTCTTTTCACGCTGGAGCAGCCGATGACAGAGCGGCGGCAGGGCGCGGTCAAACAGATCACCAGCCATTCCAATCCCATCGTCAAGGAAATCAAGGGGCTGGTGTCCCAGCGCAAGCACAGAAGCCAGTCCGGCCTGTTTGTCGCCGAAGGCCTGAAGCTTGCCACGGACGCGCTGGATGCCGGCTGGACCGTGCGCTATCTCGCGCTCGGCCCGGAGGCGCGCGACAATCCGGTCGCGCAGAAGGCCGCGGCAACAGCCAAGGCAAGAGGCGCGCTAATCCTGGAAGTGTCCACCGCCGTTTTGGGCGCCATGACGCGCAAGGACAATCCGCAAATGGTTGTCGGCGTTTATGAACAGCAGCTCCTGAGCGCCGATCAGATTACCGTTCCAGGCTCAACGGTCTGGGTCGCGCTCGACCGGGTCCGGGATCCCGGCAATCTCGGCACGATCATCCGCACCGTCGATGCGGTCGGAGGGGCCGGGGTCATTCTGGTGGGCGAGTGCACCGACCCGTTCGCCGTTGAAACCGTCCGGGCCACGATGGGCTCGCTCTTCCATGTCCCGCTCGCCAAACTCAGCAAGGACGCCTTCAAGGGCCTTGCGGAAAAATGGCCGGGCACCGTTGCCGCAACCCATTTGAAGGGATCGGTGGATTACCGCACGCCCGACTATCGCGACCCCGTCCTGCTTGTCATGGGCAATGAACAAAAAGGCCTGGAGGAGGACCTTGTGCCGGCCTGCCAGACACTCATCCGCATCCCGCAAGTGGGCGAAGCCGACAGCCTCAATCTTGCCGTGGCCACCGGCGTTGCTCTTTACGAGATCCGCCGCAAGCATCTGGAGCTTTGAATGAAACGCCTGTTTGTCTTTGGTGCCGGGTTTTCCTCCAAGGCATTCATTGCAGACGTCCGCAATCAGTTTGACTGGGTGGGTGGAACGACCCGCTCGCCCGAAAAGGCCGAGAAGCTCAGGTCAGAGGGCATTAAACCGTTCCTGTTCAATGGCGAGACGCCCGGCGCCGGGATCTCGGGCGCCCTGAAGGATGCAACTCACATTCTGGTCTCCATCGCCCCGGGACCTGACCGCGACCCGGTGCTGAACCAGCACGCTGCCGACATTGTCCGGGCGCGTCCGGACTGGATCGGCTATCTGTCCACGGTAGGCGTTTACGGAAATCACGATGGTGCCTGGGTGGATGAGACCACGCCCTGCCGTCCGGTGTCTGAACGATCCATCCAGCGGGTTGCGGCGGAAAAGGCCTGGTTCAATTTCGTCAAGACCAATGGCCTGCCGGTTCAGATCTTCCGGCTGTCCGGCATCTACGGCCCCGGCCGCAACACGTTTGAAAATTTCAGGAAGGGCAAGGCGCGCCGCCTGATCAAGGAAGGCCAGGTCTTCAACCGGATCCATGTGAGCGACATTGCAGGCGCTTTGAAAGCCGCCATGAGTAAACCGTCCACCCGCATCTTCAACGTGACCGATGACGAACCGGCCCCGCCGCAGGATGTTGTCACCTATGCCGCACAGCTGCTTGGGGTGGAGCCGCCACCGGAAATCGACTTTGAAAGCGCGGATCTCAGCCCGATGGCCCGGTCATTTTATGGCGAAAACAAGCGCGTCTCCAACAAGCGCGTGAAGGACGAGCTGGGCTATCAGTTCAAATATCCGAACTACCGGACCGCCCTCGACACCTTGATCCGGCACTACCGCTGACCGCGCAAAGCGAGCCCCCCTCGGCTCTCATCCCGCACGAGATGCGGGAGCCATACCGAGACATTTCCACTCGATCAGCGGTGCTCGTAGTGAGAGAACGGAGTGGATCCCATGGTCAAGCCATGGGATGACGGGGTGCTGGGAGAGGCCCTGCCACCACCCCGCAGCTGTCACCCCGATCCCGTGACCTTGAGCAAGGAAGACCGATCCCCTGTGTCGCCCCGGACTTGATCCGGGGCCCACTCGCGGTGCCCCTTGCCACAGCCATTGCCGCTTACCTACGGCCGTTCGCACGGGTGTTATCAGAGCGCTGCATGCGAGGCGCAGACTGTGTAATGGATCCCCGCATAAACCGGGGATGACGTTTGAGGGTGTGGCGGGGGCATGCCTTTCCCCCCGCTCCGTCCTCCCATGGCCTGACCCACTGCTGTCTGGTTAGGGCCTCAGCTCGTTTCAGCGCAGTTACTTGGGTTCCGGCACGATCCGCAGATACGGCTTCAAGGTCTTCCAGCCTTCCGGAAACTTTTCCGCAGCCTCCGCGTCGCTGACAGCGGGGACGATGATGACGTCTTCGCCGGACACCCAGTTGGCAGGGGTTGCCACCTTGTGGTTGGCGGTCAGCTGAAGGGAGTCGATCACCCGGATCACCTCATCGAAGTTCCGCCCGGTCGAGGCGGGATATTCGATCTTCAGCTTGATCTTCTTGTCCGGCCCGATCACGAACAAGGACCGCACCGTCAGCGTATCATTGGCGTTGGGATGGATCATTCCATAGGCGGTCGCGACCTTCCGGTCCGGATCGGCGATCAACGGGAAATTCAAAGCCGTGCCTTGTGTCTCTTCGATATCGCCTACCCAGGCGTGATGGTCTTCGACCGGGTCGACGGACACGCCGAACACGCGCACGCCCCGCGCTTCGAACTTGTCCTTCAGCTTTGCCGTCATCCCCAGTTCGGTGGTGCAGACCGGCGTGAAGTCCTTGGGATGGGAGAACAGGACGGCCCAGGCGCCCTCGATGGCCTCGTGAAACTTGACCGGTCCGTCGGTCGACATGGCCTCAAAATCCGGTGCTTCATCGCCGAGTAAAAGTGCCGCCATTTCGTGGCTCCTTGCAAATGTCATGTTTGGAAAGGTGGAACGTGAACCTAAGACTTGGCCCCCAGCGCCCGCCTTGTCCAGTGCAATCGGGAATTGAATTGCCCTCATGCGGCATCTTGACATGCAAGCATCGCCGTCCCAACTGAAACTGGGTTTAAATCCGAAAGACAACAAGAGGGGCACCATGCAGGACTGGACAGTTTATTTATCCGGCGAAATACACACCGATTGGCGCGGCCAGATCGAAGAGCAGTCCCGCGCCCTCGGTCTTCCTGTGCGGTTTACAGCCCCTGTCACCGATCACCCGGCCAGCGACGATTGCGGTGCAAGCATCCTTGGCCACGAAGACACCAAGTTCTGGTACGACCACAAAGGCGCGAAGCTGAATGCCATCCGCACGCGGTCGTTGCTTGCTGCAGCCGACATAGTTGTTGTCCGGTTCGGAGATAAATACAAACAGTGGAATGCGGCGTTTGACGCAGGATACGCCTCGGCGCTCGGAAAATCTCTCATAGTGCTTCACGACCCGTCACTTACGCACCCGCTAAAAGAAGTGGATGCAGCAGCTTTGGCCGTCGCAGAAAAACCGGAACAAGTCGTCCAGATTCTGAAATATGTCATCAATGGAGAGCTGGACCGCACCTGATATTCTTGAAATTAACGAATTCCTTACCATATCAATTCTATCCTAGCGTTTCGGTGAGCGTATTGGCTCGCCCGCACGCCTCCAGCAGCGGCACGTAACGACCTGCCCGGTCCCTATAAACCGGGCAAAAGCCGCCTGTGACGGAAGGCTGCCGCGTTATTAAGGCATATCAGACTGTCATCAATCCGTTGGAAACCCCGGGTAGGGGTCTACGTCGGTTTGTTGCGATAATTTGGAAAGAGACAAACATGAACCATGGTAATGTAAAATGGTTCGACCAAGGCCGTGGAATCGGCACAATCGAACCGGTTGATGGCGAGGACATCCTCGTAGACATCTCCGCACTCCGCCGTTCGGGCATCGACACGTTGAAGGAAGGCCAGCTTGTGGCATTCGATCTTCAGTGGCGCCGCGGACAGATGGTGGCTGAGGACCTGAAAGTCCTCTAAGGTTCCTCACACGAACCACATTCACGACAAGGGCGGTTCGACCGCCCTTTTTTGTTGGGACAAGCCATGCAGCCCGAAGACCGATTGCAGGCCGGGATCAAAGCCCATCAGCGCGGAGACTTGCAGGCAGCGCTTGCAGCCTACAAGGAAGTCCTGTCCGCCGATCCCGAGCATCCCGACGGCCTTCACTTTCTGGGCCTCTTGCACTTTGACGCGGGCAAGTCAGACAACGCGATCACGCTGATCCGCAAGTCCCTTGAAAACAATCCGCTGAACGCCGCCGCCCATAACAATCTCGGCAACATCCTGAAACTGTCGGACCAGCCTGAAGAGGCGCTTGGGGCCTATGTCCGCGCCGTTGAACTGCAGCCCCGGCACGAGGAAGCCTGGGCCAACATCAACATGCTGCTGGAAAGCGCCACGACCAATGACCAGCTGCTGCCGGTGCTGTCGGAGATCGTGCGCCTGGATCCTGACAATCCGAATGCATGGCACAATTACGGTCTGTCGCTGATGCTGGCCGGACACAAGGGGCAAGCCGCCGATGCCCTGGAACGCTGCCTTGCCTTTGGCAACGAGGTCTGGTCGGACCCGGTCTGGCACGCCCGCGTCCTATGCGCGCTGGGGCGGCAGGACCGGGCGCAGGAACATCTGGAAGGCCTGCTGACCGCAGATCCGGACAATACGATCATCCGGTATCAGCTGGCGGCCATCCGCGGGGATGATCTGGATCAGGCACCGCCGGATTACGTTAAGGACCATTTCGACAGCTTTTCCGACAGCTTTGACGAGGTTCTGAAGAACCTTGGCTACCGCGCGCCGGACCTGGTCGCCGCTGAAGTCAGCCGTCTTGCCAAGGATAGACAGACCGGTTTTCAGGACGTGATCGATCTTGGATGCGGCACCGGCCTGTGCGGCCCGTTGATCCGGGACCACTGCGTCCGCCTGACCGGCATTGACCTGTCGCCGGGCATGTTGCGCAAGGCCGCCGTGCTTGATGTCTACGACTATCTTGTCGAGGGGGAACTGGTGGCGTTCCTGACATCGGACCTGCCGACGCAGTTTGATCTCGCCGTCTGCGTGGACACGCTGTGTTATTTAGGCGCGCTGGACGCGTTCATGACCGCCTTGGCGCCCGCCCTGCGTCCGGGCGGCGTTCTCATTGCCAGTGTCGAACACCTCCAGGACGACGATCAAACGTCTTTCATTGTGGATGCAACCGGCAGATACGCCCATTCGATCAGCTATCTCAACAAGACAGCCAAAGAGGCAGGCCTGATCCTTGAGAAAGATCAGAAAGTTACGCTTCGCAAGGAGCTCGGGAAAGAGGTCGAGGGCCTGACATTCCACCTGCGCAAGCCTCACACAATCCCCGCATGACAGGCTGCCAATGCGGAGATGCGCCAATAAACTGTTGCGGGACCGCGCTATATCTCTACTCTCATCACGGAGACGGAAAGCGTAACCAACCATCGAGGCTGACTTGGCAGAGTGCAACGTCTTACTGGTATATCCACGGTTCAATGCCGGATCCTTCTGGAACTATGGCGCAACCTGCGAACTCGTGGGGGCGAAATACCCTGCCCCGCCCCTTGGCCTGATCACCGTCGCGGCCATGCTGCCGGACGACTGGGATGTCCGGCTCATTGACCGCAACACGGATTCTCTCACCGGCGATGATCTGGCCTGGGCCGACATGGTCATGACCGGGGGCATGCTGCCGCAGCAAGCCGACACGCTTGCCGTGATCCAGCGGGCCAAGTCCAAAGGCATTCCGGTGGCCGTTGGCGGGCCGGATGCGACCTCGTCACCGGAAGCTTATGAAGCGGCTGACTTTCTGGTCCTGGGGGAAGCAGAAGGCATTTTGCCGGCCTTCATCGACGCCTGGAACGACGGCGTGCGCAACGGCCGGTTCGAGGCGGAGAAGTTCAAGGCCGATGTCCAGTCCAGCCCGATCCCCCGCTTTGATCTTCTGAAATTCGAAGACTATGTGCAGATCGGCGTTCAATACTCCCGCGGCTGTCCGTTCACCTGCGAATTCTGCGACATCATCGAACTTTATGGCCGCGTTCCCAGGACCAAGTCAAACGACCAGATGCTGGCCGAACTCGACCGGCTTTATGAGCTTGGTTACCGCGGCCATGTCGATTTCGTGGATGACAACCTGATAGGCAACAAGCGGGCCGTGAAACAGTTCCTGCCCGAATTGGCCGAGTGGCAGCGCGCGCGCAACTACCCCTTCGAAATGTCCACCGAAGCCTCGCTCAATCTGGCGGACGACGAAGCCCTCCTGAAAATGATGCAGGATGCCGGCTATTTCTCGGTGTTTATCGGGATCGAGAGCCCGGATCCCGAAGTGCTTGTGGCAACCCGCAAGAAGCAGAACACCCGCCGCGACATCGCCAAGAGCGTTCACAAGATCTATGAGGCCGGGATCTTCGTTCTTGCCGGCTTTATCGTCGGCTTCGACGAGGAAAGCGACAAGGTCGCCGATGAAATCTCAAACCTCATCGAGGAAGCCGCCATCCCGGTTGCCATGACCGGATTGCTCTATGCGCTTCCGAACACGCAATTGACCCGGCGGCTTGCCAAGGAAGGGCGCCTGCATGCGGATTTCGGGATCGATGATCCGGACACGCTGGACGGTGATCAGTGCACGGCCGGGCTCAACTTTACAACCGTCCGCTCCAGGGCGCAGATCCTTGGGGATTTCCAGCAGATCATCGAACGGGTCTATGCGCCGGAAGCCTATTTCAACCGTGTCCAGCGCGTTGCCGGCATGCTGAACATGTCCGGAGCCAACGGATCCATATTCGGCGCAGGCTTCCTGCATGATATAAAAATGTTCGGAAAGCTCGTCTGGGCCATGACTTTCCATGAGACCACCTACCGCGCCCCGTTCTGGAAGACCCTTTTCAAGACCGTGCTCACCAATCCGAAGGCCATCAAACCGGTGATGATGATGCTGGCCCTTTATGTGCATCTCGGCCCGTTCTCCCGGTTCGTGATTGCCCAGATCGACCGGCAGATCGACGAGATCGAAAACGGGCATTGGGAACAGCCGGAACTCGTGGCCGCGGAATAGAATGCCGGAGACGACAAGCGCCGTGGAACCGGCCGGGCCCGTCAGCCCGCACGCGCTGCTGTTCGTCTTCATCACGCTTACGATCAACGCGATGGGCATCGGCCTGATGATGCCGGTCATGCCCGCGCTGATGACGGAGCTGACCGAGCTTCCGGTGAGCGAAGCCGCGCGCTGGGGTGGCGCCATCAGCGTTGTCTATGCGCTCATGCAGTTTTTGTGTGGGCCGACACTCGGCAACCTGTCGGACCGGTTCGGGCGCAGGCCCGTTCTGCTCATCTCGATGTTCGCGATTGCAATCGACTATCTCGTGATGGCTCTGTCCTGGCATCTTGCCATTTTGTTTGTGGCCCGGATCATTTCCGGTATTGCGGGCGCGACCATGTCGGCGGCAACCGCCTTCATCGCCGATATTTCCGCGAAGGAAGACAGGGCCAAGAATTTCGGGCTTGTCGGCGCGGGGTTTGGCGTGGGGTTCGTCCTCGGCCCCATCATTGGCGGACTGCTCGGAGAATACGGCACGCGCGCGCCATTTTACGCAGCCGCGGCTCTCTCATTCCTGAACTTCGTTTTTGGGCTTGTGATGCTGCCCGAGACCCTGAAGCCGGAAAACAAGCGCCCGTTTGACTGGCGGCGCGCCAACCCGTTCGGCGCCTTGAAGCAGATCGCCAAGTATCCCGCCGTCCAGATCCTGATCCTGGGGCTGTTTCTGTTCGACGTTGCCCATTATGTCTATCCGGCCGTTTGGAGCTATTACGCGGAACGGGTCTTCGGCTGGAGCCCCGGCGATATCGGTCTTTCCCTGGCGATGGTGGGGATTGGCTATGCCTTGGTGCAAGGCGTGTTGATCCGCTATCTGGAGCCACGTCTGGGTGTTTCCCGGACGCTTTTGCTCGGCCTTGGAGCAAACCTCGTGGCCTTTACCGGTCTCACCTTCGCGACAGAGGGATGGATGGCCTATGCCTTGATCGGGTTCGCCGCCCTGGGGGCCCTTGCGACCCCGGCCTTTACCGGACTTTTGTCCAACCTGATGCCGGACAATGCGCAAGGCGAAATGCAGGGGCTGATTTCCAGCGCTGCCGGGCTGGCAATGGTCATCAGCCCGTTTGTGATGACCCAGGTGTTCGCGGTTTTTGCCGCGCCGGACGCTGCTGTCTCTCTGCCCGGTGCCCCGTTTGCGCTGGCAGCCCTTCTCATTCTTGCGGTTTTTGCGATTGTCCTTCCTTATCTCCGGCGCACTGCCCCCGCGCCGTCCCCTTCAAGCTCCTCTGAAAACCCAGCAGAATAGACAGTCAGCCCATGAGCGCTCCCCTTCTTTCCGGACCACGCCTTCAACCGGCCAGCGGCGGCCCGGCCAGGCAGCTTGTCGTCATCCTGCACGGCTATGGTGCCGATGGCGCTGATCTCATCGATATAGGCCGGGCCTGGCCGACCGTCTTGCCGGACGCCATGTTTGTAGCGCCCGATGCTCCCTCCGCCCTGCCATCGGATATCCTGGGCGGCCGCCAGTGGTTTCCCTTGAGCGAACGCACACCGCAGGAATACCGGATCGGCGCGGAGGCAGTGCATCCCCTGCTGGATCAATATCTGGATGCCGAGCTGGCCGCGCTCAATCTGCCCGGAGACGCGCTTGCCCTTGTCGGGTTCAGCCAGGGCGCCATGTGCGCGCTCCACTGCGGCCTGAGACGCAAGACCCCGCCAAGCGCCATCGTGGGCTATTCGGGTCTTTTGCCCGGAGCGAGTACCGGTGGCGGCCAGCTTGACGGCATCCAGACCTCCACGCCGGTCCTGATCGTTCACGGGGCCCAGGACGATGTTGTGCCCGCGTATCATGCAGATGCAGCCGGCCAAGCCCTCTCGGCTGCAGGCGTTGCCAACACGGTCCATGTCTATGACAACCTCGGCCATTCAATCGATGAACGGGGCATGCGCGCTGCCGGCCTTTTCCTGAAAGAAGCCTTTGGGATGCCGGGGTAAAGTTATCCCGGATTTGGAATAGTTAATGTGCCGTTAACTCTTTTGCAGGATGGTTGAGGAAATGATGGCCCAGAACAGGCCGGTTTCCAGGGACCACCGCCATGCAAATCTCGATTGAGACCACCACTCAAAGCACGAGCATTCTGTCTGCCTCGTTCGGGAACAGCGCGCTCAACACCGCCGATGACAAATCCTCCGGCGGCGCGCCTTCCAAGAGTGACACGACCGAGGCGCCGGCTCTTTCGATTCTGGAGGCTGCAAGCAAGCAGGCGGAGGAAGACGCTGCTGTGATCGCCACCTTGCGCCAGGCGGTGGAAGACGGGCGAAACGAGGACGAAGACGGCGGCAACGAGACCGCACTGGCCACAATCGAGGATTATCAGAAGACCGCAGGTCAGCTGAAATCCGCGCTTGGCGAGGATGATCCGGCCGGAAACGTGTCCGTTGCCTATGAGAGTGCGACCATCTCCACAACGACCATTGAGGCCGAGATTGGCGGCGAGACCTTGACCGCCGAGTTCGTCTCCTTCGAGCGCGTTTCCTTTGACAACGAGACCGGATTGTCCGTCCGCTCAGCGAGTGCGGCCTCCATCGATGGCGAATTCGGCAACGGGTCCTTCAGCTATGAAAGCGCCTCCGTCAGCCAGCTTTATGCCGGCACCGGCGAGCAGTTCGCCAACCTGACGGGCCTGACCGCATAACTCCGCGGTCGCGGGCGTGCCCTCCCGCCCGGCTAGAACCGCTATCCTCCCCTCCTCTATCATC
>NZ_SMLZ01000098.1:55827-78882 GCF_009711415.1 Roseibium denhamense
CCACCACCCGGTCTTCGCCTCGCATGCAGCGCTCTGATTACCCCCGCGGCGACAGGCCGCCGGGAAAGTGGCAATGGCTGTGGCAAGGGGCACCATGAGTAGGCCCCGGATCAAGTCCGGGGCGACACAGGGGATCGGTTTTCCTTGCTCAATGTCACGAGATCCGGGGGGATAACTGCGGGGGGTAATGGCACAGCTTCGCCCCGCGCTCAGTCATCCCATGGCCTGACCATGGGATCCATTCTGTTCCCCCGCCCCAAGTAGGGCTGATCGAATGGAACGCTCATGGAATAGATCCCCGCTCAAGGCGGGGATAACGGCCAAGGGTGACCTGGGCTTTTCCTTTCGCCTTCAGCCGATGTCAAGGCCATGAGTTGATGACACAGATGGACGGAAGAGGGGACGGATTGATCGGGGGAAGACGGGCCTTCCCCCATAAACGTCAGGCCTTTTTCAAATAGGCCGCGAGAATGTCCAGTGCGGCCTGAAGGTCTGACTTGTGGATCATCTCGGTCACCGTATGAATGTAGCGGGTACCGACAACGATCCCGACCGCTTTTGCGCCTGCGGCCGCCTGCTGGGCCGCAGCCCCGTCCTGACCGCCCGCTGCCAGCATCGTGCGCTGGAACGGGATCTTCT
Source organism: Roseibium denhamense (assembly GCF_009711415.1). Classification (GTDB taxonomy): domain Bacteria; phylum Pseudomonadota; class Alphaproteobacteria; order Rhizobiales; family Stappiaceae; genus Roseibium; species Roseibium denhamense. The sequence continues at coordinate 56,467 of NZ_SMLZ01000098.1, forward strand.
CTTTTTCCGCCAGGGCCTCGATTTCCTTCACAAGACCCCGGTCGGCAATGAAGCTTGAATCCTTCACATGCAGGCCGAACCCCTCGCCCTGAACTGTTGTGCGGTCCTGCTCGGGAACGCCCGGCGTGTCACAGGCTAGCGTCACGTCAATGCCAAGGCCAATGTCCGGCTTGATTGCAAAGGCCGCCGTACGCGCACCGCGCAGGCCCACTTCTTCCTGACAGGTAAAGGCAACGTGGATTTCGCATTCATGCTTGGCCTTGCCCAGCGCCTTGATGGCCTCGATCCCGAGCCAGCAGGCAATCCGGTTGTCGAGCGCCTTGGAGACGATCTTGTCGCCCATCTCAAGAAGCGGCTCGTCCATGGTGACCATGTCGCCGACCTTGATGACTTCTTTCGCTTTTTCGCCAAGCCCCAGATCGATCACGAAATCCTTTGGCTCCGGGATTTTCTTACGCTCTTCAGGAGATGAAATGTGAACCGGTTTCCCGCCCGGATTCATCACGCCCTTGAAGTCGCCCTCATCGGTCGACACCAGGACACGGCGGGAGAACAGATTGCGCGCGTCAAACCCGCCGACGGGTTGCTCATGGACAAAACCCTTCTCGGTGACATGGGAGACAAGAAACCCGATCTCATCCATGTGGCACAAAAGCATGATCTTTTTCGGGGCGCCCTTCTTCGGCTTCTTCTTGGAGTCGCGCCGGCACAGCAACGATCCCATGGGATCGACCGACACTTCGTCGAACAGTCCCTCGATCTCGGCTTCAATCAGTTCGCGAATGCGGTGCTCATGTCCTGGAACGCCTGGTGTTTCGCAAAGACGGCGCAAAAGCTCAATGTTCATTCAAAATCCTGTAGGTTCTTCGATTACGGCTCAGATCCTAGTCTGAACCCGGCGAAATGTTAAACTGGTTTCACAAGACCGTGCGGGACAGGGTGGTGGCGCAAGCCTGGAGAAACCATTTACGATATTGTCAGGCTAGGACGATTTTCCAGACGCTGAAGCCCGATTGCCATTTAGGTGTCGCAATTGGCGGCAACCATCTGGAAAATAACTGCAGGTGTTTGAGGTTAGAACGCCAAGACGGCTGCAGACAGTCACGATTTGCACACCAGGGGATTTCAAATGGCTCAGAAGAAACGTTTCATTCTCTCCATCGATGGCGGCGGTGTCCGTGGGTTGATCCCGTTGCGCATTCTGGAGACCCTTGAAAGCCGTCTTCTGAACCGGGGTGTCGACAAACCGCTGCACCAGGTGTTCGACCTGATTGCCGGGACGTCTACGGGCGGGCTGATTGCCGCCGGACTTGCGGCCCCGCGCCCTGGCGGAACCAGCGGAGAGGCCGCGGCAACCCTCGCCGAATTGCGGGAGTTTTATGAACGGGACGCGCGCGAGATTTTCAAGCAATCCATTGGGGCCCGGCTTGCCCGCGCCATGACAAACCCGCTCGGCCTGTTTGACGAAAGCTACGACGCCCGCCCGCTCGAACGGCTCTTGAAGGAGCGCTTCGGCTGGACGTCCATGGCCAGCGGACTGACCAAGCTGGTTCTGACCGCCTACGATATCGAAAACCGGAAGGCGGTTTTCATGACCAATGGCCTTGAGGAAAACGGCAGCCGCCCGGATGATTATTACTTCTGGCAGGCGGTCCGCGCGACGACGGCCGCACCCTCCTATTTCGAGCCCGCCCGCATTGAGAACCTGACACGCAAGCGCGACGAGGCAATGATCGACGGCGGTGTGTTCATGAATGACCCGGCGATGGCAGCTTATCTCGAGGCCGGAAAACTTGGCTGGGACCAGGACGATATCGTGATCCTGTCTCTGGGTACTGGTCATGCGCCAGAACGCGCCTTTCCTTACAAAGATGCCGTGGGCTGGGGCGGGCTCGGCTGGATGCAGCCCTCCAACGGTGTTCCGATCCTCTCGATCTTTGCAGACGGACAGGCACAGACAGCGTCCTATCAGGCGAAGCGTCTGTTCAATGACCTGCCAAATGTCACCTATCACCGGATCGACGGACTTCTGGAGGCAGAGTCCGAGGATATGGACAATGCACGTCCGGGCAACATGATCCTGCTGAACGGGGCCGCCGACCGGATGATCCGGGACAATACGGTTATGCTGGATACACTGGCTGACATGTTGAAAGACCATATGGATCATGCGGAAACAGATGCGCCGGACGGCGAATTGGTGCATGCTGCCTGATACGAATGCGGGGCGTTCGACCCTTTGAATGCGCCCCGCCCAGGCAACTGACCAAACAGGGGCCAATGACGGGTTTCGACAGGAACACAAAAGCCAGCTTGATGCGGCACTGGACCGCAGCGATTGCGCTTGGCCTGGCCATGAATGCAACCCTTCCGCTTATGGCTGCCGCACAAGTTCCGGTTCCAGCCAGCAAGCCTGGCGGTCTGGAGGCTCCGGACTATGCCCCCAGCCTTGAAACAATTGCAGGCATTCCCGTTCCCGTCCGCAAGCGGGATGTGCCGGAAGGCTACGTCCCCGAGCGCCCCAAGCTGGTCCTCAGATCCAGTCAGGCAGCGCGGGATTACTTTGGCTACGTGGACGGCCCGGCACCGCTGAAGGCACGCGCCATCGGGTCCTATGCAAGGGGATGTCTTGCCGGTGGCAAGGCGTTGCCGGTCGATGGCCGGAACTGGCAGGTGATGCGCCTGTCGAGAAACCGGAACTGGGGCCATCCGGAACTGATCGACTATCTGGAGGACCTGGCCGCGGACGCGCCCGGTCTGGGGTGGCGCGGCCTTCTGGTGGGGGATCTGTCACAACCGCGTGGTGGCCCCATGACTTTCGGACACACCAGCCATCAGATCGGCCTCGATGCGGATATCTGGCTGCGGGAAATGCCGGACCGGCAGCTCACAAAGCAGGAGCGGGAAGAGTGGGAGTTCCTCTCGATGCTCAAGGGCCCGCTGGACGTGAAGGGCGCCGACCGCAGGGTCGATCCCAACAAGTGGACGGATACCCATGCCCGGCTGATCAGGCGGGCGGCTCAGGACAAGCGCGTTGCCCGTATCCTGGTCAATCCCACCATCAAGAAGGCGCTGTGCGCGTTTGAGACCGGCAGCGACCGGTCCTGGCTGCGCAAGATCCGTCCCTGGTGGGGACACCACTACCATTTCCATGTACGGCTATCCTGTCCGCGCGGAAGCGTTGGCTGCAAGAACCAGGACCCGCCTCCGCCCGGAGATGGTTGCGGAAGCCATCTGACCTATTGGCTGTCGGACGAGCCCTGGGTGCCGAAAAAGCCACGCGACCCGAACGCCCCTGTCGTGAAGAAACGGCCGATGGCGCTTGCCGCCTTGCCGCAAGACTGCCGCACAGTGCTGACCTCGAACTAGCGCGTCTCTCGATAATATTGAATCATTTGACCGAGGCGCATTTTCGCATCCTGGCTGTAGCCCCCATGCCGCGTGTCAGCGGTTACCTAACTGCAGGATGCTCTGGCGGCGGGTCCCCATTCAGAACCCGCGTCATGAGGACAAGATCGAGCCAGCGGCCAAACTTGGTTCCCGCCTGGGGAAGACGTCCTGAAATCTCGAACCCGTGCTTTTGGTGAAAGGCAATCGACCCGTCATTGCCGCCGTCGACCCCGGCGACCATCACATGATATCCGCCGCGTTCTGCCCGCGTGATCAGCGCTTGCAGCAAGGCCGAACCGGCCCCGCCGCCCTGACAACCGGGGCGGACATAAACGGAGTGCGAGATTGTGAAACGGTAGCCGCTTTTCGGCCGGTAGGGGCCATAACTGCCATAACCGATCACCCCGCCTTGCGAATCGCACGCCACAAGGACCGGCAGCTCCGCTTGCCTCTGCGCCTCCAGCCAGCGCTGCGTGCTCTCCAGCGTTTCCAGAACCGTGGTCCATGTGGCGTCAAGGTGGCGGACGGCATGATTTTTCAGGTCCAGCAGGGCTTGAAGATCCTGCGCGGCGGCATCGCGGATTTCCACGGACTGTTTCCCTCTCGAATGATTGCCCACCGGCCCTATCCTTTGCCCTTGGAGACGGCAATGCGGCAAATGACTTAGCTGATGAAAAACAGCGTTAATCAGCCGCAGTATTCTCCGCTTTCTGACTAGAAGAAACTGAAATCCAGTGGTAAACGGGCGCCATGACGAAGAAGACGCTTTCCAACATCCGCAACTTTTCGATCGTGGCCCATATCGATCACGGCAAGTCGACCCTGGCTGACCGCCTGATCCAGATGACCGGCACCGTGACCGACCGGGAAATGACCGAGCAGCTGCTCGACAGCATGGACATCGAGCGCGAGCGCGGCATTACGATCAAGGCCCAGACAGTCCGATTGGTTTATAACGCCAAGGACGGTCAGCAATACATCCTGAACCTGATCGATACCCCTGGCCACGTGGATTTTGCCTACGAAGTGTCCCGGTCACTTGCCGCCTGTGAAGGCTCTCTTCTGGTGGTGGATGCGTCCCAGGGCGTGGAAGCGCAGACATTGGCAAACGTCTACCAGGCCATCGACAACGACCATGAGATCGTTCCCGTTCTGAACAAGGTCGATCTTCCGGCCGCCGAACCGGACCGCATCCGCGAGCAGATCGAGGATGTCATCGGGATCGATGCGTCAGAAGCCTGCATGATTTCGGCCAAGACCGGCCTTGGCGTCGATACGGTTCTGGAAGCGATTGTCGAGAAACTGCCCGCCCCGGAAGGCGATCCGGACGACACGCTGAAAGCCATGCTGGTCGACAGCTGGTACGACACCTACCTTGGCGTGATGGTACTGGTGCGCGTGATCAACGGCTCCCTGAAAAAGGGCCAGAAGGTCAAGATGATGGGCACAGGTGCCGCCTATGATGTTGACCGCGTCGGCGTCATGACACCGAAATTCATGCAGGTCGAGGAACTGAAAGCCGGCGAGATCGGCGTGATCACCGGCTCCATCAAGGAAGTGGCGGACACAAGGGTGGGCGATACCATCACCCTTGAAAAGAAGCCTTGCGCCGAAGCGCTTCCGGGCTTCAAGCCGGCACAGCCAGTTGTTTTCTGCGGCCTGTTCCCGGTCGATGCCAACGATTTTGAGGATCTGCGCGCTGCCATGGGCAAGCTGCGCCTCAACGACGCCAGCTTCTCCTACGAGATGGAAACCTCCGCCGCCCTTGGCTTCGGGTTCCGCTGCGGCTTTTTGGGTCTTCTGCACCTTGAAATCATTCAGGAGCGCCTGTCCCGCGAGTTCAATCTCGATCTGATCGCAACGGCCCCGTCGGTTGTCTACGAGATGACCATGACGGACGGCACGCAGATCGACCTGCACAATCCGGCGGACATGCCTGATGTGGTCAAGATCGACGAAATCCGCGAACCGTGGATCCGCGCCTCGATCATGACGCCGGACGAGTTTCTCGGCGGTATCTTGAAGCTATGCCAGGAACGGCGCGGCATTCAGGTGGATCTCAGCTATGTCGGCAGCCGGGCGCTGGTCGCCTATGACCTGCCGCTCAACGAAGTCGTCTTCGATTTTTATGACCGGCTGAAATCGATCTCAAAGGGCTACGCGTCCTTCGACTATCAGATCTCGGACTACCGCGCTGGCGATCTGGTCAAGATGTCGATCCTCGTCAACGAGGAACCGGTCGATGCATTGTCCGTTCTGGTGCACCGCAGCCAGGCGGAGCGCCGGGGCCGGGCCATGGTGGAGAAGCTGAAAGAGCTGATCCCGCGGCACATGTTCAAGATCCCTATCCAGGCGGCGATTGGCGGCAAAGTGATTGCCCGTGAAACGCTTTCTGCGCTTCGCAAGGACGTGACCGCAAAGTGTTACGGCGGCGATGCGACGCGGAAGCGGAAGCTTCTAGAAAAGCAGAAGGCGGGCAAGAAGAAAATGCGCCAATTCGGCAAGGTGGAAATCCCGCAAGAGGCCTTCATACAGGCCCTCAAGATGGATGAGTGAGAAGCGGTCAGGCTCTGCCTGACGCAAAGGTCCGGCAGACCTTTGCGCGCTTCGAACTCGCGCGAGGGTGAGGCCTGCAGCGCCATTACTTTGCGTAAGGCTTGCTGCGCGGCCATTCCGCGTCATCCCGGCCAAGCGCAGCGCAGAGCCGGGACCCACTCGTTCCCAGAACGCCAGTTATCCGACGACCATAGCCGCCGGAACAGTCAAGACCAACCGTTTCAGCAAGCCGCCCCGCGAATGGGTCCAGGGTCTCGCAATGCCCGCCCGGGACGACGCCGACTGGACGGTCGGGAACGCGCTTCTCCTCGCGCTCCGTCCTCCCCTGGCACGATCCACAGCTGTCTGGTTGGGGTCTCGAGCTCTTTTGCATCTCATTGCCCCCGATCGAGATCTCCAACTTGCTGGCTCTTCGGGCATGAAACGAAGGCTGCCGCTTGTTCCCTTCTCCCCCCTTGAGGGGGAGAGGGAGCGCAAGGCGCAAAGACTTGCCAAACTTCGACACCCTCCGTCATCCCGCACTTGATGCGGGACGACAGCGGAGGGTGTGGGGCTCTTCTAAACACGCCGAATTGCGCCGCGAGGCTTGCCTCCGGCGTTTTGCTTCATGTTTTGGCCCGCTGGGTAAGCGGGGTGGCAGGCGCGCCGGTCTTGCCGGGCGAAAAAGGTGGGAGTGAATGGCAAGGCGCCGCGCCTGCCCAAAGACGGTGTCCCGAAAAGCGGTCTTGCTGTCCTTCTAAAAAGGACGTCTTCCGGTCCGGTGCCAACCCGCCAGCAAACCTTGAACGTCTGTCACCCGTTCCAGGCTTGTGACGGCCGTGACCGGCTGTCCGCTTCCAGCTTGACCGGCGCTCCGTTATGCCGCCGGATCTGCTGTCCGTCTCCGGTTCTTGTCACCGCGAACGGACGGTCCGATCTCGGCCCCGCGTGAAAAGAACGACGTCAGTCTAAGCCCTGTCAGGAGGGGTGAGGATAAGATTTCTCAAGTTTTTTTGGTGGCGGGCAGTTCCCGATTTGGTGATCGGCACCATGTTTGAATGTCCGGAAACAGAAACGGCGCCGGACTTGACCGTCCGGACGCCGTTTTCTGATAGACGCTCTGCCGCGTCCGGCCGGTCTTGGCCTTAGCGGCGGCTCAGCGGAAGGTCCGCCAGCTCACGTGCACTCATCCGCTGGATGGCCGGGTGGGACATTGGATCTGTCCGGTCATAGGCCGTTTGGCTGCGGAAGGTTCTGCGCATAAACAATTTCATCATGACGTTTAGTCTCCTTTTTATTTTTGTTGTCATGGCCAAATTCCTTTTTTTGAATTTAGCGTGTCCCTTATATACCCCCGCGTTCTCTTGAAAAAAATCGACTTCTTCTGCATTTTGATTTAGAAAAACTAAAATGAAGAACCTCAACCAGTTTCACTTGTCGGGCCTGCGCGCCGTTGAGGCCGTGGCCCGGCTCGGCTCCATCAAGGCCGCTGCGGAAGAGCTTGGCGTGACGGTGGGCGCTGTCAGCCAGCAGGTTCAAAAGACCGAGGATCAGCTGGGCGTTCAACTTTTCGAGCGCCAGAACCGTGCCGTTCTTCCAACCGCCCACATGCTCGGCATGCAACCGCATCTGACATCCGCCATGTCGTCGCTTGCCGCTGCAATCGCAACAACCCGGCGGGGCCGCGAAGATGCCCTGACCATTTCCGTCGCGCCGGTTTTCGCGGGCAAATGGCTGGTCTGGCACCTGAAGGCCTTCAACAAGAAACATCCGGGCATCCGCGTGCGCGTGGAAGCGACCATCGACCTGGTGGATCCGGACACGAGCGATGTCGACCTGTGTATCCGTGTCGGGCGCGGCCCGTATCCCGGTCTGAATGCCGAAAAACTGCTCAATCAGCGGGTCTTTCCCGTATGCAGCCCAAAACTTGCCGCTGAAATCCGTGAACCCGCAGATATCGGCAAACTGCCGATTATCCGGGATCCGGGCCAGATGTTCACCTGGAACGCCTGGCTGTCACTGTTCGGCCTCGATGAGAGCATCCTTCAGGACGGCCCGACATTTTCCGACGGCTCCTTGTGCCTGGATGCGGCGATTGCCGGCCAGGGCGTTTTTCTGGCCTGGGAAACCCTTGCCGTTTATGCCGTCAAGTCCGGGCAGGTTGTTTCCCCGTTTCCGGAACGCCCGGCGACCGGACTGGGCTATTGGCTGATCAGCGGGACATCCGCGCCGCGCACAAAGGCCAAGGCGGCATTCGGCGACTGGCTGCGGGAGGAGCTGCAGAACTCCATCGGCCGCCCCAAGGGGGCTGATGTGGCACCGGGGTAACAATCGCCGGTGCAGCCGATCAAGTGCGGCGGAATTGAAAGCCGTTACACACTTGAGATGACGAGAACCGCAAAACTGAGGTGACGAGACCCGCTAATCCGCTTGTAATGCGCTGGCCAATGGGTAATCTCACCGCATGTTGATTTTGCGGTCCATTCGCGCTTTTGGCGCTCATACATCCGGTCACGGGACCGGAGCTGCGCTGCGTGCATTTGCCGTGATGCGGCATGGCCCGGCTTGCGGCCGATTTATGCCTTTTTCCAACTGACGCGTCCGCCCCGGCCCTAAAGCACAAAGCCCTTTGCAATAATGCGCTTGAGGCCGTGGCCATCAGCGGCATTATTCGCTAAAAGACCCCGACTTTTTCGTTTCGATGAAACCGCGCGTCGCGCGCGAACCGGTACCTGAGCACGCATGTCCAATCTCGACACACTAGAATCCGAACTCCTGACGTCCATTGAAAACGCCGACAGTGAAGCCGCACTGGAAGACATCAGGGTCCATGCTCTTGGCAAGAAGGGCAAGATTTCCGAACAGATGAAAACCCTCGGCAAGATGTCTCCCGAGGAGCGTCAGGTCATGGGCCCGGCCCTGAACGGCCTGAAAGCCAAGATCACGGATGCCATTTCTGCGCGCAAGACCGTGCTGGCCGACGCAGCGCTGGAAGCCCGGCTGGCCAGCGAGACGGTGGATGTTACCCTGCCCTTGCGCGCTGCGCCTTCAGAGACCGGCCGTATCCACCCGGTGAGCCAGGTGATTGACGAGCTGACCGCGATTTTCGCCGATATGGGATTTTCGATTGCCGAAGGTCCGGATATCGAAACAGACGACCTGAACTTCACGGCCCTGAACTTCCCCGAAGGCCACCCGGCGCGGGAAATGCATGACACCTTCTTCTTCAACGAAAAGGAAGATGGCGAACGGCTGCTGCTGCGCACCCACACATCGCCGGTGCAGATCCGCACCATGCGCGATCAGGAACCGCCGATCCGCGTGATCATCCCGGGCCGGACCTACCGCTGTGACAGCGACCAGACACACACGCCAATGTTCCACCAGGTGGAAGGCCTCGTGATCGACAAGGAAAGCCATTTCGGCCATCTGAAGTGGATCCTGGAAGAGTTCTGCAAGGCGTTCTTCGAGGTCGACGACATCAAGATGCGGTTCCGCCCGAGCTTCTTCCCGTTCACCGAACCGTCGATGGAAGTCGATATCCAGTGCGACCGCTCCGGCGGCGAAGTGAAAATCGGTCAGGGAGACGACTGGCTGGAGATCCTGGGATGCGGGATGGTGCACCCGAATGTGATCCGCAATTGCGGACTTGATCCGGATGTCTACCAGGGTTTTGCCTGGGGTATGGGCATCGACCGGATCGCCATGCTCAAATACGGGATGCCGGACCTGCGCGCCTTCTTTGACGCCGACATGCGCTGGATCCGTCACTACGGTTTCCGCCCGCTCGATCTGCCGACGCTGTTCGGCGGTCTGTCCGGCTAATCCTATCGACACTCATTGGGGGCGCTTCAGCCATGTCATATGTGACCCGTCTCGTTCTTGCCGCAGGACTTATCCTTGCAGCACTCCTGCCAGCTGCCGCGCAGACGGCAGATCAGGATACGCGTGTCTCTTCCCCGACATCGTTTCTGGAAGCCTGTGCGGACAAGATCGAGGATCGCGGCCGGCTCCGGTTCTGCGACACGTATTTCCGCGAAAAGCTGGGCACGGAAGCGGATGCGCTTCTCTACCTGCGTGACCGTCTGACCCGGCTGCGGGCGGCCCATGAAGCCAGCTCGGCCGAAAAATACCAGAGCTTCCTGCAGGCGATCTACATCGTGGCCTTCCTGACGATCGCATCCATCGTTTTGATCGCCAGCGACCGGCGCATCGGCGGCACCGCGAAATGGGCGGGCCTGACCAGCACGGCCGCGCTCCTTGTCATGGTGGTGATCGTTGCCATGGGCTGGCTCGGCAAGTACCGCGCGGAATATGCCGCGCAGGTGGAAATCGGCATTCTGCGCGACCGTGTCGAGATGGAAGCCGCGCAGGCGATTTCCACCGGCAAGCAGATCACGCCCGAAATGGTGTCGGACTGGTCCAAGGATTTCGCGGAAATCGGCCGCCGGTTCGCAAACAATTATGGCGCTGCCACACTCCTTCCTGAAGTGGACCGGCTTGGAAACTGACCGGGCCCACAAACGACTTTCAGCACCCTGTGCTGCCCGACCGATAAAGAGATATTGATATGAAATTCACCCTTTCCTGGCTGAAAGAGCATCTGGAAACCGACGCCAGCCTTGAGGAAATCGTTGACCGCCTCACCATGATTGGCCTGGAAGTCGAAGAGGTCACGAACCAGGCAGACCGGCTGAAGCCGTTCCGGATCGCCAAGGTTCTGGAGGCAGGTCCGCACCCGAATGCCGACCGCCTCAAGGTCCTCAAAGTAGACACGGGCGAAGGCGAGCCGGTTCAGGTCGTTTGCGGCGCTCCGAACGCGCGCACCGGGCTTGTGGGCGTCCTTGGCAAGCCGGGCGACTATGTCCCCGGCCTCGACATCACCTTGTCCGTTGGCAAGATCCGCGACGTTGAGAGCTTCGGCATGATGTGCTCTGAACGGGAACTGGAATTGTCGGACGAACATGACGGCATTATCGATCTTCCCGAAGACGCGCCAGTGGGCATGGCTTATGCTGCCTGGGCCGGGCTGGATGAACCTGTCATCGAAATCGGACTGACCCCGAACCGCCCGGATTGCACGGGCGTCTACGGCATTGCCCGCGATCTGGCAGCTGCCGGGCTCGGCAAGCTCAAGGAACGCTCGCATGAGCAGATCCGCGGCGACTATCCTTGCCCGGTCACTGTTGCGCTCGAGTTCGGTGACACGAAGCCCCTGTGCAAGTCGTTCGGTCTGCGCATGGTCAAGGGTGTCAAGAACGGTCCGTCGCCGAAATGGCTGCAGGACCGCCTGACGGCAATTGGCCTGCGCCCGATCAATACCCTTGTCGACATTACAAACTACATCACGTTCGACCAGGGCCGTCCCCTTCACGTGTTCGATGCGGACAAGGTCCATGGCAACCTGGTGGTCCGCAGAGGCAAGGACGGTGAGCGCATTGATGGCCTCAACGGAAAATCCTATGAGGTCGACTCGTCCGTCTGCGTCATCTCCGATGACAACGGCGTGGAGAGCCTTGGCGGGATCCTGGGCGGGGAGCCGTCCGGCTGTACCGAGGACACCGTAAATGTTCTGATTGAATCCGCACTTTGGGACGAGGACGGCATTGCCGCAACCGGCCGCAAGCTCGGCGTCAACACCGATGCGCGCTACCGGTTCGAGCGCGGTGTCGATCCCGACTACATGATGCCCGGCCTTGAATATGCCACGCGCATGGTTCTCGACCTGTGCGGCGGAACGCCGTCTGAGGCAACCCGGACCGGCGATATTCCCGACAGCTCCAACATCATCGAATTCCCCTATTCCGAGATCAAACGCCTATCCGGGATCGATGTGAGCCCGGCTGAGGCAAATGTCACCCTGAAATCCCTCGGCTTCTGGCTGTCGGGATCGGGAGCGGACGTAAAGGTCGCCGCGCCAAGCTGGCGCCCGGACATCGAGGGCAAGGCGGATCTGGTGGAAGAAGTCGTGCGGATCCTGGGTCTCGACCGCGTCCCGTCAACGCCGCTCCCGCGGATGGGCAACGTCAACCGGAAGGTTCTGACCACCAGCCAGGTCCGGCGCAGCAAAACACGCCGGGCGTTGGCCGCGCGCGGCCTCAATGAGGCCGTAACCTGGTCGTTCATCCCGAAATCTCAGGCGGAACGGTTCGGCGGCGGTGCGGCCGAGCTGGCGCTGGCCAACCCGATTTCCTCGGACATGTCCGACATGCGGCCAAGCCTTTTGCCGGGACTGCTGACGGCGGCCCAGCGGAATGCGGATCGCGGCTTTGGCGATGTGGCCCTGTTTGAGATCGGCCAGGTTTTCCAGAACGATAAGCCGGATGGGCAAAAGATGGTGGCCGCCGGTGTCCGCCGCGGTACGGCCAAGCTGGCCGGTGCGGGCCGTCACTGGTCCGGCTCGTCCCAAACGGTCGATGTCTATGACGTGAAAGCTGACGCCGAAGCCGCGCTTGCTGCCATTGGCGCCCCGGTTGAAAAGCTGCAAGTGTTCACAGAAGCACCGGACACGTTCCACCCGGGACGATCCGGTTCCTTGCGGCTGGGCCCGAAAACCATTCTGGCTGTCTTTGGCGAACTTCATCCAAGGACGCTGGCCGAACTCGACATTGAGGGGCCGCTGGCCGCGTTCGAGATTTTCCTCGATGCGCTGCCGGAGCCCAAATCAAAGGGTGGCCGCTCGAAAGGCGCGCTGAATGCATCCGATCTGATGCCGGTCCGCCGGGACTTTGCGTTCCTGGTCGACAAGGATGTCACGGCCGACAAGCTGCTGAAGGCCGCACGCGGAGCGGAAAAGACCCTGATCGCAGATGTGACCCTGTTCGACATCTATGAAGGCCAAGGCGTGCCGGAGGGACAGAAGTCCATGGCAATCGATGTCATCCTGCAGCCGCGCCAGAAGACGCTGACGGACGAAGAGATCGACGCGGTTGCGAAGAAGGTGATTGCCAATGTCGAAAAATCGACAGGCGGCAGCCTGAGAGGCTGATTGGCGTATCCAGGGCGCGGCAGGACTGTCCTGCCGCGCTTTTCTTTTATTTGTTATTCAGGCGTTGTTCGACACATACGTTCAAAGGGCAATCACGCCTGTCTTTTGTCGGCACAGGCGTCACGCGGACGATACGCGAGGCCGAGCTGCAATTCTGCCGGCCGGCAACATACCGGTCAAAGCGGAACTGCCCGGTGCGCAGGTTGATCGCGCCAACGCTCTCGACCAACTCCTGGGCCTGGCCGCAGGTCATTTCGGTGGTCAATGGCGGACGCCGCGTTTGCGCTGCCGCCGGATGCATGGCCGCAACGATCAAAGCCGATCCCAACGCCACCGGGAGTATCCTGTCCGTGCCAGCGAACCGCAGCTTTTTCGTATTAAAAACACGCATAAAGAAACTCCCGAGCGTAAAGCGGCCTGTGCTTTTACTGCCACTGCAGGCTTAACGACTACTGTGAAAACATTTCGGTGCAGTGAACAATCACCACAAAGCACAATTGCTTTACTCTGCGCTGCGAGGCAATAGGCAATCTGTTTCAAAGCCAATAAGTAAGCTTGGTGACTGGTTCATTTGGTTCGAATAGCCAGAACCAGTAATCCGGCACACCCGGTTGGCGGGCTCGGGACCTCGCGAACCTCTCGCCCTCAATCCCTCGGGAAGCGCTGCGGGTCAGCGCAGCGTTTGACGAAGCATTTGCTTACGTCTTTCGTCTGGACCCAGTCATTCCTCAAAACCTGCTGGGGAGAAAAGCAGGAAGCCCGGCTATAAGCATAGCGGTCGAAAGTGTTCTGACCGGTCGTCAGAACAATGGCGCCGCTCCTTTGAATGAGCGCCCGAACCTGATCGCACGTCATGGTCCGTGTATCCGGCCGCCCCGATTGTGCACCGGCGGTCCCGCTCAAGGCAGCAAAGACCAGCACGGAAACCGCTACCGCAATATGTCTGACCTGCATTGTCCTGTTCCCCGTCTCGCATTCATTCCGGTGAGGTATGATAATCTGATCAGTCGTAGAACAGCCAGGGACTGGTGTCGCTGCAACGCCTTACCCGGCATTTGGCATTGTCCTTGGACGCAACACTCTCCCAGTAAATGAACTGCTGCCGGTAACAGAAATTCTTGTTCGCGACATAGCGGTCAAACGTGTTCTGACCGGTTCTCATGACGACGCCCCCCTGCTGCTGAATGAAGGACTGGACTGCGGAACACGTCATTGTGCGCGTGTCCGGCCGTCCCGATTGTGCATTGGCCAGGGTCGATCCGATCAGGAGCGGCAAGAAAATGCCAAGTGCGGTTAGCAAGGCAGTGTTTGTAGCCGACGGTTTCATGTGCGCTCACCTTTCGTCTTTCTATCTTGGAAAGGATCGGCTTTCAGGACGTAACGTCAACCCGTGGAGCGATTGGAAATGAAGACCTATTGTTTCCCCGCGCACAGCTCAATGCTGGCCGTCCTCAAGCAGTCCGGCCCGGCCGGGCGACAGTGATGATGCGGCGGCGAATCGCGTTATGAAAGAGCTGTCCTTTATTTAAGCCCGTTCTGAAGAGTGTTTCATGACATTGATTTCACAACATTATATCCGGCTTGGAACGCCTGCGGCCGCGCCTGAAGAGGAACGTATCGACGTTCTGGCCGGCATGATCCGGCAAGTCCCGCACCTTATGCGCATCCTTTCAGCCGTCCGCGACCTTGGCCTTCCAGATGCCTGGATTGTGTCCGGTGCCATCTATCAAACCGTCTGGAACCTTATGACGGACCGGCCGCTCATGCACGGCATCAAGGATTTCGACATCATCTATTTCGATGGCACGGATCTGTCCTATGAGGCCGAGGACGCGGTGATCCAGCAGGTCAATGCAGCCCTGCCCGATCTTTCAGGGCTGCTCGAAGTCCGCAACCAGGCACGGGTCCATCTTTGGTATCAGCAAAGATTCGGCCGTCCGTACCGTCCGCTCGACTGCGCCATGGATTCGCTGACAACCTATGCTGCCAGAACGCATGCCGTTGCGGCCAAGCTGACAAAGACCGGGGACATCGCGATCCATGCGCCGTTCGGCCTGGCCAATATCTTCGCCATGCGCCTGGTGCCGAATTATACGATCCAGAATGCGGAGACCTACACGGAAAAAGGCGCGCGCATGCAGCAGAACTGGCCGGAGCTGACGGTCGTGCCTTGGGACAGCGCAGAGCGGTAACCCGCGTCTGCTCGAGAGCCGCTTTGAACGGGCGTTTGTAGACGGCTGACCGGCCGCAGATCTATCCGACGCGGCTTTTGCTCTGCAGGTCCTCTGCCTCGGCAAGCTCGGGCTGCGCTTCCTGTTGCGCTGCGAGCAACCGTCCGCGCACCAGACCCCGGACCGAGTTTCCGACATAAATCTGATCGGCTGACAAAAGATCTTCCCGTGTCAGGTCCGCTTCATGGGCAAGGCCGTTTTCAAGCAATCCCGCCCGTAAGGTGCCCGGCAGAACGCCATGCCGCAAGGCCGGTGTCAGCAAGACGCCGTTCCGCTTCAAGAACAGCGTCATGTAGCTTCCCTCAGTCAAATACCCGAGGGTGTTTTCAAACAGGACTTCCTGGCACCCGGTTTCCGCCTGATAGCGTATCCGGGTGTCATCATAAAACGCCCGGTTCGTCGTCTTGTGATAAAGGAAACGATCCCTTGGATCGGTCCGCTCACTGGCCAGAACAATATTGTAGACGGTCGACCTGTCGACCGGTGTCAGATCCGTTGCCGTGATGGAAACATCGCCGTCCGGCCCGAGCAGCATCCTGACCCGCTTGGGCTTGTGGAAGGTACGGCCATGCGCAGACAGGCTTGATACGATGGCATCCGCATTAAAGGAAAATCCGAAATAGGCCGCCGAGGCCTGCAACCGCTGCATATGCCGGTCCAGCAGCAGGTAGCCCTCATTGGGGTCGTAGGCCATCGTCTCGATCAGATCGAATTCGGGAACAGGATCCGTCAGAAACCGGAGCTTGAGAACACATTCGTCATATTCGGGCGCGGCCCCTGAATCGAAGACAACACCGGAGCCGGTCCCGATCACGCCGCGTCCATCGCGGCCAAGCACGGCGGTGCGGATCGCCACATTCAGCCGGAAGTCGCCGCCCGGCTTCAAATGCCCGATGGAGCCGGTGTAAACACCGCGCGAACCGGTTTCCAGCGTATCTGCAATCATCATCGCGGAGAGTTTCGGGGCTCCGGTGATGGATCCGCACGGAAACAGGTTGCGGATGATCGCCGCAAAGCCGGCCGTTCGCGGCACAATTCCCTCAACCGTCGTCGTCATCTGATGGAGGCTTTGGTACCGTTCCACTTCGCACAATGCGGGGACGGTTACGGTTCCAGGCTCTGCAATCGTTGAAAGATCGTTCCGCATCAAATCAACGATCATGGTGTTTTCCGACCGCTGCTTTGGATCACGGGCCAGCTCGCGCGAAATCCGGTTGGCCTCGGACGCGTAGCGTCCGCGCGGCGCCGTTCCCTTCATTGGCTTGGTCCTGAGCACCGTGCCCTGGCGTTCAAGGAACAGCTCCGGGGACAATGACAGGATCGTCCGGTCTTCCATTTGGATGTAGGCGGCAAATTCCACCGGTTGCCGCCGGATCAAATCCAGAAACAGGGCTTCCGGATCACCGGCATACCCGAATGCGGCACGCATGGTCAGGTTGACCTGGTAGATATCGCCCTTGGCCAAATGGTCCTGCGCGGCCTCAAACGCGGTCCGGTAGGCCTCGCGGTCCATGTCGAATTGCGGCGCGGAAAGCTTTGCCGGCTCCACAGCCCCTTCGCCCAGCAGCTGTTTGGCTTCCTGGACCGACAGAGTTTCCGGGGCTTCATAAAGGCCGAACCACAAGAGCGGCTCACCGGTGTTTTGAAAACGCTTCTTCAGTTTCGGCTCGAACGCAAACCCGAGTTCATAGGCAAGATACCCGGCCGCATGCAGGCCGCTGCGCTGTGCGTCTTCCAGCTTTTTAAGGCACCCTGCAACATCCTCCAAAGACGTACAGGTGACGGTCTCGACAGGATCCTTGAAAAGCAAGGCGGATTGCTGTTTCAAGACGTCCAGCAGCAATACGGTACCGGTTTTCAACGCGCCCTCAGCCATCGGGTGATGCCAACTCCAAAGCAGGTCGTGATTACTGGTCCTTATCGTGCCAAATTGCAAGCAGGTCCAGTGGCTCACAAGGAGCGGCACATGGCACCGATGCGACAGATCGTCAAGCAACCGGCCTCAAAAAACAAAAAAGACCGGGTTAAGCCCCGACCCTGACCGCAGCGGGGTGCAAGTAAAACCGCTCCGGCGTGCAGCGAAGCAGGCTTCTGCGCGGGTAGGCTCGCTCGCGCTTCGCGGCCCCGAGCAGGCTTTCGCTCACAGCGCCGCGAATGCCCGGAATGAGCCCAAAGCGGATACGCCCTACCTCGTGGCGACTCCGGGGACACAATTGATCGAGCTCCGCTGCGCAGGGTCAGGATTATGCCGTCTCGCTCAAGCGCAATTTATGTCCTAGTATCTGCGGTGAAGCAGCTTGCCTATGCTTGATCGTAAGGAGATTGTGCCAGCTATGCAGATCAGGGAGCGTACTCGTGACCGCTTGGTGATTAACCGCGATAGCGTCGTTGATCGGTCAATCTTCTCTGTGGTAGTTGCCGTCGGGTTTGGCGTTCTCTTCTTCGGAGACGGGCTAGATGCTCCGGCCTGGGTTCGCTTTTGCTTTTTCGCCCTGTTTCTTTCGGGTGGGGCGTGGTTTTGGGTCATGAGCGCTAGAGTAACAGTAACGCTTGACAACTCTGCCGGGGAGGCTTGTGTGCACTGGGCGCGGTTGTTCAGCGAGAAGACCCGCTCGGCGCGTCTGGACGATGTTGTCGAACTTAGGGTCCAGATGGGTGAAGACGCTGGTCGGCTCAGGTTTCATATGGCAGATGGCTCCACGATACCGCTGACTCCATACAGCTACAGCGGCGGCGCTCACCCACAGGTCCTTGAGGTGGTCAACGCCTGGCTCGCCAACCGGCATGTGAGAACGGCCTGATGCGTCTTGGCCCGTTGTGATCCTCAGTCGTTCAGCGTTGTCATGGAGATCAGTTTTTGAGTGCCAAGGATCTAAGCCCGGCGAGCATGAAGACCCTTAGATGGAGTACCGCGTGTGCCGTCCTTTTGGGCTGCCTCCCCGCAATCGTTCCTTACGCTTCTGACTGGACCGCACAAGTCCTTGGTTGCGACACGCTCCATGGCATACTGACCCCTTGTTCAACTCCATTTGGGGACGTCAGCGGGTTACTTCAGTGGATGTCGTCCTCGGGATGGTTCATGATACTGACAGCGCCGATCGCCGTTGGTGTCGCATCAATATGGCTAACGGTAGAGGCAGCTACCATAGCGCGCAGAAGGCAAGGCAAATAGCGCACCTAAACACATTGGCGAAAAGCTAGTTCGTCCGCTGAGCTGACCTTCGTTCCGTCCGCAACAAAAGTCCGCTTCCCTCCCCTATAAAACTTACACTTGCCGTGCAACGAATGGCAGTTTTCAGGGCAAGGTCGGCCTCTAGGATTTGTCACGGACGCGCCGAACGTGCCGGGCGTTCCGGGGCAGACGCCCAAAGAGGTCCGGCCACCCGACAATCGATCAGGTTTGGGCGGCCAGCCGCTTGGGGATCCTTGGGCCTTTAGCTTACGCGGCAGATACATCCTTCAAGAAAGTATCAATCGCATGGCGCATGTCGTCCGCTTCGCTTTCAAGGGCTTGGGACGCCTCGACCATGGAGGACACTGACACGCCGGTGCGTTCGGCGGATTCGCGGACACTGCCGATATTGCTGGCAACCCGGCCCGTGCCGTCAGCGGCCTCGGCGACATTGCGCGAGATTTCCTGCGTCGCCGAGCCCTGTTCGTCAACGGCAGCGGCGATGGCGGCTGTATAGCTGTTCACCTCGTCCATATTGGCCGCAATGACACCGATCGACTCCACGGCATCCTTCGTTTCCGCCTGGATGGCCGCGATCTGGGCGCCGATTTCCTCGGTCGCCTTCGATGTCTGCGTGGCAAGTTCCTTCACCTCGGCCGCCACAACGGCAAAGCCCTTGCCGGCCTCACCGGCGCGGGCGGCCTCGATGGTCGCATTCAGCGCCAGCAGGTTTGTCTGTTCCGCAATCGCCTGGATAAGCGTGACAACCTCGCCGATCCGGTTGGCCGCCTCGGCCAGCCCCTCGACTTTCTGGTTGGAAGTTTGGGCATTGTCGGTCGCCTTGACGACAATCCCCTTGGTCTGGTCCACCTGACGTGAAATCTCGGCGATGGAAGACGACAGCTCTTCAGACGCTGAAGCCACCATCTGAACATTCGCGGAGGCGGTCTCGGACGCATCCGAAACGGAGGCAGCGCGGTCTGCCGTCGACCCTGCCTCGGAACTCAAATCCGCCGCCGATGTCCGCAACTCGTCAATCTTCGCCTCGACACTGTTCAGCTTGCCCGAAATATCTGCCTGGAACACGCGGATCCGGTCATTCACCTGGTCCTGACGCTGGCGCTCCAGATCACCGGCCTGCTGTTTCTCGTCCTGAAGACGCTGGCTATTCACGATGGCTTCCTCAGCCTCTTCGCGCGCACTTTCCGACTGCTGGAATGCGGCCGACAGGCACCCGGTGAGCCACCACAAGGCTCCGAATTCGGCAATCAGGATCGCCGCATGAAAGACAACACGGCCCAAATCGGTGCCACCGGGGAACACCGCCGCCGGGAGCAGGAAATTCAGGACCAGATGGTGGACGGCAACAACACCTACGTAAGCGGCCAGCGCACGCCAGTCGACCCAGCATGCCAGCACCGCCAGAACCGCAAAGAAATACATATGACCGTCAAGCTGGTAGGACGCAGCCGGATCATTCGCCGACAGCGCGGCGACGAAAAGCGCGACAAGCCCGGCAAGCGACATGGCCGTTGCAAGCCTCGTTTCCACGCCCGCACCGCACTTCAGCCAGACGGCCGTTGCCGCGGCCCCCAGAAGCAGGGCCGCACCGCACACAACCACCAGCGACACGGTTCCCACGAGCCAGGCCGTGGCCATGACCAGGAAGACATTGAACCAGGTGAAATGGATCACCAGCCTTGAGAAGCGTTCCCGCAAACTGTCGAGACCCGATAGTACAACGGCAGGGTCGGTCATAGTGTTCTCTCCAAGGAAATCCCGTTCAGGCGGGCACAGGCTTGAGCAATGAGCGACGAGGCAACAAATCCCGCCCCGGCCGCATAGAGTTTTGAGACGAAGGCCTGATCCGTTCCGTCGGCAACGGCCAGCCACGTTGTGCCTTCAATGAAAACAATCCGGCCGCCTGCGCGCGAAATCACCTCCGCTGCCGGATCTCCCCACGGCTTCGACACCACCAGCACGAGCCCGGACTTATGCGGCGCGAGGCTGGCGAAAACCATGAGCAGACAGCAGCCGAGGAAATAAAAGGCAGCAAACCGCTTTGCCGATTGCGTCACCGAATCTTGTCCTTCGACCAAATTGACTGGTGAAGACCATCCGCAAATACCTTTAAGGAAACCTTCCAGACCGGACTGTTTTTGAACTTTTTTTCATAGAAAACAAAGGTATAAGTCGCCACGAACCACAATTCATGGTGGTAGCTATATTGAAAATATTGCCGATGGCTCTGCTTCAGATCTTAGCATCTTACGCAAGGAATTTGCGGCCCGGGCCGATGACGCTCAACCGGACCGGATGCGCAGTCAGGACCAGAATCCCGCTCCCGGCGCTGGCTCACGCGCCCTGATGGAGGCCCACGGGACAGGCCACGCCGGTGCCGCCAATACCGCAATAGCCGCCCGGGTTCTTGGCCAGATACTGCTGGTGATAGTCCTCGGCAAAGTAGAACTGATCAAGCACCTTGATCTCGGTGGTGATTGTGGAGGCAATCCCCGCGCCTTTCAGTGCGTCCTGATAGGCGCCGCGCGAGCGCTCGGCGATCTCCAGCTCGTCATCCGACGCCACATAGATGGCCGAGCGGTACTGCGTGCCGGTATCGTTGCCCTGGCGCATGCCCTGGGTGGGGTCATGATTTTCCCAAAAGACCTTCAGCAAGGTCTCAAGCGTGACCGTTTCCGGATCATAAACGACCAGAACCGCTTCGGTGTGGCCGGTGCGGCCGGTACAGGTCTCGTGATAGGTCGGGTTGGGCGTGAACCCGCCCGCATAGCCGACGGCGGTGGCGTGAACCCCCGGCAGCTGCCAGAAGATCCGCTCCGCCCCCCAGAAACAGCCCATGCCGAGCAGGACCGTTTTCGTGCCGTCCGGATAGGGGCCTGTCAGGCTGTGACCATTCACGAAATGCGCTTCTGAGGGCTCAATTGCATCGGCCCGCCCGGGCAAGGCCTCGGCCGGGTCAGGCATGGCGAATTTTTTGGTCAGCATGGTCATGAAGGACATGAGAAACTCCCGTTCCACGAAATCTCTAGCGCGTGGCCTGTCCCTGCATCACAGGACCCCGCCCCGCGACGTCTGGTCTGACACCCACCGGCACCGGCACTTCAGGCCCAGCGCCGGGCGCTTGGTTTAGACGCGAACCGGATCAGGCAAAGGACGGACGTTGGCGGCTGCGCTTGGCACCCATCCATAACAATAACAGGCCCAGCGGTGCAAATACCGCCCAGACCGGCCAGGTCAACACCGTCTGGATTCCCGGGTCCCAAAGACCTGGATGCACGTGACGCTGGATTGCCGCCTGCACCAGATTGAGCGTGTCGGGCGAATGAGTGAACCAGACTTGCCCCAAAGGCATAAGGCTGATTTCAGATCGCGCAATAGATGTACTGGCGTCTGAAATGCCTGCGACAATGGCGATGGCAACACAGGCGCAGCCCAATACTCTGAATATAAATTTTAAAACACTGATCATAGCACACCGATAGCCGTAAAAGGTCTAGGTTATTCGTATTTATGTCGAGGTAGGCATGAGGTTTCGTGGCAAAACTTGCAAAACCTCTTGCCTCTTCACTTTAATATCTAAAAATCCCTGATCAAGAATTGACGTCTAACACATTTGGGTGATGTCGGCGTTTTTGCGCAGATTTCAACCCTGCGGGCGGGTTCCGGCCACAGGGTTTTCCCCACCGGTTCGGGCTAAGAAAAAAACTTGTTTAGGTGCTTGCGCTTGAAGCGGGCATGGGTATATTGCGCGGCACTCAGGCGGCAGCACCGCTTGGTACGGACAGGTGGCCGAGTGGCTGAAGGCGCACGCCTGG
Organism: Roseibium denhamense; assembly: GCF_009711415.1. GTDB lineage: Bacteria > Pseudomonadota > Alphaproteobacteria > Rhizobiales > Stappiaceae > Roseibium > Roseibium denhamense. The sequence goes on from NZ_SMLZ01000098.1 coordinate 78,619, forward strand.
AACGCGTGTATACGGGCAACCGTATCGAGGGTTCGAATCCCTCTCTGTCCGCCATTTTTTCTGATAAGGCATTGATTTTAAATCGGCAATGGCCGGGCTGATTTTTCAGACCATCATTCAGCCCATCAGACTTCAGGTTTATTCACAGCCCTGACGTTCAATCAGGATTTTCTCGCCTCAAGCTCTTGCACGACATCGCAACAGGGCCTACCCAAAATGTAACTCGGCTCATTCATCTCATCCGGGTTCATCACCAGCTTGCGC
>NZ_SMLZ01000077.1 GCF_009711415.1 Roseibium denhamense
CTTGAGACTGTGCAAGGGTTCAGCCTGAGCTAGACTGCCGAACAAAAACGCAGCAACACCAAAGAGCGCTCCCATATTCCGGTAGAGTTTTGTTTGCATGCGCGGTATCCGTCCTGCTCCGTTACGCTTCTGCCGTAACGTAATAATATGCGGATGCGTATTTTTCCGCAAATGACCGGAAGTGGGTGAGGGGCTGTTTAACTCTTTATGATTGCGGCAACTTATCCCCAACCGGCAGCGCCAATTTCCGGGGGAAACGTAACGCAGCGGATGGCTGCGTTTTGATGCAGTGCGTCTGCCGCCGAAAGCTGCCGGATGCGGCGCCTAATGCAAAGACAAAACACTAGGAAATTGCGTTGGCAGCCATTGCCAATGATGATATGCGGAAGCACGATTTTGTTGTGCCCAAAAAGTTGCAGCGACGATTTTGGGCATCCGGCCGGGGAGTAAACCGGGATGGACCACAAGACTGGCGACCGGACCCCTATGTCTTCTTTGGGTCTAGGTGCCAACGGGCTCAACGGCGATGTTGAGGCTTTCCAAAATTGCCGTGCAATTCTAAAAGACACTCCTGCCTTGCGGGAGATTGCCGGGTGCCCCTTGGCTGCGCGGTCCCTTCCTGGTTTCACCAACTCGGTCTATGAGCTCAGAAGCGATGCTGGCCACTTTGTGCTCCGCGTGCCCTGGCTAGAGACCCCGATGGCGGTGGACCGGGAGGCGGAATGGCACGATGTGACCGTTGCGGCCGATGCCGGCATTGCGCTGCGCCCAGTATGGGGCGATCCCGGGACTGGCCTCATGCTCATGCCATTGGGGCAGCCGGTTCCCGATTTCATGCCCGAAAGAGTGGGCGAGAAAGTGGCCACGCTCCACCGCAGTGGCATTGTTTTTCAGCGCGAGCGCCCCATTGTGCCTTATCTTCTTGATGCGGAAAAAGATCTGGACGGCCGGGATGATTTGTTGGCCTTCAGTTGCGGCCTTGCGCGTCAGGCCGCGATTTTGCTCCAGGCCATGCCTCAGCAGCCTTATGTCCCGAACCATTTTGATCTGACAGTTGCCAACATGGTGGAAGATGGCGCCGGACTGAAGCTGATCGATTTCGAATACGCTGCAATGGCCCCAGCCTATTGGGACCTTGCCTATGCCATCCTTGAAAACGAGCTTTCCGGACCCGAGGAGAAAGCTTTTCTTTCAGCCTACGAAAAGGCTGGCGGCATAACGCCGGATCCTGACCATCTGTCGGTCTACAAGGTCGCGTGCGATGTCGTCTCAATGCTTTGGGCCTTGGGGCAGATTGCCCGGGGCCGGGAAGCCGCCGATTTCATGCCGCTGGCCCGTGAGCGGAAAGCGCGGGCTGTTGCCAACCTGGAAGATCTCAAAAACTGACGGTCCCTCACGTTTGGGACGCATCTCAATTTCCACCACACTAGCGTGAGCCTGTTAAAGGCCTCGCCCCTCGATCATGACGCCCGCTGATCGATTATGGAGTGGTCGAGCATCTTTGGGCGTTTTGAGTTAAACACCCGATGCTCTAGCCAGGCATTGTGCATAGTGATTGTTCATGATTTACCGCAAAGCGGGGTCTGCCGGGGCGTTCATCAGCTCCTGCCAGGTATTGTCTGCAGTCATTTGCTCAAGAGTGCAGCTGCAAGCCGCTGTGCAGATGCCAGACGATCCCAGTGTTTCCTGGCAAGCTGTCGTGCAGTTTCGGACAAAGGAGCGCTCGGCCCGGTCTCCGTGCACGCCAAGCGATGCGAAAGCCCACACAAGCCCGTAGAGAACGGGTTGGTGCACGAGATAAATTGACAGGGAGTGGCGGCCGGCAAGGCGCAGGCTGCGTCCGGAGCTTCCATCGAACCGGAAAGCGGAGAGCGTGCTGTTAAAGGCGGTTTGACGCGCCAGTTTCGACAGGGCAACGCCTGCAAGGGTGAGGCCGACCCAAGGGGTAAGCGGCACGTAATCGACACTGCCGAAATCCGGAGTGCCAAGGCCGGTCCAAAGCCAGGCCTGACCATCAAAAACAGTGGATGACGCCCAAGTGGGAAGCGAAAAGAAAAAAGTGGCCGCGAGGATCGCGGCCCAGAGCGGCGCGCGCACGGCCGGCAAAGCGAGAAGGCTTGCCGCTGCAATGCAGTGCAGAATGCCGAAACGCACAAAGCTGTCCGCGAAAACAAAATAGGTGACGGTGGACACGGACGCTGCGGCCGCAATGATGACGGCTTCCCGGCGCCAGAAGCTCTGCCAGCGGATTCCCTCGTGGTGGGCGAGGTCAAGGCTGATGCCCGCCAGAAGCAGAAAACTGCCCGCAATAGACGCCGCAAAAGCCCGCCAGCCCGCGCCTTGTGCGACCGGCCAGTCGACGAGGGCAAACCAGGATAGATCCCAGGAAAAATGATAGACCGCCATCGCCAGGACCGCGATGCCACGGGCCAGATCCAGAAACGCCAATCTGTGGGATGTCATCATGGCACTCCGGCTGTGTCACCCAAGCGGACCGCAAGCGGCCGGCCGGTATGCCGCCGGAACCATGACCGGAGCGCTAACTGCTGAAGGTGACAACAAGTGTAGCGATCAGGCCAGCAACGGCAAACATGCCGCCGACAACTGGCCAGGGAGAGGGACGTTGCGCGGTAAACACATCTTTACTCATCGGATCCTGCATCATGCCATCACTTCCCCAAGCTCATGGTAGATGGGCGAAGACTGCGTCAACTTGCGGCTTTGGAGAAGGTGGTAAACGAATTCTAAACCGGTTTTCCCAAGAAATCGGTTAAAATGTGGATGATGGCGGCGCAAGCTCCGATTGTCGTTGACTCATCGCTGGCGGGGTGATCCTGACGGCGTCCCGGCCCTACAGCTCGAGTGCATCAAGGCCCGCTTCAAGGTGGTCCGCAAGCATAGGCATGCCCAGAAGATACTTAGCCGTAGAGCCAACGGCCCGCCCGCGGGCTTCTTCTACGGCCTGAACGAAGTCTTCTCCATCAAAATCGCCGCGGCCGATCCAGGTAATGGCAACCAGCTCCGCGGCTTCATCGACATTCAGATCTTCGATCAGTTCGCGCAACTCCTCGTCTGACAGATCGTCGTTTTCTTCCTCGGCCAGGCCATCGTGGTGATGGCTTTCGCTCAAGGTGTCTTCGTCGAACTCCACATCGCCCTCATGACCGTCCTCGAACGTGTCCTGCATTGAAGTGGCGACTGCACGAGCCTTTTGAGCGAAAAGGCGGACCGTGTCCGCAGAGAGCGATAAATCGATGTCCATTGTTGCCTCCGGGAAAGCGCTTTGCTCACTATTCGCCGACTTTTCGCTCATGGCAATGGTCATCGCTTGAAATCCTGTCTTCCCGCCCCGCAGGGCTTCCCCTGGGTTATCCCCGATATTCAATCTGCCGGGCCTGAATTTAAGCTGATGAGACAATCACACCGGGATTGCACAAGATTCAGCCTTGCCGGAGCCCCGGCGTCTTGTTTTACTTTCGCCATATCCAAGCAGCAGTCCTTGACCGGGATCAAATGCCTGACAATCAAACGCATCATCACGGTGCGGATATCGGATAACCGGGCAGCGGATTGGGCTTGGAGATGCGTTTACCGGGGGCGGACCGGGCACTTGAGGTCCGGCTCTCATGGTCAGATCAGCGGGTGATAAACCGGACCCGGTTTACCGCCTAAAGATGCCTAAGACCATGAGGCCGGGCCTCTTGCTTGTTCAACCGGTCCTGTGCCGGCCTGTGATGAGCAGAATTGATTGAATATCCTATCAGGGTGAAGCAGTTGGGCCGGTTGGCTGGGCGGCCGTTCCTGGGGACTGGTGAACGCCCGGCCCCGGGGTGTATTCGATCCTGTCCAATTGCTGATGTTTCGCGCCATCTGGATTGGCCAGGGCCGCAGCAACGGTCAGCGCAACAGCCAGCGTCAGGCCCAAGGCAATGGCCTGAAGCAAAGGGCGTGCTTCGCGGAAATCCGTTCGTGTGGCGGTAGTCTTCAGCCGATCGGAATTATTGGCTTCCGGCATGGTTCACCGTTCTTGTTTAAAGGAATGGACGTGTCTGGCGGGAAAGGTCAGCGGCGTGCGGGAACATGGGCAAGATCGCGGTACACCCGGCCCGCAAGCGTTCTGGTGAGGCCGGCCATGACGAGGAATGCGGCCAGGGGCAGAACCATGGCCGGTTCTGCGGCAGCCCACATGGGCACCATCAGGGCGGCAGCGACCAAAAACAGTAAAGCCGGCGGGAAGCTGGCCGGCCGGATGGCTTCAGTTACACTTCGAACGCTTTGGACCCGCATGAAGACCTCCATCATTGCGATAGCGCTCAAGATCGGGTCCGATTGTGCCACCACACAGACTGCATTCGGGCATCCAGCGACAGTTTTCGTGACATTTTTGGGGCGGGTCTTCCAAGGGCCGCGTCAGAAGTCAGCGATCCACTGGGATCCGTATTATCGACAGTGCGTTTTATGCAGGAAAACCATGGCCTGATTTACGAATTGTTATCCGTAGAACGTACAGTTTTCTAAGGTTTTGGCTGATTTTACCGTCCGGTTTTAGAGATTGTTTTCTTTTGTGCAGGACAGTGCTCCCAACAGGGATAGATCTCGTACGGGCGTATCAATAATGGCAGCGGAAGCCGCGCAAAACGCATTGGCAAAACAGCCCGGCGGTGAAACACCATCGGACGAAACTGAAATCGCCAAGCCGGGCGAGCCGCCAGCGTTACATCTGGCCGGACTGCAGTTTTTCATCGCCGATATCAGCAAGAAAACCATCCTTTGGCACGAAGTCGGATCGCAGAATTACAACAGCGAAGTGAAGGATCTGCAGGAGGCGCCGTCCAATGTCGCTCTCCGGCATCTGTCCCCCGAAGACCGCAAGACCATCCTGCACCTGGTGCAAGGGGCGATCCGCGAAGGCCGGGCCGGCCCTTTTGATGTCGGCGGAGGCCCGGACCACCGCATTCCCGGTATTCCGATTGTGGCCTACCGGTATGAGCTGCCCGACGGGCGGATCATGGCGATCTGTTTTCCTTCCATCGGCGAATCCGACGGCAATCCGGGCCGGGTCGCGCTCGGTCTTGCGCCGATCCTCCACCATTTTGTCGCCTCCTCAAACCGTGTCGTCATGCTGGTCGACAATTTTGGGTATGTCCGGTTTGTCAGCGATGGCTTTGTCAAAAGCTTTCAGATCGAGGATCCACGCCTGATCCTTGGCCGGAACATTGCCCATATCCAGAACCGGGTCGGCCGGACGATTGTGTCCCTTTGCCTTGCGTCCCTGACCCGCCGCGCCAGCGCGACCGGGCGGGGCAAGTTCCTGCTCGCCAGCGGCGACAGCCTGGATCTCAATTATGAAGCCATGCATTTCCGCATCGGCGGGACTGTGGGCGGTGTCCTGTTTTCGGCCGGGCGCATGGGCGGCGATGTCGATTTCCTGCAAGTGTTCGATATTTGCGGCGCGCCGATGATGGTAATCAACGTCAAATCCCGGATGATCGTTGCCGCCAACCAGGCCGCCATGAAGTCGTTTCACATGACGGCGGAGCTGCAGGACACGCGGCCGATCACCGAACTGCTGCTTCACCCCAGCAGCTACACGGCCCTCCTGGACGCCGCCAAACAGGGCAGCGAGGTGCCTATTTCTGTTCCCGTGAACATTCTGAACGGCCAGACCAAGAAAAAACGGTTCAAGGCCACCTTGATCGACACCGACAAGAAAGAGCCAAAACTGGTTCTTGAAACACGGAGCTAATCCGGTCCGGAGCCAATCGGACATTCAAGTCGTTTATTTTTGCGCTCCCAAGCCTTCATGCTCTTGTCATGATGGCCCGGCGGGCCTAGGGTCCGCGCGCTAACTTTCCCGTTTCCCCTGGAGGACATTATGGGCTTTCTTGCTGACGCATTGGCGCGCGTTCAACCTTCTGCGACCATCGCCGTCACCAACAAGGCACGCGAGCTGAAAGCCGCAGGCCGCGATGTGATCGGCCTCGGCGCTGGCGAGCCGGATTTCGACACCCCGGACAACATCAAGGCGGCCGCTGTCAAAGCGATCAATGACGGCAAGACCAAATACACCGCCGTTGACGGCATTCCGGAGCTGAAGGCCGCCATTGCCGAGAAATTCAAGCGGGAAAACGGGCTCACTTACGAAACCAACCAGATCACGGTGGGAACCGGCGGCAAACAGGTGCTCTACAACGCGCTTGTCGCCACCATCAACCCGGGCGACGAAGTCATCATCCCGACGCCTTACTGGGTAAGCTATCCGGACATGGTTTTGCTGGCGGGCGGCGAACCGGTCATCGTGGAAGCCGACAAGTCCACCTTCAAGATCACGCCCCAGGCGCTGGATGCGGCCATTACCTCGCGCACCAAGTGGCTGATCTTCAACTCGCCGTCCAACCCGTCCGGCGCGGCCTATACGGAAGCCGAACTGAAGGCGCTCTGCGAGGTTCTCAAGAAGCATCCGCATGTCTGGATCATGACCGACGACATGTATGAGCATCTCGTCTATGACGGTTTCAAGTTCACCACGCCGGCCCAGGTGGAGCCGTCGCTTTATGAGCGCACGCTGACCGTCAACGGCGTGTCCAAGGCCTATTCCATGACCGGCTGGCGCATCGGCTATGCGGGCGGCCCGGCGGACCTGATCAAGGCCATGGCCAAGGTTCAGTCCCAGTCGACCTCCAACCCCAACTCCATTGCCCAGTGGGCGGCGGTCGAGGCGATTTCCGGAACGCAGGATTTTATTCCTAAGAACAATGAAGTCTTCAAGGCGCGCCGGGATCTTGTGGTCTCCATGCTGAACCAGGCCCAGGGCATTTCCTGTCCGGTGCCGGAAGGCGCGTTTTACGTCTTCCCGTCCTGTGCCGGCACCATCGGCAAGACCGCGCCGTCCGGCAAGGTCATCGAGAATGACGAGGACTTCGTCACCGAGCTTCTGGAAACGGAAGGCGTTGCCGTCGTCCATGGCTCGGCCTTCGGCCTTGGTCCCAATTTCCGGATTTCCTACGCGACCTCCACGGAAGCCCTGGAAGAGGCCTGCACCCGCATTCAGCGCTTCTGCGGCAATCTGAAGTAAGGCCCGCCAAAGGCACGTGTTCGGCAAAGGGCGGCATCTGCCGCCCTTTTTTCTGCGTATGCGCACCTCCCGTTTCCCGCGTGCTTTTCTTTTCCCGGGCGGAGCGATAGCGTGGCAGGAACCTGATTTTTTAGATTTGAGGTGATGGGTGTGGCTGTCCTTCTTCCGCTCTGGCAACGTTTGCTGATCACGGTGGCCGCGATGCTTGCGGTCAGTTTTCTCGCCAGCCTGCTGTGGTCGTCTTTGCTTGGGTGGGCCATACCGGGCTATGTGTCCGGTGTCATCGGTGGTCTGACGGCGCTGCCGGTCTGGGAATTCCTGAAGCGCATCCGCCCCTCGCACTAATCAATTCCGGCAGGTGCTGGCACCGGCCGGGCAGGGCGGGCGTCCTGTTGCCCGCATATTGTCCCGGTTTATCTGCTCAGAGCGGTTCAAGCGGTTGTTGCTGTCGATCCGCTGCTGGCTTGAAAACCCGTTTCTTTGGCGATTGAGGTTCTGGTTCAGCTGCTGGCGCGCGGTCGGGCTTTGCAGCGTTCCCGGCTGAATGATGCCGCGCGGCTGGACCGACTGCGCGGAGGCAGGGCCGTCGGCTGAAAGAGCAAAGACTGCCGCCGCAAGCGCAAGACGTGTGAGCTTAAACATGTCTGTTTGCGTGATCATCCTGCCGGTCCTTCCTTCATCATCTCCTCATCATACAGCCTAAAAGCTGGATTGAGAGCATCTGCCTGTGTGATTGGATCGCCTTGCAAGCCGCCGGGCCGGGAAAAGCTGTGCTGGGCGGACCGGCTGCCGCAGGACGGCAAACCGGCCGGATGCCGTCCCGTGCCGCCGAATTGCTGCGCTGCCGCGTAAGTTTCCCTTGCGTTTGGGCCATTTCCGGCGCGACGATGGCTGATCGCCTAAATCCGTCCGTAGCTGGTCACCGGCGCTGCATGGCGTTTTCCGACGCTGGTTCCGGAGAGGGGAATAGGCTCGGCGCGGCAGGCCCGCGTCCCGGTTCGCAGGCCTTGCCGCGTTTCTTCGGGGGACACCCGGACAAACGGGAGGCAGAACATGGCAAACACCACACAGTCAAAGGATACCACGCACGGCAGGGAACCCCGCTGTGTCGCATTGGTCGGGCCCTTCGGCAGCGGCAAGACCACGCTTTTGGAAGCCATATTGGCGCGAACGGGCAAGATTGCCCGGCAGGGCACGGTGGCCGCCGGAAACACGGTCGGTGACGGCAGCCCGGAAGCGCGCGCCCACGGAATGAGTGTCGAAATTAATGTGGCGGAGGCGGACTTTCTCGGCGACCGGTTCACCTTTATCGATTGTCCGGGGTCTGTTGAATTCCTGAACGAAATGGACGGCGCCCTGGGAGGGGTGGATCTGGCCGTTGTGGTGGCGGAGGATGACGAGCGCAAAGCCCCGGCCTTGCAGCTCATCTTGAAAGCCCTTGAAGCCCGCAACATTCCGCGGGCTTTGTTTTTGAACAAGATCGACAAGAGCAACCGGCGGGTGCGCGATGTTTTGCAAGTGCTGCAGCCGGCCTCTTCAGTGCCGATGGTCTTGCGGCAGATCCCGGTCTGGGAAGACGGCCTGGCAACGGGCTTTATCGATCTCGCCCTGGAGCGGGCCCATGTCTATCACGAGAAAGAACCGAGCACGCAGGTCGACATGCGGGACGAGGACCGGACCCGCGAGCATGAAGCCCGCTTCACGATGCTGGAGCATCTGGCCGATCACGACGATGACCTGATGGAGGCCTTGCTGGAAGACATTGCGCCCGACCGCGAGCTGATCTTCGCTGATCTCGTGCGCGAGTTGCAGCAGGGCCTGATCTGTCCGGTCTTTTTTGGCTCCGCCGACCATGGCAACGGGGTCACGCGCCTTCTCAAGGCGCTCCGGCATGAAGTGCCGGGCGTTGACCGGCTGAAGACCGAGCTGCTGGCCGGAGACAGCGATGGGGCCGGTTCTGACACGGTCTTGAAAGTGGTCAAGACCGTCCACACCCAGCACGGGGGCAAGCTCTCCCTGGCACGTCTCCTTGAAGGGCAGGTCAGCGATGGAGATGTGCTTTTCGTGAAAGGGGCGGAGGTGAAGGTTTCAGGTCTTTACACCCTCGTCGGGCAAACGCCGACCAAGCTGGCCACCGCCGGAAAGGGCGACCTGGTGGCGCTTGGCCGGATGGAAGGCGTGCAAACGGGAAACGTCTTGACCGGGACCCCGGCCGCCGGTTTGGCAGACGGGGCGGGTGTTATCCGGCCTCCCGTGCTTTCGACGGCAATTTCAGCGTCCCAGCGCAAGGATGAAGTGCGGCTGTCGGAGGCGCTGGGCAAATTGATGGAGGAAGATCAAAGCCTGTCGGTTGCCCATCATCAGCAGACCGGGGAAACGATCCTGAAGGGCCAGGGGGAAATGCACTTGCGGGTCGCCCAGGAGCGGCTGGCCGGAAAATACGGCCTCGACATTGCAACGCACCGCCCGCACGTGCCCTATCAGGAAACGGTCCGCGCAGGGACCAAAGTCCGCGGCCGGCACAAGAAGCAGTCCGGCGGGCATGGGCAATTCGGGGATGTGGTACTGGAGATCGCGCCTTTGCCGCGCGGGGAAGGTGTTCAGTTTTCAGACCGTATCACCGGTGGTGTCGTGCCAAAACAGTACATTGCGTCCGTCCGTGATGGCGTCCTGGAGGCCTTGCAGCAGGGTGCGCTCGGGTTTCCGGTCACGGATGTATCGGTTTGCCTTGTGGACGGCTCCTACCATTCGGTCGACAGCTCGGACCAGGCGTTCAAGATGGCCGGGATCGTTGCCATCCGGGAAGGCCTGCCCGACTGCAAGCCGGTCCTGCTGGAGCCAATTCATAAGGTGGTGATTGCTTGCCCAAGCGATGCGACGGCGAAAATCAATGCCATCGTCTCCGCCCGCCGAGGCCAAATCCTTGGTTTTGATGCCCGGTCCGGCTGGAGCGGCTGGGACGAAGTGGTCGCCTTGATGCCCGAGGCGGAAATCGGCGAGTTGATCGTTGAGCTGCGTTCGGCAACTGCGGGTGTCGGCAGTTACACCGCAAGCTTCGACCACATGGAGGAATTGTCCGGAAAAGCGGCTGACCAGGCCTTGCAACGGGCCGGAAAGCAGGCCGCCTAAGGCAAAGTCTTCAAGGCCCGGTTCACGAAACCGGGCCTTGTTCCAATCGGTGTCGTCTTTCACTGTCTGAAATCAATCATTTCGCCGCAAAAGGCGACACATGACGACTTCGAATGAATGCGACATGCACTAATGCGCGTGTTTGGCGTGTACGGCGCCGATGGTCACGGTCACACAGTAGGTCAGCTGCAGATCAGCACCGATTTCTCCCTGGAAATCAGAGGCGGTAAAGTGCACGAACCTGGAGAACTCTTCGTGATGGTTTTCCCATGCGCCTTGAATGGCGTTTTTGACGGCATCATCAAAACTTTTGTCCGAGAAGCCTGTCACTGTCAGGTTATGAAGGACCTGTTGATCAACGGCCATGTGTGTGTCTCCTCAAAGGGGTGTCAGGTTGGGTGGTTTCTATTTCCGGTTTAGTTACCTTGTAACACACTCTTATGACGTCCCGGGCCGGGAGGCGCACATTAGGCTTTCGAACCCGTGTTGCAATGGTTTGGGAAAGGGGCGCCGGTCACTCGGGCGTTATTTGCGTTTGAACGCACAATCCGGTCTTTCTAGTGCCAGATTGGGAGTTCGAAAATGAAGACTTTGACCAAGCGCAGCTGGGAAATTCCGGAGAGCGAAGCGACACCGGAACATGTTTTTCTCAACCGGCGCCAGATTCTGGCAGGCCTTGCCGGGGCAGGGGCGCTGATGGGCTCCGGTTTGGGCATGCGGCCCGCATTCGCGGAAGAAGACCCAAGCGCGGGCCTTTATCCTGTCGAACGTAATTCTGCCTTTACGCTTGACCGTCCGCTGACCGATGAAGACGCGGCCTCAAAGTACAACAACTTTTATGAGTTCGGATCCCACAAACAGATTTGGCCGGCGGCACAGGCGCTGAAGATCCGCCCCTGGACGGTAGAGCTCGACGGTATGATCGATAGTCCGCAAACCGTGGATATTGATGATCTGCTGGCGAAGATGCCGCTGGAGGAGCGCCTTTACCGGCACCGGTGCGTCGAGGCCTGGTCCATGGCGGTGCCCTGGTCCGGTTTCCCGCTGGCCGAGCTGGTCAAGCTCGCCGGGCCGCAAACCGGGGCGAAGTATCTACGCTTCGAAACGTTCCACGATCCATCCATTGCGAGCGGCCAGAAACAGAGCTGGTATCCATGGCCTTATGTCGAGGGCCTCACACTGGCGGAAGCAACCAACGAGCTGGCCTTTATGGCGACCGGGATTTACGGCAAGCCGCTGGCAAAGCAGTTCGGTGCGCCGGTCCGGCTGGTGGTGCCCTGGAAATACGGGTTCAAATGCATCAAGTCCGTTGTGCGGATATCGTTCACTGATCAGCGCCCAGTCAGCTTCTGGGAAGAGATCCAGCCCAAGGAATACGGCTTCTGGGCCAACGTGAACCCATCCGTTCCGCACCGCCGCTGGCCACAGGCAAGCGAGCGCCTCCTGGGCACCGACGAGCGGCGCAACACGCTATTGTTCAATGGCTACGAAGAACAGGTCGCGGACCTCTACAAAAACATGACTGGTGAGCTTTTGTACATGTGACAGCAAAGACTACCCCGTAAGATCAATGATAAAAATGACAGCTATCCTTAAGGTTAGTTAGCATTTTCCCAAATATGACACTCGTCTTTAAATGTTTATAATACAATGACTAGCAGACTGCACCGTGTAGTCTCGGGCACGTCGGGGAACCCATGCTTGTCGATTGGATCGCGAATGTAGGCGTCTTGTCCCTGGGTGCGTTCGCGTTCTTTTTCCTCGGCCGGCGGGGTTTGTTCGATCAGAAGACCCTCAAGATAAACATTTTGCTGGGCGCCTTTTTAGGCGTCCTGACTTCTATTGTTGTTCTTGTTCCTGTCTCCATGCCGACGGGCTCGACGTTTGATACACGGGCAGGCCCGGCGTTGATTGCCGGATTCTATCTTGGTTTCCCGGGCGCTTTAATCACAGCTGCGATTGCGTCAGGTGCGCGCCTTTGGATGGGGGGACCATTTGCCTTCGGTGGGGCTGCTGGTCCTATTGTCTACATTCTTGTTGGCATGGCTTTGGCGAGATGGTTCCCTCCAAAAGCCCATATCCCGGGGCCAATTTATCTTACCGGGCTGGCGTTGGTTGGAACCCTCGCGGTTCTTCCCTGCTTTTTCATCGATCAAGGTGTAAGTGTCGGCCTGAGGGTGCTTGAACAGGCCTGGCTGCTATTGGTGTTGGGCAATCTTGCCGGTGTCTTGATCCTTGGGCTGATGATCAGTGAGGCCCAACGCTTTGCGGTCGACAACCGGCGCATTCGAAGCACTCTCAAGATCAGCGATCTGGCCAGATCCTCCGCCGGGATCGCCATTTGGAGATTTGACCTCAAGGCGGACCGATTGACCTGGGATGACGCCATGTTCGATCTGTTCGACGTTGCCAAGGCTGATTTTCAAGGAAAATTCGAAGATTGGGAAAACACGCTGCATCCCGACGACCGGTCGGCGGCGCGCAAGGCGTTCTTGACTGCATATGAAAATGGCAGCGAGTTTGCGACAGATTTCCGCATCGTTCTGAAAGACAAGAGCCTGCGATGGATCAAGGCCCATTGCCAGTTTCTGCGTGATGAGGATGGCGGAATTGCCGAAGCTGTGGGGGTAAACTGGGATATTTCTCCCGAAAAACATCTCCAGGCGATCCTTAAGGTGAAAGAGCGTGAGGCCCGTGCCAAGTCAGACGAACTCGAGGTCACGCTCGCCTCGGTCATACAGGGCGTCAGTGCATTTAATGAGGACGGAAAACTCCGATTTTCTAATGATAGAGTGCAGGACATACTTGGGCTTCCGGAAAGCCTGATGGTTCCTGGGACACCTTATGAAAGATACTGCCAGTATCGTGAAGGAGCAGGTTTTTCTGCCTTCCACGAAGATGGGCAAATTCTGCTTGATGCCGGAAAGGACGTACCAGTTCACTTCCGGTCCTTGATCCATCTGACAAATGGCCGGGTCCTCTCCTTCTCTTCCGTGCCCATGCCTGACGGTGGCTGGGTTGAAACATATGAAGATGTTACGGAAAAGGCGCTCGCCGATCAGCGGGTCAAAAGGGCGGCCGAGACAGACAGTTTGACCGGGCTCGCCAACCGCCTTTGCTTCAATACGGCTCTCGAGCAGGTGGTGGAAAAGGCTTCCAGGGATCACGTCGCCGACCATGCCTTGCTGCTGATCGATCTGAATGATTTCAAATCGGTCAATGACAATTATGGTCACGTGGTCGGGGACCGTCTGTTGAAGAAGGTTGGTGAAATCCTCCGCAAAGCGGCCCGGCCCGAGGATTTGGCAGCCCGGCTCGGCGGTGACGAGTTCGCCTTGCTATTGGCAAAATCGACCGACGCGGATCTCAAGGCCGTCGCCGAGCGCATCTGCGCGGATTTCGATATCCCTCTTGATCTGGGCAGAAAGTCCATCCGGACCGGGGTCAGCATTGGGGCTGCCCGGATATTGCCAGGTTATGAAGAAGTCGAGGAAGTGCTGTCGCGTGCAGATATTGCACTTTACAAGGCAAAGGATGAGCGCGGGTCTTTTTTCCGGCTCTATGATGCGGAAATTGCGAGTGAAGAGGCAGAGCGCAGACGGGTGAAAAGCGACCTTATTCAGGTGGTTCAGTCCCGCGGCCTTGAAGTTTATGGACAACCGATCCTCAATCTTGCGACCCGGCAGGTCGATCACTTTGAGGCGCTGGTGCGGTGGCAGAACGGCAGCACCCAGTTCATACCGCCTTCGAATTTCATACCCCTTGCGGAAGAAATCGGGTTGATCTCCGAAGTAGGCGACTTCGTTCTGCATGAGGTTTTGGAGCATCTGTCCTGCTGGCCGGATACATTGAAGGCCTGCATCAATGTTTCTGTCCTGCAGCTTGGCGATGGCCGGTTTGCCGAAAATGTCCTGAACAGCCTCTCACGGCAAAACGTGTCTCCCCTGCGTCTCGAGGTTGAAGTGACGGAGAGCATTTTGATGGAGCATGGATCAGGCGCTCATGCCGATCTTCAGCGGCTCCGGACTGCCGGCATTACATTGGCCCTTGATGATTTTGGGATCGGTTTCTCCTCGCTCGGCTATCTTCAGGAAATGCGGTTCGACAAGCTTAAGATCGACCGGAAGTTTGTCTCGGAAGTTGACACCAGCTCCGGCAGTGCGGCGATCGTTCGCTCGATTTCGGACCTTGCCAAGAGCCTGCAGATGACCTGTACGGCTGAGGGTGTCGAAAATGCCGGGCACCTTTACTGCATCGAACAATGCGGCTGTGACTATGCGCAGGGATTTCACATTGGTGAACCCGTCCCGCTGTCGCAAATCGAGCCCGGTTTCGTTTTTGCTGGCGGGCTGGAGCATGTGCCCATTGAAGTGCAGGGCCGGGAACCGTTCTAGCGGCGTTCAGGACTCTGAAGTGCGTTCAAAGCGGGCCGTTTGTGAGCCGAACATCAGTTTCAGATGACAAAACCGCATTGAGCACTTCTCACAAAGCGTCCGATACTCTGGAGATCCTCAGAACCAGCGCAAAAAAAAGCCGGGTCTTAAAAGACCCGGCAGTTTGAATTGATTCACTGAAAACAGTGGAATCACCTTCCAGAGGGGAACAGCTGGTCAGGCGTCGCTGGGAGGAGGACGCAACGCCTCGCGACCAACAGTGATGCTTATATGCAGTGCACAAGCTGCTTAAACAAGAGGCAGTGGTGCAAGTCTGCTATGCATTTTGAGAGCAGCTTCGCTCTGACGGAACCGCGATCCGGATTTTCAATAAGGAACTGCCCTATTTGACGGCAAGCCTATTCTGTGACCGCGTCTTGCCAGGTTCCATCGGCGCTGAATATTGCCTGGCCAGCGGTCTTCGGTGAGAGCGGCGACCTCAGCGCTTTTGGCGGGATCAGTAGACCCACTTCTCCGCATTTGCCAGCAGGAACTCACGAAAGGCGGTGACCCGTGCCGTGTTCTTCAGCTCCGACGGGTACACGAAATACGTGTCGAAGGAGGGGACCTTGTCTTCCTGCTCGGTCAATATCTTCACAAGAGACGATGAGTTCTTGTCGATAATGTAATCGGGCAGGATCGCGATGCCGACACCGGCCATCACGGCGCGGCGGATGGCCACCAGGTTGTTGACTTTGAGGGCCGATTCTCTCGGGTTGGTCGAGACCCTTCCGGCTGTCTCCAGCCAGTTCATGGACCTAAGATAGGCGGGCGCCTGCTCGCCGAATGTGATGATCCGGTGATCGTCCAGATCCTGAATGGATGTGGGTGTGCCGAATTGCTCCAGATATTCTGGTGCGGCGAAAACGTGGAAATGAACGGTGAACAGTTTCCGCTGGATCAGGTCCGGCTGGGTCGGCTGGCGCAGGCGGATCGCAACATCCGCCTCGCGCATGCCCAGATCCAGCTCGTCGTCATTGAAGATCAGGTGCAGGTCAACATCGGGGTAAAGATCGATGAAGTTCTTGATCCGGGATGTCAGCCAGATGGAGCCCAAGCCAACCGTTGTGGTGACTTTCAGAACACCTGATGGTTTTTCCTTGCTGTCTTTCAGGCTGGATTGAACCGCTTCCAGCTTCATCATGACATCGCTGGCAGTCCGGAACAGCAATTCCCCTTGCTCGGTTAGCAGAAGCCCGCGGGCATGGCGGTGAAACAGCGCCACGCCCAGATCCAGTTCAAGTGCGCTGACCTGCCGGCTGACGGCCGACTGGCTCATATGCAGGCTGTCTCCCGCATGTGTAAAACTTCCAGCCTGGGCGGCCGCATGAAAGATGCGCAGTTTGTCCCAATCCATGCGTGTCCCCTCGGCTCGTTTGGCCGGTTGCTATTCGGCAGCTTCCTGGGCCGAGGTCGCTTCCTGTTCGGCCAGGAACTTTTCGGCCTCCAGAGCCGCCATGCAGCCCATGCCGGCCGCTGTCACGGCCTGGCGGTAGAGGTCGTCCGTCACGTCACCGGCGGCGAAAACACCGGGGATCGACGTTTTGGTCGAATCCGGTGCGGTCACCAGGTATCCGTTCGGTTTCAGTTCAAGCTGATCCTTGAACAGTTCGACCGACGGTGCATGACCAATTGCAATAAACACGCCATCTGTCGAGATTTCCCGTGTCTCGCCTGATTGCGCATGTTTCAACCGGACCCCGGTCACCGCTTTCGGAACGCCGCCGCCGAGTATCTCATCAACATGATGATCCCAGATGACATCGATCTTCGGGTTCTGGAAGAGACGGTCCTGTAGGATTTTCTCCGCCCGCAGGCTGTCACGCCGGTGGACCAGGGTCACCTTGGAAGCAAGGTTGGCAAGGTAGAGCGCTTCTTCCACGGCCGTGTTGCCGCCCCCGACCACGACCACTTCCTTGTTGCGGTAGAAGAAGCCGTCACAGGTGGCGCAAGCCGACACACCGGCGCCCATGAAGTCCTGTTCGGACGGCAGGCCGAGCCAGCGTGCCTGTGCACCGGTGGCAATGACAAGCGAATCTGCGGTGAACACCGTCCCGCTATCGGCCTCCAGCCGGAATGGACGCTGCGACAGATCGGCTTTGGTGATGGTGTCATAGACGATGGTGGTGCCGACATTCTCGGCTTGTTTTTGCATTTGCTCCATCAGCCAGGGACCCATGATCGGATCTGCAAAGCCCGGGTAGTTTCTCGACATCGGTCGTAATCGTTAACTGGCCGCCCGGCTGAATGCCTGACACCAAAGTCGGTTGAACCATGGCCCGTGCCGCGTAGATCGCAGCCGTATAACCGGCCGGGCCTGAGCCAATGATCAGAAGCTTGCTATGCTGTGTACTCATGGGGCACCTTGTTTGTCATCTCGTGCGAGGCGGGCGCCGGTAATCTAGCGTGGCGCGCCGTCTTTGTCTTGTTGCTGTCTACTTGCGTAAGCCGTCAAGATTGCCTTGGCAATCTCGGGCGTCGCATCAATCGGCTCGTAGGTAGTGGTTTTCAACGGTCCAGGGAAGGGGTGAGCTGCTCCCATTGCCTCCAGCCGGTTCAAAAACTGCGTGATCTTCCTGTGTCCGCCCGACGGATGGAACACGTGAATAGGTTTCCCGGTTGCTGCGGCTTCCCCGATCATGTTGGTCGAATCTGCCGTTGCAACAATGGCATCCGCTTTGGCCAGCATATGTCCGAAGGGATTGTCCGGCCCGCCAGCCCAAAAGAAATGCCCGTTCGCGGCAGCAAGCTCCTGAAGGCCTGTTGACAGGCGGTCCGGGGTCCTGCGCGAGGCTGTGATCATAAGTCCGGCGCCTTTGTCCGCAACGAGCGTTTTTAGCCCGCTCAAAAACGCGTCTTCATCGGCATCAGTGAACATGTGGTGGCGGCTGTTGCCACCGGCTAGAACCGCGACACGCGGTTGCGGCAACCGGTCGAGGGCCGGTACGGGCTCGGCCGCAAGTTCTGACAGTTTTGGTGTTTGATACCGATGCGGGGCGGTCACAGTTACAAGAACGTTCGATCCGCGCAACGCGTCATGCTCGGGCACCCAGATCATGTCCGCAGCCCCGGGTCCCGTGCGCGGATCCTTCAAAAAAACCGTAAACACCCGCCCATGGGATTTGCGCTTGATCCGGCGCAGGTAAGCGGCGGCGCGCCGCCCGGATGCGATCACCAGATCAGGGTAGGGCGGCCGGAGGGGACTGTCCGGCCTGTTTTCCCATTCCCGGAAATCCGTTGGTCCGAAAGGAAGCCACCAGGAAAAGGGCGGTTTGGGTGAAACGGTCCGGATTTCGAACGGAACGCCGAGTGCTTCTGCCACACCGGTACATTGTGCAAGATCGCCCGCCTTGCCGTCCGTGAGCAGCCAAACGGATCGGGGACGGGCCGTGGTGGAAACGGGCATGAAGGGAAAGCTTCCGCTATCGTAATCTTTCGAAATCGTGCGCAATTTTGTTATAGTCTTGCACAATCGCGCAAAAAATCATAATCCGGCATCGAAGAATCAGATTTGTGCGGGATCCACAAGTCCTGCAGGACGGTACGGTTCCAACCGGACGACTTTTCCCCGGCTGGCGGCGTGATTATGCCGAAGGAGACACATTTGAAAGCGCGGCTCGATGCGATCGATTGGCAGATCTTGAAGGAACTGCAAGACGATGGGCGGATGACAAATGTGGAACTTGCCCGGCGGGTCGGTATTTCGGCGCCGCCTTGCCTGCGCCGTGTCCGGGCGCTGGAAGAGGCAGGCTTGATTCTCGGATACCGGACCCTGCTCGATGAAAAGCAGCTGGGCTATGATGTGACGGCCTTTGCCATGGTCGGTCTTCACAGCCAGACCGAAGCGGACCTGATCGCGTTTGAGCAAACAGTGGAGAAATGGCCGCTGGTGCGCGAGAGTTACATGCTCTCAGGCGAGGTGGACTTTCTTTTGAAATGCGTTTCGCCGGACCTGCAGACCTTTCAGAACTTCATCATCCGCGAGTTGACCGCGACCGCCAATGTGGACAGTGTGCGCACCGCACTCACAATCCGGCGGACCAAGGACGAACCGGTCGTTCCAATCGATTGATCACAGCTGGATTAAGTCAGTTTTGAAGGCGCTCAACCCGCCGTCTCAGGCGGTTGATTGTGGAAATATCGCGGAGCCCCGTCGCCACGAGCGCAAAGGCAATACTCAAAACGGCACATGTGGTGAGGACTGCAATCGGAAACAGCTGATTGTAGTGAACAATGTCCAGGGCCTGATCGACCGGCTCGACACCGGAGTAAATGCGGCTGCGCATCACTTCCTTGTACGCGCCGATCTCCACTGTTCCGTGCTTCAGATAGCGCAAGCCGAGAACCAGCGTAATCACGGCGGCCGCAAGCGCTACGAGAAAGCCGAATATTCGCGCCGCAAAGCCGAGACCGCTTTCATGGCGGCGCGAGACAAGGCGCTTGAATATCTGCTTTTCGCGCGCCGACATCAATCCGTAAAAGCGCCAGCGCATAGCCCAAAGCGGGACCGCCAGTACAAGCAGCCAAAAACTTATTGTATTGAAGACCATGACCCGCCCTCTGTCGCTTGCCGGACACTACTTTAGCGATTGTCCGGCACGCGTCAAAGGGCAGTTTTGGATGACGTTTGGGAATGGTCCGGCAGGATCAGCCGTATTTGACTTCCGTGATTTCATAGGAGCGTGCGCCGCCGGGCGCCGCCACTTCGACGCTGTCGCCAACGGACTTGCCGATCAGTGCGCGCGCGATCGGTGAGGAGATCGACACCTTGTTCTGTTTCACGTCAGATTCCACGTCACCAACGATCATGTAGTGTTTTTCTTCCTCAGTGTCTTCATCGATCAAGAACACTGTTGCACCGAATTTCACATCGTCGCCGGACAGTTTCGACACGTCGATCACCTCGGCGCGGGATAGCTTGTCCTCCAGCTCGGCAATGCGGCCTTCGTTCAGGCTCTGCGCTTCCTTTGCCGCATGATACTCGGCATTCTCCGACAAGTCGCCATGCGCACGGGCCTCGGAAATGGCATCGACGATGCGCGGACGCTCAACCGTAGTACGCTCCTTCAGTTCATCCTGGAGCATCTTGTATCCGGCGGAGGTCATCGGAACTTTTTCCATGGGTCTCAGACCTTCAGCTTATTGGGTCCCCCCTCGTGAGGACCGCGCTTGACAAAAACAAACCAAGCCGGGAAAGGCGCGCTTTCCCGGCCAGGTGAACAAACATATTAGCCCTAGGCGAAGTAGGATTGCAAAGGCCTTACGTCAAGGTTGTCCGCCTTGTTCGCAATAATACCTTTGGCAGCTGCCACCGATCCGGCAAGGGTCGTGTAGTAGGGCACCTTGTTCAACAAGGCGGCCCGGCGCATCGACCGGCTGTCTGAAATGGCCTGCGCGCCTTCCGTCGTGTTGAAGACGAGCTGGACCTCTCCATTCTTGATGGCATCAACAATGTGCGGCCGGCCTTCAAGAACCTTGTTGATTTTCTTCGCCGACACACCGTTCTCGGCCAGGAAGGTTTGGGTTCCGGCGGTTGCGATGATCTCAAAACCCGCATTTTCGAGGCTGCGCACGGCTTCAACCACGCCGGCCTTGTCCTGATCGCGCATGGAGACGAACACGGTTCCCTTGCCGGGCACGCCGGTTCCAGCGCCAATTTGGGCTTTCGCAAACGCTGTCCCAAAACCCGTGTCGAGACCCATCACTTCGCCTGTCGAGCGCATTTCAGGTCCGAGAATCGTATCGACGCCCGGGAACCGCGCAAACGGGAAGACGGCTTCCTTGACCGCAATATGGTTCAGTGAGGCTTCTGACAGATTGAAGCTGGCAAGTTTTTCACCGGCCATAACGCGGCTTGCGATCTTGGCAATCGGCGCGCCGATTGTCTTGGCCACAAACGGAACGGTCCGTGAGGCCCGCGGGTTTACTTCCAGCACGTAGATCTCGCCATCCTTGATGGCATACTGGACATTCATCAGGCCGCCGACTTCCAGCGCAAGGGCGAGAACCCTGGTCTGGCGCTTCAGCTCGTCGATCATGTCTGCCGACAGGGAGAACGGCGGTAAGGAACACGCACTGTCACCGGAGTGAATGCCGGCTTCCTCGATATGTTCCATGATGCCGCAGACGAACACATCCTCGCCGTCGCAAAGGGCATCGACATCCACTTCGATGGCGCCTTCCAGGTAGCGGTCGAACAGGAGCGGGTTGGTGCCCAGAACCGTGTTGATCTGGCCGGTCTTGTCATTGGGGTACTTGGCCCGCACTTCGCCGGGAACCAGTTCGGGCAAGGTTCCGAGAAGATAGGAATTGAGACCTTCCTCGTCCCGGATGATCTGCATGGCGCGGCCGCCCAACACATAAGAAGGGCGTACCACCAGCGGCAATCCAAGCTGGCCCGCGATCAGGCGGCCCTGCTCGACAGAGTAGGCAATGCCGTTTTCCGGCTGTTTCAGGCCTTCCTTGATCAAAAGCTTCTGGAAGCGGTCCCGGTCTTCGGCAAGGTCGATCATGTCCGGGGACGTGCCGAGGATCGGAATGCCAGCCTTGACCAGCGACTGGGCCAGTTTCAGCGGTGTCTGCCCGCCGAACTGAACGATCACACCGTGCAATGTCCCGTTTTCCTGTTCCTTGCGCAGGATTTCAAGAACGTCTTCCGGTGTCAGCGGTTCGAAATAAAGACGGTCGGACGTGTCGTAGTCGGTGGACACTGTCTCCGGGTTGCAGTTGACCATGATGGTTTCATAGCCGGCGTCTTCCAGCGCGAAGGCTGCGTGACAGCAGCAATAGTCGAATTCGATGCCCTGGCCGATCCTGTTCGGGCCGCCGCCGAGAATGACCACTTTCTTGCGGTCAGAAGGGGCCGCCTCACAGGCAGGGGTTCCCATAAACGGTGCTTCATAGGTTGAGTACATATAAGCGGTCGGCGACGCGAATTCGGCGGCACACGTGTCAATGCGCTTGTAGACCGGGTGAACGCCGAGGTCCTTGCGCATAAGCTCCAGATCATCCGTGTTGAGACCGGCAAGGCTTGCCAGGCGGGCATCCGAAAAGCCCATTGACTTCAGCTTGCGCAGGTTCGCGTCATCCTTTGGCAAGCCGATGGCCCGGACCTTCGCTTCCATGTCGAGAATGCCGGCCATCTGCTCCAGGAACCAGGGATTGATGCCGCTCGCTTCGTGGATTTCCTCAAGGCTCATGCCGAGGCGCATGGCCTGGGCAACATGGAGGATCCGTTCCGGTGTCGGCGTTGATACGGCAGCGCGCATCGCGTTCTTGTCATTGCCCTGATCGAGCCCCGGAATTTCCGTTTCATCAAGGCCGTTCAGTCCCGTCTCCAGGCCGCGCAGCGCCTTTTGGAAACTCTCCTGGAATGTCCGGCCAATAGCCATGACTTCGCCGACGGATTTCATCGCCGTTGTAAGTGTCGGTTCCGAACCAGGGAATTTTTCGAAGGCAAAACGCGGGATCTTCGTCACGACATAATCAATGGTCGGCTCAAAGGACGCAGGGGTCGCGCCGCCGGTAATGTCGTTTTCCAGTTCATCCAGCGTGTAGCCGACGGCCAGTTTGGCGGCGATCTTTGCAATCGGGAAACCCGTCGCCTTTGAGGCAAGGGCGGATGAGCGCGAGACGCGCGGGTTCATTTCAATGACAACCAGACGGCCATTGTCCGGATTGACGGCAAACTGAACGTTGGAACCACCGGTTTCCACGCCGATCTCGCGCAGAACCGCCAGGGAGGCGTCCCGCATGATCTGGTATTCCTTGTCGGTCAGGGTGAGCGCCGGGGCAACGGTGATCGAATCGCCGGTGTGCACGCCCATCGGATCGACATTTTCGATGGAGCAGATGATGATGCAGTTGTCCGCCTTGTCGCGGACCACTTCCATCTCATACTCTTTCCAGCCGAGCAGGCTTTCGTCGATGAGGACCTGGCCAACCGGGGATGCGTCGATACCCGAGCGGACAATCGTCTCATATTCCTCACGGTTATAGGCAACACCGCCACCTGTTCCGCCAAGGGTAAAGGCAGGGCGGATGATGGCGGGCAGTCCGATTTCATCGAGCGCCCGCATGGCTTCCAGATAACCCGTGTTCCGGTCGTAGCCGGTGATTTTGCCGTTTTCATCGCGGATGGCAGGAGAAGAGGCGATGGCCGCACGCGGGTTTTCCAAGCCAATGGCATCCATTGCGGCGCGGAATTTTTCCCGGTCCTCGGCTTTTTCGATCACATCCGCGCGGGCACCGATCATCTGCACGCCGAACTGTTCCAGAACGCCCATTTCTTCAAGATCAAGCGCGCAGTTCAGTGCCGTCTGGCCGCCCATTGTCGGCAGCAGGGCGTCGGGACGTTCCTTCTCAATGATCTTGGCGACAAGCTCCGGAGTGATCGGCTCAATATAGGTGGCATCCGCCAGATCCGGGTCCGTCATGATCGTGGCCGGATTGGAATTGACCAGGATGATCCGGTAACCTTCTTCCCGCAGAGCCTTGCACGCCTGGGTTCCGGAATAGTCGAATTCGCAGGCCTGGCCGATGACAATGGGGCCGGCGCCAATGATCAGGATGGACTTGATATCTGTGCGTTTAGGCATTTCAGCTCGCAGCTTGCAGCGGCCGATCCGGGTTGCTCGTGGCGCAATCCGGTCCGGCGCGTTTCAGACGTGAATGACGATGTTGGCTGAGCGCGTCTTATAGGGAAAAGCGCGGCTGGAGGAAACCCCGCCAAAGCCTTATCAATGCGTTTTCCTCGTTCGTGGCGGGGCTTTAATCCGTTTCGGCGTTCTCGGAAGTCAATTCGAGGGCGGATTGGCCGTCATAATCGGCAATTCCCTGGGATAATGCGTAACAGGCGAGCCGGATGGATTTCGGGATCTCGACCGGGCGGCCATCCCGATTGCCCTTCTCGTAATACTGGATCATCCGCTTTTTCAACCCCAGCCGGTCGGCCGCGTCTTTTTGCTTGAGCCCAAGGGTCTTGCGCCAGGCCCGGAATTGCTGGGGCGTCATCGTGGACGCTGTGTCTTTTGGTTTTGAATCAGCCATTTGATCTTCTGTGCACGGCGTGAAATTTTGATGCAGTCACCCGCAGGTGATCGAATGACAAAAATAACCAACTGCGGCGATTGTCAATCCGGAAGTGCACAAGGTGCTCTTTTGGCCGGGCTGGGGCGCTGGGCAGTGTGCCAGCCTTGTAAGGGTGGTGGGCGCCATCCGACATGACCTTCCGGTAAGGCTGGGTCTGTGCGTATCACGTATCAATTCGATGCCAATGATTCTGTTAAATTGAGATAATTTGCTTTCGGACTGTCGAGATACTGTATCAATTTTCTGGTTTATGGCGGCAGAAGCGAAGCTGATGGGCGAGTTGCATCGCAGCTTCGCCCTGCGAAAACTGCTTAAGACTTTGGGGTATTAGTAAACACTTGGCTTCGCGAATTACCTACAAGTATTTTTATCGATTCAATCTGTGTTGGGGTGACGTATATGTCTGGTGTCATGTGTGTCGTATCTTCCGGTTTTTATGTCTTTTGTATTATCGATAAT
>NZ_SMLZ01000037.1 GCF_009711415.1 Roseibium denhamense
ACCGCATCCTTCGCGGTAGGTGATACACTCACTCTGACGGATGGAAACGGCTTCGAGCTCGGCTCTTTGGAAATCGAAGACGACACCTCAGTCGATGATCTGCAAACCTTTCTCAATGACTTTGATGGCGTTGATGCGGACTTTGACACCACCAGCGGTCGGATCAACATCGAGTCCGAAGTCACACTGTCCCTGACAAGTGATGGCGCTGACTTTGCCACAAATGACTTTACCGCCAACTCAACCGGCGTGTCCTTGACGGCTCTGAGTGACTCTGGATTTGCTTCAGATACGGACATCAACCGCACAGTAACCCGCTTGAACTCGGCATTGTCGAACCTGCGGACCCAGGCTTCGGAATTCGGTACCAACCTGTCCATCGTGGAAAATCGTCAGGATTTCACTCAGAACCTGATCAACACATTGGAAGAAGGCGCCGGCCTCCTCACCCTGGCAGACACCAACGAAGAAGGCGCAAACCTTCTGGCCCTCCAGACACGGCAGCAGCTGGCGTCAACGTCACTGTCTTTCGCGTCTCAGGCCGATCAGAACGTCCTGCGTCTGTTCTAAGCCAGAAGGCGAACGAACCAACGCAACAACTTTGGAGAAGGCGGGCAGAAAGCCCGCCTTTTTCTTTTTCTCACA
>NZ_SMLZ01000106.1:0-26081 GCF_009711415.1 Roseibium denhamense
TGCTGATCGATCGTCTGCAGAAAAGCGTCTCGAGACGCATCCCGCGTGTCACGGACCCAGGCAACTGACAGGGCCAGCCTGTTCTTCGCCGGGCCAGTCGGCAAATCCAGCGACACGAATGTCACGCCGCCAACGGCAAGCCTTGAAATCCACCTTGGCACAATAGCGATCCCGACACCCGTACTTACAAGATTGACGATGGTTTGTTTTTCCTCGGCAATCTGAGCGACACGAGCCGGCAATCCTGCCTCAAGGAACAGCTTCATCGTCAAATCGTGGCTGTGCGGCCGCGACCCCTTGTCTGGAACGATAAGAGGTTCGTCCGCCATATCCTCGACAGCTATCCGATCCTTTTTTGCGAGCGGGTGCGTGTTGGGAACTGCAACCACCGCTGTTTCGAAGAACAGGGATCTCAGAACAAGGCGCGGATCAAGAACCTCAGGCGGCCGGACGATAGCAACGTCAAGCCGTCCCGTCAGGAGGCGGGGCAACAAGCGGATCGTTTTCTGCTCGAGTAACTCAATGTCTATCTCCGGATGCATATCCCTGAAAAGCGGGATCAGTTGAGGTACAAGTCCAACCGCCGCACTATCGATCGCTCCGATACGCAGAACTGAAGCCTTGTCCCTCTGGTGTTCCCGAAACGTTGCTTCAATCTGCTCTGCGCGGCTCACAATATCGCGCGCATCTTCAAGCAGATCGCTCCCGGCCGCCGTCAGCGCGACACTGCGGGTCGTACGCGTCAGCAGCCGACTGCCGAGACTGTCCTCCAGCATCTTGATCTGCCGCCCCAGTGATGCGGGAAGGATGTCGAGTTTCTGAGCAGCACGGCCAAAATGCAGCGTGTCTGCAACCGTGATGAAACACTTCAGTTGGCGGAGTTCCATGAGCCTCTACGATTATATCAATATTTTATATGATCAGACCAACATTGCCGTATTGTTCGAAGATTGCAAGTGTCTCAGCAACTCGTCGGCAGCCATGGGAAGACATGCGCTGCTGCCAGCCCGAACAAGACGGAATTCGCAATGCGCAGCTATCAGATTGCAGCCATCCCGGCAGATGGCATTGGCCCGGAAGTGATCGAAGCGGGATCGGAAGTCCTGGCTGCACTCGGTCAGCGCTCCGGAGATGTCAGCTTCGACCTGACCTTTTTCGACTGGGGATCGGACCGGTACAGGAAACACGGTGAGATGATGCCCGCCGATGGTCTGGAACAGCTCAAACCCTTCGACGCGATCTATTTCGGCGCCGTTGGCGCACCGGATGTCCCCGACCACATCACGTTGTGGGGTCTCAGATTGCCGATCTGCCAGGGGTTCGACCAGTATGCCAATGTTCGGCCGACAAAAATCATCCCGGGCGTCACTTCACCTTTGCGCAATGTCGGGGTTGGCGACCTGGACTGGGTGATTGTTCGGGAAAACTCAGAAGGTGAATATTCGGGCAATGGTGGACGCACCCACCGTGGCTTGCCGGAGGAAGTCGGCACCGAAGTGGCGATCTTCACCCGTGTCGGCATCGCCCGGATCATGCGTTACGCCTTCAAGCTGGCACAATCGCGGCCGCGCAAGCTGCTCACGGTCGTGACGAAGTCGAACGCCCAACGGCACGGCATGGTTCTGTGGGACGAAATCGCGACCGAGGTGGCGCACGAGTTTCCGGACGTCACCTGGGACAAGATGCTCGTTGATGCCATGACCGTTCGTATGGTCAAGAACTCGCAGAGCCTCGACACAATCGTCGCCACGAACCTGCATGCAGACATTCTTTCCGACCTCGCAGGTGCTCTTGCCGGAAGCCTTGGTGTTGCGCCGACGGCCAACATAGACCCGGAGCGGCGTTTTCCGTCCATGTTCGAACCCATTCACGGATCGGCCTTCGACATAACCGGCAAGGGCATCGCCAATCCCGTTGCAACATTCTGGACTGCCTCGCAGATGCTCGATCATCTGGGCGAGCTGGAATCAAGCCGACGGCTGATGACCGCGGTCGAACGGGTCTGCGATGCAGGTATCCTGACGCCAGATGTCGGCGGCAAGGCGACGACGCGGGAAGTGACCGATGCCGTAATCCAGGCAATCCATGGGTCGAACAGCTGAACAGAATTGAGCCGAAAGCAGACGTGCTGCTTAACTCTTTGGAAGGACTGGAGAAATCCGCAACCCTTCTAAAAGTGGTGATTCCGGTAGCACCTTCCGATTTCAAGCCACAGGATATCTGAATTATGGCTCAGCCTTTTCAGCTTGCCGTCTGTGCCAAAATGCTTGCCCGCACAGTCGAATGCTATTTCTTTCAATAACGTCCAGTGAGATATCATTCCCAAGTAGTAGAAATGTTCGGTTGGCTATGAGCTTTTTGGTGAAACACGGGCGGCATTGATCGACGGCACACTCTCATTGGTCATCTCGCACCCGATGCGAACGTTTGCCCGGAGAAGCCTCGAAACCTTGATCAAGACCAAGAAAACTGGTCCTGACGCGGGCCCACAGCGCGTGATGATCGGGTTCGAGATCTACTCCCCTGAGAGCCTTTAATTGTTTCGCGCGTCCCGAAGGTCGGGGTGTGAGATCATTGCCGAGACAAGCGTTGAGGTGTCGACTTGTCCAAGTGTTCCAGCGCAGGTCTGAAAACTTCATGTCGGCTCGTTTGTGAAGCAGCTGTCCGTTTCATTCCATCTCTGGCTGAAATCCAGCTTAATCAAGACTATGTACCGCACAGACCACCAGTACCGGCGAAACCCAAGCCGCTTCAGCCTTCCAGAATTTTCTTAAGAGACACCACTGCCGCCGAGGTTCGATTTTCGACGCCGAGCTTGCCGAAGATCCGGTCCAGGTGCTTGTTCACGGTGCGGGGGCTCATATCCAGGATCGCGGCAATCTCCTTGTTGGACTTACCATTGGCGATCCACATCAGAACTTCAGCTTCCCGTTCTGTGAGGTCAAATGCCTTTCTCAGAATATGGGTCGGGCCGCCGCCGACCACTTCAGCCACGCGTAGCAGATGTTCACTTGAACTGATTTGCCCGGCGTAACTGAACCTAAGCGACAGCCCTCCCGTTGTCGCAACGACATCGCTGTCGGAAAGTGCACTCTTTCCGGTTTCCAGCAAGTGGCTGCGCAGCCACTCAATCGCTTCCGAAGGCAATTGTTCAACGGCCTCCGGGCCAATCCCATCCGTGCCGTCCAGCAGCGCCAAGGCTTGCGGCGTTGCCCAGCAGACCCTTCCGGACAGATCAACCGAGATCAGGAAACGGCCCGACGCGTCCAGGGCGACATGGGCGCTGTGGCTGTTGCGCGCATTCGAGATATGGACCCGAAGCCTTGCAATGAGTTCCTCCGGGTCGACCGGTTTGGTCACATAGTCAACACCGCCGGATTCCAGACCTCGAACGATATGTTCGGTCTGGCTCAAACCTGTCATGAAAAGCACCGGAACGTCCCGCAAGGCTTCAACCTGTTTGATCTGCTTGGCTGTTTCAAACCCGTCCAGTTCGGGCATGACGGCGTCCATCAGAATGGCCCCTGGCGTAATCCGGCTGGCAATATCAAGCGCCTTGCGGCCATCCTGGGCGACCAGGACGGTGTATCCCGCTTCCTCAAGCGCGTCAGTGAGCATGCCCAGAGAGGCGGGCGCGTCATCGACCACCAGAACCGTTTCGCTCGGGCTAGGAGCGTTCATGATCATGTCCGAGCCCTTCCAGTATCTTGTCATATTGGGTGAGATCAAATTCGCGGATCAGGCGGCGCAGATGCCCGACAAATTCCGCGGCATTCGGTTCGTGTTCTTCAATGTCATCAAGTTTCGCACGGATCCCGCGGACATAGCCAAGACGGCTCAATTGCCGGAGCATCTCCAGGCTTTCGACGGAGGGCAGCCCCTCCTGCCTGAACACGGGCCTTGCAGGCACGGCTGGAAACTGCAGTCTCGTTTTTTCCTTTGCGGCGGCCGTGCGCCAAACCAGTTTCAACCCTTGCTGAAGCTTGTCCTGAAGGTCCTTCAGACGTACCGGCTTGACCAGATAATCGTCATGGTAGATCCGGTGCAGGGGGTCGCGTCCACTGTCATCGGCATTGGCCGATATCATGATGATCACAGCTTCGCTCTGCCCGTTTTCTCGAAGCGTTCTGGCAAGGTCCCAACCACTCATGCCCGGCATGCTGATGTCCAGCAGAAAGGCGTTCGGTTTTTCTGCCGAAACCGCCTCAAGACACGCACGGCCACTTGGAGCCGTCAGGACCTTGAAACCGAGTGGTGCGAGAAAATCCCGGATCAGGGAACGCTGCGCGGGATCATCGTCCACGACCATCACGGTCTGGATCGCCCCCTCATACCCGTCCACATGCGTCTCCACCGGCCTGGTCTCACTGGGTGCATCTGCTGCACTCAGGAGAATGCGCACCTTGAATGTGCTGCCCTTGCCCTTTTCGCTGGTGACCTGAATGTCGCCGCCCATGATCTCGCTGAGAAGCTTCGTGATGGTCAGCCCAAGGCCGGTGCCAGGAACGTTCGCGTGGCCTTCGTCGTCGACGCGTTCGAAGGGATTGAAGATACGGCTCAGATTTTCTGGTGCGATACCGATGCCGGTGTCCACGATCGAGAATTCCGCAACCTGGCTGTGATAACTGACAACGAGGCTCACGCTGCCCCGGTCCGTCCATTTTATGGCATTTGACAACAGGTTGATCAGGACCTGTCGCAAGCGTTTTTCATCACCGAAAACAAATAGCGGCAGATTTTCAGCAGGAAGAAAGGAGAAGGTCAGCGCCTTTGCATCGGTCTGCAGGCGGAACATGTCGACAATCTGGTTCAGGAATTCGTGCAGATTGAACCGTTCGCGATAAATGGTCAGGTGCCCGGCTTCGATCTTGGATATATCCAAAAGGCCTTCGATCAGACCGGCCAGATGATCTGCGGAATGCTGAATGACCTTGACCGCATCCCGCCGGTGGGCGGGAATAGTTGGATCCTTGCGCAGAAGTTGGGCGTAGCCGGCAATCGCGTTCAACGGCGACCGCAATTCGTGGCTGATACCGACCACGTAGCGGCTCTTGGCCTGGTTCGCTGCCTCAGCTGCTTCCTTGGCCTTTTCCAGCTTTGCATCGGTTCGTTTGTGAGCCCTGATTTCCTTCATCAGCAAGCCGGTCTGCCGCCGCGTTTCCTCGTTGGCGAACTTTCGGCTCTCGTGAACCAGCACGAACAGCCAGGCCATCACGCCGGAAATCAGCAACAGAATGAAAAAGACCTGTGTCAGGGCGCGGGCGACAGCCTCCGAGCCGGCCGTATCCCACAACGTTCCGGCCTCCACATAGACAAGATACAAAATGCCACCGAGCGCCAGGGTCGTTAGCAGCATGACCCCGAGATAGATCCCGACCCTCGACCCAAGCCAGCCGGCAGTCCGATTGGGCAGCATCGCGTGCAGCATTGACGAGATCTGATCTCCCCACCGCGCCTGATCCTTGCAATCGTCCTCGCATCGCGCATCCAGGGAACAGCAAAGCGAGCAGATCGGCCCGGTGTAGACCGGACAATGGGTCATATCCTCGTGTTCGAATGTGTGTTCACAGATGCAACAGGTGATGTTGAGCTTTTTCTCACCGCTTTCGGTGCGAAGGTCGACCGGGTCGCGGGCAATGTAGAAGCGGCCACCCGTCAGATAGGCGATCAGGGGAGCCAGGACGATGGCCGTGAAAAGCGCGATGTAGCTGGCAAGCGCATGTGCTGTCTCGCCGAAGACACCGGCATAGGCCAGAAATGCGACCAGACTGGCCACCGTCATGGACCCAAGTCCGACCGGGTTGATGTCATAAAGATGTGCACGCTTGAATTCGATATAGGGCGGGCTCAGCCCGAGGGGCTTGTTGATAACAAGATCCGCGAAGAGCGCCCCGATCCAGGCCACGGCGACGATCGAATAGAGCCCGAGCGTTCGCTCCAGTGCCTTGTAAACACCGAGCTCCATCAAGGTCAGCGCAATGACCACGTTGAAGACCAACCAGACCACGCGACCGGGATGGCTATGGGTCAGGCGCGAGAAGAAATTCGACCAGGCAATGGAGCCGGCATAGGAGTTGGTCACGTTGATCTTGATCTGGCAGACAATGACGAAAATGCCTGTGAGCGCGATGGCAACTTCCGGAGTTGCGACCTTGCCGAATGCGACCAGATACATATGGGTCGGCTCAATGGCTTTCTCAGGCTCCAGGCCGCTCTGCAGCGCGACGACCACGAGAAAGGACCCCATCAGCAACTTGAAGATACCGACCACGATCCAGCCTGGTCCGGCCGCCAGAAGGGCAAGCCACCAACTTCCCCGCCGCCCCTGCCGCTGACGCGGCAGGAACCGCAGAAAGTCGACCTGTTCGCCAATCTGAGCGATCAGCGAAAACAGGACTGCGCTGGCTGCACCGAACAGCAACAGATCAAATTGCCCGCCCTCAGCTCCAAGACGGCCGGTAAAGCTCTGCCAGTCCGACACGGGCGCAACTCCCTGCCAGGCAAGAAAGACGAAGGGCAGGAGCTGCAGAACGATCCAGAGGGGCTGCGTATAAACCTGCAATCGGCTGATCAGGGTGATCCCGTAAATCACCATGGGGATCACAATCAGCGAACAGATCAGATAACCGATGTTCAGTGGCACGCCCAGGAACAGCTCCAGAGCCGTCGCCATGATGGCTGCTTCCAGAGCAAAGAAGATGAATGTGAAGCTGGCATAGATCAGCGACGTGACCGTCGAACCGATGTAACCAAACCCGGCACCGCGGGTCAGAAGATCGATATCGACCCCGTATTTCACGGCGTAATAAGAAATCGGCAAGCCGGTAACAAAGATCAGCAAGCCGACAAAGAGGATCGCGGGCACAGCATTCGAAAAACCATAGTTGTAGGTAATGGCTGCGCCGATCGCTTCGAGCGCCAGAAACGAAATCGCACCGAGCGCCGTATTCGCCACCCATATGGGTGACCAGCGCCGGGCACTTTTCGCGGTGAAGCGCAGCGCATAGTCTTCAAGGGTCTGATTGGCGACCCACTGGTTATATGTTCGGCGCGAGCGCACAACCCGCTGATAACCTGCCATGTACCCCCGCCCGTGGTTTTCGTTGAAGCTCGCCGCCCAGTTTTTGTGCGTCGCACGCAAGCCAGAAAAGCAGTTCGCTCACTTGAGGCGCAAACGCCGCATTGAGTGAGAGAAAATTCACTTCCCCTTAAACCCGCGAAGCAATTTCCGTGCCTTTTCCAATCATTCTAGGTAGTCATTTCGAATTACCATTCCTTTCTTTCTTTGGTTGACTTTGAAGACAAAATGAAAATCAAAAGTAACCGAAATTGAATCAGAACTTCCTTCAACTTGACTTCGAAACAACCAATCAAATACTTCTGCATATTTTTCAATCTTTGGGAATCAGTCAATTGACCCACAGCAACTGACGCATTGCGGCAGCGCACAAAATCCGACGAGCCTTGGACCATGCGGAGGCGCTTTTGGGTGCCCTGCTTCACCCTCGAACCAGATAGGGGTCCAAGAATGCGACGCGTAAAAGACATAGTTCAAAGCCGGATGTCCCGCCGGTCCCTCCTCGCCGGGACGGCAGCCACCGCGATCCTCATGGCAGCGGGCACCGTTAGCCCGAGTTTCGCAGACGAGGTGAACACGACAGGCCTTGCAGTGACCGACGACACGGTTCAAGTCGGTATCCTGCATTCGGTAACCGGAACCATGGCGATCTCCGAGACCGGATCGGTACAGGCGGAAAAGCTGGCCATCGAGCAAATCAACGCCATGGGTGGCGTGCTCGGTCGAAAAATCGAATACATCCAGGAAGATGGCGCTTCCGACTGGCCAACTTTCGCTGAGAAGGCCAAGAAGCTGCTCGTGAACGACAAGGTCGCTGCCGTCTTTGGCTGCTGGACCTCCGCATCGCGCAAGGCGGTGTTACCCGTCTTCGAACAGTATAACGGCATGCTCTATTACCCGACCTTTTATGAGGGCCTGGAGCAGTCACCCAACGTGATCTATACGGGACAGGAAGCCACCCAGCAGATCATTGCCGGGATCGACTGGGTCGCCAAAGAAAAGGGCGCCAAGAGCTTCTATCTGCTTGGCTCCGACTATATCTGGCCGCGCACGTCCAACAAGATTGCCCGCAAGCACATTGAAAAGCTGGGCCACAAGGTGGTTGGCGAAGAATATTATCCGCTCGGCCATACCCAGTTCAATTCGGTGATCAACAAGATCAAGCTCAAGAAGCCCGACGTCATCTACGCCATCGTCGTGGGCGGGTCCAATGTTGCATTCTACAAGCAGCTCAAGGCTGCCGGCATCGACATGACCAAGGAAAAGCCGTTGCTGCTCACGATCTCCGTGACCGAAGATGAAATTCGCGGCATCGGTGGTGAAAACATCGAAGGCGCTTACGCCGCAATGAAATACTTCCAGTCTCTCGACAACGAGAACAACAAGGAATTCGTCTCGGCCTTCAAGGAAATGTGGGGCGAGGACATCGTGATCGGCGACGTGACCCAGGCCGCCTATCTCGGCCCTTGGCTGTGGAAGGCCGCTGTTGAAAAGGCAGGGAGCTTCGACATCGACAAGGTTCGCCTGGCTTCTCCCGGGATCGAGCTGACGACGGCTCCCGAAGGCTACGTGCGTGTGCATGAAAATCATCACCTGTGGTCCAAGACCCGCATTGGTCTGGCCAAGACCGACGGCCAGTACGAGCTTGTCTATGAAACCGCTGACCTGATGGAACCGGACCCCTTCCCGGAAGGCTACCAGTAAGCCCGGCAAGACCTTTCCCCCAGGGAGGAAAACGCCCGTGACCTGACGGGCACACGACCCGGCGCTGCGTGAATGCAGCTCACGCAGCGCCCCCTCAGAGATTTTCATTCCCAATTCGAAAGGGGTCGCCACCGGCGTCACCCACGAGCCTGGAGACGCGCGCAATGTTCGCCGACTACACATGGACAGAACTCGGGTCCATTTTTGCCATGCAGGGTTTTGCCGGTCTGATCCTGTTTTCCGTTTTCGTTCTGATGGCCTTGGGGCTTGCGATCATCTTCGGCCAGATGGGCGTGATCAACATGGCGCACGGCGAATTCATGATCCTCGGCGCTTACGTCACCTATCTGTGCTCCAATCTGGTCGAGGCTTATGCGCCGTCGCTTTTCGGCGTCTACTTCTTCTTTGCCATGGCGCTTGCCTTCCTGGCCGCCGGGGCACTCGGAGCCCTCGTCGAGTGGTCACTGATACGCCACCTCTACAAGCGCCCGCTTGATACACTCCTGGCAACCTGGGGCCTGAGCCTGATCCTTCAACAGGCCTATCGCTCGATTTTCGGCGCAAGAGAGGTCGGCGTTTCGCTGCCCAACTGGTTGCTCGGCTCCGTGCCTTTGACAGACATCATCGAAATCCCGATCAACGGCATTTTCGTGATGGTGCTGACCTTCGTGATCGCCATCGGCGTCTATTTCATTCTCTTTCGGTCCCGGATGGGCATGCAGACCCGCGCCGTCGTGCAAAACCGTGTCATGGCCGGTGCCGTCGGCATCAACACGGAAAAGGTCGATCGGCACACATTTGCATTGGGGTGCGGTATTGCCGGGATTGCAGGCAGCGCCTTTACCATGATCGGGTCCACAGGACCGACGGCGGGCCAGCTCTATATCGTCGACACGTTCCTGATCGTCGTCTTTGGCGGCGCAGCCAGCCTCATTGGCACCATCGCCTCTTCCTTCGCCATCAGTCAGGCCCAGTCGACCATGGAATTCTTCCTGTCCGGCTCCATGGCAAAGGTCCTCACGCTCCTGACGGTTGTCGGCATCCTGATGCTGCGTCCGGAAGGCCTGTTCTCCCTCAAAATCCGTCGCTGAGGAGGCCTCGATGACCAGCTTGAAATCCTTCATGTCACGGCAGGAGCTTCTGGGCCTGCTTGTCATTGCCGCAGTCCTGTTCGTTGTCATGCCCCTCGCCATGGACATTTTCCGGCTCAACCTGTTCGGCAAGTACCTGACCTATGCCTTCGTTGCGATCGGTCTGGTTCTTTGCTGGGGCAAAGGCGGCATTCTGAGCCTTGGACAAGGCGTGTTTTTCGGCCTCGGCGGTTATTGCATGGCCATGTATCTGAAGCTGGAGGCCTCCACACCGGAGGCAACCGCCATCCAGTCAACCCCGGGCATTCCGGATTTCATGGACTGGAACCAGATCACGGCCCTTCCCTGGTTCTGGGAGCCGTTCAACAGCCTGACGTTCACGCTGCTTGCCATCATCGTCGTGCCCGCGGTTTTCGCCTTTATCATCGGCGCTGCCATGTTCAAGCGACGGGTCGGGGGCGTCTATTTCGCGATCATCACCCAGGCGATCGCCGCGATCCTGACCATCCTGATCATCGGCCAGCAGGGCTATACGGGTGGCGTCAACGGCATCACCGATCTCAGAACCCTCAAGGGCTGGGACATCCGCACCGACGAAGCCAAGTATATTCTCTACTACGTCAACGGAGCGCTTCTGATCGGCGTCCTCGTGTTGTGCCAGATCGTGTTGAAGAGCAAACTCGGCCGTCTGCTTGTCGCTGTGCGCGACCAGGAAGACCGCGTCCGGTTTTCGGGCTACGACGTCTCGAACATCAAGATTTTCGTATTCTGCTTCGCGGCGGTCCTGTCGGCAATCGGCGGGGCAATGTTCACCTTGCAGGTCGGCTTCATGTCGCCCTCCTTTGTCGGCATCGTCCCGTCCATCGAAATGGTGATCTTCTGTGCCGTGGGCGGGCGGCTGTCAATCTTCGGCGCTGTCTACGGAACGCTTCTGGTCAACTGGGCCAAGACCACCTTTTCCGAGACCTTCCCAGAACTCTGGCTGTTCGGCCTGGGTGCTCTGTTCATTGCCGTCGTTCTGGTGTTCCCGAACGGTCTTTCAGGCCTCTACCAGAGCTATCTCGCTCCTCTTGTCGACCGTTTCATGGGCGGCAAAGGGCGTGGAAGCGATCCTGACACATCTCCCCCCGCTGCAGATCTGACTGCTGCCCCTTCCGCCAAACCGGCCGAATAGGAGGGCCCGATGAACACACTCAGCAACAACACCGACTTTCTGCTTTCCATCGAGAACCTCACCGTT
This sequence comes from Roseibium denhamense, assembly GCF_009711415.1. Taxonomy (GTDB): domain Bacteria; phylum Pseudomonadota; class Alphaproteobacteria; order Rhizobiales; family Stappiaceae; genus Roseibium; species Roseibium denhamense. The sequence goes on from NZ_SMLZ01000106.1 coordinate 11,114, forward strand.
TCCTTTGACGGCTTCAAGGCGGTCAACGACCTGAACCTTTATGTCGACGAGAACGAGATCCACGTCATCATCGGACCAAACGGAGCCGGAAAGACAACGGTTCTCGACCTGATCTGCGGCCGCACGAAAGCAACCGACGGGTCGATCAAGTTCCGCAACAAGGAACTGACAGCGCTGCGCGAGCACGAGATCGTGCGCGAAGGGGTCGGGCGCAAGTTCCAGAACCCGTCGATCTACGAGGATCTGACCGTTTTTGAGAACCTGGAACTTTCCTTTCCCCGTGGCCGCAGCGTTTGGGGAGCGCTGACGTTCCAGCGCGATGCCGAGGTCGAGACACGTGTCCGGGAGATCGCCGAAATGGTTTTTCTCGACGCGCTCCTCGACAAGCAGGCAGCTCTCCTCAGCCACGGTCAAAAACAGTGGCTGGAGATCGGGATGCTTTTGATACAGGACCCGGAACTCCTGATGCTTGATGAGCCGGTTGCCGGCATGAGCGTCTCGGAACGCAAGCAGACCGCGAAACTCCTGAACGAGATCACCAAGGGCCGTTCGGTGATGGTTGTCGAGCACGACATGAAATTCGTCGAGGACATCGCCCACCGCGTCACTGTTCTGCACCAGGGCAAGATCCTCTCCGAGGGCTCGATGGCTACGGTGCAGGCGGACCCGAAGGTCATCGATGTCTATCTCGGCCACTAGGAGGCTCTCATGCTGAACGTCGCGCATTACCACGTTGCCTATGGCCAGAGCGAAGTGCTTCACGGCCTCGATTTCACCGTCGCCCCAGGCGAGATCACCGCCATCATGGGCCGCAACGGCATGGGCAAGACAACGCTTATGAAATCCCTGATGGGAATTGTTCCGACCAGTGACGGCGCCGCTGCGGTGGACGGCATCGATATCACGTCGATGAAGAGCTACGACCGCGTGGCAAACGGCATCGCCTACGTGCCGCAGGGCCGGATGATCTTTCCGACCATGACGGTCCAGGAGAACATCGAGACCGGTCTTTCCATCAGCGGCCGGAGCAAGGTTCCCGACGACATCTATGAGCTGTTTCCCGTGCTGCTCGACATGAAGGGCCGGCGCGGCGGCAATCTGTCGGGCGGCCAGCAACAGCAGCTCGCCATTGCCCGCGCGCTTGCGACCAATCCCAAGGTCCTGCTTCTCGACGAACCGACAGAGGGCATCCAGCCCTCGATCATCCGTGAGATGGCCCGTGTGCTGCGGCGCATCCGCGACGAAAAAGACCTTTCGATCGTTGTTTCGGAACAGGTCCTGTCCTTCGCCCTCGATGTCGCAGACCGCGTTCTCGTTCTTGAGAACGGCCGTCTTGTTCACGACGAACCGAGGGCCAGCGTCGACGAGGAGAAGGTCGCCGCGTTCCTGTCCGTCTGATCCGAAACGAAACCCGGGCGCATCTGCACAGCGCCAACCTCAGAGGAGACCTCCCATGGCAGACACATTGATCTCGGTGGATTTGAGCGAATCCCCACACACCAACGAAAAGGTGCACAATCGCTGGCACCCCGACATCCCCATGGCCGTCTGGGTGGAACCTGGAGACGACTTCAGGATCGAAACCTACGACTGGACCGGAGGCCAGATCAAGAATGACGACGATGCGGCAGATGTCCGCGACGTCGAACTGGAGCAGGTACACTACCTCTCCGGTCCGATCGGTGTGAAAGGTGCCGAGCCAGGCGATCTGCTTGTCGTCGACATTCTCGACATCGGTGCCAAGGAGGAAATGCTCTGGGGCTTCAACGGCTTCTTCTCCAAGCAGAACGGCGGCGGCTTTCTGACGGAGCATTTTCCCGAGGCGCAGAAATCGATCTGGGACATTGAGGGCATGTTTACCCGCTCGCGCCATGTACCGGGTGTCAACTATGCCGGGCTCATTCACCCTGGCCTGATCGGCTGTCTGCCGGACCGTTCGATGCTGGACATGTGGAACACACGCGAAAAGGCACTGTTTGATACAGACCCCGACCGCATCCCGACACTCGCAGCACTCCCCAACACCCAGTCCGCCCATATGGGGCGGCTCAAGGGCGAGGCCAAGGAAGCCGCCGCCGCAGAGGCGGCAAGGACCGTCCCACCTCGCGAACATGGCGGCAACTGCGACATCAAGGATTTGTCGCGCGGCTCGAAGATCTACTTCCCTGTCTATGTCGATGGTGCCGGCCTCTCCATGGGCGATCTTCACTTCAGCCAGGGCGACGGCGAAATCACTTTCTGCGGCGCCATCGAAATGGCCGGCTGGCTGCATATTCGTGTCAGCCTGATCAAGGAAGGCGTCTCCAAATACGGGATCAAGAACCCGATTTTCAAACCGTCCCCGATCACGCCGAAATACGACGATTATCTTATCTTTGAAGGCATTTCGGTCGATGAGGCGGGCACACAGCACTATCTCGACGTTCACATCGCCTATCGCATGGCATGTCTGAACGCGATCGAATACATGAAAAAGTTCGGTTATACCGGCGCTCAGGCCTACGCCATTCTGGGAACAGCCCCCGTTCAAGGGCACATATCCGGCGTCGTGGACATTCCTAACGCCTGCGCGACGCTCTTGGCTGCCAACGGACATCTTTGAATTCGACATGATGCCCGGTTCGGAAGGACCGTTGAAGTATCTCGACGGATCGATCGACGTCCCGCTTGCACCGGATCTTTGACCATCTTCGCAAAAATCCAGACCGGAGCAAGTCGCCAGATTTGCTCCAGACCTTCATCCAATCAAACGGTTCAGGACCGCCTCATGCCCGTTTACGACTATCTTTGCGCAACCTGCGGGCCAATCTCCGCCCGCCGTCCAATGTCAGAGCACGATGCTCCGATCACCTGTCCCGCCTGCAAGGCCGAGGCCCCCCGTGCCATCCTTCGGGCTCCCAATATGTCGGGGCTTTCCCCGAGCGACAGGCAGGCGCATCAACGAAATGAAACCTCGCGTCACCAGCCGAAATTCTCGACGAAGTCTGAACGTGAAGATGCCGGCCGGGAATCGCGCAAGCGTCATCCGGTTGGATGTTCCTGTTGCTCCGGTTCAAGCGGAAACTTTCGTTCGAGCGCCGTTTACAAGGCCGACGGCAGCAAGACGTTCCCGTCAAAACGGCCCTGGATGATCAGTCACTGACACCAGGTGCACCACGATAAAGCTGCGCGGATAAGGCCGTGCCCTCCGAGAACGGGACGCTTGCAACCTGCGCTCGCCAGGTGGAGGCATACGCGCCGGCACGCGGGTCGATTTCGGTCTGGCGTATCGGGCTTGCCTGCTTGGGTGCAGAAGGGTCGGCTCTTCCCGCGACAAGAAGTGCCGCGCCGATGCTGGTGCCGGTTGCGGATGTGTTCGAGGTGTCGACCGGCCGCCCGGTGGCCGCCTCCAGCATGGCGAGAAACTGCAGGTTCTGGCTGAAAGGGCCTTCGACAATTGTAGGGCCGTCCGCACCGATCATCGCAAGGCATTCTGCACTCATCAGCGCAAGATAAAAGGACAGGGCAGCAAAGCGCTCGCCCGGTGTCAGCGTTGTCTCTTCCGCGTTCCAGCGGGCGTTCTTGCCCGGGAACGGTCCGGATTTGGGTTCAACAGCCGGAAAAAGCATGATCTGCCGTTCAAGGACGGCGGCGGCTTCCGGCTCCGTGCAGCCGGCGGGTCTGTCTCCCATCACCAGGTCGAATTCCCGCCCCCCCATGAAGCGGGCCGAGGGGACCGGATCACCAAAGGCATTGACGTTGATCAGCGTGTCCCGGGCCGGATCAAGCGGCATGTCCCTGCCCCCGATGGCAAGCGCAATGACCCAGGTTCCTGTTGAAAGCACCGTGAAGGGAGCCCTTCGCTCCAGAAGATGCGGCAGCAGCGACGCGTTGGAATCGTGAATGCCGCAGGCAACGGCCGTTTGCGGCGGCAGCCCGGTCGCCTCGGCAATTCCAGGCAACAGCGGTCCGGCACACTCGACCGCTTTCCTGACCGGCGCCATCTTCTCCTGGAGACCGAGGTTTGTGACGAGTGACGAAAAGTCTTCCTGCCGCGGGTTCCACAGATCCGTGTGGCAGCCAAGCGAGGTCACCTCGTTGGCCAGAACGCCTGTCAGGCGAAAGGTCCAGTATTGCGGATAAGTCAGAACCGTCGCGACGCGCCTTTCAAGTTCCGGATCGGACCTGAACTGCCAGAACAACTGGGCACCGACATTCAATCCGACAGGCAGCCTTGGGGAGCCGGTCTCGGCAAAATCCGGTCGGATGCCGTCATAGGCTGCGGCAAGGTCATCCGGCCCGCCAAATTCATAGTCCAGCACCGGAGTGGCCAGGTTGCCTGTCTCGTCTAAAAGGACCAGGCTGGCACCGTGCGCGGTAACCGAGATAGCGTCTACGCCATGGTCTGCATTCAGACTGGCGAGCGCTTCACACAAGAACTGCCAGTGCCCCTCTATGTCGTAATGGGGATAGGGTGGACCGGCAACCACGGCGTTTGAGCGTTTGAGAACACCGATTTCCCTGCGTCCCACCAGATCTACTACAGCGACCTTCACGTTGGTCTTGCCGATATCGATTACGCCGACATGCCGGGGTGCGCTCATCTGACGTCAAGCCATGTGAAAGACGGTTTCAAGCTCTGTCACAACAGGCTTGTTGTCGGGCTCGGCGGCCATGATGTCGGCCATGTGGGCCCACCATTTCTGCATCACTGGATGCCCAGGCAGATCCTCCATGGCGTGCCCGTCCTCCCGCCACAACACACCGAAGAGAATGTCCGTCTCCCGGTCCAGATGGATCGAGTAGTCTCTGATACCGGCCTCCTTGAGCAGGGTCACCAGCTCGGGCCAGATCTCGTCGTGGCGTTTCCGGTATTCGGCTTCCATGCCCGGATTGAGCTGCATCTTGAAGGCGATTTTTTCCATGGATTCAGACTTTCCGCTTTGCCAGGACCTGCCGGACGATCCGAGGCAGCGCGATCACTCCAATCAGAAGAAGACCGATGAAGATCGACATCACGATGCCCGGTACGTTCAAAAGCCCAAACCCGAAGGTAACCATGCCCATCACGAAGGCTGCGATCACCACACCTGGAATGGAGCCGGATCCTCCCAGGATACTCACGCCTCCGAGCACCACCATCGTGACCACTTCCAGCTCCCAGCCGAAGGCGATCGACGGCCGTGTCGCACCAAGCCGCGAGGTCAGGCAAATCGCGGCGACGCCGGACATCAGGCCGGTCAGCAAAAAGAGGGCGAATTTGACCCGCGCCACGCGGATACCGGAAAAGAGGGCACCAACCGGATTGTTGCCGATGACATAAACAGCCCTGCCGAAATTCGTCTGGTGCAGGATCACGGCGAAAAGAAGGGCAAGGAAAGCGAACAGCACGAACTCGAAAGAGATCACCCACCAGACATAACCTTGACCGAAAAAGGCGAAGTCGGACGGGTAGCCCGTATAGGCCTTGTCGCCAAGAACGATATAGGAAATGCCCCGGAAGAGGCTCATAGTTCCGATGGTGACCACAATGGACGGCAGGCCGAAACCGGTCACCAGCAGGCCGTTGAAGGCACCGCAGGCCAAACCGACACCGAGACCGACCAGGATCAGCATCGGTGTGTCGGCGCCTAACTGAACCGCAAAACCCATGGCGGTCGAGGTGAGTGCGATGATCGAAGCGACCGAGAGATCAATCTCACCCGAAATGATCAAGAGCGCCATGGCAAAGGCGATCATCGCCTTCTCGGTGAAATTGAAGGTCGCGTCGGACAGGTTCCACGGATCGAGGAAGTAAGGCGAAGCGAAGCTGTTCAGGACAAACACCCCGGCAGCGACCACCAGAAGAAGCAACTCCCAACTTCCCAGGAAACGCTGCAATGGGGACTTCAAACGGTCGGGCAATTGCCGCCCGGTCGGGCCGGTCTCAGCTGCGGTCGTGCTCATGTCGCGTGCTCCGCCTTTTTCAGGATCACCCTGCCTTTGGCCCGGCTGGAAGTGGCGTTGAAAGCGACCGCGATGATGATGGCGCTGCCGGAAATTGCGAGCTGCCAGAAGGGGGAAATGTTGATCACAGGCAAGGCGTTCTTGACAATGCCGAGGAACAGGGCGCCAAGCAGCGCTCCTGCAACCGACCCGATGCCGCCGGCAATGGAGATGCCGCCGATTACGCACGCTGCGACCACTTCCAGTTCGAACCCGCCGGCGATATCAACATAGGCGACGGCATAGCGCGCCACCCAGAGATATCCAGTCAACCCTGCCAGTGCCCCTGAAATCACGTAGGCGGCGCACTGGGTCTGACCAACATTGATGCCTGTGTAAACAGCAGCGTGCGGATTGCCACCCACGGCAAAGAACGCTCGTCCGAGCGGTGTGCGGCCGATCAGGACCACGAAGCCCAGCACCACCAGGACCGCGATCCAGGAGAGCACCGGCAGACCGAGCGCGACTTCGCGCGGGAAGGCCTTGAAGGCATCACTCATCTCGTGCGCATTGATCCACTCCCCACCGGAAATCACGAAGATGATACCTCGGTAGATGGTCATGGTTCCAAGTGTCACCACGATCGGAGGAATGTCCAGCCGCCAGACAAGCAGGCCGTTCACCAAGCCCATAAGGGCGCCGAGGCTGATGGCGACGGCCAGTATGACAGGTACCGGAAGGCCAGGCATGAGCGTGTTCAGCATGGCCACCACCATGCCGGTCAGGGCCAGGTTGGCCGCAACAGACAGGTCGATGCATCGGGTCAGGATCACCACCATCTGCCCGAGCGCCAGGATGATCAGCGGTGCCGTGTCATTGAAGACATTTGCAAGATTTCCAGGAGCCACAAAGGCTGGAAACCGCGAGGCAATGGCAGCAACCAGAACAAGGATCGCTCCGGCCAGGATCGCCTCTCGGGATTTCAAGGCGGACGGGATCATGACCGGACCTCCGCGATTCCGGCCGCTGCGCGTACCAGGTGTTCAGGTGTCAGGTCCTCACCTTCGAATTCGGCGGCAATGCGCCCTTCGCGCATGACGATCACCCGGTCGGACATTCCTAGAATTTCCGGAATTTCGGAGGACACCATAATGACCGCCAGTCCCTCCGCGGCAAGTTCCGCCATGAATTCATGAACGGCTGCCTTCGAACCGATGTCGATGCCTTTGGTGGGTTCGTCCAGAATGATCACCCTGGGCTTTGTGGCCAGCCACTTGGCGATCACCACTTTCTGCTGATTGCCGCCGGACAATTTGCCAATGTCCTGATCGAGCGCTGCCGCGCGCAGATCCAGTCTCTGCGTGTAATCGCGCGCAAGTCTGAATTCCCTCGCCAGCCTGAGGAAGCCGTTGTGCGAGGTTTCTTTCAGCGACGGCAAAGAGACATTCTGAAAGATCGGCAGGCCCTTGATCGCGCCCTGCTTGCCGCGGTCTTCGGGCACGTAGACAATGCCGTGGCCGATGGCTTCGTTCGGATTGCGGATCACCGCGACCCGGCCATCGATCCGGATCGCACCCTTGGACGGTTTGGTGACGCCGAACAAGGCCTGCATGAACTCGCTGCGGCCAGCACCAACCAGACCGTAAAATCCAAGAATTTCGCCAGCCTGCAGAGTGAAACCGATATCCTCAAATTCCGTCGGATGCGAATAGCCGACCACTTTCAGGACCTCTTCTCCGCGCTGCGAAACACGTTTTGGGAACACCTGGTCGACCGATCGTCCGACCATCAGCTTGACCAGTTCACGCTCCGATACGTCCGAGATCCGTCCGGCCCCCACCATCTGGCCGTCCCGAAAGACCGTATAACGATCCGCGATCCGAAAAATCTCGTCGAACTTGTGGCTGATGAACAGGATCGCCTTGCCTTCGGCCTTCAGGCGTTCAACCAGTTCGTATGTTTCTTCAATTTCCTTGTGCGACAGGGAAGCGGTCGGTTCGTCCATGATCACGATACGGGCGTCAATGGAGAGCGCCCGGGCAATTGCCACCAGGTGCTTGTTGGCAATACCGAGATCCTTGAGCGTCACGGTCGGGTCGATCCTGGCGCCGATCCGGTCGAGAAGCGCCTGTGCCTTGTCGACCACCGCGCTGCGGTCGATCAGACCGAATCTCGTTTTCGGCGCGTGGCCGATAAAGATGTTTTCCGCGACCGAAAGGTCATCAAAGAGCACCGTTTCCTGATGAATGGCCGTGACCCCAGCCCGGCCGGCATCCTGGGCCGTTGGAAAGGAAACCGGCGTTCCACCGATCGTGATCTCGCCTTCCTCCGGCTGATAGATTCCGGTCAGGACCTTTACAATGGTCGACTTGCCGGCTCCGTTTTCCCCAACAAGCGCCGTCACCTCTCCGGGATAGAGATCCAGCGAAACGCCGCTGAGCGCCTTGACACCCGGAAAGGACTTGGAAATGCCCGCAAGGGACAAGACGGGGGCGGCGCTATCGCCCGATCGCTGATGCACGTCAGCACTGCCCTGCGTGTTCGCAAGCATGACCATATCCCGGAGCCTGGTGTTAAATCTCTGGTGCAAAGGACCCGGTGCGAGAACACCGGGTCCCGGACAGTATTCCGTCAGGTCGCTCGGACCAGCTTAGAAGATGTCCTTGAAGTCGTCGATATTCGAGCTGTCATAAACGAACGGATCAGCCATCGCGCCTTCGTTGCTGTCGTTCAGCGTCAACGTGCCCATGCGGCCCATCGGGATGTCCGCGCCCGGCGCTGCTTCAGCCTTATCAGTGGCCAGGTTATAGGCCAGCATTGTTGCGGAGTAGCCAAGATCGATCGGATTCCAGATCGCAAATGACTTGGAGGCGCCAGACTCGATATGCCCGGCCATCTCGGAGGGCAGTCCCAGACCGGTGACATTGATATGTCCGGCCTTTTCCGCGTCGGACACCGCCTGGGCCGCGGCAACAATGCCGACTGAGGTCGGTGCAATGATGGCCTTCAGATCAGGGTAGGTCTGCATCAGCCCCTGGGCTTCACGGTAGGACTTGTCGGCGAGGTCGTCGCCATACACGGTCGCGACCACGTTGATGCCCGGGTAGTTGCCCTTGACCTTGTTCATCTCCTCGATCCAGGTGTTCTGGTTCGTGGCCGTTGCGGAGGCAGACAGCACAGCGACGTCACCGCCATCCGGCAGATGGTCCGCGGCCAGCTTGATGATCATGTTGCCGATCAGCGGATTCGAGGACGGGTTCAGGTGCAGTTGCCGTCCTTCGGGGGCGACCCCAGAATCCCAGGAGATGACGGTGATGCCGCGGTCCATAGCCTTTTTCAGAGCCGGCACCAGAGCGTCCTGGTCGTTTGCGGAGATGGCGATGGCATCGACTTTCTGCGCGATCAGGGCGTTGATAACCTCGATCTGACCTTCAGCCGTCGTGTCTGTCGGGCCGGTATAGATGATTTCGACATCGCCGAGTTCCTTGGCGGCTTCTTCAGCCCCTTTGGCTGCGGCTTCGAAGAAGCCTATGCCGAGCGCCTTGACCACGAGGGCGATGCGTTTATCGTCGGCTTGGGCCGGACTGGCCACCGAAACGGCGGCGATGGCAGTTGCAGCCAGAAGTGATTTCCAGAGTTTCATTGTTTCCTCCCAAAATGACTGCCAGCCTCCTCCAGGACGCGGCAGGATACTGGCTACCCGCTCGAGGTCGCCTTGCTCTGTGCGGCACTTGCCGGTGCCACGATCAGATTGATATCGGCCTGTTCCAGCATCTTGGCCGCGTTGTCCGGAATTCCGTCATCAGTGATGACGGTCGAGATCCGTTCCAGGGGGCACAGGATCAGGCTCGATCTTGCGTTGAATTTCGAAGAGTCCACCAGAACAACGAGTTCGTCTGCCTGGCCGATCAGTTTCTGCTCTGCCTGGATCAGCAGCGGATCCGCTTCCATCAGGCCAAGAGGCCCAAGGCCCTGTGCCCCCATGAACATCCGCTTGGCATAGAAATTCCGGGTCACATCATTTTCGAACGGACTCAGGATGATGTTCTGTTCGCGATAAATCACACCGCCGGAAAGCATGATCGTGTTCTTGGAATTCTTTAACAGGTGCTCAGCGATCGGGACCGAGTTGGTAAAGACCTGGCAGCGTTTGGTCGCCAGCGGGTGCACCATCTGGAACGTGGTCGTGCCTCCGTTCACGATGATCGCATCACCGTCCTCGCACAGCTCGACGGCCTTTTGCGCAATTGCTCGCTTTTGCGCGATGTTGATCGTTTCATTGACACTGAAGGGCCGGCCCGCCAGACCGACAAATTGCGGCGGATGGATGGACTCGGCTCCACCCCGGACCCGCCGCAGCTTTTTCTGCACGTGAAGCTGGGCAATGTCCCGGCGAATGGTTGCCTCCGAGGAATCCGTCAACGCCACCAGTTCCTGCACCGTCACAACCGGACGGTCCTGGACTGCGGATAGAATGATCCTGTGACGTTCTTTCTCGTGCATCTGGTCCTCCCAACATTCAAACGTTTCCACTGATATCGATCAGTGTCAATCAAAAAATGCCAAAAATGATCATATTGCGCTGCAAAATGATCATTTTTGATTGTTTCTGATTGACTTTCCAAACTGATCAAGCGAGTTTCTAATCAACGAGACGCAAGCTGTCAGGCTGTCATGGGAGGAAAAGATGTTGAATTCCGCTGCCGGATCCCGGTTGGCCGACCTGTGGGATGACCAGAAAGCCTCTGGAATGAACGAGGCGGAGCTGCTGCTCTACCGGTCCAACCTGCTCGGTTCGGACAAACGCATCACCAATTATGGCGGCGGCAACACCTCCGCCAAAGTGATGGAAACGGACCCGCTCACCGGCGAAACCACCGAAGTGCTTTGGGTAAAAGGCTCCGGCGGCGATGTCGGCACCATAAATCTGGATGGCTTCGCCACGCTCTATATGGTCAAGTTGCGCGCGCTGAAGGGGATTTATCGAGGCGTCGACTTCGAAGACGAGATGGTCGGTTACCTGCCTCATTGCACCTTCAACCTCAACCCTCGTGCAGCCTCGATCGACACGCCGCTTCATGCTTATGTTCCCAGGAAGCATGTTGACCATATGCATCCCGACGCGATCATTGCGATCGCAGCAGCCAGCGACAGCAAGGCAATCACACGGGAAATTTTCGGCGAAGACATCGGCTGGCTGCCATGGAAGAGGCCCGGCTACGAACTCGGCCTGTGGCTTGAAAAATTCTGCCTCGAAAACCCTGATGCCCGCGGTGTGGTGCTGGAAAGTCACGGCCTCTTCACATGGGCCGATGACGCCAGGGCCTGCTATGAAACAACACTTGAAATCATCAACAAGGCCATGGCCTGGTTCGAAGAAAAGACAGCGGGAAAGGATGCCTTTGGCGGTTCGGCATGCCGGGCCCTTGCCCCGGCCGATCGACGGGCGGCCGCAGCCCGGTTGATGCCGGCCATTCGCGGCATGGTGTCCTCCAAACAAAACATGGTCGGTCATTTCGACGACAGCGATGCGGTGCTGGAATTCGTCTGCTCCAAAGACATGGCGGCGCTTGCCGCCCTCGGCACCAGCTGTCCGGACCATTTCCTCAGAACCAAGATCCGCCCGCTGGTAGTCGATTTCGATCCGGAAAACCCGAATGTCGATGACACGCTTTCCGGCCTAGGAGCGGCGGTTGAAGCCTACCGGGATGACTACGCCGCCTATTATGCCCGCTGCAGGCATGACGACAGTCCGGCATTGCGCGATCCCAATGCTGTGGTCTACCTCGTGCCCGGCGTCGGCATGATCACCTTTGCCAAGGATAAGGCAACCGCGCGCATTTCAGCCGAGTTCTATACCAACGCCATCAATGTCATGCGCGGCGCGTCCGGCGTGTCCACCTATTGCGGCCTGCCGGAACAGGAAGCCTTCGATATCGAATACTGGCTTCTGGAAGAAGCGAAGCTCCAGCGCATGCCAAAGCCAAAGAGCCTTGCCGGCAAGATTGCACTTGTCACGGGGGGAGCCGGCGGCATCGGGTCTGCAACCGCCGAGCGTTTCCTGCGGGAAGGTGCCTGCGTGGTGCTGGCCGATATCGACGCCGCGGCACTTGCGGCAGCCGCTGACAATCTCGCCAATCGCTATTCTGCAGATGTCGTTCGCTCAGTGACCATGGATGTCACCAGCGAGGATGCCGTCGCCGAAAGTTTCGCTGGTGCGGCACTGGAATTCGGCGGTGTCGACATTCTGGTTTCCAACGCCGGCATTGCCTCGTCCGCACCCATTGAAGAGACCAGCCTTGATCTTTGGAACCGCAACATGTCGATCCTGTCGACAGGCTATTTCCTCGTCTCTCGGGCCGCGTTCCAGGTGATGAAAACGCAAGGCATCGGCGGTTCCATCGTCTTTATCGGCTCCAAGAATGGTCTTGCTGCCTCACCCGGCGCCAGTGCCTATTGCACCGCCAAGGCTTCCGAACTGCACCTTGCCCGCTGCCTGGCACTCGAAGGGGCCTCCGAGGGCATTCGCGTCAATGTGGTCAATCCGGACGCGGTCCTGCGAGGATCGAAGATCTGGTCCGGCGACTGGCTCAAGGAACGGGCGGAAGCCTATGGCAAGGACACCTCGGAACTGGAGGAACATTACCGCCAGCGATCGCTCCTGAAGCGCTCGGTGCTGCCGGAAGATATTGCCGAGGCGAGCTACTTCTTTGCCTCGGAAGCTTCGGCGAAGTCGACCGGCAACATCCTCAATGTTGATGCCGGCAATGTTCAGGCGTTTACGCGGTAAAACATGCAATGACCTACGAGACTGCAAAATCCCGGTTTGCCGAATGGGGTATCGATACGGAAGCCGCTCTTATGCGGCTCGCTCAGGTACCGATCTCGATGCATTGCTGGCAAGGTGACGACGTTGCCGGGTTTGAACAAAGGAGCGGGTCTTCCGGCGGCGGCATCCAGGCGACCGGAAACCATCCCGGCCGTGCAAGAACGCCGGACGAATTGCGGGCGGATCTCGAGTTTGCCTATGCAATGATCCCCGGTCAGCACCGGTTGAACCTCCATGCAATGTACATGGACACCAATGAGACACCGGAGCGGGACGAGATCGAATACCGCCACTTCGTCTCCTGGGTCGACTGGGCAAGAGACCAGGGCCTTGGCCTTGATTTCAATCCGACTTTCTTCGCCCACGCGAAAGCGGACGACAACCTGACGCTGTCGCATCCGGACCCTGGCATTCGGGATTTCTGGATCGAGCATGGCCGGCGGACGCGCGACATCGCTGCAGCAATGGGAACCGCGCTCGGATCGCCCGCAATCAACAATATCTGGGTGCCCGACGGCATGAAGGACCTGCCCATTGACCGGCAGGCCCCGCGCGCAAGGCTCGAGGCTTCGCTGGATGCCATGCTTGCCGAAGAACAGGACCCGGCGACGATGCGCGATGCGGTCGAGAGCAAGCTCTTCGGCATCGGCGTCGAGGCCTACACAGTCGGCAGCCACGAATTCTACCTCGGCTATGCGATCCGCAAAGGCACATTACTTTGCCTCGACATGGGCCATTTCCACCCGACGGAGAATATTGCCGACAAGCTCAGCGCGGTGGCCCTGTCCGTGGGTGAACTTCTCCTTCATGTCTCCCGGCCGATGCGCTGGGACAGCGACCACGTCATCCTGCTCAACGACGACATCCTCGCAATGGGCCAGGCACTGATCAGCGAAGACCTTCTGGGCAGAACGCATATCGGCCTCGACTTCTTTGACGCCACCATCAGCCGGACCGCTGCCTGGGTAATCGGAACGCGCAACATGCAGAAGGCGCTTTTGAGGGCCATGCTCCTCCCGCTCGAACGGCTGAAGGAGGCCGAGGAAACCCTCGACTTCACGGCGCGCCTGATCCTGACTGAAGAGTTGAAGGACCTGCCGTATGGCGCGATCTGGGAAGAATTCTGCAAGCGCGATGACCGCCCGGCCGGTGCTCAGCTGATCGGTGAACTGACCCGCTATCAGACAGGTGTCGCACATCGAGGATAATCCTATCTAGCGCTCCAATCGCGCCGCGCACCGTATTTGGCTGCGGCAATAAAGGCGCTTTCTTTGGTCTTTCAACCCACAAGTTTTGGCTCAGGTCGACACTTGGGAAACATCCCTATCTGGTGAATAGATATCCAGGATGTTCCAATGGCCTGTCGTTGGTGTCGGATTATTGGTCATCGTCACATCCAGAACCGTTGGCCGGTCTCTGGCGATCGCGTTTTTGAGTGTCGAAGCAACCTGGATTCCGCGTGACGTCCGTCTCGAAAAGCGACTTGATTGAAATTGGCGGCCTTCGGGTGCTGCTCGAGTACCATGCTCTCAGGCTGTCGGTGGAAAACGGCGATACCGATTGGGAGGGGAATCTTGTGGCAGCTCATCACAAGCTTCACCTGATGGAGCAAAAGATGTTTCGCGGCGATGAAAGTGAGAAGGAAACCTGGAAACGGTACGACTGGGAATTCCATCTGGCGATGATCGAGGCCTGCAGCAACAAGAACCTGCTGTCGCTGCACTCGATCATGTATGACAGGTACCTGCGCTACCAGATGCTGGTGCTAACCTATCGCGGTGAAGATGCCGTTCGCGAACAAAAGGAAATGTTCGAAGTCGCTCTCGCCAGAGACACCAAAACCGCAACCAAATCCCTGGAACAGCATATCAAAAACGGAGTCGAACATGCGCTTGCGGCCATGGCGTAACCTTCGTTCACCTGCGCCTGCTCTTCTGCCCCTTTCTCGTCTCAAGCTCGAAAGATCAGCGTTTTCACTGCTTGTTGAGCACCCACTTTTCCCAGGCGAGCATCATTTCTCGGCGTTGATCAAGCAGATCCGTGCGATGATAAGCAGCCTCGGTTGCGTTGCGGATCGTGTGCGCTAACGCACGCTCGGCCAAATCCCTTGCGTAGCCGTTTTCCGAAGCCCAATCGCGGAAACTCGACCGAAATCCGTGCGCGGTTGCAATACGCCCCGGCGTGTCGCTGGCAACCTTGTGATCTCGCAGGCATTTGGTCAGCGCCATGTCGCTG
>NZ_SMLZ01000106.1:26091-26434 GCF_009711415.1 Roseibium denhamense
CGGCGTGTTGTTTCGCGAAGGGAAGACCAGCTCGGTCACTTCCAAGTCTGCGTCCTGCCGCAGTCTTTCGAATAGCTCGATCAGATAGGGAGAAAGAGGCACCCGATGCGGAACCTTTGCTTTCATGCGCTGGGCCGGCAGGGTCCAGACCCCTGCGGTCATGTCTAGTTCCGGCCAAGCCATCTGCCGGACTTCCCCCGAGCGAGCGGCCGTCAGGATCAGCACTTCCAGCATGAGTTTCGAACGTGTGTGCAATCCGGCATGCAAAACGTTCGACACAAAGACCGGCACGTCCCGCCAGGGCACGGCGGGTTGGTTGGCAACCCGTTCGCGCTTGCCGGGC
>NZ_SMLZ01000106.1:26444-149670 GCF_009711415.1 Roseibium denhamense
TGCCATGATGTAACCATGCGCAGCACACCAGTTCATCACGGCATCGCACCGCTGTTTGACACGTGAGGCCGTTTCCGGCTTTTCCAGCCAGATCGGTTTCAGCGCGCCGGCGAAATCCGCAGGAGACAGGTTGGATACCTGAATACTGCCGATCGACGGAAACACGTATTGCTCCAGCGTGTTAATTCACTGGTTGGAGTGTTTTTCATTTCGAAATCCCGCCTTCAGGTCCTCGTGAACCTTGCGCGCTGCCTCTGCAAATGTCGGCAAAGACATCTTGCGCTGCTCGGTTTCCAAAAGCCTATCTCGTTCATTCAGTGGGTCCTTGCCGTTCTCCAACAACCGCCGCGCCTGAAGGCCTTTGTCTCGAGCTTCCTTCAGCAGGACGGCCGGATAGCTCCCAAGCCCCATGTCGCGACGCTTGCCGGTTTCAGGCGACACAAACCGGAATACCCACTTTGCCTTGCCGACTGACTTTCCGGGAAAGAGATAGAGCCCTTGAACAACCCCATCAGAGACCGGCTTGTCGCCAGGCTTGATCTTCCTGGCCTTGGCATCTGTCAGCAATCGCCTGTCTCCCAACGCGTCGTGGCCGAAACAATTTAGCCCATCATCCAGACCATCACACGGCGCGATATTTGCTGCCTCATGATGATAGAGATAGAAACGAAAAGGAAACGCGGAAGGTCAATTAGTTGTTGAATTATAATGCTATAACCATAGTGCGTGAAATCGATTGATCGAGATTGAGACTCAAATATAAGCGGACTTTCTCTCCGCCATATTTGCTAACTACGAATCTGCAGGATGTGGCGCTTCGCTTCTTGATCACTAGACCTTTCGGCCGGATCACACCGAGCAAGCCGCGTTTCCGGTTTAAAGCTGTGTTTTCAACACCAGGCAACGACCACTCAGACCCAAAACATCTCGCTGGCCGTGAAAGCGCTTTTTTCTCCAATCACAAACTGAGTTTCGTTGACATTCGAGCGCATACGCACGGCAATTACCCCGGGAAAGACTGTTTGAGCCTTCAGCACAGGCCGGCCTCTTGTCAACCGTTGCATATGGGAAGTGACAGCCTCTACTTGGAATGTGGGGTGCCGGTTGGCAGGCCGGGGCGGGAGCCGGAGGTCCAGCTCCCGCCAAAGGCCTTAGCCGAGCACGGTCGTGACCGCATTTTTGACGGCTGCGGCGATGATGTCGGCTTCTTCCTTGGTCAGGCAAAGCGGGGGTGCGAAGCCAAGAATGTCTCCCTGGGGCATGGCGCGAGCAATCACCCCGTTTTGAATGAGAGCTGTGGCAAGGGCCGGTCCGATCTTGCGGGACGGATCGAAGAAAGTTCTGGTCTCCCGGTCTTCAACAAACTCGGCCGCGATCAGCAGGCCTTCGCCGCGGATTTCACCGACACTCGGATGATCGCCAATTGCCTCAGTCAGTGCCTGCTTGAGGTATGCGCCGGTCTCTCCGGCATTCGACACCAGCCCCAGGCTGTCTACGAGCTTCAGATTGGCAATGGCGGCCGCCGCGCCAATCGGGTGCGCGGAGTAGGTCCAGCCATGGCCAATCGGGCCCGTTTCATCGGTTCCCTTCATTAGCACGTCCCAGACCCGGTTTGAAATGATCGATCCGGACAGCGGCGCGTACGCCGAGGTAAGCCCCTTGGCGATCGTGATGATATCGGCCTCGATCCCATAATGACCGGATCCGAACATGGATCCCAGGCGGCCAAAGCCTGTCACGACCTCGTCCGCGATCAGCAGAATATCGTGCTTTTTCAAGATGGGCTGGATGGCGTCCCAGTAACCGGCCGACGGCGGCACGAGACCACCGGTGCCCATAGCCGGCTCACCGATAAAGGCTGCAATCGTATCGGCGCCCTCTCGCGCGATCAGGGCTTCCAGTTCCGCAGCACAATGGGCAACGAAATCGGCTTCGCTCATGTTCACGTCCGGACGCCGGAAGTAATAGGGCGCTTCGGTGTGCAGCACATTGTCGAAGGGAAGGTCGAACTTCTTGTGAAACAGCTCCAGCCCGGTGAGCGAGCCGGTCATCAGGCCGGAGCCATGATAACCGCGCCAGCGGGAGATGATTTTCTTCTTCTGCGGACGGCCAAGAATGTTGTTGTAGTACCAGACCAGTTTGATGTTCGTTTCGTTCGCATCGGACCCGCCGAGACCGAAATAGACCTTGGACATGTTGTCCGGTGCGCGGTCGAGGATCATTTTCGACAGGGTGATCGAAGCTTCCGTGCCGTGGCCGACATAGGCGTGATAATAAGCGAGCTTCTTCGCCTGCTCGGCAATGGCGTCTGCGATCTCCTGCCGCCCATAGCCCACGTTGACGCAGTAAAGACCTGCGAACGCATCCAGCAGTTTGTTGCCATCCCGGTCCTCGATGTGAACACCGGACGCGGTCTCGATGATCCTGTTCGGGGCCTCGCCCCTCGCATGCTGGGCAAGATGTGTCGAGGGGTGAAAGAAGTTTTCGCGATCCCACTGATCAAGCTTGTCGTTTCGGAGCATATCCGGTCCTCTTTGTGTGTTTGTTATGCCCAATCCCGGCAGACATATTTGACGTCCATAAAATCGGACATTCCCATGCGGGCACCTTCCCGGCCGAGGCCGGATTGCTTCATGCCGCCAAAGGGAATGGGCGCGCCTGTGACCTTGGTCCTGTTCACGGCGACCATGCCGAAGCGCAAGGTGCGGCTGGCCCGGTAGATCCGGCGCGGATCGCTGGTATGCACATAGGCAACCAGTCCGTATTCGGTCTCATTGGCGCGGCTCAGGGCTTCATCTTCACTGTCGAACGGGGCGATGGCCGCCACCGGCCCGAAGGTTTCCTCCCGCATGATCCGGGCTGTGCCGGGAACATCGCTCAACACTGTCGGTTCATAGAAAAGCGGACCTGCATCATGCCCTTTCCCGCCGCTGAGCAGTTTTGCTCCGGCCTCAAGCGCATCAGCTACATGGTCGTCCTGCTTGCGGATGGCCCGGCTGTTCATCAGCGGGCCAATATCGGGGTCATCCAGCCCCGGTCCGACGGTCAGCTGCCGGGTACGGGCGGCGAAGCGGTCGCAAAAAGCCTCATAGACCGGCCGTTCCACCAAAAACCGGTTCGCGCCGAGGCAATCCTGGCCGGAGGTGGCGAATTTGGCCTTGATGGCCTCCTCCACGGCAAGGTCCAGATCGCAGTCGGCAAAAACGATAAACGGCGCATGCCCGCCCAGTTCCAGCACCATGCGTTTCACCGTATCCGCGCTCTGCCGGTAGAGCAGCTTGCCGATGTCGGTTGAGCCGGTGAAGGACAGGGCCCGAACGCGGACATCTTTCATCCAGGGGCCAACGACCGCCTCCGGCGCGCCTGTTACGACATTGAAAACGCCGGCGGGGACCCCTGCCCGTTCGGCGAGTTCCGCAAGCGCCAGGCACGAAAAAGGTGTTTCGGCGGAAGGATGGATGACGACCGTGCACCCGGCGGCAAGCGCCGCCGCAGCCTTGCGCGTGACCATGGCGCTTGGGAAGTTCCAGGGGGTTATCAGCGCGGCGACCCCGAGCGGTTCCAGCCAGACTTCCACTTCCGCATCGGGCAGATGGGACGTCACGCCTTCCACATTGGGGCGTTTGGCTTCTTCTGCATAAAACTCCACGAAGGACGCGCCGTAGTCGATTTCCCCGCGCGCTTCGGAAATCGGCTTGCCCTGTTCATGGGTCATGATCTGGGCCAGATCTTCGCGGTGTTCCGTGATCAATTCGAACCAGCGCCGGAGGATCGCGGCCCGCTTCTGCGGCAGTAATGCGGCCCAGTCCGCAAAGCTCTTGTCGGCTGCCTCAACAGCGCGCGTGCTCTCGCTTGCCGAAAGGCTTGCAACCTCCCCGATCACATCCCCGGTCGCCGGATCGGTCACGGCGATCGTGCCGCCGGCTGCATTCGCGATCCATTTCCCGTCGATATAGGCAAAGGGACGAAAAAGGCGTTTGTCGTCCAAGCGAAGTGTTGCCGCAGTTTGGCGAACAGGCATTTCCATCGATCCGGTCTCCCATTTCATGACCGGATCGTATGGGCGATGGTGCGGAGGAAACGACCAAACATCGCCCGCCGAGCAGACGATTATGTGCTAATCGCCGCTGCCGTCAGCAGGTCCGTCTGGTCTTGCTCCGTCAAGCAGGAATTCTAGTGGCGGCGCACCGCGCAGTTTGACCGGTTTTGTAACCACATAGGTATAATACCGGGCGAGGCCGACCTTTCCGTCGAGCAGCGTGTCGATCAGCCTCTGATAGCTGTCGATGTCCCGTGTGATGATCTGGAGCACGTAGTCAAAGCCGCCTCCAATCGCCCAGCACGCAACAATCTCGTCATGCCGGCCCATTGACTGTTCGAAGGCCTGGAAACTCTCGGCTCTGTGGTTTTCCAGTTCGAGGGTCACGAAAACCTCGATATGCGGCGCGACGCCTTTCAAGGAGATGTCTGCGCTGTACCCGCGGATCACTCCGGCTTTTTCAAGTCGCTTGAGCCGCTCCCAAAGCGGTGTCGGAGAAAGATTGACGCGCTTTGCAAGATCCGCCTTTGACAGCCTGCCCTCACGGGACAGAATGGACAGGATTTTCAAATCGCGGTCGTCGAGTTTAAGCCCAATCATGGCGGGACCATGGGCAACAACAGGCCCCTTGTCAATTGTCATGAAAGTACGGCATGATAAACCATGACAATTTGGAACTCCGCACCGGAGAAGTTTGACCGCCCGGCTTACCGGTCCTTGGCGGATTTCATGACGGCCGCCATTAAAAGAGAAGAGCTTGCCACCGGAGACAAGCTGCCGCCGCACAGGGATCTTGCGCATATGCTTGGCTTGAGCGTGCAAACGGTCAGCCGGGCGTATGACTTGCTGATCCAGCGGGGGATGGCGAGCGGCCATGTCGGGCGCGGCACCTATGTGAGTGCCAAGCGGCTCGAGACCCAGCCGCCCTATATCCAGGCCGCTCAGGGCGATCAGCTGATTGATTTTTCGAACCTGAAGCCGGTCGGTGGCCAAATCCATGTGGACCGCATGCGCGCAACGCTCTCGGCGTTGTCGCAAGACATGACACCGTCAGCCCTGTTTTCGTTCCGGCCGGCAAACGCTCTGCGGCCCTATCTTGCGCCTGCGATTTCCTGGCTTGAAACCTGCGGACTGTCCTGCTCTCAAGAGCAAATCGTGATGACCAATGGCAGCAGCTCGGCCATGACAACAGCGCTGCTGACCGTTGCCGGGGGCGGGTTGGTGGTTTCTGACCAGACGTGCCATCACCCGCTTCTGCGTCAGTCCCAGTATCTGGGTTTCAGGCTTATGGGTCTCAACACCGATCAGGAGGGTATAACACCGGATGGACTGGAGGCCGCTTGCCGGAAGACGCAGGTCAAGGCGTTGTTCGTGCTGCCGAACGGATTGAACCCAATGGCGTTGACTATGGGCCTGGAGCGGCGCAGCCAACTTGTTGAAATTGCCCGCCGCTACGATATCGCAATCATCGAGAATGATGCCTGGGGCCCGGTGCAGGAGCACCGACTCCCGCCAATTGCTTCCCTGGCGCCGGAGCGGACTGCCTATTTCACCAGCTTCACCAAATGCCTGCTTCCCGGATTGCGCCACGGGTATCTGGTCATGCCGGACACACAGGCACAGGCGGCGGCGAACCGTCATCTGGCAACGGACTGGACCGCAACACCATTGATGGCGGATATCGCTGCGCGCTGGATTGAGGACGGGACGGCGGCCGAACTGCTGTCCTGGCAGCAGAAGACACTTGACCGGCGCAACCAGCTCGTGCGGGAGATTTTGTCTCCCATTCCGTTCAACAGCAGTTCAAACGGCCTGCATATCTGGTTGCCCCTCCCCGGTGAATGGACTGAGGATGCGTTTATCGAAACAGCGCGCCAAAAGGGGATCGTTGTCGCGCCCGGTTCTGCCTTCGCGCTTCCCGAGGCGCAAACAAAGCCTGGCATCCGGGTGTGCCTTGGAACTGCGGATGAAGACCATCTTGTGTTTGGCCTGGAGCAGCTCGCGCTGATCTGGCACAGTCGGCCGGAGCCGGGTTTCCCCGTTTTTTGATCGTTGGGTGAAACGTTCAAATTGTCATGATTTAATATTCTGATTGACCTGTAATTGTGCTTTCTTCAGTGTCGGCGAAACACGTCAGCTGGAGCGCGGCATGCTGTTACTCTTCAAATTTGAAATTACCTTTGACTTCGGGCCGCAGTGATGCCGGGGCAACAGTTTCAGCTGACCCAGTTTTCAGCGGCCAGGGAACGGATTGGAAGCGCGGTTTTGCGGACCCCAATGGTCCCCTCGCCCAGTTTGTCTGAACGGACGGGTGTGCCTGTTTTTCTGAAGATGGAGCACCACCAAACGACAGGGAGCTTCAAGCTGCGCGGGGCAACCAACGCTCTTTTGCAGCTGGATGAGGACACCCGGCGGCGCGGCGTTGTCTGTGTGTCGACCGGAAATCATGGCCGTGCTCTGGCGTTTGCCTCCAAACGATTGGGCGTTGATTGCACGATTTGCATGTCAAAGCTCGTACCGCAGAACAAGGTTGAGGCGATCAGGGAGCTTGGGGCGCAGATCGTCATTACCGGTGCCTCCCAGGATGAGGCGCAATTGGAGGCAGACCGTCTGGTCGCCGAAAACGGACTGACGCTTGTCCCGCCATTCGATCATCACGATGTCATCTGCGGTCAGGGAACGCTTGGTCTTGAAATCATGGAAGACGTTCCGGATGCGCATACAATCCTGGTTCCCTTGTCCGGCGGGGGCCTGATCGCAGGCGTTGCTGCTGCGGCCAAAGAAACAAATCCGGCAGTCAAAATCATCGGTCTGTCCATGGAGCGGGGCGCGGCCATGGCCGCGTCGCTGAAGGCGGGCCGCCCGGTCCAGGTCACCGAAGAACCGAGCCTTGCGGACTCGCTCGGCGGCGGAATTGCCTCCAAAACCAATACACCTTTCAAATTGCTCGGGACCTTGTCGACCAGGTCATTCTGTTGCCGGAGACCGAGATCGCAGAGGGCATCCGCCATGCCTATTGGCAGGAGCGGCAGGTCATCGAAGGCGGCGCCGCTGTCGGCATCGCAGCACTTTTAAATGGTGACTTGAAACCGGAGGGACCGGTTGTGATGCTTCTGTCCGGGTGCAACATCGACATGAGCCTGCATCATCGGATCATCGGCGGGGAAAACGTGGATCTGGCCGAAGAAACAAAAGGATAACAGATGCCCGAGATATCCATTTTGACAGAGACCGAGCTGCGCAAGGCGGTCCCGCTGAACATTGAAGCGATTGAGCAGATCGAACGGGCGTTTGCGGCCCTGGCAAGCGGGCAGGTCGTCATGCCGCCGATTCTCTCCATGGAGATTGCGGACTTCAACGGCGAGGTGGATGCCAAGACAGCCTATGTGCCCGGGCTTGAGAGCTTTGCGTTCAAAGTATCTCCAGGCTTTTTCGACAACCCGAAGATCGGTCTGCCAAGCAATTCGGGTTTGATGATCCTTTTTTCTGCCAAGACCGGCTTCGTCGAAGCCGTGATGCTCGACAATGGCTACCTGACGGAGGTCCGGACAGCCGCCGCAGGGGCCGTTGCCGCCAAACACCTTGCAGTAAAAGAGGCATCGCGGGCTTGCATTGTCGGGGCCGGTCTCCAGGCAAGACTGCAATTGCAGGCCCTGTGCCTCGTTCGTCCGATCACGCATGCGCAGATTTGGGCGCGTGTTGGCGGAAAGGGAACTGCGGCCGCAGCAGAACTGTCCGCGCTTCTGGGGATAGAGGTCACAGCTGCGGACGATCTGTCACAGGCGGTCCGTGAAGCCGATGTCATCGTCACCACGACGCCAAGCACACAGCCCTTGATTTCAGCGGACTGGCTACGCCCCGGCCAGCATGTCACTGCCATGGGGTCGGACCAGCACACCAAAAACGAACTGGACCCTGAATGCCTCAAGCGGGCCGATCTTTATGTTCCCGACCGGCAATCGCAGACCGAATTGATGGGAGAGCTGCGGGCGGCTCTGGCGGCCGGCGCTGTCCCATCCGGGACGGTCTTTAGTGAACTCGGAGACATCGTTTCGGGCAAGGCCAAGGGCCGCACGTCGGATGCCGAGATTACGATCTGTGACCTGACCGGCACGGGTGTTCAGGACACAGCAATTGCGACCTTCGCGCGGGCGCAAGCGCTGAAGGTCAACGCCGGCACAAAAATCAACGCCTGACGAGAGGACGGCCAGCATGCATGACGTGACCCTTCGATTTTCAAGAGATGAATATGACCAGCGGGTCGCCAAAACGCGGAAGGCGATGGACGCGGCAGGCCTGGATCTGCTGATCGTTTCCGACCCTTCCAACATGAACTGGCTGACCGGCTATGACGGATGGTCGTTTTACGTGCACCAGGCGGTTCTTGTTGGGCTGGATGGAGACCCCATCTGGTTTGGCCGCGGACAGGATGCAAATGGCGCGCTGCGCACGTGTTTCATGCATCCGGACAATATTATCGGCTATCCCGATCACTATGTTCAGTCATTCGAACGACACCCCATGGAAGTCCTCTCCGCCCTGATCGAAGAAAGGGGTGTGGGTGCGGTACGCATCGGCGTGGAGATGGACAATTATTACTTCTCGGCGGCCGCTTTCGCGTGTTTGCAGAAGCATCTGCCCAATGCCCGTTTCCAGGATGCTACTGCGCTGGTGAACTGGCAGCGGGCCGTCAAGTCATCACGTGAGTTGGACTATATGCGCCTTGCCGGTCGCAAGGTGGAAAAAATCCACCAGCGGATCCTGGAAAAGGCCGAGCCGGGCCTGCGCAAAAGCGATCTTGTGTCTGAAATCTATGATGCCACTTTGAGGTATAATCCGGATATCGGCGCTGGCGGTGACTATCCCGCGATTGTCCCGCTGGTACCCTCCGGCAGCGATGCGGCTGCCCCGCACTTAACCTGGGACGACCAGCCTATGCGGGTTGACGAGGGAACGTTCTTCGAAGTCGCCGGTGTGCACAACCGGTATCACTGCCCGCTCTCTCGCACGCTGTATCTTGGCACGCCTCCGCAAAAGTTTCTGGATGCGGAACAGGCCGTGCTGGAAGGCCTGGAAGCCGGTCTGGAAGTCGCCAAGGCGGGGAACCTTTGCGAGGACATTGCCCATGCCTTTTTCAAGGTTTTGAAGCGCCATGGCATCACGAAAGACAACCGGACCGGATACCCAATCGGCCTGTCTTATCCGCCGGACTGGGGGGAGCGGACCATGTCCTTGCGCAGCGGTGATACGACCGTGCTTGAGGAGAACATGACCTTTCACTTCATGACCGGGCTCTGGATGGACGACTGGGGCTTTGAAATCACCGAAAGCATCGTGATCGGCCAGACCGGTCCGGAATGTCTTGCCAATGTTCCACGCAAACTTTTTGTGAAGGACTAGCAATGGCGGAGAACCCGATCAGCCCCACCGTTCCGTTTGACCGGGACGGGACGCATCATGGTTTCCTGCGCCTTCCCTATAGCCGGGATGATTCCGCCTGGGGCTCGGTGATGATCCCGATCACTGTCATCCGCAACGGGGACGGCCCGACCGCGCTATTGACCGGCGGTAACCACGGCGACGAATATGAAGGCCCGGTTGCCCTGCAGAACCTGGCGCTGACCCTAACGCCAGAAGACATCAGAGGGCGGGTCATCATCGTGCCCGCGTTCAACTATCCGGCTTTCGAAGCCGGGACGCGCACCTCACCGATCGACAAGGGAAACTTGAACCGGTCGTTTCCCGGGAGGCCGGACGGCACGGTCACGCAAAAGATCGCCCATTATTTCGACAGTGTTCTCATTCCGATGGCCGATATCGTTCTGGATTTTCATTCCGGCGGCAAAACCCTCGATTTCGTTCCTTTTGCCTCGGCCCATGTTCTGGAGAACAAGGCCCAGCAGGCGGCCTGCGTAGCCGCAGTTGAAGCGTTCAACGCACCCTATACGGCGATCATGCTCGAGATTGACAATGCCGGCATGTATGACACCGCCGTTGAAACCAAGGGCAAGGTATTCGTGACAACCGAACTTGGCGGCGGGGGCACGGCAACGGCCCGCTCAATCGCCATTGCCAAAAAGGGCGTCCACAATGTCCTGTGTCATGCCGGTATCTTGCAGGGTGAGTTGGAGCGCCATCCGACGGTCATGCTCGACATGCCGGACGAGCGCTGTTTCGTGTTCTGCGAAACCGGCGGCATGATCGAACCGGTCGTTGACCTTGGCGAAGACATCATCGAAGGCGACCTGCTCGCAAAGGTCTGGCCTATGGGGAGCACGGGCCGTAAGCCATCCGAATACCGGGCCAAGCGCCCCGGTATTTTGATGGCCCGGCATCTTCCAGGATTGATCAAACCGGGGGACTGCCTCGCCGTAGTTGCAACCGTTGTTTAGCCGTCTTAATAGATAGAAATCTAAATGGCCTACTGGTTTTGTAAACGGCGCCTCGGACTACCATTCTAACCAGACGGGCGTGCCGTGCGGGTTCGAGCGCTGACAGGGTTTGTTCCACCCCGTCAGCGCCACGCTCCGCATCAAAAAATGAACGGGTCTTCAGCTACGAACTGTTCGGATGTTTCGATAGTGTCATCGACATTCACCAGGAACGCGTCCTTGGTTTCCTTCACTCTCACGGACACGTAGGTGTCTCCATCAAAGTCATGAACCTTGATTTTCAGCTGGCTCATGCTGTCAATACCGAGAGAAGACCCGAATTTAATTGTATCAACGCCAAGCTGAAAGTCTTCGATCACATCGAGGGCTCTGACATCCCACCCGACATCCCGCAGGTTGATCAGGTCCGGCCCATAGAAGACGAACTGATCCTTGCCCCAGCCGCCGTAGAGCGTGTCAGCGCCAGGTCCCCCGACAAGGGTGTCTGCCCCCTGATCGCCGTAGAGCGTGTCATCCCCAATATGTCCGCGCAAGATGTCCTTTCCGCGCCCGCCGGTCAGCACATCCGCGCCGTTCCAGCCGGACAGATCGTCATTGCCGTCCAGACCGTTCATGATGTCGGGATCATCGGTCCCATAGAGCTTATCGTCGTTCTCTGTCCCATCGATGATGTAGGTCGACGGGTCGAACTCGCCCTCATTCAGGTGAATGCGGTCAATGCCGGCCTGCCGCGACCGGCCCGAGAGTTCAAGGATATAGGTTTCGCCTGCGACCAGATCGTCGAACCGGGCCGGGGCAAAGCTGTGGTTGGATTCGAACGTCGTGCCCCAAAGGAACTGCTCTGAGTTGCCGGAGAAGAAAACCTTGGTGTGATCCTGCAGGACCTCGCCGTCCGCGGTTTTTAAACGGAAGAAGAAGTCGTTGTTCCGGTCATGGTTTTCGCCGGTGTCTGGCTTCCAGCCCCGGTAGGACATGTAATAGTCGCCGTCCACATCAACGGTGAACTTGAACGAAACGGTATCCTGCGGCTGATTGAAGGAATCTGTCGGGCTGTCCCAGATCAACAGTCCGTCCCCTGTGGATCCGTCCACGTCACTGAGCGCCCAATTGCCCGTCAGCTCGGCCGTTTCCGCCTCGATCACGACGTTCCCGTTCTTGCCGATGCTGACGCCATCGAGGATGGGCGATGCGATTTCGTCATTGGGCGTGTAGGCAGCGGGATCTGACAGGTACTCCTCAACATCGGCCGGTGTGCCGTCATCTTCGCCGGTGAGTGCATAAAACAGCATGCCCGCGTCCGAAGGGTCGTTCGGCTTTCCGGCATCCACCCCTTCATCGGCCAGATACATGATGGCACGGGCATCCTGGTAGAGTGGTTCGCCGGTCTCATCGAGCCAGGACCAGCTTTGATTGTAAAAACCGCGGAAGTTGTTGTTACCGCCATTCTGGTCGGCAATCTCAATGAAGTTCACTTCCGGAAATTCAATGCGGATGTCCGCCCAGGAATGGGTTTCCGTCAGACCCGGATAGCTGGGATTGTCGATATCAGTGGCGTCCTGGTTCCAGGTGGAATGGGACAGCAGCGTGACATTGGCAAGGTTCGCCGGATCCGCTTGCTCCAGCGCCCGGTAGGTGGCGTCCATCGGCCCGCCTTCAAGGATCAGGACGGACTGGCCGGAATTGATCATTGAAACGAGGCGTGCCGTCGTTCCGTCGATGTCCTCCTGATAGTTGTAGGAGCTGATGCCGAGGGAGCGTGCGAAAGCGCCGCCGGCGTCAAGAGCCTCAAGACGGCCGTCTTCATTCGCCTGGCTCAGGTTGTTGCCGTAAAAAAAGCTGGTCTTGTCCTCGATACCGGCGGCATCCGCGAGCAGGGCCGCAATTGGCAGCGCTGCGATGTCGTCCGGATCGTTGTTGTTGCCGTCGAAGTGGAAGACGATTTGATCAAACTGGCTGGCCAAAACGTCGGCGGCGAGCGGCGGTGCTGGCTGCTCCGGGTCCTGCCGGATCGCGAGTTCAACGTGGAATGTGTCGAGAACGGCGCCGGTCTTGTTCCGGCCCTCGTAAATCGTCACGCTCATATCCTGAAGCGCGGCGGACAGGTCCAGGACCCCTTCGCCATAATCGCCCAGCATGTTGTCGCCGAAGAGCATGAAAGGCGGATAGTTTTCCACGCGGGTGGTGTCCCCAAGCGTGAGCTCGACACTGCCGACCGACCCTTCAGGATCTGTCAGTTGGGCGCCGATCGTGATGCTGCGTCCGGCGAGATCTGCGTGCGGGATGACATCACCCGGTCCGAAATAGGTGATGATCTCATCAGTTTGAGCGTCAGCGATGAAAAACGTCAGCAGGCCAAGACCTGGTTTGGTGACGGTGGAGGCGGTCAGGAAATCCATGGCGGTCTTGCCTTTTGACGGAGTAAGTACCCCGCTATTTCACCGGGTTCCCGCTTGTGTGGGCCTGACCTATGTGACCGCCTGTGGATGACCGCAAGCGCGCCGGTATGATGTCAAGCGTGCAAAATCTGCCATCTTTGCATCGCTGGCTGCAGAAAACGGTCGCTGTAGCTTCTCAGGCTCGCCGATCTCGCACAGTTCGAACCCACGCGAGCAGGACCTGCGCGTTGATTAAGCGCACCGAATTCGTCAGCACAAACCCGGTTTCCTGATCACGTGAGGGTCAGTCATTGGCACCGCCATGGCTGCCCCCTGGGAGAAAACGTGTGCTGTCCTGCGCGCTAGATCTACGTGTTATTCGATCTCCGTCATCTCGTTTAGGGTGAACTGCGCAACCGCCCCATCGGTTGCCAACATGTAGGCCGAAAGATGCGGAGCGTTCATGTGGTCTTGCCACAATGCGCGGCTCTCCCAGTTTTCGTAGAACATGAAATGCGCCGGGTTTTCGTTGTCTTGGTGAAGATCATAATTGATACAGCCTTTTTCCGCGCGCGTGATAGAGAGCAATTTCAGCAGTTCAGCTTTGACAAGGTCGATCTTGTCCTCTTTAGCGTGGATATTGGCGACAATGGTTAGCTTGGTCATGGTGGCATCTTTCGGTGTTTGAAGTTGATGAGTGAGAACTAACCACTTGCTGTGACCGGATAAACGGCGCATCATCGAAAATATAATCCGGAAAAAACGTTTAATGCTGATCGATAACATTCGGCTTTTCCAGACCATCGCCCAGAAAGGCAGTCTTGTTGCCGCTGCGCGAGAAGTTGGGCTTTCGGCCACGACCGTGTCGGAACGGCTTGCAGCTTTGGAAGCGTATTATGGAGTCGTCCTCCTTAATCGTACGACACGAACACTCAGCCTGACGGATGAGGGACGGACCTTGCTCGACGGAGCAAAGTCGGTTCTGGCCGAGATCGAAGACCTCGATACACGCATCCGGCATGGTGCTGGTATGCTAACAGGGCCTATCCGCATCAGCGCTCCCATGGACCTCGGACGCGGCCTCGTCTCTGACATTATTGAACGCTTCGGCCAAGATCATCCAGAAATTTCGGTCGAACTGGCCTTGTCGGACGCCTATGTCGATATCGTCGGCCTTGGATTTGATCTTGCCCTTAGGTTCGGTGAGATCACCGATAGCTCCCTTCGCACGCGAACGGTCGGCCGCTATCGACGAATCGTTTGTGCGGCTCCCTCCTACTTGAACGAACACGGGACGCCGCGCGTGCCGGAAGATCTGGCAAACCACAACTGTCTGATCATGCGGTTCGGGTCGAGCCTTGACAATGTCTGGCTTTTTGGAACCGGGGCATCCACGCAAAAGATCACGGTGCGCGGCGATAGAGTGGTCAACGATGGCCACCTTGTGCGGCGCTGGGCCCTGGCGGGGCACGGCATTACGCAAAAATCCGAAATTGATGTTGGTCCAGACTTGCGGGCAGGCCGGCTGGTGGCCGTGCTCGAAGACTATTCTGCACCACCGACCCCATTGCAGATCATGTTCCCACCCGGTCGTGCGCAGCCCCGCCGAGTTGGCGCCTTTGCAAATGCTCTTCGGGCTGGATTCAGGAGTTCTTAAAATCAGGATACTTACTAAAAAGCGTAGAGGCGGCTGGCCCAGGATAACATCAAGTGTTGCCCTAACACTCTCCCCCTATGGTGCTGCGCGCCTTCCGCAAATGGAACACCATTGGGAAACATCCGACCTTAGTCCCGTCCGCCACTCCATTTTCTGACGTCTACATCGCGGCATACATTGGCCCAATGGTGTGATTGAATACTGACGGTTTCGCTCATTGCCCTTCCAGGTATAAATTGAAGCCAATGCTCCCATGGCTTCAATTTTTTCGAGTTCCGGGATGACTGTGTTTCCCGTGATCCCAAACATAGATGACTATAAATCTCATTTGAAATTCACCTAATACGGTGCTCAGAAATGTGAACCTCTATCGAGATGAGAATTCCTCAAGATGTCTGGCAACCTTGGCCGGCTACGAGGTACACGCCAACGAGCCGCCTCCGCCGCAGCACATCCCATCACGTTATTCAAAATTTGGTTTTGAACACACCGGCGGTGTGCAGATAAAGTTTTAGGAAAATTCAAGCATACCAAGAGACAACTCTGGGACAGCAGCCCGCCCGGGCGGGAAAACAGCATGTGAGACAAAAATGCATTTTGAAGTCTTCGCAATCGGAACTGCCTTCTTGTTCGGACTTGCAGTACGGCAGGTCGGTCTGCCGCCTCTGGTGGGTTTCCTGGCTGCGGGATTTTTCATCAACATAATCGGCCCAAGATTCGGATTGCCCGCCGAGACAGGCCCGATCCTGGAATACATTGCAAATCTCGGTGTCCTGATGTTGTTGTTCACCATCGGGCTCAAGCTGAAGCTTCGGCAAATTGCCGAACCGCAGGTCATCGGCGGCGCTTTGATCCATTTTGGCGTATCGATTGTGTTGTTCACGCCGATTATCAGGCTGCTCTTTACGTCCGACTGGATGAGCGCCTTGCTGGTCGGGATCGCCCTCGGGTTTTCTTCAACGGTCTTGTCGGCAAAAATTCTGGAAGCCAAACGCGAACTCGGCACGTTCCATGGCCGGACGGCCATCGGCATTCTCATTGTGCAGGATATCATTGCCCTTGTTGTCCTGGCGATTTTTGCCGGCAAACTGCCCGGCCCGTGGGCCCTTTTGATCTTTGCAACACCTTTGCTCAGACCTGTTCTTTTCAAGCTGCTCGATCTGGCCGGTCACGACGAAGTTTTGCTGTTAACCGGTATGATGCTGAGCCTGGTCATTGGCGGTGTCGGGTTTGAGATCATCGGCTTGAAAGGTGAAATTGGCGCCCTGGTGATGGGCCTACTGCTGTCGAGCCACCCACGTGCAGGCGAGTTGTCGAACTCCCTATGGGCGCTCAAGGAAGTGTTCCTGATCGGCTTTTTTCTCTCAATCGGCATGTCGGGACTGCCCGACTGGAATTCGATCGGCTTCGCGCTGGTTCTCGGCGTCCTGTTGCCGCTCAAAGGCGTATTGTTTTTCTTCATCCTGCTTGCGTTCAAGCTCCGCGCGCGTACGTCGTTTGTCACCGCGTTGTCGCTCACCGCGTATAGCGAGTTCGGCTTGATCGTTGCCGCGGGCATTCCCGCAGCACAGGACTATCTCGTGCCTCTGGCAATTGCGGTGTCTGTTTCGTTTCTCATTGCAGCACCGCTTAACAGGTTCGCTCATCCGATTTTCGAACGGTACGAAAAACAACTGCAGCGGTTCGAACTGTCGACCCGTCATCCGGACGAGCAACCAACAGACCTTGGCGATGCCAATGTCCTGGTGTTTGGGATGGGCCGGACCGGAACAGCCGCCTATAAAGCTTTGGTGCAAAGGGGTCGCCGGCCTATTGGCCTGGACGCTGATGTCTACAAGGTCGAGGCACACACCAAGGCCGGGCGGAACGTGATCTTCGCCGATGCGGAGGACAGCAACTTTTGGAACAGCGTGGATTTGACGGGCATTTCGGCCGCGGTTCTTGCCATGGACGATCTCGAAGCCAAGCTGATTGCTGCGCGAAGACTAAGGGGCGGTGGCTTTTCGGGTACGATTGTCAGCCATGCGCTGCACGCCAATCACGTCGAGCAAATAACTGAAGCCGGCGCTGATCAAACCTACCTGACCATGCAGGAAGCCGGTCAGAGCCTTGCCATCCATGCAATTGAATCCACACACTTTGAGAAAGCATGACTCTCAAGCCTTACCGATCATGACGCGCTGGCGATGGCCGGTTTCACGGCCTATCAGTTGAGGGTGTACAGGCACCTTCGAAACTAACAGCCCTGTATAGACCGGCGGGCTATTGCGCCGCGACCTGGCTGCGCTGGGCGACTCTTTCGGCAACGGTCCGGGCAATCGCTTTTGTTCCCATATCTCCGCCAAACTCAAACGGCCGCAAGAGATTTTCCTGAAAACCGGTTTCAACGGATTGGTTGATCAGATCGGCGGCATCGGAAAGCGCAGGCTGCCCGAGTTTGCTGGCAAGATAATCCAGCATCAAGGCCCCACTCAGGATCGCTGCCAGCGGATTTGCCTTGTCTTGCCCCATGATATCCGGGGCGCTGCCGTGCGCCGGTTGGAACAGGCCGGTGTCATCTCCAATCTCGGCGCAGGCCGCCATGCCCATACCGCCCACAAGACCGCCTGCCAGGTCGGACAAGATGTCCCCGAACATGTTTTCAGTCACCAGGACATCAAACTCCCAGGGTTTGCGCACGAGATCGAGCGCCTGAGCGTCCACATAGTTGTAGCTGACAGGTACATCAGTGTTGTCTGCCCTGACCTCATCGAAAATCTGACGGAAGAAGGCTAGCGAGGTGAACACATTGGCCTTGTCAACGCATGTCAATTTGCCCGATGTGCCCTTGTTCCGGCGCTTGCGGGCCAGATCAAACGCGAACTGGTGGAGTTTGGTGGTGGTCTTTCGGGTAATGCGGAGTATGTCCTGCACCTCGTCGTCGTTGACGACCAGCGAGCGTTTATGGGCAGCAGCCGAGTAAAAAAGCCCTTCCGTGGACTCCCGCAAGATAATGAGGTCGATCCCAGCCGCTCTTGGATCGGCCAGCCGCTGGGGCGCATTGGGATAGGCTTTGACCGGGCGAACCCCGGCGTATAGACCAAAGCGGTCCCGCAATCTTAAGTGCGGGGAGATTTCCGTTCCGTCTTCATGGCGTATCGAGGGCAGACCGATTGCGCCCAGGAATATCGCATCGGCGGTTTCAGCGCGCTCCTCACCACCTGGCTCGATATCGCGTCCCGTCTCGTGAAAATAACCGGCACCTGCTTGGATCTCATCATAATGAGGCATCGATTGCCCCGTTTTATGAAGCGCCGCCTCAATCACCTTGAGAGCTGCGTCTGCGACATCAACGCCAATACCGTCCCCTTTGATGAGCGCAATTTTCATGAGTGCAGTTCCTTAGGTCCAATCAACATCAAATCTCGTGACAATTTGGGCTATCTGATCCGTGTTCAGAGCGTTCGCAGCCACGCCGCGCAGCAGGAGCGCGAGCCGGGCGGTTGCCTCCAGCTCTTCCATTGCATATACGGCCGCTTCAAGATCCTTTCCCGCAACGACCGGCCCATGATTGGCGAGCAGCACCGCAGACCGTTTGCCCGCCAGACCACGGACAGCGTTGCCCATCGCCGGATCGCCGGGCACGAAGAACGGCAGCAGCTGAACCTTGCCGAGTTGCATGATCCCGTAAGCCGTCAACGGCGGCAAAACATTGTCAGGATCAATGTCAGGGAACAGCGACAAGGCGACTGAATGACATGCATGCAAGTGAACAACCGCCCCTGTCGCTGCGCGGGTCTCGTAGAATGCAGCATGCAAAGGCATTTCCTTGGTCGGGTTGTCACCGGACAGCAGCTCGCCCGTCCCCGACAAATGACTGATCCGGCCCGGATCCAGAAACCCCATGGAAGACCCGGTCGGCGTCACCAAGAGAGTTCCGTCATCCAGCCGCATGGAGATGTTTCCGGTCGATCCATGCGTGAGACCGCGATCAAAGATCGATTTGGCCATCATGGCTATCTGTTCACGGGCCTTGGAAACGTTCGTCATGCGCCAGTCTCCAAAACCGACAGCGCTTTTTCGAAGAAGTCGGGACCACCGAAATTTCCTGACTTGAGTGCCAGGGCAAGCGGCCGGCCACCGACCTTCAATGCCGGAACGCCGGCTGCGATGCGAGGTCCAACTTCCAAGGTCGTTGCCGCGACGCCGGAGACAACGGCTCCAGACGTCTCCCCGCCGGCAACTACAATACGTTCAACACCGGTATTGGAAAGAGCCGCCGCCAGGTTGGCAAAAAGTGTTTCAATCGCCTCCGAACTCACCTCTTTGCCAAATGCCTCTTGAGAGGCTTTGACGGAGCTCGGATCAGCCGATGAGTAGATGAGAGGCGCCACGTCCTGTTTGACAGTCCATTCCACCAGCTCTTGCAGCGACAATCTTTTTTCAACAACGTCTTCGATCTTGATTTCCCGGCTTGGCGCAACCTGCCTATAGCGTTCCACTTGCCCACGCGTTGCAACAGAACAGGACCCTGAAAGCACAACGGCTTTCCCTCCGGCACCGGCCCATTCCTGGCTCTGCGGTGTGAACCCGAAATTCTGAGGCAGCCCAAGCGCTATTCCAGATCCGCCGGTCACGAGACGCCGCCCCTTTGCGGCCGCTCCAATGGCGATGAGATCGCCGTAGTCAATCGCGTCGATCACAACCATACGGTCAGACGCAGTTTCGATATGACTGGCAATGGCGGCGGCGCCCCTTGATACGGTTTGGTGGGGCACATGCGCGATTTGCCAGGATGTTTGCCGTGCCAGCACGCGCCGGATATCCGGATCCTTCATGGGCGTGAGCGGGTGGTTTTGCATACCGCTTTCGTTCAAAAGCCGGTCGCCGACGAAAAGATGTCCCTGAAACACCATCCGCCCGTTTTCGGGGAAGGCAGGGCAGACAATGACCGAACGCTCGCCAAGCCGCTTGGCCAGTGCAGCCGTGACCGGCCCGATGTTTCCGTCATCAGTGGAATCGAATGTCGAACAAATCTTGAAGACAATCTGCGAGCAGCCTTGGGCCAACAGCCAGTCGCAGGCTGCCAAGGACTGCTGCACTGCGTCGTCAACTGCCACCGTTCGTGTCTTCAGGCTGACAACACCGGCTTCGCTTCTATCCGCAATAGTGGTTTCGGGAACGCCAACAAATTGCTTGGTCGGCATGCCCGCTTCCGACAAAGTCAGTGCGATGTCTGAGGCACCGGTAAAGTCGTCTGCAACGACACCGAGCTTCATGTGCCGATCTCCTGCAAAGGCCCGTGATCCAGGCGGACAACATGGTCCGGGCCGGAGACCGGAAAATAGGTCCGGACCAGCGGGTCATGACCCGGCACGACCAGATTGTCAGAGCTTGCCAGCCAACGGATCCGCTGGAAACCGTCGAGCATATCCTCCAGATCAACAACAATCGGAAAGGGTTTTGCGCGGAGAAAATTCTCGTAGTAATGCGACGCGTCGGAGGCAAGGCATAACCAGCCCGCGCTCGTGAGCACCCGCACGGCTTGCAGTCCTTTACTATGCCCGCCGATCCGGTGAACAGTCACACCCTCTGCAACTTGGCCATCTCCGTTGTGAAACACGACGCGGCCGGAATAGAGCCGCTGAACAGCTTCGCAGATATGATCTCCCGTGAACGGGGCCTGCAGAACCGGATGGCACATGCAAGGGCCGGTTGCATAGGCCATTTCAGCGGCCTGCAAGTGGATCGTTGCGGCGGGAAAATGCTTTAGCCCACCGGCATGGTCATAGTGAAGATGCGTGACGATAATCGTCGATATGCCGTCAGGCGAAATCCCGAGCGGCGCCAATGCGTCCCGCGGATCCTGGAGAACGGGCCGTCCACGTCTTTGCCCTTCATCATGATCGTAACCGGTGTCGACAAGAATGGTCTCGCTTCCGCGGCGAAGGACCCACACGAAGTAGTCCATGTGATGCGGCTGGTCGTGATTGTCGTCGAACAGGAAGCTGTCCCGGCGTGTCCGGGTGTTTCGCTCCGCGTATTTGATCGCAAAGACTTCCCACGGCGTCATTGAGCGACCTTCCTGTATGTTTTCACGGACTTGTCTGCGACCATGCCTGCAATCTTGCGATCAAAGGCTAGAAAATGCTCCGTCTCCAGATGCACCTGGAACGCGGCTGCATCGTCATAGATCTCATAAAGGAACACCTCCTCCGGCCGGTCCGGGTCGGTGCAGACATCAAACTGCCTGCAACCTGGCTCTTCCCTGAGCGAAGCCTCGGCGTTTTCGGTCATCAGAGGCAAAAACACCTTTTTCTGTCCCGGCTTTAACTGGAACGTGACAGTCACCACAAACACAACACCCTCCCCAACCTACCTGAACAGCCCGACCATACCCATCGTGAAGATCGGGAAGTAGGTCACGAGCATGAGCGCGAATAGAGCTGCAATATATAGATGCAACATTCGGCGGGCGATCGAAAGGACGCCAACTCCGGAGATACGGGAAGCGACGTAGAGCGTTGCTCCAACCGGAGGTGTGAACAAGCCCACCGCAACATTGCAGGTCATGATCACGCCAAGATGGACTGGGTCGACACCAAAAATCTTGGCGGTCGGCAAGAACAACGGAGCGGTCAGGAGGATCGCAGGTACCGGATCCAGGACCAGACCGAGGACAAGCAAGACAATATTGACCAGGAGCAGGAACATCCACGGTCCGGTTGAAAACTCCTGCACGAACCCAACCAGGATTTGTGGCATCTGTTCGAGTGTAATCAGCCAGCCAAGAACCGTCGTTGCCCCGATCACCACCATCACGACAGAGCTGGTCACGAAGGAATCAATGAGAAGGCGCGGCAGGTCCCGGATATGGAAATCGCGATAGACAAGTGTCGTGACCAGAAGACCGTAAATTACCGCCAGCGCCGCAGATTCCGTGGGTGTGACCCAGCCCGTAAAAATGCCTCCAAGGATCAGGATCGGCATCAACAAGGCGGGCGCCGTGCCGATAAACGAGGATGTCAGCTCCTTGAATGTTGTCGTTCTACCGCCCGGGTCGCAATTGGTGGTCTTGCCCACATAGTAGCAAACACCCATGAAAAACGCGCCAAACAGGATACCTGGTACCATGCCGCCAATAAACAGGTCGGCCACGGAGACGTTGCCAACAAAGCCGTAAATCAGCATGGGAATAGAAGGGGGAATGATAATCCCGATCGTACCGGCTGCTGCGACCAGTCCGGCGGCAAAGGCCTTGTTGTAGCCTTCACGGGACATGTTCTTGATCATGACGGAACCGATGGCCGCAGAATCTGCAATCGCAGATCCTGAAATTCCTCCGAAGATCATCGATGCTCCGACAACAACCATGCCCAGACCGCCAGCCATGAAGCCGAAGGCGGCCCTTGCAAAACCTATGATCCGGAGGCCGACGCCGCCCCGGCTCATCATTTCGCCCGCGACGATGAACAGCGGGATCGCAAGAAAGTGGTTTGGCTCGACGCCCCCGATGAAGTTCAGGAACAAGGCTTGAAGCGGGTATCCGAGATCAAACACAAAAATCGGAAGGACTGCTGTGATCAGAATCGCCCAGACGAGCGGAATTCCCAAGAAGACGGTCGTGAGGAAAACCGCGACAACAAAAAGCAAGATCATAGGAGCGCCTCACCACCGTCGGAGTGAGTAGACTTCGGAATGACCGGGTTCCGGATATCGAACACCATGTTGAACAGGTGGAAAATCAGGCTCAGGGTCATGCCGACCGGCATGGAGGCGTAAAGGAGCCCCACAGGCCAGTACAGAACGGTCGTCTTTTGCGCCCAGGTATGGAGCGAGATGTTGAAGCCCGTGTAGATGAGGCTGATCAGCAGCGCCGCGATGATGGCGTCAATGATAATCGACAGGCCGCGTTGCACCAGGCGCGGCAGCAGGCTTTCGACGATTTCCGTCACCCGCATATGCGCCCCGCGGGCAATCGCCGCCGCGCAACCGATAAATGTGCTCCACAACAAGAGGAAACTGGTCACTTCAAGCGACCAGGCGAGGTCAAATCCTGCAAAGCCACGCAGGAATGCATTGCAAAAGACAAGCGAAACGATTGCCAGACCGGCAAGAGCAAGACACACGTCAACGAGATGGCTGAGCAACCGCAGTGCCGCCGGATAATGATCACGGTAATCCAAGGCTTTAACTTTCGAAAAAGTGCCGGAACCTCCACCGGTGAGATGTCAGGCTCCGGCTCAGTAACGCCCAAATGCTCGATCAGTTTTGGGCTGGGAGGGCCTCGCGGATCGCCGCCGCGTCGGCGAGGATCTTGTCGACGGCTTCGTCGCCGTAAACATCTTTGGCCTTGGCATAGACGGACTGGACAGCCTCACGGAACGGGCCGATCTTCGGAACACTGACAACAGCGCCTTCTTCCTGCATTTCCAACAACTGGCTGTCGACGGAACTTTGAACCAGGTTACGGCTGAAAGCCGCGGATTCGGCGGCTGCTTTCAAAACGGCAGCCTGATCTTCTTCCGAAAAGGATTGCCAGGTCTTTTCCGCGATCGTCAGCGGAAGCGGGCTGTAAACATGACGCGTCAACGTGATGTTGGGCGCGACTTCGTAGAAACGAAGGGATCTGATGGTGTCGACCGGATTTTCTTGCCCGTTGACGATGCCTTGCTGGATCGCAAGGTAAACATCCGTGATTGGCATGACGACGGTTTGGAAACCGATTGCTTCCATGGACCACCGGATCATGTCGTTCGGGAAAACCCGCATTTTCATTGATTTTGCATCCTCAGGGGATCTCAGCGGTTCGTTGGTTGTGAAACTGCGGAAACCGGCTTCCCAGGTCGACAACACCCGGAAACCTTTTTCCGGCAGTTCTTCGAATTCGCCTTGGAGCCATTCCGAATTGTCATAGAGTTCCCAGCCCTGCTCATACGTGTCTACGAGGAAGGGCATGGCGGTGAGGTTCAATGACGGAAGGTGCGTTGCATAGCTTCCAGTGGCCGACACCGTAAAATCGATCCCCCCCAATTGCAGAAGCTCAATCGCCTTAGGGTCATTCGCCAACTGACCTGATGGGAATACCTGCACTTCGTAGCGGCCATCAGTGTATTCGGCGACCTTTTCGGCAAACAGTTCAGCCGCCGCCTGGCGGGATCCCCCCGGGTTGTCTGTGTGGCTGAAACGGAGCGTTTCCGCGGCAAACGCCCCGCTTACTCCAACTGCAAGAAAAGCAACGCCCGCAAAGAGGCGTCCTAGAAGTTTTTTGTCCAGCATTTCGGTTTCCTCCCACGGCCCCTCCACAGGCCGTATTGGTTTGCACATTGATTTGCGTATACGCTATTCAATCCCTTGTCAACGCTGCTCGTGTGCACTATCAAAAATCCATGCAATCGGATCGGGATGCGGCCATTGCGGGAAACCAATCCGATGCTGGCGTCAGATCGCGAGGGAGATAGAATGAAAAACGGAGCGCAGACCTTGCGGGTTGCTTGCCTGGGCGCAGGCTATTTTGCGCAGTTTCACTATGATGCCTGGCGCCGGAATGACCGTATTAAGCTGGTGGGCGCCTGTGATCGGGATCAGGAAAAAGCAAAGGCAACGGGGCTTGCAGCATTTTCCTCATTGGACACCATGTTGAAAATGGCTCGTCCGGATCTTCTGGATGTGATTACACCGCCACATACGCATCTTGAAGCGATCACACTGGCCATTGCCAATGGTGTCCGCATCATCATCTGTCAGAAACCGTTTTGCGGCTCACTCGCCGAGGCCAAAGAAGCGGTGAAAAGGACCGACGAGGCTGGCGCTACACTTGTCATCCATGAAAATTTCCGGTTCCAGCCATGGTACCGAACATTCAAGCAAGCGATTGACAGCGGACTGTTGGGCAATGTCCTGCAACTCACGTTCCGTCTTCGGACGGGAGACGGTCAAGGCCCGGACGCATATTTGGACCGTCAGCCCTACTTCCAGACAATGCCCAAATTGCTCATTCACGAAACTGGAGTTCACTGGATTGACACCTTCCGGTACCTGCTGGGTGACCCCGAAGCCGTCTATGCTGACCTTCGCCGCCTCAATCCGGTGATAGAAGGTGAAGATGCGGGCTATTTCGTATTTGATTACAAAAACGGTGTCAGGGCTCTCTTTGACGGGAACAGGTTGCTCGATCACGCCGCAGACAACTGCCGGACAACCCTTGGCGAAGCAATCGTTGAAGGCACCGAGGGGACATTGACACTCTGCGGGGACGGAAGCGTACGGCTACGCAATTTCGGCAGCCTGAAGGAGAGCACTCTTTTGGAAGCAAAGACCTGGCAAGGGTTTGGCGGCGATTGCGTGAAAGCGCTGATAGATCACGTCGTGGACGGGGTCCTTGATGGCAAACCCTTGGAAAACCGGGCTAGGGACTACCTGCGGGTGATTGCGATCGAGCGCGCGATTTACGAATCTGATCGGGTGGGGCGGAAAATTTGGGAATTTGCCGATGCTTGACCCGTCAAAACCGAAGACAATCACAACGCAGGCCATGGAAAAAATCCGGCAACTGATTTTTGACGGCGAGCTTGCAGCCGGATCGGATCATCTGGAAAGCGAATTGGCAGGCCTCCTCGGCATGTCACGGACCCCTGTGCGGGAGGCCACGCTGCTGCTGGCCCAGCAGGGCCTTCTGGAAGTGCGGCCACGCAAAGGCGTCCGCATTGCCTCGCTTTCCTTAACGGATATGGAGGAAATCTATGCGGTTCTGACCGAACTTGAGAGCCTGGCCGCAGAAGAAGCCGCCCGGAAGGGATACTCCGAAAAGGATCTTGCCGCGCTAAAGTCTTCAATTGAGGCGATGGACACGGCACTGGAGCGTGAGGACAGGGACGCCTGGGCGAAGGCAGATGATGCATTCCACACCGAGCTTGTTCGCCTTGGTGGGAACTCGAGAATTCAAAACATCGTCGCCATGATGGCGAACCAGGTCCGCCGGGCCAGGGCCATGACCCTTTACATCCGTCCGCTGCCAATCAAGTCGAACCAGGACCATAGAGTGGTTTACGAAGCAATCCGGACCGGCGACTGCACCCATGCGCGCGAGCAGCACCGCACGCACAGGCAACATGCCCGCGAGGTTCTGATTGAGCTTTTGAAGAAACATCGCCTCTTTCAGCTCTAGGGAATTTGTGGGGCTCTAAATATTGACCTGATGACCTGGGCACCTAAGCTTTAGAAGCAGTGAAAATTGGAAGTCCCTAACTCTGCTGGCCGGGATCAAGGCATGTTCGGACTATCAATACCTGAGATCGCACATCTGCTTTTGGCGGCGCTTTTTGTAGCGTTTGCCTTTGCCGCATGGCGAAGCGTCAGCAAGAAGTGATTGCGCAGACCGCGCCAGGAACCGGACCGTACGAGCTTGCCTGACAGATCAAGGTTTCTTTTCTGCTTATGGCCGCTTTCATTTGATAGGGTTTTGGATCAGCGAGGATTGAGTTTGCGAACCCATGTGACGACCTTGACCGCCAAGAGCATTCTGCATCGCAGTACCAAGGTTCTGGTCGCTGCGCTCGCAAGTGTTTTGTCCGTTCTAGTGTTGAACGCCGCTTCTGCCCAATCTGCATCCGAGAAAAAAGACAGTTTGGCGGCCGCCATTGCTGCCGTATGCGCGCGCAGAACCATCAACGGACTTTCAATCCAGAACGCAGTACCGGGAAGCTGGCTATTGGAAGATACCGTTTCGACGTCGGACGGGGCACCGCTCCGCCAGGACATTCGTTTGGCACTGCCTGAGGGCAGCGAGCTGACGCTCGAAATCCGTTTTGCGGGCGGTGCTCCGCGCCAAGTCAGAGCCTCTTATTTTACCCTAACCGATCAGCAGCTGGTTCCGGATCTGCTCGCAATTGCAGACGGC
This sequence comes from Roseibium denhamense, assembly GCF_009711415.1. Lineage (GTDB taxonomy): Bacteria > Pseudomonadota > Alphaproteobacteria > Rhizobiales > Stappiaceae > Roseibium > Roseibium denhamense. Next base: position 52,786 of record NZ_SMLZ01000106.1, read on the forward strand.
GGCTGCACAATACGTTCCGCGCGCTCAATCCGGCGAGGTCAGACCCCATGGGTGTATCTGGATCAGCTTGACGGCGACATGGAAACACTCCGCTGGACAGAAATCCTGCAAGCGCCCTGGCCGCCCGGCGTCGTCACTCAGGGCGTACCGGTCGCACTGGTGGACTCCGGTCTTGCGTATGACCTGCCTCTGTTCCGCGACCGTCTGGCCCGTGATGCCGAAGGCGAACCGATTGGTTATGATTTCTGGGACATGGACCCCTGGCCCTATGACGGCGACACATCCAGAGGGGCGTTTCTACCAGTCCGGCATGGGACCGCGGTCGCGTCCATCTTGGCCCGGGAAGCACCCAATGCGGTTCTTGCCCCCATGCGTTACCCGCGCCCGGACATGAACCGGATGGCCGACATTGTCGCCCAGTCTATCGAGCATGGTGTCAAAATCCTTGCCATGCCGCTGGGAAGCAACGCTCCGGACGATTGGACAGCCTTTGCCGATGCAATAAAGGATCAAGATATTCTGGCCATCGTTTCTGCAGGCAACAATGGCCGGGATATCGACCGGGAGCCGGTGTATCCAGCCAGTCTCACACTTGAGAACATCCTGACCGTGACCTCGGCCGATGGCTTCGGCCGTTTGGCACCCGGATCAAACTGGGGCCAAGAGTCCGTCGACCTGATGGTGCCAGCAGAGAACATCGCTGTCACCGATTTCCGCGGGGCCGCCGGTGTCACCTCGGGGTCAAGCTATGCGGTGCCCCGTGTTGCAGCGCTCGCGGCCCGGATCCTCGAAAATCAGCCTCACCTGTCCGCACGCGAGCTGAAAACACAAATCCTTGCTCGTGCTGCGCCCTCGCCGTTCGAAAAGGAACGCCTTGTCGCGGCAGGCTGGATCCCCGATCCTGACAAGGATTGACCGTCAACGCCTTGGAGGGGCAGGGGGAGCTGCATCAATAAACCTGCGTGCTGCCTGAGCTTGTCTGGGGTCAGCCTTGAGAAGAGCTGCATAGCCCTCCTCAGCGAGCGCGGCGTCGCCGCCCCACACACCCGATTGGATCGAAAACCGGAGTGCTTGCGGGTCCCCCTGCGCAAGCTCCATCAGCTGCCGGGCATGGCTGGTCATTTCGGGAAACCGTCCACCCAGCTGAAGGGAAACCAGAAGGGACATTCGGGCGTTTATGGAGTTCGGCACCTGCTGAACAGCCACTCCATGAAGGCTGATCGCCTCTTCGAAGTGTCCGGCTTTGGCCAGCATACGCCCCGCTTTGAGCAATTGTCCGTGATTTTCCGCCGAACGGCAGACCTCGCTGAGACCAGCCGCCTCGGTATCAGAAATTCCGGCCGTTTCGGAAGATTCGAGGGTTTCAGCGCAGGCTTCAAATCCAGCGCCAAGACGTTCCGTGATAGCTACAGCATCCGCGTGGGAACGCAGGTCGAGAAGCGCCTTTATGTCTTTGATCGGGATGGCTTCGAACCGGCCATCCCCTCCGCCAACTGCAATTCCGGTCAATTGGCCGGCCCCGTCAATAAGCCCGCCCCCGCTGACACCCGGCTGCATATGCGCACCGACATGCAGCCGTCCAAACTCGGCTGTCTCCGCTGGCAGGGCAATGAGCGGTCCTGGGTCAAACACCCGGATTTCCTTGCGCGCTACATCGGCACCAACAGTGTAGAAAACGCTTTGATCCCCGGACACGATTTCCATATCCGCGATCCGGCCACCGTCCGGCAGACCGTCCACCTGCAAGAGAATGAGGTCACCACGATAAGCGGAAGGAATGACCCTGGCCTCCCTCGGGCCGCCGGGTGCGTGCACGGTCGCAGTTCCGGTGTTTCCAACCACATGGCGATTGGTTACTAGCAGATCTCCGCCAATCCGCGTTGCACTTCCAACCGGATCAAAACTGGAAATCGGGAAAACCGCCTGGCGCATGTCACATACCACAGCTGGGTGCGGGCAATCCGGATCGGCCAGACCGTCTGTCACGGCTGTTTCATTGGCCGCCGTCAATGCGAAGGAGAGGTTTACCGATTGACTGGTGCCATTTCGGCGAATGCTGACATCTGTTTTCTCAGTATCGCCAGGCAGAAGCGCGATTGCGGTGTTCGCCGACCTGGGATCTTTTACGCGCCGCCCACCAATGGCGACAATCCGGTCCCCGGCCTGAATGCCCGCCCGTTCAGCAGGACCGCCGCTGTCAACCGTTTTAACAACAGGCGCGGCGATCTCAGCCAACTGGCTTCGGTCTGCCCTTTCAAGCTGCCATCCGGGCTGCAGGTAACGTACCTCGCCCTCACCGATCAACGCATCGGCCACCCGGACCAAAAGATCGGTCGAGACGGCGAAATTGATCCCGATATTGGTGTCGCCACTTGAGGCGAAGATAGCGGAAATCATTCCCACCAACCGGCCCTCACCGTCAACCAGCGCACCGCCAGACGACCCGGGATTGGCAGCTGCATCCGTTTGGATGAAATCCTCGATGTCGTTGAAACCTGCGTCCGTAACACTGGTGGCCGACACGATCCCACACGTCACTGAAAGATCGAGGCCAAAAGCGTTTCCAATCGCACAAACCCGTTGGGCGAGTTCGACATCCGGCGCGATGGCAATCGGTGCCACGTCTGCATCGACCGAAAGCAGGGCGATGTCTGTTGCGGCATCCCCGGCCAGCAAACGTGCTGGTAGAACGCGGCCATCGGACAACCGCACATCAATGCGGTTTGCCGGTTCAATGACATGCCACGCGGTCACAATTACCCCATTGCGAAGAAAAATTCCGCTTCCTTCCGGAGCCTGCCCCGGCGTACCTCCGGAACCTCCTTGCTGGTGGCCGGGCCACATGGGAAGCACCGACACAACATGTTCAAGGGCCTTTGCGGGTGATGCATTTGCGGCGGACGCTATTGAGAAAACCGCCACGACGCACACGAAGACACTCCAGCTCAAGCGGCCTGCCATATCCCCCTCCAGAACCTCAGGGCACGAAACCCGTTTTTTCAACGAAGCGCTCGAAATTGCGTTCCCAAGACTAGTTGCCTTCAAAACAACAGCAAATGATGCAGGCAAACCAACAATCGCGAAACGCATCGCCTGGCCACGGTCGAGCCCACAGGCAAAGTCACCGGCCTTGCAACCAACCTTCAACGCGCCTCCGGTTTACGCCGAGGTCAGATCCACCGAATACGAGATGCGAATAGATGTGCACCAAATCATTTTCGACCCAGACCTGTGACACGTCCGGAAACCCCCATATGCGTGACCGGTGAACAAAGACCATTGGAAGTTTGTCTGAAGACCCCGCCACCCGGCGGGTGCGGGGTGTCGCAGCAATCAGCTGTTCAAGTTCGTCTAGGCGAAGCGTATCTGCCGGACGGGCGGCATAGAAGCCACCGGGCAGCGCTTCGTCACCTGGTTCAGACTGCGCATTTTTTTCGGGAACGCTGGCACTGCCAACCGGCACAAGACGAAAGAAAGCTGCGGCTCCAACAACGCATAAAAGCAAGGCGATCGCGCCGAGCATAACCCATTTCATGACGTATTCCCTCTGCGGCCAAGTCAGCCGAATTTCTATTCCAACAGGGGTCCGCGCCCTTCAGTTCCAAACCATTTCGCGTCAAAAGGCTACTAGTCAAGGCAGGTGCGGGCATCGCCGCTCCCCGTTAATCGATCCTGTAAGACAAGAGATCGTCCTTCGAGACAATAGACAGGGCACGCTCGTGGGTGGACCGCGCCTTGATTTTCGGCGCAACGCCAGCCTCAAAAGCCTCCTTCCAGCGCAAGGCGCATAAACACCAGCCATCGCCATCCTTGAGCCCGGGAAATGCGTAGGCCGGAATGGGCGTGCTGAGGTCATTGCCACGCGACCGGGTGAAAGCCAAAAAAGCGTCTGTCACAACGGCGCAGATAACATGTGGTCCGCGGTCCTGATCATGCGTCCTACAAAAGCCGTCCCGCAGGAAACCCGTCATGGGATCAGTGCAGCACGCCTCCAGCGGACCACCAAGGATGTTCTTCGCCATTGAGCAACTGACCTCAAACTGGAAACGGATTAATCGGATTATTCTTCAAACTAGAGCTGGGGCGGTTTCAAGACCAGAGCAGTCTTCTTCATCTTGAGGCTGGGAATGTAGGGATCCCCTGACTGAACTGCGCAGGGCATTCAGCATGCAAAATTCATAATCTAGAACCTGAGAACGGCCGGTACGATGAGGATTAATGCGAAGATGCGGGCGAAGTGATGAACCGCGACATAAGCAGGATCGTGACCGAGCGCGAGGCCAATCGCCGCCATGGCTTCCACCCCGCCCGGCGCATAAGCGATCCAGATTTGCCCGAATGGAAGCCCTGTTACTGACTGCGCAATCACCGCAAAGGCGAGAGACACCACGATTGCCGTTCCGACTGTCGCAAGACCTGCAACAGCATATTTTCGGACCTGTTTTAGGGTAATGCGGCTCATTCTGGCGCCTAGAACGGACCCGGTTGCCGCAAACGCCACAAAAATCAACCAGCCTGGCGAAGCACCTTGAACAATGCCGATCGCATGACCGCCGGCGCTCAGCACCATTCCGGCCAGCAGACTTGCAGCGGGCAATCCGAGCCTTGTTCCGGCCATGCCCGCCACTACGGCAAGAACAACAAGGGCAGCAAGAACCGGAAGGCTAATAACATCGGCGGCCTGTCCCGCACCGATCACCGGACTGTCCAAGGTAATCGCCAAAGGGGGAACCAGGACCACAAGGGCCAACAACCGCATGACTTGCAAAAACATGACGGCGGTTGCGTCGCCCCGCCCCTCACTTGCAATCGCAATGGCATTCGACATGGTTCCGGGCGCACTGGCAAGCGTCGCGGTCTCCGCGTCCAGACCAAAGACCCGCATGAGGAAAAAGCGGCCGGTCACGACGGTCACCACCAAGGACACCACAAGAATTGTCAGGCTGATCCCCCAGGCGCCGAGCTGTTCAAATAACCGCTCGTCTATGCCCGACCCAAGCGATATGCCGATTGTGGCAAACGCAAAATCACGCAGCCTTGTCGGCAATCCGGTTTGGACCCCAGTTGTCGCGAGCACCGCGACCCCCAGTGTGCTGCCGATCAAGGCTCCAGCCGGAACGCCGAAAAGGGCGGCAATAGCCGCCCCCAACAGGCCTGCCGCAAGCGTGATTGCGGTCGTTTGCAGAGGTTTGTTCATCGCTAGCCGTTTGTCGTGACACGATCACTTTCCATGCGCCGCGCCCGGCGGGCCAGCCAGATTGGCGCAAGCACCACCACCACGGAAAGGACATAGAGCACAATGCTTTTGTAGTCCGCGACCAGAATCGACCAGTCGCCACCCGAGATCGACAGGGCGCGCCGAAGGTTGTTTTCGAACAAACTGCCCAGCACGAAGCCCAAAATAACCGGAGCCAGCGAGAAATCCAGTTTGCGGAGAAACCAGCCGAAGACGCCCAGCGCCGTGATCAGCAACAGATCAAACGGATTACCGACGATCGTATAAATCCCGATAAAGGCAAGGATCGCGATCGACGGTGTCAGGTAATGCTGCGGGATGGTCAACATGCGTGCGAACAAGCCAACCATCGGAAGGTTGATCAATAAAAGCGCGACATTGCCAATATACATCGAGGCGATCAGGTCCCAGGCGACCTCGGGCTTTTGCGAAAACAGCGTGGGACCCGGCTGGATATTGAACATCAACTTTTTTGGGGCCTCATATACGCTGTCCCCGCGCATCACAACAACGCCCAAACCAGCTCCAGTGGAGGTCGTCCAGCGGACGTCCTTTTCGGAAAGCTCGACCTACTTCTCCGTTACAATGTTCAAAAACGACCCTGTCGAGAAGGCAACAATCGCAGTGCCATCATCGGCCCGGCTCACGTTAACCAGATTGCAGGCAATCTCTCGGATTCCCCCCAACAGATGCGTCTGGATCAATCAGATGTTTTTTAACACGGAGTAATGTTCCGTTTTCTCCTATCGGATGAGGGGCAGCGCATCAGCGCGGAAGAAACGCCGCTGCTCCCACTCGTTCCAACCCAAGAGCCAGCGTCTGACATAGAGAGGATGATCCGGGACCAAAGGGGCTCGTTCCTGCCAATCCGATTGACGCTTGGGCTCCTGACATTCCTGGATGTTTTGAAAAAACAACAGTTTTGTCCACTTGGGACACTTCCCTTGGCCGCACTCCCCGGCCCGAGAGGTAAGCGGGCCCGCTTAGTTGCAGGGAACAGGCAGGTTCCGGCAACACAGATTGGCACAGTCAATCGCCTGTCCGGGGCGGGCGGAAAACAGTTTACCCGGACGCAGCCGCGCCTGCCTGGGTCTCTGAAGATGCTAGAGTGCCTAGCTCCTCTGGCAAGTGATCTATTTCCGCAAGAAACACGGAAGTTGGGCCGCAATTCTTGCAATCGCCATTGCAGGCCTTTTTGCTCTGGCTGGACGGCACAGATTTCCCGGTATCGCTGCAGGCCATGACGGATCCTCTAAGTTCGATAAAAACTTTTCCCCTCGCTATGCCTGAATGAAAGCAGCTCTAGTTTTTCAAAACAATACTGAACAATACTTACGTTTACGCGCTTACATTTTAATTGTTCTAATTAAAAACTTGGGCGCACCGCTTAGCTGTCTACACATAGGCCGGCGGTTTCTTTTCAAAATCAACCCCAGCCAGCGCCAGTGCCCACACGCCAAAATGGTGCGCGGAAACGGTCGCCGGGAGAGCCGTTGAGCCAGGATGGTAAGCCGGGTCTGCAAACGATGTCTAAAGGCAAGTGGGGCTCAAGTGTCTGGGATCGAAGCCCCATAGACGTCAACAAAGGCGCATGTTTTCCAGGGCCCATACCGCAGACACGCCCTACCGTCCGATGTTCATCTCAGAATGAACGATCTGCAAATGTAATATTCCTGTAAGGCAGACGGCATTTTTTTGTCTAAATTATAAGGTCCACTTGGCAGCATCGGTCGTAACAACAGGTAACGGTAGCACCGTTGAAATTGGATCACGAGAAACAAACACCCGCGTGCTCAGACCCGGGTGCGTCGTCTCGTTGTCGCGACACGCGGCTTGGAATAAACACTTAGGGCCGTATATTATGTGGAATACGGTAAGCTTGATTTTGAGAGTCAAGTTTACCTAAGACTTCTAACGGAGGAAAATGCATGCCTTTGATTATTGATCGCCGCACCATTCTTGCGAGCATGGCAGCAATTGCCGCAACCGGCGTTGCCGGACCTGCTTTTGCAGAAGGTGCGACCCACACCGTTCAGATGCTGAACAAGGATCCGGATGACCGCAAAAAGCGGAATGTGTTTCTGCCATTGATCCAGGTAGCGGAACCTGGGGACACAGTCGTTTTCACATCGGTCGACAAAGGCCACAATTCAGAAATCATCAAAGGGATGATCCCGGACGGCGCAGAAGCCTGGAAAGGCCGGATCAGCAAAGATCTTTCCGTGACCCTTACCCAACCTGGGGTCTATGGGTACCGCTGCACCCCGCACGCTGCGCTCGGCATGGTTGGACTGATTATCGTCAAGGGCGATGGCATGATGGATAATGTCGAAGAGGCCAAAGCGGTAAAGCATCGCGGCAAAGCAAAGGCTGTCTTCGAGGAGATCTGGGCGCAGGTCGACAGCGGAAACCTTCTAGCCTAATCCAAGGCTTTCAAGGATATCTATACAGCAACTTGGGTAAGATCCTTGTTTTATGAAAAATTGTCGCAGCGTGCGCGCCTCGGCGCGACCGCATCTGTTGCACTGGTTCTGTGCTTGGGGGCATTCGTTCTCCAGGCGCGGCCAGCTGCACCCGACGTGACAATTATTGTCTCAAGTGACCGCGGCTTTGTGGAGTTTTTCGTGCAGGGCCCGGCGGAATTACTGGTTGACGTCCTTGGCAAGGAGTTCTCCGACTTGGCGGGCTCGAACGAAACCATTGATTTCGCCAGCTTCCAGGACGGCACTTGGGAAACCGGCGACCGGCTTTTCGACAGAGTGTCCGCAACGCTCGACAGCCAGCCGGCCGAGTTCGAAGCCATGTCGTTGATGCTGCATCCCGTTGGTGAACATGTGCCTTTCAGCCACCCTGTTGACGGGCAACTGGCCATCAGCGTTTGCAATGCGCTCTCCCGCGAGCCGGTGGCGGATCTCAGTGCCCTGAACCTTTTTGCAGGTTTCATCAAGACGGACGCAGCGCCAGATGCGAATTTGACGCTTTTCTTTCCCGAAGTGGGCCGGCAGGCAGTCACCCTTCGATTGATAACCTTCAACGATGGCCGGCAAGTGGCATCGGAGATTGTGAATCTCAAAGATGGCGGCAAATTCAGCGTACCGGTCAGCACCCTGGCCAAAGACATCTAACGCTACCGCCGTGCGCCCGTTCCACGATGGTGTCATCGCACAGCAAGCGCAGAAGCGAGGGGCGGGCCTCAGCCACCTCTCGACCGTGATTTGCAGGCTGGTATGTGATCAGCTTTCAGCGCTTTAACCCTTTTGAATTTTTGCCTGCGGATTCAATCGCTTGGACCAATCATCTGTTCGGGGCGCACAAGTGCATCAAACTCTTCTGCACTCGCATAGCCGAGGTTGAGCGTCTCTTCCCGCAAGGACGTACCATTCTTGTGCGCGGTTTTCGCTATCTCGGTTGCCTTGTCATAACCGATTGCCGGTGCCAATGCGGTGACCAGCATCAGGGACCGTTCCATCAGCGCCGTGATGTTCGCATCATTGGCCTTGATGCCGGCCACACATCTATCGGCGAAGCTGACCGATGCATCGGCGAGCAACTGGATGGATTGAAGCATGGCATAAGCCATGACCGGCTTGAAGACGTTGAGCTCAAAGTGTCCTTGGCTGCCTGCGAAGGAAATCGTGGCCTGGTTGCCGTGTACCTGCGCGCAGACCATCGTGAGCGCTTCACACTGCGTCGGATTGACCTTGCCGGGCATGATCGAGGATCCGGGTTCGTTTTCCGGAAGCGACAGTTCGCCCAGGCCTGAACGCGGGCCGGACCCCAGAAAACGGATATCATTTGCGATTTTAAAGAGAGAAACGGCGACGGTGTTCAGTGCGCCATGCGCATAGACATAGGCATCATGGGCGGCAAGCGCCTCGAATTTGTTCGGGGCCGTCCGGAATGGCAAACCGGTGATCTTTGCCACCTCAGCTGCGAAATCCTCTGCAAACCCCTTTTTCGTGTTCAGACCGGTTCCAACAGCGGTACCGCCCTGTGCGAGTTCCAAAAGACCGTCCATCGCCTCGGTAACCCGGCGGATCCCCATTTCCAGCTGAGCGGCATACCCGCCAAACTCCTGTCCTAAAGTCAGCGGTGTTGCGTCCTGTGTGTGTGTCCGGCCGATTTTGACGATGTCTTGCCATTCGTCCGATTTGGTGCGGAGTGCCGATTTGAGGTGCTCTAAAGCCGGGAGCAGATGACCGTTGATTTCCCGGGCGGCAGAGATGTGCATGGCCGTCGGGAACGTGTCATTGGACGACTGGCTCATGTTGCAGTGATCGTTTGGATGGACCGGCGACTTGGACCCGACCTCTCCACCAAGGATTTCAATTGCACGATTGGCAATGACCTCGTTGGAATTCATGTTCGACTGGGTGCCGGAACCAGTCTGCCAGACGGCAAGCGGAAAGTTGTCGTCAAACTTGCCCGATGCAACTTCGTCAGCAGCCTGCTCGATCGCCCTTGCCAACTCAGGCCGCAGTTTTCCCTGGGCCAGATTAACCCGGGCAGCAGCCTGTTTGACCACGCCCAAAGCATGGACCAATGGACGGGGCATGGTCTCGTTTCCAATCGGGAAGTTTATCAAGGAGCGCGCGGTCTGCGCGCCATAATACTTTCCATTTGGAATCTCGAGCGCGCCGAAAGAGTCCGTTTCTGTGCGTGTGTTGTTCGACATGTGTCCTCACTGGTCCGTGTCCAACTGCATGGCTCGTTCCGAGACACTAACCGTTTGTTAGGCCGGCGCCAGATAGACAGGAGTCGCTTCCGCGGCAAATCTCACGGTGGTGGGATCTTGATGGCCCAGCTGTCTTTAGGTGTCTACCGCATCCTCGAAGTCAACGTAGACCCAACGCTTTTGGCCAGTCGATAAATACCTCCCAACACGGCACAAAAACACTGCGGTGTTGGTGGATAAATCGCCAGACCCTGGGTCAAAAAATGAGGACCCGGCACAACGACAAAAACGGGTCTTGATAAAAAATACTTTTCCGCGCGGCAAGATTCGGTAAATTTGTCCGGAATTCTATTAGTCGGCGAACCGGCAAGATCAGCACGTGTGGTTACCGGAATGACTGAGACAAAAATCAGAAACATGGAAGAGTTTGCAGCCTTGAGCGGCATCTCAAGGCCAACGCTCTCAAAGTACTTCCATGACCCGGAAAGCGTGCGCGCTTCGACGCGGGCCAGAATTGAACAAGCCCTTGAGGTCTATGATTACCGGCCAAACATCTTCGCTATGAATCAGAACCGCAAGCTGACCAAGAATGTCGGCATTGTGGTGCCTTACCTTGCAGATCCGTTTTTTGCCGAAATCGCCAGAAACATGGAACAACGATGCTTTGACGCCGGGTTCCGGCCAACCCTTTATAGCTCACATGGCCAGCAGCATCTTGAAAACGACATCCTTGACAGTCTGCGTTCGCTGAAGCCCGCGGGCGTCCTGCTCGCCCCCTTAGGCCGGGCGTCGGACAAAAATGTCATCGAAAAATTCTGTGCCGACGTTCCCACCGTTCTGTTTGACAGTAATATAGAGGACATTGGCGAAGCCTTTGTTGGATCTGATAATTTCAGTTTCGTATCGCAGACAGTCGAGTATTTGACCCGCAGCGGCGAACCACCGTGCTTTTTCGAGATGCGCACACCGGCCAACCCGAATGCGAATAAACGCCGGATTGCCTATTTGGCCATGATGGAGAAACTGGGGTTTGAACCGCACGTCCTTAAGATTGATGGTGAAGGCTGGGGATTTGAGGAAATCGGCCGGCAGGGCGCCCTGCGGATTTTGGAAACAAACGGCTTTCCCACCAACACGGTACTTTGCAGCAATGACCGGCTGGCGATCGGCCTCCTATCGGCGTGTTATGAAAAGGGTTTGCGTGTTGGCCGCAGCGAAGGCAGCGCTCTTAGGGTTGCGTCTCATGACGATCATCCGTTTGCGCGCTTTACCTGCCCGTCCTTGACCACCGCGGCACATGATTACAATTCCGTATCAAACTGCGCCTTCAGCACATTGAGCAAGCTGATGGAAGCAGGCGGGCGATTCAGCTCACGCGTGGAGACATTATTCGCTGCACGCCTTGTCCTAAGGGCTTCTGCGTAAATCTATTTTTACGCGCGAAAAATTTTTATTGACGCCAGATAATTTACAGACCTATCCTTAGGACAACATCTAATCAGGGAGGATACCGGATGTCTATTAAGAACGCACTTTGTGCGGCGACTGCGCTTACCTTGCTTTCAGCGGCAAGCGTTCATGCCGAAACCATCACAATCGCTACCGTGAACAACGGCGACATGATCCGTATGCAGGGTTACACTGATGACTTCACGGCCAAGACTGGCCATACCGTCGAGTGGGTCACGTTGGAAGAGAACGTGCTGCGTCAGCGCGTGACAACTGACATTTCAACGAAAGGCGGCGCTTTCGACATCATGACCATTGGCATGTACGAAACGCCAATCTGGGGCGCCAACGGCTGGCTCGTTCCGCTTAACGATCTCTCCGAAGAATATGATGCCGCAGACATCCTGCCCGCCATGGCTGGTGGTCTAAGCCACGACGGGACGCTTTATGCCGCTCCGTTCTACGGCGAAAGCTCGATGGTTATGTACCGTACAGACCTGATGGCCAAAGCCGGTCTGGAAATGCCGGACGCGCCAACTTGGGAGTTCATCAGAGAAGCGGCTGCGGCGATGACCGACCGTGACAACGAAATCAACGGCATCTGCCTTCGCGGCAAGGCTGGTTGGGGTGAAGGCGGCGCATTCATCACAGCGATGTCGAACTCGTTTGGTGCACGTTGGTTTGACATGGACTGGAACGCTCAGTTCGATACCGAAGAGTGGGCTAACACGCTGAACTTTTACAAAGACATGATGGATGCCTCCGGTCCTCCAGGCTATGCGACCAACGGCTTTAATGAAAACCTGTCGCTCTTCCAGCAGGGCAAATGCGGCATGTGGATTGATGCCACGGTGGCAGCATCCTTTGTAACAAATCCGAACGACTCGACCGTGGCTGACTCTGTAGGCTTTGCTTTGGCCCCTGATACAGGGCTTGGCAAACGTTCGAACTGGCTGTGGGCCTGGGCGCTGGCAATTCCTGCCGGCACTCAAAAGGAAGCAGCTGCAAAAGAGTTCATCGAATGGGCTACGTCCAAATCCTACATTGAACTCGTAGCTGCCAAAGAAGGTTGGGCCAACGTTCCTCCAGGTGCGCGGACGTCTCTGTACGAGACCCCAGAGTATCAGGCCGTACCGTTCGCCAAGATGACCTTGGACTCAATCCTGTCAGCTGATCCGAACAACTCGACCGTCGAACCGAGCCCATACGTTGGTATCCAGTTCGCTGCCATCCCGGAGTTTGCCGGTATCGCAACTGAAGTGAGCCAGGAGTTCTCGGCTGCCTATGCAGGTCAACAGACCGTCGAAGAGGCATTGGCCAAAGCTCAGGCCCTGACCAACGATGCAATGGAAGCCGCCGGCTACCGATAAGCTCGCGCTAACTTCCAGTTCCGGAGGGCGGGTTCGCCCGTCCTTCGGCCTCCTTCTGTCATTTCATTTTAAAGATATATTTCGAGATGGACCCGCGTCCGTCAACAGAGGAGATGTGTCATGGCCACTCAGCAATCACGTTCTGCCGCCCGGATAATGATGGCGCCAGCAGTCTTTCTGCTGTTGGGTTGGATGCTGATCCCGTTATGCATGACACTGTTCTTTTCCTTCAAGAAATACCTGCCACTACGCGGCGACTCCATGGCCAACGGATTGGAATGGGTCGGATTTGCCAACTATGTCAGGTTCGTAAGTTCAAGCTCGTTTTGGCCCAGCATTCAGACCACGCTAATCATTGTCGGGGGCGTTCTGGTCATCACCATCGTCTTGGGAATTGCACTGGCTATTCTGCTGGATCAGCCAATGTGGGGTCAGGGAGTCGTCCGAATTCTGGTCATCGCGCCTTTCTTCGTGATGCCCACCGTGTCCGCGCTTGTTTGGAAAAACATGTTCATGGATCCAGTCAACGGCATCCTGGCGCATCTCTGGAAGTTTTTTGGAGCCGAGCCTATACAATGGTTGAGCCAGGCGTCATTGCCATCGCTAGTCATGATCGTCTCCTGGCAGTGGCTGCCGTTCGCGACGCTCATTCTTTTGACAGCCATTCAGTCTTTGGACAGTGAGCAGTTAGAAGCTGCTGAAATGGACGGCGCCCCTGTTCACAAGCGTTTCTTTTTCATCGTTCTTCCACATCTGGCGCGGGCAATCACCATCGTCACCTTGATCCAGACCATCTTTTTGCTGGCGATTTTCGCGGAAATCTTCGTCACCACCGGCGGTGCCTTTGGCACCAAGACATTGTCTTACCTGATCTTTCAGCGGGTGCTGGAAAGCCAGAACGTTGGTCTCGGCTCTGCAGGTGGTGTCTACGCCATTATCCTCGCCAATATCGTTGCGATCTTCCTGATGCGCATCGTCGGCAAAAACCTTGACGCGTGAGGAGTAATCAAATGGCCCGCGCAGTTACAACAAACCGGAAAATGATCAACACAGCCGTCGCCTGGTTGATAGGTTTGCTAATTTTCTTTCCCATCCTCTGGACGATACTCACCAGCTTCAAAACCGAAGCCCAGGCAATCGCCGATCCGCCGATATTTTTGTTCTTTGATTGGACCCTAGAGAACTATTCGGTGGTGCAGGAGCGGTCGGACTACATGCGCTTCCTATGGAACTCCATATTCCTGGCTGGTGGCTCCACGATTTTGGGACTTATCATCGCAGTTCCGGCCGCTTGGTCGATGGCCTTCGTCCCTTCAAAACGCACTAAGGACATCCTGCTGTGGATGCTGTCCACAAAGATGTTGCCCGCAGTTGGCGTGCTTTACCCGATCTACCTGCTCTTCATCCAGTTGGGCCTTCTTGACAGCCGCATCGGACTGACAATCGTCCTCATGTTGATCAACCTGCCGATCATAGTCTGGATGCTCTACACTTACTTTAAGGAAATCCCGGGCGAGATCCTGGAGGCCGCCCGGATGGATGGCGCAGGACTGAAGGAAGAGCTCCTCTACATTCTCACCCCGATGGCCATACCGGGCATCGCTTCGACCATGCTGCTGAACTTCATCCTGGCTTGGAACGAAGCCTTCTGGACGCTGAACCTGACCGCCGTCAATGCAGCGCCGTTGACTGCTTTCATCGCGAGCTATTCTAGTCCTGAGGGCCTGTTCTTCGCCAAACTCAGCGCGGCTTCGACCATGGCGATTGCACCCATCCTGATCCTTGGCTGGTTTAGCCAGAAACAACTCGTTCGCGGCCTGACATTCGGCGCGGTTAAGTAGGGAACGCTCTCATGGGACAAATCACACTCAAACAGGTGACCAAGAGCTTCGGCAACGTCGAAGTCATTCCCTCGCTCGATCTCGAAATCGGGGACGGAGAATTTACGGTCTTTGTCGGCCCATCCGGATGCGGTAAGTCCACATTGCTGCGGTTGATTGCCGGTCTGGAAGACATTAGCTCCGGACAAATCCTGATCGACGGGCAGGATGCGACCAGCGTCCCGCCGGCCAAACGGGGGCTGGCGATGGTTTTCCAGTCCTATGCGCTCTATCCGCATATGTCGGTGCGCAAGAACATCGCGTTTCCCCTGCGCATGGCAAAGCTCCACAAGGCCGAACAAGACCGCAGGGTCGAACAGGCCGCCGCTGTCCTGAACCTCACCGACTATCTCGACCGACGCCCCGGACAACTCTCCGGCGGTCAGCGCCAGCGCGTGGCAATCGGCCGTGCAATTGTCCGCGAGCCATCCGCATTCCTATTTGACGAACCACTGTCAAACCTGGATGCAGCCCTGCGGGTTGGTATGCGGCTTGAAATATCAGAGCTTCACGAACGCCTTAAGACTACGATGATCTACGTGACCCATGATCAGGTTGAAGCGATGACCATGGCGGACAAAATTGTTGTCTTGCGCGCCGGGAACATCGAGCAGGTCGGATCTCCGCTTGAGCTTTACAAAAACCCGCGCAATCAGTTTGTTGCAGGGTTCATCGGTTCTCCGAAAATGAATTTCATTCAAGGGGAAGAGGCGGCCAAATACGGCGCGCATACGATCGGCATTCGCCCTGAACACATCGCCGTTTCCGAGACGGATGGCACTTGGTCCGGCATTGTCAGTGTCTCGGAGCATTTGGGGTCCGATACGTTCTTTCACATCCATGACACCGGGCTTGCCGACACGATTACTGTGCGTGCCGGAGGCGAGATCGGCTTTCGACACGGGGATAGGATCCACATGACGCCGCGCGAAGACGTCATTCACAAGTTCAACGAAAACGGTTTGAGATTTACATGAATCGGCTCAACGGAAAAACAGCGCTGATCACCGGAGCGGCACGCGGTATCGGCTTGGCTTTTGCCAAAGCTTACATCGCGGAGGGCGCCAGCGTTGCGATTGCCGATATCGACTTGGCGAAAGCCCGTGAAGCTGCCCGGGAGCTCGGTCCCAAAGCAGTTGCAATCAAAATCGATGTGAGCAGCCAGACCAGTATCGAAAACGCTGTTGAGGCAACCATCGCATCTCTTGGCCGGATAGATATCTTGATCAACAACGCTGCAGTTTTCACTGCAGCGCCGATTGTTGAAATTTCGCGCGAAGACTATCAGCGCACCTTTGATATCAACGTCGCAGGCACTTTGTTCACCTTGCAGGCCGTCGCAAAGCATATGATTGCGCGTGGCGACGGCGGCAAAATCATCAATATGGCGAGCCAAGCCGGACGGCGCGGCGAGCCTCTTGTCGGCGTTTACTGCGCGACAAAGGCCGCCATTATTAGCCTCACCCAATCGGCAGGCCTCAATCTCATTGAGCACGGTATCAACGTAAATGCCATCGCGCCGGGTGTCGTGGACGGTGAGCATTGGGATGGCGTCGACGCCTTCTTTGCCAAGTATGAAAACAAGCCGCGGGGGCAAAAGAAAAAGGAAGTGGGAGAAAGCGTGCCGTTCGGCCGGATGGGTACAGCGGACGATTTGACGGGCATGGCTGTATTCCTGGCCACAAACGACGCGGACTACATCGTCTCGCAGTGTTACAACGTGGACGGCGGCCAATGGATGAGCTGATCCCGCTGTCGAACACAAATTTGGGCCGCCTCCCATCAACGGTCCGAGCGCCTCAATATGACAGAACAAAACTAACGCCCGGGATCATCCACATTGGTCTTGGGAACTTTCATCGCGCACATCAAGCTTGGTATTTGCACCGGCTGTTCGATGCTGGCCTCAATCACGACTGGGCTATTCTTGGTGCTGGCGTGCGGTCTTACGACAAGGACCAGCGCGACAAGCTGCTTGCCCAAGACTGCTTGACAACCCTTATCGAGTTGGCTCCAGCGAGATCGTCAGCCGAGATAATCGGCTCAATGATCGACTACATTCCAATTGAGAACGGCAACACAGCACTCATTGAAAGAATGGCGGATCCGGCAATCCGGATTGTGTCGCTCACGGTGACCGAAGGCGGTTACTATATCGATCCGGTTACAAAAGCCTTTGACCAGACCCATCCGGACATTGAGCATGATGCGAAAAATCCAGATCGCCCGCTGACCGTCTTTGGCGCTCTTGTAGCCGCGTTAGCCCGGCGCAAAGCCTCCGGATCCGGACCATTCACCGGACTGAGCTGTGACAACCTACAGGGGAACGGACATATATTGCAGCAGGCCGTTGTCTCGCTCGCGTCCATGTCAAACCCGGCACTGGCGCGGTGGATCGAGGAAGAATGCAGCTTCCCCAATTCCATGGTGGACTGCATCGTTCCTGCGACTGGAATGAAAGAAATCGACCTTGCACGTTCCTTCGGGGTCGACGACGCGGCTCCCGTCACACATGAACCCTTCCGGCAGTGGGTGATTGAGGACGATTTTTGTGCCGGCAGACCGGATTGGGAGAAGTGCGGAGCGACGTTTACTGGCAACGTGCAAACCCATGAGACGATGAAGATCCGCGTTTTGAACGCAGGGCATCAGTTGCTTGCCAATGCCGGAGAAATCCTCTCTATCGAGACCATTTCCGAAGCGATGGCGCATCCACTCATTGGCGCGTTTTTCCGCAAAACGGCCATCCAGGAAATCGCGCCTCATGTTGCGCCCGTACCAGAGATGACGGCAGAGGCTTACATCGACTTAATCGCGGCGCGCTTTGCAAATCCTGCGATTATCGACACCACCAGGCGGGTGGCCTTTGATGGGTCCTCACGTCACACTGGCTTCCTGCTGCCAACGTTGCGCGAGGCATTGGCCGCAGATACGCCGGTTGACGGACTTGCCCTTGCCGAAGCCATTTGGGCGCGCATGTGTTACGGCATACGCGAAGACGGCTCTGTCATTTCCCCAAACGATCCGAACTGGGACGCCCTGAAAAACGCTGCGATTCAGGCCAAGAGCGACCCGGCCGTCTGGCTTGCGCAACACAACATCTACGGCCGCCTTGCCAATGACCTTCGCTTCAAGACCGTCTTTGAAAGACGGCTGCGCCAGATCTGGCGCGAAGGATTGGAGGCGGCACTCAAAGACTATCTGGTATCGGAAGCCACTGCGTATCGAGCGTCGCACGGGATGGACGCCCGCCTGTCCTGATTAGCGCGTGTCGCGTTAAATCGAATTCATCATGTGTCGTCTTTTGCGTTGAAATTATTGATTTCAGACAGTGAAAGACGACACCGATTAGACTGCGACGCGCTCTAAAACTCTCGATGGTCAAAAAATGTTCCCCGAGTTTTCCGTCCTTAGAGCATCGGGCGTTTAGTTCGAACGGCCTAAAGATGCTCTACCACTCTAATGTCGATCAGCTTTGGGCGATAAATCGGATCCAATTATCGCCCAAAGCTGATCTAGCACACGCATGGTGACGTCATGAAGCCGCTTTGTAGGCGACTTCCAGTTCGATTAGTTTTTGCTTGCGCCATAACCCGCCTCCGTAACCCGTCAGTCCGCCATCTGCGCCAATAACCCTATGGCAGGGAATGACCAGCGCGATCTGATTGGCACCGTTGGCACGGGCGATCGCGCGCACGGCACTCGGGCGTCCCAGTTCTTTTGCAAGATCGGAATAGGTTTTGGTCGTCCCAGCCGGGATCTTCTGCAAGCTGCGCCAGACATCCCGCGTGAACTCGGAACCGTGCAAGGCAACCGGCGTTTCGAACTGGCCGCATTGGCCAGCAAAGTAACGATCAAGTTCGCGCTGGATCTGGTCGGTAATCGTGGTGCGGCCGAACCCGATCTGCCCTTTTGCGACCTTGTTGAGGTTTTTGAACTCGGCAGGCAAGGCCTTGCGATCCATAAACTCGAGAAGATGCAGGTGGCGGTTGTCCGCGACGGCCAGCATAGGTCCGAGTTGTGTGGGAATCCAGTCGGTAAAAAGGAGTGGCGCCGATGAAAATGTACCGGGCGCTTGCCCCAGAACTTTCGAGGCCGCATCCCGAAACGCACTTGCAGATGCAAAGCCTGCCGTCAGTTGAGCATCGATCACCTTTCCGCCGTCTGCCAAAGCCGTAAAGCCCTCCTGCAAACGCCGCTGGCGCGCCATCTCCAAAAAAGTCATACCAAAATGCCGCTTGAACGCCCGCCGGACCGTTGAAGGATCGAATCCCATGCGAACAATGTCCGGCTCGCCCCACCTGTACCCGGGATGCTTTTCCAGGGCCTCGACCATGGATTTGACTACGGGATCGGAGCTTGCCTGCGGTGTTGTGGGGCGGCAGCGCTTACAAGGCCGGAACCCTGCCTCCATGCACTCGTAGACAGTTTCGTAAAAGGTGCAGTTCTCGCGCTTGGGCTTGCGTGCAGGGCACGTCAGGCGGCAGAAGATGCCTGTGGACGCCACACAAACAAACGCGCGGCCATCATAACCAGGGTCGCGCGCCAACAGAGCGTCATAAAGCGTGTCGAAATCAGGTTGGATCATCAGCATGACCTCAACCTACTGCCGATCCCGGCTGCGTGCAGCCGGAAATCGGGCGTCTATTTTGAATTTCCAGGCACTCAAACCGGAGCGGGTTTGTCAGCCGTTACTCCTGGAAATATGCGTCGATGATTGACTGATATTCACCCGAGGCGATCATTTCCTGAAGCACACCGTCCAGTTGATCGCGCAAATCCGCTAATCCATTCGCCTTGGAGAAGGCGATGTAGGAGGGAACGGAGGAGATTTCCGGCTCGATTTCCGCAACCTGATCCAGGCCGTTCTGGTTTTTCAGGTGATGCATCGCCCCATACTTATTCATGATGACCGCATCAATCCGGCCACCCAACAGCTTCTTGATGTTGTTGGAGCTCTCAGGCGCATAATCGAGCGACTTGAGTGTTCCTGCTGCAACTGCATCATCAACGGCCGTTCCGTAGCTAATACCATCCACCAGGCCGATTGATACGTTGCTCAAGCTTTCGATGGAGCCATCGAACCCGATGTCAGAACCCTTCTTTGCCCAAACAGATAGGACCTGTGGCATCAAGACGGTTTCAGAATAATCGAGGAAAGTCTCGCGTTCCGGTGTTTTGTACGCCGTGAAGATCGCATCAGCTTCACCGGTCTGGGTCATGTTGAGGGCGCGTTTCCATGGCAGTACGGAAATTTCGATGTCCTTGCCCATTTTTTGAAAGGCTTCCTGCAGGATGCGAACAACGATGCCATCTGCACCGGTTTCCGTTTCATACTCGTAAGGCGGATACTCAAGTGTCACGAGTTTGATTGCTTCGGCGCGCGCCGGAACTGAGAGGATCGCCAAAAGGCAAAATGCACTTACGAACCGCATAAGATACTTCATCGTTTATCTCCGTTCTTTAAGGGGTGCCGGATTTTGAGACCGGCAAGACCCGGAAAAGTAGGAAAAATGCTCATTAGAAATCCGTTTTTCCCGATTTTTCCGAGTAATACTGAGCGATGATCCGTTCATATTCGCCGCTATCGATCATCTTCTGAAACACCCGGTCGAACTCATCGCGAAGTCCGGCCAGCTGCCGCTTTTTCGAGAAGCCGAGATAAGATGGAACGGAAGACAAGACAGGTGTGAGCTCTTGCACCCGGTCGTACCCATTCTGCAAATGAAGGTGATACAGCGCGCCATAGCGGTTCATGATGACAACGTCGGTCCTGCCGGCGAGCAGCTTTTTAATATTCTGTGCGCTGTCGAATGCATAATCCAGCCGGTCCAGGAGGCCGGACCTGAGCGCGTCGTCCGTTTTTTGACCGTAGCTGACGCCGAGAACAAGCCCGATTGACATGTCCTTCAAGCTCTCCATCGTCCCGTCAAAAGGCACGTCTGTATCCTCAAGAGCCCAGACAGAGACCTCCTGCGGCATCACAACCACAGAGGAATAGTCGAGATAGGTGAGACGTTCTTCAGTCTTGAAGACTGTGAAAATGCCATCAACGGTGCCCTGCTTCGCCATAAGCTGTGCCCGCTTCCACGGAAGCACCTGGATATCGATCTCCTGGCCCAACTCGTCAAAAGCCCGGCGCAGCAAACGAACAACTATTCCGTCAACCGCATCGCCATCCTGATATTCGTAAGGCGGGTATTCGAGTGTCACCAGCGTGATCGGTTCGGCACGTGGCACCGACACCATGGCCAGAAAAGCCATGAGCACTGCTGCCATACGCCAAAAAAATGGTGAGATCACCGTCCCCATTCACGCAACTCTCCGGTAGGGTAAACGCAGTATTTTCCGCGCCCACACCAGTCATCTACAAAAGACGACTTAAGTCACCACTTGAACCACGAATGAGTATTTCTAAGACTTTACTAATATTCTCCTTATTCCGGATCAGCAAAATCGTTAAAGCGTAGAATTTTTTATTCGCAATTTTACCGATACACTTCTTTCTCTGTGGGGAATGACCGGGTTTTCACTTCGTCAGAGTACGCTTTGACTGCCGCCTCGATTTGCCCGCCAAGACTGCCGTAAACCTTTACAAATTTTGGCGGCACCGGGTTTAGACCCAGCATGTCCTCAAGCACCAGAATCTGCCCGTCGCACTCCGCCGAAGCACCAATACCAATTGTCGGAATTGAGATCTGTTTCGTGATCTTTGCAGCGAGCGGTTCAACCATGCCTTCCAGAACAATGGCAAACGCGCCAGCCTCGGTAACGGCCTTCGCATCGTCCTCATGCATGGCCCAGGTCGCTTCGTCACGGCCTTGGGTCTTGAACCCCCCCATAATGTTGACCGACTGAGGCGTAAGACCGATATGCGCCATGACCGGAACCCCGCGCTCTGTCAGAAACCGGATGGTTTCGGCCATGCGCCGTCCACCTTCCAGTTTGACCGCGCCGCACTGCGTTTCCTTCATAACCCGTGCAGCATTCCGGAAGGCTTCGGACGGGCTCTCCTCATATGTCCCGAATGGCATATCGACAACGACCAGCGCCCGTTGAGTTCCCCGGACGACGGCCTTGCCGTGCATGATCATCAAATCGAGCGAAACGCCAACGGTGGATTCCATCCCATGCATGACCATACCAAGGCTGTCACCAACGAGGATGAAATCCGCATATTTGTCGACAATCGCAGCGGTATGAGCATGGTAGGATGTCAAGGAGACGATCGGTTCCGCGCCCTTGCGATTGGCAATTTGAGGGGCTGTTATGCGGCGGACCGGTTTTTGCGTACTCATAATGTATCCTTTCAATGGACCTTTGGCCGATCAGGAGGCTGGGGCAACCACGCGCTGGTCGATGAGGAGAACCGTGCCGAAGCGGACCGCAAGAAGCACTACAACTGCGCGGGTGGAGTGACCGTCAAGCTCAGCAAGCGTTTCAGCATCGCGGATATCGATGCTTTTGATCTCGGCCGCGGGTGCTGTTTCCAAGACCGCTTTTATGCCTGCTTGTAGCTCGGCGACCGTGCTTCCCGCCTTGGCAAGCGTTTCCGCTTTGTCGAGAGACTGGTTCAAGACGATTGCCTGCTCGCGATGCTCTGCGGTCAAGCGGACGTTCCGGGAGGACATTGCCAGTCCGTCTGGCTCCCGCACCGTCGGATGGCCTATAATTTCCAGCGGCATATCCAGATCCCGGACCATTTGCCGGATGAGCGCCAACTGCTGAAAATCCTTTTCACCGAAAACCGCATAATCCGGCGTCACGATGTTAAAGAGCTTGGTGACGATTGTTGCCACTCCGCGGAAATGGCCGGGCCTCAAGGCCCCTTGAAGCATGCCGGAGAGTTGGGGAACATCGACGAAGGTGTCCCCGCCGGATCCATACATCTCCTCGACGCTCGGGATAAAAACAGCATCTGATCCCTGCCGCGCAAGCAGGCCCAGATCCCGCGCTTCGTCTCTTGGGTAGGTCGACAGGTCCTCGTTGGGCCCAAATTGTGTCGGGTTGACAAAGATGGTCGTCACAACGCGATCAGCGGCCGCGCGCGCCCTGGCTACGAGTGCCAGATGTCCGTCATGAAGAAAACCCATGGTTGGAACGACGCAAACACTTTCGCCTGCGCTTTTCCAGCCACGCACGGCCGCTCTGATGTCCGCCTTTGTCCGGCAGATCTTCATTCGTGTCCTCCCCGGCCCGTTCCCGCGAGCGCTGCTTATTCGCAGGTGCAACATAAGCAGGCACCGGGAGACAGTCCAGCAAGAACCGTGGGTTAGAAGGTTCCGTCGTAGGCCCGGCTCGAAATCCGGCATGCCAGGAGAGTAAATGTATCCCTTTCCAACGCCGCTTCTGCTTCGGAGACAAGGGTGTCCCTATCCTCAATCCAGACACCATGGCCGCCATAGGCCTTTGCAACCGCCGGGAAATCGGTCTCACCGAAATCAACGCCAACATTCGGCCGCTGACTCCCGCGTTGTTTCAGCTCAATCAGGGCAAGGCTGGTGTCTACCAGAACACATATGATCACCGGGATCTTGAGATCGCGCAGTGTGGAAAGCTCCCCAAGGCACATTTCAAGGCCTGCATCGCCGACAAAAGCAATGACCGGTATATCCGGGTCGACCAGGCGATGGCCCATGGCAAGCGGAACGGCACAGCCCATTGTGCAAAGGGCCGAGGACTGCAACATCTGGTCCGGTTCCGTGCACTTCCAAATCTGGCTCACCAGAATCCGGTGAGCGCCACTGTCGGCCGTAGCCACCGTGCTGTCTGGCATCACCTCCCGCAGAGCATGGAAGACTGTGCCTGGGCCCCAGCCGCTTGTCTCTGGCGCAAACGCTTTTTCCAGCGTTTCGCGGGTGGCGGCAGGTTCCCCGTCCGGCCAGCTCGGCGTTTCCATGTCGCGTGCTGAACTCAGCAGTTCCAGGCTCGCCTTGACCGAACTGCGCAAGGATATCGTGACTGAATGCATGCCATGTGTCCGCAGGACCGGCGCAATATCAATAACGATGGCATCATCTGACCAGGGGTTGCGCCAATTAATGCGCATTTCGATCGGATCGTAACCAAGAAGCAGAATACAATCGCTCTGGTTTATCAGCGGCAGCAAATGGCTGTCCGCCTTCGGCGACAAGCCTGCCCCTCCCAATGCCAGGGGATGGTTTTCATCAAGCAGCCCCTTCCCCTTGTAACTGGTTATGACCGGCACCTGAAACCACTCGCAAAAAGCAGTGATTTCATCTGAAGCGCCTTCGACCATGGCGTCGACACCGGCAAGGATGATGGGGCGTTCAGCGCGCGCAAAAAGCTTCTTAGCGCTTGTCAAATCAGGGCCAGGCGCTGGCGCCGGCATAACCGGAATTGCAAAACTCCGGCCGGACCATGCTTCGGAAGTCTCCGTTTCTGCCACCTTGATCGGAACATCGATATGAACCGGTCCCGGCTGACCGTCGAGCGCAATTGCAAGCGCCTTATCCATCATCACATCCAGGGCGCCCAGCCGGGCGGAAAAGCTCGCTTTGACGATTGGACGCAACAATTGCTGATGATCAAAAACCTGGTGCGTGTAGCTTTCGGCCTCGGCATGGTCCACACAGCCCGTCAGGAATATCAATGGGACCCGGTCCTGCCACGCATTGGCAACCACGTTGATCGCATTGGCAACGCCTGGGCCGAGGGTCGCCAGAAGAACGCCCGGCGCCCCGTTTGCGTGCCAGCCGCCCTCGGCCATGAAACCGCCCGCGTTTTCATGCTTGACCAACACGAACTCCAGGCCGGCTTCATCGAGTGCTTGCATGAGCGCCAGAACTTCCCCGCCCGGAATTCCGAAAGCGTGTCGGCAGCCAGCGGCGTGAAGCTTTCGCGCGATGATATCCGCACCGTTTGTCATTGGGTCAGCTGTCCTTGTGGCTGGTAGGGGCGCCTGTGTCCAGAACGCCTTTTTGAACGAGATCGGAGATCTGGCCGGCACTTAAGTTCAAGTGACGGGACAAGACATCTGCCGTGTCCGCACCCAAGACCGGAGGAGCATTGCGGTAGGAAACCGGGGTTTTCTCCAGTTTTATCGGGGAGCCGATCAGTCCAACCGAACCGCTAACCGGATGTGGCAGGTCTATTTTCATGCCGCGATGGAGGATTTGCGGATCTGTAAAAACCTGCTGCAGATCGTTCACGGGGCCGCACGGCACTCCGACGTCCTCTAACACCCGTATCCAATCCGCCGCGCTTTTCTTGATAGTTAGCTGGCGAAGCAACGGGATGAGTTTTTTCCGGTTCCGGACCCTGTCTGAGTTCTTGGCAAAGAGTGGATCATCGGCCAGTTCCGCGGCACCGGCCACGGTGCAGAACTTGCGGAACTGGCTGTCATTACCAACCGCAAGCGTAAAGGCCTGATCGGCACCGGGAAATGTCTCATAAGGGACAATTGTCGGGTGCCCGTTGCCAAGGCGGCCTGGGACAATACCGGAGATCAGATGCGCGACACCTTGGTTGATCAACCAGGACACCTGCGCGTCCAGAAGCGAGATATCTATATGCTGTCCCTCACCGGATACGTGCCGGTGGTTCAGCGCGGCAAGGATGGAAACGGTTGCGTACATGCCGCACATGACGTCGGCAATGCCGGTCCCGCATTTGGTCTCCGTGCCGCCCTCTTCATCGGGAAATCCCGTCAGGGACATGATGCCGCCCATACCCTGGATCAGAAAATCATATCCTGCCCTGTGAGCATAAGGACCGGTCTGCCCGAACCCGGAAATGGAACAGTAGATTAAACGCGGGTTGCGCAGCTTCAAGGTTTCATAATCAAGACCGCGGCGCTTCAGGTCTCCAACCTTGAAGTTTTCGACAAAAATATCGGCCTTTTCGGCAAGTCCGGCAATCAGGGCCTGGCCTTCGTCACTTGCAAGATCAATGGCAACCGATGACTTGTTCCGGTTTGACGACAGGTAATAGGCGCTTTCTGCGGTCTCATTGCCCTCTGTGTCTTTCAGGAACGGTGGTCCCCAACCGCGCGTATCGTCGCCGCGCCCAGGCCGTTCGATCTTGATCACTTCCGCACCAAGGTCACCAAGGATCTGTGTGCAGGTTGGGCCAGCCAGAATGCGGGACAAGTCGAGGACAACAAGCCCCGATAGGGCACCTTGTTCGGGAGGGGTCTGCAAGTTTTTGCACCTTGTTTGATTTTTTGGCACAGGACACCAAGCAAACCGCCCCGTCAATAACGCGGTTCAGCAAATAGGACGTGCTCATCTCACAATCCGGTAAGCGGGCAGTGATCGTGACTAGCCTTTATTGTCCCACCCCTTCAGACCGGACAACGTCTTCCAGGCCCGCTTCATCCAGCCGGCCTCGACGCTGTGGCCACCATCGTGAAGGCAAAGTTCCAGCAAACCAGTCTCCGGCTGCCAGCGCTGGCACGATAATTTTCCATCTTGATACGCAATCGCCGACTCTTCCGACAGGTTGTTTTGCTGCCGCCAAATGGCAAAGCTCTCAAACACGTCACCCTGTTTCCACTGGCCGCCGCCCAGCCAGCGTCCTTCTAGCGGAACAACCGTGTCGCTGGTTCCATGAACGTGAAAGAGGTAGGGGGCATCTGTCGGGCAGCTCTGCGGCAACGGCTCCCAAAAAGCACCGGCAATCGGCGCGTAACCGCTAAACCTTTTTGAATCGGCACAAGCCAAGTACCAGGTCATGAAACCGCCGGATGAAAACCCGGACAACAGAGTTCGGTCCACATCAACGTCAAAGCGGTGTTCGAGATCAGAAAGGACACCGTCGAAGAAAGCCGGTTCATCTCGCAAGTTGCGAGGTGCTGTTGGAAACGACCAGGTTCCATTCACGCCTTGTACGGCAACAAAAGCAACACCGAGGTCGTCCGCCAGCTGTTGGAAGTTCTTGTTGCGGATCGCGTTGACAGCCTTGCCGCGATGTCCGTGCAAGTAAAAGATGGCGCCCAAGCTACTCCCAGCGGTCTTCCCGCTCGGCATATGGATGTAGTACTCGCCGCCGTCTATCTTGCATGCAACTTCACCGCCGCATTCCGAAGCCGCTGCACCAACTCCCGGCACACCTGCAAGGCCGCCAAAAAACGCCAAACCAAAAAGCCATGTCTTGTGGCGTATTCCCATCAAACGTCTGAAAGTCATAGCCCCGTCCACTCCTGCCCGGTTCACCTGCTGGACGGATTGGAGGATGGCGCGTGGCCGCCTATTGTCCAGATGTCCTTAATCACATCTGAGCGAGCCGCTAATCCCAGGTACCGTCCGTCGGTATGTTGAGCGTTCTTCCGCAATGCTTGCAGTGAACGGCATCCGGATCGTGCCGGTTCAAGCCGCAATCAGGGCAAGCAAACTGAACTTTTGCAGGACGGAAGATTGTTTGAACCAGGCGCAGGAAAAGTCCAACGCCAAAAATCATGATCAGCACGGTCAACAGCCGCCCGAGACTATCCGTCATCGTGATGTCGCCGAAGCCGGTCGTTGTGAGCGTGGTCACCGTGAAATAAAGCGCATCAAGGTAGTTGTTGATGGCATCGTTCCGGTCATGTTCCAGCACGAAGACAACCGCAGTTATCACGAATATGAACACCGCAAGATTGACTGCCGATTGGAGAATTTCCTCGTTTCTGCGGAACCACTTGGACGCGTCGCGCAGCTCTTTCAACAGGTGATAAGACCGCAAAAGACGCAACATGCGGACAACGCGCAAAAACGCGAAATTCTCGAAAAAGGCCGGTACAATGAGGGAAATGATCACAACGACATCGGCAAGCGAGGTGAAGCTAAAAACGTATCGTTGCGGAGTGGGCGATGCGATCAAACGGGCAATGTAATCCGCCGTCAAAAAGACCGCGATGCCGTAATCAAGCGCATGATGGTGCCGGTCGGGATCAATCATCGCCGAGACGATGAAGTACGCGATCGTGATGAGATCGATCAGCAGCAGACCATAACGGAAAGCCCGCGCCCGCGTCGTGTGACCAAAATAGAGTTGCCGCAGAAAGGTTTGAATCGCGGGCGTGTCCGCTGCCATAAAGGCGTCCTTTGTCATTTTGCCGCGCCTTGTTCAACCGACAGGAGAACACGCTGAAAGTCAATCAGCATCTTATGTTGGGGTCGTGTACGGGCGCTGGTCCAAATTCCGTCTGTTCCGTTTGGCTCTCACCAGCTTTTTAGCCGCTAACCAGCTCGCTCTGGAACAGTTCCCACTCGGACAGATAAAGTCCAAATTTTATGGGAGTGGGAAAAATTGATTTGGATTTGAACGCTTCGGAGCCTCTTTTGCCCGTCTGATTGATCGCAAAACGATTCAATCAGACCGGGTTATGCTCTAGGATACGCCGCAAATTCATTGTCAAAATCGTCCGTTTACCAAAACAGGACGCACAAAAAACAAGGGGCCTTTGATGTTTGATTTGTCTGGTAAAGTCGCGCTTGTCACTGGAGCCAGCAGGGGGATTGGCGAAGCTGCGGCGCGCGCTTTTGCGCGAAGCGGGGCCAAGACTGTTCTTGCAGCGCGCTCATCCGAGGACATTGAGCGGATCGCGCAGGAAATCAATTCATCCGGAGGCGAAGCCTTGGCGGTGGCCTGCGACGTCTCGGACTACGGAAGCATGCAGGCCGCCGTCACCAAAGCCATCGAAGCCTTCGGCGGGCTGGACATCCTTGTCAACAATGCCGGCATTATCGAACCGATTTCACGCATTGAAGACAGCGATCCGGATGCATGGGGCAAGGTGATCGATATCAATGTGAAGGGCGTTTACAACGGCATCCGGGCGGTCGTGCCGCATATGCTGAAGAGCGGCTCCGGGACCATTGTCAACATCAGTTCCGGAGCGGCGACCGGTGCCCTGGAAGGTTGGAGCCACTATTGTTCATCGAAGGCCGCCGCCCTGTCTTTGACACGGTGTGCAGACAAAGAGTTTGGCGACAAGGGACTGCGGATCGTCGGACTGAGCCCGGGCACAGTTGCCACGCAAATGCAGGTGGATATCAAGGCATCCGGGATCAATCCGGTAAGCCAGCTTGATCCCGCAGTTCATATCCCTGCCGATTGGGTCGGGCAGGCCATATGCTGGCTCTGTACTCCGGCAGGCGATGCTTACAGGGGAACCGATTGCTCTTTGCGGGATGAGGACGTGCGTAAAGCCGTTGGGCTGGTCTAGTTCTGCGGGCAATAAATCGGCGCCGACTTAAGTCCCAATGCTGATCGATTGGGGAGTGGTTAAGGCTATTTGGGCATTTGGAGGAAAACGCCCGATTCTCTGACTTAAATCCCCATGTGAAGCATCAGTTTCACAGCGCTTTTCTTGACCGGTACCCGGTTTGCCTCACCGCAACAAAAGAGGGCCGCAATGCGGCCCTCCCATGAGATCGTTTTGACCTAAAATCCGGATCAGATCCCAGCGGAACTTTTCAATACCAGAGGCTGCTCCAGCACCGTTCCATTCCGCCCAGACTTTTGGGCCAAGATCCGATACTCACTAGACATGGGCACACCTCCTTTCTGCTGTTAAAGACCAAAGAAAGGTGGGGCCAGCATAAAAATTTCTCAAGCCTAAAAACTGGACTTTCCTGCCGCACATTCGTGCAACCGTGCAGCTGTCACTCAGATGCAACAGCGCGTTCGGCAATCGACAGGAAGACCAGATCCAGCTCAAAGGCAAGATCTTCCAGCGGCTGACCGCCCTCCTCAAAGTACGGCGAGAAAACAGCACCCGGTGTTTTCCAGGAAAGCGTTGCGGTTCCATCCGTGTTTTCTGTGACGTAGAAGCGGATCGGCGCCTCAATGCCTGCCGCCACGGATGCCTCCAGCATCCGCAAGGCATAATCATTCCGGAAAACACCCATTACGCGGTTGCCGGGAATATCGATTCCACGGCCTTTTGCGCCGGCCGAAGCGCTTGCCTGCGTTACCAGCAGCATTCCTTCCGCCTTGACCGCCGTCTCCACCCTCTGCACGAGATCGGCAAAACTGTGAGGTGTCGGCACGACCTGCCAGCCTTTCCTATCATCTAGAGCCTGTGCATGACCTGCAACCGGCAGGGAAAGGATTAGTGCCGCGAGAATTAAAATTGGTCGCATGTCGTCAGTCTCCTTAGCGCGTCAGCGCGATCCTATCCGCTACACGCATGATCTCAGCTCACAAGTTGGTGTCGCCCCCGTGTCTCATGACATTCCAAGGCGCACGCGGAGCTTGGTTCCTGCCATGCTGCCGGCGAACCCAAACAGCAGCCATAACCAGCCGTGCAAGGACCCGGACACAAGCCCGCCGAGATATGCGCCGATATTACAGCCATAAGCGAGGCGCGCGCCGTATCCCATAAGCAGCCCGCCAGCGATGGCGGTGACAAGATCCCGTCCCGACAGGCTCCAAACCGGCGCAAACCTTCCTGCCAATCCGGCTGCGGCCATGGCACCCAGGATCACGCCGAAATCCATGACGGATGTTGTGTCCCGAAAGACGGAGCTTTCAAGTGCACCTCCCTGCCATGTCCAGTACGGCCATGTTTCGACCGGGATCCCAAGTGCCGCAAAACCCTTTGCGCCCCAAAGCGCAAATGCGGACGTAATTCCCCAGGGCCGGCCAACCACGATAAATGTCGCAATGCTGACGAAGGCAAGCATGACAGCTCCGAACATTGGCGACCAAGGGCCTCTTAAGATGCTTCCAGTTTTCGGAGAAGGCGACAACGCTCCATGTGCCGACCGCTCCACCAGAACGGTCGCGATGGCCAGAACGCCCAGGACGGATGCAGTCAGACCAAAAGCGGCATGCGGGCCAAGTTCGCGGATCAGGGACAGCGCTGGAAGACGGGGAAGCTGCGCCCAAACATGGAGGTGGGCTGTCGCGGCAACCGATCCCAGAATGAACGCGGCGAGCGTGATCATCATCCGGGTTGAGCCGCCGCCTGCCGTGAACAATGTGCCCGACCCGCACCCTCCGCCCAACTGCATGCCAACACCGAACATAAAGGCGCCCACCGCAGCCGCGATGCCGAAAGGGAACACAAATCCGCCTGCCGGCCAGCCAAGATCACTGCCCCAGGCAATCAGAGGAAACGAAACCGCACTGGTCAGCAGGATAAGAACGAATTGGGCGCGCAAGCCGGCCCCTCGGCGTTCGGTTATGATCTTCCGCCACGCAGCTGTGAAGCCAAAACTCGCGTGATAAAGTGCAATACCGGCAACGCTGCCAATCAACACAGCCATGGCCTGCCGTGCGCCGGCTTCGCCATATGCCAACAGCATGACGAGGACGATCAGCAGGCCAGCGCAGAAGGCAATGGAGCGTTGCGGGGCTAGTGTTTTTGGTGCCATAACCCATCCGTTCCCGTTGATGGAATGCCGAAAGTTTAGGCATCGAAACTGCCCCTAAAGCCATATTTTCGCAATGATCCGCACTTTAGCTGTCATACACACTGCCAACACCTTTTTGTGTTTTGCAGTTCATGAGCAAGCTGCGGATTTTGGGGCCTAATCCGCTAGATTAACGGCAAAGCGTCACCAAGCTTCGGCGAACTTATGAAAGCACAGCATGCGTCTCAGCGATCAATTTGGATATGACCTGACCCTGTCCAGCCAGCCAGCCGTCACAGCCTGGAATTCAGCGGTCCAAGCTTTTTTGGCACATGGGAAGACCACGCCGCAGCATTTGGAAACTTGCTTGGACCTCGCCCCGCAGTTTGCTCTGGGGCATGCGGTCAAAGGTCTCTTTTGCTTGCTGTTGGGCCGAAAAGAACTCTTGGCCGCCGCAAAAAGCTGCTCGGAAACAGCTCGCATGTCTGCGTTCGGTACGCCTGTGACCGCGCGAGAACAGTCGGTTATGGACGCGCTGGAGGCCTGGCTTGAAGGATACCCATCCCGGGCAGCTGACATTCTTGATGGTGCCTTGATCAAGGCACCCGAAGATGCGCTGATCATGAAACTGGTTCATGCCATCCGCTTTGTGCTGGGCGATGCTGCCGGAATGCGTCAATCGATCGAGCGGATCCAATCCGCCTATTCCGAGACCCATCCGGCTTACGGCTACCTGCTCGGGTGTCATGCGTTCTCTCTGGAAGAAACCGGCGACTACCGGCAAGCCGAGGCCTCCGGCCGCCGGGGGCTGGAGTTTGCCCGTGACGATGCGTGGGGGCTTCATGCAGTTGCTCACGTCCATGACATGACAGGGCGCTCCGAGGAAGGTGTCCGCTGGCTGGAAAACCATCCGGACGGCTGGACCCACTGCAACAACTTCGGTTACCACGTGTGGTGGCACCTTGCGCTCATGTATCTCGATCAAGGTCAGGGGGATAAGGCGCTGGCGCTCTACGACGCCGACATTCGCAAAGACAAGACCGACGACTACCGCGACATCTCAAATGCGGCCTCCCTGCTCGTCCGGCTTGAACTTGACGGCCTAGACGTCGGATCACGCTGGGACGAGATCGCACAACTTTCCGATAAACGTGCTGAAGACGGCTGCAATGTCTTCGCCGACCTTCATTACCTCCTTGCCCTCTTGAATGGCGGGCGGCGCATGGGCACCGAACGGCTTCTTCTGAGCATGAAGGAACGTGCCCAAGGCGAGAACGATATCGGCCGGGTGACCCATGAAACAGGCCTACCGACGGCTCTGGGATTGGAGCAATACCGGCGCGGCAACTACGCCTCTGCCTTCAGCATGCTGACATCGTCCCGCGACAGCCTCTATAAGATCGGCGGCTCCCACGCCCAGCGGGATGTGTTTGAACGGATTACGGTTGATGCCGCTTTGCGCGCAGGTCTTTCAAGCGAGGCGGAGACGCTTTTGAAAGACAGGGCGCACAAACGCGGAGCGCTTGACCGGTTTGCAGAACAACGGCTCGAAATCTGCGAAAAAATGCGCCGGGCCGAGCGCGTGATGGAAGATGAAAAACTTCGCGCCGCCGGTTCTATTTGACACTATAACGCATTCTCAAAACACGACCCTCATTTGCTGGATTGACAGTGAACGCGCATTCACAACCTAGACGCCCCCGCGACCCTCGGCTGGATTTCTTCCGGGGGATCGGCATGTTCATCATTTACATCGCGCATGTTCCCTGGAATTGGTGGACGCTTTGGATCCCGGCCCGGTTCGGCTTCTCGGACGCGACCGAGATCTTTGTCTTCTGCTCCGGTATGGCGTCAGCTCTTGCTTTTGGAAAGATCTTTGAAATCCACGGCTGGGGCATTGGGGCTGCGCGCATCCTACACCGCATGTGGCAGGTTTATTGGGCCCATATCGGCCAGTTTTTGATTATCGCGGTCGGCCTGGTCATGGTTCACGAAAGCGGATTTCTTCAGGACTGCTGCGGCCTGACACAGGACTACGTCGTTTCCTTAAACCTTTGGCATCTCTTTAACAATACCACGGTTGCCTTGCCTGGGATTATGACGCTCACCTGGGTCCCGAATTATTTCGATATATTGCCCATGTATATCGTGATCCTGGCGCTGATTCCGCTGATCATGCTGGCTGCACGTGTATCCGTACCGCTGGCGTTTGCCGTCTCAATCACGCTTTGGCTGGCCTCGCAGTTCGACCTTCTTAACCTTCCCGCCGAGCCTTGGTCGGATCGGAAGTGGTTCTTCAATCCCTTCGCTTGGCAGCTGTTATTTTTCACCGGTTTTGCCTTTATGCGGGGATGGATCCCTGCGCCGCCGGTGAACAAAAAGCTGATCCTCCTGTGCGCCTTCACTGTGGCCGCAACCATTCCGTTCGCTTACTTCCGGGTTTTTGGCGAAAACCATCTGGATCTGGCTTGGGCGCGGGACGTCCGGGAAGCAATCCGCCCGCTCTGGGTGAAGACCGAATTCGGT
Source organism: Roseibium denhamense (assembly GCF_009711415.1). GTDB lineage: Bacteria > Pseudomonadota > Alphaproteobacteria > Rhizobiales > Stappiaceae > Roseibium > Roseibium denhamense. The sequence goes on from NZ_SMLZ01000106.1 coordinate 86,226, forward strand.
CTGTTCCGGTATGTGCATTTTCTGGCGCTCGCCTATCTGGCCTGGGTTGCCGCGGGCGAGCACGGAAAACGCCTGATCGGGCATGGCAAGATCTGGAACGGATTTGTCGGCGTCGTTCAAAAGGTCGGGCAACAGTCCCTTGCCGTTTTCATGGCCAGCCTTGTCTTCGCGCAGGCATTTGCAATCCTTCGTGACATGGTTTGGGGCCGGGGCGAATGGCTGCCGCAGGTCTTGACAAATTTGGCCGGTTTCCTTGCCTTGATTGCCGTCGCCTATCTGGTTGGCTGGTACAAGAGCGAGCCGTGGCGCAAACCGCCGCCCCCAAAAAAGACGCTTGATCCAGACCACGCCGGTGCAGCGAATCCTGCCCAGGATCAAGACGGGACGAAATCAAAGCAACCCGCGCTCACATGAAGGCAGTTGCCGCCTTCCATCTCCTCAAACAAAAACACCGGTCAAAGGACCGGTGTTTTTGTTTCTTTGAGTTGTGTCCCTCAGTGCAGAGACGCCATCTCCAAGTCTTGTTCGAAGGCGTTGGCAACCGCTGCTTCGCGGCTATCCGCCAGCAGGATCGGCGTGCCATCCGCATTGAGCAGTGCATAGAGCGTCATATTGTCCTGAAGCATGGGAACCTCAGGGAACATTTCCTTCAGGTCCTTCGCCTTGATCGGCTTGATATAAGCGACATCACCTGTGCCAAGCTCGATGAGCTCATCAACAGACATGTATTCGGACAGGAAAGGCCCATCTGCCCAGGCCGGAGTGTTGGGATCGTGCATCAGTGTGTCTCCATATGTTGGCTAACGAATGTTATTCGCCGCTGGAGATTTCTATTTTTCGGATGACCTTTTCGGGCTCCGGGCGCGCGAGATCGATTGACAGTAGACCATCCTTGAGGTCGGCTCCGAGGATCTCGATCCCCTCGGCCAGAACGAAAGCCCGTTGGAACTGCCTAGCGGCGATACCGCGGTGAAGATATTGCCGGGACTTGTCATCCAACTGGCGCCCGCGGATCACAAGCTGGCTTTCCTCAACCGAAACATCCAGTTGATCCCGCGTGAACCCGGCCACCGCGAGTGTAATCCGGATAACATCACCTTGGCCTTCCTCTTTCGGAAGCCTTTCAATGTTATAGGGCGGATAACCATCATTTGCGGCTTTGGATACGCGGTCGAGAACCCGCTCAATATCGTCGAACCCAAGCATTAATGGGCTAGAAAACGCTGACATACGTGTCACCCTCAAAGTCCTTGTCGAAGCGACCTTGCGCCCAGACCCTACCAAGAGGCATCCGGGCAGGAGCATCCCGCTCCCTTCGCTATTGAATATGGAGACTTGTTAATTTTGAATCAAGAAGCGGGCATTTATTGCTCGAGCGTTCGGGTAGACCACCTGTCCGGCAGTCCGGATTAGGGCTTCAAAATCGGATTGGACCGCAACAGTTTTAAAATCCCCCGGGACGCCGCCCTTACGGCAGGCTCGTGTCTTTCCTCATGATGAGTGACAATCCAGCGTTCCGTTTGCAATTCCTCGATAGGATCCCCTATCTGAACCAGATCGGGAAAGGCGGCACCCGCAAAAATCGGCAACACCATTCGGGCTTTACCCTGCCGAACAAGGGAAAGTGCCAAATTCGCTTTGTTGACCGTGACTGTCGGTCCCTCATGTCCGCGCTCGCGGAGCCATAGCCCTGTCGGCGTGTTCGCATCATCTTCGACCAGCTCCACCCAAACATGCTGGCCGCTGGATAAATCGCGTTTCGATTTGAACACGGCAAATTGAACGGTGCCCACCTTCTGCCCTGCTAGCCATTCCTGCACCGGCCGCCGGTTGCGGATACCGATATCTATCTGACGTCGGGCGATATCGCGGTCCCGCATATCCGATAAGAACTCGGGGCACCAGGATGCGTCTGGTCCCCAGAACTCATCGATATGGTCAATCAGCAATCGCATGGTCCAATCCCCGGCAGAAATGCGAACACGCCGTATGGCACTCTTTCCCTGGCTCCATCGCCCAATCAATTGGGCTGCCTGCTCCATATCCTGGGCCTGGCGGACAAGTTCGTGCCCGCTTTCCGTCAACTCGTAGCCTCGCGCTCCCCGTTCCACCAGGCGGGCGCCAAGCGCCCGTTCAAGCGCGGCAACCCGTCGGCTCAAAGTTGCGGGGCTTATTCCCGTCGCGCTTGCAGCACCGGCAAGTCCACCTGCGCGGGCGACCGACAGAAACAAGCGGAGATCATCCCAGCTCAAAGTTTGTTTCATTTTTGAAACTTTAATCTCTGTTTCACAGTCTTCCGCTTCTCCAGATTTCCGGGCCTTAGTAAAGATCCAAGCGAGCCTTATGTTAGAATGGATCTTAAAGATGCATATTTGTTTCATATGCGCAATTCAGCAGCGTACTTCAAAGCGAGGCAGTTCAAAACATAGCCACACCTCTGCCGGTCCGCTTTATCCGGCAAAATGGGAGCTTTGGCCGGAGCCGCTGCCGGAGCACATTCAGCACCGCCATGAAGCGGTGCGGCGTCAGAACGAGGCCAGGGCGCGTTTGGTCAAATCCATCTTTTTATTCAGATGGTTTAGACCTTGCATGCGAGCGCTGAAAACGTCACTGTCAGCCGTCCTTTCGTCCAAGCCTTCCAAATTCCGCTGAGATAACCCGAGTGACCCGTGAAGAATTCGACCTGTTTTGTAGCGCTCTGCCCGCCACGACAAATGTCGTTCAGTGGGGCAATGCCTCGGTTTGGAAGGTCGGCGGAAAGATTTTTACGGTCTGCTCACGCTGGGGGGCCGGCCAGCAAGACAAGATCAGTTTCAAATGCTCCGATATTTCCTACGCGCTTTTGATCGAGCAGGACGGGGTTATACCAGCACCATACCTGGCACGCGCCAAGTGGGTACAGCGTGAGACGGCATCGACGATTTCCGATGACGACCTGAAGGCTTATCTGAAGGAAGCCCATAAAATCATTGCGGCCAAGCTGACAAAAAAGCAGAAGAAAGAGCTAGGTCTTGGCGCATGAATTTGCCGGCAAATGGCGGTCGCTCAGTCTCCTGATGATTGCCGAAATCGCCGCAATGAGCCTTTGGTTCATGTCGGCTGCGATCCTTCCGGATCTCTCCCGCGAGTTTCAGATAACCGAGTTTCAACAGGCCGCTTTGTCGAGCGCCGTCCAGATCGGATTTGTCGCCGGGGCCCTGGCGTCAGCGCTTTTGGGTCTCGCCGACCGGATTGACCCGCGCCACTTCTTCGCCGCCAGTGCAATTTTGGCAGCAGGCTTCAATGCAAGCCTGCTAGTGGTGGAACCGGGCGGTGCTCTGTCAATCGCCGCCCGCTTTGCAACTGGCGTCCTACTTGCAGGTGTTTATCCGGTGGGGATGAAAATCGCCGTTGGCTGGGGTCAAAAGGACCGGGGTTTTCTGGTCGGAACACTGGTGGGAGCGCTCACGTTCGGTTCCGCTGCCCCTCATCTTCTGGCGCTCTTGGGGGGGACGGACTGGCGCTGGAGCCTCACCGTTGCTTCGCTGGCCTCAGCCGCAGGCGGCATCCTCTGCCTGGCGACGTCCCTTGGGCCGTTTCATGCAAAAGCCCAACGCATGAAACTCAGCGCCATTACGACGGCCTGGACAAACCGAAAAATCCGTTACGCTTATGCAGGGTATCTCGGTCATATGTGGGAACTCTACGCAATGTGGGCCTGGATCGGCGTTGCGTTGGCTGCAAGTTTTTCGGTTCAAATGCCATGGGAGGAGGCCCTGCCGCTCTCCCGCCTCATCGCGTTTTTAACGATTACGGCCGGAGGCGTTGCCTGCATTGGCGCAGGGCTAGTTGCGGACAAGGTCGGGAAAGCAAACATCGCGATCCTGGCGATGGTCATAAGCTGCGCCGCGGCGCTTGCCTCCGCTTTAAGCTTTGGCGGACCGGTCTGGCTGGTCATCCTATGCGCCCTCATTTGGGGAGCCGCCATCCTGCCGGATTCTGCGCAGTTCTCCGCCCTCGTGGCGGACTATGCACCTGCCGATCAAGCCGGCAGCTTGATGACTTTCCAAACGGCCCTTGGTTTCGCCCTTACTTTTTTCACTGTTCAATTGACGCCGCTCGCGGCCGACAGCATCGGGTGGCCCGTTGTCTTTTTCGTCATGGCACTCGGCCCGCTGGCCGGCATTTTCGGAATGTTGCGGCTCAAGGCCCTCACATAAATTCCGTTCCCGCGTCTTTCCCTGCAGCACGAGGGCATCAGGCGCTTTGCTAGAAGCGCCCAAAGGTGCTCGACCATTTCACACTCAATCGGCTTTAGGCGTTAAATCCGGTCGAATTTGACGCCCGTTGATTTATGCGCAGACGGGGATCAGCGATGAATTCATGGACCGGTGCCGGTATCGACGTGTCCCACTATCAAGGCACGATCAGTTGGGAAACCGTTGGCAACACTATTGATTTTGCCATGATCAAGGCGAGTGAAGGCGACACGGAAATGGATCCGTTGTTCCAGACCAACTGGGCGGGATGCAAGAACAACGGCATCCTGTGCGGGGCCTACCACTTCTTTCTGCCAACGGACAGTTTTTTGAACCAGGCCGACTTGCTCATTTCCCAGCTGCAATCCGTGGGGTTTGATCCGGAGATCGACCTGCCGCCAGCGATAGATTGCGAAGAGATGCAAGGTGTGAGTACCTCGACGTACATATTCGCGCTGCAGCATCTGGTGACGTTGTTGGCGCAACAGATCGGCTGCACTCCCATGATTTACGTCTCACCCGCGTTTTGGGACGGGTTGAACAATCCCGATTTTTCAAAGTGCCCGCTTTGGATTGCCGACTACACTGCAGCCGACACGCCTGAGATACCCGCCCCTTGGGCGACCTATGCAATCTGGCAAAGTTCGGACGAAGGCCAGATAGATGGTGTCGCCGGTGATGTTGATCTCGACAGCGCCAATCCGTCCTGGTCTCCGAACGCGCGCCAAGAGCCGAAGCTACAATGGTTTTGAGGTCAGCATCTGGTTGATTAGCCCGGAACCTTTGTCTCTTTATGGCCGGGCATGATCAACTCGAACTCAGTCCAGCCAAAGTCTTGTCCGTTGATCCGGACGCTGATCGCTTGTGTCCCCGGATGATAAACACGGGTCGTGATGGGTACAATTGCATGGGAACGATTGAGTTGGCTGCGCTCTCCAGGCTCCAGTTGCAAGCGTGTCCACTTGAAAACCTTGGGCGCAAGCTTGCCATTCGCCTTCCTGAAGTGCAGCACATAGTCGACAACGAGGTCCTGCCGTTCGGCGGAGGCAGATTGGAGGTCGATGTAGAACTCCAAACCCTATCCAAAACAGATCGAGGTTTCGGCCAGGCTTGGCCCCTCGAATTGAAGCTCTGGCGGATTGAGACCGAAGGCCTTCAAGGTTGCCGGGTGACCCGACTTGATGAGCGTTCTGCAAGCATGTTTGACGAGCTTCTCGCGGTTCTTGTCAGCGCCTTTCAACCAATTTGCAGCAATGCCGGCAACAAGGTCCGGGTGATCCTTTGCAATGTCATTCAAATGGTTTGCGACAGATCGCCGGACATATTCCTCAGGGTCATCCTTCAGCCTCTCCAAGAGAGGAAGTGTTGGCGCGGGATCTTTCACAAGCTGTTTGAGCTGCATGCCCCACGGTAGACGGGGCCGTGTCCCTTCCGATACCAAGCGCCTGACGTGAACACAGTCATCTTCAGTCCAAGGCGCCATGATGGCCAATGCGCGCTCCTGATCCTTCGCCAAGAATGGCCGGACATCGAACTCCGCTGTCGCCCGCTTGGTCATCTCTTTCAAAAGAGCAAATGAAGCCTCAAAACCGTCAAGCCCCCAGTCTGAAACAATCATCCCCAGGGGCATGATACCCCATCCGCGGATACCCTGGTCGTCGCTGTGCCGGTCAAATGCAATTTCGGTATTGGGATGCAGGACGGCTTTCAAAATTTTGAACCGCTCCTCGAGATCCATCGGGAGATATTGATGCGCGGTATCCGCAATCAGGCGCGCCCTTTGCTTCAGCTCCAAAGGCTCTATGGAGCCGAGCACCTGACTTTCAAAACCTGTCTGATCAAAGGTGGCGCAATTTTTGGCAAATTGTCTGCCGAGCTGGCGAACCAAGTCAGCGGACAGATTGTTCTTGAAGGGCTCCATGAAAAGTCCTGATGCTGTTGGCCCACCGGTGTGACAAAAAACGCCCGCTTTATCCAGACACCGGCTCAAGTCCTCCTGACATCCTCCCGTCAGGAGGCCTGCCGCAGGACGATCAACGGATGCTTAAAAAAAACCACCCCGATTGCTCGGGGTGGTTTGGTCAAGGCAGGCCGACCCTCGTATTGCCGCCCGCCTCAAAAACAGAGACGTGTCAGTCGATCCGTTTACCGGTGTCCGCGTCGAAGAAATGCACGTCTTCCGGCATAGCCTGCAACACCAGTTTCTGTCCCGGCTGATACTGCGCATGGCTTGAGACCCGGACCACGATTTCCGGCCCGCCTTCGCCGAAGCTGGCATAGAGAAAACTTTCGGCTCCAACGGGCTCAAGCACGTTCACAGTCACATCAGCCGTGACGGCGGCATCCGCAGATGCTGTTTCTACGACTTCGAAGTGTTCCGGACGCACACCCACGGTATAGCTGTCTGCGCCATTTGCGTTTTTGCCGGACAGACCGCTGCCGTTTGTGAGCGCCAGCCCACCATCCCTGACCGTGACAGGCAAGAGATTCATTGCGGGCGAGCCGATGAAGCTTGCGACAAATGTCGAGGCAGGTTTGTCATAAACGCTGATCGGTGATCCTATTTGCTCAATTACGCCGCCATTGAGAACCACCAAGCGGTCCGCGAGCGTCATGGCTTCCAGCTGATCGTGCGTTACGTAGACGCTTGTTGTGCCCAGCGAGCGCTGAAGACGCTTGATTTCAACCCGCATTTGAACGCGCAGTTTGGCGTCCAGGTTGGAGAGCGGCTCGTCAAACAGAAATGCGGCGGGCTCCCGGACAATCGCGCGGCCCATGGCCACGCGCTGGCGCTGGCCACCGGACAATTGACGTGGCCTGCGGTCCAGGAAATTCCCGATTTCAAGGATACCGGCTGCTTCCTTAACACGCCGGTCGATTTCGTCTTTCGCCATGCCGCGGTTCTTCAAACCGTAAGCAAGGTTGTTGTAAACCGACATATGCGGGTAGAGCGCATAGTTCTGAAACACCATGGCAATGTCGCGGTCAGCCGGATCAACATTGTTGACCAGGCGGTCCCCGATTTTGACTTCACCAGTGGTAATGTCTTCCAGGCCTGCGACCATGCGCAGCAAGGTGGACTTGCCGCAGCCAGACGGGCCAACCAGAACGATGAATTCGCCATCTGCGATATCGATGGACACGCCTTTGACGGCTTCCACGTTACCGGCATACACCTTCCGGACTGTGTCGAGCGTGATAGTTGCCATTATTGTTTTCCTTACTTGTCGCTCTCGACGAGCCCTTTGACAAACCAGCTTTGGAAGACGATCACCACGATCACGGGCGGAAGCATGGCCAGGATCGCGAGCGCCATGGCCTCGTTGAATGCCGGGATCTGAGACCCGACCCAAACCTGCATGATTTGTTTAATCCCACGCACCAGGGTGAACAGGCTTTCATCCGTGGTCATCAGGGTCGGCCACAGATACTGGTTCCAGCCGTAGACAAACATGATTATGAAGATGGCCGCGATCATTGTCTTGGAGAGCGGCACAAGTATATCCTTGAAGAATTTCCAGGGACCTGCGCCATCAATCCGGGCCGCCTCCAGAAGCTCATCTGGGACCGACAGGAAAAACTGGCGGAAGAAGAAGGTCCCCGTTGCCGAAGCAATCAACGGAACGATCAGGCCGGAATAAGTGTTCACCATGCCGAGCGACTGCACGATCTCGTAAGATGGCAGAATGCGGACTTCCAGCGGCAGCAGCAGGGTCGAAAAGATCACCCAGAAGCACAGAGACGCAAAAGGAAAGCGGAAGTACACGATCGCATAAGCCGCAAGCATCGAGATAACGATCTTGCCGATTGCAAATCCAAGCCCCAGGATCAGCGAATTCTTCAGCATGACGAAGCCGTCGACTTCTTTGGTAAAGCCGCCTGCCCGGAACAAGACCGTTTCATAGTTTTGCAGGAACTGATCACCGGGGAGAAACTGAACCCCTTCCCGGTAAATCGTGATGGCGTCATGCGTGCTGGTGATAAAGGTCAGCAAGACAGGCGTGACCATGAAAAACACACCGGCAAGCAGAACTAGATGGTCGGAGAGGTGAAGCTTGTTGTTCATCGCCGGTCCTCAAGTGTAATGGACGCGCCGCTCAATCAAGCGGAACTGGATGACTGTCAGGATGAACACGAGCAGCATCAGGATCACCGATTGTGCCGAGGAACCACCGAGATCATTGCCGCGGAACCCGTCCAGATAGACCTTGTAAACGAGCGTTACAGGGTTGTTGCCGGGCTCGCCTTTCAGAACAACATCGATAATGCCGAACGTGTCGAAAAACGCGTAGGTGATGTTGATGATCAAAAGGAAGAAACCGGTCGGCGCCAGAAGCGGGAATGTGACCGTCCAGAACCGCCGGAAGCCCGAACGGCAATCGATGCTTGCTGCTTCCTGAACGGATTTGGAAATCCCTTGCAAACCCGACAGGAAGAAAATGAAGTTTACCGGCACCTGCTTCCACACGGCCGTGACGGTCATAGCAAAGCTTGTGTCGAAGAAACTGACCCCGATTTGCATGTCCCAGCCAAGAAGCGCAAAAAATTCCGTGATGGGCCCAACATGCTGATCGAATAGCAGCACACCAATCAGACCGGCGACTGGCGGCGCGACCGCGTAAACCCACATCAAGAGCGTCTTATACGAGGATGCGCCACGGAGCACCTTGTCCGCCTTGACGGCCAGCAAAAGCGCAATGCCAAGCGACAAGAAGGTGACAAAGAAAGTAAACACGCCAGTGAAACGTGCTACCCGCCCATAATCAGATGATGTCAACGTGTCAGTGAAATTGTCCATGCCGACAAAAGTCGCGCCGAAGCCGAAAGGGTCTTCCAGATAGAAGGACGATTGCACCGCCTCGGCCGCGGGCCAGAGGAAGAAGATGGTCACGATGGCCAATTGCGGCAGAAGCAGCAAGAATGGCACGGTCCGCGACTGAAACTGGACTTTTTTCATCAAGGCACCGGAAAGGTGAACAGCGGACTGCCGCAAGCAGGCAATCCGCTGTTGAAACAGAGAAATGAGGGCGCATGGCGCGCCCCCATCTTGGATTGGTCAGGTCGGCTTAGTTGGCTGTGGTCTTGGCGAAGCGCTCAAGAAGCTTGTTGCCTTCGTCTTCGATGGCTGCGAAAGCGTCTTCAACAGAGGTCTCACCAGACATGATCTTACCGTATTCGCGGTTCATCACGTCACGGATCTGGACGTAGAAGCCCATGCGGTAGCCTTTGGTCCAGTCGCCACCCGGAAGGGTCAGCTGCTTGATGCCGATTTCAGCAGCAGGTGCTTCTTTGTAGTAGCCGTCTTTCTCAGCCAATTCGTATGCAGCGTTTGTGATCGGCACATAGCCGGTGTCTTTGTGCCACTTGTACTGAACTTCCGGAGAAGCCAGATACTCGAAGAAGGACGCGGTGCAGTTGTTTTCTGCTTCCGGCTTGCCAGACATGGAGAAGAGCGCAGCACCACCGATGAAGGTACCGGTGCCAGCACCTTCAACAGCGTCCCAGTAAGGCAGGTATGTCGCGGAGAACGGGAACTCAACAGTTTTCTGGATGCCGCCGAAGGAGCCCGAAGAACCGAGCCACATGGCAACCTTGCCTTCGTTGAACGGGGTTTGGTTGTCGCCCCAGCCAGTGCCGTAGTAACCGAACAGACCATCGTCCAGCCAGCCTTTGACAGCAGTGAAGTGGTTCTTGATCGGCTCACCGAAGACCAGCTGAGTGCCTTCTGCGCCGTCATAACCATTGTTGTTGGTTGCAAACTGCAGGTTATGGCGGGACTTGAAGTTCTCGGTAAAGATCCACGGCAGGTGAGACTGAGCGAGCGGCACGTAGCCAGCTTCTTTCAGCTTCGGCGCGATTTCGATGAACTCTTCCCAAGTCTTCGGAGCGTCAACGCCAGCTTTTTCCAATGCGTCTACGTTGTAGTAGAGGATCGGAGTGGAGGAGTTGAACGGCATGCCGATCATTTTGCCGTCGCTATCGGCGTAGAAGTAACGAACACCGGCAACATAGTCTTCGATGTTGAAGTCAACGCCTGCGTTTTCCAGGATGTCCTGAGCCGGAACAACAGCGCCTTTAGCGCCGATAACAGTGGCCGCACCGGCATCGAAGACCTGAATGATGTTCGGCTGCTCGCCAGCGCGGAATGCCGCGATGCCGGCCGTCAGGGTCTCTTCGTAAGTGCCTTTGTAAACCGGAGTGATCTGGCAAACATCCTGAGAAGCGTTGAAGCCGTTGGCGATTTCAACGGTTGCTTCACCCAGTGCACCACCCATTGCGTGCCACCAGGAAATCTCGGTCGCAGCATATGAAACTGTAGATGTGCCCAGAAGGGCAGCTGCAGCAACGATGCCCGCAGCGGTCTTACGATAAGCCATAGTTCACGCTCCCATATCAAAAGGCATAAGCCCTGATCAGCAGTTGGTTGGTCGCTGTCCCAATTTTCCGGAGGGGTCAGCGCTGTAAAACTTAACACCTGCGTTTGTTATTATTTTCATATGAACGTTATATGACGCTCATATGAACATCAAGCGACGGACAGAATTTTGAGATTTCGGGAGCTGTCTGATGCGCTTCTTCGGCACAACTGATCAAATAAAGTTATATGGATCAATGATTTATCAATAGGGCATTCATCAGGTCCACACACGGAGCAGACCCGAGGCGCACCTGATCAGTTTTCGCGCATACAACTGGGCAACGATTGAGACAAATGACACATCAATGCGAAAATATGACGACAGACTCGCAGGAAATATAGGTGCAGCGTTTAGCTGCTTGGCCGGCGTTTAGGTAGGCGGACACCCGGCACCCGTCAAAGCATGAGCGGTGATATGGATGGTTCTAGAACCGAGAGCCTATGGCAGGAACCGAAGTCGGCTCATCCGCAAACACAGGCGCCAATCAGAACACATTGCTTTTCGCTTGGGATAGAAAAATGGTGGAGCCTAGGGGAATCGAACCCCTGACCTCTTCGCTGCCAGCGAAGCGCTCTCCCAGCTGAGCTAAGGCCCCTTACCAGACGGCGCCGGTATGGGTCACCGGCTGTCGATGGAGGCGGAACATAGTCACCCTGCCCCCGAAGATCAAGCAGAAATTGGAGGGAATTGTATACCCCCCTGTGGAAAATGAAAAGCGGCGGAAAACCGCCGCTTTTTAATACCTATTAGCGGTCCGGATCGTCGTCAACTTCAACGCGGATGCCCGGCACAGCATCGTCGTCTTCATCTTCGTCATCGATAAAGACATCATCGTCAGACGCATCGTCTTCGTCCAGCTCGACGTCATCACCGTCGATATCCGGCACATCATCGTCACCGCCTTCAGCCTCTGCATCCGCTTCTTCCAGCGTCACGATTTCCGGAGCAGCAGCGGTGTCTTCTTCCTCTTCATCGTCATCCTTGGTCTCAACGACTTTCGCCGCCTTGGCGGCGCGGGACGTCATGACCACTTCGAAAATCGTACCACATTTGGGGCATGTCACCGGATCACGGTTGAGGTCGTAGTATTTAGCGCCGCAGCTTGCGCACAGCCGCTTTGTGCCAAGTTCAGGTTTTGCCACTGTGCTCACCCTTCTTCATGTGCATGGCCTCATGAGGCCGGTTTTTCTTGATGGCGCCGCCCATAGCCCTAACAACAGGCATGTGTCAAAGCGAAATCACCGTTTTCTGTCCCGTGTGCCAATTTTTCTGCACGTTGTGGCGGAAATTTCAAGCGCGCGAACAGATGACGCCATCGCATCCTCGTGATAGGACGATGCACCTTTTGACAACCCGTTAACATCGCGGACATTCAATATGTCACATGAATCCTCGCCCTTGCCGCTCACTTCCAGCGCAGGCGCGCCCCTGACAGGCACAATCAAAGTGCCTGGCGACAAGTCCATTTCCCACAGATCTTTGATGTTTGGCGCACTCGCGGTCGGACGCACAACGGTCAAAGGCCTTCTTGAATCGGAAGATGTTCTGGCAACCGCAGAAGCCATGCGCGCGGTTGGCGCTGTCATCAACAAGCAGGCTGACGGCACTTACACGATTGACGGTATCGGACTTGGCAGTCTGCTGGAACCGGAAAGCGTGATCGACTTTGGCAATGCGGGAACGGGCGTCCGCCTGACCATGGGAATTCTCGGAAGCCATAATATCGCAGCGACATTTGTCGGCGACGCATCGCTTTCAAAACGTCCTATGGGCCGCGTCCTCAACCCACTCCGCGACATGGGCACCAATGTCATCGCACGCGATGGCGACCGTCTGCCCGCGTCCATCAAGGGTCCGGAACAGGCTCTGCCGATCACTTACCGCGTGCCGATGCCATCCGCTCAGGTGAAATCAGCGGTGCTTCTGGCCGGACTGAACGCTCCGGGCGTCACCACGGTGATTGAGCCGATCGCCACCCGGGATCATACGGAAAAGATGCTCAAAGGGTTCGGCGCCGACATTTCGGTGTCACTCAATGAGGCTGGCGAGCGTGTCATCAAGCTGACAGGTCAACCCGAACTGGAACCTCAAGATATCGAAGTGCCAAGCGATCCGTCCTCGGCCGCCTTCCCGATTGTTGCAGCGCTGATCACGCCGGGCTCCGACGTTACGATTGAAAGTGTTCTGTTAAACGAGCACCGGACAGGCCTGATCACTACCTTGATCGAGATGGGCGGTAAAATTGAGATTTTGAACCGCCGTGAGACCGGCGGCGAAGAGCTGGGCGACATTCATGTCAAGGCGAGCCACCTGAAGGGCATTACCGTCCCGGCGAGCCGTGCTCCGTCCATGATCGACGAATACCCAGTTCTGGCTATTGCTGCAGCATTTGCTGAAGGCGACACGTTCATGCCGGGGCTGGACGAACTACGGGTAAAGGAATCAGACCGTCTTGCAGCTGTCGCCCGCGGCCTTGAAGCAAACGGCATACCGTGTGTCGAGACAGAAGACACCCTTACAGTCACCGGCGGCGCCAACAACATTGGTGGCGGAACGGTCACAACCCATTTGGATCACCGGATTGCGATGTCGTTCCTCGTCCTTGGCATGGCAGCCCACAAGCCGGTCACGGTCGACGACGGTGCCGTCATACAGACGAGCTTTCCAACCTTCACATCCCTTTTTGAAAAGATGGGCGCCAAGATCTCGGCAAATTCAAGCGAGGCTGCATGATCATCGCGATAGACGGTCCGGCCGCCTCGGGAAAAGGCACCCTTGCGCGGCGGCTGGCCGAGCATTTCGAACTGCGCCACCTGGACACCGGGCTCACGTTCCGCGCCGTGGCCGCCGCACTTTTAGCCAAGGGTTTGCCGCTCGGCGATGAAGCGATCGCGGTCGAAATAGCGCGCAATCTTGACCTGGCTCAGATGGACAAGTCCGTCCTATCCGCGCATGAGATAGGCGAGGCTGCTTCGCGGGTCGCCGTGCTCGGTGCGCTTCGGCAAGAGCTGGTCGACCTCCAAAGACGCTTTGCTGAAACACCTCCAGGCGCGGTTCTGGACGGGCGGGATATCGGGACAGTTGTTTGCCCGGATGCAACGGTGAAACTGTTCGTAACCGCGAGCCCGGAAGCCCGGGCCCGGCGGCGCACAGACGAAATGCTCTCCAAGGGCCAGGAGGCAACTTACGCCTCTGTTCTGGAGGATTTGAAGCGCCGGGACGAACGGGACAGCCAGCGAACTGTGGCCCCGATGAAACAAGCGGACGATGCGGTCTTGCTTGACACCACGGAAATGGATATAGAAGCAGCGTTCCAAGCGGCTGTGGATATCATTTCCAAGGCTGCATAAACGAACGATGACGTGGGGCTCACTTCCAGTGTGCCCCTTTCGGCGCATCTTTCGAGGAACCCGCCCTCAGGGCCTTAATGTTCAGAAATGGACACGAATCTTCGGCAGTGCGTATTTTCGCGCCCTGTGACGAGACCGGATTTTGTGTTTCCCGCCCCGCCGGCCCGCTTGGCAACAAGTGGAAGAACCAGACGAAACGTCGGTTCCGGGAGACAGAAGCTCCGGAGTGCAACACCAACCTGCCGGCGGCGCGCCAAAAGGCGCTAGGAGTATCTATGACCGATTTTAATCCCTCCATGGAAGACTTTGCTGCTCTTCTTGAAGAGTCCTTTGTCCAGAACGACCTCTATGAAGGTGCTGTTGTCAAAGGCACCGTCGTTGCTATCGAAAAAGACCTGGCCGTCATCGATGTTGGCCTGAAAGTCGAAGGCCGCGTGCCGCTGAAGGAATTCGGCGCAAAAGGCCGTGATGGCGAAATGAACGTCGGCGACGAAGTCGAAGTCTACCTGGAGCGTGTCGAAAACGCCCTCGGCGAAGCCGTTCTGTCGCGCGAAAAAGCGCGCCGCGAAGAGAGCTGGGTTCGTCTGGAAGTGGCCTTCGAAGCCAACGAAAAAGTCAACGGCCAGATCTTCAACCAGGTCAAGGGCGGCTTCACCGTCGATCTGGATGGCGCTGTTGCCTTCCTGCCGCGCTCGCAAGTGGACATCCGTCCTGTGCGCGACGTCACTCCGCTGATGCACACTCCTCAGCCGTTCCAGATCCTGAAAATGGACAAGCGCCGCGGCAACATCGTTGTGTCCCGCCGTGTCGTTCTGGAGGAAACCCGTGCCGAGCAGCGTTCGGAACTGGTCCAGAGCCTCGAGGAAGGCCACACTGTCGAGGGTGTCGTCAAGAACATCACCGACTACGGTGCATTCGTCGACCTCGGCGGCATCGATGGCCTGCTCCACGTCACCGACATCGCGTGGCGCCGCATCAACCATCCGTCCGAAGTTCTCACGATCGGTCAGACCGTCAAGGTTCAGATCATTCGCGTCAACCAGGACACGCACCGCATCAGCCTCGGCATGAAGCAGCTTGAAGCTGATCCGTGGGATGGTATCGAAGCCAAGTACCCGATCGAAGCCAAGTTCAACGGCCGTGTGACCAACATCACCGACTACGGTGCATTCGTCGAACTGGAGCCGGGCATCGAAGGCCTGATCCACGTTTCCGAAATGTCCTGGACGAAGAAGAACGTCCATCCGGGCAAAATCGTTTCCACTTCTCAGGAAGTCGAAGTGATGATCCTGGAAGTCGATCCGGTCAAACGCCGCATCTCTCTCGGCCTGAAGCAGACACTGCAGAACCCGTGGGATGCGTTTGCTGAGCAGTTCCCGATCAACACCGAAGTTGAAGGCGAAGTGAAGAACAAGACCGAATTCGGTCTCTTCATCGGCCTCGACGGCGACGTTGACGGCATGGTTCACCTGTCCGATCTGGACTGGAACCGTCCGGGCGAACAGGTCATCGAAGAGTACAAGAAGGGCGACATGGTCAAGGCCATCGTTCTTGATGTTGATGTTGAGAAAGAGCGCATCTCTCTCGGCATCAAGCAACTCTCCGGCGATCCGATGGAATCCGGTGCGGCCGGCGAGCTGCGCAAGAACTCCGTCGTGACCTGTGAAGTGACTGAGATCAAAGACGCAGGTCTGGACGTCAAGATCGCCGACAGCGATCTGGTCGCGTTCATCCGCCGCGCCGATCTCAGCCGCGACCGCGACGAGCAGCGCCCGGAAAAATACTCCGTCGGCGACAAGTTCGATGCCCGCATCACTCAGTTCGACAAGAAAACCCGCAAGGTTTCCGTCTCCATCAAGGCGCTGGAAATCGCAGAGGAAAAAGAAGCTGTCGCTCAGTACGGCTCTTCCGACTCCGGCGCGTCTCTTGGCGACATCCTGGGTGCTGCTCTCAAGCAGCAGAACGACGATTAAGTTATCTGCTTCTTTTCCAGAAGATAAAACGCGAAAGCCCGGCAGCGATGCCGGGCTTTTTGTTGAGATAGGCGACCAGACATATAGGCGTCTGACCAACTCAGATCATTGAACAATCGTGAGGCGCCCGTCCTTCTTTGCACCGGTTTCCGGACCAACGGTTCCGGTCTTGCGAATGTGGGAGATCACTTCGTTCCGGTAAACGAGTCCAGTATGCTCAAACGGCAGCTGACGCACGTCAAAACTCGCAATATTGCCCGGAACATCTGCGCCGATCGGCTTGCCGTTCCAGGTTTCGCCGAAGGCGCCCAGGGCGATGTAGGTGTTGAAGGCAACCCGGAAGGTTTTGTCCAGCTGCTCATCTAACGGCTTGCCCTGGACCAGGACATCAACCGCCCGCGCATCCGCTGCCGTCGCTCCAAGTGCGATCTTGTATCGCAAACCATTGGAGAAATGCAGGAAGCCGCGTGATACAAAGCCTTTCATATCAACGCTTTCCACCTCTTCAGGGCGCAGCAAACGCTTGGCGTTGTTGTCGAGCATCTCCTTCAGTTGCGCACCGGTCATGGTCGCAACATGCACTGCATCCGCGTACGGCATGACGTCATACCAGCCCCGGAAGGTCAGATCGCCCTTGGCGATGCCTGCTGACAATCCTGTCGCATTGAAGATCGCAAGATCCACCGGACCGCCGGGAAAGGCCTTGGACGCCTTGACCAGCGCATCATTCATGTAGTTCGCGAGCGCGACTTCACCAACATACCGGTCTGCAAAGGTCTCTTCCGAGGTCAAACCCTTATCATCAGACACCTGACCAATGACTTCCGCCAGTTTGGCATCGAGCGCCTTGATCATCGGCGCGATATGCGCTTCCTCGAATGCTTGATCGTAGTCTTCCGGCTGTTCAAGAGAAGCAAATTTCGGATCGTCCGCCGCAACGCGCTGGTCGCGTTTCTTGGTCGGATGCAGACCAACGGAGGTGAACCAGCCTTTGCGCCCCTGATCCGCTGCGATCGACATGGCGACATCGCCGAGGAACTTGCCGTGGGCATTGGCTTGGGTGATCAGGACGCCATTGACAACATTGTCGGTGTTGATCCCGCTCTTGTTCAACGTTGTGTGCGAATGACCGCCAATCAGGACCACCGGCTTGTCGGTCAACGGACCAACGGCATCCGCGATCGCAAAGTCACCTTCGCCAATTGTGCGGGACGTTGCCGCTTTCCCGCTCTTATGCTGGTCACCGCCGTAGCCGCAATGCGACAACACAACGATGACGTCACACACTTCGGAGAGTGCCGGGGTCAGGTTACGGGCGGCATCCACCGGGCTGGCAACGGCCAGGTCCGGATCGTCCGGCTGGCCAACACGGGTATCAACCGCTGTTGTCAGACCAATAAAACCCACCCGAAGGCCTTTCACTTCGGCGATGGCCGCCGCAACGTAATCTTCGTCACGCGCAATGTGTTTGGAGCCATGAATGTTGGCTGACAGGACCGGGAAATCTGCGTCGGTATCGATACCCAGCTTCAGAAGTTCCGCGCCGCGGTCAAACTCGTGATTGCCAAAGACGGCGATGTCGACACCGGCGGCGGAGTTCGCGCGGTAACCTGCGTCGGCAACAAACTCCTCCGGAGCCCAGCCCATCAGTTCATCAAAGATCGAACCGGTGTGGTCGTCGCCGGCAGACACGAAAAGAACGATCTCGTCCTCCTTTGCGGCGCTGCGGATGTCTTTGACCATCTTCACGATTTGAGAGAACCGGTGCGTATCTCCCCGCTTGCCGTGCATCTCCGTCAGATGATTGTGCATGTCGTTGAAGTGAAGAACCCGGAGCACGCGCCGCTCACCGTCTTCCAGCGTTGGCATTGGAACAGGATTGCCTTCTTCGGTCACGATCGTCCGGATCGGCCCTGCAAGCGGATCGCCTTTCAAAAGAAACAGACGTTCAAACACCCCGTTTGGGTTCGGCTGTGCTGGAACCATGGCAAGCTCACCGGGTCCAGCCTTGGCATGGGCACGGAAAGAAACAATGGACGGGACAAGCGCCGTGCCGGCAACGACAGCCCCTGTTTTCAAAAATGAACGGCGCGACAGCCCAGATAAAACCGGGTTCGACATAACAACCTCCTTGGCCGGATCGCCAAAATAGAATGGAAAGGATGCGCGTCCTGTTCCATGGCCAAGTGTCAGTAAAATGAATAGTCTGATAAGGACTTAGACAATTCAAGCCACCTCAGGGTCTTTGTCAGGGATAGCGGGTTTCGTTTTATTGCCCAGTACAGTAGGCTTATCTGAGAGAAACGAGCACCTGCAGCAAACTGCGGCCTCAAAACCCACCCCAAGACAGAATTGCGATATGCCTTATGACCGAAGCCAAGCCCGGCGACACGGTTCGCCTTCATTATAAAGGGACGCTTGAAGATGGGTCCGTTTTTGACAGTTCGGAAGGCCGTGACCCGCTGGAATTTACAATTGGGTCCGGCCAGATCATCAAGGGTCTCGATCAAGCGATCCCAGGCATGAAAGTGGGCGACGAAAAAACGGTCAAGATTGCCGCCGAGGATGCTTACGGTCAGCACAATCCAGCTGCAGAGCAAAGCGTTCCGCGCACGCAAATTCCCGACAGCATCCCACTTGCCGTTGGCTTGCAGCTTCAGGCCCAGACCGATAACGGCCAAATGATGAGTGTGACTGTTACCTCCTTCACGGATGAAGAAGTGGTCTTGGATGCAAACCATCCTCTGGCCGGCAAAGATCTCACATTCGACATCCAACTGACCGGTATCAATTGAGCACTGGTGGTGTCAGGTAAATGGCTAAGTGGTCTCTGCAAGCCAGGGAGCACTTGCCGGCTTGGCGGGCAAAGATCCTGCCGGGCCGTCCTGAATGAGCGCTCCAGCACTAAACGTCATGTTTCAACCACTTTGATTTCTTTATAGTTTGCAATTCATCTGGAACTGCGGTCTCAATGCCGGACCTGAGATCCTCAATCATGAGAGCGTTTTGAATGAGTGTTGATGTTGAAGGGTTGCTTGACCGGCGTCGCCTGCGCCGGAAAGTGACGTTCTGGCGTATTCTGACGTTTGTGGTGGTTGCAGCGGGACTGATCGGCGCCCTGATTTATGTTGCAGGCGCGCCAGGACTGTCCAAGCGGTCCGCCCACATCGCCCGCATACCGATTGAAGGCATGATCCTCGACAATCGCAAAACCTTGCGCATGATCGAACGGATGGGCAAATCGACGGCTGTAAAAGGCGTGATCATTTCCATCAATTCTCCAGGCGGTAGCACAACCGGCGGCGAAGGTCTTTATCAAGCGCTGCGCGAGCTTTCGGAGAAGAAACCGGTCGTCGCAGAGATACGTACGATCGGGACCTCCGCAGGATATATGATTGCCTTGGCCGCGGATCATATCGTCGCCCGGTACAACACGATCACGGGATCAATCGGCGTCCTGTTCCAGTTTGGAAACATCCAGCAATTGCTTGATACGGTTGGCGTGAAAATGGAGGCCATCAAAAGCGCCCCGCTGAAGGCCGAGCCCGACTTTTACTCCCAAACAACGCCGGAAGCGCGGGCCATGCTCCAGACACTTGTCAGCGATTCCTACGATTGGTTTGTCGCGCTGGTTGCCGAGCGGCGCCAGTTGGAGCCTGCAAAAGCCAAGGAGCTGGCGGATGGCCGGATCCTGACCGGCCACAGAGCGCAGGAAGAGAAACTTGTCGATGCTATCGGCGGTGAAGACGCTGCTATTAAGTGGCTGGTTGAAGAAAAAGGGGTGACCAAGGATCTTCCGGTCGTCACTTGGACCGTGAATGAGAACATTGACGATCTGCCTTTTGCGGCCCGTGTCTCCCGGGAGTTCGGAAAAGGCATCGGCACAGCCCTTCTTGGCCCAATGAATGACGCTAAAGGCCTGATTCCTCGAGGTCTTACGCTTGACGGGCTCGTATCCGTTTGGCAGGCTCCTGAGGCGGCAGACAATAAACCTTAGCGCGAGGGGGCGTCATATGATCAAATCCGAGCTGGTTCAGCACATTGCTGAGCAGAATCCGCACCTATATCAACGTGACGTGGAAAACATCGTCAATGCGATACTGGACGAGATCACTGAGGCGCTGATGCGCGGAGATCGGGTGGAACTGCGCGGTTTCGGTGCATTTTCCGTCAAGAACCGTCCTGCGCGGGTTGGCCGCAATCCCAGAACAGGGCAAAAGGTTGAAGTCGACGAAAAGTTCGTCCCATTTTTCAAAACCGGCAAGGAAATGCGGATCCGGTTGAATGACGGTGTCGATCACGGGGATGATTGACGCACGGCAACAGCCGTAATGATCCGGTCCCGCCAACAGCTTGAAGCTTCTGGAGATCACTGTGTTCCGTTTCATCAAAACCGTTATTTTGATGCTCACCATTATCATTGTGGTGCCGTTGGCTGTTGCGAACCGGCACACGGTGTCAATCGCGCTTAATCCTTTTGATCCGCAGGACCCCCGCCTGACCGTGCCGGACGTTCCGCTGTTCTGGGTGTTTTTCGCCTGCATTATGGTGGGAATCGTTCTGGGTGGCGTTGGCGTTTGGACCGCACAGGGCCGCTGGCGCAAAGAAGCCCGAGTGAAGCGGCGCGAAGCCGACAAGTGGCATAAGGAAGCCGACAAGCTGCGGGAAATGACGGCACCTGCCCCCGGCTTGCCAGGAGGCAAAGGGCTGCCTGCTCCGGATAAGCGCTCCGCGGCCTAACCCACCAATGCGCATTATCTCCAGCGATGAAATCGATTATTGCCTGGAAGATAGAGACGTTTTGGAAACCCTGCGCCGTGCCTTCCGGTCCAGCATTCAAACCCCGTATGTTGACGCTCTCACCATACCAAGGCCAAAGCAATCCGCCGGGGCGCTCGAATTTCACCCGGCATGGACGAACTTTGCCGGGCAGGGGCATAGCGATCGCGGATATATCGGCTGCAATCTGAAACTGTCCCTGCCGGAACTGACCGGCCCCGCATCCAACATCTATGTGCTGTTTTCCGGAAGCGGCGGCCAGCCTATCGCTCTGATTGATGGCATGCGGCTCGGGGTTTGGCGGAAGGCGGGAATTCACGGGCTGGCCGCGGCTTATCTCGCGCGCGAGGACGCCCGCCGCATGCTTGTCATTGGCGATGATCCCCGGCTCCCGCGTATCGTATCGGCCTATTCATCCGTAAGGGGCCTAACATCGGTTCTGTTCTGCGGCACCGCTCCATCCGTCCAAAAGCGCATTTCGGGAAACTCGGGCCTTTCCCATCTTCACTTTGGAACCACAGCCGACATCCCGGCGGCGGTGGAAGGCGCGGATATTGTCTGTGTTGCCGGTCCCGCGCACAACCAGCAAGATCAGTCATTGCTGCCTGACGACTTCGATCCCCCAGCGGGCTGCCACATCGACGTGCTCAATCCGCGCCTGTCCCTGCCATCGGACCTTCTTGAGGACTGCCGACTGTTTACCTCCGATTGTTCGCACCCGCCTTTTGACGGCAAGGATTGGGCAGCAGATCTGACCGACCTTGCACGCGGTGATAAGGCCGGCCGCCGCTACTATGGTCAAAGAACGCTTTTTTGCGCGAACACACTGACCGGAAAAGCTGACTTTGCTTTGGCAACACACGTTTTTTTGAGAACCTGAGCGCTGGTAAGCGCCATCTCAAAGCCCATATCTAAATGTAGCAAGGGGAGCACCCGAAGCCCGTCGTTCAATGAAGCGTAAAACGCACATGTCATCGACTGCTTCAAATCGTGTTTCTTTCGAAGGAGCCTGACATGCTTAGGACTTTTGCCTATGGCGCAAGTCTCCCGATGGTCACCTTGGGGCTGATCGTCTATGTGTCGGCCGCTTATGGGCTGGTCTACTAACATCAAGACAGAAAGCGGGTCCGGCAGGTCCCGCTTTCTGTCTTTTTGATCTGAACTCTTACTCCCGGATTTCGGCGGGTGTCATCCACCCCTGGACGGCACCGCCTGGGTCTTTGAGGACAGCGATGCGTCCGATCCCCGGGACAACAAATGGCGGCGTAAGGATCATGGCCCCTTGCGTCTTTGCAAGCTCCAACCGCTCATCCACATTGTCGACCGAAAGATAGGACATCCAGTGTTCCGAAACGCCGCCAAATTTCGGCCCTGACATGGGAAACACACCCGCAACCGGGTCGTCACCGAGTTTGGCGAGGTGGTAAATCGTGCCATCCTCCATCGGCATCTCCGAAAACTGCCAGCCAAGGCATGTCGTGTAAAACGCTTTTGCCTTCTCGGGATCCCGGGTCATCAGTTCATTCCAATAAAATGTTCCGTGTTCCCACATAGTCTTCCCTTTCGAGATGGAGGGTAGGATGTACTGCCGGCCGGCGCGCACATGATCCGGGGAAAGTACCATAAACATCGCCATAAGGCTGCGCGGCTGCGGTCACATTCGGACCATAGGCCCCCCACCGGCGCCGGCACATCTCAAGACGGGAGCAAGCCCTTACATCTCTGTGGGAGGTGCTCTAGCGGCTTTTGTAGCCCGGAAGGGTCCAGCCATAGGTCAACGCGCCGCCGCGCAAGACGAAAGCCAACAGCCCGGCAATACAGGCCGCAGGGAGCTGGGCAAGGCCAAGCTTGGCCAAAAGCACAAAGCAGCCGGCCCCGGCAAAAGCGGCACTCACATAAATCTCCGGCTTTACGATTGATGACGGTTCGCGCGCAATTGTGTCACGCAACACCCCGCCGAACGTCGCTGTCGCCACCCCCATCAGGACGGCAACCAAAACCGTGTCGCCAACGCTCATGGCCTTGGCCGCCCCCATCACGGAATACGCAGAAATTCCCACAGCGTCCGCCCATCTCAGCGGCTTGTTGAGCTGCTCGATCCAGTGGGCGAAAAACCACAGGAACACACTGACCCCCAAGCAGACCAGCAAATACCCTTCATTGCCAACCCAAAATACCGGCACACCAAGCAACAAGTCGCGCAAGGTCCCGCCGCCAATGCCGGTCAGCGTGGCAAAAAACAAAAACGCGATGAAATCCAATTGCTTGCGGGAGGCGATAATCCCGCCGGTAATGGCGAAAACCGCAACCCCGACATAATCCAGATACTGCAACAGCATAATCGGCCGATCCAAAATCAAAAAAACCGCCCTGACCATATGGCAAGGGCGGTTTGAATGTCATGTGTTCGCGGCAGTTAGATCAGCGGGCCATTCCCGCAGAAAGCGCCGGCTGAGGGTCACACACTCTTGTCAACAGCCTCTCCTGCGTCGCCGGTCGCCGCAGCTTGTGGCACTTCTTTTGGCCCGCCCTTGGAAACACCAACCATGGCAGGACGCAAAACGCGCTCGCCGATCACGTAACCGGCCTGAACGACCTGGACAACGGTGTTGTTCGGGACTTCCGTGTTCGGCACTTCAAACATGGCCTGGTGGAAATTCGGGTCGAATTTCTGCCCTTCCGGCTCCAGCTTCTTGACGCCGTTCTTCTCCAGCTGATTGAGCAGATCCCGCTCAATCATTTCAACACCCTCGATCAGAGAAGCTACGCCAGCATCGGCATTGCGCCGGTCTTCTTCCGGCAGCGCTTCAAGAGCACGGCGAAGATTGTCGGAGACCGTCAGCATATCCCGAGCGAAACTGGAAACAGCATATTGCCGGGCATCCTTGACTTCTTTTTCTGTCCGGCGGCGTAGGTTTTCCATTTCCGCCATCGTGCGCAGCGCCCGGTCCTTCAGCTCCGCGTTTTCAGCAGTCAGAGCGTCAACCGGGTCAGCACCAGCTTCATCTCCGGCATCTGGCTGTTCTGCGGCTGCTTCAGTGTCCGGTGTGACGGATTCCGGCTGATCTTCCGGGGTTTGATTTTCGTTGCTCATGAATGTTCCGTTTGGCTCAAACTTGTCTGCGGATGCTTATAAGTCCGGTGCCTCGATTTTTCAAAGCAGATCGGCGGATAGGCTTTCGCTTATCCGCCGGATCGCATCGATATGGTCTTGGCAGCCCGGCTGCCCGTGACGACTTAAAGGGCGCTGTTGATCCAGTCGGCAAGCTTGTTTTTCGGTGCGGCACCAACCTGCTGTGCCATTGGTTCGCCGTCCTTGAAGATAATCAGCATGGGGATGGACCGGACGCCATACTTCATGGCCATGTCCTGGTTCTCATCGATGTTCAGCTTGGTAATCTTGACCTTGCCGTCCAACTCCTCGGAAATTTCTTCCAGGGCTGGCGCAATCATCTTACAAGGGCCGCACCATTCCGCCCAAAAATCGACGACAACAGGACCATCGGATTCCAGAACTTCTGCTGCGAATGACGCGTCGGTGACTTGTGTGGTAGCCATAACAATATCTCGTGGTTTGGAAGAGCTGCGCCTACCCAATGCAAGCGCGCTGGTTGGCACGAACGTAGGTAGCCTTCCAGGCGGCGTCAACCCGCGATGGTCTCCGGCAGAAGGTTGGCAAAGGTTTCTTCGAGGACGGCTGCCGGGATTTCCATGATGGACGGACCAGATGTCCACAAAAGCTGGGCAACAATCTCGTGACCGGGATAGATGTGACGCAACAATTCCCGATAAACACTTAGCTGTGCACGATACTCTAGCGGGACATCATCAACCGCCGTTGGCGGGTTCAAGTTGGTCTTGTAGTCCACGATCACAACACGGTTATCGGCGATCACCAGGCGGTCAATCAAACCCGAGATCTCGACACCCTCCCCGTTGGCGGCCTGAATGGTTCCAACAACCGGAACTTCGGCGCGGGCATTTTTCGAAAACACATATGCGAATGCCGGGGCTTCCAGAACGGAGATGACTTCCCTCAGCAGATCCTCCCGGTGCCCGGCAAATTCCGGCTTCACGCCTTGATCAATCAGATCGGCTGCCGCCTTCTTCCGGGCCCCGGCCGGAACATCCGGAAGCAGCTCCAGCAGCCGGTGGATCAGTGTTCCTTTTTCCAGTGGCCATGACGCGTCAGACGCCTTTGCATGAAGCCTGGAGCCTTTGGGAACGGTATCTATCCCCTCCTTGGTCTCCATCGCTTCAAACACTTTCGATGGTTGAAGCCGCCGCTTTCTGGGTAGAGGTTTCATGGGTTCCAGCAACCATCCGGGCATGACCGGATCAGTTGGGGTACGTTCGGGTTGGGTTTCCTTCGGCGCGGTTTCACTATCAGCTGGCGAAGGCGTTTGTTGCCATTGCCATGCAACGATATCCCCAGCCGGGTTCTGGATCTCCTTTGCCTCAGGCTTCAGGGCTCGCGAGACCATCTGATACCAGCAGTTTTCATGAGCTCCCCGTTTTGGCTGCCACCCGCAGACAACAAGCCTGTCTTCGGCCCGGGTGAGCGCCACATAGAGCAAACGCCGGTACTCTTCCTCCTGCTTGTCCCGGAGCCCCGAAAGCGTCTCCTCGTGCCAAGCCATCCGGTCAGCTTTTGGCGGCAACCACACAAGGGCTGGCGGTAACAGCTCGTTTCCGTGTCTTGCCCGTGGCAGAAAGGCCGGATCATGAAGGGCGCTGACAGGAGCGCCGCCCGGATCTGCCAGGATCACGGTCTTTGCTTCCAATCCCTTGGACCCGTGCACGGTCATGATCCGGACCATGCCTTTTGTGTTGGTAAGCTCGCGCTTGATTTCTGTTGGCGCGGCGGCCATCCAGGCCAGGAACCCCTCCAGGCCCGGCATGCCGGTTTGCTCATAGGCAATCGTAAGCGCCAGGAACTCGTCGAGAACATCGTCGACTTCGACACCAAGGCGTCCGCGAAAGGCCTTCCGGCCACCATCCGCTCCAAGAAGGCGCGCGAAGAACTCGTATGGAGGTACGAAGTCCGCGCGGCTGCGCCAGTCTTCCAAACGCGTGCGCACGGCTGCCCACTTCGCGTCTGCCGATGCGCGCTTGAGCACCATCTGCCAAAGCGTTCCGGGCCTCACCTTGTCCGGAGTTTCGCGTGCGACCTCCAGAAGGTAGTCATCATCCAGCCCGAACAAGGGGCTTTTCAGAACGGCAGCCAAGGACAGATCATCTTCGGGCAAAAGCATGAACCGGCCCAGAGCGGCAAGATCCTGGACAGCAATATGCTTTGTCAAAACAAGCCGGTCGCTGCCAGCTGTCGGTAAGTTGAGCCGTTTCAGTTCCCGGTTCAAAGCGTCGACAAACGGGCCTCGTTTGCGCACGAGAACCATCACGTCACCAGGTTCAACCGCACCGCTTCTCACCCACCCGGAAATGGTTTCGGCAATCCGGCAGGCCAGTTTGAGCATGGGGCTGCCCGTGCCGACATGATCAATCGGCTGGCGCCAGTCATCCGGCTCATCGATCTCCGTCTCGGCCTCCATCGGCCACAGCTCGACGACTCCGGGGTCCCGCCGGATGGCTTCGTGAACCGGTGCGGTCACCTCCTGTGAAAGTCCCTTATGCGCCGCCTCGTCCTTGAAGATCCGGTCGACCGCCCCCAATACATCCGGCGCCGAGCGAAACGAGAGCTGCAAGTTGACGGAATGAAATTCCCGCTCGGCCTGTCCGGCACGCCTCGAAAAATCCCGCCGCATGGCATCAAAATAGGCTGGGATTGCTCCCTGGAAGGAGTAGATGGACTGCTTTTCGTCACCGACCGCAAAAAGAGTTCTTGCCGCCTCGCGCGCGCCCTCACCGGAAAAGAACTCTGACGCCAGCGAAGCAATCACTTCCCATTGGCGCGGGCTTGTATCCTGCGCTTCGTCAACGAGAATATGGTCAAGGCCCTGGTCCAGTTTGAACTGCACCCATTGGGCCGCATCGGACTTCGCAAGGAGGGTCGCGGTCTTGACCACAAGATCCTCGAAATCCAGGTAACCTCTTGTGTTTTTCGCTTCTTCGTAATGACCGATCACTGCATCGGCCAGCCGGAGCAAAGCAACGGTCCCTTCATATGTGACCCGTTTCCGGCGTTCTTCGAGGAGGCCGAGTAGCCGTTGTTGCTCGCCAAAAAGCGCCTCGACCATTTCAGGAAAGGCTTCCGCAACCTTCTTGGTCGCAAGAGATTTGCGGGCCTCCAGTTTGCCGGTCAAGTACAGCGGCAGCCAGGCCTCCCGAAACGCTACGGTATCGGTCAGCCTTGCGGCTGCGACGAGAGCCTCCGCCTTGGCCTGATCCGTCTTGGTTCCGGTTCTCAGGGCCTCGGCATAACTGAGACAGGTGTTCAGATCGAACGGGCAGCTGGACTTAAACTGCGCATCAAAACCGGAGACCGTTGCACCGGCCTCCACCTCAAGATCGAGCGCCAAATCGTTCAGGGCAGTGTCGAGCCCGCCTGCGTCTCCCGTCCAGCGGCGAAACGCGTCCCGGTTCTGGATCAGCTCATCCAGTGCCTTTTGAGCAGCACCGTCACTCATGAGATCAATCACCGAGCCGAGGGCCCGGCCAAAAGCGCTGTCCGGTTCGCTTTCCGCTGTGTGTAGAACAAATTCTCGCGCTGCGGCCATCAGCTCGGTCGCCACCCGGTCATCAAGCACGGCAAAATGACCCGCTACATTGGCTTCGAGCGGGAACTGATGAAGCAACGCCTCGCAGAAGCCGTGAATGGTTTGAATTTTCAGCCCGCCAGGCGTTTCCAACGCGCGCGCGAAGAGACGGCGGGCCATGGCAAGACGCGGCCGGTCCGGTTTCCGCCCTTCAATATCCGTCAATTCGGCCGTGAGCGCTTCGTCGCACATGGTTACCCACGTGCCAAGGATCTTGAAGACACGGGTTGCCATTTCGGCCGCCGCAGCCTTGGTGAACGTCAGGGCCAGGATCCGCGATGGATCCGTGCCATCGAGGAGCAGACGGACAACCCGGCGGGACAGGACAAAGGTTTTGCCTGAACCGGCATTTGCACTCACCCAAGCGGAGGCCTGCGGACGGGACGCAAGATCCTGACGTGTCCGGGTCAGTTCGGGGATTTGAAAGCTCACTCCGTCTCCTCCCCGCCAATGGCCCATTCCTGCGTGCGAGCGAGATGATCGTAGGGCCCGTCTTGCTGACGCTCACGCATCACGCGGGCCCGTGAGAGATATCCGGTTTCCTCCTTCGCATAATGGGCGATCAATTGTTCCAGGCGGCTCCAGGCATCTTCGATCAAGTCCTCCAGCGCCGTTTCTTTTGGATTCCGGCCTGCTTCAAGCACAGGATCCGATCCGCCTTTGAGTTGAAGATAAAGAAGATCCGAGATCGGCTCAGATGCAGGAATGTCTGAAAATCCGCCGCGCTTCACCATTGCCGCCGTCAATGGCAGTTGCGGTGACAACAGGGCGTCGACCTGTTTTTGGCTCGGCACCTGTCCGGTTTTATAGTCAATGATCGAAAGGGTTCCGTCCTTCATGACATCGATCCGGTCCGCGCGGCCCCGCAAACGGAAATCAAAGCCGGGCAAGGCCAGCGGAACGCCGCCGCCGATTTCCAGATACCGTTTCTCGACCTCCAAACTCCGCTTGGCCTCATAGCCGACGAATTCCTTGGCAATGCGCTGAAACCGGGGCCACCACAACGCACGCAAGGCCGGAAAGGCGTCCAGGGGCTCGAACAAGTCATCACCGATGCCGATCAGGGCGGCAACCGCGCTTTCGTCCATTGGGCAATCCCAAACGGTCAGAAAACGCGCGAGCGCATCGTGGATCAGATTGCCTTTGTCGGCGGCACCGGGTTCTCCGCCAATAGGATCAACAGGCTGGAGCTTGAGAACATGGCGGGCGTAAATCGCATAAGGGTCGCGGATCAGCCTTTCGATCTCGGTAATAGACAGCGTCTCGGGTCTTGCGGCTATTGGCGGACGCGGAGACGGGCGCTCTGCGGGGGTTACACTGCCCAGAGGCTGGTCAAGATACGCGGCAAATTTCGTGTAATAGGCGCCACGTTCTTCCATCGCCGATGTGACAGTAGGGCCCGCAAGCGTTGTCAGCCGCTGAAGCCAGCGTGAGGCGACGGTCGGCGCGCCATCGGAGCGCCCGGAGCGCGACAGTAAGACCCGCCGGGCTCCCATGCCCTGCGAGAAGTCGTGCGCTGCAGCTCCAGCCGGCGCTCTGGCGGCTCCAGGCCCAATTCCCGTTTCATGGGTCTGTTCAGCCATGGATCATTCCGGGTTCTCTGCGGCCAGATACCTTCATTCAATCCCCCGAGAACCACGAAATCGAAAGACTGAAGCCTTGCCTCCATGGGCCCCAAAATCTGGACACGCGGATCACCGGGCAGACGGCGGCGGACCGCTTGGCCCACCATGAGCGCCGGTAGTACAGACGGCCATTCGGCTGGATGAATGGCGAGGCCGCTATGATCTGCTTCCAAAAGACCGGTTAGAAATGCTGCAAGCGCTTCACCAGCCTCGCCAGCATAGAGTTCGCTTAAGCTGCCATCTTCTTCCCGGGCGACTGCCTGGACAACATCAACATGACGGCGCGCCAGTTCGGCAACGGGAACAGGCTCTGATGCGCCCGCAAGGTCTTCAAGCGGCTGCAAGGCATCACCTAGGCGGTCAACCAGCGAAGATATGACGTCCCAATCGCCCTCATGTATCTTCTTCCAGCGCGGGACATGCGGGGTATCCGATGCACGGCGGCTTGCCTCAACTGCAGCCCTCAGACCTGCCGTCCCAGGCCGTGGGCGCGGGCCGCGCACGACCCCGCGCTCCAGCGCCCGGCTCGCCGACCTGATATCCTTGACGGGCATACCGAGCCGTGCCAGCGGATGTTTCAGCAAACTCAACAGGTCAATCGGCTCGCACCCGCCGAGCGCGAGCCGTGCCGCCAGAAGCGCAAGGACCGCCGGCGCGGTTTGATCAAGTGGCCGTCCGGCACTGTCATCGACCTGGATGTTCCAGCGGATCAGCTCGGCCGCAACTCTCCGCGTCAACATCCGGTCAGGGGAGATCAGGGCAGCAGCTTGGCCCAGCTGAACCGCCTCGCGCAAGGCCGTTGCAACGCTCAAGGCTTCATCCGCTTCGTTGCGCCCTGTCATAATCCCGACGTTCTCAAGGGCGCACGCACGCTCTCTTTCATCCATTTCATTCAGAAAAGCGGTCCAGCCGTCAGACGTATCAGCCGGTCTGAGCGCCTCTGAAACCAGCGTCTCCCGCAGGTCCAGATCCGGCTCCGGGGCCGGGCCCAGGGCGGTAAAGCCGGTCCTGGTCATGCCCAACCGGCCCAGGAGCTGCTTCAAAGAATATTGTGGATGTCCGGGGAGTGGCTGACTGATGGAACGCGCCTCCCCTTTGCCCGCCTGCCGTTCACCGATCACCTCCCAGGATCGGTCATCGAGGCGGGTATCGAGACCAGGCAAAACGATAAAACCGTTCTCAAGCCCGGCAACTGCCTTCAGCAATTCCGCTGTTGCCGGAACCGAACCGGTAACGCCAGCAACAATAACCGGTCCCTTGGGCGGATGAGACCGTAACCGCTCCGCCTCGCGCCGGATCAGTTGCGACCGCTGCACCATCGGATCCATAAGACCGCGTTCGGCCAAATGAGCTGGCCAAGCGGATTGAACGATCTGCAGAAAATCCAGGGTGATTTGCCAGTAGCGCGCATGGTCTTCCGGCACGAGACCGGCAACATCCCCCCAGTCGGCTTCTTCCGTTTCAACCTCATCCATCAAGGCAAGCAGATCTCCGGCAAGCCAGGCCGCATCAGCGGCAGATGCTGGGATGCCAAGCGGCTCGCCCGACTTGAGGGACAAGGCCTCCCGGCGGAGGGTTCCTTTCCAGGCCATGACAAGCCGGGTCATGGTAAGATGCCTTTCCAGAAGCGGCATTGGCGGGTCAAGCGGCTCCAGGTCCGGGCCACCGGTCAGAACCTGCAGGTCCTCCTCCGCATCGCCAACCGGGCGGATCGCCGGAAGCAGGACCGGACGTCCACCGAAACATTCCTTGAAAAGGTCCGGCAGCAACCGTGCCGCGCGCCGGGTTGGGAGGTAGAGCGTGACATCAGACAGGGCGAGTGGATCTGAACGGGGCTCAAAGCCACGTACCAGAGTGCCGTTCACCAGCGCCTCGACAAGTGTCTTCAGAAATGGAACGGATGGCGGGATTGTGAAGAAGCGCTGCTGATCTGGCATGCCTCAAGCTGCACTTTCGCGCACGGCATATTCGGCTGCGCGAATGGCTTCCGGTGTTCCAATGTGAAGCCAGAGGCCTTCCATTTGAACGCCAAACAGACGGCCATCAGCGATTGCCTTGTCGAACAGCGTGTTCATGGAGAAGGGCCCTTCAGGCGCGCCCTCAAAGAGCCGCGGGTGATAGATCGCAGCCCCGGCATAAGCAAAGGGTGTCACGCCCTTTTCCGGGCGGCGCGTCAGCGACCCGTCGCGTGCCATATCAAAATCACCGCGCCCCGAGTAGGCAACCGCATTTACTGTTTCTGCAAGAAGCAAGAGCGCATCCATGCGCTCATTGTCCCAGGCATCAATCATGTGCTCCAGGTTCGGCTTGACCCCCTCGATCCAGTAACACGTGTCAGAGTTCAGCTGGAAAAACGGCTCAGGTCCCAAAAGCGGCAATGCATTGTTGATGCCGCCGCCAGTCTCCAGGAGCTGTTCACGCTCATCTGAAATGATGATCTCCATGTCATCGCGCCGGCGGACATGCACTTCCACCAGATCGGCAAGGTAATGCACGTTCACGACGCAAGTCTTGACCCCCGCTGCGGCCAGCCGGTCCATTCCATGGTCGATCAGTGCCTGACCGTTCACCTCAATGAGCGGCTTCGGTGTGGTCGCGGTGAGCGGCCGCATCCGCTTGCCAAGACCGGCAGCAAGGATCATAGCTTTGGATGGACGAAAGCGTGGGTTGGTCATCTGATTGCTCTATCCTCAATTCCCGTGAGCGCGCCGCTGCGGCCTAGCGCGCGTAACGCAGGTACCATTCTTTCAAATCCGGCACCGCGCCGCTGTCAAGCACACGTTGCAGGTAGCCCTGCATGCGCGGCAAATGGCCCAGGTAACCGGGCTTGTTGTCCCGCCGGGCAAGGCGAACAAAAATGCCAAGGATCTTTGTTATCCGCTGAAGCGCCATAACCCCATAAGCCCGATCAAAGGAGGTCACATCGAAGTTTGCGTTCTGGTCCACACGACAGGCCACGTAAGCATTCCGTAGTGCACTTTCCAGCTCAACCGAAATGTCTGTTCTGGCATCCAGAAACAGGCTGGCTGCATCATAAGCAACGGGGCCGATCACCGTGTCCTGAAAGTCAATCAGGCCAATCCGGTCTGCCTCTGCCGCTGCGGGCTGCCACAACAGGTTCGGCGAATGAAAATCCCTTAAAACCCATCCTGTTTCAGCGCTGCGAATGCTTGACAGCGCCTTCTTCCAGAGCGCTTCAAACTCGGTTCTCACCTCTTGGGGAGCCGCCTCACCCGCCAATTCAGGATAGTACCAATCCAGGAACAGAGAAGCCTCAGCGATTAGGGCCTCAGACGTGTAAACAGGCACTTGATAAGAGGTGTTTCCAGAAATTTTCACCACTTCTGGCCAGGCCTCGCCATGCAGCCGGGCCAGCAGTTTAGCGGCAGCGTGATATCGCTCTTCAACCGGCCTGCCATGCTCCACAAGCGTCGTCCGCCCGAGATCTTCGCTCAGAATGAGCCCAGCTTCAATGTCTGCGGCGAAGACCTCTGGAGCCCGGAAACCGTGCGCCCGGAGCTCCTGCCCGATTGCAAGGACGGACCGGCAATCTTGAGCCAGATGAACGCGTGTCATGTAACTGCGCACTGCGTCCGGCACCTGATTTCCTGTGAACGGCCAGCGCATCAGGACCGCATTGCGACCACCTTCGGCGACCGTTTCAAAAGTTCTGAGCGAGGCGTCTCCCGCCAGATGCCGGCGTTGCGCCCCCGCCCAGCCACTCTTTGCAAGAAGGGCTTCGATTTGTTCACTTTGATAAGAGGGGGATGAGGCGGATGTTCCAGTCATCATGCGAGACTGCGCGGCTTACTCGGCCGCGTCCTGATCGGCCAGATCCGGACGGGCCGGGAAAGTACAGGTGACGGTTGTTCCGGTTCCTTCGAGAGAGACAATGTCGACCGTCCCGCCGTGCAGTTCCACAAAGCTTTTCACAATTGCAAGGCCCAGTCCGGCCCCTTGCCGCCGCGCCCCTGTGTCATGTCCCACGAAGCGGTTGAAAACCTGCGTCAGGATTTCCGCCGGAATGCCATAGCCGTGGTCTTTGACAACAAAGGATACGGTATCATTTTCGCGCGCACATGTGACATCCACAACTCCATCCGGCTCGGAGTATCTCACGGCATTCGAGATGAGATTGAAGAGAACCTGACGGAGGCGCTTTTCATCCGCAATCATGTTGCCGATATCGGACGGCACGTGGGTTTGCAGCGTAATGCGGGCTTCTGCAATCCGGTCTTTAAGCCCTTCAACGGCTGCAGACACGGTTGAGGCGACATCGACTTCCCCGAGATCCAGCTCCATGATCCCCGCATCGAGCGTTGCCAGATCGAGAATATCGTTGATGATCGCAAGAAGCGCCGAAGAGGATGACTGGATATAGTCGGCGTATTCGCTTTGCTTGTCGGAAAGATCGCCAAACTTCGGGTCGGACAGAAGCTGCGCAAAGCCGATGATGTTGGTCAGCGGAGACCGTAACTCGTAAGACACATGCTGAATAAAGGCGTTCTTGATCTGGTCGGCCTGTTCAAGCGCCTCGTTCTTCTCAACGAGGGCCCGTTCCACATTCACACTATCGGTGACGTCCACGAAAGTGACGAGTGTGCCGCCATCGGGCAAAGGTACGGTGGCGTAGTCCAGAACGTCGCCATTGTGCCGCTCGAGCCGGCTGACTTTTTGTGTCCGGTTGTCCAAAAGCCCCGTTACATTTCCAGCCAGTTGTTCCCAGGCCTCCTTCTCCACATCGTTCAGCGTGCAAGCCGACACGACTTCCTTCACATGCGGCAACTCGGCAAGCTGATCTTCCTCGAGTCTCCAGATTTTGCCAAATGCCGGGTTCCAAAGCCGCAGTTTTCCGTCCGAGCCGAACACGGCAACCGCTTCGGATAGATTATCAAGCGTTTCGCCCTGGACCCGTGCCAGCGCGTTATAGCGGCTTTCCAGATCCAACTGCTCGGTCACGTTTTCATAGATATAGGTGACACCACCTTGCGAATGCGGATTTGCAATCACACGCAAAGTGCGTCCATCCGGCAGGTGCCACCAGTTTTCCTTGGCCTCGAGAGATTGATAGCTCTCCAGCATCTTGTTCCGCCAAACGCGGTAATCAGCCTGCTCGGGCAATTTCCGCGCAGCCCGCAACGCATCAAGAACAGCGCCATCCTCCGGCCGCGATTCCAGAAATGCCGGATCGAGATCCCAGAGCTGGCGGAACGCGGCATTGTAGAACTGCAGCTTCCGGTCGCTTCCGTAAATCGCAACGGCAGCTGCAAGCTGATCAAGGGTGCGCCCGTGGAAGTCCTCCGCACGGTTGAGTTCTTTCCGCGCCTGCTCCATTTCACTGATATCGACGGCAATGCCGGCTCCGCCGACATTCGCGTTGACATCAGTCACCTCAAATACACAGCGTTCGCCGCAGGCCACAATCGGGATCCGCGCGTTGAAGCAGCCATCCTCGTCCCGCTGGACAGCCATTGCCGTGCGGGCTGCGGCGTCCAGGAATGCGGTGCCATCCTGAATTACCTGTTCCGCGTTCGGCATCTCGACCGCCTCGGCGTAGGCCTGATTGGCCCAAATAAGGTTGCCTTCCGCATCCCGCTGCCAAGCCGGTGCGGGCATAGCATCAAGAAGCGAATGCAGCATGTGCAGTTCGCCTGAAATCTTTGCGTTGCGCGCGGCCAGTTCCGCCTGCATCTGCCGTTCGCCGGTAAGGTCCCGCAACCGCAAAACCACAGCGCCGCCCGTGGTGCGCCCATGGGCTTCGACGTAACTGCCGGTCCGGGTCTTTAACGTGGTCGAGAAGGTTTCGCCGGACCGGAAAAGCATATCCAGGTGCCGTTCCAGATCGCCCGCGCATTTTGCCGTCAGCCAGCTGCCGAATGCCAGAAGCTGCGCCGGGGGCCGCGGGACACCTGACTTGTCTGGAAGAATGCCCCAGATCTGAGGCATGGCCCCGTTGCCGGTCCAAACGATCACACGCTGTTCATCTGTGTTGAGCATGGCTTCAAGCCGGTCAACACGGAACTTCAGATCGCTTTTTTCCTTTTCGAGGGCCTCAGTAAGGTCCGCGGACTGTCTCCGGTGGCGGATGAGAACGGCTGCGGTCGTAATGGCAAATGCGCACATTCCGCCCAAGGCGCCAAACAGGATCATCATGTCGGGATTAATTGCAGCCAGGGTATCGGAGAGAACGTCTGCAGAGGCAGGACGCATGGACGCTGCAAGACCAACGAGAGCGGTGCCGCTCAGCTGAATCTTTTTCAGACTCCAATCTCGCCACGCCGCGCGATTGCGCGCGCCGTCCCCGCCGCCTTTCGGCATGTTATGAACCCCTTACGCCGCCATGGTCCGCCAAATGCGGATTTGTGCCCCAAATTCTGGGAGCAAATCAAAGGCATTCGCCTCAGGCCTCTGATTCGTTAAAACCATAACCTTTTTGCGAATCGCGCAGAAGAGTCGGTAACCGAAAAGTTAACAGGACCGTTCAAATTGAACGGTCCTGTCGATTTTTGTTCACAAGGTCGAATCAGGGGCAAAACAATATGTTGTGGCCCGAGCTCGCCAAATCAGTATTTGTAGTGTTCTGACTTGAACGGACCAACCTTATTAATCCCCAGATATTGGGCCTGATCGTCACTCAATTCGGTTAACGTCACACCAAGCTTCTCAAGGTGCAGGCGTGCGACCTTTTCATCGAGGTGCTTCGGCAGGACGTAAACTTCGTTCTTGTACTGATCACCCTTTGTGAAGAGCTCGATCTGGGCCAGCACCTGGTTGGTGAAACTTGCTGACATCACGAAGCTCGGGTGACCGGTGGCATTGCCAAGGTTCACGAGACGGCCCTGGGACAGAAGGATCATGCGCTTGCCATCCGGGAACTCGTACATGTCGACCTGATCCTTGACCGGACGCAGCTTTGTGTTCTTGAGCGCAGCGACCTGGATCTCATTGTCGAAGTGACCGATGTTGCAGACGATCGCCATGTCCTTCATCTCACGCATGTGATCGAAGGTGATGATGTCCTTGTTGCCCGTGGCGGTCACATAGATGTCGCCCTCGGGAAGAGCCTGTTCCATCGTCTTGACTTCAAACCCGTCCATGGCCGCCTGGAGCGCGCAGATCGGATCGATTTCGGTCACGATGACACGGGCGCCGGCACCAGCAAGCGATTGGGCTGAGCCTTTGCCGACATCGCCATAACCGCACACCACTGCCACTTTACCGGACATCATGACATCGGTGCCGCGGCGGATGCCGTCGACAAGCGACTCCCGGCAACCGTAGCGGTTGTCGAATTTGGACTTGGTGACACTGTCATTGACGTTGATGGCCGGGAACGGCAGCGCGCCGTTTTTCTGCATCTCATAAAGACGCAGAACACCGGTGGTGGTTTCTTCCGAAACGCCCTGGATCAGGTCGCGCTGTTTGGTGAACCAACCCGGGTTTGCAGCAAGACGCTTCTTGATCTGCGCAAACAGGGCCTCTTCTTCTTCCGATTTCGGATCCTCGATAAGTCCGGTCTCACCAGCTTCGACGCGAGCGCCGATCAGGATGTAGAGGGTCGCGTCGCCGCCATCATCCAGGATCATGTTGGCGCCATCCGGGAAGTCGAAGATCTTGTCCGCGTAATCCCAGTATTCTTCGAGCGTCTCACCCTTGACCGCGAAGACTGGAACGCCGGAAGCAGCGATCGCAGCAGCAGCCTGGTCTTGCGTAGAGTAGATATTGCAGGACGCCCAACGCACTTCAGCACCCAGCGCCACAAGTGTCTCGATCAGAACCGCAGTCTGAATCGTCATGTGGAGCGATCCGGCAATGCGGGCGCCCTTGAGCGGTTTAGACTCGCCGAATTCTTCCCGGCAGGCCATCAGGCCCGGCATCTCGTGCTCGGCAATTTCGATCTCGGTGCGGCCCCAGTCTGCGAGCCCGATGTCTTTAATGATGTAATCAGCCATGAAAAGGTCCTGCTGTTTGGTCCAGCGACATGCCAGTCCTCAGGTGCCAAGTAGCGCCGCCTAAAGCCTCGGTGTTTGAGCTCTTGAGGCATCAGCGTTACTCATCTGAATTCCAAGTTAGGAATTCGCTGCGGGGTATATACCGCCCAGCGGCAAATCTGGCAATAAAGATATAAAGAATTCTTTATATGATCCAAACTCGTTCGACATCCCTTACAGTAAGCCAGTCCTTTGAACGGGCCTAAAGCTAGCCTTTTCCTTGGCTGAGCACACCCTCGGCTCCAAAAAGCCAGTCTTTCGGCAAAACCTGAAAACCCAGTTGCGCGTCATACACCACCAACAGGACTGCACAGCCGACGGCCCAAAGAATGCTCGAGAATGATCCTATCAGAAAGTATTCAGCGTCGATTTTTTCATCCAGCTCCTTATGACGGGCAACCGTTTTCAGCGCGATCACCGCCAGAATCACTTCCCACTTTCCGTAAATAACACCGCCGACGATCAGCGCCCGCTCCAGATAGCCAATGTATCTGCCGGAATTGTTGCGGTCGTCCGTCTGTGCGGTCTCGCCGCCGGATTGGAGGCTCTCATTGCCAACTTGCTTGGCGCGGAGTTTTTCAAGCAGGTCTTTTTCGCGTTTTCCGGCCCCGCTCCGCTCGAGAGTGTATCTGGCAAACCACGTGCCACCGTCCAGGAGCACATAGACGATCAGGATATAACCCGCGATTTGAAGTATGAACTGCAAAACCGTGTGTCTCTATTCGGTCAAGGCTGTGCTCAGGTAGCCGCGAAGAGCGGTCAGGCGGTTATTGTAAGCGTCCCATTCCGCGCGCTCCACTGACTTGTAAACCGTCCGCTGTGCAACTTTCAATTCCGCTGCCGTAGCTTCCACATCGGCGTTTTTTTCCCGCCAGCATTTCAGGGTTTTCATTTGGGCGGCCGTCCAGGCCAATTCCATTTCTGTCAACACACCGCCCATAGCCTCCAGCAAATCTTGAGTTGCAGTCATCCTGGCGTCCGCTTCAGCCTTCAATAAGGTGAAACGGTAAGCATTCGTGTCCTGTTTTTCGTTCAGCCGCGCACGTGCCCCGGCCAGTCCGTCCCCCAGCATGTTCCAGGCCGCTTCTTTGTTGACAGGTGTCTGCAGGACCGACTGGCCGACTACAAAACGGCAGGCAATTCCGGAGAAAAGCAAATCCAAACGCATTGTGTTGGCAATCTCAAATGCATCGCCGGGATTGTCCAGCAACCCCTGGAATTCATCGCCAAGCGTGATGGTCAAGGGAGAGGCGAGCTTAGCGGCGAATTGTTGATTTGCGTCCCGAACGGCCTTGTTGAATTTTGAATACAGGTCCTGACGCGGGAGCTCTTCGCTCTTGATGATGTCTCCCATCAAAACAGTACAGTGCCGTGCTGCCATCCCGCGTCTTTCTCGTCCTCAACCGCCGAAAGCTCAATATACGACACAATATCGTATCTAATCACATTTTATGATACGTTTTTATATCATTCAATACTAATGATATATTTTTGTATCTCACAGGCAGATTTGAAATCATTTCGGGTCAATTTCAGTAAAGATCAGCCCGAGTTGGCGGTAACCCGGATGGGCCTTTAGTCCGTTTTGAAGACACTGTCTGGAAAATATTAATCGAGCCGCGCTCAAAGCCTAGCGAGACACCGCACAAATACGCGAGCCATAGCCGGTACCGCTGCTCCCCAATTTCGGCGATTGCTGCTTCCTTGACCGCTGTCAGGTTCTCCGCCCACAGCCGCGTGGTCCGCGCATAGTGCTCGCGCCACGCCTCGACGTCATGAACTTCAAACCCGTGATGCTCAAGGTTCGTCAGTGTCCACCCGATGTGATCCACCTCACCCCCGGGGAAAATGTACCGGACCAAGGCCTGGTATTCCGGCTTTTTCCGGCGGAACGCTTTAAGGTTTTTCCGCCCTCTGCGGGTAATGGCGTGATGCAGGTAAAGCCCGCGCGGACGCAAAAGCTTGTGCACGCTTTGAAAGTAATTGTCATAGTTGTCCAGGCCGACAGCCTCGAACATGCCAATCGACGAGATTTTGTCGAAACGCCCTTTCGGTAAATCGCGATAGTCGATCAGCTCTACCGAAACCCGGTCTTGCAGGCCACGTTCGGCAATACGTTCGCGCGCCAGTTTTGCCTGCTCTTCTGCAAGGGTAACGCCCAGCGCACTGACGCCATAATGCTCCGCCGCATGACAAATGAGCGCGCCCCAGCCACACCCGATATCCAGCATCCTCTCGCCCGGCTTCAAGCGAAGTTTCCGGCAAATCATATCGAGCTTGTCTTTCTGTGCCGTTGCAAGATCGTTCGACCAGTCCGTGAAATAGGCACAGGTGTAAACCAACTCCGGATCCAAAAAGAGCCGGTAGAAATCGTTTGAGACATCATAATGAAACGCGATATCGCTTTTCCGGCTTCCCGAGCTGCGATCGGCGGCCTTTCCGGCATCCAGACCCTCAATGCCATCAGCATTCCCGGAACTTCCAGGGCCCCTTAAGACCGGTATGAGATTTTTCAGCAACAGGGATTTGTTCAGCTTTTTCCGGATATCGCGGCTTTTCACTTTGGGGCGTTTTTCCGCAAAGTCGAAGATGCTGCCGCCGATAGGATCAATGTCGGATATCGAATAGAGATCGACCACTGTCTTGAGCGATGGCCGCCGGACAAGCCGAAGGAGTGCGTGTTCGGACAAGACGATCCTCAGGCCGTCTTTTGGCAGATCGGGCGGAA
Organism: Roseibium denhamense; assembly: GCF_009711415.1. Lineage (GTDB taxonomy): Bacteria > Pseudomonadota > Alphaproteobacteria > Rhizobiales > Stappiaceae > Roseibium > Roseibium denhamense. The sequence continues at coordinate 126,045 of NZ_SMLZ01000106.1, forward strand.
CCGTCGCACCATCCCAGAGTTCGAAACCGAACTGAAGATCCAGAATGTCATGAAAGTGCTGCAGAACAGCTTCAACCGCATTGCGGTACCGGTTCCGGGCGTCTTGCACCATCTCTTCCCCACTCACCCCAAATGCGCGGCAGTTCAAGTGGGATGCCCAAAGGCAACCGGCAGACGGAAACCTGCCGTGATCCGCTCAATCCGTCTCGCCAAATCCATTGTCGACCAGCGCCGCGATTGCGGTCATGGCCGCCTCCGCTTGCGGGCCGCTAATGCAAACGCGTATGCAACATCCCGGACTGGCCGCGAGCATCATCAACCCCATGATGGACGTTCCACCGACAGTCTGCCCGTCTTTTGAGACTTCAACGTCAGCTTCAAAGGTTTCAACCAGCTTGACCAGCTTTGCCGAGGCCCTTGCATGGAGGCCCCGCCGGTTGACTATGGTCAGATCTTTTTCAAGGACGGTCATGTCGGTCATAAGATGGGCGGGTGTTTCTTGATTATGTTTGTCCCGACAGCACCTGGCTGGCGACAGAAATGTACTTTTGGCCCGCCTGGCGGGCTTCATCGACAGCTTCGGCGAGACCCCGGTCTGAACGGACGCTTGCCAGCTTGATGAGCATCGGAAGATTCACGCCGGCAACGACTTCAACAGATTTGCTGTCCATTACGGAGATCGCAAGATTGGATGGTGTTCCGCCGAACATGTCGGTCAGCAGCACAACACCCTGACCACTGTTTGCGGCCTCAACCGCTGTCAGAATGTCCTGACGGCGTTGCTCCATGTCGTCATCCGGCCCTATGCAGATGGTTTCAACTTGCTCTTGCGGACCGACAACATGCTCGAGCGCTGCCTTGAATTCCTCAGCAAGGCGTCCGTGGGTGACGAGTACAAGTCCGATCATACGTATAAAGGCCTGAAAATCATGTGCTGAAGCTCACTAGGGAGCAGGGCGTTTATCAGTCTGCAGCACTCTCGGCAACCGTTTCAACAGTTGCAAGCAAAAAACGCGTCCGCGTGTTTAAATGTAACTGGGACTGAACGGATAGAGCCTTCGGAGCCCCCAACGGATTAGCCGCGTACTGGCACTTTCCTGCCGCTCTGGGCAAACCAAATACGGTAGCTCGACGCCCTGAAGTGCGACCTGCGCGAGAGGGCGGTCCGGCAAACGCTCGATCTGATGCAATGGCTTCAGATCAATCACGAGGTGAACCCGTGCCGCACCAAAGCATGACACCCCTGTAATGCCAAAGCCCCGGACCTCAAGTTTTCCTTCAATTTCCTTTGGCGCCATCGCAAGGAGCCGCCCGGCAACCGGCATCAAGTCAACGCGGTCATCTGTCACAAACCCTGCCAGGTGACCAAGCCGGCTGGCCGACACCAGCAGCCTGTCCGAAAGGGCCGATTTGCCTGATCCCGATCGACCGCGGATCAATAAACCAGCGGTGCCCACAACAACACAATTGGCATGAATGTTGTCGCCAGTCATTTTCCAGATCCAGCAAGGAGCTGGATGATGAACCGCGCACCGGCGACGGTCTGACCGCCCTTGCCGTCAGGCTCCATGCGGTTGGTTGCATTCAGTGAGCCGCCATGGGCCTCGATAATCTGCCGGGATATGGAAAGCCCCAAACCCGAGTTGTTTCCGAAACCTTCATTGTCCGGGCGGTCCGTGTAAAACCGCTCGAAGATCCGCTCCGTGTTTTCGGCGCGGATACCCGGTCCTTCATCGTCAACGAGGATCTTGATCCATCGCCCTTCCCGGCTCAGGTCAACGCGCACGGTCCCCTTGGGCGGCGAGAAGGAGCGTGCATTGTCTAGCAAGTTGCTAACCACTTGGCCTAAGCGGATGTCGTGGCCTTGCATCTGGTAGGGCTTGTGGCCGGGTGCGTCCGCCACCGACAACTTCACACTTGGATCTTCCGCGCCGCTCCGCTGATTGACGGCATCCGCCATATTGCGCAGCAACTCAGCAATATCGATGGTCTCGGATTGGATCCGCGCAAGTTCCGCATCCAGGCGGGACGCATCAGAAATATCGCTGATCAAGCGGTCCAACCGGCGCACATCGTGCTGGATCACCTCCATCAAACGGTCTTTCGATTCCTTGGATTTGGCGAGCGGCAATGTTTCAACGGCGCTGCGGAGCGATGTGAGCGGATTCTTCAGTTCATGGGCAACGTCAGCTGCAAACTGCTCAATGGCGTCAATCTTATCGTAGAGCGAATAGGTCATCTCGCGGAACGCTCTGGCCAGATGGCCGATTTCATCCTGGCGATCAGAGAAGTCCGGTATTTCTTCGCGGGAATTCGAACCGTGCCGGACCCGGTCGGCAGCCGCAGCCAGCCGCCGTACCGGCCCAGCGATTGTTCCCGCCAGCAGGATCGACAGCAAAATGGTGACAGTGGCTGCGACCAGAAAAACGCGGATGATCGCGATCCGCTCCGCGCGCACGATGGCGTCGATATCGCCGCCTTGCGTTGACAGCAAAAGCGATCCGAGCACCGCCCGGAACCGCTGGATCGGCACGGCCACGGAGACGATCAACTCGCCGCGCTGGGAAACACGGGTCACACTCGCGGGTGAGCCCGCCAAGGCAGCTTCGACCTCCGGATAAGCACGGCCGTCACCTCCGCCGACTTCCTGGTAGATCGGCAAATCACCCTGGCTCAGCCAGCGCTTAGTCCATTGCCAGACTGAATCCAGAACACCTTGTTCCTCCGACGTTGGTGGAGGAAGGTCGAACCGCAGAATTTGCGCACTGGAATAAAGATGGCGGGAATCCAATATCAGGATCCCCTCGGGATCATAGATCCGGGCGCGGGTTTTCGTTGGAGAAATCAGCCGCCTCAGGACCGGGCCAACCCGTTCCGGATTAATCGGAAAATCGAGGCTGTCGAGATCATCATTGGTAGGCGTGATGCTTTCCCCCGCCTGAAGCTGAAGAAGCCGCTCGGGATCAACCGTGATAGTCCCCGTATCGACCGTAGCCGAAGCGGCAATCGCACCGGCTATGATCTCCCCTTGCGTCAAGAGGCTTTGCACCCTGGCATCAATAAGACCAGCCCGGAACTGGTTGAGATACAAAATGCCGATGACCAGCGCCAGAAGACCGACAAGGTTGATTGCGATGATGCGCCGGGTCAGTGAAGAAAGAACATAAGTCCCGAATATCCGGCCGAGCTGGTTGAGCAGGCGGCGGCGCAGACGGCGGTTTCCCAGGCGGCGCAAACGCGAGCGTTCGGACCCGCTATGCGGATCCGGTACCGACCCGGTGTCCATGCGCTCGCTGTCAACTGCCATTCAGGCCGCTTTCCGGTTCAACCCTATGCTTCGCGGAAACGATAGCCCACGCCGTAGAGGGTTTCGATCATATCAAAGTCATCATCAACAACCTTGAACTTCTTGCGAAGCCGTTTGATGTGACTGTCAATTGTCCGGTCGTCGACATAGACCTGATCGTCATAGGCCGCATCCATAAGGGCGTTCCGGCTCTTCACCACACCAGGGCGCTGTGCAAGCGCCGACAGGATGAGGAATTCGGTGACCGTCAGTGTTACCGGCTTGTTGTTCCAGGTGCAGGTATGGCGTTCCTGATCCATTACCAGCTGACCACGCTCCAGCAGCTTGTCAGCATCATCGCGTGCAGTGGTCGCATCTTTCGGCTGCGCGCGCCGCAGCACTGCCCGAACCCGCTCAACAAGCAGGCGCTGGGAAAACGGTTTCCGGATAAAATCGTCTGCGCCCATCTTCAAGCCGAACAGCTCGTCGATCTCGTCGTCTTTTGAAGTCAGGAAGATGACCGGCATGTCCGAGTTCTGACGCAAGCGCCTCAAGAGTTCCATTCCGTCCATGCGCGGCATCTTGATATCGAAAATAGCCAGCTCCGGCGGATCACTCTGCAGGCCATCCAGTGCCGATGTCCCGTCGGTATAGGTCTGAACCCGGTAACCTTCGGCTTCCAATGCAATAGAAACAGACGTCAGGATATTACGGTCGTCATCGACCAGAGCGATCGTCGGCATACTTGTTTTCCATCTTCGGCAACGCACCGATGGCGCGCTCGATCTTTAAAGTAACACACTGCCTTTGGCATTCTAAATGCGCATAAATTAAGGCAAACCAAGGCTTAACACGTCCAAATCACGGGCGATTAGGTTCGACTGCATCCTGCTTGGGACTTGCCGCGTTCGATTTCAAGACCCGATTGACACAAGTGCAAACGCCTTCAGCCGATAAGGCGGGTGAACTGCGTGTCAGGCGCGAAATCCATTCATAAATCTTCGAAAGATCCACCAAACCGAAGCATTCGAAACTTTCGTTTTTTAGTTTGACAGGAAAATTAATCATTCCATTTTTAATTGGCAAATTTAATCGATTAAACAACATCATAACCCATTTTGCCGACTTGCTGCCCTTAGGGCCTTCCACTACGTTCTCCGGACTTCGCCCCGGATTTATACTTTGTTAACGTTTCACGTCCGGCGGCGATGTATGCCCACATCACGAGGACAGCGGGACAATGCTAGAAATTGGTGTCAGGAATATCGGTTGTGAACCTTTTGGCTTCACGGACCTGAGTTCGGTGTATTGGAATCAGACCGAGCCTGCACTTTATGAGTATTCGCTGTCCCGCAAAGAAGCCCGTTTGGCGGCTGGCGGTGCCTTGGTTGCCGAAACAGGCATTCACACAGGCCGCTCTCCTAAGGACAAGTTCGTTGTCCGGGACGCTGAGACGGAAAGCACCGTTTGGTGGGACAACAATGCGCCAATGGACAAGGAGAAGTTCGACCTTCTTCTTGAGGATTTCCTGAACCATGCAAAGGGCATGGATCTCTTCGCGCAGGACCTATTCGGCGGCGCGGATCCCGCGCACCGGTTGCCCGTTCGGGTGTATACCGAGTTTGCTTGGCATTCCCTGTTCATTCGTAATCTCCTTTTGCGTCCGAGTGCGGAAGAGATTGCCGGTTTTGATCCGGAAATGACAATCATCGATCTGCCCAGCTTTCAGGCCGATCCGCAGCGCCACGGTTGCCGCAGCGAGACAGTCATTGCTGTCGATTTAACCCGCAAAATCGTCTTGATCGGCGGCACATCCTATGCCGGCGAGATGAAGAAGTCCGTATTCACCATGCTCAATCATCTCCTGCCAGCAAAAGGCATCATGTCGATGCATTGCTCGGCAAATGTGGGTGATGCCGGCGACACTGCCGTTTTCTTCGGGCTTTCGGGAACCGGCAAAACCACTCTTTCCGCAGATCCATCGCGAACCCTGATCGGAGATGACGAGCACGGCTGGAGCGAAAACGGCGTGTTCAATTTCGAAGGCGGCTGCTACGCGAAAACCATCAAATTGTCGGAAGAGGCAGAGCCGGAAATCTATTCAACCACACAGCGCTTTGGCACCGTTCTGGAGAACGTGGTGCTGGATGAACAGCGCGTGCCCGACTTCAATGATGGGTCCAAAACCGAAAACACACGCGCGGCCTATCCGATCCACTTCATCTCCAATGCAAGTGCGACCGGTCAGGCTCCTGTCCCGAGGACTATCATCATGCTGACGGCAGATGCGTTCGGTGTGATGCCGCCCTTGGCGCGTCTGACACCGGCGCAGGCCATGTATCACTTCCTGTCAGGTTACACGGCGAAAGTTGCTGGCACCGAAAAAGGCGTGACCGAACCGCAAGCAACGTTTTCAACCTGCTTCGGGGCTCCGTTTTTGCCGCGGCACCCATCGGAATACGGTAATCTCCTGAAAGAGCTTATCGCCAAGCATGATGTTGATTGCTGGCTGGTCAATACCGGTTGGACCGGCGGCGCATATGGCACGGGCAACCGTATGCCGATCAAGGCAACCCGCGCCCTTCTGCAGGCCGCGTTGTCCGGAAAGCTCAAAGATGCCGAGTTCCGCACAGATGCCAATTTCGGTTTCGAGGTTCCTGTCACGGTGGAAGGCGTCGACACAGCAATTCTGACACCTCGGGAAACTTGGGCTGACAAAGCGGCATACGATGAGCAGGCTGCAAAGCTTGTCCAGATGTTTGTCGGCAACTTCGAAACGTTCGAGGCGCATGTCGACGGGTCGGTTCTCAGTGCTGCACCGTCCATGCGCCTTGCGGCCGAGTAACACGTCAGCTCATAGAGCCAATTACGCCTTGCACCGGCGCCGGTTTCAAACCGGCGCCGTTTTTTCATGCGCCCTGGTCCTTTAATCACGCCAGAAACCCGATATATCTATCCGGTAACCGCTGAGGGAGACTTGAGGATGCGCAGCACTGCACGCCATACCCCCACCGACATTTTGAAAACTGCGGAAGTTTGGTTGAAGGCCGGCAAATCCGTTGCCTTGGCGACTGTGATTGAGACTTGGGGCTCCGCTCCGCGCCCAGCCGGGTCTCATCTTGTCATCGACAGTGATGGCAATTTTGAAGGGTCGGTTTCTGGCGGCTGTGTCGAAGGTGCTGTGGTAACCGAGGCCCTTGAGGTCATCGAGACACAGAAAGCCACCACCCTGGAATTCGGCGTTGCAGACGAAACAGCCTGGCAGGTTGGTCTTTCCTGCGGTGGGCGCATTAAAGTTTACGTGGAACCGGTCGTTTAAGGCGTCAAACACCATGACTTACGAAAGTCTCTTGGCTTTTCTTGCTGCAACGGCGCTTTTTGCCTACATGCCGGGCCCGGCATTGCTCTACACAGCTGCACAAACGTTATCCCGTGGCCGGAAAGCGGGTTTTATGGCAGCTTTGGGAATCCATTTGGGCTGCTATGTGCATGTTCTGGCGGCCGCTTTCGGCCTCTCCGCCCTGTTTACCGTTGTGCCGTCGCTCTACTTCGCGCTCAAGCTGATCGGTGGGGCCTATCTCATCTTTTTGGGTGTACAAATGATCCGCACTAAGGTCAGCGGCGGCACATGCCCCGACCTTCCTCACAAAAGCCCAAGGCGGTCCTTTGTCGACAGCGTTCTGGTGGAGGTTCTCAACCCAAAGGTTGCCGTCTTCTTCATCGCCTTCCTGCCGCAATTCGTCAGCCCGGAGGCTGGCTTGCCGATCTGGATGCAGTTCCTGCTGCTGGGAACGATCGTAAATCTGGCATTCACCTCAGCCGACCTGATCACCGTAATGTTCGCATCCGAAGTCAGGGACAGGTTAGCCCGTTCCTCCAAAGCGCAAGACGTCACCCGATGGATTGGCGGCAGCCTGATGGTCGGCCTCGGCGTTAAACTGGCAACGGACCGGACCTGATAAGATGGAACTAAGCCTTCTTGCACGCTTGAACGACCTGACGGAGAGACGTCGCGCGGCCATCGTCGTGACCAATCTGTCGGACAACACACAGCACCTTATTGAACGGACGGCAGATTTTTCAAGCCACCCCCTCGCGCAGGAGTTTGAACAGAGATTCTTGTCCGGCAAGTCAGGCACTGTGGAAACGGAAAAGGGACCGGTCTTCCTGACCGTTTCCGTTCCTCCGCCGCGGCTGGTCATTATTGGTGCCGTTCACATCAGCCAGGCCCTTGTGCCAATGGCCGAGATTGCCGGATTGTCCGTGACGGTCATTGATCCGCGGACAGCATTTGCAACGGAAGACCGGTTTGCCGGAAGCGTGCTCAAAGCCGATTGGCCCGAAGAGGCGTTGAAGGACACCCCTCTCGATGCCTTTACGGCGGTCGCAGCGGTGACGCACGATCCCAAGATTGACGATTATCCGCTTCTGGCCGCGCTTGAAGCAAACTGTTTTTATGTTGGCGCGCTCGGAAGCCGCAAGACCCACGCAAAACGCTTGGAAAGGCTACAGAAGGCTGGAGCCGACCCTACGCGGTTTTCGCGCCTCGATGCCCCGATAGGTCTCGATATCGGAGCGGCTTCGCCTGAAGAAATTGCTGTTGCGGTCTTGGGCTCGGTGATCAAGGCGATGCGCAAACCGGAGGCGGATGCATGAGGTTTGGGCCCTGCCCGACATTAGAAGCCGCCGGCTCCATCCTCGCCCACAAGACAAAGGCTGGGGACAAGACGTTCAAGAAAGGACACAGGCTCACTGGCGCAGATTGCGAGCAGCTGATGCAGGCTGGATTTCAGGAATTGACGGTTGCGCGGACCGAACCTGGAGACGTGCTGGAGGATCCGGCCGCTGACCGGCTGGCACGGGCGGCGATGGCTGGCGGATTGACCGGTGAGGATGCCTTCACCGGACGCGTCAATCTCTACGCTGCAACAGATGGCCTTTTGGTGGTGAACCCGGCCGCGATCAATGCCGCCAATCGCATTGACCCGGCGATCACGTTTGCGACGCTTGAAAACCATACATCTGTCGCCGAGGGGCGGATGGTGGCGACCGCGAAAATCATTTCCTTTGCCGTTCCCGAAACAGCTCTGAAAGAAGCAGAAGTTGCCGTTGCAAAGGCAGTCTCGGTTGTCCCGTTCCAGGCACAGAAGGTTGGTCTGGTCGCGACCGAATTGCCGCACTTGAAGACCTCCACCATGGACAAGACCCGCCGGGTCCTCGAACAACGGCTTCAATTGAGTGGGAGCCATATCCTGGCCGAAAAGCGGGTCCCTCACGATACTTCAGCCGTCGCCGATGCCATCGCTGATCTGAAAGACAGTGGAGCGGAGCTGCTTATCCTTTTCGGAGCGTCAGCTGTGGTCGACCGGCAGGACGTTTTGCCATCAGCCATCGACCGTGCAGGTGGTACCGTGAAGCATCTCGGTATGCCGGTGGATCCGGGCAACCTCCTTATGCTGGCGGACGTAAACGGCACGCCCGCCATAGGTGCCCCCGGGTGCGCTCGAAGCCCGAAGGAAAACGGCTTCGATTGGGTCCTCGAAAGGCTGCTCGCCGGCCTCACGGTGACATCTGAAGACATTACCGGCATGGGGGTTGGGGGTTTGCTGATGGAGATCGGGTCACGGCCGCAACCTCGGGAGCGGTCCAAACCGGTTGCTAGACCGCGTATTGCTGCGATCATCCTTGGGGCTGGAAAATCCTCCCGCATGGGAGGCCCGAACAAGCTGCTCGCCCAGCTGGATGGAAAGTCGCTCATCCGTCATGTGGCCGAAGCCACGGTACAGTCCGGGGTAGAGACTGCTATGCTGGTGACCGGCCACCGCGGCGATGAGGTCGCTGCCGAAGTAGAGGACCTTCCGGTCGTGCGGGTTCATAATCCAGACTATGCAGATGGAATGGCCGGGTCGATCCGGACCGGCGTGAATGCGCTGCGTGCCGGTATTGATGCGGTGTTTATCCTCCTCGGGGACATGCCAAGCATAACATCAGACCATCTGAAAGCGCTCATTGGAACCTATCAGGCGGAAGCTGGACCCAAAATTGTCATTGCCACCGCAAACGGTAAACGCGGCAACCCGGTTCTCTGGGACAAAGGCTTTTTCGGAGCCCTAAAGTCTCTTTCCGGCGACATTGGTGCCCGGCATGTCATTGCAGACAACCTCGAACTTGTTGCCGAAGTGGAAATCGGGGCCCCTGCACGAATGGACCTGGACACTCCGGAAGCCTTGACCGCAGCCGGGGGAAGGGTTGCCAACGGCTCAACCTCTGATTAACGACACAGTAAGCCGCAGCACCTAGTGTGCGCATCACTGATGCAATTATTAAACGGCGCTTCCATGCCCCGATATTTTCCTGTTTTTATTATCTTTTTTTGATTACCGGATGCCAGCACACAGGGGAACAAAAACCTGCAACGCGAATCGGCAAAATCATCGTTCAACCAATAAATGACAGTAACCAAGCCGTCATCGCTGCTTCGCTAAGGTCACGCTTTCAAACCGTGCGGAATGATATCAATCGGCAGCTGCCGCCAGATGCACCTTCAAGTGATCTGATCGTTGACGTAGAAGAGGTTAAATATGTGGCACCGTCCGGGATATTCATGTTCGGTCGCAGCCGTTTAGAAGGCCGTCTGTATTTGACCTCGCAGGCGGACGTCACACCCTTTAAATTCAAAATGACCGACGCAATGGACGCCCCGTTAGGCACAATTCTGAAGATGGATAGCTATTATAGCCCGCGTGAGACTTTTGCTCGCCTTTCCGATAATTTGGCAGCCAAATTCTCCTCTTACTACGGTCGCACTTACGGAATAGGCACGTTGAACCGATATGAGGTTGCCACGAGAGCAGGTCCGGCTTTTCCAAGTCAACCAACAGTGCCTACGACCCGGCACCCCGGTCAGGTTGCGCCGCCGCCACTAGTGCTGCGGGGCGGAACATAAGCCGGATTTAGCGAACATGTCTGGGGAGCTGTTCTACGCGAGAGGTTAATCCGGTTTAACCCGATATGCAGCGGGTGCAGAACCGCCATGCCAGCTCACCTATTGCATTTTTGTGACACAGCGCATATTTAAATCCTGCGCTTGCTGAAGAGCACCCGACTTACTGGGTTGGACACCGGATGACGTCCCGGGCGCCGCTTACATCCGTATCTTTTAAAAGCTGTTCGGATCCTCTCCTCCAGGGGATGCTCGAGCGCTTTTTTGCGTGTTAGAAGAATAAAGGAAACTACGATGGCTGATCTGTCTCTCCCCCGCCCGGGCTGCTGCAAATGGGCAGAAGGCGACGCTGGAAACTACATTTTCCCGTGCTCCAACCGTGTTGAGGCCGGTGTTTCCTATTGCACTGAACACAGCGCAATCGTGTACATCCCGCCGGAAGAACGCCGCCGCAGCCGCTCTAACGGTGGCGGTATGAGCCTGTCCTTCCGCCGGGCAGCATAAATTAAAAGCTGCTTAAACATAAAAGCAGAATTCCCGTGAAATATCACGGACCTAGAAACCCGGTCTTCGAACCGGGTTTTTTGTTGCCCAAACAAATCCCTGCCAAAACCACCAGTACCACGCCCACAGAAGCCAGCCCTTATACCTGCAATAAATACTGACCTATGGTCACTTCGCCCTTATTGTGAATACGTAAGAGGCAAATGTTATTCTTAACAAATAATAAATCTCACAAATCAAGTTAAGTGTTTCTTTTATCGATCCGTACAAACTACGCCCAAGTTAGTGCCGTATACTAAGTAACAACTGGCACAGCAAAGAGGCCCGGATGACATTGGCATTGCCACAGAACGAGTTAGAGCGGCTTGAAGCTCTCCGCGAGTTGGCGCTCCTGGGATCAGACCGCCTGCCTGAATATGATGCTGTCGTGGATGCGATCGCTGCCATATTTGATTGCCCCATCGCACTGATTTCGCTGGTTGATGCCGAAGAGCAGTGGTTCAAGGCACGGGTTGGTCTCGACATCGATTGTACCCCGCGCAGCGTGTCGTTCTGCCAGCACGCACTGGAATCCGACGATATCCTGATTGTTCAAGACGCACGCCTGGATGAGCGTTTTAAAGACAATCCGCTGGTGACCGGTGAACCGCACATCCGCTTTTACGCTGGCTATCCGCTCTCTCTGGATGGGCGTAACCGCATCGGTACGCTATGCGTGATTGACCGCAAACCACGGCTGCCGCGGCCCGAGCAATTGCAGCAACTCCGCAGAATGGGATCGGTCGTTGAGGGATTGTTCAAGACCCACAAGGCCAACCTTACCGCCGCAGAGGCAAGACGGCATGCAGAGCGCGAGCACGAAATTGCCGAGCGGGAAAGCATTCTGCTCGAAGAAATTACAGCAGTCTCGGGCGTGGGCGGCTGGGAAATGTGTCTTCGGACCAACGAGGTCACCTGGACGCGCAAGACCCGAGAAATTCACGAAGTTCCGGCGGACTACGTTCCAACGATCGACGCCGCGATCTCCTTCTATCCTCCTGCGAGCCGCAAGCAAATTACAGACGCGATCAGTAAAGCAACGCGCACGGGAGGCCGCTGGGACCTGGAGCTGCCGTTCCGGACGGCAAAGGGACGTGATATCTGGGTTCGGGCGGTCGGACGCCCCATTATGGACGGCGACACTCCGATCCGTCTGGTGGGCGCACTTGAGGATATTACAGACCGCAAGAGACAGGAACAGGAACTGCGGAAGTCTGAGGTGATCCACCGGACGACACTTGAATCCCTGGAAGAAGGTGTACTGCTTCTCAGCCCAACGGGATTGATCCAGTCCTGCAATCCATCTGCGGCCCAAATGATGGGGTATCGGGCAGATCAGATTATTGGCCGACCTGTCAGCGGACTTGGGCTACAAGTGCAGTGTGATGGCGCCACCGGCGGCTGTGATCCGTTTTTGCTGGCGGCGCGGGATCCGGCTGCTGTGTCCAACCTGGTTGCCAGCATCGTGCCGAACGGCCGGCCGCACAGCATGTGGCTTCGGCTGAATGCCAGGGCGATTGTTAACGCTGGCCCGAACAGCCTCGCAGCCGTCGTGGTGTCCATGGCCGACATTACGGAAACCAAGAAACAGGCTGACACATTACAGGTGGTCTTTGAAAATTTGCCAGGAGGGCTGGTCTATTACGATGCCGATGAACGGCTTGCGACCTGCAACATGGCGTTCAAAGAGATGCTGGATCTGCCTCAGGAATTGATCGATGGGAACGCAAGCCTGGAAGATGTGGCGCGTTTCATGGCCGAACGCGGAGACTATGGCGACGGGGATCTTCAGGAACTCCTGAAAAACCGCCTGGCAGTTATCAGATCCAAAGATACCGCGATTTACGAACGCAGCGCGCCCGACGGCAGGGTTCTGGAGGTGCGCGGTACATCCTTGGAAAGCGGCGGCCATATCGCCAGCTTCTATGATGTTACCGAGCGAAAGGCTGCAGAAGCTGCCGTCCACCAATCCGAACTCATAAACCGGACGACCCTTGAGGCCTTGAGCGAGGGTGTGGTTCTGCTGGATCGGGACGGGATCATCAAATCCTGTAATCCGGCTGCGACCGATCTTCTTGGTTTTAACGCAGAAGAAATCATCGGCCGCCGCTTGCAGGACCTTGGTATGGAGGCAAGCTGCACAATCCATGGCAAGCCATGTGATCCGTTCCATCTGGCGGCTGCGGACCCAGATGCGGCAACGGACATGCTGGTGTGCGTCGTTCCAAATGGGCGCTCGACCAGAAGCTGGTTGCGCTTAAACGCGACTGCGGTCGATCACACCGGCGACAGCGTGCAGGAAACTGTGGTGTTGTCGATCACCGACATAACCGAGACGAAGAACCAGGCGGATCAGCTCAACGTGATTTTCGATAACGTTCCGGGCGGCTTCGCTCATTTCGATGAAACGCGGCAGTTGACCCGCTCCAATCGTGAGGTGGCCCGCATCCTGGACTATCCGGACGAGCTGATGGACCAAAAGCTTCACTTGCTCGACTATATGAAATTCAATGCAGAACGGGGCGATTATGGAACCGGCGACCCGGAAACGTTGGCGCTGGAGCGGCTCAACGCGTTCCCGCCGGACCAGCCGCACAGGTTCGAACGGTCATCAGCTGATGGAAAATACATCGATTTCCGCAGCACACCGCTTCCAAACGGTGGTTTCATCTACAATTGCTTCGATATAACCGAGCGCAAGACACTTGAAAAACAGCTTGCTGAGAACGAACGCCAGGCCCGCCAGCGCAATGAGGAACTCGAGGCCATTCTTGCCAACATGCGGCAAGGCGTCAGCGTGTTTGATCAGTCAGGCCGGTTGCGCGTCTGGAACCAGCAGTATCTGGATATCTTCAACAAACCGGATAGCGAGGTTCAGGTCGGCAAGACACTTGTGGAGCTGATTTCAGCCGAGAAAGACCGCGGCGAATTCGAAGGTGATGTCCAAGAGCATGTCATGGACCTGATGATCCGCCTGTCTGCCGGTGAAGTGGTCAGGTCGAAGTTCGGCCATCCGTCAGGAAAGGTGATAAGTGCGGTCCATGCCCCCATGCCGGGCGGCGGCTGGATTGGAACACACGAAGACATCACCTTGCGTGAACAGGCACAGGCTAAAATCACCTATGCAGCCCACCATGATAGTTTGACCGGACTTGCCAACCGGACCTTGTTCAATGCCAAGCTTGATGACGCCCTGATTGCAACTCAAATCCAGGGAACATTCAGCGATCTGATGCTGCTGGACTTGGACAAATTCAAACCGGTCAATGACACCTTTGGGCACGATGTGGGAGACGAGCTTCTCAAGCAGGTTGCGCAGCGGTTGAAAGACTGTGTCCGCGCCTCCGATCTGGTCGCAAGACTTGGCGGAGATGAATTCGCAATCATCCTGGGTGGAACGGGAGTTGAGTCCGCCGGAACAGCTGAGATCGCTGAACGGATCGTGTTCAAGCTGAATTCACCGTTCGTGATTTTCGGACATACGATTTCGATTGGCGCCAGCATCGGGATTTCCCAGATTAATGATGCGGAGCCAGACAGCAGCAGCGTTATCAAGAAGGCAGACATTGCCCTTTACGATGTCAAACATGGCGGCCGGAATGGATACCGGTTTCATCGGGAAATAGAAGAGCGCTGGCGGGCCAAAAACACCGCGTAACAAAAAACGCGGCCTGTTGCCGGGCCGCGTTCGTTTTTGGAGAAGCTTATCTAAAGCGCGTTCTTTAAGCCGCCTTCAGTGCCTCTGCCACGTCCTTCAGCTGAGACACTGTCATCTCGGCTTTTTGTTTCGTGTCGTCGTCTTTTGCGTCAGCAACATCTTCCTCGGCATTCTGAATTGCCTGGTCGAGCTGCTCTTTCTTGATCTCAGTGACCGGGATTGCTTGCTCGGCCAAAACGGTCAGGCCGCCTTGAGCAACATCTGCGAACCCGCCGCGGACAAAGTATTCATCCCATGCGCCGCCGTCCTTGCGGACTTTCAAGATGCCAGGCTTGATGGTGGACATGAACGGGCTGTGGTTCTTCAGAACGCCAAACTCGCCTTCGGTGCCCGGTACAACGACCTCGGCGACCTGTTCGGACAGGAGCTGGCGCTCCGGCGAGACCAACTCAAACTGGAAAAGTTCAGCCATTTGGCGTCTTCCTTGTCAGTCATCGGTTCAGATAGCGGGCGAACAAGCCGCACTATCATACAAGAGAAAACCGGACGCCGACTTCCAGCGCCCGATCCAACGCGTTAAGCAGCTTCTGCAGCCAGCTTCTGAGCCTTTTCGATAGCTTCCTCGATGGAACCAACCATGTAGAAAGCAGCTTCCGGCAGGTGATCGTACTCGCCATTAACGAGACCCTTGAAGCCCTTGATCGTATCTTCCAGAGCGACGAGCTTACCCGGAGAACCGGTGAAGACTTCAGCCACGAAGAACGGCTGAGACAGGAAGCGTTCGATCTTACGGGCACGTGCCACGGTGAGCTTGTCTTCTTCAGACAGTTCGTCCATGCCGAGAATTGCAATGATGTCCTGAAGTGCCTTGTAGCGCTGCAAAGTCACCTGAACGGCACGCGCGGTTTCGTAGTGCTCTTCGCCAATGATGTTGGCGCTCAGCATACGCGATGTGGAATCCAATGGATCCACGGCCGGATAAATGCCTTTTTCAGCAATTGAGCGGTTCAGAACCGTGGTCGCATCCAAGTGCGCAAAGGTCGAAGCTGGTGCCGGGTCAGTCAAGTCATCGGCCGGGACGTAAACGGCCTGAACGGACGTAATTGAGCCCTTGTGGGTTGTCGTGATCCGCTCCTGCATGCCGCCCATGTCGGTGGCAAGAGTTGGCTGATACCCCACAGCAGACGGGATACGGCCGAGAAGTGCGGACACCTCAGAGCCAGCCTGGGTGAAGCGGAAGATGTTGTCCACGAAGAACAGAACGTCTTGGCCCTTGTCGCGGAAGTCCTCTGCGATCGTCAGTCCGGTCAGTGCTACGCGAGCACGTGCGCCGGGAGGTTCGTTCATCTGACCGTAAACGAGAGCTGCCTTGGAGCCTTCTCCGCCGCCTTCCTTGTTCACGCCGGATTCGATCATTTCCCAGTAAAGGTCGTTGCCTTCACGGGTCCGCTCACCAACACCGGCGAAAACGGAGTATCCGCCGTGCGCCTTAGCGATGTTGTTGATCAGCTCCATGATGAGAACGGTTTTACCAACGCCGGCGCCGCCGAACAGACCGATCTTACCACCCTTTGCGTACGGTGCGAGAAGGTCGACGACCTTGATGCCCGTCACAAGGATCTCAGCTTCGGTGGACTGCTCCACGAATTCCGGAGCTTCCTGGTGGATCGCACGCTTGTCGTCGTGCTTGATTTCGCCAGCTTCATCAACCGGCTCACCAATCACGTTCATGATGCGGCCCAGGGTGCCGTCACCAACCGGAACCACGATCGCGGATCCAGTGTCCGTTACTTCCTGACCGCGGACCAGTCCCTCGGTGGAGTCCATCGCAATCGTGCGAACTGTGTTTTCACCCAGGTGCTGAGCAACTTCGAGCACCAAGCGGTTGCCCTGGTTGTCTGCTTCAAGAGCGTTCAGGATCAACGGCAGATGGTCATCGAACTTGACGTCGACAACGGCGCCGATGACCTGGGTAACCCGTCCGACTTTTTTGTCAGCCATATCCCTAATCCTCGTCTCGATCCCGTTAGATCAACCGGCTTTCATTCCCTAGAAAGCTGATAAGTTGATCGACTTTAATTCTGTTCAGGTAAACCGCGCCAAGGGGGCGCGGTTCACTTTAAAGCGCTTCCGCGCCTGAGATAATTTCAATCAGCTCGGTCGTAATCTGAGCCTGACGCTGGCGGTTGTAGTTGATCGTCAGTTTGTCGATCATGTCGCCGGCGTTGCGCGTCGCATTATCCATTGCGGACATACGGGCGCCCTGCTCGGATGCCGCGTTCTCCAGGAGTGCACGGAAGACTTGAACCGAGATGTTCCGCGGCAGAAGGTCAGCCAGGATCTCCGCTTCGTCGGGCTCGTATTCGTAAACCGAACTAGCACCTTCCCCGGACGTTCCCTCACTCGCTTCAAAGTGGGCGGGTATCAACTGTTGAGCAGTTGGCACCTGGGAAATGACCGACTGGAATGTCGCATAGAACAGTGTGCAGACGTCAAATTCCTCATTTTCATACAATGAGAGGATTTTCCGACCGATTTCGTCCGCATTGGAGAAACCGACGTTTTTTACGCCACGCAGCTCGATGGTTTCGATCACGTGCTGGCCAAGGTCGCGCTTGATCGCGTCGAAGCCCTTTTTGCCCACACAGAGAATCTTGACCGTTTTGCCCTGAGCGATCAGGCTCTTCGCCTTTTCGCGCGCCAGTTTGGCAATGTTCGTGTTGAAGCCCCCGCAAAGACCGCGCTCGGCCGTTGCAACGACCAGGAGATGAACCTGGTCATTGCCCGTACCGGACATCAGCTTCGGAGCATCGTCGCGGCCTTCGAAAGCCACGGCAAGGTTGGCCAGCACGCTTTCCATGCGCTCCGCATAGGGACGCGCGGCCTCCGCAGCTTCCTGGGCACGACGCAGTTTCGCCGCGGCCACCATTTGCATGGCCTTGGTGATTTTCTGCGTCGCCTTCACGGAAGCGATGCGGTTTCGTAAGTCCTTCAGGCTCGGCATGGCCGCCCCTGCTCCTTATCCCGGCGTGTGGTCTTAGGCGAAGTTCTTTGCGAACGCGTCAAGCGCTGCTTTCAACTTGCCAGTGAGGTCGTCGTCAAGGGCCTTC
The DNA here is from genome assembly GCF_009711415.1 of Roseibium denhamense. Classification (GTDB taxonomy): domain Bacteria; phylum Pseudomonadota; class Alphaproteobacteria; order Rhizobiales; family Stappiaceae; genus Roseibium; species Roseibium denhamense. The sequence goes on from NZ_SMLZ01000106.1 coordinate 143,585, forward strand.
TTTTCCCAGATCGCGTCGAGCAACTCTTTGTGCTCACCGCGCAGGAACAGAAGCAGGCCTTCTTCGAAGTCCTTCACACGATCAACCGGATGGTTGTCGAGGTAGCCATTCACGCCAGCGTAGATCACGACGACTTGCTCTTCCGTCTTCAGCGGCGAGAACTGCGGCTGCTTCAGAAGCTCGGTCAGGCGCGCTCCGCGGTTCAGAAGGCGCTGGGTCGTGGCATCAAGGTCGGAGCCGAACTGCGCGAACGCAGCCATCTCACGGTACTGAGCCAATTCACCCTTAATCGGGCCGGCAACCTGTTTCATCGCCTTGATCTGAGCAGAAGAGCCCACACGCGACACCGACAGACCAACGTTCACCGCTGGGCGGATACCTTGATAGAACAGGTCCGTTTCCAGGAAGATCTGACCATCGGTGATCGAAATCACGTTGGTCGGAATAAACGCAGAAACGTCGTTACCCTGGGTTTCGATGACCGGAAGTGCGGTCAGGGAGCCTTTGCCATGGTCTTCGTTCAGCTTCGCAGCACGTTCCAGCAGACGGGAGTGCAGGTAGAAAACGTCGCCCGGGAAAGCTTCACGTCCTGGCGGGCGGCGCAGAAGCAGAGACATCTGACGGTAGGCAACAGCCTGCTTGGTCAGATCGTCATACCCGATCACGGCGTGCATGCCGTTATCGCGGAAGAATTCACCCATTGCACAACCGGCGAACGGTGCCAGGAACTGCAGCGGAGCAGCTTCGGATGCGGTTGCGGCGATAACGATGGAATATTCCAGAGCGCCATTGTCTTCCAGTGTCTTCACAAACTGGGCAACGGTCGAACGCTTCTGACCGACGGCGACATAGATGCAGTACAGTTTCGCATCTTCGTCGCTGCCTTCGTGCAGCGGCTTCTGGTTCAGGAATGTGTCGAGAATGATCGCAGTCTTACCAGTCTGACGGTCACCAATGACAAGCTCGCGCTGACCACGGCCAACCGGGATCAGGGCGTCAATGGCTTTCAGGCCGGTAGACATTGGCTCGTGCACGGACTTACGCGGCAGAATGCCAGGCGCTTTGACGTCCACGCGGCGTTTCTCGGTTGCCTCGATCGGGCCTTTGCCGTCGATCGGGTTGCCAAGAGGATCAACAACGCGGCCCAGCAGGCCTTTGCCAACCGGCACTTCCACGATGGCGCCGGTCCGCTTAACGGTGTCGCCTTCTTTAATATCCCGGTCAGAACCGAAGATAACGACACCGACATTGTCGGATTCCAGGTTCAGGGCCATGCCCTTGATCCCACCCGGGAATTCGACCATCTCACCAGCCTGAACCTTGTCCAGACCGTAAACACGGGCGATACCGTCACCGACGGAGAGCACCTGACCAACTTCAGAAACTTCGGCTTCCTGGCCAAAGCTCTTGATCTGGTCCTTGAGGATTGCGGAAATTTCCGCGGCCCGAATATCCATCAGCCGACCTCTTTCATCGCGAACTTGAGTGAATTGAGCTTGGTACGCAGTGATGTGTCGATCATGCGGGACCCGACTTTGACCACAAGGCCGCCGATCAGGGCAGGATCAACTTTCGCTGCGATGTTTACGGATTTGCCTGTCGAAGCGGAAAGCGCTTCTTTCAGGGCGGCGACATGCTCATCAGACAGGGCAGTAGCGGAAACCACTTCAGCCGTTTGCTCGCCGCGCTTTTCTGCAAGCAGGACGCGGAAAGCCTTGATCATGCCGGGAAGTACGAAGAGGCGCCGATTGCGGGCAGCCAACTTCACAAAATTTGCGGCCAGGCCTTTGATGCCTGCCTTGTCGAGAAGTACCGTGAGCGCTGCAAGCTGCTCTTCAGCACTGAATGCCGGGCTTTTCACAAGACGGACGAGATCTTCGCTTTCGGAAAGCATGCCTTCAAAAGCAGTCAGATCCCGTTCCACGTCAGCGGTTACTCCGTCGCCTTCTGCGAGGTCGAGAAGGGCGGACGCATAACGTTGTGCCACGCCGGATACGAGAGATACGTTGTCAGTCACCAGATCCGTGCTCTCTGACGTTTTCTACACCCGCAAAGCAGCCAGCGCTCGCAAGGCATTGAAAAGATGAATGATTTCAAGGTCAGAAGGTATGACGGTTAAACCGTTCCCCCAAAGCCGCGCCTCAATTAGCACAGGGTTTTCAACTGTGCAACGTCGCCAGAGGACAGTTTGCGCCGATTCATAGGTGTTTTTTGCTATTGGGGCGCAAAAACCCTTTGGTTTCAATCGGTACCCGGTTTCATACACCTTTAGACGGTTTTGGCGCATACCCGCCATGGGCCGCGTTCAAACCCCGACCATATGCTCTAGGATGGCAGAGGCGATTAACCCGCATGCTCGAAGATCGGCTCAAAGCCACCGAACATCATGCGCTTCAAGCTGAACACTTCGCCGGCATTGGGCATCACCTCCTCCCACCGTGGGTCTTCCGGCATCTTTCCCATGCAGGCATCCGCCGTTTCCTTGTCTGGCCATATGATCCAGGACAACACGACGGTTTCGCCGGTTTCAGCTTTCACTGCCATTGGAAAGGATGTGACTTCTCCATCCGGCACATCCACGCCCCACGCCTCGCATGTGCTAAGGGCGCCATATTCCTTGAACAGGGCCCAGGACTTTTCTGCAATTTCCGCATATTCGGCTTTTTTTGATGTTTTGACCGGCGTCAGAAAGCCTTGAACGTAGGCCATTTGCTTTCGTCTCCCCTTGTAAGGCCACAAGGATCGCACGCTTTCTTGAACGATCAAAGACGGAGGCAGGCAGCTGACGGTCAGAGGAACTGCTGCGGGTCGATGTCCACCTGTACCCGCAGACCTTTGGAGGGCTTCGGTCCATTTGCGAGCCATGCCCGGAGATAGGACTGAAGATCAAATTGGCGTGGAGCCATTGCGAGGAGTCGGAAGCGGTAGCGCCCGCGCACCATTGCGAGGGCTGCCTCTGCCGGACCCAGCAACGTGACTGCACGGTCTTCAGGTGCGGCCCGCACAAGCGCCCGCGCAAACCCTTCAGCAAAGCCCCGGTCGGGTCCTGATATGATCACTGCGGCCAGCCGGCCGAATGGGGGAAGCCCGGCTGCGCGGCGGGCATCGATCTCGGCCTGATAAAAGGCGTTCTTGTCGCTGGAAAGAAGTGCTTTGATAACCGGGTGATCGGTGCTGTAGGATTGCAAGTACCCCTTACCGCCGCCCGTCACGCGTCCTGCCCGCCCGGTGACTTGGGCAAGCAACTGGAATGTTTTTTCCGCAGCACGCGGGTCGCCATTGGCCAGACCAAGATCCGCATCGACGACGCCGACCAGCTTCAACTTCGGAAAGTTGTGCCCCTTTGCGACCAGCTGCGTGCCAATGACGATGTCGGCCCCGCCTTCCTCCACGATTTTCATTTCCCGCTTCAGCCGTTCCGGCCCGCCGGCAATATCGGAGGATAAGACAAGCGTTCGGGCCTGGGGAAAAAGATCGGCCACTTCTTCAGCAACGCGCTCAACGCCGGGCCCGCATGCCACCAGCGTATCTTTGCTCTGGCACGAGGGGCAGGTGCTGGGCACTGGCTCCACATGGCCACAGTGATGACAAACCAATCGTTTCTGAAACCTATGCTCGACCAGCCATGCGGTACATTGGGGACACTGGAACCGGTGCCCGCAGGTTCTGCAAAGCGTCAGGGGCGCGTAGCCGCGCCTGTTGAGAAACAAAAGGGACTGATCACCAGCTGCGAACGCGTCCTTGATGGCGTGAACAAGACCGGGAGCGAGCCATCGCCCGTGCTCCGGCCCGTCAAGACGCATGTCGATCGCCCGCAACTCCGGCAACTCTGCTCCGGACGCCCGTTCCGGCAGTTCGATCAAGCCATAGCGGCCGAGCTCCGCATTGACGCGGCTCTCGATGGAGGGTGTTGCGGAGGCCAGAACCACCGGGAATTTGGAAATGTGCCCACGGACCACAGCCATGTCACGTGCGCTGTAGGACACCCGGTCATCTTGCTTGAACGCGCCATCATGTTCTTCGTCCACGATGATCAGCCCGAGGTTCTGAAACGGCAGAAACAGCGAAGACCGCGCGCCAATCACAACCCGTACGTCGCCTGATGCCACGCCCCGCCACACCCGCGCACGTTTCTTCGGCGTGATTTCGGAGTGCCATTCGGCCGGGTAAACACCGAACCTCTGCTCGAACCGGCGCAAGAACTGCTCGGTCAGCGCGATTTCAGGCAAAAGTATGAGCGCTTGTTTGTCGCGCCGCAAAGCTTCGGCGATTGCCTCGAAGTAGACCTCCGTCTTGCCAGATCCGGTGACACCGTCGATCAGGGTCACGGTTGCCCCTTTGTCGAAACTCTGTGCAAGCGCCCCGGCGGCGGCCTCCTGTGCGGGGGTCAAGGGCTTCTTGCCATAGTCAAGTTGCGGCTTTGGCAAAGGGGGACTGGCCGGCATCAGCACCACTTCCAAAACACTTTGCTTGATGAGACCATCTATGACCGACGCACTGACACCCGCCGCATGTGCAAGGCCGGATTTTGTCCAGGAGAACCCATCTTCCAGTGTGTGAAGGACACGTTGCCGTGCCGGGGTCATGCGGTCTGGCGCAGCACCTTCAACTTTTCGGACACCGGGCACCGGTGCCTCCGGTTCCAACGCCTCTTCCGACCGGAGGACCATGCGCACCACCATTCCCGGTGCGCCAAGTGTCCAGTTGGCAACCCAGTCCACGAACCGCCGGAGGTCTGCATCCAGTGGAGGGGTCTCGTCATAGACATGTGTGATCGATTTCAGCTTGTCGGGGTTGATGGCCGCATCCGGTTCGATATCCCAAACAGCGCCTATAACTTCGCGCGGGCCGAGCGGAACCTTGACGATTGTGCCCGGAACAACCGTTTTGCCCGGCGGGACCTTGTAAGTGTAGGCACCGGGCACTGCGACCGGCACCAGAACACTGGCGATCGTTACGGTGGGATCTAAGTCGTCAAACAACACGCTGGTTGGGTCCGGTTTCCTCGCGGCTCCATCGTTTTAGGCACGGTGGGTCCGGTATCTTTTTGCTCACCCAACGGTCTTGCACCATTGGTCTTGAGAGGCAAGGTCTGTGATGCCCAACGCTACGAAGACCACCGGTTTTGAGCCAAACCGCCTGAGGTACGTACCGCAAGTGATGTTTTTGCGCAGGATCAGGGGTTCTTCTCTGCGTCATCCTGGGGTAAACAATGCGCGGCTGATCAACTTCATCTCACCCTTCCGCCGGAACGGGGCAACGGCGAAAAATGCCCCAACGGAGTAGATATCCATGAAATTCTTTGTCGACACCGCCGACACTGCAGAGATCAAGGAACTGGAAGCCACGGGCCTTCTGGATGGTGTCACCACAAATCCGTCTCTCATTGCCAAATCCGGCCGCGACTTCAAGGAAGTCATCGCCGAGATCTGCGCAATCACCGCAGGCGATGTGTCCGCCGAAGTCGCGGCAACCGATTTTGACACCATGATCAAGGAAGCGCATGTGCTGCGCGCGATCGCGGACAATGTCGTCATCAAACTGCCCCTGACATTTGACGGACTGAAGGCCTGTAAGCAGCTCAGCGAAGACGGTACGAAGACGAATGTCACACTGTGCTTCTCTGCCAATCAGGCCCTGCTCGCTGCAAAAGCCGGTGCCACCTACATCTCGCCGTTCATTGGACGCCTGGACGATATTCACGCTGACGGCCTCGAGCTGATCCGCGAGATCCGGGTGATTTATGACAATTACGGCTATGAGACCGAGATTCTGGCCGCGTCGATCCGGACCCCGAACCACGTCAAGGAATGCGCGATCATCGGCGCCGATGTGGCAACTGTTCCGCCGGCAACCCTGAAGGGCCTGGTCAAGCATCCGCTCACCGACAAGGGGCTCGACGCCTTCCTGTCCGACTGGGCGAAAACCGGACAGACCATCCTCTAAGGGTCTAAAGCTTCATCAATGCAATTGCGGCCCGGATCTCCGGGCCGTTTTTTTGTGTTTCCTGCTCGGATGACACACATGGGTCCGCTTGCCACCCTGCCTTCCCATTGATTTGATCCCCCTCCCCCGCACTGTCATCC
>NZ_SMLZ01000002.1 GCF_009711415.1 Roseibium denhamense
AATGAACATGAAAGATCTAAATCTTTCACCGGACCCGCTACCCTCAACTCAATCAAAACCGGCCATCCTCCGAACCCGTAAGAGCCCGGCCAATCCAACCGATTTTCTGGAATTGAGGTCGCAAAACCCTGCCGCCAGCGACGTTGCCGCCGTCGATGAACCGGGTTATAGGCCCGACAACTTTCAGGGTCAACACCGAAAATGGAA
>NZ_SMLZ01000063.1 GCF_009711415.1 Roseibium denhamense
AATATTATAGGAAATTATTGAGTATATATAGGGATTGCATTGTTGTTTTTACTGTGTTGGAAAAAGGGCTTCCAAATTGCACGCTTAGCGAAGTCCGCTTTTCCGGCGCCATGGGTCGTGCTTCAAGGCGTGATGCGCGTTGCCTAACCTGTTGACGGACAGCCTCCAACGGGCAAACAGTCCTGAACCCATTGATTGACCGGTTTTGGAGCCCATGAAACTCGATCCATTCTACCCGATTGTCAGTTCTTCCGGCTGGATTGCGCGGATTGTGCCGCTTGGAGTCAAGCTTGTGCAGCTCCGAATCAAGGACCTTGGCGGGGACAAGCTGCGGCAGGAGATTGCTGTCGCAAAGGCCATTTGTGACACCCACGGCTGCACGCTCGTGATCAATGATCATTGGGAGATCGCGATCGAGGAAAAATGCGGGTTCCTGCATCTGGGCCAGGAAGATCTGGACGAGGCGGATCTGGACGATATCCGCAAGGCAGGTCTCCGGCTTGGGGTTTCGACCCATGACGGCGACGAGCTGGACCGGGCGCTCTCTGTGTCGCCCGATTATATCGCGATTGGCCCTGTCTACCCAACGCAATCCAAGGAAGTGAAATTCGCCCCGCAAGGACTGGACAAGGTCAGCGGCTGGAAAAAGGCGATTGGTGATCTGCCGCTTGTTGCCATCGGCGGCATTACTTTGGAGCGCGCGGAAGGAGTGTTCCTGCATGGCGCCGACAGTATTGCCGTCTTGAGCGACGTCACAGGCCATACCGATCCGGAACGCCGCGCGACCGCCTGGATCGATGGAACTGCGGGGCGGCGATAGGAACGGGCTCGAGCAGACTTTGGCTTGCCGGGCCGGATCAAGTGTAGTTATCTCCGGTTGTAGGAGAAGGGGGCTGCATTGAAAACGTCAGAAAAAGCCGCTTTGGCAATGAGCTTTTGCGCTCTTGCGCTGTCCGCACTGAATACGGGGTTCGTGGTTCTTGATCGTCAGGAAAGGGCACCGGCGGCCAGATTCAGTTTCTTGACCGAACTCAACAACGAAACCAGGCGCTTTTTTGATAGCTATCTCGAATATGCAGGCAACAAGGATGCTGAAACGGATCCGTTAATTCACCGCAAGCTGGCCAATCAAAGCATCCTGATAACTTCGATGATCTCAAGATCTCCGAACATGGACAACAAGGTCGTCGATGTGTGCCTTGCCGATCTTCGCTACCGCGTTGCGACGTTTGCGGAGTTTCCTGGCCCGATAAAAGAGAACTGGGAATTCTCAATCGCCGAGGATTTAGATCAGTTCTTCAACATGCCCGGCGAACTGGCAATCGAGTACTTTGCAGAAAGCGATGCCCGCAGTCAGAAAGGCGATGCGTATTTCTTTCCAGATTTGGATTTAGACAGCATCTACGCGTGGCACTGCGTGGACCGCCGCTAGATAACTACGGGCCCTTGAGCTCAGCCAAACATCGCTTTGTCTTTCGCGACCTGATCGCGCAGGAAGGCTTGCACGGCTGCAATATGGCGCAAGGGACGGGAGCTCTCATGTGTCACCATCCAATAAGCCCGCCTCAATTTCATCTCCGGCAGCAAAGGCACAAGATCCATGTCTGCGCGCGCGATGAAGTCGTGCAAGATGCCGATACCAGCGCCGCCGCGCACCGCTTCGGTCTGGCCGAGGGCTGACGCGATCTCGATGCGGGCCTGCCAATCTTTGTTGAAGTCGGTTCCGTAGTTCAAGGACGGCGAATAGAGAAGGTCCTCCACATAGCCGATAAGATCGTGCGCGGCTAAATCGCTTGACGTGCGGGGCGTGCCGCGCTTGGCAAGATAAGCCTTCGAGGCATAAAGGCCGAGCGCATAGTCGACCAGCTTGCTGGCAACCAGGCGGCCGGTATCCGGCCGGTCTATGGTCACGGCAATGTCGGCTTCCCGGCGCGACAGTGAAAAAGAGCGCGGCACGGGAACGAGTTGTACGGTCAGGCCGGGGTGTTGCTGGGTGAGGGCGGTCAGCCGCGGGACAAGATAGGCGACGCCGAAGCCATCGGGGGCGCCGATGCGCACGGTTCCGCCGATGCCGGGTGTATGTCCGCCAAGATCGGCCTCGGCGGCAACCATTTCCGCTTCAATCCGTTCCGCGCGCTCAAAAAAACGGCTGCCCTCTTCAGTCAGAACGCAGCCGGATGTGGACCGGTCAAACAAGCGGCAGCCGAGACTGGTCTCCAGGGCTGTCAGCCGTCGGGCGACCGTCGCGTGGTTCAGTCCGAGCCGCTTGCCCGCTGCCAGGATTTGGCCTGTCCGCGCAATGGCCAGAAAGATCCGGATATCATCCCAGTTCATTTGTTTTCAGCTCTTTTGCCGCTTGGTCCACAAATGCATTGTGAGCAAGAAAAGCGCGCTGCAAGGTGTCGCCGGGTTTACGCGCCCTGCTCAAAAGGTCCATCTGGGCAGCTCCTCTTCCAAGTCCATCATCACGGCCTTGAGCCGGGTCCCAATCGTTTTCAGAAATGTCTGTGCCGAAAACCGTAGTTCTGCGGCAAGCGCGCCTATGGGTAGGCGCCGTCTGTCCGCTGAGGCTACACTTGGCTGACCCTGTTAAGTGGCAGACCTGAAATACGTTATAGTGCCGATGATACGGCAATAACTATAAAAAACGCACAACAAATCCGTAAAACTGGTTGTTGTTTGATGAAAAAATAAAAGCCAATGTCAGGGCGAAATCAAACTGCCGGAAGAGATCGCCCTGCCGGGGCGATAGGCAGCGGTCATTCGGGAGAAGCAGCATGGAACAAATTGGTCATTTCATCGACGGAAAGCGGGTCGCGGGCACATCCGGCCGGACGGCGGATGTTTTTAATCCGGCCACCGGCGAAGTGCAGGCGCAGGTAGCGCTGGCGAGCCAGGAGGAAATGGACAAGGCCATTGCAAGTGCCGCTGCCGCGCAGCCGGCCTGGGCCGCAACCAACCCGCAACGCCGCGCCCGTGTGATGATGAAATTCGTGGATCTTCTGAACCGCGACATGGACAAACTGGCCGAAGCGCTGTCGCGTGAACACGGCAAGACCCTTCCGGACGCCAAGGGCGATGTCATCCGCGGTCTGGAAGTGGCCGAGTTCTGCATCGGCGCACCACATCTGCTCAAAGGCGAGTTTACCGAAGGTGCCGGTCCGGGTATCGACATGTACTCCATGCGCCAGCCGCTGGGTGTTGTTGCCGGTATCACGCCGTTCAACTTCCCGGCCATGATCCCGATGTGGAAATTCTGCCCGGCGCTTGCCTGCGGCAATGCCTTCATCCTGAAGCCGTCCGAGCGCGACCCGTCCGTGCCGATCATGCTGGCCGAATTGATGATCGAGGCCGGTTTGCCCGCAGGCCTGCTGCAGGTCGTCAATGGCGACAAGAGCGCTGTGGACGCGATCCTCGACGATGAGACCATCCAGGCGGTCGGTTTCGTCGGGTCCACGCCGATTGCGCAATATGTGTATTCCCGCGCGACCGCGTCGGGTAAGCGCGCGCAGTGTTTTGGCGGAGCGAAAAACCACATGATCATCATGCCGGATGCCGACATGGATCAGGCGGCTGATGCATTGGTCGGCGCCGGTTATGGCGCGGCCGGTGAGCGCTGCATGGCGGTCTCCGTTGCCGTTCCGGTCGGCAAGAGCACAGCCGACGCGCTCATTGAAAAGCTGGCGCCTAAGGTCGAAGCGCTGAAGATTGGGCCATATACCGCCGGAAATGACGTGGACTTTGGTCCTCTTGTGACCAAGGAAGCGCTGACCCGTGTCAAGGGGCTGGTGGATCAGGGCGTCAAGGAAGGCGCCAATCTGGTGGTCGACGGCCGTGGGTTTTCTATGCAGGGCTATGAAGACGGGTTCTTCATGGGGGGCTGCCTGTTCGACAATGTCACCAAGGACATGGAGATCTACAAGACCGAGATCTTCGGCCCGGTCCTGTCCGTTGTCCGCGCGGAGACCTACGAGGAAGCGCTCGAGTTGCCGCTCAGCCACGAATATGGAAACGGCACGGCGATCTTTACCCGTGATGGTGATACGGCTCGTGACTTTGCCTCGCGCATCAACATCGGCATGGTCGGCATCAACGTGCCGATCCCGGTGCCGCTTGCCTACCACACGTTCGGCGGCTGGAAGAAGTCCGGCTTCGGCGATCTGAACCAGCACGGCCCGGACGGGTTCAAGTTCTACACCCGTACAAAAACCGTCACCTCCCGCTGGCCCTCCGGCCTGAAGGACGGGGCAGAGTTCTCGATCCCGACCATGAAATGATCGGCTCAAGCCGGTAAGGTGAATTTAGGCGGGCTGTTCGGCCCGCCTTTTTTCATGCCGCGACCGCGTCCGAGGTCACCGTGCGGTCCGCCTGATACTGGGCCATGGACACCATTCCATCGACCTCGGCCATGAGGCCCGCAAAGACAGGGTGCTTCATGACCCTGTCACCAGCCCGTTTGGCGCAGTCGATATCGCGCCACAGGACCGCATCGGCGACGAGGCCCGCTTCCTCGCAGGCATCGTAGGCTGTCCAGGATAGAAATCCGTCATAGGTTTTGACAAGTTCCTGCGCGGCCCGGCGGGCCGCCCGCGCTTTTTCGGCATCTTTGATCTTGTAAATAACGAGTTCGAGGCAAGGTGTGCTCATAGCAGTCTCCGTGATCGGTTAAGGGGATAGTTCCCGACCGCGTCTTGGCACACCACTCCTGCCAGCATCCTGTCAGGACGGTTTCCACCTGCGGAAATTTGTGAATGTCCGGAGGGCTTGGGCCGCGTTCCGTCGGGGAAAACGGCCATGTTTGCAAGACTAAACCGGAATACGGGATTGACCCCGTGGCAATCTGCCTCTTGATTGCGTGACGTGGACGCGGCAACAGACTGCTAAATGACGAGAAAGACGAAAACAAAGGCTATTCCGGGAAAAGAAACATCCCGGCAGCCAATGGGGGAGCCCACCGGAGAGCAAGCTGCGCGACTGCGCCGGGCTGGGATCCTGCTTGCCTGCGCCGACCTTCTTTGGATCGGTCAGGCCGGAGTGATTGCATTTGTGCTTGGCCGAGTTCTTGAGGCAGAAGTGGCGAATGCGACAACCCCTGGCCCTGATCTCTATCCACTCGCCGCATGGAGCTTTGTGGGCCTGGTCGCATTGGCCGGCGCGCGGATGTTCCTTCAAAATCATGCGCTCGACACTGCCCGGATTGCCGCCCGCGATATCAAGCGCTGCGTCAGGTCCGATTTAATGAGAGCCGCCGCCCGCCGGTCTCCGTCCGAAGAGTTTCCTGCCTCCGGTGCATTCGCGGCTCATGTTGGCGACCAGGTCGACCTTCTCGGTCCCTACTACCGAAATTATGTGCCGCAGATCATGCGGCTGAAAATCGTCCCAGTTGCAATCCTTCTGGTGACTTTGCCGGTCAGCTGGATCGCAGCTCTGATCTTGCTGGTCTGCGGACCGGTCATTCCGCTCTTCATGGCTCTGATCGGCATGCGCGCCCAGGCGGCCAGTCAGGGGCAGCAGGAAGAACTGACGCGCCTTGGCGGGCTGTTGCTGGACAGGGTCAAGGGGCTGGAAACGTTAAAGCTCTTCGGCGCCGTCGGCCGCACCAAGGACGATATCCGGGCTGCCGGGGAGGACTTTCGGATTGGCACGATGAAGGTGCTCAAGATTGCCTTTCTGTCTTCAACCGTGCTGGAGCTGTTTTCTGCCCTTGGTATTGCTTTTTGCGCTGTCTATGTGGGCTTTACGCTTCTTGGTGACATTGCGGTTGGGACATGGGGCAGTCCGCTCAGCTACACGACCGGATTGTTCATCCTCTTGCTGGCCCCGGAGTTTTTTGCGCCGCTGCGTGCCTTTGCTGCGGCCTATCACGACCGTGCCGCGGGGCTGGCCGCACAGGAAAAGCTTACCGATCTGTTCGCCGAAGAGATCGGCCATAATGACACCGAACAGCCAACGGCCATGCCTGTATCTGTGTCTTCACAAGGGTTGCAAACCGCCCCGGAAATTGAATTTGAAAACGTGACTTTGGCTTTTGATGGAACGCATGTTTTCGAGGACTTTTCCCTTACCGTGCCAGGCGGTGGAACACTTGTCGTGAACGGTGCAAGCGGTGCTGGAAAAACAACCCTTTTGGATTGTGTTCTGGGGTTTCAGTCCTTGCAGGCAGGTCACGTCCGCATCGGGGGACATGAATTGTCTGCCGGTCTGGCAGCTGGATTGCGCCAGCGTGTAATGTGGCTTGGTCAGTCGCCAAAACTGTTTCATGGTTCGGTCCGTGCAAACTTGCTTCGCGGCGCCGCGCCGCGTGCCGAAGTTGCAGAAGAAGACCTGTGGACCGCGCTGGAACTGGCCGGTGTGGACACACTTGTCCGTCAGCTTCCGGACGGGCTTGCCACCCAGTTGGGCGAAGATGGGTTCGGTTTTTCGGTCGGCGAAATCCGGCGGATAGCGCTTGCCCGTGCCGCAATCCGCCGCGATGCTGTGATGCTGCTGGCGGATGAGCCCACCGCAGGTCTCGATGCGGAAACCGCGGCTGATGTGCGGGCAGGCTTGAACGTTCTTGCAAAGGGTAGGACCGCACTGATTGCAACGCATGATCCCTTGTTTGAATTGTCCTTTGGCCGCAAGTCGCTGGTCGATCTGTCTGCCGTTGCCGGATGCTCGGAGGCCGCCCAATGATGGCCGTGTGGGATCTGATCAAGCTCCAGTACCGCTATAACAGACAGGCATTCGCCCTCGGCCTTGTGGTCGCTCTCATCCCTGTGATGGCGGGCTTCCTTCTTTTGGGTGTTGCCGGCTGGTTCATTACGGCCGCCGCTTTCGCGGGTCTGACGGGCGTGTTCCTGAATATCTTTGTCCCCAGCGCGATGATCCGCGCCCTGGCCATCCTGCGCACGGGAGGACGCTATGGCGAGCGGCTGCTGACCCATAACGCGACCTTCCTGTTCCTCGCCGATCTCAGAAACAGGATTTTTGCGGGGATTTCGGACGCACGTACCGGCGGCAAGCGATCGGGCCTCCTGCTTAATCAACTGACCAAGGATATTTCGGCACTCGACACGGTGTACCTGCGCCTGGTTGTGCCGTTCTTTCTGTTGCTGGTTATCGGAACCGTGCTGCTTTGCAGCTGGGCACAGGTGTCGGCCGCCATGATGATGTTGGGGGCGGGCTTCTTTGCGATTGTGGCGGCTGGAATCCTCACAATTGTCAAAACCGCGGATAATCGCGCCCCCCGCCTTGCAGATGCCGCCGCCAACGCGCTTCGCCTGCGAGCGGCAGATCTTGCGGCCGGCAGAAAGGACCTAGCGATATACGGGGGGCTTGATCAGGCCGCTAATCACGTTCTCACAGCAGATGATCGTTACGCCATGGCCGAGGAAGGCGATGAAAAACGCGCCATCCGGATCGCCGGGGCCAGTCAGTTTCTCGGCCAGTTGCTGTTGGCAGCAACGGTTGTTCTTGCGGTGATGGGCGTCTCATCCGGACAGCTTGGCTTGCCGGTTGCTGTCGCCTTGGTCCTTGTCTCGATGGCCTTGCCTGAGCTGCTTTCGATGGTCATTCCCGGACTTGTTGGGCTTCCAAGATCGAAACTGGCGGCAGACCGAACTATGTCGGTCATGCGCCCCGGCGATATAGAAGCTCCCGTCGCAACACCTCAAAGGCAGACCGGGGCAGCTGACAGACCTCAGCAACATGAAAATGCTGTTCTGTCTTTTCAGTCGGTTTGTTTCCGGTATCCGCGCGCCGAGCGCCTGATCGTCGACAATCTGACCTTTCAGATCGGACGGGGGGAGGTGCTCGCAGTTGCCGGCCGAAGCGGGTGTGGCAAGAGCACATTGGCTGCTCTCGCAGCCCGTCTGATTGATCCGGAACGGGGCGAGATAAAGCTGAATGGGGCGGCGATCAGAGCGTTGCCGGAAGTAGATCTGCGCCGGAAAATTACAGTTCTTGGCCAGCGGCCACATCTTTTCAATGACACGGTTGGGGCGAATCTCCGGATTGCAAATCCGGGTGCATCTGACACGGACCTATGGATTGCGCTTGCACAAGCCGCTGTCGCCAGCCGGATCTCGGACAGTCCCAACGGATTGAACACGGTGCTCGGGGAGGGTGGTTTCGGCCTGTCTGGGGGG
>NZ_SMLZ01000116.1:0-2766 GCF_009711415.1 Roseibium denhamense
GGTGATGTCGATGGACCCTTCGGTCTCCGCGTCAAAGCTTGCGCCGTCGGCAACGGTGACCACGCCGTTTTCGTCAACGGCAAAGCGGGCATCATCAACCGCATAGGAAACACTGTCGGTGACATCGCTGTCGGTGGCGAGCGCGGTTATGCTGACCTGGGTGCCGGAAGCCGCGTCTTCCGCGATGGTGTTGGCAGAAGTATCGCTATCGGAAACAGCCGAGACGTCAGCTTCGTCTACATCGCTGACCGTAATGGTGAAGGTCTCGGTGGAGGTTGACCCGTCTGTCGAGGTTGCCGTGACGGTGATGTCGATGGAGCCCTCGGTCTCCGCGTCGAACGAGGCGCCGTCGGCCACGGTGACCACACCGTTTTGATCGACGGTAAAGCGGGCATCGTCGAGCGCATAGGAGACACTGTCGGTGATGTCGCTGTCGGTTGCGAGTGCGGTGACACCGACCTGTGTTCCAGCAGAAGCGTCCTCCGCGATTGTGTTGTCAGAGATGTCAGCATCTGAAACGACGGAAACGTCTGCTTCATCCACATCAGAGACCGTGATCGAAAAGTCCTCAGAGAAACTTTCGCCTGCCTCATCTGTCGTTGTGATCGTGACAGTTAGACTGGATTCGTTTTCAGCGTCTAGAACGTGAGAATCCTTTAGCTTCAGAAGCATGTTGCCGTCAGGCCCTTCAACGATTTCAAATCGTTGATCAGAAACCGAGTAGGTGTGGTGGTCTGTTGCATCTGGATCAATCGTGACCACGTTACCGATCACCGCACCTGACACACCTTCTGCGATTGTCATCGGCACTTCTGTCAGGGAAACGTTGTCTATGAAGGCTCCATAAGTGCTATTGTCTTCAGCGGTCTCCCTGATTTCCAACACATCGGAACCACCTGTACCAACAACCTGCAGTTCCATTGTCTGCCAAGTGCCGGTGTCAGGATCGAAACTCGAAACAAGTTCTCCGTTCCAGTAGACTTCTACAGTGCTGTTTTCTGAGTCTTTGCGTGCCTGTGCATCCAGAGACAGGTCATAAACCTGCCCTTTGCTTGTTTCGATCGACTGGGAAATGCTGTTGATCTTACCGTCTGAATCCAGTTCAAGATGTTGTTTTCCCTCAGACGCGGCCACACCGCCGTAACCATCCCAGACTTCCATTTTGCCTTCAGACGTCCAGCTCCCTGAGTTGTCCTCGGAAAACTCTTTCCAGTCGCCATCCTTGACATCAAATGTTTCAAAACTGCCATTTTGCACAAGATTGCCGGTTTGACCGACGATCTGGATACCGGTCGGCGCATTGTCGCTTACGTCACTAACGGCAATTGTGAAGGTCTCTGTGGATGTGGAACTGTCGGATGAGGTGGCCGTGACAGTGATGTCGATGGAGGTTTCGGTTTCGGCGTCAAAGCTGGCACCATCGGCAACGGTAACTACACCGTTTTCGTCGACGGCAAAGCGGCTATCGTCGACGGAATAGGAGACGGTGTCTGTCACATCGCTATCTGTAGCGAGTGCAGTGATACCGACCTGGGTGCCGGCAGAAGCATCTTCCGCGATGCTGTTGGCAGAAGTGTCCGCATCCGAGACAACCGAGACATCGGCTTCATCCACATCGCTGACCGCAATGGTGAAGGTCTCGGTGGAGGTTGACCCGTCTGTGGAGGTTGCGGTGACAGTGATGTCGATGGAGCCTTCGGTCTCCGCGTCGAACGACGCACCGTCGGCGACAGTCACAACCCCGTTCTCATCGACCGTGAAGCGGGCATCGCCAACCGCATAAGAGACGGTGTCGGTCACATCGCTGTCCGTTGCCAGCGCAGTGATGCCGACCTGGGTGCCAGCAGAAGCATCTTCCGCGATGCTGTTGGCAGAAGTGTCCGCATCCGAGACAACCGAGACATCGGCTTCATCCACATCGCTGACCGCAATGGTGAAGGTCTCGGTGGAAGTGGAGCCGTCTGTAGAGGTTGCGGTGACGGTGATGTAGATGGCGCCTTCGGTCTTCCGCATCTAACGACGCCCCGTCGGCGACAGTCACCACACCGTTTTCGTCGACCGTAAAGCGGGCGTCGTCCACGGCATAGGAGACGCTATCGGTCACATCGCTGTCGGTTGCCAGTGCAGTGACACCGTCCTGGGTGCCGGCAGAAGCATCTTCCGCGATGGTGTTGGCGGATGTAGCTGTCGGAAACAGCGGAGACGTCAGCTTCATCCACGTCGGAGACCGCAATCGTGAAAGTCTCGGTGGAGGTTGAGCCGTCGGTGGAGGGTGCCGTGACGGTGATGTCGATGGACCCTTCGGTCTTCTGCATCGAACGACGCACCATCGGCCACGGTGACCACACCGTTCTCGTCGACCGTGAAGCGACCATCGTCGACCGCATAGGCGACGCTGTCGGTGATGTCGCTGTCGGTTGCGAGCGCCGTCACACCGACCTGGGTGCCGGCTGAAGCATCTTCCGCGATGGTGTTGGCGGATGTAGCTGTCGGAAACAGCGGAGACGTCAGCTTCATCCACGTCGGAGACCGCAATGGTGAAGGTCTCTGTGCTTGTGGACCCGTCTGTGGAGGTTGCCGTGACGGTGATGTAGATGGCGCCTTCGGTCTTCCGCATCTAACGACGCGCCCTCGGCAACGGTGACCACACCGTTCTCGTCGACCGTGAAGCGACCATCGTCGACCGCATAGGCGACGCTGTCGGTCACATCGCTGTCGGTGGCCAGCGCTGTGATGCCGACCTGTGTGCCGGAAGCGGCGTCTTCC
>NZ_SMLZ01000116.1:2999-301378 GCF_009711415.1 Roseibium denhamense
GCCGTCGGCAACGGTGACCACACCGTTTTCGTCGACCGTGAAGCGGCTGTCATCAACCGCATAAGAGACGCTGTCTGTGACATCGCTGTCGGTTGCCAGCGCGGTGATGCCGACCTGGGTGCCGGCAGAAGCATCTTCGGCAATGGTGTTGGCAGATGTATCGCTGTCGGAAACAGCCGAGACATCGGCTTCATCCACGTCGGAGACCGCGAGCGAATAGGTTTGTGCCGAGCTAGACCCGTCGGATGATGTCGCTGTGACGGTCAAGGAAATTGCGGATTCAGTTTCCGCATCAAAAACAGCCCCTTCAGCGACAGTCACAATCCCGTTTGCGTCAATCTCAAAGCGGGGATCGTCAACCGAATACGTGACCGTATCGGTAACGTCCTGATCCATTGCAAATGCTGTGATACCGACATTGCTGCCGGCCGCTGTGTCTTCGGACAGACCATTGTTTGCCGCATCGGTATCGGCCACCTGTGTGACCGCAAATTCGTTGGCGTCCTGAATCGTTATCGTGAAGGTTTCGGTTTGCGTTGCCCCGTCAGAGGCCGTTGCCAGGACCTGGATTGAATGGCTGCCTGCGGTTTCCGCATCCAGTTCACCCGCGACGGTTACGACACCTGTCACAGGGTCGATTGAAAACAGGCCGTTGGAATCGTCAACCAGGCTGTAGGAAACGGTCGTTCCTTCCGTGACGGGCGCAGACGCCGTTATCCCAGTGTCCGATCCGATACCGGCTGCTTCGGAAACAGTGTTATCGGTCTCGTCTGTGTCGGTGACCGCGCCAATATCCGATGAGATAGGGCCGGAGGGAACGTCATCGTCTGACGGAGTTTCCAGGCCGCCGGTTTGGAGCGCGCCGGACGGCTGGCCATCCTGGTCTGTGCTGCGGCTCTCAATGCCCGGGGCGTCAGGGGTGCTGGTTGCGCCAAGCTCGTTCAAGCTGCGGCTGCTGTTCGAAGCTGGGTCTGATCCGGACGTAGTGTCGACACCCGCGCCGCCGGAAAGAGCGGTCTCGGCTGTTGTCCCGGCGGGCTGGTCATTTGCCTCGCTGGTGGTCTGCAAACGGTTTTCAGCGCGGCCCTCTTCGCTGCTGTCTGCGGCGGCTTCAGCTCCTTCAACAGCGCCTGTTGTCTGCTCAATCAGGCCATCAAACTCGGTTTTTTCGTCACTTCCAAGATGCAGGTTGGCGTTTACCTGCTCCATGGAATCGCCCATGTCCTGGTCCAGATGATAGTCGTGCGCCCGCTGAAGTTGCGGGTCACGGCTATCTAGCAACGCAGATTGAAGATAGCTGTCCGACGACAGCGTGGTCCGGGACTCCGGTCCTGCTGTTTCTGAGTCGGTTTTTTTGGTATCTGTGTCTTCGGCCATAAGGGTCGGGCTTTACGTAGTTGTCGACCTTGCCACATGGCGGCGAGTGGCCTTAACAAAAGGCAAAAAACGCCGAGAAAACTGGATGTTATTTCTAATAAAATCGATGAAAGAGCAGCTAGGGTAAACGCTTTTTAAACCGGAACTGTTCAGGTTTAACGAGTGCGCAACAGTTCGGCTGACGAATGTTTAAAACTGGTCTTTCTTCTTTCTTTCTTCCCAAGCTGCGTCTCGCGCATTCGCCGAGCGGGCAACAGATTGCGTCTCCGTCCTTGCCGAAGGAAGTCGTTGCCGGGTCCATTTTCGCCAATATCCTTGGGTTGGCGATGCCGCTCGCGATTTTGCAAGTGTATGACCGTGTGCTCCCGAATGCTTCAACCGACACGCTTTTGGTTCTGATCTTGTGCGTTGTGGCGGTGCTTATCGCGGATGCCCTCATCAAGATCGCCCGGGTCGCTGTTGTGAGTCGGATGGGGGCCGGATTTAATCACCAGGCGCACCTGGAATTGTTCCGCCGCGTTCTGGATGCCGATCCGGATCGCTTCTCCGCAACACCCGTTTCCGTCCAGGTGCATCAACTGCGGGCGCTGCAGTCCGTTTCTGATCATTATGGTGACCAGAGCCGGCTTCTTGCCATTGATTTGCCGGCCAGCGGAATTTTTCTCGCTGTGCTCGTGTTTATCGGTGGGCCGCTTGCTCTTGTGCCGGTATTTCTGCTGGGACTTTTCATGTTGTTCGCCTTGAAGCGGAACAAGGTGCTTCAAAAGGTCGTCTCCGACCGGGCGGATCATGATGACCGGAAGTCCGATTTCGTCCTGGAGGTGCTCTCCGGCGCAAAAACCGTTAAGGCCCTGGCGATGGAAGCCTTGATGATGCGCCGTTTCGAGCGGCTGCAGAAGACAACAGCAAGGCTCAGTGCGCGCTACATGAAACTGTCCAGTGACGCACGGGACGGATCTTCCTTGTTTGGAACCTTGACCACGGTCTGCGTGGTGCTCGTCGGGGCAGGGATGGTGATCCAGGGCCAGTTCAGCATCGGCGGCGTGGCAGCCGCTACGCTGTTGTCAGGGCAATTCATTCAGCCGTTTTTGCGCGCTATCAATCAGTGGACCGATATGGAGCGGTTGAAACACGATTTTCAGCAGGTCAACACCTTGTTCGAATTGCCTGCGCTTGAGGAAAAAGCACCGTTCCATGACGACATCGACGGATCGATCAGTCTGGTCAATGTTTCGCTGAGACGGGAAGGGCAGACGGAGCCAGTCTTCGATAACATCAACCTGAATGTCAGGGCAGGGCAGTTCATCGCATTTAAGGGAGCGGATGGCAGCGGCAAATCAACGCTCATGAAACTTCTGACCGGTGAAGTTGCTCCCACTGACGGCCAGGTGCTGATCGGCGGCATTGATTATGCGGGTCCCCATCATCATGCGCTCCGCCGTTCTGTTGCGTATGTCGACAGCCAGGCGGCGGTCTTCAATGGAACCATTCTTGAAAACATCACCATGTTCGGTGCGGTGTCTGACATTGCGCATGCCCGGATGGCGGCCCAATTGATTGGTCTGGAAAAAGAAATTCATCTGCTTCCCCGTGGATATGAAACCATGCTGGGAGCAGATCTCGGTGGCAAGATTCCGACATCGACACTGCAACGGGTTGGCATTGCGCGCGCGCTGGCGGGCGAGCCGCGGATTTTGATCCTGGATGAAGCCAACGCCTCGTTGGACCAGGAGGCTGAGCGGGGCCTGTTTGACGCGCTTCAAAAACTCAAAGGGCATTTGACGGTCGTTATCATCAGCCACCGTCCGTCGATGCTTGCGATCGCCGATAAGCAATATGAGCTGGCGGGCGGAACTGCTCATGAAGTTCCAAAAGCGGGCGGGCCCGCCAAAACGGCCGCAGTCGGGTTGAGCGCATGACCCGGATGCTTTTCGACCTTCCGAACCGGCCAGACGGGCAGGCCCATGAAACGCGAAGTTGGTCGGATCTGTCCGCCGATGCGGGGTCCAGCTGGGAGACGTGGCGCAGCGCCACCCGCCGGGATGGCGAGCTGACTGCCGCAGAAGCCTGCCTTGAGCCCCTATTGCGGGAAATGCGCTGGATGGGCAACGACCGTCTTTTGTTCGAGGCGCTGCCGCATTTTGATCCGATCGAAAGCCTTCAAGACCTTAGAGCTGTCCTGTCACGTTTGAATATCGTGACCACTGCAATGCTGATCGGCGGCCGGGAGTTGACCCAGGCCCAGCTTCCCTGCCTCAGGATTACCGGAGATGACACGCAGGTGCTCGTAAGCAGGACAGCTGAGGGGGAAGTGCGTGCGTATTCCGGAAAAGAGCGCGGTGCGATCATCCTGAGCGTCAAGGACATCAAACGCAGCGAGCTTTTCTCTGTCCGGGAAGAGAGTGAGCCGGAGGCGGCAAATCCAGGAAAGCGCAGCTGGTTTTCGCAAGTGTGGAGACAATTTCGCACCAGTGTTCTGTCCATTCTGGCCATGGGATTCTTCCTGAACCTCTTGGCGCTTGGTCCCCCCCTGTTCATCATGGCGATTTACGACCGGGCCATGGGCGCAAAGTCCTACAGCGTGTTGCTTACCCTTGGTATTGGAATTGCCATAATCGTTTTGACAGAAATTGCCCTCCGGCGGACGAAATCACATCTGCAGGCCTATCTCGGCGGGCGGGTGGATTCAATCGTCGGCAACAAGACGTTCGAACGTATTCTTCATTTGCCGTATTCGATGCTGTCAGAGGCTCCTATCGGCACACAGGTCATGCGCCTGCGCTATTTCGATAGTGTCCGGGATATTTTTCAAAGCGCATTGTTCAACGCGATTGTCGACATTCCATTCTCTGTGATTTTCATTACCGCGATCTTTCTGATCGGCGGAGCGGTTGCGCTGCCGCCTTTGGCCCTGCTTGCGATCTATGGACTAATGGCGGTCTACGTTCTGCCGAAAGTTCAAAGGGAGGTTCAGGCGGTTGGCGAGCAAAAGTCCAAGCTCAATGGTTTCATGATCGAGACTTTCCGGAACCAGCGTGCCCTGCGGAACTTGTCGGCGCAGGAGACCTGGCTCGAGCGGTTTTCCGTTATGTCGGCAAGCTTTAACCGGCTCAACATTCATGCGCGGCACCTCACGCACATCTTGCAGATCGTTTCGCAAACCCTGATGACAATTTGCGGTGTTCTGGTTCTCGGCATTGGCGCGCTCAATGTGATGAACGAGCAGATGAGCATGGGAGCTCTAATCGCCACGATGGCCCTGTCATGGCGGGTTCTAAACCCCATGAATCAGGCCTTCCTGAGCATCACGCAACTCGCGCAAAGCCGCACGGTTATCGAACAGATCAACAACTTGATGCAGGTGCAGCTTGAGCGCCAGCCGGGGCATTTGCCGAAGATTACGCGCGATATTCGCGGCGATATGAAGATCTCATCGCTTGTTCTGCGCTATCCGGGTACCACCGAGGCGGCCTTGAAAGGCATTGATTTGACGGTGAAGCAGGGAGAGATCCTTGCGATCACTGGCCCGAGCGGCTCCGGCAAAACCGCCCTGTTTCAGGCCATCACCGGACTTTTCCAGCCTCAGGTCGGCGCGATATTGTTTGATGGTCTAGATGTCCGGCAGCTGGATGCGGCGGAATGGCGGACTTCTATCGGTTATGCACCGGACGATCTTGATTTCTTTTATGGCACCGTAAAACAGAACCTTTTGCTGGCAGAGCCGGGCGCGCGGGATGAGGACCTCATCCGTGTTTGTGAGGAACTCGGGCTGCTGGAGTATCTCAATCAAAACTTCGAGGGGCTCGAGACAAGGCTGAACGGAGAGGTTCTGGGCAGGATCCCGAAAAACATGCTGCAACGGATCGTGCTTGCGCGGGCCTTGATCAAGGACGCGCCGCTATACCTGTTCGATAACCCTGGCACGCATCTCGACTTTGAGGGCGACCAGCAGTTCATGACAAAGCTGAGGGCGCTGCGGGGCCAGGCAACTGTCATCATGAGCACACAGCGTCCGAGCCATATGAAGATTGCCGACCGGGTGGTTGTCATGAAAGCCGGTCAGATCGCGATGGCGGGGACACCTGACCAAGTGATCCCGGCCCTTATGGGACAGCCCCGCCAAGCCAAGGCAGGCTAGCTCCTTCAGGAGACGCGGCCGCGCCTCAACTGCGGGTCCCGCCGCCTGCGCGGAACTCATGGAATTCCAGGCGCGGTTTCGGCAAATCGTGCTCCCAATTGTTGACATTCGGCCCTTCCATTCTCTAGTCCCTTACCACGCCCGGCCTTACATAAGGGTGCGGAGGGCGGTTCATATCTGGAGCGCTCTGAGGAAAAACTGCAGGGATCATGATGATTGAGACACCCTACTACCTGATCGACAAGGCACGGCTTCAGACGAACATGGAGCGGATAGCCGAGGTTCGAGAGCGTTCCGGCGCCAAAGCACTCCTGGCCCTGAAGTGCTTTGCGACATGGTGCGTGTTCGACTTCATGCGCGATTACATGGATGGCACGACGTCTTCGTCCCTCAACGAGGTGCGGCTTGGCAATGAGCGGTTCGGCAAGGAAACCCACGCTTATTCCGTCGCTTATGCGGATCATGAGATCGACGAGGTCGTATCTCATGCGGACAAGATCATTTTCAACTCAATCAGCCAGCTGGAACGCTTCGGGGACAGGGCGTCCGGTATCATCCGCGGGCTGCGCCTGAACCCGCAGGTCAGCTCCTCGACCTTTGACCTGGCAGACCCCGCCCGTCCATTTTCCAGGCTGGGAGAGTGGGACATCAACAAGATTGAACCGGTCATGGACCGGGTGAACGGCTTCATGATCCACAACAACTGCGAGAACGGGGATTTCGAGCTGTTCGACAAGATGCTGGGGCAAATCGAAGACACGTTTGGTAGCCTGCTGAAGAAGGCAGAATGGGTCAGCCTCGGCGGCGGGATCCATTTTACCGGCGACGGCTATCCGGTCGACCGCTTTTCGGACCGGCTCAAAGCCTTTTCCGATAGTTTCGGCGTTCAGGTTTACCTGGAGCCGGGCGAAGCTTCGATTACCAAATCGACCACGCTCGAGACGACTGTCCTGGACACGCTCTACAATGGGAAGCACCTTGCCATCGTGGATTCGTCCATTGAGGCCCATATGCTTGATCTTCTGATTTACCGGGAGACGGCAAAGGTCGAGCCGAACAACGGCACGCACCGCTACATGGTGTGCGGGAAATCCTGCCTTGCCGGGGACATTTTCGGCGAATTCGATTTTCCGGAAGAATTGAAGATCGGTGACCGTGTTTCCATGCAGGACGCCGCCGGATACACAATGGTCAAGAAGAACTGGTTCAACGGTGTCCGCATGCCGGCAATCGCCGTGAAGGAACTGGACGGCAGCGTAAACGTTGTCCGTGAGTTCACATATGACGACTTCGAGGGCAGTTTGTCCTGACGCTGCAAAGCTGCAGTCAATCCTAAACACCCCCCAAACCTCCAAGGAAGGCTTAGGAACTTATGAAAAAAAACGTTCTCATCATCGGCGCCGGTGGTGTCGCTCAGGTGGTGGCGCATAAATGCGCGCAGAACAACGATGTCCTTGGCGACATTCATATTGCCTCACGGACCAAGTCCAAGTGCGATCAGATCATTGCAACGGTGCATGACAAGAACGCCATGAAGCAGCCGGGTGTGCTGGAGGGGCATGAGCTCAATGCTCTCGATATTCAGGCAACGTGCGATCTCATCCGGAAAACGGACAGCCAGATCGTCATTAATGTCGGCACGGCCTTCTTGAACATGTCGGTCCTCAGTGCCTGTTTGGAAACCGGCGCGGCCTATATCGACACAGCCATTCACGAAGAGCCGGGCAAGATCTGCGAAACGCCGCCCTGGTACGGCAACTATGAATGGAAACGGGCCGAGGAGTGCGCCCAAAAAGGCGTCACTGCCATCCTCGGAGCCGGGTTCGACCCTGGCGTCGTGAATGCGTATGCCCGTCTGGCAAAGGACGACTATCTGGATAAGGTTACGGACGTGGATATCGTCGATATCAACGCTGGAAGCCATAAACAGTATTTCGCGACAAATTTCGACCCGGAGATCAACTTCCGCGAATTCACGGGAACGGTCTATTCCTGGCAAGGTGGTGAATGGAAGTCCAACGCCATGTTCGAGATCGGCAAGGAATACGATTTGCCGGTCGTGGGCAAACGGATGGCCTATCTGTGCGGTCACGACGAAGTCCACTCGCTGGCGAAGAACATGGACGGCGCGGACGTCCGCTTCTGGATGGGCTTCGGGGAGCATTACATCAATGTCTTCACCGTTTTGAAGAACATCGGGCTTCTGTCAGAACAGCCGCTTCAGACGGCCGAGGGGCTGGAGGTTGTTCCGTTGAAGGTTGTCAAAGCCTGTCTGCCGGACCCGTCGTCGCTTGCGCCGGAATATGAAGGCAAGACCTGCATCGGGGACTTTGTCAAAGGCATTAAGGACGGAAAAGAGACCGAAGTCTTCATTTACAACGTTGCCGACCATGCCGAGGCTTATGCCGAAGTTGGCAGCCAGGGCATTTCCTACACGGCCGGAGTGCCCCCAGTGGCTGCGGCGATGCTGATCGCGACAGGCGATTGGGATGTGAAGAAGATGGCAAACGTTGAAGAACTGCCGCCGCATCCGTTCCTTGGGATCTTGAACCGGATCGGCTTGCCCACACGCATCAAGGATGCGGATGGCGACCGGGCGCTCACCTTCTGAGTAAAACGGGGTTTTTACTCGTGCATGCAGTTAAGCTGGAAAGGGCGGTGTATCCGCCCTTTTTTGTTGCGTGGTAAACAGGCGGTTGACGTTTCCGGAAGGCGCAGACGCGCCGGCCAAAACTCAAGGATTCTCTGGTTTTCGGGAGGGGTTTGGTGAGCCGACAGGGGTTCGAACCCTGGACCTACTGATTAAAAGTCAGTTGCTCTACCAGCTGAGCTATCGGCTCTCACCAAATTCTCTGGCGGGGCTGGACGCCAAAAGGGCGGCCCCGATCAGTGGCGCTGTGTTTAGGCCGACAGCATAAACAATGCAAGGGGCAAAATCGTTTTTTTCAGAACCTGTTTTGCTGGCTCTATTTATTAAAAATATACATGAATAACTCTTGTGGGTAACTCAAATAAATTTAAATCAGGCAGATCGAAAACAGTGAAAAGTATTCCAATATTATGAGGGTATTGCGTAAAGTAAAAATATTCACACGAAATTATAACATGATGTTTCCATTTTTAATGAAATAACGGTCATTCTCCTGCAAAAACTGTCAGGTAGCGCCGTAAATATTTGTATCGTATTGTTCTTCTGCAATTGAGAGGATACATGAAAACAACAACAGAACCACACGGCAGCTCGGTTGAGTTCGATTTTGTGAAAGGGCACATCGCCGCAACGATGACCCTCATACACGGATTGATTGAACAAGGCCTGATTGACCGTAGTCGGCTTGATGGGTTTTTTGCAGCCTTTGTCGACGAATTGCCGCAAAACCGGGAAACTCTCGGCCTGCGGCTGATCATCGATCAGTGGCGTCAAGGACTTCAGGACGGCAAGGCGGAAGAAGAGCTGAAGGGAAAACTCTTCGAGGTGATCAATGGTGGGCGCGCTCACTAGGGATCGTCCGCTCCCAAGCATCAACAACGGCCCCCAAAGCGGGGCCGTGTTGTTTTTTAAAGTGAATTGAATACGGCACGGGGCTCAGCTCCCCATTCAAAGCCATCAAGGTGCACCGTTAACAGAAGCCAGGCGGGCGCAGTTTCATACCCGCTCATTGGCGGATGTCGTTTCTGGATCATGGAGCTTCTTGACCTTCACGTGATAGGTGTTGATTGAAGCGTTTCGCTTCAGGCGCTATGTCTCTTTAAGGAGCGCAAGCGAAGACGCTTGGATGTTTTTAAGAAGCGAGACCCAGACCCGCATGATCTTGCACCGTATTGCCGCCATTGTGACTGTTCTGACTTCTTGCGTTGCGTCTGTCGGCGCAGCAATGGCCGATGACCAGGCATTCATTACAATCGGCACCGGTGGTGTGACTGGCGTTTATTACCCAGCGGGCGGGGCAACTTGTAAGATTGTGAACCTGACGCGGGCGGAGCATGGCGTTCGCTGTTCCGTCGAGACCTCTCTCGGGTCGATCTCCAATTTGGACAAGCTGAGCGAAGGGGGGCTCGACTTTGGCTATGTTCAGTCGGATTGGCAGCACCATGCGGTTAACGGCACTTCGATCTTTGAAGGCTCCGGTCCGTTTCCGAAACTGAGATCAGTGTTTTCCCTTCATACCGAAACCGCCACGATTGTTGTGCCCAAAGACTCTGACTTCTTCGAATTGTCCGATCTGAAAGGGGCTGAAATCAGTGTTGGGCAGGACGGGTCCGGGTCTGCTGCGACTTGGGATGCCCTTATTTCCGAATTTGGCTGGTCTGAGGCTGACCTCGCCAATATTGCCCGCCTAGATATGTCCGAATTGTCGGAGGCGCTGTGTTCCGGGCGGATCGAAGCGTATTTTGTCATGGTTGGCCATCCGGCGAGCATCGTGGAAGACACGCTTGCACAGTGTGACATCCGTATCCTGGGGATTGATGGACCGGCCGCAGATGTGCTGCTGGACGAACGGCCATACTACCATGCATCGACTATTGACCGGTTCTATGAGGGCCAGGGCGCGCCGGTCCCTTCATTTGGTGTGCTGGCCACCTTTGTCACATCAGAAGATATGCCGGATCGTATCGTTGCCACCCTCGTCAGGTCCATTTTGGAAAACTTCGAGGGCTTCAAACGCCTGCATCCAGCCCTTGGTCAACTGGACATGGTTGAAATGGTAAACCGGCCCGGCGCGGCACCGCTTCACAATGGCGCATTGAATTACTACCGCGAACGGGGCCTTTTGCCGGGCGCGGCCGAATAAGCGCCGCCACCGGGGTCTGTACCTACTCTCTAAAAGGTGAGCGGATTTTGTTTGTGCTCGCGGCTGTGAGAAGGGTAAGACCGGTCATTCACTGTCTTCAAGGTTTCTGTCGCAACGCGCCGAGGTAAGCAGGTTTTATGGTTCAGGATGTCACCCTCATCGGGGCTTTGCTCGCCGGTGTCCTGTCGTTTGTGTCTCCCTGTGTTCTTCCTTTGGTTCCGCCATATCTTGGCTATCTGGCCGGCATGTCCCTCGACCAGATGACAGGTTCGGAAGGTGACCGCGAAACGGCAAGCCGCCGGGTGTTTTTCAGCGCTCTGGTTTTCGTCCTCGGGTTTTCGACGGTCTTTGTTCTATTGGGGGCAACAGCAAGTTTTCTCGGGCAGTTCATCCGGACTTACCTGGACTATTTCGGGTATGTCGCGGGCGCCATCATCATTGTGATGGGTTTGCATTTCCTCGGTGTGTTCCGGATCGGTCTTCTCTACCGGGAGGCGCGGGTGCATGTTGACCAAAAGCCTGCCGGTCCGCTCGGCGCATATGTCATTGGGCTTGCGTTCGGATTTGGATGGACGCCTTGCATCGGACCTATCCTGGCGGCGATCCTGTTCATCGCGGGCTCGAAGGATACGGTAAGCCAGGGAACGCTGCTGTTATCGGCCTACGCGCTCGGCCTTGGCATCCCGTTTCTGATCGCCGCCCTGTTCGCCGGCCCGTTCCTGCGCTTCATGGCAAGGTTCCGCAAATATATGGGGTCGGTCGAAAAGGTTATGGGCGGCGTGCTCGTCGTGACCGGTTGCCTGTTCTTGACCGGGCAAATGGCCGTGTTCTCTTACTGGTTGTTGGAAACCTTCCCGGCATTTCAATACATCGGTTAAGCCTGCAGTTCGGCCCTTCGCGTTGTGATAACCGTTTGCGCGGCGTCTCCGGATCATTCCCTTGTTTTCCAAGACTGTGCAGTGTTGACTGCTTGGTCTTCGGCAATAGTCAAAGGGATATGTGCAATGAAGAGCCACCAGATCTCGCGCAAAGCAGCTGCCAAGAAGGGTGTTAAGAGCCGCGTTGCCCGAATTCCAAAGAGTGTTCCGCCAACACCGCAGTTTGTTCAGCCGGTCGCTATGGAAATGATCAGCGATGCGGAAAAAAATGTTCACGACAGACTGGAATTGATGCGGCAAAGGATCAATGCGCTCGAAAGTGAAGTTGCGCGCCTCAGATCCGTAATCTCAATTTCCGGCGGTGATGTTGACATTGTCGCGACCGGCAAGATCCATATATATGCGCATCAAGATGTCATCGTCGACGCAGCCGGGAATGCCAATATCTGGGCTGGCAGTGCGGTATCCGTGTCTTCCAGTACCGTTGAGGTGTCCGCTTCTGGCTCTGTCGCAATTGAAGGCAGCACAATCGACATCGACGGTTCGGACATAGATTTGAACGCACCGATGTGCGATGTCGCAGGCGCGCTGAGCTGTACGGTTCTGACCGCATCGGCATCAGTGGTATCTCCGGCGTATACGCCAGGTGCCGGCAATATCTGGTAGGCTTAGGCGCAATCCGTCACCATCAATCAAGTGCCCTATACTGATCGTTGATAGGGTGGCCGCGAGTGACGAAATTCATTTTGGGATGTGTGGCACGCCCCTATTGACCGGCACAAGACGGGGAGACCGCACGGCACCACGATTGGTGTGTCAAGCCATGCCAACGTTTTTCAGCGCGTTAAAACAGTCAGAACGTTTTTGGAAAAGTGGCTCCCTGAGTAGAATGCCAACCTCTCGATATAATTTTCATAAAGCACTGAATAATAACAGTAAAGAAATTTGATAGATAATCTAGAAACCCCACTATTTACCCCAAACTTACCCCAAAAGATTTTTGTTGGATTGCGACGGGGCGATGAAATCAGAGCTTTTCAAGTAGTGCTGTTTGAGAGTTTAGAAGACCGAATTGCAAACCGGCGGTCTTGCCGCGGCCGATGTTGGAGCATCACCCCATGCCAATACAGATTGGCATGGCATGCCAACCACAGTGGGCATGCATAAGAACAGTATATATAAAACAACATTGTCTGATGAAAACGAGCCCAATCGCTCAAGCCATGGCTACACTCCTCGTGATCGAAATGGGGCTCGGTTTGAGCTGTTCTTGATCAGTTGCAGGATGGTTTTGCATGAAATTGCTTTGACGCGAATATGGCTGATTTCAATGTGAGTAGGCATGTATCTTAACAATCGCAAAGGCTTATGCCGTAGCTCTCAAAGATCGCATCAATTGTCAAACCTCTGCACGACAAGGATGCTAAATGCGACCAGAAACAAATTTTTAATTGGTTCGGATTTCCTGAATGCGAGGAAAAAGATACAATATTTCAACTGCATGCAACTTGGAGTAGGCCATTAGAACGCAAGTAAGAAGTCGCTTCAAATGGCTAATGCACAGCTTTTGGGGGATTTGAGGGTTGATTTAGTGCGACACTAAACGTTAGGGTTTAGTCACTCTCACCAAGTGCGCCACCGGGCAACCGGGCGGCGCATTTTTTGTTCTAGTTCATTAGTGCCGGGGAGGTGGGAATGTTGGATCAATCTCAAAACCGACATCATTTAGGCAGCATCGGGCAGAGCGAGCACATGAGATGTAGCCAGAAAAACGCGCGGGTCCTTTCAGGTTGTTATCTGTCCCACGAGGTCATTCGCCATCCCAGGACACGGACGCACGTGGTGTTCGCGGAGGTGTCAGGTTCATGGTCAGGGTCATGTTTTAACGACAGGTGCCTGTGCTGACTTTTTTGAATAGGAACCGTGAACTGCGTTATATGGCAGACGACCAGTTTAGTCCTCTTTGAAAAACAACGAGCATGATCTGCGGGATTTGTTTTCTGCCTCATCTACGACCAACAATCCGTTGGTAATTGTAAGCGACACGCTTCAACAATAGATCGGCTACGTGCCCGCAGAGGTGGCTGGTCCAATCCGTTTAGTTCCTAGGAACTTCGTCAACGCGGTTTACGCCGAGCTATTCGGATGAAGGGTCTTGACCCAACACTGCCTGAGGCGGCGGGTTTTCGTGAGCCAAGGAGGGGCTGAAAAGCATTGCCGACAGGCGTCACTGATTCACCCGGCCAGCGTTCTTAGTGCGCAGATGACTGTGGTGCCGCTTGACGATACGATAGCACGCTACACCTACGTCCCATGACCGACTTTCAACACAGCCTGGATCCAGTGGCGCACGGCAACCGCGCCTCCCAAGGGAAACCGCGTTTGGCAGCCGGGTTTATAGCGGTTTCCGCCGGTCTTTTTGGCGGATTGGTTTTTTTGACCCTGATCCCAAACTGGGGAGGGGCGCAACCAACGTTTCGGGCTGCCGCTGTCTATCTCGCCGGCCTCCACCTGATTGCGCGCGGCCTACGTTACAATTTCCCCTACGGCGCGTTTGGTTTGTGCAACACGATCACCTTGACGCGCTTTACGCTTGTTGCCGCGCTTTTTGCCGCCACAGTGGCCGGTGTCGGCCCGTCTTGGTATGTGGTCGCACTTGCGACGCTCGCATTGGCGCTTGATGAGGCGGATGGTTATGCAGCCCGGCGTCAGGAGCACGTCTCCGCCTTTGGGGCCCGTTTCGATATGGAGGTGGATGCGGCCCTGGCGCTTGTTCTGGCGCTCAACGCCGCGATCAGTGCACCGATTGGCTGGATCGTGCTCAGCATCGGTTTGCCACGGTACGTCTTCGCCGTGGCGGGATTGGCATTGCCCCGGCTTCAAGGCGCCTTGCCCGACAGCGTTGTCCGCAAAACCATCTGCGTGCTGCAACTGAGCGGGTTGCTCTTACTTCAAGCGCCGGGCCTTCCAGATCTGGCCGGGCCGGTAATCGTTGTGGTCATCGCAGCTCTGCTGGCTGGGTCATTCCTGAAGGATATCCTATGGCTTCATCGCCGCAAACCAGCCTGAGGACCGCGGCGGCTGTTGTTGTGGCCACCCTGGCCCTGCATCTGGTCTTGATCCAGCCGAACCATCCCGGGGCCATGACATTTGGCGCGTTGACCCTGTTCCCGCTGGAGTTGCCAGTTCTCATTTGCGGGCTTCTTTTGATCGGAGCAGCCCCATGGGCGGTTTGGGTCCGCAGCACACTGGTGGTCGTCCTCCTCTTGATCGCGCTGTTAAAGATCGCCGACGTTGTCATGTTTACCGCTCTAAGCCGTGGGTTTAATCCGGTCACAGACATGCCCCTGATTGAATCCGGTGTGGATCTTGCGGTCCGGACCATGGGGGGGCCACTGGCTCTGGCTGCAGCGGCGGCGGCTGCGCTCGGCCTAGGGCTGGCGGCAGGGGGGCTCTGGTGGGCGACCGGAGTGTTCACAGGCCTGTCTTTGCGGGTGCCGCTCAAACCCGCCCTTGGTGCGGTGTTTGCTGCTTTTCTGCTCACGGTTGTTGCTCAAATCGGGCAGGTGATGGCCGGATGGACTTTACCCTTAAAGCCGCCGGGGGCAGCGTTTACGGCCCGGATTGGTGCAGAACGCGTCGTGTTGGTCCGACAGACACTGGCAGGTCTCAAGGCGTTTGAAGCCGCGGCCGCACAGGATGCTTATGCCGGTCAGGCTAACCTTCTCGACACCATAGACCGCGACGTCCTGCTGATTTTCATCGAAAGTTATGGCCGGACGAGTTTTAGCACGGAGCGCTATACCACAAGCCACCTGGAGATTCTGGAGACTGCCGAAACAAGGCTGGCTGAGCTGGGCATCGCCTCAAGATCCGGCTTTTTGACAGCACCGACACGCGGCGGGCAAAGCTGGTTGAGCCATGCAACCTTGTCCAACGGTCTTTGGGTTGCCGATCAGGCAAGTTATGGCGCTGTTCTGTCAAGCAGCCGCAACACGCTCTTCCACCTTGCCGCGGCCGCCGGGTTTCGAACCGCGGCCGTGATGCCGCAAATCACGCTGGAGTGGCCGGAGTCGGACACGATGGGCTTCGAGACGGTGCTTGCGGCCAAGGATCTTGGATACGCGGGCGATCCCTTCAATTGGGTCACCATGCCGGATCAATTCACCCTGTCTGCCATGCATCGGCTTTTGCGCCAGGGGCCGGCTGACCGCAACCTTTTTGCCCAGATTGCGCTTGGGTCTTCGCATGCGCCATGGGTGCCGGTTCCCGAACTTGTCGACTGGAGCGACGTCGGGGATGGGCGGATCTTCAATACAATGGCGGCAGCCGGTGATCCGCCTAAGGTTGTCTGGCAGGATCGAGACCGGGTGCGCGATCAGTACCGCCTTGCTATCGACTATGCTCTGACGATTGTTTTTGATTACATTGCTCGGCAGGCAGATAGACCACCGCTGGTCATTGTTGTCGGGTACCATCAACCGGCAACGTTTGTGGCCCTCGATGAAAGAGATCACGTTCCGATGCATGTGGTCGGGCCGGCGCATCTCGTTGCAAAATCCGAGCGATGGGGCCTAGTAGAGGGCTTGGTGCCGGCGCCTGACGCCAGCGCGCGGCCAATGAACGAGCTGCGTAACCTCATTCTGGAGACTTTCTCGACCGACGGCGCAGCTGACAGTGAGGGGGCGGCTGATGCTGCTGGGGCGCCGTGATGCACCGCCGGATTGCTCTTTTTTCCGTGAAGGTGGCGGTGACCGCGGGGCTGTTCTTCCTCCTATGGCGGGCCGCCGATGGACCTCGGGCACTTCAGTCTCTGGCGTTGGCCGACTGGCAATGGATTGTCATCGCGGTTGTCATCCTGCATATCCACACGGGCTTGGCAGCGTTTAGATGGCAGTTCACCGCGCGCCAGCTTGGGCTCTCGTTTGGGCCTTGGCGGGCGCTTGGCGAATACTATCTCGCCCAGTTCGTGAACCAGTCGCTTCCGGGCGGCCTGCTTGGCGATGTCGGCCGCGCAGTGCGCGGACGCAAGCACGCAGGACTGACACTCTCTGGCCATGCCGTTGTCTTGGAGCGCCTCGCAGGCCAGATTGCCATGGCGGCGACCCTCGCTGTTGGGGTTGCAGTTACCCTTGTCGGCTCTGGGGAACTGAACTGGCCCGGAATTGTTGTACCCCTTGCAAGCGTCCTGGCCATCTGCGCTGCAGGGATCGCTGGGCTGATCGTGCTTTCGCGGTTCCGAGCGGAAGTGAGTCCGTCCGCGACCAGTTTTTACCGGTCGTTTCACGCGGCTTTCAGCGGCCGGTGGATACTCTTATCCCAAATCGGTTTCAGTCTTGGGACAACGGTTGCCATTCTGCTGGCCTTTGTGGTGTGCGCGCGTTCTGTCGGCCTGGATTTGCCTGTCTCTGCAAGTCTGACGCTGGTTCCCCTTGTTCTACTTGCGATGCTCATACCGGTTTCCGTAGCCGGTTGGGGACTTCGGGAGGGCGCAGCCGTCGCGCTCCTCCCGATTGCGGGGGCAGCGCCGGCAGAGGCACTTGCAGCCAGCATTGTCTTCGGGCTGACAGGCGTCGTAACTGCACTGCCCGGGGGGCTGGTTCTGCTGCTGGATCCAACGCCGTCTCAGCAAGGTCGGAAGGACGCTTGAGCCTTGGACCAGGATCGCTCCTGTCCAGAACGCCTGCTTGATTGCGCCGATGGCCCTTAAAAAATGGGACGTGGTGAAGGCAGACCTGACCGCTGAACCCACGCTTCTTATCGCGCAGTGGCGCCACCAAACGTCAGGCGATGCGATATGTCAGCAATACGTCCCTGGGGATGAACTGCAGCGCGTTCATGACTTGCGCTGACCTTGATCGTTGGGGCAGCACCGGCTTCATGGGGCTCTTGCCACTGCAGGGAGCACCGGTAACAGCCATCGCCAGCTTTCAGCCTAGGAAATCCGTAGCCCGGGACCGGGGGGGCTGAAGATCATTTTTCTGTGCCCTGGTAAACTCCAGGAACCCATCCAAAACCTCGTCGCAGATGACGTGGCGGCTCCGGTTTTGATATGGCTGAGACTGATCTGGTCAGGCCCGCAAGTCGCGGAGGTTCTCCAACTGAGCCAGGAGGATGATCAGGTCTTCAGAAACGGCCATCAGGGCCGTGCGTTCAGCCTGCGCAGTCAGGTCCTCGATGGACGCGCCTTCGAGACGGGTGTGTACCTCTTCCAACGCATCTGCTAGCCTGGCAAGGGCCGGGTGGCCTTCAAGGCCAAGAGAGCGGCATTCGTCGATGAGGTCTTCGAGCAGAAAATCGGCCTCCACCTCATAAAGGCTGAGGCCGTCCGGGGCGGCGTGCGGCGCAGACCGGCCGGACGTGTGATGCTCTTCCATCGACTGTCACTCCAAGTTGACAGTTCAGATCTACAGCGATTGCTCAAACATGTGTATCCGCCTTTCGCGGTACGCAAAGCCTGCAGGGGTTTATCCGGCACTACTGTACGGGTCCTTGCTTTATTTTCGCACGCAAGGCCCATAAAATGGGTGCGATCTGGCCATGCGTGACGGGACAATTACGGTGTGGGTTCCCAACGATGAGGCGCTCTGCCCGTGTTTTTGCGGGTATCAATAAGCGTCAGGCACTTTTGGGTTTCAGCACCAAGACATCGTCATTGGACAGATTTTGATAGACTGTCACCCTGTTGCGTCCCGAAGCCTTGGATTGATAAAGGGCCTTGTCGGCCTGAGACAACCATGTTCTAGCGTCAATGCGCTCGGAAATGGCCGACAATCCGATGCTTACGGTAAAAGTGAGACCGGAAAGCGGTCCGGTTTCCGAAAACCTGATTGCGGCCACTGCTGTCCGCAGCCGTTCTGCAAAGACGGTCGCGTCTTCAGCGCTTGTATGCGGCAACAAAATGGCGAACTCCTCTCCACCAATTCGCCCAACAACATCGACTTTGCGAACCGTTTCCTGACACAGGGATGCAAAGGCTTTGAGGACCTCATCACCTGCTGCATGGCCCCTTGTGTCATTGATGATTTTGAACTTA
Organism: Roseibium denhamense; assembly: GCF_009711415.1. Classification (GTDB taxonomy): domain Bacteria; phylum Pseudomonadota; class Alphaproteobacteria; order Rhizobiales; family Stappiaceae; genus Roseibium; species Roseibium denhamense. The sequence goes on from NZ_SMLZ01000116.1 coordinate 21,222, forward strand.
TCGAGATCAAGCATCAAAAACGATGCAGGGTGCGGGTGCCGGTCAAGCTCGTTCAAGAGCTGATCCAGCCGGTCGAAGAAAGCCCGTCTGTTGGCAAGCCCCGTCAAGGCGTCTTGCCGTACCAGTGCATCGAGTTGCCGGTTCGCCTGTTCAAGTTTCCCGTGAGCCAGTTTCAGACGAACTTTTGATCTCTCCTCAAAAAACATGAAGACCAGAACCAGCGCGAAGACGGAGGTGAGGCTGATTGGGATAAGATACAGCAGCGGGTCCTTGAGTCCGTTTACATAAGCTTGAGAAGCAACGAGTGTGATTGTCCACGTATTGCCGTAGAGTGCTGTTTCTATTGTTCTTTCAAAACTTGTGGGAGCGTCTGTTGCCATAAGTATGCCGGCGGAATGGTTCGAACGGCCAGATATTTCAGCGCCAATCCCGTCCTTTGCGAGCTCCTCCAAGGCTGGCTCCAGAAGCAGTTGCACCGAATACACGCCGGCGAAGTAACCCAGGATCTTTTCGTGCCGGGCCGTTTTGCTCTCCGGCACAATACCCGACTGATAGACAGGGAGCGTGATGGCAAAACCAAGCGGGGAAGCCGTGTCATCGGGACCCAAAACGATGGGAAAGAAACCAGAGGATTGCGCAACGCCTTTGTCCCGCGCATGCAGTTTTGAGGCCATACGTTCCGGCGACCATGCAAGGTCGAGGCCAAGCGTGTTGATCTCGTTATCACCCGGATAGCGTGCGCTCATCAGATAAACAGGGACATGCTCAGCTCTGCTTTGGGCCATGACAGGCGTGCCTGTATCTGACGGTTCCCAGAGCTGAAAATTCGGGAGACCGTTTTCGCGTGCCTTGCGTTCAAACTCTGCTCGATCCGACGCCTTGACGATGGGTTGCCATTCCATGATCAAGAGACCAGGGTCGGCCTCAAAGTAATGATCTGTCAGAGCATTAAATTGCGAATAAGTGACATCGCGCATATAGGTAATCAAGCCAGAGGCCGCGTGCAGGTTTTCGACCGAGAAACGCAGAATTTCAGCTGTTCTGTTTGCTAATTCCGATGCGCGGGTTTCCAACTCAAGGTTTACCCGCGCTTCCCTTTCGCCATCGATGAACCTGAACGACAGAACCATTAAAACCACATATACGATGGTCAGACCGAGGGCTGCCTTTTTAAGTTTTGATGCGTTTAAGGCAGTTCGGTTCAGGTTATCCATCAGTCATGGTCCGCAAGCACTCAGTCACAATCCGAACCAATCAGAGCCATGATTTGTTGAAACATTCGTTAAATTGAAATTTTGGTCGAACAGGCTTTTGTCACAAGTTTTGCGGATATTCCGTCCGCACTTGGTCCCGCTTGTCAGCCGCTCCAAGTTGGCAAGCTCGTTTGTATCCAAGTCAACTGGCAGGCGACGGTTGGCAGTTTTAGAAATGGCGAGGTCTTCTTCAAGACTGATCCGGATGTGTAGTCTCATTTATTCCGTTGCGTGCCATGTGTTTACTACACGCCCTGAAACACAATCATCATCGTATCTTGCGACACGGGACCTTCAGAGGGCGCCTTCACCGGGTAGAGCGTCCTTTCACTGTGTTGCGATCGGCGACTTGTCCGGTGGCGGGGTGATCCGGTATTTAAGGAGCGCTTCTTGAAGGCTGCCGTCCGTCTTCATGTCTTGCAGGCTATCGCGCAGCCTGCGAACGACCACCGGGTCGCTACCATTTGACATGGCCGCGGCGACATCAAATTCGGCCACATCTTCGCCAATCCGGAACCGCGCCGGGTCCATTCCCTCCGCGCGCATGGCATTCACAGTGAGAGACCGCGCGGAGATAATCGCATCAACGCGGCCGGCCTCCAGCATGCGAACTAGGGCCGTGTTGTCGGGTGCGGCCACGACGTTTGGCAAGGCCAACCGCTCTGCAAGCCGTTCGATGGCCGAATTTCTGAGAACGGCTACGGTTGCGCCGGATTTCAGGCCCGCCAAATCCATGGCGGGAGATGAGGTGAGCGAATAAATGCTGACGGTCTCACGCGCAATGGTTCCAAGCCAGGTGAATTGATCTTCCCGCCCCGGTGTCCGCGCAACAGGCGCGATGATCGTGTTCGGCGCGTGTTGCGTCAGCATCTGAGCCCGGATCCGCGGGACGGGCGTCACGGTCACGTTGCATCCCTGCCGGGCGGCCATTTCCCGGACAATATCCAGCGCTGCGCCGACGTTCGTCCCATGATCCAAAAACCCGTAAGGTGGCAGCTCTGGCGCCAGAAAGGCGAGGTTACAGGCTTGGGCGGATGCAGGCAGACTTACCAAACCCAAGACCAAGATCAGGGCCACGCGCCATTCTCGCGATTTTGTCATCATTTCCAGAGCGCCCCGATCGACTTTTTGTGTGCCCGCGTTGTTCCTCACACCGCATGGCAACAAGCTCTGTTCATACACCTGAAAAGCAGTACCCAGATCATTAGGTGTCTGCGCGCTTTGCCGACCGTACTCGATACGACCGTCCCGAGACGGTGAGGGCCTAAGGTTACGCCGTCTTAATCGGCCAGCATGCCTCACTTATCAGTTAATATCCTATTGGCATAACTGCCTGATCATAAAACCGGATTGGAGGTGGTGGTCGAAATGCTGAAAAATAGTGCATCTTTTCGATGAATTCTTCTTTTTGGCCTTATCTTTAGTTGTGAATTGTTAACCGTGATCGCGCACCTTTCTTCCCTAACGTCATTTTTTTGCGGAGCGGTGGCATGAAGCTGTGGGCAGCATTGAAGATAAGCCAGAAACTGAAGATTGGTTTCGGGGCTGCCGTGCTGGCGCTGGCCGGCATTGCCGGGTTCAGCATCTGGTCGTCCGTCGCGGGCGGGTCGGATTTTGCCGAGTACCGCTCGCAAGCCCGGCAAAGCGTCCTTCTAGGCGATATGACCGAAGATATTTTAAGTGCCCGCCTCCAGGTGATGAAATACCGGGCCCTGGACAACAGCGGGGCCGACGAGATTGTCAGCGCCGAGATATCGTCTTTCATTGAAGAGAAAGGCATCTTGCGGGATCTCAGCAATGACAAGGCTCTCACGTCCCGGATCGATGCCATCGCCCGTGACGCGCAGCTCTATGCAGACCGGTTTGCCGACGTTGTCACCCTTGACCAGACCCGCCACGAGATTGTGCGCTCCATGCTGGATGTCAAAGGTCCGGAGATGCGCGGTCAGTTGTCCGATGTCATGGAGACCGCTTACGAAGACAGCGATCCGGCCGCCGCGTTTTATGCAGCCCGTGTTCAGCAGCATTTGATGCTTGGCCGTCTTTACGCGCAGAAATTCCTGTTGCGCGGGGGCCCGTCGGACAAGGACAGGGCCTTAAAGGAAATCGGGATTGCCCTGACGGATGCCGAGACCCTGCTGTCAGAACTTCAAGACCCGGCACGGCGGGCGCTGACGCTGGAGGTGCAGGGCGGACTGACCGCGTACAGGGACGCGTTTTCCAAGGTCGCAACTCTGTTTGAACAGCGCCAGGCCATTTTGATCGAGGAACTGGATGCCGTCGGGCCGCGGATCCTGTCGGATGCGGACGCCCTTCTTGAAACGGCTGTCGCCGTCCAAGATACGATTGGCCCCCAGATTGCGCGGTCCTTTTCCAATCAGCCCCTGATTTTGAGCATTGCGGCTCTCTTGAGCATGCTCGCAGCGGCCGGGGCGGCGGTCTTGCTGATCCGGTCGATTGTCGGCCCGATTTCCGAGATCACATCGATCTTGAACCGGCTCAAAGACGGCCGGACCGACATGGAGATTGCCTCCGGCGGGCGCAGCGATGAAATCGGCACCATGCTGGAGGCCGCAGCCGCGCTGCGGCAGAGCGTCCGGGCGGCCTTCACCCGGTCTCAAATGATCGACCAGATGCCGACACCGCTCATGATGGCGGATGCGGGCAATGATTTCAAAATCGATTTCATGAACCCGGTGATGCTGAAAACCATGGAGCAGGTCGGCGATGAGTTGCCGGTGGCTGTCTCGGAGCTGATCGGCACCTCGATCGATGTGTTCCACAAACACCCCGAGCATCAGCGCAAGGTGCTGTCGGATCCCGAGAACCTGCCCTGGTCCGGCCGTGTGACCTATGGCGGGCGGCGATATTCTCTGATGGTGTCCGCCATCATGGACAATGAAGGCCGGTATGTGGGGCCCATGGTGGCCTGGGATGATGTGACCGAGCGGGAGCGCCTTGCTGAAACGGTTGGCGATGCGGTCAAGCGGGTGACGGCATCGGTCAGCGACGCCGGGACCTTTACCGAACGGCTGTCGATGGTTTCAACGCGGGCCCAGGAAAAATCGACGTCGGTCTCCGCCGCCGCCGAGGAGGCGACCCAGAACGTGCAGTCGGTTGCCAGCGCTGCGGAACAGCTGGCCACCTCCATCAGCGAGATCACCCATCAGGTGGCTAATTCCAGCGGCATGGCAACGGAAGCCACCAGCATCGCGGAGGAAACGAAAACCAGCGCATCTGCCTTGTCCGACAGTTCCCAGAAGATCGGCGATATCGTCGCGGTGATCTCCGAAATTGCGGAACAAACCAATCTCCTGGCGCTCAATGCAACCATCGAGGCGGCCCGGGCGGGCGATGCCGGTAGGGGGTTTGCGGTTGTTGCCAGTGAAGTGAAGGCCCTTGCAGAACAGACGGCGAAGGCAACGGTGGAGATCGGCCAGCAGATCACCTCGATGCAAAGCATCACCGACCAGTCCGTTCGCCAAATTGACACCGTCACCACGCGCATTTCTGACATTGCCGAAACACTGGCAACGGTCGCGGCGGCCGCGGAAGAGCAAGGGTCAGCAACGCAAGAGATCAGCCGCAGCGTGCAGGAGGCGGCCACGGGCACCCAGCAGGTGTCCCATGACATCACCGGGGTGCGGGATGCGAACGCGGAAACGGATGAAGCGGCCGTGCAGCTTCAGGACATCACGCACAAACTGTCCGGGATTTCCTCGGAGCTGGGCGAGGCAGCAGATCAGTTCCTCACCGACATGCGGGCGGCCTAAGCAGAGGGGCTTCTCCCCGCAGTCCGGCGGGGACATTGGCTCCGGCGCGGGCGGGCGCCCCGGCAAAAGGGCGGTACCAGCCGCGGCCCGGGCGTGTCAATGAGCCGTCCGCGGGCGGGATTCCTCTTTGTCTTCAAATGGTTTAGGCAGTGCCATAGCGGGCGTCCCTCCGGCCCCCTGGCACTCACACCCATCGCGTCAGCAGATCGGGATTCATTTTGCCGCACCCTTGAAACAAAACTGCGGCCCGGGGCCAGACGTATGATTTCCAACTGAAGATACTTCTTCCGCACATCCGCGGTGGGTCTGTGGTTGACAAGGGTATGTGGGCGATGGGGCATTGGGCTTTGGGGCAACAGCCGGGAAAAAAAGGCCTAAAAACAGCCGCTTTCTCAGGCCTTCCCGGCGCTGCCTTTGTCCAAATCCATTTGATCGAGGGGCATTCATGATCTTGGTGCTTGGCGCTTTTCTGGGGTTCTTTTCCGTGGCGTTTGGCGCTTACGCCGAACACGGATTGCGGCCTGTCATCACAGAGGAGCACTTCCGCTACTTGATGACGGCGATACGCTACAACCAGGTGAACGCAGGTGTGACCACTGCCATCGGATTGACGTTGCTCAGTGGCGTGGGCGCCGCAAAACCGCCCGCACTTCAATGGAGTGGTTGGCTGTTCATCCTGGGGACGTTGCTCTTCAGCTTCAGCATCTATCTCTCGGTCGTTCTAGATATTCGCGAGCTGACCTATCTGACGCCGGTGGGCGGGGTCACCCTCATGGCTGCCTGGACAACTCTGGCCCTTGCGGGCGTTTCGATGATGAAAAACAGACCCGCGTGACAGATTTAACCCGCCTGGACATCCCGGTTTTGGTGTCCGGGCATGGTTTGGCCGCGGTCCATCCGCACGATGGGTGCAGGTGGCGGTGGTTGCCGGGCGCGGTGCTATGCTGGTGACCGTGACAGTCGGGGCAGGGCATCGTTTCCGGAGTGCGCGGTGATCTGAAGCGCAGCTTTCAGCTTTGCGGTGACGACCCGCCGTGGGTGCATGGTTGCTGTCGGGCTGTCCTGCCATGCCTTTCGGATCGGTCGTCCAGCGGCATGTTTCCATGGCACGGATGCCGACCTCAGGCGCTCAGGTGACGGACGTCGTCGAAGAACCGGGCGATGTCGGACGCAATCGTCTCGGCGCCCGCTTCCATGTCCCGTGCTCTGGACACAAAGGCGCGGGCCGTTTCGTCCGATGCCGTGATGGCCTGCTGGACTCCCTGGATATTGCCGGCCAGTACGGATGCCCCACCTGCAACGGTCTGCACGCTTGCAGAGATTTCACCGGTCGCCGCGCCCTGTTCCTCAACCGCGGCGGCAATAGACGCGGTGACCTCATCGAGCTCCCGCACGACGGTCGCGATTGTTTCAATGGATCCGACCGCGCTTGTGGTTGCCGCCTGGATCTCGCCAATCTGTTGACTGATTTCTTCGGTCGCTCGGGACGTTTGGGTTGACAGCTCCTTCACTTCGGCTGCGACAACGGCAAATCCCTTTCCCGCTTCCCCCGCGCGGGCCGCTTCGATGGTCGCGTTGAGGGCCAGAAGGTTCGTCTGTTCGGCAATCGCCTGGATCAGGCCGATCACATCGCCGATATTCTGCGCACCACCTGCAAGGCCCTGAACATCCGTCGTGGCCGTGTCGGTTTCCGATCTGGCGGCCCCGGATACCTCAATCAGCTCGCCGGCATCCGTGGCCATGCTGCGGGCCCCGGAGCGTATGCCGTCGAGCGGCACCGCGATGATCTCTTCAAACCGGGCGATGGCAGAGTTGAGAGCCCGTGTCTTGTCGGCCTGCTCTTCCATCAGCACCGCCTGATAGGTCGACACGGCGATGTCCAGATCGAACATGGCAGCCGTGGTGACATGAGACAGGGCCCTTGCAAGTTTGCCCGGCGAAAACCGCAGTTTTCGGATCAAGGCCTCCTGCAGGTGGACCAGGACGAATTTGTAGCCCGCGATATACCATTTCGGCTCCAGCCCGATGCGGCTGTGAACGCGGCCAATCCGGTTGATGCTGTCGACATAATCCTGGTCAAACCCTTGCAGGAACAGCTTTCTCCAATGCGTTTTCTGGGCGTTCTCCAGGCGTGACTGTTGCGTGCCCACCATGTCCGCCATCTCAGGATGCTGGCGCAGGTGGGTGTAAAATGCCGCCAGGATGCTTTCGATATCCTTCTCGATCACGGGCCAGATCGCACGCAACCCCTCAACGACCCCGCCATCGATCTCCGCGAACTGCAATCTTTCCCGAATAGACGCTGACGCATGCGACATGTGATTTGCCTTTCGAATTTTCCTCTAGGGCAGAATTCCGATGGCATGTTAATAAATCGTGACATTAGCTCTGTTTCTAAATGCCCATTTCGAATGCATGCGCCTAAAATTTCGTCAAAACTTCCCTAATTTCGATAAAATCTTGATAGAATTGCAAATATTAAGTGCGACTACCTACTTGATTTCTTCCGTTTTTATGATCAGTGTCGATTAGTATTGACGGTCCTAATCATGTTTTCTTGGTATTTCTTGCAGGGTGTCAGCGGGCGATTGGGTGGAAGGACATGACGGTTGTGATTTTGGAAAGAGGCGGCCATGCAACCAAACGCTACCAATTTTGCCCCCCGGGCCGCGGACCCTGGTTCTGAGACCACGCGCCGTTGGCACATGGATGCGCTTAAGGGCATAGATGTGCTTAAGAGCGGCGGGAATTCCCATGATGGGATCCGCCAGCTCCTGAACGCGATTGACTATCATGAGGCTGGGCAACGCAGCACCAGCATCCGCCTGTTCCTGCTGGACGGGGGCACGGAGCGTTTTTTTCTGTGTGCCGACCACGCCGCTCTTTCGGATGACACCTCGCCCTCAGTTTGTTCGCGCTTTCCAGACGGTTTTTCAACTGCGGACCTTGCGAACGGCAAGACACTTCTCGGGTCCTTCCAGACGCACTTCGCAGGTGCACCGCAAGAGCGCGAGGTCCATCGGTCTTCCTGCTGCGTTCCGATCCTTGCTGATCAGAGTGTTCTTGGAGCGTTGGTGTTTTGCTGTGATGCCGGACAGGACTATCGGGGTGTCGACTTTTCGGTTCCAGAAGCGCTTGGACATCTTATCGGGCTTCACATTTCGTCCAAAGATCCTCACGGCAAGACCGGTGATGCGGCGGGTAAGGCGCCATCCTTGGATCGTTGGCAAGACCAATTGTTGTCCCTGATCGAAGACCAGACCATTTACAGCCGGACGGATCGCGCCGGCCGGATCCTGGATGCCAATGATGCGCTTGTTGCGCTCAGCGGGTACAGCCGGGAAGAGTTGGTCGGGTCCCCCCACAGTCTTTTGAATTCCGGTCACCATCCGCCGGAGTTCTGGCATGCGTTTTGGCAAAAGATTTCTTCCGGCCAGACCTGGCGAGGGGAAATCTGCAATCGCACGAAAACCGGTGACCTTTATTGGGTGGACAGTATCGTCGCGCCGCTGAAAGGCGCAGATGGGCGCATTGAAAACTACATCTCGGTCCGCTTCGATATCACGGAGCGCAAACGGGGCGAGGCGCGCATTCACCAGCTGGCCTATTTCGACACGCTCACCGGGCTTGCCAATCGGGACGGCACCCTCGATCACATCCGGTCGTGCCTGTGCGAGCCGGGCGGTGAGGACAGAGTATTCGCACTGTTTTACATCGATCTCGATCATTTCAAGGCGGTCAACGACAAGCGGGGCCACGCCATGGGGGACCGTGTCCTTGCGATTGCAGCGCAGCGCCTTCAGTCGGTGTGCCCAACAGACGTGTTTCTTGGCCGGCTTGGTGGCGACGAGTTTGCGGCATTTTGTCCAGTCAAAACAAAACAAGAGGCCCAGGCCGTTTCGGATTTGTTTCAAGCGGCGCTGTTGGAGCCGATCGATGTCTCCGGCGAGCAATTTGCCCTGGGTCTGAGTGTCGGGATCGCGCTTGCCCCTTACCACGCGCGCGAGGCGGATGCTCTGCTGAGCCGGGCAGACATGGCCATGTACCAGGCCAAGGCGACCGGGGCCGGTTCGGTGTTTTACACCCAAAGCCTTGCTGATGATCTGCATCGGCGCCAGCGCGTTTCAGACCGGTTCAAACTCGCGCTGGAATCCGACATGTTTCACCTGGTGTTTCAGCCTCAGGTCCGTCTCGAGGGTGGCAGCTTCGAGGGGTGCGAGGTCTTGATCCGGTGGCGTGACGAAGAGCTGGGCGCCGTTCCCCCGTCAGAATTCATCCCGATTGCCGAAGAACTGGGTCTGATAACCAAGCTTGGGGAATGGGTGCTGTCACAGACTTGCCGGCATATGAGTGACTGGGCCGCCAGAGGTCTTTCTGTACCCGGGCGTGTCGCCATCAATATCTCGGCGCAGGAGCTGATGTCGTCCGGGTATGTTGCAAACCTCGAAGACACCGTTGCGTCGTTTGGCTGTGACCCGAGCGCTTTTGAACTGGAAATCACCGAACACGGGCTGATGCAGGACATTCTGGCCGGCAAGGAAATTCTCAACGAACTGGAAGATCTCGGGTTCCGGATTGCGATCGATGACTTTGGCACAGGGTATTCGTCCCTGTCTTACGTGAAGCACTTTTCGGCCGACCAACTCAAGATCGACCTGTCGTTCGTCCGGGACATGATGGTCGACCCGGCCAGTAATGCGATCGTTGCGGCAACGATTGCCATGGCCGAAAAACTGGGCATGCAGAGTGTTGCAGAAGGGGTTGAAACCAAGGAACAGGCTGATGCGCTGAAGGCCATGAATTGTCCCATCGCGCAGGGGTATTACTATTCGCGGCCCCTAGACGCACAAGATTTTGAAGACACGTGGCTGATCCCGGCCAACGGGACCACCTGACGGTTCACGCTGTCCAAAGTGCCGAACTCCGCGCTCATCGTGTTTCCGGCGGTGTCTCCGAGCGTGTCGGTGAGCGCTGTCCTGGTGTCGTCCGGTTTCGCCAAAAACATCCGGTTTGCCCAAAAATGCTGCACCTCAGATTCACCTTTAATTAATCGAGGTGCCGCCACGTAAGTGCAGATAAGGGAATTTACGTATGCGGTTTGAACTTGCGGACGAAGTCTGGATGACCGCGCTGGATGCAGCGCAGATCTGCATCACGATCGCCGATGCCAAGACACCCGGACGCCCTCTCGTTTATGTCAATCCCGCGTTTTTAAAGCAGACCGGCTATTCCCTTGAGGAAGCGGTTGGCCGCAACTGCGGTTTTCTCCAGGGGCCGGACACCGATCCACACACGGTGCTTCAGCTTCGGGCAAGCCTGGAAGCTGAGATGGCCGTCTGTTTGGAGGTGTTGAATTACAAGAAGGACGGAACACCGTTTTGGAACGCGCTGTCCATTAGCCCGATCAAGACCGCCACAGGGGATCTGGTTGCTTTCGTCGGTTTTCAAACCGATGTGACGGATCGACGGGCCGCGTCTTTGGAAGAACAACACTCGGAGAAAATGGCGGCGCTTGGGCGGTTTGCCGGCGGGATCGCCCATCAGGTCAACAGCGCGTTGCAGCCGGTTGTAAGTCTTCCGGCGCTGATCGCCCCCTCTCTTCCGATGAACAAAACAGAGGAACGGGACTGGCTCGAGCTGATTGAGACGAGCGGGAAAGCTGCCCGGACCCTTCTGAAATCGGTCCTGGCGTTTTCCCGTGGCCGTGAATTCCGGGATGGAAAGCTGTTTCATCCAAACGAGGTGTTTGATCTTGCGCTGCGGCATCTGAGAACCGCGGCGCCGCCGGGCGTGCGCATAACCTCCAGTCATCGCGTCCGGGGCACTCTGGCTCTTTGTGGCGATCCGGTGGCGTTGACGAACGCGCTTGTTGAGCTTGGGCAGAATGCACTGGATGCGCTGGATGGGGCAGGGGAGGTCCGCCTCAGTCTTGAGGAGGTCGGGAATCGGGTCGAGATCTGCGTGCAGGACACGGGGCCAGGTCTGGATGCGCGTACTCGATCGCGGCTGTTTGAGCCCTTTTACACGACAAAACCGATCGGTCAGGGCACCGGTCTCGGATTGGCACTCGTGCACAGCACGGTTGAGGCCTTTTCCGGATCGATCGCCGTTGAGACCCGGTCCGGCACCGGAACCCGATTTGTGATCACGCTGCCCGTTGAACCCTTCCAAGTTCCCGTTTCAGCGGCCGCAACCGTGTAGTGGAGACCTAGTTCATGGCGCATATTCTTGTTGTTGATGATGTCGAAGGCGTGCGGAGATCAATCGCGGCCGGCTTGACACGCGCCGGCCATACGGTCGACGAAGCCGACTCTGGCGTTTCGGCGCTCTCAACGCTCAGATCCGTCAAACCGGATCTTGTTATCACGGATATGCTAATGCCCGAAATGGACGGTCTCGATCTCATCGACGAGATCAAGTCCGGTTCCGCAGGGCCCTGTCCGGTCCTTGCCATCTCCGGGGGCGGCAGTTTTGTGTCGACGGGCGATGCGCTCAAAGTTGCCGAGACGACGGCTGACGGAATTCTCGAAAAACCTTTTGACAGCACCGAACTTGACGCCGCCGTGCGCGCACTTCTCGCCGAGGTTCAAAAATGACACTGCACAGCCTGTCTATCAGTTGGAAGGTCGGCCTTGGCTTGTCCGTTCTTATCTTAGCCCTGGTTGGGCTTGCTGCGAAAGCGACCCTGACACTTTCCAAGATAGATGAAAATTTCAGCTATTATCAGCGTGCGGCGGCAGAGGCTGAGCGGGCGGTTGATCTGAAGGCGGCAACGCAGGCGTTTGTCGGTTCAGCCAAAGAGTATATCGCCCGCAACACGGAGGCGCGGTACCAGTCCGCTCAGGAGCGTTTTGAAACCGTCCATGGAAAACTCGATGCAGCTCTTGAGGTGGCGCATGGGGAGTTTGAAACTGCCGCACTTGCGGCCCAGTCCCTGCTGGGCCCCACCCGGAAAAGCTTCAGTGAGTTTGCTGTTTTCAGAAATGACCGGAACGATCTCACCGAAACTGCGCTCCCAGCACTTGCCGACCGGTTTGAAGCCCTGCTGGCGGGTTTTTCAGATCAAGGACATCAAGGCGCAGACGCTGCCCGGCTCCATCTGATGCGGGCGAAGTTTCACACCTACAGGTACTTGACGCGCTACGACGGGGCACAGCTTGAAGCCGCAGCCAAGGCCGTCGGTGACCTGAAAGATGCGTTGCAGGGACTGCCCGACAGCCCTGATCGCAGCTCTGCACTTGGCATGACCGCGGAGTTCTTAGACGCCCTCGGACACCTGACCCGAACCGTTGAGAAGGAGGCAACGGCTTCTGCCGCATTTTTCGATCAGGGCGTGCGGCCCTTGCTCGCCTCAGCGGAACGTATGGCCGACATCGCGCATGGTTATGAGCAGGAGGTTGCGACGCAGATTGCTGCGGAAAAACAGAGTGCCTTGTGGACCGTCAGCCTGGTGGTGGGCCTCGCTTTGGCGCTTGCGGGCGCCGTTACCGTTTGGCTTCGCAGCGCGGTGTCGCAGCCCATCAAGCGCATGACCGACCTCATGGGAAAAATCGCCGCCGAGGAGCTGGATGTAGAGATCCCTGGAACATTGCGCCAGGACGAGATCGGTGCGATGGCGCGTGCCTTGGAAGTGTTCGACAAGGCCGGCCAGGACCGGCGTGCCCTTCAGGAGGAACAGGCGCATTCCCGCGCGGAGGCACGAAAGCGCCAGGACGAAATCGATCAGCTGGTGGCGATGTTCGGAAAAACCGTTCAAAATGTCCTCGGTCAATTGCGCAATGCCTTTGATGGCATGGGCAAAAGTTCGACCAGCCTGGTGGCGTCAGCCGATGACAACGTGGACAATGCCGGCCGGGTCGCCTCAAGTGTTGACCGCACCGCAGACAACACCCGCGGGGCGGCGGCAGCCACCCAAGAACTTTCCTCCTCCATTGAAGAGATCAGCTCCCAAATCTCGAAGGCCCGCGACATGGCTGACAATGCTGCGGGCGTTGCCGCGGACGTGGGAGATCGGGTTGGCGATCTTGGCGGAGCGATCGACCGGATTTCCTCCGTGGTGGAGTCAATCCGGGCGATCTCGGAACAAACCAATCTTCTGGCCCTCAATGCAACCATCGAGGCTGCGCGCGCGGGCGAGGCGGGCAAGGGATTTGCGGTCGTCGCTTCGGAAGTCAAACAACTTGCCAGCCAGACCACACTCGCCACCGAGGAGGTAGCGGAGGCTGTCGCCCTGGTGCGCCAATCCAGCCACGAGGCCGTGTCGGCCACCGATCAAATCAAAGCCGCGGTCAATGCCCTGAATGAGGTGTCGCAATCCGTGGCCGCAGCAACCACGGAACAGCAGGCCGCGACGGAGGAAATCGCGCGTGCCGTGCAAATGGTCAGTCATGAAGCCGATACGATCCAGGAAGACATGAAAGCGGTTTTCGGAACAGGCCAAACAACGCGCAGCGTCGCTGGCGATGTGCGCATGGCCGCCGAACGCCTGGTCGCGGACACCAATGAATTTTCTGACGAAGTGGTCCTTTTCCTCGATGGGCTGGGTCAGAACACGGTGCGCGAGAAAATCGAGCGCAGGTCCCTGCGTGTCGATGCGAGTTTGACCGCCGACGGCCGGACCCAACCTGCCGTGATTGAGACAATGTCGCCGGCCTCGCTTGAAGTGTGCGTTCAGACCCCTCCGTCACCGGCGACCAAGCTGGAGCTCGATATCCCGGGACTGGGTCATGTCCGGGGCCGGGTTGCCGATGTTCAGGGCAACCGGGTCTTTGTGCAGTTGCCGCTCGATCGCGAGAGTGTGGAACGCACCGCAAGATATCTGAAAGTCGCTTAGAATCTTGAGGTCGGGCGGAGGACATGGTCGATCTTTTTTTGCCAGGAAACTCTAGATTACTCAGGAATATGACCGGTCACACACACTTTTGAACCCAGGCCGTATGGACGAAGTGGAAACGGATTGCCTTGAACTTGAACGATGCAAATCCTGGCGAAAGGTCCCTCTCATTCGTCCACCGGGCCTCACCTTTTTCTGATGCCGTTCAAGGATGAGAGACAGTGTCTGCGAAAAATGGAACGCGAAACCGGATTGAGGCGACGGTCCACCAGATGTTGGGGCTGGCGGATGTTTTTCAATGGCGGTCGAATGCACAGCACTATCTGACCAACGCCGAGCCGGACGCTTCCAAAGATGACCGGGCCTTGATCAACACTCACTGGGTCGGCAAACAGCTGTGGGATCTTCCGGTGACCTTGGATCAGCAACAGCAGCTGCGCAAGCGCCTTGCTGCCCACAAGCCGTTGGAACGGATGCGCTTTCGTGTTCGGCATGCGGGCCAAGAGCTGGTCGACATCGATTTGAGCGGTTTGCCGGTGTTTGCGCCCTCGGGCGCGTTTCAAGGCTATGAGGGGTCTGGCAAGTGGCCCATCGGAGACTTGTCTCCGAGATGGAAACCCGCCGGATCAAGGGGCTGGAACTTGCCGTCAACAAGCCGATTATCGTAACGGACCGCTCGGGATCGATCGAATGGGTCAGTCCTGCGTTCACGACCCTGACGGGCTATGCTCTTGAGGAGGTTGTCGGCAAAACACCGGGGTCTTTCTTGCAGTGTGCTGAAACAGATCCCGAAACCGTCCTTGAAATTGGAACGGCTGTACGGGCGGGACAGCCGATCCGCAGGCAAATCCTCAATCAGCGCAAGACGGGCGAGCAGTACTGGTTCGATGTCAGCATTCAGCCGATCGCCGGCGCAGACGGTGCATGCGAGGGGTTTGTCGCCGTTCAACCCGACGTCACGGATCTTGTTCGTGCGCGGGAACAGTTTCGCGATCTTCTGGTCAACCTTCCCGCCGGCGTGATCCACACCGATGAAACGGGGCTGGTGGTCGATTGCAATCTCGAGGCGTGCCGGATCCTGAACAAGACCCGAGAGGCTCTTTTGTCGCGGTCCCTGACAGATGCGATCGTCCGCCTTTTCAATCGTGACGGATCTGCTCTCCACTCTCGCCAGAATCCTGCTCTTCGCATCCTTAAGAATGGGGACCGGATTGAAAATGAAGTCTTCGGGATCGGCTTCGCCGATGGTCAACAGAAATTCATTCGCGTCAGCTCAGCGCCGACCTGGAATGTATTGGAGCAGCGTCAGGAACACGTTTTCAGTTTCATTGATGTGACCCAAGACGAGGAGGGACGGCAACGGCTTGAGCAAACCACGGATCTTCTGCATGAGGTTGTCGAGACCATCCCGGATGCCCTTGCAGCCTTTGATGCAGACGACCGGCTGATCCTTTTCAATGAAAACTACCTCAAGACGTATCAGGCCTCTGCCCCGGCCATAAAACTAGGGGCACGGTTTGAGGATATTCTTCGCTACGGGCTGGAGCACGGGCAATATGGGGAGGTGGGCGATCATCCCGAAGACAAGACTGCGTGGCTCTCCCGGCGTCTTGCAGCTCACACGGCGAAGACACCCCCCAAAGCCCTTCAAAAACTGGGAAATGACAGGTGGCTTCAGATCCGCGAACGCCGCAGCGCCTCGGGCACCGTGGTGGGTGCGCGCACGGATATTACCAGCTTGAAGCGGGCCGAAGAAAACGCACGTATTGCTGCGCGTACGGATTCGCTCACGGGCCTTTCAAACCGTCGGGTCCTTCTTGACGTGCTGAAGGCGCGCGCGCGACAAAAGGATCGCTGCTGTGCGCTGTTTCTGATCGATCTCGATCACTTCAAGTTCGTGAACGACACTTACGGTCACGAGGCGGGTGACACCTTGTTGTGTGCCACTGCCGAACGCCTCCGACAGCTGGCCGGGCCAGAGGATCTTTGCGTGCGTCTTGGCGGCGATGAGTTTGCCATGTTCGTGGCCTCGAGCGAACCGGCACAGGACCTCCCGGACGTTGCCGGCAGGATCATGTCCAGTCTCAATCGCCCCGTCGAGCTCTGCGGACGAACCTATCGGCCCGTGCAGTCGATTGGCGGCACCCTCATTGAAACAGAGCAGATGGATGCCGATGCGATCGTCCGGCACGCGGATGCTGCGCTATATGCCGCAAAACAGGCTGGTGGTGGGGTCTTTCGTCTTTTTGATGCTGACATCGGGCGGAGGCAAGATCGCTTCAACACCCTTGCCCAGGCCTTGAAAAGTGCGGTCGTGTCTGACGAGATCGACGTCGTGTTTCAGCCACAGGTCGATGTTGTCACGGGCAGGATCAGCGGGTTTGAGGCCCTTGCCCGATGGACACTGAACAACACGGCGATCCCACCCTTTGAATTCGTGCAGGTTGCCGAGGATACTGCTCTTGGTGAGGCTCTCGGCACAGCGATAATGACCAAAGTTCTTCATCTCGCCCGGTGCTTTTTGTTGCCACCTGGGTCCGGGGTTACCATTGCGCTCAATCTGGCGACATCACAGCTCAGATCGGCGCGTTTCTTCGAGCGTTTGACCCTGTCTCTTGAGGCAAATGGCGTTTCGCCTTGCTCTCTGGAGCTGGAAATTCCAGAAACGGTGTTGCTCGATCGACATCAAGGTGAGATCCTCAGCAACCTGCGGAAAGCCCGTAGATTGGGCATTGGCGTGGCTCTCGATGATTTCGGAACCGGGTTCGCCTCGCTGAGCCATGTTACCGAACTTCCCCTGACGGGATTGAAACTTGACAAGTCCTTTGTGCGCCGGATGAAGCGGGACCGTGGGTCCGCCGTGATTGCGGGGTCGATCATCGCAATGGCAAAGGGACTGGACCTCAGTTGCGTGGCCGAGGGGGTCGAGACTGAAGACGAACTGCACTTCCTAAGAGATCTTGGATGCACTCTTGTCCAAGGGTATTACACCGGCCGGCCTGTTCCAGCCGCGGTGGCAGCAGACCTTCTTTAAGCGGTGCCGGCCCGGGTAGATATACCAGTGTGAGGGCCTAAGCGCCTAAAGACAGCATGGCATGCTGAACCTCACGGCCTGAAAAGAGGGCAGCGTTATCATCTCCGGTGACCGAACAATATATTTCTTTTCGATACAAGTGCCTCAAGGTGATTTACGCTACGTAACAAATAGGCATCAAAACAAGAAGACTTCTCATGAATCTGACACGATCCCATCGGTGCTTTGCCGCGCCTGCATGCGTTCTTGGCGTTTTTGTTGCGGCACCGGCCGCTGCACACGAACCCCTCCCTGCGTGTCCACAGGAGATTTCCTACATCGAAAAGCTGCCAAGCGCGGAATCGGTGCTGGACCTGCTGCGGGATCTCTACACGGAGATCGGCTGCGATACCCGGTTTACTGCCTATCCGGGGCGCCGCTCGGTTTTGATGTTCAACGCTGGGAAAATTGATGGCCAGTTCGCCCGCCTGCCCATCATCGAGGCGGATTACCGACGCGCATTTCTAAGGTCAGCTCTTCCGGTCAACGAGGCGCGGGCGATCCTGTGGCAGCGTCCGGACGCAAAGGTGCAGGAAAAAAAACCGCTTGGTTACACCATCGGGGTCAGGTGGCAGGATGCCTATGTCACTCATGAAGACGCGGCACGCGGTTTCTACGCTGCCTTTGAAAAGATGCAGGCTTATGAAAACGGAGTAATCGACCGGTTCATCGAAACGGATCAAAACGTTGCCCTGCTGGTGGCCGCGGGGGTGCTCAAACGCCGCCCGGATCCGGTTACCGTGATCAAGGATTTCCAGGCTTTTCATTTTGTCGGAGCGGAATTCTCAGACTTCATGGAGCGCTTTGACGCCGCGCATGCGGTCTCCCGGAAACAGCATCCGGAACGCACACTTTCCAAGTCGCGGGCAGGCCCTGAAAACCGGTGAGCATTGCCAAGTGCTGCGGCCCCAATCCCTCCAATAGAGGGCCAAATTTTGTACGAAGAGCCCTGCGGGCGGCATCCTAGCCCGTCGGCGCCACCCGGTGGCAATTGCGGCCGTCTTCCTTGGCCTTGTAAAGGGCCGCATCTGCGCGGGCGATCACTTGCTCGGCAGAGCCTGAGGTTTCGGACAGCGCAACCCCCTGGCTGATCGTTGGCCGTATGGGACCGCCCTGATGCACAACTTCAAGGTTTGCGACCGTCTCGCGTATCCGTTCGGCAATGTCGACGGCCGTTTTTGTGTCTGTCCCACTCAGCAGGATGAGAAATTCTTCACCGCCATACCGTCCCACATGGTCATAGCCGCGCAAGGTGTCGTCAATGGCCGATGCCACCGTCCGCAAGACCTCATCCCCAGCCAGATGGCCATGGCGGTCATTGATGCTCTTGAAATGATCGAGATCCGCCATGATCACCACAAGGGGGTCGTGTGTGCGGGCCGCCTTGCACAGCTCGCTTTCCAGTAGACTGAAGATGGCGCCGCGGTTGAGCACCCCGGTCAGGGCGTCATGCATGGCCTGGTCCTTCAGCTTTTGATGGGCCTCCATCAACTGGCTGTTGAGTTCGTAAAGTTGCTGGTACAAAAGGCTCTTTTCGATCAGGACCGACACCTGACCGGCGATCTGCAAGAAGATGTCATGGTGCAAATCACGATAGGTGTTCTTCTCCCGGCTGGAAAAGAACAAAAAGCCTAACGGTTTGCCATTGGCAATCAAAGGGCATGTCAGGTTCGACAAGATGCCTTCGGCAAGGATTGTGCGCGTTGCCTTGGATCCGGGGTTTTCCCTCTGATAGGCCTCCAGATCGTTGATGATGCGTGGCGTCCCGGTGGCAAGAATGGTTTGCAGGCTGCTGCCCGACATGGAGGCGGCGTAATTCTTGCTGATGCGCATGTCCGGATAATCCGCCTTTGCCCAAAAGGCCCGCAGCCGCGCGCCATTTTGCTCCAAAAGCGCACAACCGATCCGGTCATAGGGGATCAGGGTGGAGAACGTCTTGTAAATGCGGTCCAGAACGTTTTCGGCAAACAATTCGCTGCCGATTTCCTCCGAGAGGCTCTGCAGTTTGCGAAACTGTTCAAACCGCTGTTCGAGCCAGTCGCCGAGCTCCGCCAGTTCCTCGCCAAAGGTATCAAGTGGCCCGCTGACGTGATCGGGAACGGGAACTCCATGAAACTGCATCTTGCGCATCTGGCGCAGGGCCGAACCATAGACTTCCAAGCGTTCAAGGTCTTCATATGTCACGGGCTGGTTATGGGGTTTGCTCATGCCCTTAGCCTCTGTCCTCAATCGTTTCCTCTGCGCAGGACCCGTCGTTCTTCAAAAGGGCCAGCGGGGTGACGTTTGTCTTTTTGGACAGCCGGCCGATGGGTGTACGGTGCACATCACGTAGCGTAAGAGGGAAATCCTAACGGACACTTGCGTGCATTGGGGAAACAGAGCGCTTCTCGTTAGAGCGGTTCAACATGCGCGTGACACGCTCTCGTTCCCCGATCAAGTCCGGCATGACCTCGCAGGAGGGCGAAATGGCTAGCCCTTGTGACCGCATTTGAAGTTGAACGCCTTGATCCGGTGCATCTCCTGAACATTCTGCGTAGAAGCTCATGTCTACCGACATCGCAGTGCGCTGCAGCTGGAGGCCGTCCGTGTTTGCATACTTTGAGGACTGAGTTTTCTACGGTTTCACGTATGTTAGACCAGGAAGGGTAAGACCACCGTACATTTCGCATCGATGATCCTTTAAGGTGAGGGCACTTGAGACACTTCCAGCGCTGCCGCAACCAGAGCCTGTCGGGCGTCAAATGTAGATTGGCCTTTCCGGGGGAATATATGAGAATTGGTCCATTCATCGGCGCGACCTTTGTCGCGGTCTTGGCTTTATCGGGCACCGCTTCCGCCAAGGGAAAACTCAGCTGCAATGACCTCACCACAGCAATCATTCAGCTGGATGATGTCATTACGCAGTTGACTGACCGGGACATGGTGATCGCAGGCAGTGGCTACGACCGGTCCTTGCGGATTGCAGCGGAAACCGCGCTTTGGTTGGCAAATATCGAAGGCAACAGTGCTCTTCAGCGCTATGCCAAAGGCATGATTTCAGGCTGGGAGCAGAAAGACATCGATCGCTACATCGCCAATGGCGACGAGATGATCATTCTTTATGATCACCTCTATCGTCGCGATTGTTGAGCCGCCTCCAGCGACGTGTTCCGCTGGTGCGACGGGCTGTTCATACGGGGGACGATGCTCTTGAGTTTCTGCATCTATCTTTTGGTCATTTTTGAAGTTTGGGCGCTGACCTATCTGACGCCGATTGGCGGGGTCACACTCATGTCTGCCTGGACAGCCCTGCTCCTTGCGGGCGTTTCGATTATGAAAAACAAGCTAGCGTAACGGATCTGGCCCACCCAAACAAACCGCAGCACAGTGCTCAAACCTGAGCTTCGAGATGCCATAGACCGCTCCTCGGCATACATCGGTAGAAAAAATTCTTGTAACCAGGGTGCCACGCTACTGCGCGGGCCATCAGTTCACTTTGCAAGTTGCCGAAAATAATCTGGCGGGCATTTTTCCTTATACACGCTGTGGCGCAGCTCACTTAATCCCTACACGTTGCCCTGCGGCCCGCTCATCGCTTTGGCACATGGCTTCGACCTGCCTGCCACTGGACGGGATTGGTCGGTGGGTCTCAACCTGAGAGCCATTCATCCGCCCGCACGTGCGACGCCCATGTAGATGATGCTCTTAAACGGTAAGGCTCCGAAGGTGAAATCGCCCCGTCTGGTCAGGCCGCGCGGCCCGAGACCCGTTTGTGGGCCTGGCTCAAAGTCCGCCGATAGAAGCGCCTTGTTCAGTTCGTCCGGTTTTATGAAAAGCTCCGGATCATGCGTCCCCTTTGGCAACAGTCCCAAGACGTCTTCAGCGAGTCTGATCGTGGCGAGTTTCGCCAGCCAGTTTCGATTGATTGTATCGTAAAGGAACAGACCGCCGGGCTTGAGCACTCTCCTGATTTCGGAAATGACTTTCGGCAGATCGCTGACATGCTCAAGCACATCGACACAAACGACCGCGTCAAAGCTGTCGTCATCGTAGGGCAGCATTTCCCCCACACCAACACTGTACCGAATGTCCTGGCCAAGACCCAGCGCACGTTGGCGTGCCGCCTCGATTGCCTTTCGCGCGGGGTCGATACCCGAAACGAGCGCGCCTCTTTCGGTTAAGACCTCCGATATGAAGCCGCCGGCACATCCCAGATCAAGGACCTTTTTGCCCGTCCACTCTATGTGGCGCTCAAACCAGGCAAGGCGCCCGGGGACCAGGTTTTTCAAGGTCCGTACCCAGCGCACGTCGTCGGTCCACCAGTTGGCGGCGAAATCGTCATAAATCGTAAGATCGTTGCGATTTGTGTCGGCCATCTTTTTCATCCAATTCGGGCAAGTCGCCACGGCCGTGGCAGCAAGTACAGTATTTGAGTGTTGGCTTTCCTTAAAAATGACTGGCCGCTCGATGGATCACGCTCATGCGACCGGCGGGTGTGCTGTGACCAATCCGCCGATAATCAAGACCTGGTCCGGCGCCCTGCCGCGCTAGTCCGGGACACCCTGTTGCGTCAAGGAAAGCCGCACGGCAGCACGTGCGCCCAGGAAGGCCGGCACGACGACGAAAACAAGGAACATTATTGAAAATGCCCAGTTGAACAGTAGAAACTCCCAGCCGAGTGTAGCGACGACGCCAAGGCCCGTCGAATACAGGAACGCGGACGCGACAGCGAACACCGACAGGAACACCAGA
The DNA here is from genome assembly GCF_009711415.1 of Roseibium denhamense. Classification (GTDB taxonomy): domain Bacteria; phylum Pseudomonadota; class Alphaproteobacteria; order Rhizobiales; family Stappiaceae; genus Roseibium; species Roseibium denhamense. Next base: position 42,885 of record NZ_SMLZ01000116.1, read on the forward strand.
TAGGACGCGAGCATGTGGTCGCCGCGTGGCTTGATTGCTCTCACATAAGGCCACGTCGCGATGGCCAACACAGCAAACGCCAATAAACTGATACCTATTTGTCCTGCAGGCAAAGCTGCCTCTGTCATTGAAACCTCCTGTTGTCGGAACTCGTCACCGCTTTGAAAAAGTCGTTTCCAAAATGGGTCGACCAAGGTGTCGTGTGCCATTGTTGCGGGCTACGGCTCGCTGCTCAGGTTCAGTCGCGGGATGGCGCCGGTCTCACGCCTTGTGGCGCGAACCCTAACCGCGCAGGTGAGCCCGCAGCATCCAGGCAAACTTTTCATGCTGTTGCCCGCGCGCGATGCACAGGTCCTCGGTCAGCGTATCGCCTTTTTCGGCGGCGATCGTTGCGCACGTTGCCATGGTCGATGCGAGTGTCTGCTGGGTTTCGAGCATGTGCTCGATCATGGCAACATCGTTGAACGTCCCCGGGCGCTCGCGAACCGCTGTCCGTTCCGTAATCTCTCCGAGAGTGGCCTCCACATGACCGCCCATCGCTTTGATGCGCTCTGCCAGATCGTCTTGAGCTTCGAAGTGGTCTTCGTATATTTCCTGAAAGAACTGGTGAAGCGGCAGGAAATTCATGCCCTTCACGTTCCAGTGATAGTTCTGGGAAAGCAGTGTTGCAACAACAGTATCGGCGACGCAGCCATTGAGCGCATCGATTGTTGCAGTTGAAGCATCAGACATGTTCTTGATGGCGGCATTTTGCATGAGAAACCTTCCTTTCTCGCTTCTCTACTTGCCATGTCTACGTCAGCCCTTGATTTTTAGATTAATTCTAAACTGCGTTGAGACGTCGCAGACATGCCGAGCGTCAAATCCGAGGTCGACCTTTTGGAGAGCCAAGCCGTTCACGACGGAGCGCCGGCTAAACGGCCGGCGCTCTGTAAGGTTTAATTTTTAGGCCGTCATGAGGCCGATTTGCTCAGCTTCTGCCCAGATTTCCTCGAAGGCTTTGGCAGCTCGACCGCGCTGGCGGACCGACTGAGCCAATTCGAGGTTCTCAAGCATGCCCTCGCCACGCACAAAGACGACGCCGACCATGCCCATGCCAAGGTGCGGCAGGCATTTGTAGCCATAAATGCCCGGTACAGTGAGGGTTACTTCGAATTCCTCGTTGAGCTTGCTGCGCCAGCCTTCGGCACCTTCAGGCACCATGCCATCGATGGTCTGCGCATTGTGACCCGGATCGACGGGCAAAAAGCGCACCGTGTCGCCTGGGTCGATGGCGAGTACGCGCGGCGAGAAAAGCATGCGGTTGCGGGGATTGTTCGGGTCTTTGTTGAGCATTTGGATGTCATGCACCGTGCCACCGCCTTGGGCGACCGCTGGTGTGACAGCGGCAAGACCAGCAATGCCAGCGAAGCCGGCCAGGACGGTTCGACGATTAGGGTGAAAAACCATAAGCGCTCCTTCTGTTTGCTTTCGCTGGAGGAAATGAGGTGCCGTTTTCGAATTGGGAGTCTGACAAAATGACCCACGTCAAAAGACAGCCTTTTGAAAAAACGCTCGCCGACAGCACCCATTTATAGATGTCGCAACGAGGACGTCACTCCCACCAAAGTGTTGCGCAGAGAAACAGTCGCATGTTCGCTGGTTGAAATTTCCACAATCACCGTTGGGTTTTGAGAATCCTCATTTCTATATTGGAATATCGAAGTAACTGCTTTTGAAGAGACACGATAAATGCGATGATTTTGGAACGCGCATCTGGCCTGGACCTGAAGAGATGAGTCCAACCTCCATGTTACGGTGACACCGTTGTCGAATTCTCTGTTCTGGATGCCGTCGTTTTCGTTGAAATGAGTGTCTTGTGGAACGCCATGCTGCGCGTTTAATGGACTGCACCAAGAGATAAGCCGCTGTCTTGCCCTGGTTTGCAGCCACTGCTGACTGGATCGTCCACAGATGGTTTTTTAGGCAATGTCACGAGCTCGTGAAATATAGATGACGATGTCTTTGAGTTTTTACGCTACATTTCCAAATGTATTAAGCGCATTTGGGCGATGTCAATTTGCATTAACACTTCCATCAAAAGAATAGTTACATAACAAACGCCGTATTGCGGCGGTTTGACGCAAAGTCTGCTTTATCTTTCCCTTCGTAAACCCGGCGGCACGCTAAGCGGCACCATACCGGTTGGGACAGAAAGCCCTGGCGTGGCCTTTACCCTGTGTTGACTGGAAAGGAGATCACCATGTCTGCAAGTGTGACATACGACGTATCTGGAAAAAGTTTGATGCAATCCCTCTGGGCCCGGGTTCGCCATGCGCGGATCAAAGGCCGGATGCCCGGTTTCGACTGGTCCAGCCGCTTTGCCCATTGGGCCTTGCGCATTCCGCTTGGCGGTCTGCTGCTCTACTACGGCTTGCAGAAATTTCCAGATGCCTTGGTCGCACCTGGCAGCTATGGTGTTCCAGCAGTTCTGTTTGTTCTTGCCGCGCTTGCCGAAGTCCTCGGTCCGATTGCGCTCTTCTTTGGTGGCTTGATTGAAACTTGGCGCCCGAAGAATGGGGGTCTCCGCCTTGCCGGTGACGTCATGACCCGGGGAGGTGCTTTTGCCGGTGTCGCGGCTGTTGCGGGCGTTATCGCGTTCTTCTACTGGGGCTCGCTGACCATTGCCGATCTCCAAGTCATGGCTTTGGGTCTGTCCTTATTCTTGCTGTTCCGCGGGAATGTGTACGGCCACAGCCAGCGGCCGGTAACAAAGGCCTAGTGCGCCGCTGGCACCCTCATTTCAGGCGCCGGAGCAGGGACAAAAGATATCCTGCTTCTGGTAGCCTCGCGGTCCAACGCCACGCCCTCAATCACCCGTCTTTTTCCACTCCTGCGCGGGCGGTGTCCTTGGCCTCTAGCTGCGCAAACTCTCTCTCGAGGTGCAGCATAAATGACACGTTGGCGTCGCAGGAACCCCTTGCGAGGGTAGGGATCTTGCGCTTTGTTGTTCTCTGCTGCGTAGCGTCGATGGACGCTAAGGGCGACGGTCTTGCGGGTCCGCAGCCAAACAATGCGCCACCGTTCGCTGTGGTCGGCTTTCCCAATTACTTGCGTACGTTTCGGACCATTGCTCCCCCAGAGCAAAGTGGCGCATGTGGCCCGAGCTGGATGGGTGGTCCTAATTACCATCAAGGGCTGCTGACTTGTCGAAGGGCAGTGCCCAGGTTCTTGGTAAATAATTGGTATCTTTGGAATTTGGGGGTCGCGAATAATGCCGATCGCGGTGTCCCCAACTTGTGCCCTCAAGGGTCTGGCCTGTAGCCTCAAGGCAACGAATGAGGCAGTCGATGGTTGTTCATTACATTCCAAAACACAACAGGCAGAAACTCTTGAGTGCGAACGTCCTTCTCATCTCTGCCGGGTTGGTGCTCATCATTGGTGCAATGGTTGGGCTCTATCAGGCCGTTTCGGCCAACAGCAGAGAAGCCGAACTTGACCGCAAGGCGTTCGAAGCCGGGGCTTCAACGTCCCGCTTGACCGATCTTTATATCGCTGATGGCAATCGCCTGGAAAAATGGGTGCTTGATGCGGACACCGGCCGGCGCAAGTTTGCCGGTCACACGGATTGGAGCGCCTTTACCGACGACGGCCGCCGTCAACCCTCCGATAAGGAGGCACCAGACGGTTTTAAATGGATCGACAAGCTGACCAATCCGGAGTGAGGCAGCGCCGGCGCTGTTGATACACCGCAGGCCCCCTCTCAACCGCTCTCGTCAAAGCCTGCGAGGTTTCGCAAACCAAAGCCATCGCTCAAAAGTGTTGTCCTGCCGTTGCGAAAAAAGGCTGCTGAGCCGGTCTGCAGCTGAAGAAAAAACTGTCTCCGTCAGTATCGCGTGCATATTTGATTGAAAGACTGCCCGGCGGACGGGTGCCCTGATGTCAAAAAAGCAGATTCCCTCGTTTATCAGGCGCAGAGCAACGGGTGTGGTTGCGACTTTGGTGGAAACATCCCCCCCCGCGCTAACTGTAAAACGCCAGTTTTTCGATCACGGTCTTCTTGTGTTCCAATGTCGGGCCGGTGCCATAAACGGGCCGGTCGAATTTGTGGCCCATAAGCTCGGTTTGCATCCGGTCGGGAACGTCCAGGGCCGTTAAGCCGTCCTGGAACGTGTGCCGCAAACTGTAAAAGCTGTGGTTCGGGGTTTCCCGCAAATTGTGATCGGATAGGTACTTGTTGACCGCCGCTGAGAGGGAAGACGTTTTTTCCATATAGCGGCGTTTTTTAAGCCCAACCAAAAGCCGCGCGCCGTCCAGGGCGGACCCGCACAGCGGCACAATACGTTTTGAATATTTGGTTTTGATCTTCACCTTATCGTCGGGCTCTATGATCAAATGCGGAATGTCCGCGTCCAGGCGGAATTTCTCATTTGGTGCGCGGGCCGGTTCCGAAGGCCGTGCGCCGGTACTGGCAACGATCATAAGAAGCGCCCGCGCTTCATCGTTCATAGAGGCGATGCCCGGCAAGATCCTGGTTTCGATCCAGTCCCGCGAAAACGGGTATTTTTCGCCCTCAATCCCTTCGGAAAAGTAGGTGTCCTGGAAGGGCTTGATATGATCGATGCGATGAAACTTGCACACGACGCGGTGCATTTTGTTGAGATGCGATAGATCTTTGTTCGCCGATCCAGGTTTTAGATTGTCAACTTCAATTCGTTCTAACCACCAGTCGCGGAAATCCAGGGTTTGATATTGCGTGATGTCATCAATGTGGCAATCACTGACAACCTTAATCCAGTTGGCAACAGCGCGTTTCCTGGGGTTTCGCCATACCCGCAATTGATCGGCGTTTTTCCCGGTGGTTTCGTCCTTGGCGATCTTCTCATATTCCGCCAAGAGCGCACTCATTTTGATACGCGGTTTGTCTTCGGTGCCAAAGATTGCTTTGAAATGCGCGGGGTTCTCCGGGTCATTTTTTGCCAGGATGTTCGCCCGTTGTACAAACTCGGCGGCGGGCAATTGGATCACTTCGGAAAAGGGCCGGTATTCAATGCCGAAGACCGAAGCAAGATCGATGGCCGCGCGGTAGCGGTCGTTGCTGTGTGCGCTGCCGCTTTTGACAAGGCTTGCCCAATAGGCTGAGACACGGCGATTGACTTCACCAGCGCGAACCACGGCTTCGGCAAAATCCCGAGTTTTGAGGGCCTGGCGCACCCAGCGGCGGCGGTCAACGGACTTATAAGCGGCAGGTACGGCACGTTGGAAGTGATACCAGTCACCTCGTTTTACGACATATCTCTTGTACTCGGTCATGATTGAGCCGATCAGATATGCGCGGCGCGCTTACCCCAAATTTACCCCAATTTTTACCCCGTTCTTACCCCGAACTACGGGATTTCAACCGGAAGTAAAAAGTTCGAGCGAAATTATTGGCGGGAAACAGCCGTTTTTGTCAATATGGTTGTGGGGGTGCAATTAAGAAGAGTGGCTCCCTGAGTAGGACTCGAACCTACGACCCAGCGATTAACAGTCGCTTGCTCTACCAACTGAGCTATCAGGGATCAACGCGTTGGAGCGGCGTGTCGCCGCCCCGTTGGTGTGGATGCGTATAACGCAGCCCTTATCCGTTTGCCAAGCCCTGAAATGCGTTTTTTTCAGATCCTTGTTATTTTTTTGTCGGATATGTGGAAAACACAAATAATATCATATTATTAGCGAGGTTTATGGGCTGTTGGAACGATCAGAAACAATACCCGGGACCCAATCGCGTCTGCGCCTTGGCGAAATCGCTGGGTAAGGTCTCCCTGGGCGGTTTTCGTTTAGGGCCTGCTCAACCCTCAACCGTTTTACCAACTCCGGTCGTGCTTGTGCGGCGGGCAAGTTCCGGCTACGTAGGGGATAGACGGTTTCAGCTTGCGGCTTGCTGCAGCTGGATGAAACGGGAATCCGGTAGGTCAATCGACGGATCGATCCGGAGCTGCCCCCGCAACTGTGAGCGGTGAGTACCGGCACACAACCCACTGGCATGGTTCAGCCTCATTGCTGACCGCGGCCGGGAAGGGGTGCCGGATACAGCGAACCGCGAGCCAGGAGACCGGCCGTCCCAGAAACGCAACCTTCATGCCGTCGGGCGGACGGCTGGGAGACCTATGTGACTCAGTCTGATCGTCGCCGGTCAACCCTCGTTTTTGGCGGGGCACGGTCGGGAAAAAGCACCTTCGCCGAGCACCTTGCGGTGAAGAGCGGGCTCGAAAAAGTCTATGTCGCAACCGGCGCCGCCTTCGACACGGAAATGGCTGACCGGATTGCGATGCATAAAGATCAGCGCGGCCCAGCCTGGGTGACCATTGAAGAGCAGCTGGACATAGCCGGAGTGCTCGCCCGCGAAGTTCAGCCGGAGCGGATCATTCTCTTGGATTGCCTGACGCTTTGGCTGTCGAATCTCATGTTTGCCGGAAAAGACATCGCACAAGAGACGGCGCGGCTTATTGAAGCTGTGCGGTCCCTTCAGAGCCCCTGCATTTTTGTGTCAAACGAGGTCGGCATGGGGATCGTGCCGGAGAACCGCTTGTCACGGTCGTTCCGTGACGAACAGGGTCGTCTCAATCAGACTATGGCTGAGTGTTGCGATCAAGTCGTCTTTGTCGCCGCCGGACAACCACTGCTTCTCAAACCCAATCACCAACCGGACATCGAATCATGACCACTTCTACGCTTCAGCCGGGACAGAAAATTCCCGCGACCATCGTGACCGGCTTCCTCGGTGCGGGGAAAACGACGCTGATCCGCAACCTCCTGCAAAATGCCGGTGGCAAGCGGATCGCTCTGATTGTCAACGAATTCGGAGACATGGGGTTTGACGGATCGCTGGTGAACGGTTGCGCCGATCCGGACTGTTCGGCGGAAGAAGTGGTTGAGCTCACCAATGGGTGTATCTGCTGCACGGTTGCCGACGATTTTCTCCCGACCATGGAAATGCTGCTCGCGCGGGAAAACCCGCCGGAGCATATCGTCATTGAGACATCCGGTCTTGCCCTGCCGCAGCCCCTTGTGCGTGCTTTTTCCTGGCCGTCCGTCAAGCCGAAGGTCACTGTTGATGGTGTTGTCACGGTTCTGGATGCGGCTGCCCTCGCGGAGGGCCGGATTGCGCTCGATGAGGCGGCTTTGGAGGCCCAGCGCGCTGCGGATGAAGCCCTGGATCACGAGAGCCCGGTGGAAGAACTCTTTCAAGATCAACTGCGCTGCGCCGACCTTGTTGTGTTGAACAAGGCTGATCTCGTTGCGGGTGATGCACTTGCCGGGGTTCAGGAAAAGATTGCAGCTGAGGTCCGCTCTGCGGTGCATATCGTGGCGTCGGAAAAGGGCACGCTTCCGATTGAAGTCCTGCTGGGCCGTGGGTCGGCTGCCGAGGATGACATGGCATCCCGCCACGAGCATCATCATCACCACCATGACGACCGTGACGATGACCACGATCACGACCACGATCATGAACATGATCACCACCACCATGACCATCATCACCATGATGATTTCGAGAGCTATGTTCTTGATGTGCCGGCTTTTACTTCACTCAAGGATGCTGAGGCGCGTGTATTGCAGGCCATGGCGCTGAGGGGGGTGCTCAGGATCAAGGGCGCTGTCCGGGTTGATGGCAAATCTGCTCCCGCCATGGTCCAGGCAGTGGGTCCCCGTGTCGAAACATGGTTTGCGGCGGGGGCGGAAAGCTCCGGCAAACTGGTTGTGATTGGCCTGAAGGGCCTGGATCTGGCGGCTGTCCGCGGTGCACTCGGAGATGTTGCGCAAGCCGCCGAGTGAGGAGGGCCGGCCGCTTTTCTCCACTGCCAAACTTCTGAAGAGGAAACGGTGGCCATGATGCTGCGGGCGTGGATTTTTTCGTCACCGCTTCCAATCCGGTCATTCGCTCGACTAGATGGCCAGCCTATCCGGCAAGCCAGCCGGACGCTTCTTAAAGAGACTAGGAACTAAATGCATATTCTCGCGAGCCAGACGCGCCGGATTGATGACGGTGGGGATGCGGTCGATCTGAGCCAGCAGCCTGCCGATATCCTGTTTTTGTCGGCTGCAGATACCGAGCTTGGCAGCTTTGCCGCAGCCCATGCCCGTCTTGGACCTGACCGGTGCAGCTTGCGCCTCGCAAATCTGATGGCACTTTCTCATCCTTATTCGGTCGACCTTTACGCTGAACAGACCGTGCGGGGCTCCAAGCTTGTCATCCTGCGGGTGCTGGGAGGCGTTGAATACTGGCGGTACGGGCTTGAGCGCTTTCAGGAAGAAGCACGGGCAAGCCAGGTCGATCTTATTGTCATCCCCGGCGATGACAAATGGGATGAGGCGCTTACAAGCCATTCAACGCGGGAGATGGATGAGGTCCGGCGGTTCTGGCGCTACTGCGTCGAAGGCGGCGCAGAGAACTATGCCAATGCGCTTCAATATGCTGCATATCTTGCCGGGCGCGGTGAAGAACCGGCCCACCCGGTGCCCTTGCCGCGCGCCGGGATCTATCTGCCGGGGCAATCCGCATCGGATCTTGAGACGTTGAAGGCATTCTGGGCGGATCCTTCCGCCCCGGTGGCAGCGATCACGTTTTACCGGGCGCTCGTTCAAGGCTCTCAGACGGCACCGGTCGATGCACTTGTGGCAGCCTTGAAGGATGCCGGTGTGAATGCCTTGCCGGTCTATGTTTCAAGTCTCAAGGAAGCGGAATCCATTGCGGTTCTCGATGCATTGTTTGAGAGCGCCGGTGTCGATGTGGTGCTCAACGGGACCGCCTTTGCCGTCTCCAAGGCCGGGGCAGCCCATCAGCCGACACCGCTCGACAAATGGGGCAAGCCGGTTCTTCAAGTGGTGTTTTCTTCGTCCTCGAAAGAAGGATGGGACGAAAGCGATCAGGGGCTTTCGATCCGGGATCTGGCCATGCATGTGGTTTTGCCGGAAATAGACGGCCGGCTGCTGACGCGGGCCGTTTCCTTTAAGGAAGAGGGCGTTTTCGACGAGGCGACCCAGTCGACCCAAGTCAAGTTCACGCCGGTGCCGGACCGGATGCGGTTTGTTGCAGATCTGGCCGCCAATTGGGCGCAGCTTGGGCTTCTTCCCGCAAAAGACAAGAAAACAGCCCTGATCCTCGCGAATTACCCGAACAAGGACGGACGGCTGGCCAACGGGGTCGGGCTGGATACGCCTGCGTCTTGCGTCTCGGTTCTGAAAGCCATGAAAACCGCCGGGTTTGAGACCGGTGGGGCCCCGGATACATCGGCTCAGCTGATGGAAAGGCTCATGTCCGGGGTTACCAATGCGCTTGACGCCAGGGATGACCGCTCGTCCTTCGAGGTGTTGCCGCTGGCTGACTATCAGGCAGACTTTGCCAGACTTCCCGCGGTGGTTCGTGATGCTGTCCGGGAGCGGTGGGGCGCTCCGCAAGCCGACCCGCATATGGTGGATGGAAACTTCCGGTTAGCCTTGCACCGCTTTGGCAATCAGGTCGTGGGTATCCAGCCGGCGCGCGGTTACAACATCGATCCGAAAGAAACCTACCACGACCCGGATCTTGTACCGCCGCACCACTATTTCGCGTTTTACTTCTGGATCCGTAAGGCCTTCGGCGCCCACGCGGTTATTCATCTTGGCAAACACGGCAATCTGGAATGGCTGCCCGGAAAGGCCCTGGCGCTTTCGGAAGGCTGTTATCCGGAAGCAGTGCTTGGCCCAACACCCAATATTTATCCATTCATTGTCAATGATCCGGGCGAAGGCGCGCAAGCAAAACGCCGGACGTCGGCCGTGATCGTCGACCATCTGACACCGCCGCTGACACGGGCCGAAAGCCACGGTGTGGCAGAGGAACTCGAAACACTGCTGGATGAGCATTACCTCGCCAGCGGTGTCGACCCACGCCGTTTGAAGGCCCTGACCCGCGATATCCTTGATGCGGCAGCCCGGCACGGGCTAGACAAGGACATCGGCATTACCGGGGACATGGATGAGGATACGCGCTTGGCCCGGCTGGACGCACATCTATGCGACCTGAAGGAGCTTCAGATCCGCGACGGTCTCCATATCCTCGGTCAAAGCCCTGACGGACATCTTCTGACCGATTTGCTGACCGCCTTGGTGCGGGTGCCGCGCGGGGCGGAGCCGCATCAAAACAGCCTGCAGCGGGCACTTGCATCGGACCTGCAGCTGATCGGATTCGATCCGCTAGACTGTGACTTTTCTGGGTCCTGGACCGGTGCCAGACCGGAGATACTGGCCGCTCAAACAGATGCGCCCTGGCGGTCGAACGGTGATACGGTCGAGCGGCTCGAATTGCTCGCGCACAAAGTCATCGGCGGTGAGGTAGAGTTAAGCGAAATCTGGCCGGACACGCAGGCCGTCTTGCGCGAAATCGAAACCAGCCTTCGGCCGTCCGTGACCGGCTCCGGGAAATCGGAGCTTGATGCGGTTCTAACGGCGCTGAGCGGTGGTTTTGTGCCGCCCGGACCTTCCGGAGCCCCTTCCCGGGGACGACCGGATGTGTTGCCGACGGGCAAGAACTTCTACTCGGTGGATGTCCGGGCCGTGCCCACCGAAACAGCCTGGCGTTTGGGGCAGCAATCTGCCTCCCTGGTGGCCGAGCGCTATTTTCAGGAGGAGGGGGAATGGCCGGCATCTCTCGTCCTGACGTGCTGGGGCACCGCAAACATGCGCACCGGCGGTGACGACATTGCCCAGGCGCTGGCCCTGATCGGGGCCCGTCCGGTTTGGGAACAGGCCTCGGGCCGCGTGACCGGCTTTGAAATTCTCAAACTGTCCGAGCTCGGCCGGCCGCGCATCGATGTGACCTTGCGGGTGTCCGGTTTCTTCCGGGATGCTTTCCCCCATCAAATGGATCTTTTCGACAGTGCGGTGCGCGCAGTCGGGGCCCTTGAAGAACCTGCGGAAGCCAATCCGGTTGCTGCGCGCATGAAAGCTGAAGCGGCGAAGCTTGCTGCGGACGGGGTCGCGCCGGAAGAAGCCCAGCGCCGTGCTGGTTTCCGTGTTTTTGGCTCTAAACCGGGCGCCTACGGAGCCGGTCTTCAGGCCTTAATTGATGAGGGGATCTGGGACGAGCGCGGCGATTTTGCCGAAGCCTTCCTGACCTGGGGCGGGTATGCCTATGGGGGCGGGGTGAGCGGACAGAGTGCCCGTGGCGCTCTGGAGGGGCAGCTGGCTTCCGTGGATGCGGTTTTGCACAATCAGGACAACCGCGAGCACGACTTGCTCGACAGCGATGATTATTATCAGTTCGAGGGCGGTTTGTCGGCAACGGTCGATCATTTGAAAGGTGAGACCCCGAAGGTCTACCACAATGATCACTCACGGCCCGAAAGGCCTGTGGTGCGGTCCTTGTCGGAAGAGATTGGCCGGGTGGTCCGGGGACGTGCGGCCAATCCGAAATGGATCAGGGGCGTGATGCGCCACGGCTACAAGGGGGCTTTCGAGATGGTGGCGACGCTGGATTATTTGTTTGCGTTTGCCGCGACCACCCGGGCGGTCGGCGATCACCATTTTGATCAGCTCTATGCGGCCTATCTTGACGACGAGGCGGTCCGGGATTTTCTGCAAGATGCGAATCCGGCAGGCTATCAGGAAATGCTGGCCCGCTTTCAAGAGGCCCTTGACCGGGGGCTCTGGACGCCGCGCCGCAATTCGACCCATGCTGCCCTCAGTGAATTCAACAAGACACGACAATCGGGAGAGACACCGTGACCGACGCCAATGACAAGCCCGAACTGAGCGAAGAAGAACTGAATGCACGGCACGCCGATAAAATGCGCAAGAAGAAGGCTGCGCGTGACAAGATCATGGCGACCAAGACCATCGAGAAAGGCCTTGTGATCGTCAATACGGGCAAGGGCAAAGGCAAGTCGACCGCCGGTTTCGGAATGGTATTCCGGTCCCTTGGGCATGGTCACAAGGTTGGCGTGGTGCAATTCGTCAAGGGCCGGATCGAAACCGGTGAGCGGATGGCATTGGACCGCTTTGATGATCTGGTCACGATCAAGCGCATGGGTGAGGGCTTTACCTGGGAGACCCAGGACCGGCAGCGGGACATTGATGCGGCCAATCAGGCCTGGGAGGCCGCCAAGGACATGATCCAGTCCGGTGAGTACCGGCTGGTACTTTGCGATGAACTCAACATTGTGTTGCGCTACGATTACCTGGATATCGACGACGTGGTTGCGTTCCTGAAAACCGAAAAGCCCGACGACGTGCATGTTGTGATCACGGGCCGGAACGCCAAGGACGAGTTGATCGACATTGCCGACCTCGTCACCGACATGACCCAGGTAAAGCACCCGTTCCGCTCTGGTGTGAAACCTCAAGAAGGGGTCGAGTTTTAGGGGGAAGCTTGCACAAGTTACCTTGATCGCAACCCGCCAGCTTTAGTCAGCTTGAGCTGAAATCCGGTGCATTCCCCGATTATCTAGTCCGCAAGGCAATACGACATGAGCAAACTGTTTGACCACAGCATCAGAACCGCCTCACCGGATCACGCCGAGGTCGTGCGCAAGTATGAGCTTTACCGGACCATCGTGGAGTTCCTGGCGGCGCTGCTGTTCGTCATTGGCAGCATCTTTTTCTTTTACGAAAGCCTGCTTTATGCCGGGACATGGCTGTTTCTGATCGGCTCGATCCTGTTCGGTGTCCGGCCGACCATCCGACTCCTTCTGGAGCTTAAGCTGGCAAATCTCCCGGTTCCCAAGGAGTTCAGGCCCTATGGGGCTCCGCCGGTCAGCAACGGTCCGGATGCATGATGCCTGACAAAAGGGGCAAGACACCTGCCGTCATGATCCAGGGGACCGGATCGAATGTGGGCAAGAGCCTGATTGTTGCAGGGCTTTGCCGGCTGTTCGCCAATCGTGGCCTCAACGTCCGTCCTTTCAAGCCGCAAAACATGTCCAACAACGCGGCCGTGACTTCCGATGGCGGCGAAATTGGCCGGGCGCAGGCCTTGCAAGCGATGGGCTGCCGGGTGCCGCTGACGGTCCATATGAACCCGGTGCTTTTAAAGCCGGAGACCGATACCGGTGCGCAAATAATTGTCCAGGGCAAACGTTTCGGCACCATGCGCGCGCGTGAATACGGAAAGCATAAAGCCGAATTGCTTCCGCGTGTTATAGAGAGTTTTTCAAAAATAGAATCAGAGGCGGATCTGGTTTTCGTGGAAGGGGCCGGCAGTCCGGCCGAGATCAATCTGCGGGCCGGTGACATTGCTAATATGGGCTTTGCCGAGGCGGCCGGTCTGCCCGTGATTTTGTGCGCGGATATTGATCGCGGCGGCGTCATTGCGTCGGTGGTGGGAACCCATTCGGTTCTGGAGCCTTGCGAACAAAAACGGGTGCGCGCCTTTTTCATCAACCGGTTCCGGGGTGATCCAAGCCTGTTTGATGACGGTATGCGGGAGATTGTACAGCGAACCGGTTGGCAGGGTCTGGGGGTTGTCCCCTGGTTTGCCGATGCCAGCAAATTGCCGGCAGAAGACGCGCTGGATCTTTCCAGTGGCGGGCAGGGGGGATCAGTGAAAGTTGTTGTGCCGGTGATGTCCCGGATCGCCAATTTCGATGATCTTGATCCTTTGCGCATGGAGCCGGGCGTCACCCTGGAGCTGGTCAATCCGGGCACGCCGCTGCCGGGCGATGCCGATCTCGTTCTGCTTCCCGGATCAAAATCCACCATTGGGGATCTGACCTTTTTCCGGGAGCAGGGATGGGAGGTCGACCTTCAGGCTCATGTGCGCCGCGGAGGGCATGTTCTGGGGATCTGCGGCGGATACCAGATGCTTGGCAAGACCATCTCGGATCCGGACGGGATCGAAGGAACGGCCGGGACCGTGAAAGGGCTCGGGTTTCTTGATGTCGATACCGTTCTGACGCCAGACAAGTCACTTGTAGAATCAACCGGAACGCAGGTGGCAAGCGGGGCCCGTGTTGCCGGATATGAAATCCATATCGGCCGGACATCTGGACCGGATTGCGGCCGGCCTTATCTGTCCATCCAGGCATCGGGCGGAGCCTTGAAACATGATGGCGCTCAATCGGGCGACGGCCGGATTGCAGGGACCTATCTCCATGGCCTGTTTACAGATGACGATTTCCGTAAAGCTTATCTGACCGGTTTCGGGGCAGTTTCCGATCTTGCTTACGCCCAGCGGATTGATGCGGTACTGGATGATCTTGCGGTGCATCTTGAAGACACTTTGGACATCGATGCCATTCTTGAGATCGCCGCTGCACGTTAAGTGGCTTTCTCGTCGGCCCTTTTCAGTGTAGGCCGGAGCCATGACGTCCCTTGCGCCTTCCGTTCCCTTGTCAAAACCCGCTGTCGGCATTGCCTTCATTCTTGCGGGTGTCACGGCCATTTCTGTCAATGATATGCTCATTAAGGAGCTGTCAGGTGGTTATCCGCTGCACCAGATGGTGTTCGTCCGTTCGGTCATAGGGCTGATGTTCACGCTCGTGTTTGTTCAACTTGAAGGCGGGTGGGCCATCTTGAAGACCAACCGGCCGGGTCTTCATGTCTTGCGTGGTCTGTTGATTGTGATCGCGAACATGAGCTTCTTCACGGCACTTGCCGTTGTGCCGCTGGCCGAGGCGACAGCGCTGTTTTTCGTTGCGCCGCTCATGATCACATTGCTGTCGATCCCGATCCTTGGCGAGAAAGTCGGACCTTTCCGTCTTGGTGCCGTCGGCATCGGGTTCCTTGGCGTTTTGCTGATGCTGAAACCATGGGAAAGTGATCTTGGAATTGAAGGCGGCCGCGTTGTCTTGCTGCTGCCGGTTATTGGCGCGGCCGCCTATTCCCTGACACAGGTCCTGACGCGCAAATTGGGCAGCACATCCAAGGCGTCTGCTCTTGCAACATATCTTCAAACAACCTTTCTGGTTGTTTCCGTTGGATTTTTCCTGGTCGCCGGGGACGGGCGCTACGCGGAAAATTTCGACAATCCGTCGATGGTGTTCCTGTTGCGCGAGTGGATCTGGCCGGTCGGCTCGGATCTGTTTCTGTTTCTTGGTCTCGGGCTCTGTGCCGGGGTCGTCGGATATGCCATGTCGCAAGCCTACCGGATTGCGGATGCCGCAACGATTGCGCCCTTTGAATATGTCGGCCTGCCGCTTGCGGTCTTCTGGGGCTGGCTGATGTTCGGTGAATTGCCGGGGCCTGTTGTATGGGCGGGAATCGGTTTGATTGTCGGTGGCGGTTGTGTGGTGTTCTTGCGCGAACATCAAAAGCAGAAAAAGCTGGCTCTGGCCGCAAAGATCGGCCGCCGCTGACGAAGGTTTTGAGGGCGAACCGCGTCAGCGGCTGCGCTCCCAAAGCACAAGCTGATTGTTTGCGGGCATGGGCTGATCGGACACAAAGCGAAACCCGGCCTGTCCGGCCATCGCATCAAGGGCCTCGAAATCGCGGATGCCACTGACCGGGTTCCAGCTCTTCAGCTGCAGGTCGAAAGCCGCGTTGCTTTCGGTCGTGAACGCACCGCCATATTTCAAGGGGCCATAGACGATCATAATGTCCCCTGGACGTGTGAGCGTTTCACCCGCCCGTTCGAAGAAGCCTGCCACATGATCAAGGGACATGATGTGCAGGGTGTTTGCGGTGAAAATCACATCGATATCGTCGTGAGCTTCGCCAGCGTTAAGTACCCACGGTCCCGCAGCCACGTCGAGGGCAAGCGCCGGCGGTGTATGCGCATTCCCCTCATCAGCCAGCCTTGCAGCGATACCCGGCAGATTTTCCGCAAGATCACTGCATTGCCAGCGGATATGCGGTAAGGCGCTTGTCACATGAACCGCATGTTGTGCGTTGCCGCTGCCGACCTCCAGCACATGCCTGCGGCCGGCCAGAAGCGGCGTCAGTTTTTCCAGGATCACATCCTTGTTGCGGTCGGCTGCGGCGGAAAACGGCAACATAGCATATCCTCTAGATGAAATTTGCGGCTAGGGCGCAGCCAAGAACAAGAACCGCCTGAAGGCAACAGGCGGAGACGAGGACCCGCAGGCTCGCGGCAATATCAGCGGCGGCCGCCTCTTTGCGCCCGGACTTGTTCAGATATAGGTCGTTCGCTGTATAACCGGTATAAATCCGCGGGCCGGCAAGAGCGATCCCAAGGGCTCCGGCCATGGCGGCCTCGGGCCATCCCGCATTTGGGGAGCGGTGAAGCTTGGCATCGGAGGCAATGCAGCTCAGGCTTTTCCGGGCCGTTCCGCCCACGCGCCAGGCCGACAGGGCAATAAAAAGCCCTGATAGACGGGAGGCGGGGAGATTGATCAGGTCATCAAACCGCGCGGACGCCCAGCCGAAGTCGGCGTATTTCTCGTTCTTGTGGCCGATCATGCTGTCGGCAGTGTTCACCGCCTTGTAGGCGATCAGGCCGGGCAAGCCCGCGACGGCAAACCAGAACACAGGGGCGACCACACCGTCTGAAAAATTTTCCGCGCATGATTCGATGGCCGCACGGGACACACCGGCTTCATCCAGTTGCTCGGGATCGCGCCCGACGATCATCGCAACCGCTTCGCGTCCTCCGGCAAGGCCATTGACCTCAAGACCGCGACGTACGGCATCCACATGCCGGTAAAGGCTGTTTTGCGCAATCAGGACGGCTGCGCAAATGATCACAAGCACGTCGCCGCCCGGTACACCGCCTGCAAGCGCATGAAGGGCAAAGCCGGCAGCCAGACTGGCACCCACCAGCAGGCTGAGTGTCAGGATACCGCCATATCTGCGGGCGGTGGCCGGCCAATCCGGCTTGTTCAGCTTGCCATCGAACCAGGAAATGGCTTTCCCGATCCAGACGACCGGGTGCGGCAAGCGCCGCCAGAGCCAATCAGGGTCTCCGACCAGGGCGTCCAGCGCGAGAGCGGCCAGTAACAGCCAGAGCGCATTTTCAAAAAACAGCATTCTTGCTGGTTAAAGTTCTTTTTGCGCCTCCGCAAGAGCATCCGACAGACGTTCGAAATTGGCTTTGCTGCCTGGAAGGCCCAACCGCAGCCAAGTGGGCGCATAATCAAAAATCCGGGTCCATATATGCCTGCGGGCTAGCGCTTCATGCAGGTGCACAGCTTTGCGGAGACCGGCCAGCGCATAGAGCGGCGTCCCGCCGAAGACGCTCAGGTGATGTTCATTCAAAAGGAGCGTGAGATCGGCCATTTCATCGGCCAGCTGCCGGTTCATCTTGGTTTGCCAATCCGCATCCCGGAGCGCTGCTGTTCCAAATTCAATGGCCGGTCCGCTCAAGCACCAGCTTTCCAGAAGTCCGGCGGTTTTCTGGATGAGCGCAGGCGGTCCGGCCAGAAAGCCAAGGCGCAACCCGGCCAGTCCAAAGAATTTTCCGAATGACCGCAAGACAAGAACATTTTGGTCCGTCACATGCGGCAGGATGCTGGCACCCGGCACTGTGTCCGCAAAAGCCTCGTCAAGCACGAGGCAGCCGCCGCGTCCCGTCAAGACGGTGGCCATCTCCAGAAGGCTTTTGACGTCCACAAGACGTCCATCCGGGTTGTTCGGGTTCACCAGCAAGACGATCTTGGCATCGGCCGGAAGTGCGTAGACGCTGGAGAGTTCTGTCGGCGTCCGTCCCGAGCGCGTCCAGACCTTCTTGTGGCTGCCATAAGTCGGGCTTGCCAGGGATACAGGACCTTCGGGCAGCGTTTCGGGAAGCAGGGACAAGAGCACCTGGGTGCCGGGACCTGCGACAATGCCGAAATGGTCCGGCACGCGGTAAGCCTTGCGCGCGGCCGCGATCAACCGGTCAAGGGCGGCCTGGCCCGGCAAGTCTGTCCAGGCGGATCTGCTTAGAGCGTTCGGGACCGGGTAGGTGTGCGGGTTAATGCCGGTTGACAGATCCAGCCAATCATCGAAAGTACCGCCATACTGGTCGATTGCCCGGGTCAGATCCCCGCCATGTTCCATCCGCTTCCCCATCCTGCCGCACTTGGTCGGTAACATCCCTAGAGCTTGCTATGTAGCTGAGTTGGCTGGCAAAAGTATACCCTGATTGCGACGGCCGCTTCCTTGTATGCGGCGGAATTCAAAAGAAGCCGCTGCGCCTGCAGCGGCTTTCCGATGTCTCGGTGACAAGGACCAGTTAAATCGTCCGCGTCAGCAAACGTCCGGAATGTTCGAGATTTGGTCAGGCAGTGGCGGGTTGGTAATTTCAAAACGCATCCACTCGTTGATATTGGCCTGTTAGAACACCTCTTTGATTTGAGTATGGTTGTCGAAATACTTCATAAAACTGGCGTCTTCGTAGGCCCGCGTCAGGCCCAGAAGCTGAATATCGCAACTCTCCTTTTCATTCTTGTTCAAAAACAAGAAGCTACACGCCAAGTTAAGCGAGCTACATTGGGAAAACGCTCAACGTTGTGCGCCAAGTCGTGCTGATGCTTCCATTCTTGCAGGTCTCTGAATACTTTGTCGCAATGAAAGTTGCTGGCAATGAAGCAAAGCGGGGCGCTTATGAAGAGCTGGAAAAATGACGGTTACGACGTACTCGAGGACATCGCCGGCCAGTCTCCGGAGCTCCTCAAGTCAATACTGGAAGGTTCGCCTGACACCATAAGCCTGTCCGATGCGTCGCGACCGGACTTGCCACTGGCTTATGTGAATCCATCCTTTGAAAAAACCACCGGCTATCAGCGCGCAGACGTGCTTGGCCGCAATTGCCGGTTTCTGCAAGGTGAGGAGACCAGTAGTGACGATGTAGCCCGAATTCGTCGGGCGATTGCTGACCGGCAACCCGTTGAAGTCACTCTCGTCAATTACCGCAAATCGGGAGAGCCGTTTTTGAATGCCTTACGGATTGGGCCGATATTTGACCGGTCAGGACAGCTCACCGCTTTTCTTGGCATACAACGGGACATTACCGAACAACGGCTCAGAGCCCAGCAGGACAATACCCGCAATCGCCTGGAAGCTCTGGGCACGGCTTCCGGAGCGCTTGCTCACCAGTTAAACAATCTGCTCCATCCTGTTGCCAGCCTCCTTTCTCTTCATCTTCCAGACATAACCGATGCCAACATGCGCAAGGATCTGGAAATCGCACTCTATAGCGCCAATCAGGCGGCAGAGCTCTCGCAATCTCTGCTCGGTCTTTCTCGTGGTCGTTTTGAGGGGGGAGATTCCGCCACTCAGTTGCCTGAAGGACTGCTCCGGATCATCGATTTGGCGCGCTTGATGGTTCCGGCCAGCATGGTGATTGAAACCAGCACTGGTAGTCTGTCACAGCATCTAAAAATACCAATAAATGAAACACTATTTGCGCAAGTAGTTATTAATCTCATTGTCAACGCCTCACAGGCATGTGAGCATTCAGGGCGGATACGCATAGATCTTACTGCGTCACAAACCCAACGAATCAAGATCTCAATTGCCGACGACGGTCCCGGCATTCCTGACGCAGATGTAAATAAGATATTCATGCCTTTTTACACAAAAAGAACAAGTAAAAAAGGATCTGGCCTTGGTCTTTCTGTTGTTAAGAGAATTATTAATGAATCTGGTGGATTAATTCAGGTTGGAAAAGGTCTTCCGCAACCTAAGGGACGTGGATTTGGTTGCGTTATTACCTTGGATATACCCTTTATTACTTAGGGTTGCGACAAACTTCTGCTGAGGAAACCCCAGGATGTGCCAGATTTTATTGATCGACGACATGCTGCCAGTCAGGCATTCAATCGCCGCGACCTTGCGGAAAGCCGGGCATGACGTGGTTGAGGCTGAGGACGGTAGCAAGGGATTGGAACTCGCCGCCAGGGATCGGTTTGACCTTGTCATTACTGATATCATGATGCCCGCTTCGGACGGAACGGACGTCGTGTTCACACTGAAGTCCCAAGTTGGTGGGCCAAAAGTGATTGCCATGTCCGGTGGCGGATCCGGTATTTCTGCCGATGAAGCGTTGCAGATGTCCGGAACACAGGCCGATGCGGTTCTGACGAAACCATTCACAAATGAGGTCCTGATCGAGACGGTACACAGCCTTACCGCACGCTGATTGTTTTTAACCACGCTTTTGGAGGGGAAAATCGTGGCTTGGTTTTATAACTTGCGCTTGACGCACAAACTTCTCTGCGCCTTTGGCGCACTACTGCTTGTCATGGTGGTGATCGGCGGCAAGTCGGCGCTGATGTTTCAGTCGCTCGATCAAGAATTTACCGAATTTTCCGAACACGGGAACGCACTGGTTGCAGCTGCAGATATCACCCAAGCCTTTGCCGAGATGGAAATCAAGGCGATTGAATTTGTCTCACATTCTACGCCGGAGAATGAAAAGGCTGCCAGTGCTGCGCACGAGAATGTTGCAAAACTGGTCGCTGATAAACTTGGCACGCTAAAAGACCCGTCGGAAATAGACCTTCTGAAAGACGCCCAGAAACATATCGAGGTTTACTGGGGCAATTTTGAAAAACTCGCGGAAGAGCGGCGCCAGCAAAGCGAAATCGTTGACAATCAGCTCCACACAACAGGTGATAAGCTTCAGGAAGAAATCATGGCTGTATTCGCGCAGAGACAAAACGCGGAGCTTGCTGATGGCAAGCCGAGTGAGACTCTCGCGCTTGTTACGGATGCCGTCATTCATCTTATTGTCGCAAGAGACCACGCTAACAGGTATATCCACTCGGGTGAGGAAGGGGAACTAGACTATGCTCTGTCCGAAATCGAGCGGGTCAAAAAAGACCTCACCAGCGGAGCGATGGCAGCTCTTGCGGCCGAGGAAGCTACGGTGGTCGAAGCTGCTGTTCGGCAGCTAGATACCTACGTAAGCGCTCTTATCAACTTCCGAACACTGTCTCAGGATATTAACAGCTTGTCCGCCGAAGTGTTGCAGGGTGAGGTAAAGATAATTTCCAGAGATCTTCAGAAGATAAGGGCAATAGCAAGCGAAGCTGAACACAAGATCGAGAAACTTGTTCACGCTCAGACTTCCAGCGCAATTCTGTTCTCTGTGATCGGGACGGCCGTTGGACTGTTCCTGGGATTGCTGGCCTCCTACCTCCTGGGCGGCCTGATCAGCCGGCCGATTGTACACCTGTCCCAGACCATGAAAGATCTGTCTGAGAACAAGCTCGACACAGATGTGCCGGCGCCACGCGGCCAGGATGAGGTCGCCGAAATGACCCGATCCGTTCTTGTTTTCCGCGATGGCCTCATCGAGCGGCAGGCCATGCGCGAGGCGCAGGAGAAGGCTCGCGAGCAGTCAGACCGGAGGCGGGACGAAGTCAACCAGATGGTGGGCATCTTCGGAAACACCATCCGTGGGATCTTCAACCGCATGTCTGACTCGTCAACCCAAATGTCGAACTCTGCCGAGGACCTCACTCTGAACGCGGACAACTCGACTTCGCAGGCGATGACTCTCGACAAAGATGCGACCGAAACGTCCGGTATGGTGACCACGGTTTCGTCTGCGGCCGAGGAACTTATTTCATCTATTCAGGAAATTCAGCGCAACGCGGACCATTCCGCCGAAATCGCGACAAGGGCATCCGGCAAGGCCGAGGAAACCCGTTCAAACTTCACGGAACTTGTTGCTGCTGCTGAACAAATTACCAGTGTCGTCGATTTGATCCGCGATATTGCGGACCAGACAAACCTGCTTGCGCTGAACGCGACCATAGAGGCGGCTCGTGCAGGAGAATCTGGCAAGGGCTTTGCCGTTGTTGCCTCAGAAGTAAAAGAACTTGCCGCCCAGACCGCGCGGGCCACCGGAGAAATCGGCAACCAGGTTGGTGCCGTTCAACGCACTGCACAAGGTGCCGAGCAACACATGGGCGAGATCTACGACACGGTTCGCGAGATCAGCGAAGTTGCCAACAGCATCGCCGCGTCGGTTTCACAACAACAGGCAGCGACCGCCGAAATTGCCGAAAGCATGGAGATAGTCTCGTCAAACGCTGCAAAGGTCAAAGACAGCGTCTCTGTCATGCGCGACAACGCAGAAAACTGCGCCTCTTCTTCTCAGCTAGTCAAAAGCGGTAGTTCGGTCGTATATGATGAGGCCGTTCTGCTTGGGAGCGAGGTCGAAACTTTCCTTGGCGCGATTGGCAACAGCTCGGATGACGAAACCTATCGGATCTATGACGTCGATTGGGCTTCCAGCGTGTTCTTGGATGGCAAATCTGTCCCCGTACGTTGCGTGAAGATATCTTCGGCCAACTGCATTCTGGATGTTGATCTCAATCGCCCGGCAGGCACGCCCGTGGAGTTCACAACGAAGTCGCTGAGGGAACCCATACAGGCACGTGTCTCTGTCAGCAACACATCCGGAACCACCTTGCAGTTTCCGCTTAAGCTCGACCATATTGCAGATGTTAGGTTCCAGCTGGAGCAGCTTAATCTGAAGGCTGCAGCTTAAATGTCCGTGTCGCAGAATGTGATCGCCGGAACACGGGGCGGTCACTTCTGCGAAAACGAGCAGTGTGATCTGCGGTCAATTGCAAGACTTCCTGAGATAGCTGCCTCATTGGGGCTGGGCGACAAAACAGCCCTTTGCCCGGTCCACTGAGCGTAGGGGTGATGTCCAGCTGGTGAACCGAGGTTGTCGCGCACGCAGACGGTTGCGGGGGCGCTTGCTTTCACTGGTCCTAATCATATCCCGGCAGAGTGCGCCGTTAGCAAATTCACAGCTCTGGGTTCCTTGACGAGCATGAAGCGCGAATATAGAACAAAATAAGAACATTGAGCCGAATGGAGAAGGCTACCATGAATAACGGCCGCCGCACCCGGCCTCCGCTGGACTTTGATCGTGGGGAGCTTCTGGCCGCTCTCGGGGCCGCCCGCGAAACCCTGATTTCTGCGCAACGGGGCATGCGCCCGAAGACCGGACTTTTCCGGGCCGCCGACGCGGTTATCGAGGAAATCGATGAATTCGCTTTGGTCCTGACGGGCGCGCGTGATCATTTCCACGTCAAAGCGCACGGATCTCAAAGGGACTGAGTTGACGTTCGGGCCATGGCTGGGATGCTCGATCACTTCCGGTGTGGATCTTATGCTGCCGCTGGTGATCGGCCTAACGTTGCAGCTTGTGAAGCGTCCCAGCACAATAAACCGTTTCGAGTGATCGTTTCCGATCAACCAGAAGACCGTCCAAACCTTGTGCTTTGGGGCGGCATTCGAAAATACGAAAATATATGGAAGGGCTGCTCATAAAATGGCGGAGGGGGTGGGATTCGAACCCACGGAACGCTTGCACGCTCGGCGGTTTTCAAGACCGCTGCAATCGACCACTCTGCCACCCCTCCAGGCAGCAGGCACCCGTTTCGTTTGTCTTGCGGCGAAAGTCAAGAGGCCTTTGCGGGCAAATTCATATGCGCTGCTGATTAGATGTGGATCAGAGCGCCGGAACCGGGCATGACCCGGTGCCGTGTCCACTGGGGAAGGGGCTGGTAAAAGGACAGCAGCACCGGGTCATTGCCTCTGGTAAAGCGGCCGCCGGTCCGGTGTCGTGGGCAGGGTTTTGGACCGGCGGCCTAAGCTGGAGGTGGGGTCCAGCATTGCTTGTGACAGGGCGGTCACCAGCAATAAGAACACCCTATGTGGATTTGACAGGGGGCAGTGTGACCTGCATCACATTCCAGCGCTATGTCGATTTCCGGCAAGGTGTGCCCTGCGGGGCACAGGTTGGACCGGAGTTTGTCTGTCTGAATTTAGATAAATAATACAATAATTTATGCCCTTGATCAGGTATGGGAACCGGCTGCTGCCGTGCTTGAGCACTGGAAACCTGATTTTAACGTCCGTCCATGGGTCGACGCACGGTTTACTTTGAAGTAAGACACTTGCGCTTTAAAGGGCAGTTGAGGGCGCGATGCGGGGGCTTTGCGTTCTTCGGGGACAGATCCAACCGGATCGACAGGCTGCCCAATGCTGATGCGAGTATTCGCTTCGGGCAATCCGCGTAAGCAGTGGGGCTGCTGGCGCGTAGTGAGTAGGATGGCGGAATGCGAGGCAACGGCGGACAGGCTTGCCATGTGGCAGGGCAGTCGGGCAGGGAAACAGGCGTTTTCTCCCGCAAGGATGACCGGACCGGGCGTCCGTTCTGGCGGCAAATCAGAACAGGCATGATTGCGATTGCGGCTGTTTCGGCCGTCGCGGCCTGTAGCGCAGCTCCAGAACAGCCGAAAGCAAAGTTCAGCCCAGAAAAATACGGCGTCAAGGCCAGCCCGCGCATGGTTGCATCCGGTAAGCCGGTTCCCAAGGGCGGTGGCCGCTATGTTGTCGGCAAGAAATACAAGATCGCCGGCAAGTGGTACTATCCGAAAGAAGACCCGAACTATAAATCCGCAGGGCTCGCGTCCTGGTACGGCCCGACTTTCCATGGCCGGAAAACGGCAAATGGCGAAATCTTCGACCGCAATGCGCTGACAGCGGCGCATACGACCATGCCGCTTCCGTCTTATGCACGCGTTACCAATGTGGAAAATGGCCGGTCCATGATCGTTCGGGTCAATGACCGCGGGCCATTCCATGGCAACCGTGTCATCGATTTGTCCGAGCGCGTTGCCTCCATGCTCGGCACCAAGTCTCAAGGCATTGGCAAGGTGAAGGTCGAATATGTCGGCCGGGCACCGCTCCACGGTCAGGATGAATCCTACCTTCTGGCATCCTATCAAGGCCCGGGCGCCGTTCAGCCGGGCGCAACCCGCCCTGGCACGCAGATCGCCCAGAACATTCAGCGCCTTGTGGTTGGGCCAACCTCCGCACCGCGGCCGCGCCCATACACTGCCCCTCAAACACTTGCAGCAGCTGGCAGCAATACCGGTGCGCTGACTGTGGCATTCGATCCGGCAATCGCGTTTGAAGCCGGTCAGCCGACGATCAAGGTTGCATCGAACAACGCCTTTGAACCGGTTCCAGCCGCCTATGCACCGCAGGCGCCTGCTTCGCCGCAGGCTGGGACACTCGGCGTCCTTCGGGTTCCAGCCCCCGGAACGGTCGTTCCTGGAAGCGCGGTCTCCTCTTTCGCCGCGAACAAGCGGATCGGCGGCGCCCACGAAGCGCTCGCGGATATGGCGGCGTCGGGTCTGTCCATGCGGCTTCTGACGGACAAAGCGGCGTCAAACTGACGCCGGTGGCAGAAGGTGCTGCCCGTTGACAGGGCCGGAGAAGTGCGGTCCGCTTGGATATGTCTCCAAAGGGTCCGTCCATGACACGCAGCTTGATGTGCATTTTTCTTCTCGCTCTGTGGTCATTCTTGATCATAGGGCACCAGGCCTCTGCCGCAGAGCTTGATACCAAGGCGCCGAAGGCGTTTTTGCTTGAGCCAAATTCCGGAACAATCTTGTTTTCCAAAGGCGCAAACGAGCCGTTTGCGCCAGGCTCCCTGGCCAAGGTGATGACCGCCGCCACGGTCTTCAAGGCACTTGAAGACGGGGAATTAAGGCCGGATCAGCTCTGCCGTGTGAGCGAACATGCCTGGCGGACGGGCGGCGCGCCGTCGCGCAGGTCCACCATGTTCGCGGCCATCAAATCCGAAATTCCTGTCATTGACCTGCTGCGCGGTCTTCTCATTCACAATGCGAATGATGCGGCCATTGTGCTGGCGGAATGCGTGGACGGGTCGGAAGAAGCGTTCGCGGCGCGGATGACCGGGCTTGCCGCCGAGATTGGCATGACCAGCAGCCGGTTTGCCAATCCGACAGGACATGAAAAGCAGAAAAGCCAGACAACGGTCCGCGATCAGGTGCTGCTTGGGCAGTACATCTTGGCCAGCTATCCGCAAAGGTACCGTTTGTTTTCAGAGCCCGAGTTCACTTGGAACGGCATTTTTCAGCGCAACAAGAATCCCTTGCTTGGAGAGATTCGGGGTCTCGACGGACTTGGCGGGGGTGCCGACCCGGACGATGGATATTCGGGTCTTGGATCGGTCTCGCGCGATGGAACCCGCGTTATTGCTGCCGTTGCGGGGCTTAATTCGGACAATCACCGGCTTGAAACGCTGAAAAACGTACTTGATGGCGCTTGGGAATATTACTCCGTTCAAACGATCTTCGAATCCGGTGAAGAGGTGGCCGAGGCCTCCGTATTTGGCGGCGAAACGGGGTCGGTCGCATTGGTTGCACCGGCGGATATAGATGTCTTTTTGTCGAGGGGCAGCAAACTTGATTACAGGCTCCGCGTTGTCTACCAGGGACCGGTTCCGGCTCCGGTCGAAAAAGGCCGGCAAATCGGAGAGCTGCAGGTTTATGGCAAGGACGGGCTGATTTTTCAGACGCCGCTTGTTGCCGGGGCGGATGTTGGCGTTTCGAGCATGACGGGCCGTGCCATGGATGGATTGTTTGAGCTCATGTTTGGCTGGCTTGGCTAGGACATCTTTTCCCGATCTGATTGATCGCCCGGCGTTTCAATCTGGCTGGGAGATGCTCTAGAAATCTGGTTCGCCTGCGTGATAAACAACGGGCGCAGAACTGCTGGCGGAACCAGCGGCGTTTTGATTCAAGGGCCGAGCAAGCATTGCCAGGACATTTCATAACTTTTGAAGGCGGTGAGGGTGCTGGAAAGTCCACCCAAATCAGACGTCTCAAGGCGTTTCTGGAAGCGCATGGGCAGACTGTGACCGTGAGCCGCGAGCCGGGCGGTTCGCCGGGAGCTGAGAAAATCCGGGATATGCTTTTGTCCGGCGGTGCGAAGGATTTGGGGCCGCGCGGCGAGGCGATGCTGTTTGCGGCCGCACGGGCTGATCACGTCGATAATACAATCAATCCAGCTCTGGAGCGGGGCGAATGGGTCCTTTGCGACCGGTATGCGGACTCAACCCGCGTCTACCAGGGTGAGGCAGGTGTCGATCCGGCCTATCTCGATCTCCTTGAAGTCGCGGCAACGGCAGGCAGAAGACCCGAGCTGACAATCCTCATTGATGTGCCGCCGGAAATCGGCCTGAAAAGAGTTGCGGCGAGGTCAAAGGCTGATGGTGCGGGCGGTCCGGACCGGTTCGAGGACGAGGCGCTTGCGGTTCATGAAAACAGACGGCGATTGTTTCTCGACCTTGCAGTTAAGGAAGCCTACCGGTTTGAAGTGATTGACGGCACCGGGGATCAGGATGCAGTCACGTCAGCTATCGAGACGGCGGTTCGTGAGCGGTTTAGCGATGCCTTTCCGGACGCCAGCCGGGTATCCGCACTCGAAGAGATGAGCTGACCATGGCCCGCCGCAACGAGCCGGTTGATGTGCCGGAAGTAGACGCACTGCCAGGTCTTCCGCTGCCGCACGAGCAAGATCAGGTCATTGGGCACGCGCGCGCCGAGGCGGTGCTGTTGAATGCGTACCGGTCGGAGCGGTTGCATCATGCCTGGATCCTGGGCGGGCCGAAGGGGATCGGCAAGGCAACGCTTGCGTTCCGCTTCGCAAAGTTCGTCATTTCCCATCCGGACCGGTTTTCCGGCGATGTTCTGGCCGCGCAGAGCCTGGATGTTCCGGGTGATCATCCCGTCGCCCGGCAGGTCCGCGCCGGAGGCCATCCCAATATCCTGCATTTACGCCGTCCTTGGGATGAAAAGAACAAGCGGTTCAAGGCCGATCTGCCGGTGGACGAAGTGCGGCGGACCGTTTCGTTTTTCGGAACCACAGCTTCTGCCGGGGCCTGGCGGGTGTGCATTGTGGATGCCGCGGACGACATGAATGCAAGTTCGGCCAACGCATTGCTGAAAATCCTGGAAGAGCCGCCGGAAAGATGCATCTTCCTGGTTCTCAGTCATGCGCCGGGGCGGCTATTACCGACGATCCGGTCAAGGTGCCGCTGCCTGGATATGGACGCCTTGACGGCTGAAGATATCAAAAATGGCATCCGGCAGTTGGCTCCTCAGGCTCCGGAGGATGAACGCGCCTTGCAGCAAATTTCTGCCGCGGCAGATGGCAGCCTGCGTTCTGCATTCATGCTGCTTGCCGGAGACGGCTTGACAATTGCCTCAGGTGTTCAGGCTCTGGCCGATGCGGGGCCGGCCGCAGATCTTGGCAAGGTTCATGCGCTGGCCGATCTTGTTGCGGCCCGGGGCCAGACAGATAATTGGGAGAGTTTCCAGCATCTGGTGGCAAACTGGCTGCATGTGAAGATGCGCGGACATGTTGGCGCGGGCATATCCGAGTCTTACCGCTATGTTCGCATATGGGATGACATGCGGACGCTCTTTGCCGAAACGGATGCGCTTAATCTTGACCGCAAACAAGCGGTCCTGGATTTCTTTTTGAAGTTGCGCCAAACCTGACAGTGCGATTGCGCGTAAAAAGACGCGGATGTCAGGCCAAAGACGCCAAGGTGATAAACAAGGACCAAAATGCTCGTAGACAGCCATTGCCATCTCGATTTTCCGGACTTTGATGGAGAGCGCCCGGATCTGATTGCGCGGGCCAAGGACGCCGGCGTAGACCTGATGGTCACGATCTGCACGCATATCCGCAAATTTCCGCAGGTTCTTGCAATTGCAGAAGAATTTCCGAACGTTTTTTGTTCCGTTGGTACCCATCCGCACAATGCCGGTGCTGAACGCGGGATACCGGCCGAAGAGATTATTGCGCTGAGCCAGCATCCGAAGGTGGTTGCAATTGGTGAGGCGGGGCTCGACTACTTTTACGATAAGGCCCCCAGAGACGCGCAGGCCGAGGGCTTGCGGATCCATATCGAAGCCGCACGTCAGACCGGGCTTCCACTTGTCATTCATGCGCGCGATGCCGATGCGGATATGGCCGCAATCCTTGAGGACGAAATGGGGAAGGGGGCGTTCCCGGCCCTGTTGCATTGCTTCTCGTCCGGCCGTGATCTTGCAATGAAAGGTGTCGAGCTGGGCCTTTATGTTTCCTTTTCCGGTATTTTGACGTTCAAGCGCTCCGACGACCTGCGTGCAATTGCAAAGGAAATCCCGGCCGACCGCCTGCTTGTCGAGACGGATGCGCCATACTTGGCACCGCAGCCGCGGCGGGGCAAACGCAATGAGCCGGCCTATACGGCCATGACAGCTGCGGTCCTTGCCGAAACAAGAGGTGTGTCCGAGGCGGAAATGGCACGGCAGACGACGGAAAACTTCTTTCGTTTGTTCCAAAAAGTGCCGCGCAGTCTTGCCAAAACCGGTTCGGCGGCTGCATGAGCCTCAAGTTTACGATCCTGGGCTGCGGGTCTTCCGGCGGCGTTCCGCGCATCGGCAATGATTGGGGCCAGTGCGATCCGGCCAACCCGAAAAACCGGCGCCTGCGGTGTTCACTGCTTGTGGAAAAGTTTGGGGAAAACGGGTGCACAACGGTGTTGATTGACACCGGTCCGGACGTTCGCCAGCAGCTTTTGGATGCAGATGTGCAGCATGTCGATGGCGTGGTTTACACCCACGCGCATGCCGATCATCTGCACGGTATCGACGATCTGCGTGTTTTCATGATCCGCAGCAAAAAACGCGTTCCGGTCTATATGAATGACGCGACGCTTGAGCGGGCAATGGCAGCTTTCGGCTATTGTTTTGAGACGCCGCAAGGCTCCAGCTATCCGCCAATCCTGGATCATCATGGCATAGTGTCCAACACGCCCATCCGGATTTCAGGTGCCGGCGGTGTGGTCAGCCTGGAACCGATAGAGGTTGTTCATGGTGATATCCTGGCGCTCGGGTTTCGGATCGATGGGATCGCCTATATCCCGGATGTGTCTGATATTCCAAATGAAAGCCTTTCACGCTTGGAAGGACTAGACGTGCTGATCCTTGATTGCCTGCGGCGGAATCCCCATCCAAGCCATTTTTGTCTGGCGGACGCGCTGGCCTGGACACAGCGGATCGCGCCCAAACGGGCCATTTTCACCAACTTGCATAACGATCTCGATTACCAAACGCTCCTGGCTGAACTGCCGGACCGTATTAAGCCGGCTTATGATGGCATGACCGTCCAGTTGGATGCACTGGAGGCGGTGGTGAGTGCTCAGATGCATGTCTGAAAAGCGGCGTCCCAAAATCCCGAGCCAGGACCGGCTTGAGCGCCAAGCGGTCTATTATCTCGAACGTTACGCATCTTCTGCGGACAACTTGCGCAAGGTCCTGGAGCGCAAGGTCTATAAGGCCTGCATGGCCCATGATCTTGCTCCTGAAAGCTATGCCGAAGCGATTGATGCCGTGGTCGATAAGGCTGTCCAGACAGGCCTTGTGAATGACCGGGCTTACGCGGAAACCAAAATCGCAAGCCTGCGGCGGCGCGGCAAATCGGCATTGCGGATCGTGGCATTTTTAAAGTCCAAAGGGATCGACGGTGCCCTGATCGATGAGCTGCTTGAAACCTCTGAAGATACGGATGGTGCGGCTGCCTGGGCCTACGCCAAACGGCGTCGGCTGGGTCCATACCGGCGCGCGGAGCACCGGGCCGACCGGCGCACGAAGGATCTGGCCGCACTGGTTCGCGCCGGATTTTCCTACGGCCTTGCGCAGACGATCATTGATGCGGATGCAGATGAAACAGACGGCGCGCCGGATTGAGCCTCCAGCAACGGGCTGAATTCCGCCAGAAAATATAGCACAATAAATATTCCATAATATTGATTATGCGAATTATGTATGTAGCCGGGGCACATTCTATCCTGAAATGCAACAAAATCAGTATGATGCGTGCTTTTGGGAGAAAGAGATATGGGCCTGCGATTTGGTCATTTAAGTTTTGAAGAGCGTAAAACGATATCTCGGATGCGGGACCAGAAGTTCAGCCAGTCTGATATCGCCCGTCACCTGGGTCGTGACCGTTCCACGATCTCCCGCGAGATCAGACGCAACTACTGGCATGATAATGAGTTCCGTGATGCAGACGGATATTGGCCTATGACGGCGAACGACATCGCACGGGACCGACGCCGCCGTAGTGGCAAGCTGTATCGATTTGAAGCGTTGCGACGCGATGTCATTCAACGACTTAAGAATGGATGGACACCTGAACAGATTGCGGGTCGCATGAAGATAGGGCCACACATGAAAGCGACGGTCTGTCACGAGACCATCTACCAATATGTTTACTCCCCTGAAGGCCGCGAAGAACAACTTGCTCGTTTTCTGCCGGAGCGCCGTAAGAAGCGCCGCCCCCGTTTTGCTCGGAAACCGCAAAATCCGGTATTTCCAGAAGAACGACGGATCAGACACAGGCCCAAAAAAGTACAAGAACGCAAGGAGTTCGGTCACTGGGAGTGCGACTTGATGATCTTTGAGCGCGCGCAGGGCCAAGCCAATGTGGCCACGTTGATTGAACGGAAGAGCCGATTTGTCGTTTTATTCAAAAACAACGACCGTCAGTCCAAACCAATTATGGACCGGCTTATCAAGGAAATGAGCCCGTTGCCCTGCTATGCGCGGCAAAGCCTGACGTTTGATCGTGGATTTGAGTTTGTCTCTTGGCGGCAGTTGAAACTAGGACTGGGAATAGATGCCTGGTTTTGCGACCCCTCCGCGCCTTATCAAAAGGGTAGTGTTGAGAACATGAACAAACGCGTTCGACGTTACCTACCAAGGGACACAACCGTTTTGAGTGTTTCTGAACCCGCGATCCGCCTTCTCATAGACCGCCTTAACGACACGCCACGAAAGTGCCTGGGTTACCGAACGCCCCGAGAAGTATTTCGTGAGGAGATATTCAACGGCCCGCTGCATTAATGCCGAGCTACTAATGAGTATTCATGCGGCTCAATAGGTTCCATCATCTCGCAAACCATCCGACCCCACTCAGCCTTAGCAACCCTGACCAGCACACCTGAGTGGGGTCTAACCTCCCTGCTCCGAACACATCCGGGTGGTGTTGCATTTAGACTTGAAACTCCACGGGTGCGCGCTATTTCCAAGTGCGGCTTCTGTTTGAAACCAATAGGCTATCAGGCAGGCTTCGAACTGTTTGCTCTTCCATCGGCATTTCGGTCTTTCAGCGATGCCACCCGCAACTCCGATTTCTAGAGTGTCCTTTCAACAGCCAAACCTCAAAGCGTGGCGAACGCGAAACACTTTGTGAAACACCAATAAATTGCTAGTCTTGCGCTAAGTAAAATCAATACAGAATAGCAAGTCTGGCAAAAACACTTATAAGGCGAAAAATTTGTGAGATTTGACGATGCGCTGCGAGGTGTGAAAAGACTTGTCGTCTTTAGCACTCTGTTATTCTGGATCCTCGCCCACCCTTTTTCCGTCTATGCCGGGGAGCAAGACAATCCGGCTTGCCCGTTTGCCCCAGATATTGAAAGCAAGATTGCTGGTATAGGTCCAATGAAGTTCAAATATTGCGAAGGCTTCGGTCGCAATTCGTATTATCGCGAAGTCTTAAGCGAAGAAAGTGAACTCTACTTAAGCAGCATCGAGACAATCGAAGAGGAAATCGAAAAAAGAACCGGAAAACTCTTTCGCATCCTTTATATCTACAATGAGAAGTCGAACAAGAACCTTGATAACACCAGACGTCAGATGAGGGTGATACTTTCCCTTGACCCTGACACCGACCCCGACATGACGGTTTTAAAAGATGCATCAATGCGCAGCGCGGTCGTCCGCGTTTCAAACCGGCCGAAGAGGTACACGCATTATTACTATTTTCAAGAGGACGGCGATCTTGCGACGGCGGACACCATAGTAAGTTGCAATATGTTGAGCGATGAGCCTTTGTTGCCAACCAGTCAATTTAAACGCCGGGGCAACGGCGAACCCGTGTATCGTCACTGTTACTTCAGAATTCGTTACCAGGACACAGTCATGATCGATGCGGACTTTTATGACGTGATGTGGAATGAGTTGGCGGATATCAGAGACAGCTTGACCGACACGCTCGACCAGCTTGTTGTAAGGTAAGTCATACCGAGTATGAAGGCATTCGTGCAGCACTGCTGAAGATGAACTACAGCATCCTGACGCTGTCAAAAGCAACCGTTGGAGGTCGCGCTGATTTAAGGCTTGTGCCTATCAACTAAGCGTGTCTTTGTGAGCTTTGGTTTCCCTGTCAAATCGATACCGCCTTCTCCCCGTAAGACTTGCCGGCCCTTCGATATGGTGGGGCTGCGGGTGGTCAACCCGGCTCCCGCCCTGCCCGGTTCACGTCCCTGCTTGTGACCGTACTGCCTCGCAAAAATCGCGACCATTCTCGCTAGTGACAACAATGTATGTAGGCGGGCCGCTATCCGTGACCCCCAAGGCTGAATTTGCGTCGTCATCGTCTCAAGAACCCAATTAACGCGATGTTGGAGGCATTCGCCATATCGTGAGGTCTTTTTGGATGCGGAAGGTTCGAACCTTCACATTTTCAAATCCGTTGCACTCATCCTGCATTTTGGCTCCGTAGAAATTGCATGCATTCCATTATACGTCCATTTGGTGTATAATCGAGTTGTTTTAATAATGCTTTTTTTTCGGAGTTTCGTCATGGCTGGAAAGAAACTTGTCATATTGTGCGACGGTACTTGGCAGACCGAAGACCAAGAATACCCGACAAATGTCGCTCATTTTTATCGAGCACTTTACAAACGCGATGAACATAGCGATCTGCAACTTGCTCACTACGATGAAGGCGTTGGCACGTCCGGCTTCATAGACCGATTGTTGGGGGGAGCTTTTGGGGTTGGTCTTTCCAAAAACGTTAAGGATGCCTACCGGTTCCTGATAGAGCACTATAATCCAGGCGACAAAATCTACCTTCTTGGTTTCAGCCGAGGTGCTTTCACTGCACGTAGCATTGGCGGTTTAATAGGTGCCGTGGGCATCATTGATCGCGCCAAAGTGGACAAAGGCAGCAGTCTTTTGCGGCATTTGGGCGTGGTGGAATCGTATGACGAAGTTATTGATGAAGCCTACGAATACTATCGTACCCGTCCTGGGGATCGGCCTCCTATCGCAGAGACGAACCTTGCAGAGTGTGTGCACCCAAACATAGAGATCGAGTTCGTTGGTGTTTGGGACACTGTTGGTTCGTTGGGCATTCCAATCTTGGATGAAGCAGCTCTCATCAATCGAAAGTTCCAGTTTCATGACGTTGAGCTAGGCCGCAACGTAAAACACGCCTACCATGCGGTAGCGATTGACGAACAAAGGGGCGCCTTTTCGCCAACTCTTTGGAAGAAGGGAATTAACAGCCCGGCCGGTCAGACAATTGAACAGGTGTGGTTCGCAGGTGCCCATGGCGGTGTCGGTGGTGGTAAAAAAGTAGACGGGCTTTCCAACATTACGTTCCATTGGATGTGCTCGAAGGCCGTCAAACATGGCATTGCACTCGAGTGGGACTACGTTGGTCATCAGGATCGCAAACCGAACCTGATGGATCCGGTGGAAAATGACTTAAAAGGTGTTTATCGGCGACTCCCGCTCTTTAAAAGGACTGTGTTGGCAGACGGTTATGTTGGCCAAAGCGTTCATCCGACTGTGGATGAAAAGTTAGAAAAAGATCCGGGATATCGGCCTGACAATTATCGCGGAGTTCGCAAAGCCGCTGAATAGTTTGGGTCGTTGTCCGGCTCCCGGGTGAGGTGCACCCTGGCCTTATCAGTCTGTTGCAAGTGTCTTCCCGACAGAACCGAAATGGCTTTGACAGACCGCTCCAACCAAGCGCTTCGGCCATTTCTGCCCTTCCCCACAAGGAATTTGGCGGTGTCGTTCCTGTCAGGCAGACGGATTGGCACCGCCGCATACGCTTGAGAAACCAGCTTCACAAAAATCCAGCAGCGTTCCGGATAAATCGGCCGCATCGTCGCTTTGCGCAACCGCACCGATCCGCCAGCTGCTGGCTGTCAATGCGAGCATGCCGGACACCATGAACACAAAGGCGGAACTTACCTGAAGGCGTGTGGCTTCCGGCATCAGTTCTGAAAGCTCGTCCACGAAAACGGCTGCCGTGGGATCGAAACAATCTGCCGCAATCTCCCGCCAGCGTTCGTCGGCCGACACCAGCGCGATCAGCCTGCCATAGGCCCTCCATGGCGCCTCATCCTTGAGTGTGCGGTCCAAAAACGGCTCCACAAAACAGGCAAGTACAGCGCGCACCGTCAGTCCCTCGCCCGCGGATTTCAGGCTCTCAAGTGCGGTCAGGCGCAGGTCTGAAAGCGGTTTCGCACGCCGGGAGATAACCTGATGAAACAAGTCCTCCTTGGGGCCGCCATGGTGGTGCACCAATGCCACCTGAACCCCGGCCAGTTTTGCAATATCGCGAACCGATGTGCCGTCAAACCCGCGTCGGGCAAAGAGCGTCTCTGCTGCATCCAGGATCCGCGCCTTGGTTTCAAGGGACTTTTTGCTCGGCGCCCGGCGCCGGATTGCAACTTCTGCTTTTGCCATTGACAAACCGCTTGCTTAGTCTGAACAATTGTTCAATATAAGAATACCACCTGCGTGGTTGGGAGGAAACATGCAAAGCGATAAAAGCGCGTCACCTTGTGCTCGCGCAAGGGAATGTTTTGCCTTGATAGGTGCCGGGCCCATGGGGCTGGCAATGGCGAAGGTTATGAAGGAAAAGGTGATTCCGTTTCAGGGGTTTGAGCTGCACTCGGATGTGGGCGGCGTGTGGGACATTCGCGGACCACGGTCGACCATGTATGAAAGCGCGCATCTGATCTCGTCCAGGACGAAGACCGAATTCTCCGATTTTCCAATGCCCGCCGGGACACCGGACTATCCGTCCCATGCCGAAATGCTCCGGTATTTCCAGGACTTTGCGAAGGCCTACAACCTTTAAGAGAATTTCATCTTCGGGGCAAAGGTGCTGAAAACCGAGCCTATGGACGGGAACACGGCGGGCTGGAAGGTTGTCTGGCGCGACAGCGGCGGTGTCGACCGGGAAGACGTTTTCAATGGTGTTCTCATCGCAAACGGAACCCTGTCCACGCCCAACTTCCCGTCCTTTCAGGGCAAGTTCTCTGGCGAATTGATCCACGTGGCCGGCTATAAAACCGCCAGGCAGTTTGACGGAAAACGGGTGCTGATCGTGGGCGCTGGAAACTCCGGCTGTGATATTGCGGTCGATGCTGTCCATCACGCGAAAAGCGTCGAATTGTCGATGCGGCGGGGTTATTACTTCGTGCCGAAATACATGTTCGGCAAACCGGCGGACACGCTCTCCGGAACAAGCCGTCTGCCGATGTGGGCCCGCCGGAAGATCGATGGTATTGCGCTGAACTGGTTTGCAGGAAATGCCCAGCGTCTCGGCTTTCCAAAGCCCGGCTACAAGCTCTACGAAAGCCATCCGGTGGTGAATTCGCTGATCCTGTTCCATGCCGGTCACGGCGATATCAAGATCCGTCCGGACATTGACCGGATGGACGGCGAAACCGTCCATTACAAGGATGGCACCTCTGGCTGCTATGACATGATCGTAACGGCGACAGGTTATGTCCTGGATTATCCGTTCATCGACAAGGCCGAGCTGAATTGGGTGGGCGCTGCCCCTCACCTCTACCTCAATTGTATGCACCCTCAGCGGGATGACCTGTTTGTTCTGGGCATGCTGGAGGCAACGGGATTGGGCTGGCAGGGACGGCATGATCAGGCCGAACTGGTGGCGCACTATATAAAGGGCCTTGAGACCGGCAATCCGGAAGCGGACCGGATCCGGGCGCACAAGGCGCAGCGCTTTGAGCGCGAAACAGGCGGCGTCGACTATCTTGAGCTTGCCCGGATGGCCTATTACGTCGACAAGAAGGCCTATCTGAAAGCGGTCCATCAACGGATCAACGCGCTTAAAAACATCAAAGACGCGAACCTGCGAAGAGCATGCGGCCCCCAGGGCGGCGTCTGATGTCCTGCCCGCATCAGGGTCTGCGTCATGATTGATATTGACGCAGCTGTCCTCAACTTTGCCCCCGGTGCCTTCTGGCTTTTGAATGCCGTGCTTGCGATCGTCATGTTTTCCGTGGCGCTCGATATTCAGCCGGCAAATTTCCGGGCTGGCCTGCGGGCCCCCAAAGCCTTTGTAACGGGCCTTCTGTCTCAGTTTCTGGTATTGCCCGCCCTCACCTTCTTGCTGGTTTTGGTCGTGCAGCCGCGCGGCTCGGTCGCGCTCGGGCTAATCCTGGTGGCGGCCTGCCCAGGCGGAAACATCTCCAACTTCATCACGCACCGCGCCGGCGGCAACGCGGCATTGGCGATATCGCTGACGGCCTTCACCACGATCGGCGCAATCCTTTTGACGCCTTTGAACATCGCGTTTTGGGGAAGTCTCTATCCGCCTGCGCGGGATCTTCTGACAACCATCTATATAGATCCGGTGCAAGTCACCCTGACGGTCAGTTTGATGCTGATCGTTCCGCTGGCTGCCGGTATGGCGGTGAGCCACCGGCTCCCGGCCGTTTCTGACAAATTGCGGCGCCCAATGCAGCAACTGTCCATGGCGATTTATCTCGGATTTATCGTCGTTGCGCTTTATGCGAACTGGGATTTCCTGCTTGCTTTTGGCCCGGCCATCATTCCGCTGGTTGTCGTGCACAATGCCATTGCATTGTCCGGCGGATACCTGACCGCAACGCTTGCGGGGCTTGCCCCCTACGACCGCCGTGCAATCTCGATAGAAACCGGCATCCAGAATTCCGGGCTGGGCCTCGCGCTGATCTTTTCGTTTTTTCATGGCCTTGGCGGGATGGCGATCGTGGCCGCCTTTTGGGGTGTGTGGCACGCGATTTCCGGCTTGACGATAGCGAAGGTGTTTGCCCGCACGGAGGCGGCAAGATGAGCCGTATTCTGATTACGGGCGCAGCCGGCATGGTCGGACGGCGGCTTGTCAGCCTATTGGCGCAGGGTGGCCACGATGTTCTGGTGACCGATATTGCAAAACCCTCCGATCTCCCGGACGGCATCCGGTTCTTGCCCATGGATGTTACTGGAGCGGACCCGGCGCACATTCTGCCCGGCGAATGTCCGGATGCCGTCATCCATCTTGCCTCGGTTCTTGAGCCCAAAAACCGAGAACTCGCCTATAAGGTCGATGTTACGGGGACGCGCAACGTTCTGTCCGCCTGCCTCACTGCCAAGGTCAAACGGCTGGTGGTGACCTCCTCCGGCGCCGCCTATGGTTATCACGCGGACAATGCTGCCTGGTTGCGCGAGAGCGACCCGGTGCGCGGAAATCCGGAGTTTCCCTATTCGGATCACAAGCGCCAGGTCGAAATGCTTCTGGCGGCTGCCCGCCGGGAAACGCCGCACCTCGAACAGGTTGTTCTGAGGGTATGCACCGTTTTGGGAGCTGGTGTTGAGAACCAGATCACGTCCCTTTTCCGCCGGCCCCGCCTGATCGCTTTAAATGGCAGCGCCAGTCCGTTCGTATTCATCTGGACCGAGGATCTAGCCCGCATTCTGGAGCGGGCGGCGACGGACGGCCCGCCGGGTACGTTTAACGTGGCCGGTGATGGTGCCCTGTCCATGGCGGACCTTGCCGATATTCTTGGAAAGCCCTTGATCCGCCTTCCGGCCTGGCTGGTCAAAACAGCACTGGCGGTCGCAAAGCCTCTGGGCCTGTCAAGATTCGGTCCGGAGCAGGTGCGGTTTTTGCAGTACCGCCCGGTCCTGGACAACCAGGCCCTTAAAACACGCTTCGGCTACACGCCGGCCCTGTCCAGCGCAGAAGTCTTTGAACTCTGGCGGAAGGAGGCAGGGCTTTGACAAAGACGGCGATCATATCGGGTGGCGCGGGCGGCCTCGGCAAAGCTTTTGGAGCCAAACTCAGAGACCATGGCTGGTTCGTCGTGGCGCTGGATTTGCCGGGCCCCGAACTGCATCAGTTGCGGGATCTGCCGCGGACCTGCGCCATTGGCTGCGATATCACCGATGGTGTTCAACTTGCCGAAACCGCGGTTTCACTCCGCGAAGCGCGGCCCAGCATCGACATGGTGGTCTACAACGCGGGCATCACGCATATCGGCCCTTTTGCGGAGCAGTTGACCGAAGATCACCGCCGGGTGTTCGAGGTCAATTACTTTGCCGCTGTCGCAATGGCTGGCCTGTTCGGACCGGATATCCGCCGGTCCCGGGGAACGCATCTCGCCATTTCGTCGGTGGCAGGCTTCAGTCCCCTTGCCTATCGCACCGCCTATGCGGCCAGCAAACATGCACTGGAGGGCTTTTTCAGCTCACTTCGCTCCGAGGAACGGCCCCACGGTGTGTCCTGTCTCATCGCCGCGCCCAGTTTCATCGCGACCAATCCGGGAACGCCATCCAGTGGTCTTGCCCGTCCGGGCGCTGCAAAGGATGCAATCGACAGCGTAACTCCCGGGCAGGCGGCCGAAGAACTCTACCGGGGTCTTGCCGCCAAGCGTGATTTCATCCCGATCGGCCGGGTGGCGCGGGCGTCCAACTTGCTGAACCGCTTGTCGCCGGCACTCTTCCAGCGCTTGATGGAGCGACGGATCCTCAAGACATCTGCGATCCGGTCAGAACCCTTGCAGGACCCAAATCCGCATTGATTTTTGACGCCTTCCAAGGTGCGACGCCGCCGCCGCGCGGGACGGGAAGCCGGACAAGGCCAACACCAGGTGTTTTTTCAATCAGGAAGGGCACCGGCGCATTTTCAAAGGATCACGCCAATTGCCGGAGCACGTCTTCGGCAATGGCGGTTCCGCTTTGCCAAGCGGCCTCGACCCTTGCCCCAAGGCACCAGTCTCCGCCGAAATAGAGCGTCGCCTCGGCGTTGTTGAGAAAGGGCGATCCGAGCGGCGTTTCGGTCTTAGCGTAGAGCCATCGATGGGCAGCTGCATGATGGGCCGATCCTGGATCGACCGACAGCGTGTCAGACAGGGCTTTTAGAAGAAGTGTCTCAACATCTGCCCGGTCATGGTCGAGATGATCCTTGCTCCACTCGGGGCTTGCCTGCGCCACGAACGCGGCCGTGTCCGCCCTGCCCGGTTTGGACGCTTCGCGAGATATCCAGGCAAGAACGCCGGACGGGTCGCGCCGGCTGGCCCACGTCACGTCCGGCGGCTGCGTGAATGCGGCCATCAACGTCCAGCACGGCAACAACCGCACATGCGCGATCTGGCGCGCAAGGGGGTGATCGCCGCCGAGCAGGTCAACGGTTTGGGGCGCTGGGGCGGTGACAATCAGCACGTCGAACACGAAACTGTCGGAACCCGCAAAAACGGTCCAGCCGTTGCCGTGAGCTTCGATCCTGTCGGCTTTTGTTTCCCGGCGGATATCGAGCCCCTCCGCAAGGGCCTTCGCCAGCGCATTCATCGATGGAACGCCGGTGAAGGCTGTTTGACCCTCCATAACCCATTCCGCAGCCTCGCCGTTGTCGCAAAGACTATTGAGCGTTGCGATGAACCCGTCAGACCTGGCCGTGACATATTGCGCGCCATGGTCAAACGAAAGACCGCCCGGAGCGCGGCGTGTTGCCAAGCGTCCGCCAACGCCCCTTCCCTTGTCGAGAAGAGTGGGCGATACGCCTGATGCGGCCAGACTGCGGGCGCAGGCAAGACCGGCCATGCCGGCCCCGATGATGCCAATTCGCGGTTTACTCATCGACATTTTAAGGTCTTTTTCTGAAGGAATTTCATGGAGTTATTCAGGTCCTGCCGGGGTTTTCCAGGCGGCGATCATAGGTTTGGAGTGCGGTCTCACAAAAAAAGGCCCGCTTGTCCCGGAAAGTCTTTAGGCTTTTCACTTGTAATGTGCCCGCCTGTCCCCGAAGTCCCGGACGCGCTTGCGCCAGGCCCGGTAGCTTCCCGGTTTCAGGTTCGAGCGCATCAGCTCTTTGACCTGCGGCTCGCTCAATCCGTATTCCCGCTGAATAACGTCGAAACTGACATGATCTGAAAGCGCCATCTGCACGATGTCGCTCACATGGGCGCTGGAAAGGTCTGGTGTTTTCTTCATACGATAACGAGATAGCGGTCACGCCCTTCCCCGCAAGGGTGGTTTCAGATCTGAGCCCGGTCCGCGGCCAATTCCAGGGGTCATATTTTCGACGACCGGGTAAGTCAGGCTTGGATCATCTCAATGCGGGCTGTGTGATCATGAATGGCCCTCCGAAGGTCAATGGCGGTGTGGTCACTTGACAAGACGATGCGGTTTTCTTGGGTCAGCTTCATGTCCCCATGTCCGTTTCTTGTGGTCTTCCGGCCGGCCTATGCGCCTGTAGACTAGCCGGTTGCCTTCCGGCATATCCATAAAATCCGGCCCGACCGGGCCTTCTTCACAAAAATAATTGGAGGTCCTGCCTCAGTTGTCGTCAGTCCCGAAGCGTTTGTATCTGCACTTCTATTTTTGATGCTGCAGCGCACCTGGCTCAGCAAAAAATGAATGCATTCAAAAAAATGAAACGTTTCATATTGACGGACCTGCCCGCACGTGTATTCAAATAGATCAACCTTGGCCACCTGCGGAAAGCGGTGGGAGGTGAGACCTTTTTGGGAGGAAAATCATGAAGTTATTGAAGATCGCCGCTGGCGCGGTGAGCGGCCTTGCTATGCTTGCCGGGACCGCGATGGCAGATGACAAGCCTGTGGTTGGCCTGATCATGAAATCGCTCGCCAACGAGTTTTTTCAGAACATGATGGTGGGCGCGCAAGCGCACCAGGAAAAGCGCGGCGACTACGAACTTCTCGCGGTCGGCATGCAGAACGAGACCGATTTTGAATCCCAGATCAATGCGGTCGAGAATTTCATCACCCAAGGTGTCGACGCCATTGTGGTCGCGCCTGCCGACAGCCGGGCCATGGTCCGGCCATTGAAGAAGGCGATGGATGCCGGGATCGTTGTGGTGAACTTCGATGTCGCGCTGGATGAAGATGCGAAGAAACAACGCGGCGTTGAACTGGCCTTTGTTGGTCCGGAC
Source organism: Roseibium denhamense (assembly GCF_009711415.1). Lineage (GTDB taxonomy): Bacteria > Pseudomonadota > Alphaproteobacteria > Rhizobiales > Stappiaceae > Roseibium > Roseibium denhamense. The sequence continues at coordinate 84,630 of NZ_SMLZ01000116.1, forward strand.
AACCGCGGTGGTGCCAAGCTTGCCGGTGATGCGCTCGGCGAAAAACTCGGCGAAGGCGGTAAGGTCGTCATCATCGAGGGCAATCCGGGGGCGGATAATGCCACTCAGCGCCGTCTCGGTTTTGAAGACTCCGTTGCTGAGTTCAAGCTCGACCTGCTCGACAGCCGCACGGCTCATTGGGAAACCGAAGAGGCCAATTCGGTCTTCTCCAATATGCTGACGGCCCATCCGGACATTCAAGGCGTTATGGCTGCCAACGATTCCATGGCGATTGGTGTCGTCAAGGCACTGGAAAGTGCCGGCCGCGATGACATTCTCGTCGTTGGCTTTGACAACATCCCGGCTGTTGGCCCGATGATCGAAGACGGCCGGATGCTGGCGACCGTTGACCAGTTCGGCACAGACATGGCGGCCAATGCCATCGATCTGGCACTGGAAGTCGTACAGGGCGGACCTGAGCTTGAGGGCTGGGTCAAGACGCCGATTGAATTGGTAACAGCGAACTAACCGCCGTTTCCATACGCCCCCGTCTGATCAGCCTTTGGGCGGGGGCCCCTCTTCTCTTTCATTAAAACGAGACGGATCATGGCAGCAGCAGCACCCGGCGCGGCGCCTTTACCAACGCATGGCAGTGCTTTTCTCTCCGTCGACGGACTGAAAAAGTACTTTGGCGGCGTCAAAGCGCTCGACGGCGTCAGTTTTTCCCTTGAACAGGGGGAAGTTCATGCGCTTGTTGGAGAAAATGGCGCAGGCAAGTCGACGCTGATCAAGATCTTGTCCGGTGCGTTTCCATACGATTCCGGTGACATCCTCTTGGATGGCAGCGTCTACAATCCCGCCAGCCCCCATGAGGCAAAACAGCATGGTGTTCAGGTAGTCCATCAGGAATTCAACCTGCTTGATCATCTGAGTATCGCCGAAAACATCTCGATCGAAAAACTGCCCAGGACCCGCCTTGGCCTGTTGGACCGCAAGGAATTGAACAGACGGGCGGTAAAAGCGCTCAAGGCGATTGGGCTTGATGACATCGATGTGCGCGCGCCGATCAGTTCCTTGGGAATTGCGCACAAGCAGCTCGTGGAAATCGCCCGTGCCTTGCAGTCTAAGAGCCGAATTCTCATTCTGGACGAACCAACGGCGACCCTTACAAAACGGGAAACCGAGCGGCTCTTCGAAATCGTGGAGGCCATCAAGGCGGATGGAGTCACCGTCGTCTTCGTGTCGCATCACCTGGATGAAGTCTTCCGGATTTGTGACCGGGTAACCGTCTTTAGAAACGGCAAGACAATTGCGACGGACCTGATCGCGCAGACATCGCCGGAAGGTGTCGTTCAGCGCATGGTCGGACGGCGCCTGGAAGCTGAAATCAAGGAAGAGCACCAGGACGTTCATCAGCAGGATGTCGCGCTCCGGCTTGACGATTTGCGGACAGCGGCCAATCCCAAAGACCGGGGTGTTACATTTGACCTCCACTACGGCGAAATCGTTGGCATTGCCGGACTTGTCGGAGCGGGCCGGACGGAGATCCTGCGCGGGATTTTCGGAATGGATCCGGTTCAGTCGGGCCGCATTTTCCGCGATGGCCAGGAGATCCGCTTTTCCGGTCCACGGGACGCGATTGCAAGCAGTCTCGGGTTCGTGACCGAGGACCGCAAGGGCGAAGGCCTTGTCCTCGATATGCCGATTGCCGCCAACACATCCATGGCGAATATGGATGCCGTTTCAAAGCTTGGGCTCTTGCAGTTTCCCGCCGAGAACCGGCAGGCGCGTGAGGCCGGTGCGCGTCTCAAGCTCAAATACGGAAAGACGTCCGATCCGGTTTCCAGCCTGTCCGGGGGAAACCAGCAAAAGGTTGTCCTGGCCAAGTGGCTCGTCCGCAACCCGCGGGTTCTGCTTCTGGACGAGCCGACCCGGGGCGTCGATGTGGGGGCCAAGGCGGAAATCTACGCAATCTTGAAGGGACTGGCGCGCGAAGGCGTGGCGCTGCTCGTTGTTTCCTCGGAAATGCCGGAACTCATGACCTTGTCCGACCGTATCCTCGTCCTTGCAGATCATGAAATTCAAGGGGAGCTCAAGCGCCCCGACTTCTCAGAAGAAAACATCCTTAACCTGGCATATGGCCGTGCAAACGCCGCCGGAGGACAAGCTCAATGACAACTCAAACCCTTTCCGAAAGCGGCCGGTCAACGCCGCAACTGTCGTTGCGGACGGTCTTGCACAATGCAGGCATCGGCCTCGCGCTTCTGGCGTTGATCGTGTTCTTTTCCGTTTTCACGGAACACTTTCTGACCCCGAACAACATCACCAATATCCTGACGCAGATCACGATCAATCTCGTTCTTGCGGTTGGAATGACATTCGTCATTCTGGTCGGCGGGATCGATCTGTCCGTCGGTTCGGTCATGGCCTTTGCTGCCGTGGTGGCGGGCAAGGCGATTACCTTGCCGGGTTTCGGACCTGCCGAGGCCATTGCGCTTGCGGTTGTGGCCGCCACCATGACCGGTGTTCTGTGCGGAGTGTTCAATGGTGTGATCAGCGCCTATTGGGCCCTGCCCTCCTTCATCATCACCCTCGGCATGCTCAACATTGCCCGCGGTGCCGCGCTTCAAGTGTCGGATGCGCAGACGATCTATTCGTTTCCGCTTGCCTTTGAGGAATTCGGCTCCGCGATGATCTACGGCGTCCCCGTCGTTTTCCTCGTCGCGCTGCTGCTGGTGTTTGTGGCCTGGTTCATTTTGAACTTCACCGTTTTCGGCCGGATTCTCTATGGGATCGGGAACAATGAAGAAGCAGTGCGCCTCGCCGGACATTCCGTATTCCGCTACAAGGTTGCTGCCTTCACGATTTGCGGATTTACTGCCGGGATCGCGGCAATCGTCTACATGGCCCGCTTGAACATCTCTAGCCCAATTGCCGGAATCGGATTTGAACTGAACGCAATTGCCGCTGTTATCATCGGCGGTACAAGCCTCAGCGGGGGCCGCGGCTCCGTGATTGGCACGTTGCTGGGCGCTGTCATCATCGGCGTTCTCGCCAACGGTCTTATTCTGATTGGCCTGAGCGACTTCATGCGCCAGATGATTACCGGCGTCGTCATCGTCTTTGCGGTCATCCTTGACCATTACCGCGCAAAGTATGCGGCCAAATGAAACGCGGCATCTTGTTGAACCGGCATCTGAGCGCCCTGGTCGCGGCGCTCGGGCATATGGATGAAATCGTCGTGGCCGACGCCGGCCTGCCCGTCCCTTCCGGTACTCCGGTCATCGATTTGGCTGTTATGGCGGGTGTGCCAAGCCTCAAGGACGTTCTGGCCGCGCTGCGCAGCGAATTGGCCGTGGAAGCTGCGGTCTATGCGCAGGAAGCGGCTGAGAATGTTGAACGGATGATGCTGGAAGAGCTGGAGGCTTGGCCATCGGCGGTCTCGGTTTCCAAGATCGATCATGAGGGCTTGAAAGCGCGGACAGCCAAGGCGCGTGCCGTTATCCGCACGGGCGAAACCACGCCTTATGCAAATCTTATCTTGATCAGTGGGGTTGCGTTTTGAGCCCGGTAACCGTCTTCGGAAGCATTAATGTTGACCTGGTGAACTATCTCGACCGCTGGCCGGCCGTTGGTGAAACGGTGGCCGTCAAGGACAGTGCAAGCGCACTTGGCGGCAAAGGGGCCAACCAGGCGGTGGCAGCGACCCGAATGGGGGCCGATGTCACACTCATCGGCGCGGTCGGCGGGGACAGTTTCGGGCAACTGGCTGAACAGCAGCTTGCCGGGTTCGGCGTGAAGTGTGACTTGTTCCGGTTCCGCAAGACGGCCACCGGAACCGCGTTCATCGATGTCGGGCCGGATGGAGATAACATCATCCGTCTGGCACGGGGCGCAAATGATGCGATCACGGCAGAAGATGTCCGCAAGCATAAAGGCAAATTGGCCGCCAGCAGTGTTTTGCTTCTTCAAAACGAAGTCGGGCTGACTGCCAGCATAGAAGCGGCGCGGCTCGCCAAGGCCGGAGGCGCATTGGTCATCATGGATCCGGCCCCTGCCCCGGACATTCCATGGGGCACGGACAGTCTTGCGGCATTTGATGTCATCACGCCCAACGCCAGCGAAACCGGCGGCCTGCTGGGCGCGGTCCCCCAGACGCTCGCAGAAGCCCTGGAGGCTGCACAAGAACTTTCCAAGCGCGGATTGCGCGGCGCTATTATCACCATGGGCGGCGACGGTGTTGCCTGGTGGCTTGATGGTGATAGCGGCGCTCTTCCAGCGCCTCGCGTGGACAGTGTTGATACCGTTGCGGCCGGAGATTGCTTTAATGGTGCGCTTGCAAGCGAGCTGGCGGACGGCAAACCGGTCCGGGATGCAATCGGTTTCGCAATGAGAGCCGCTGCTGTCGCGACGACCCGAATGGGCGCTGCAGCCTCTCTGCCCACGCGGGATGAAATCGCCCGCTTTTATGCCGCCGTCCCTGCCTAGGTGAGGTTATTTGAACGGGCCCTGCTTTTGGCTCACTTTCCATCCCTCTGAAACAGCGGATATCTTTTCGCATTTGCAAAAAGATGTTGGCGGCTCCGGACATCACGCTGGCTTGATTGTTGTCCGCTGGAGTGGTTGATAGTCTCACGGACCGGCCGTAAGGAGACTGACGACATATGCCAACGATTAAAGACGTCGCCAAAAAGGCAGAGGTTTCCGTTGGCACGGTCTCCAGGGTTTTGGCCGGCAACGCGACTGTCAAGCAACCTCTCCAGCAGAGGGTTCTGGCGGCCATGGAAGAGCTTGATTACAAGCCGAACCGTGCCGCGCGCGCCTTGCGGACCAACAGCATCGATGTGGTCGGACTGATCGTCCCGGATATTACCAATCCGTTCTTCGCCCAGCTGGCAAAAGACATCGAAATGGCGGCGGCCAAACGTGGGCATTCGGTCATGCTGGCCAACTCTCATGACGACCCGCAAGTGGAACGCACCCAGATCGCTGCTTTTCAGGACCGCTCCGTATGCGGGATCTTGATTGCGGCTGCCTCAGACGGGCATGTTCCGTCTGACACAGACATTCCTGTGATGTCGGTTGACCGCCGGTTCGGGTCTCATCCGTTGATCGCGACCGATCATTTTGAAAGTTCTGGAAAGATCGCGGATCACCTGTTCAAGCTCGGTCACCGGCGTATTACCTATATCGCCGGTCCGGACAGCATGGAGGTCGCGCGTGCCCGGCGTGATGGTTTCATGGCACGCATCAAGACGCTGTCGACCCACGAAGACCCGATCGACCTGAATGTCGTTCAAGCACAGTTTGACTATGATTCCGGCGAGATGACTGGCCGCAAACTGCTGCAAAATCTTGCCGAGGACAAGAGACCCACCGCGATTGCCGCCGCCAACGACCAGCTAGCGATTGGCGTGTTACGCAGTGCAAGAGACCTTGGCATCCATGTGCCTCAGGAGCTATCGGTCACAGGGTTTGACGACATCAATCTCGCCTCTCTTGTGGTACCAAGACTAACAACACTGCGCCAGCCGACGGAAGACATTGCCGCAAACGCGCTTCAAAAAATCTTTGCTGAAATTTGGGACGGCAGCGATCTTGCCATTCCTGGCGCACTTATCATCCGGGAATCCACGGCGCCTGTGAGAAAGTGAGACAATAAGGACCGGGGGCAATCCGACGATTCGTTTGCTTATGCCGGTTTGACGGTGCAGCAATCAAAGGCGTTTAAACCCTGCGTAATATTCGCAATGAAACCTCTGAATTTTACCAGTGCTATAACTTAAGGACTTCTTTTTCTTGATTGACAGCCGATTGAATGTTTCAAGTTTAAGAAATCAGACGGCGAGAGCGATTGGGTATGCCGACAATCAAAGACGTGGCCCGGACGGCCGGCGTATCCGTTAGCACGGTTTTCAAGGTGCTTGCGGACAACGACAGTGTGATCGATCAGCTGCGGCAGCAGGTTCTCGCTGCCATGGAAGAACTTGACTTCGATCCCGGGCTTCTGGCGGCGGGACACCGGAACCAGAACATTGATGTCATCGGATTGATCGTTCCGGACATCACCAACCCGTTTTTTGCGCAGCTCGCCAAGTATATTGAAATGGAGGCAGTTACGCGCGGCCTGTCTGTGATGCTGGCAAACTCCCACCATGATGCGGATGCGGAACGGACGCAGGTCCGGGCATTGCAGGACCGGGCGGTATCCGGCGTCATCGTCGTTGCCAGCTCTGATGACAGCCAGCCGTTTGACACGGATCTGCCGATTGTTTCTCTCGACCGCCGGTACTTGAGCCACCCGCTGGTGACAACGGATCAAAAGGACGGTGCGCGGCGTGTTGCTGATCATCTTCATTCGATCGGACATCGCCGGATTGCCTATATCGCCGGTCCGGAGCATATGGAAGTTGCGCGTGACCGGCGGGCCGGATTTGTTGGACGGATTACCGAACTGTCTACGCCGGGTGACCCGATTGATATTGTCGTCCAGCATGGCCAGTTCGATTTTGACGCTGGCGAAGAGATCGGGAGACGGTTCTTGGACAAGGAACCGGCCTTGCGGCCAACAGCAATCGCAACTGCCAGCGATCAGCAGGCCATCGGTGTCTTGAGATGTGCACGGGATATCGGAATTTCCGTGCCGAAACAGCTTTCTGTCGCCGGTTTTGATGATATCGAGCTTGCCTCCCTGGTCGTGCCGCGGCTGACAACACTGCGGCAGCCAATCGAAGACCTGGCATCCAGAGCGCTCGACCGGTTGCTGTCGTCGCAGTCGGACCAGAAAGACTTTTCCATTCGTGGATCCCTAGTTGTCCGTGAGTCGACCGCGCCGCAAACCAATCAGCTCGACAAGAGTGATGCGGCATGACAGAAGCCCATCCGGGCCGCCGAATAAACCCCTAAGATGACCGTCAAGACACGAAAACCGGTCAGGTAAGGCTGCTAATCAAGCCGCGCTTCCTCTTCCCTGCGTTCAAAGGGAAAGCTCTTGCCGTCAGAGGTGATCTGGCGGATCCGCGTTGGCGCTCCCTCGTCGTCAAGTTCGACAAGACCGATACCGGCGGCGTTCAGGATCCGGTGCCCATGGGGCGTCCCGACAGGTTTGCGGGGCACAATCCGCATGCCGCGCCTCTTGGTCAGCCAATTGAGCGGTGACCTTGGCGAGAAAGCCCAGCGGTTACCTTGATCGAGCAATGAAATTAGGCGGTCCGGCCATTTGTTCTTGATGCCGCTGGAGCAGATCTGCCAGATCTCGGGGTTTTCTCCAGATACGCCATTGCGTGCCGTCCGCCCGTTCCTCAGCTCAACATCGTAAACAAAAGAATAATGCACATCCCCGGACAGGATCACGAAGTGGCGTGGCGTGTTGCGGTGCTGGAAGATGTTGAGGATCGCGCTGGCAGTGCCTGGATGAGCCATCCAGTACTCGGCATCCACCATAAGGGGTTTTCCGATGACCGTGAAAAATTTCTGTACTGCCTCAATCAGCTTTACCCCGAAAATCGGGGCAGCCGATACCAGAAGGACAGCATCCTTGCCCCGCAATTTCGCTTGAAGATCGGTCGCAGCTTCCCAGTCCAGCAGTCCGGAGGGATAGTGGCCGTTGCGCTCTGACCGCCAGCGCCGCGTCCGGGTATCCAGCGCGATCAAAGGGGGATCTGTCGGCCATTCAAAATCCCACCCCTCATAGTCCAGGATGGTATCGATGGCGTCCTCATGATCCTGCGACCCCGGGGCGGACAAGGCCGCCGCAAATGCCGGTCTCAAGTCCGTCAGGATTTTTTGCGGCCGGTTGCCCCAACCCTGGTTTATGCCATAGGCAATCAGGGCATTTCCGATGACCCGGCGTGACAAGGGATGACCGTAGGCGGCATCTTCCCAGGCGAGCGACAGGTTCCAGTCATCGGTCACGTCATGATCATCAAAGATCATGGCGGTGGGCAAATGAGCGAGAAGCCGGCGCACTCTCGGCAAGCTTGTCCTGAATTCTGTGATCGCCCTTTCTTCCCGCTCATACATGGCCCGGTCCTTCTCGGACAACGTGGCGGGAGCGGTCAGTTCAGGGATCAGCTTCCAAGCTTCCGGAGACCACACTAGCAGATACATGGCGAGCATTTCGCCAAGTGTTATCAGGTGGTTGCGGGCATGCGCCGAGGTGAAGATCGGTTTGCTTGTACCGCCGAAAAGAACATCGAAGACAGATGCGTTTTGATCAATCTTGGGAAGCAGGTCGTCCCGGTGATAGAGGCAGCCGCCACTTGTGCGCAGGGCCGATCCGCTATCTGGCAGACCGTCCTGAGTGCCATGGAAGGCTTCATCGGGAAGGCCAAGCACTTCTGTCAGATGCATGATTGCCTGCAGCATGGGGCCGGCAACGTCATCGACGTATACCTGGTCGCCGCTCAGGACGAGTAGTTCAGGCAGGATGTGAGGGGTATCGGGCATGGATGAGCCGGAAGCAATTGCATCGGCAACGACCTGATCGGCCGCCACTAGCCCGTCCAGGCATTTGCTGTGCGGTTTGCGGCAGGAGCCGTGCATCACCGAGGAAACCTTGCGGGGAACCCGCAGGAACGGCGTTTGCCGGTCCGGATAACACAGGTCCGGCGCCCAGTGCGTATGATCCTGCCACCCGTCCTCGGGCGCGTCATCCATCAACAGGCTAATCCGATAGCCGATCAGCGTTTCCTGGGGAAGATCAGCCTCAAGCGCAAGGTCAATCAGGAGATAACAAAGGTTTTCGCCTGCCTTCAGACACGCAAGCCCGGTACTGCTTGAATCAAACTCGTAAACCAGTTCCGGAGAGTCTGGAGGCATCAATTCGATGCGGACCCGTGCCGGCGCGCGTGCTGCGAGCCAAAAGGTCAGGCGATCCGGCAGGGTCCGGCGCACAACCGGCCCAGCCAAGACCGCTGGCACTTGTGGAAGAGACGCGTCTGCGGTTGGCATCCAGCGGAATGTCCTTGTTTTCCAAAATACTTGTTGTGGCAATAACGCCGGAACCCGGGATGTGGTTCATTCCGCCTGAATATCAACACGCAATGCCGGGCCGTCAGCCGGGCTACAGTGACGCATTTAGCCGTCATGCGCGGCCCTGCCCCGCATTTTCTTGATTTGACCGCGCTGTTTCTTTGCTTCAAGGCGCCGTTTTTTCGAACCGAGGGTCGGTTTGGTCGGCCTGCGCGGTTTCGGTTTTTCCGTTGCCTTGGCGAGCAAGGAGATCAAGCGGTTGAGGGCGTCTTCCCGGTTGCGTTCCCGGGTTCTGAACCGGTCGGCCTGTAGAATGATTTCGCCGTTGAGCGTCAGCCGGCTGCCTGCGAGCCTTGCTGCCCGTGATTTGACGTCTTCGGGCAAGGTTGTGTTGCCAGAGAGGTCGAAACGCAATTGAACAGCGGTTGAAACCTTGTTGACGTTCTGGCCGCCTGGACCGGACGCGCGTATGAAATCCTCGCTCAGATCATCTTTATGGATCCAGTAGCGGTTGGTGATTTCAATACGGCCGGTTGCCTGATGGTCGGAAGGTCGGTCGGTCATGCGCTGGATGCTGCTTCCTTCGGCCAGTCCAGCCCAATCCCGTTCAGGATCAGGCTTGTGACGGCCATTTCCGTTTCCGCCTTGAAGCCGGGGTCCGATAAATCGCGTCCGGTCAGCGCCCGTACTTGAACGGAAAAGTCCGCGTAGTGCTGCGTCGTTGCCCAAATGGTGAAAATCAAATGGAGCGGGTCGACCGGCTTTATCTTTCCAGCTGAAATCCAGCCGTCGATGATTGCGGATTTCTCGGTTACGAGGCGCTTCAGGTCAGCTTCAAGGATCGGCAGGATCTGTGGTGCGCCTTGCATCACCTCATTGGCGAACAGTCTGGACGCCTCGGGAAAGGACGCGGAAATCTCAATCTTCTGGCGAATGTAAGCGGCAAGTTCTTCGGCCGGGTCGCCATTGGCATCAAGTGTCTTTAGCGGTGCAAGCCAGACATCCAGAATATGTGCAAGAGCCGCATTGTAGATGGCCTCCTTGGAGGCAAAATAATACAGGAGATTGGACTTCGACATGCCCGCTTCGGCTGCAATCCGTTCCACGGTCGCACCGGAAAAGCCATACCGGGAAAACTCTCCCAGGGCCGCCTCCAAGATGAGATTGCGGTTTTTTTCCTGGATGCGGCTCAGCCCCACCGGTTTCGAAGCCGCTGCGGTTTGCCCGCCGATATCTGCCATTCACACTCTCCTGTGGCGCCCATCCAGAGCCAGATGATCAGAAATTAGTCATGTCGACCGAATTTGCATCTTGACCAGTTGGTCAAATCAATCCTACCGTAAATTGACCAAGTGGTCAGAAGGCTATTCGATCCGATTCCTCACCGCAATGGTGTTGGTAAGCTGGCATCGAATTTGGCTTTTTGGCCGGAAAAATTGCCGGAAAACCGGCATTGCCCAACGAGGCACACCAGAGGTTTCGTCACCGGACAATGAGGCAACGCCCGTTCCGGTGGCAGATTGAGCAGCGGATGGAGAGGACCGAACGCTGAGACGCGATTCCGCCTTTGCGCGGAAGCTTCAGCATGTCTACTCTCCCCCTTGTAAGTGATCAACAGTCGGCCAGGAAACCTGGCCGCAAGGAGGACGTATGTCGGCACCGGCATCAGCAGCATCGAGCCAGGCTGCTACCAACAACCTTGAAGCTTTCTGGATGCCGTTCACGGCCAATCGGCAGTTCAAGCAGGCCCCGCGCATGTTCGTGTCGGCCAAGGACATGCACTACACAACGTCCGATGGCCGTCAGGTTCTGGACGGTACCGCCGGCCTTTGGTGCTGCAATGCCGGACACTCGAGGCCGAAGGTCGTTGAAGCGGTCCAGCAGCAAGTCGCGCAGCTCGATTATGCGCCCGCGTTTCAGATGGGCCATCCAAAGGCGTTTGAGTTGGCAGCGCGCCTTGCGGCGATGATGCCGTCGCCGCTGGACCATGTGTTCTTCACCAATTCCGGGTCTGAGAGTGTCGATACCGCCCTGAAAATTGCCCTCGCCTACCAGCGCGCGATTGGCCAGGGCACCCGTACCCGGCTCATTGGCCGCGAACGCGGGTATCACGGCGTCGGTTTCGGCGGTATTTCCGTTGGCGGAATTGTCAATAACCGTAAACACTTCGGCTCAATGCTCACGGGCGTTGATCACATGCGCCATACGCATGACCCGGACCGCAATGCGTTTTCGCGCGGGATGCCGGAAAGCGGTGCGGAATATGCCGAGGATCTGATCCGGATCATTCAACTTCACGATCCGTCGACGATCGCCGCTGTGATTGTCGAACCGGTTGCGGGATCGACAGGCGTGCTCATTCCGCCCAAAGGATATCTTGAGCGTCTTCGCGAGATCTGTACCCAGCACGGCATCTTGTTGATCTTCGATGAGGTCATCACCGGGTTTGGCCGCCTCGGCTCGCCTTTTGCGGTGGATCATTTCGGTGTGACACCGGATCTGGTCACCACCGCAAAGGGGCTGACATCCGGTGTGGTTCCGATGGGGGCCGTGTTCTGTACCTCCGATATCTATCAGGCCTTCATGGACGGACCGGCTCATATGATCGAGCTGTTCCACGGCTATACCTATTCCGCCCATCCGGTCGCCTGTGCCGCCGCCCTTGGAACGCTGGACACCTATGAGGACGAAGGCTTGCTCACCCGCGCGGCGGATCTTGCCGGCTACTGGGAAGACGGGCTGCACTCCTTGAAGGATTGCCCGAATGTCATCGACATCCGGAACCTCGGGCTTATCGGCGCCGTTGAACTGGACCCGATTGCCGGTGAGCCGACCAAACGCGCCTTTTCGGCCTTCCTGAAGTCCTATGACGACGGCATTTTGATCCGCACGACGGGTGACATCATTGCGCTTTCCCCGCCGCTGATCATCACCAAGGGCCAGATCGACGAGCTGTTCGGCAAGCTCAGAACCGTTCTTGAAACCATCGACTGACCTGAGAAACAAAGACCTCTTGAGGAGATAAACGATATGGCAGCTCCGGGCGAAAATCTTCGCATCAATGCCGACCGGCTGTGGGACAGCCTGATGGATATGGCCAAGATCGGCCCCGGGGTTGCCGGCGGCAACAACCGCCAGACATTGACGGACGCCGATGCGGAAGGGCGCAAGCTGTTCCAGAAATGGTGTGAAGATGCCGGCATGACCATGGGTGTCGATACGATGGGCAACATGTTCATGACACGGCCCGGCACCGATCCGGAGGCCCTGCCCGTTTATGTCGGCTCGCACCTTGATACCCAGCCGACCGGCGGCAAATATGACGGTGTGCTTGGTGTTCTCGGCGGGCTTGAAGTTGTCCGGACCATGAACGACCTCGGTATCAAGACCAAGCACCCGATTGTGGTGACCAACTGGACCAATGAGGAAGGCACGCGCTTTGCCCCGGCCATGCTGGCTTCCGGCGTTTTTGCCGGCATCCACACCCTCGATGAAGCCTATGCCAAGGAAGACGCTGAAGGCCTCAAGTTCGGCGACGAACTGAAGCGCATTGGCTGGGTGGGCGATGAGGAAGTCGGCGCCCGCAAGGACAAAATGCACGCCATGTTCGAGCTTCACATCGAACAGGGCCCAATCCTGGAGGCCGAAGGCAAGGATATCGGTGTGGTCACCCACGGACAGGGCCTGTCCTGGACACAAGTCACGATCACGGGCAAGGACAGCCACACGGGGTCAACCCCGATGCCGATGCGCAAGAACGCCGGTCTTGGCATGGCACGGATCCTCGACCTCGTTGATGAAATCGCCTGGTCCCACAAGCCGCATGCGGTCGGCGCTGCCGGGCATATCGATGTTTATCCGAATTCCAGAAACGTCATCCCGGGCAAGGTGGTCTTCACCATCGACTTCCGCTCGCCGGACATCAATGTAATCGCCCAGATGGAAGAGGACATGAAGAAGGGCGCCAAGAAGATCTGCGATCTAATGGGCCTTGAGGTTGAATTTGAAAAGGTCGGCGGCTTCGATCCGGTCACCTTCGACGAGACGTGTGTTGCGGCTGTCCGCAACGCGGCGGAACGGCTCGGCTATTCGCACCAGAACATTATCTCGGGCGCGGGCCACGATGCCTGCTGGATCAACAAGGTCGCCCCGACCGCAATGATCATGTGCCCTTGTGTCGACGGCCTGTCGCACAACGAGGCCGAAGAGATTTCCAAGGACTGGGCCAAGGCCGGATGTGACGTGCTGTTCCACGCGGTGGTCGAGACGGCGGAGATTGTGGAGTGAGGAGTTAAGGCTGGTCTTGAGGCCTACCGGTCCCGGCTCAACCGGGATGACAAAAGCTGGGGTTTTTGCGCCCCCTCTTCGGTCATCCCGGACAAGCGCAGCGCGATCCGGGATCGGAGAGCCAGCGGCCTGTCTAAGGAGAAGCATAAGCGGTGTCAGCCTGGGTCTACATCCTTGCGTCAAAGCCCTATGAAACGCTCTACACGGGCGTCACCAACCACTTGGCCAGAAGGGTTTATGAGCATCGGGAAAAACAGATCGAAGGGTTCACCAGAAAATACAGCGTAAGAAGTTTGGTTTGGTATCAGGAATTTTATGAATTCGCCGATGCCATACAGATGGAAAAACGGATCAAGCGCTGACGGCGCCAGTGGAAATTTGAACTGATAGAGAAAGATAATCCGGAATGGAGCGATCTTTATCAGGACTTGAACAAGTAGCCGGGGCTCCCCGATCCCGGATCGCGCTTCGCTTGTCCGGGATGACGACGGACATTTTTGGTGGATTGGGTCGCGTACTGTCCACTGGTCTTTGTCATCCCGGACGAACAACGTGAGATCCGGGATCGGAGAGCCCGACGGTGACCGATCAAGACGGATAAACAAGATTGCGAAGAACGAACGCATGAGGGGAACAACATGACGAGTAAAGTGATCAAGGGCGGGACCGTTGTTACCGCGGACCTGTCCTACGAGGCGGATGTGAAGGTTGAGGGGGGCAAGATCGTCGAGATCGGTCCGAACCTTTCCGGCGACGAGACCCTGGATGCGACCGGCTGTTACATCATGCCCGGCGGGATCGACCCGCATACCCATCTTGAAATGCCGTTCATGGGCACGTTTTCCTCTGACAATTTCGACAGTGGCACCCGTGCAGCACTTGCAGGCGGCACCACGATGGTGGTCGACTTCGCCCTGCCCTCGCCCGGCCAGGGCCTGCTTGAAGCGATCCAGATGTGGGACAACAAGTCCACCATGGCGCACTGTGACTACTCCTTCCACATGGCGATCACCTGGTGGGGTGAGCAGGTCTTCAACGAGATGCAGACCGTGGTGCAGCAAAAGGGCATCAACACCTTCAAGCACTTCATGGCCTACAAAGGCGCCTTGATGGTGAATGACGACGAGATGTTCGCCTCTTTTCAGCGCTGTGCGGAGCTGGGCGCCCTGCCGCTCGTCCATGCGGAAAATGGCGACGTCGTTGCAACGCTCCAGCAAAAACTCCTGTCGGAAGGCAACAACGGTCCGGAAGCCCATGCCTATTCCCGCCCGCCGGAAGTGGAAGGCGAAGCCACCAACCGGGCGATCATGATTGCCGATATGGCGGGCGTTCCGGTCTATATCGTGCACACGTCTTCGGAACAGGCCCATGAGGCGATCCGCCGGGCGCGCCAAAACGGCATCCGCGCTTACGGCGAGCCGTTGATCCAGCACCTCACACTGGATGACAGCGAATACAAACACGCTGATTGGGACCACGCCGCCCGCCGTGTCATGTCGCCGCCCTTCCGGGACAAAAAGCACCAGGACAGCTTGTGGGCGGGTCTTGCCTCCGGGTCCCTTCAGGTGGTTGCCACCGACCACTGCGCCTTTTCCACGGACCAGAAGCGCACCGGGATTGGTGATTTCACGAAGATTCCGAATGGGACCGGCGGACTTGAGGACCGCATGCCGATGCTGTGGACCTACGGGGTCGGTACCGGCCGGCTGACGCCGAATGAATTTGTCGCGGTGACGTCAACCAATATTGCAAAGATCCTCAATATCTATCCGAAAAAAGGTGCCATTCTGGTTGGCGCGGATGCGGATATCGTTGTCTGGGATCCAGCCAAGGAAAAGACGATCTCTGCCTCCACGCAGCAATCGGCCATCGACTACAACGTGTTTGAAGGCAAGCAGGTCAAGGGCCTTCCGCGGTATACGCTGACACGCGGCCGGGTTGCCGTGGAAGACGGCACGGTCAATCCGCAACAAGGACATGGCGAGTTCGTCAAGCGCGAGCCGTTCCAGGCCGTGAACAAGGCCCTGTCCACCTGGAAGGAACTCACCGCACCGCGCAAGGTGGAGCGGACCGGCATTCCCGTGAGTGGGGTTTAAGATCAACACCGCGTCTGCCGGTGGCGGGAAACATCTGCCGGCAGACACGGAAGATACGGGCTGCCGTTGCCGGGAACTGGGGAAAGTATGTTGACTGCTGCGGAAATTGAAGATGGACTGGAAGATGCCATGAGCGAACAGGCCAAGCGGGTGATTGACATCGAGAAACTCTCGCTGACGTTCCAGACCAATGACGGCCCGGTGCATGCGCTTTCCGATATCGATTTGAAGATCGAGGAAGGTGATTTCGTCTCCTTTATCGGGCCGAGCGGCTGCGGCAAGACCACGCTTTTGCGGGTGATTGCCGATCTGGAACAGCCGACTGCTGGCAGCATTACCGTCAACGGTCTCTCGCCAGAGCAGGCGCGGCTGAACCGGGCCTATGGATATGTGTTTCAGGCAGCTGCGCTCTATCCCTGGCGCACGATTGCCAAGAACATTGCGCTTCCCCTTGAAATCATGGGCCTTTCCAAGGCAGAGCAGCAGGAACGCATTTCCAAGAACATGGAACTGGTCAACCTTGCCGGCTTTGAACAGAAATATCCGTGGCAGCTGTCCGGGGGTATGCAGCAGCGGGCGTCCATTGCCCGCGCTCTCGCGGTGGAGCCGGATCTTCTATTGATGGATGAGCCGTTCGGCGCGCTTGATGAAATTGTCCGGGATCACCTCAACGATCAGCTGCACCAGCTTTGGGACAAGACCAACAAGACTGTTGTGTTCGTCACCCATTCCATCCCGGAGGCCGTCTACCTGTCGACCAAGATTGTGGTGCTCTGCCCCCGTCCTGGCCGGATTTACGATGTGATTGACAGCGATTTACCGCGCAATCGCACGCTTGACCTGCGCGAAAGCCCCGAATTTTTGAAAATTGCCCACCGCGTCCGCGAGGGACTCAAGGCGGGGCACTCCTATGATGACTGATTTGCAGATCTTCAACGAGCGTGATCCCGGCCGAAGCTCCGCTGAGAGCCGGGATCGGGACGCCACAATCGCCCTTGAGCCCCACCGATACCGGATCCCGCTTTGCTTGTCCGGGATGACAAATCTGAGAGTTCTGCAAACACCAGCGGTGATCCAATGACCGATGCCGCCCTTTCTTCCTCCCGCAGCACCAATCCCTTCTCCGGTCTGATGTCCGGGACCGCCGGTCCGGTCCTTGTCGTTGTGCTCGCCATTCTGGCCATCTGGTATGTTGGCACGTTTGCCTTGAACGCGCCGTTCCAGCGGGACCTTTATGAGCGCGCGGACCGCGTCGATGTCCCCTTCAGCCAGCTGGTGGCCGATACAATGGCGCAGGACCGTCCCAAGCTGCCGGCCCCGCATCAGGTTGCGATCGAGCTTTGGGACACGACGGTGGAAAAGAAGATCACCTCCAAGCGCTCGCTGATCTATCATAGCGGGATCACGTTGACCTCCACCCTGCTCGGTTTTGCGATTGGCACCGGGCTCGGCATTTTGCTCGCCATCGGGATCGTGCACAGTCAGGTGCTCAACAAGTCGCTGATGCCCTGGGTGATTTCATCGCAAACCATTCCGATCCTCGCGATTGCGCCCATGATCATCGTGGTGCTTGGCAATATCGGGATCACGGGCACGCTGCCCAAAGCGCTGATCTCAACCTATCTCTCATTCTTCCCGGTTACGGTCGGCATGGTGAAGGGGCTCCGCTCGCCCGAAGTCATGCATATGGATCTGATGCACACCTATTCGGCGACGCGCGTGCAAACCTTCTTCAAGCTTCGCCTGCCCTATGCCGTGCCATATCTCTTCACGTCGATGAAAATTGGTATGGCGGCGTCTCTCGTTGGCGCCATCATCGGTGAGTTGCCAACCGGTGCTGTTGCGGGCCTTGGGGCGCGGCTTCTTGCCGGGTCTTATTATGGGCAAACCGTTCAGATCTGGTCGGCCCTGATCATGGCAGCCATTCTTGCCGGCTCACTGGTTGCCCTGATCGGCGCGCTTGAAAAACTCACCTTGAAACGCATGGGGCTGGCGCGATGACAACGGCAAGTCTTTCCAAGAAAATCGAGATGTCCTCGGTGCTGGCCTGGTTCATCGTGGCGATGGTTGGCCTTGGCTTTGTCTCTACCGTTTTTGAACCCGATATCGGTGTTCTGTCAGTGCCGCGCCTTGCCGCCTGTCTGGTGATCCTCGCCCTCGCCGGTGTGCGGTATGAGCTTGGCTTTGCCCGCAACAAGGCAGGTGATCTGGTCCTGGGCGTGGTGGCCGCCGTGTCGGCCTATCTGCTGATTACAAGTGTCCGCGCCCATGTAGGGCTGGCTGCGACTGGGTTTTGGGCGTTGACAGCTGCCAACTGGGCTGCTGCATGGCTGTTTGTCGATCGGCTGGCAAGCTGGAACCTGCGTTCGCCTATCCTCAGCCGGATTGTCAATCTCGCAATCCCGGCTGTTTTTGGGATCACATTGCTGGTGTTGTGGGAATTGATCGTGACCGGGGCCGGTAAACCCGGTCAGGGGATCTCCAATGCACTGTTGCCTTCCCCGTCCGAGATCTGGGCGCGGCTGATAACCTCCGTGCCGATCCTGTGGACCGATTTCAAGCAAACATTTCTGAAGGCCGTCCTGGCTGGCTATGCCCTTGGCTGCGGCAGCGCGTTTATCATTGCTATTCTCGTTGACCGCGTGCCGTTCCTGCGCCGGGGGTTGCTGCCCATCGGCAATCTGGTATCGGCGCTACCGATCATCGGTGTCGCCCCGATCATGGTCATGTGGTTTGGGTTCGACTGGCCTTCCAAGGCTGCGGTTGTCATCATCATGACGTTCTTCCCGATGCTGGTGAACACGGTCACCGGGCTGGCGGCCTCCGAGGCGATGCAGCGGGATCTGATGCGAACCTATGCGTCAAACTATTGGCAGATGCTTTTCAAGCTGCGCCTTCCAATGGCCATGCCCTTTATCTTCAATGCGCTCAAGATCAACACAACGCTGGCGCTGATCGGGGCAATTGTGGCGGAGTTCTTCGGCTCGCCGATTTCGGGGATGGGCTTCCGGATTTCAACCGCCGTCGGCAGCATGGATCTTGATCTGGTCTGGGCCGAGATTACCGTTGCAGCGCTCGCTGGCATGACGTTTTACGGTCTGGTGGCGTTTCTAGAGCGCGCTGTTACTTTCTGGCATCCATCCGTGCGGGGTTAGTGCGGGCAGCGTTTTCAGAAACCCTACTCGCCAATCCACCGGCAGGGCCTTTCCTGACATTGAGGGTGCCCTAGTGTTTGGTATGTGCCGCACCCGCGGCATATATCCTCCACTTTCTCACCAGAGCGCATTCATGCCTGAAGGTCATACGATCCACCGTGCCGCCCGAGACCACCGCAAGATATTGAAGGGCCGCGCGCTTCGGGTTTCTTCGCCGCAGGGCCGTTTCGAAGAAGGCGCTGATTGGTTGGACGGACGGGTGTGCGGAGACGTCGAGGCCTATGGCAAGCATCTGATTTACCGCTTTGAAGGCGAGGCTATCCTTCACATTCACCTTGGATTGTTTGGCCGGATCCGGAAGCGGAAAATGCCGGAGCCAGAGCCGCGCGGCGCAGTCCGGATCCGGCTCGCGGGGGACACCCATCTTGTCGACATCAACGGACCGACCGCCTGTGAAATTCTGGATCCAGATGACCTTGCCAGGCTGACCGCCCGTATCGGCCCGGATCTTTTGAGGCCGGATGCCGATCCCAATCTCGTCTTCACCCGGATCTCGAAAAGCCGGTCCTCAGTTGGCAAATTGCTGATGAACCAGTCTGTGCTGGCCGGCATCGGCAACATCTACCGGAGTGAAATCCTGTGGCGGCAGCGGATCCATCCTGATCTTCCCGGGAAGGATTTAACCCGCGAGGCATTCGACCGCTTGTGGGCGGATGCCGTCCAGCTGCTGGAGCTCGGTGTCAAACGCAATGCGATCATCACGGTTGATAATGCTGCGCCCGGAAAAGGCCGGTACCGGGAACGGGTAAACATCTTCGGCAAGGACAATTGCCCCGCATGTGCAGGCGCGATTACCCGCGTCGAGATCGATACGCGGAAGGCTTATTACTGTGCCGCCTGCCAAGCCTTGTGACAATACGGCAAAAACCGCCCCGCGCTCTTGTGCGGGGCGGAACCTTGTCCGCTAGCTCCTCAAAGGGCTGATTTGACCTTTTCGGCAACTTCAGGGCTCACCCAGGCCGTCCAGACATCGGGAAAGCTCTCGAGGAAAAAGTAGGCACCGTCTTCGCTCGTGGCCTGATTTTCATCCATCCAAGCCAGAACCGCGCTGGCGGTGGCGTTGTCCCAACTGCGCTTGGTGACATAATCCATCGCAACACCGGCTTTTTCCGCAAAGGGCGCGGCTGCCAGGCTGTACACCTCACCGGTTTGCCAGCCGTTTTTCTTCGGATCTTGGCAGTCCGGCACAGAGGTGCATCTGGCCCATTCCTGCGCATCAAACGGCACGCCGAAATCAAGCAGGGTCATTTCGTATTTTCCAAGAAGGGCCGTCGGGCCCCAATAGTAGCCGATCCAGCCTTCGCCCCGTTCCACGGCCCGCGCGATGGTGCCATCAAGGGCTGCTGCGGACCCGGTTTCGACAATCTCGAAGCCGCCATCCAGGGCACCGTAGGCTCTCAGCAGGTTTTCACTGATCGGGCCGCAATCCCATCCCGGCGGGCAGGTGTGAAACGCTCCCTTGGTGCCGTCTTCTGCCCCAGGAAACAGCTCTGGCCGGGCCAGGGCATCGGCAACGGTCTTCAGATCATGTTCTTCTGCGAGCGCTGCCGGTATCCAAAACCCCTGCACGCCCCCTTCCTTCAAGACCTCTCCGCCGATGAGGATCTTGCCCTCCGACACAGCGGCATCGAGCGGTTCGCGGACCGAATTGACCCAGATCTCCGGAGCAAAGTCGGGTTCGCCCTTTTCGACCATTGATGTGAAGGTCGGTACGGTGTCACCAATCACCAGCTCAACATCGCAGCCAAAGCCCTCCTCTAAGATGATCTTGTCGATCTGGGCCATGGCAGCGGCGGAAGCCCAGTTCATCTCCGCAATAACGACATCGCCGCAGGCCTCATCTGCCTGGACCGGAGCCGTTGCAAGACAACCGGCAAGCGCCGGAATTAGATATCGCAGTTTCATCGATGAGCTCTCTGTCAATTGGGTTGCGAGCATTGCCAGAACCCGCCCTGGACGTGCCGGACGAGCGCTAAGGCTCTACTGTCGTTGCTGATTTTAGGGCGCTTCCCGGGTGTTTGAAAGAGATCTGCACGGAAACACCAAATGTGATCAAGTTCAATTTTGTTTCATTTGTTCATCAGGAGGCGAATCCTTCGGGGGGCGACTGTCCGGATTGAAAGAAGCGGGCGAACCTGCGACATAGGAGGCAGGTTTTGTCCCGCTCAAATCACCAAGGACCTTTCATGACCCCCAGCCGCGATATTGCCCGTCTCATCGAAATCATGGCAGCGCTGCGCACGCCCGTAACAGGGTGTCCATGGGACCTTGAGCAGACCTTTGAGACGATCGCGCCCTACACGCTTGAAGAAGCCTATGAAGTGGCCGATGCCATCCACGCCAAGGATTATGTCAATCTGCGCGAGGAGCTTGGTGATCTCCTCCTGCAAGTGGTCTACCACGCCCGCATGGCCGAGGAGGAGCAACACTTCGACTTCGAAGATGTTGTTGAGGGTATTACGAAAAAACTGATCCGGCGCCATCCGCATGTCTTCGGTGATGAGACGGGCGAAAAGCCGGAGCTTGTTAAAGGCATTTGGGAGCGGATCAAGGCGGAGGAAAAGGCGGAGCGGAAAGCCGCCCGCGCCGCTGAGGGTATTCCTGAACCGAAGACCGGGTTCCTGGATGACGTGCCGAGTGCCTTCCCGGCTCTCCTTGAGGCAGACAAATTGCAGCGCCGGGCGTCAAAAGTCGGTTTCGACTGGAATGATCCGCGGCTGGTGCTGGACAAGATCCGTGAAGAAACTCATGAACTGGACGCAGAGCTGAGCGCGCCGGAACCCGACCGCGATAAAATTGCCGGTGAGCTCGGTGACACTCTGTTCGCGCTCGCCAATCTCGCGCGGCATCTCGATATTGATCCTGAGGAGGCACTCAAGCGCACAAACCGGAAATTCAGAACCCGCTTTTCCGCCATTGAGGATCAGGCGGCGGCATCCGGAACGACTTTGGACGCCATGACTCTCGACCAGATGGAGGACGCCTGGCAAGCAGCAAAACGGCCTGCCGCCGTTTAACGGTCTTTGCAAGGCAGCCCGGAACCCGCAGGCTGTCGCCCGAGTAAAATTCGCAAGATTTACAACCGGCCACTAGATGCCTGATTGTATCCGCCTACGATTATGGACGTCCGGCGGGCATGAAGCATCTTATTATAATGTGGTTTGGCGTTGTCCTGCTGGTCTCGTCCGGCAAAAACGCTCTGTCGGAAACCTGGCGGATCGCGTCGCTGGTTTGGCCGCCCTATGCCGGACCGATGCTTGATGAAGACGGGATTGCCGTAGCTGTCTTGAGATCATCACTTGCCAGGATCAACGTCGAGTTGGAAATCGACTACATGGCTTGGCCCCGCGCCAAGGCTCTTACGGCCCAAAATGACTACCTTGCGTTCTTCCCGGCATGGCCGGAAGAAATTCTCGAAGGTTACATTTCATCGAAACCTGTCGAGATGTCCCAGATCGGGGTCGTCTTCACCGCTGGGCAGCCTGTTAGATGGAACAGTCTGCAAGAGGTTTTCGATAAATACACGGTGGGATTCGTGTCCAACTATGTTTATCCGGAGGCGCTGCAAGCCGAGATTGACCAGCGTTTTGCAGGGGATGCCGGTGCGGATACGGAACGTGATCTCGTGCGCATGCTTGCGGCCGGCCGTGTCGACGTGGCGATCACCGATCCGAATGTAATGCTTTTTCTGGCCGAGGAGATGGCTTTGGGCTCAATCCGCGCGCATTCCAAAGTCCTGTTTCGCAAGCCGCTGCTGGTCGCATTCAAAGACACCCCCGAAAACCGGGTTCGCCGGGACCAGTTGAACAAGGTTCTGCCAACGGTGAACCTTCACCAGCTTGTTTGCTGCCGTTTCGTGCCGCAATCGGTGGAGATGCGGCCCGTCCAGTAACCTCGAAGCCCGCTAGCTTTCGTCACCGGCGACAACAAAGCTTGAAAAAGTCTCGCGGAAAGGTCCCCGTTGCTTGTCGGATACGCGCACCTCGGCCGTGATGAACTCATCGCCATCCAAACGCTCAAGCACTTCCGAGATCTGGTAGAGCTTGGCAAGCAAGGCACCTTCGGAGACCGGCAGTTTGACCGACAGGATGTCGTCATGCTGTGCCATGAAGGCGTCGACCCGGACTGACAATCTGTCGAGCCCCTCACCTGTCCAGGCCGATAGCGCGACAGGCCCGTCGCTAGAGGCTTCCGCGAGCAGTTTTTCGCGGTACGCCGGGTCGAGGCAATCAATTTTGTTCCACACTTCGATGACCGGTGCGCCGGAGACGGCGTCGACACCAAGGTCAATGAGGGTCTTCTTAACGTCTTCTGCCTGCGCGTCCGTATCCGGGTGGGAGATATCCCTCACGTGCAGGATCAAGTCTGCCTCAAGAACCTCTTCAAGCGTTGCCCGGAAGGCAGCCACAAGATGCGTCGGCAAATCCGAGATGAAACCGACCGTGTCCGACAGGATCACCTCACGGCCATGCGGAAGCGTGACCTTTCGCAAGGTTGGATCCAGGGTCGCGAACAAGAGGTCTTTGGCAAAGACATCGGACTCGGTTAGCCGGTTGAAGAGCGTAGATTTGCCTGCATTGGTATAGCCGACCAGAGCCACGACCGGCTGCGGGATCTTCTTGCGCTTCTTGCGATGAAGGTCGCGTGTCCGCCGGACATTTTCAAGCTGGCGCTGCAGGACCAGGATACGCTCTTGGATCTGGCGCCGGTCGGCCTCGATCTGGGTCTCGCCCGGACCGCCCATGAAGCCTGCTCCGCCCCGCTGGCGCTCCAAGTGGGTCCAAGATCGCACCAGACGGCTTTTCTGCCAGCTCAAATGCGCCAGATCGACCTGAAGCCGGCCTTCCTTGGTCCGGGCTCGGTCGCCGAAAATTTCCAGGATCAGGCCGGTTCGGTCGATCACTTTCGTTTTCAACCGGCGCTCGAGATTCCTCTGCTGGACGGGCGTCAGCGGATGATCAATCACGACGAGGTCGAGATCTTCAGCTGCCACGAGCCCCGCAAACTCAGCAACCTTACCTTCGCCAAACAGGGTTGCCGGCTTCGGATTGTTGATGCGCACGATGCCGGATTGAACGATTGTAAGATTGATGGCAGCGCTGAGGCCAATCGCTTCTTCAAGCCTGGCTTCCGGGCTGCGATTGGAGTGGAGAGCGGTGCCGGACGCATCACTGCGTGTCTGAAGATCCGGCTCTATAATCATCGCGCGGAAAGGCTGGGGCAGACGGTCTACCCCCGCATCTTTTTGGCGCAAGGATTTCAGCCCCGGTTCCTCGGTTCCGTTTGATTTCGAAAAGTCGTCCGCGCGAGACTTCGGTTTCAATCAGTTTGCCTTTTCAGCGTTTTCCTCTGCCTGATCGAACAATTGTACAGGTCCGTTGGGCATAATTGTGGAAATGGCATGTTTGTAGACAAGCTGGGAATGCCCATCGCGGCGCAGCAGAACGCAAAAGTTATCGAACCACGTGACAACACCCTGCAATTTAACGCCATTGATCAAAAAAATTGTCAGGGGAGTTTTTTGTTTGCGAACGTGATTTAGGAACGTGTCTTGTAGGTTTTGTGCGCGCTCAGCCATCAGTCTTTTTATCCTGTTTGTTCCGGATGCGGCCGAGCATCCGGTCTATCCGCAGCTTATCGTCAACAGCCGATCAATCAACTGACTTTAACGTAACAACCGCATATTTTTTGCATTGCCCAATACAGGAAGCCTGTCTGCCCCAGTTTCCCTGTCCCAGCCCTAAACGGGCAGGCCCTTGCGATTCATACCGCCTGAAGATCAGTAGCAGTATGAAACTGTTCACGCAATCGGGTTGCAACCGAACCCGGGTGCCCATTTCCGATAATCCTGTCATCAATTCGGATAACAGGCATCGCGATTGTCGAAGCCGCCGTGACGAAAGCCTCTTTGGCTTCATAGGCCTCTTCAAGTGTGAATGGCCGCTCTTCGAACACGAGCCCTTCGCGCTCGATCAGGTCCAGAATCACTGTGCGTGTGATACCGCGCAAGATACCGTTTTCTGCGGGCCTGGTTACGAGAGCCCCAGCTTTTGTCACGATCCACGCGTTGGTCGATCCGCCTTCCGTCACGCAGCCATCTGCGTCCACATACCAGGCTTCTTTTCCGCCCTTTTCCTTAGCGGCTTGTTTTGCAAGCACATTCGGGAGAAGAGCAACCGTCTTGATATCGACCCTCGGCCACCGGTTTTCCGGATAACTGAAGACGGAAATTCCCTTTTCCGCTTGTGCGTTCGCAGCTTCCGGGCTTGACCGGCGCGCGGTGATCACGATGGACGGGGCAACGTCGTCTGCCGGAAAGAAATGATCCCGCTTGGCAACGCCGCGTGTGACCTGAATATAGACAATCCCGTCATGGACCTTGTTGCGGCGCACCACCTGCCTCAGCACGAATTCGACTGCCGACCGTGTCATCGGCCAGTCAATCTGAAGCTCGGTCAAAGAGCGGTCGAGCCGGTCCAGATGCCGCGGGACATCGACGATGTTGCCGTTCCAGACCTCACAAACCTCGTAGACGCCATCAGCGAATTGATACCCGCGGTCCTCAATGTGCACAGCGGCATCGGTGTGGCGCACATATTGTCCGTTGACGTAGGCAATCCGGCTCATCAAGTCCTCTTAAGCATGAACGGTTATAGAACCGACTGGTATTCCAGATAGTTCTGGCGCTTAAGACCATGAAAAGCAAGTGCGTATCGTGCGCAGCTTGCCTTAAAAAAAGTCAAGGCTGACCCGGAACATCTGTTCAACCTGGCGGACCCGGTTCGCAACTGCGAAGATGATGATGCGGTCCTGAGCCTGGATTTGAAGGTCGCCATTGGGGGTCAGGACTTCACCGTTGCGGAACACCGCTCCGACCCGGATCCCCGATGGCAAGTCGATGACCCGAAGTGGTTTTCCAACCAGCGGAGACGTATCGAGCGCTTCGGCCTCCACAATTTCTGCGGCACCGTTTTGCAAGGAATGAACACCGCGGATCCGTCCACGGCGCACATGCTGCAGGATGCGCGAGATTGTGACTGCCCGGGGGTTGATGAACGCATCAATGCCGAGCGCATTTGCAAAAGCGGGATAACTTGGATTGTTGAGGAGTGACAGCGACCGCTTGCAGCCCAGTTCCTTTGCCATGACCGAAGACAGGATGTTGACTTCATCCTCATTGGTCAGGGCGATCATGGTGTCCGTATCTGCGGCATCGGCCTCGTTCAGAATGGTCTGATCGAGCGCACTGCCATGAAGGATGACCGAGCGTTTGAGCTGATCGGCAACTGACATTGCGCGCTCGCGGGAGCTTTCGATCAACTTTATCTTCGTGCCGGACTGGCGCTGTTCCAGGGCTTGGGCAACATAGAGACCGATATTGCCGCCGCCTGCGATAATAACACGCGCCGCTTCAGGCTCCTCATGGCCGAAGATGCTCAAGGTCCGGCGGACCTGGTCCCGGCGCGCAACCACATAGGCAAGGTCACCGACCATGATGGAGTCGCTGCTCTTGGGCACAAAAAGGTGATTGTTCCGGTAAAGGCCGACGACGACGGCTCCCAGGTCCGGGAACAATTCGGTCAGCTGGCGCAACGGTGTGTCGATGACGGGACAGTCTTCCTCGCACATGATACCGACCACGACCACATTGTCGTCGGCAAACCGCACGGTCTCGACGGCTCCAGGCAGTGCAAGGCGCCTCAGGACCATCTCGCCCACTTCGATTTCCGGAGAGATGATTACGTCAATCGGCAGATTTTCGCGGGAAAACAGATTGCGCCAGCGGCCTTGAAGATAGGACTGCGCGCGGATACGGGCGACCTTGGTCGGAACATTGAAGACGGAGTGGGCGACCTGGCAGGCCACCATGTTCACTTCGTCATAAAGAGTGACCGCGACAATCATGTCCGCTTCTTCGGCGCCGGCTTGCGCCAGCACGTCGGGATGGGCGCCATGGCCGACAAATCCCCGGACATCCAGCTGGTCGCCAATGGCCGTGATCAGTTGCGGAGATGAGTCGATCACCGAGACATCATTTTGCTCTGCTGCAAGCCGTTCGGCGATGCCGTACCCGACCTGCCCTGCTCCGCATATGACGATTTTCATCGGATATCCCTTTTATGGCTATCGCGCCGGACAGTGACGCCGCACCTTACGTCATACCGAGTGTCTTGAGTTTGCGATGGAGCGCTGACCGTTCCATACCGACAAACTCCGCCGTCCGCGAGATGTTTCCATCAAAGCGTTTGATTTGAGCCTGGAGATACTCCCGCTCGAACACTTCGCGGGCTTCGCGCAAGGGCACGGACATCAGATGCTCGCCTGCGCCGGACGATGGTAGGCTGGGCAGTGTTTCTCCGATTTCCGAAGGCAGAAGATCCGCCGTAATCGTGCTGTCCGGATCTCCGCGGCTCAAGATCATCAAACGCTCAACGTTGTTGCGCAGCTGACGGACGTTGCCGGGCCAGTCATGGGTCTGCAGAACGGCCATGGCATCGTCCCCGATTGGTCTCAACGGTATGCCCGAGGCCGTCGATATCTGCTCCATGAAATGATGGACGAGAACCGGAATATCCTCGCGGCGCTCCGCAAGGCCCGGGACGCGCAGAGGCACCACACTCAAACGGTGGTAGAGATCCTGGCGGAACAGGCCGGAGGCAATATGTTCTTCAAGGTTTTTGGACGTGGATGACAAGATCCGGATATCCACCTGAACCTTCTGCGTGCCGCCCACCCTCGCGAAACTCTGATCCACGAGAACCCGGAGGATTTTCCCCTGGGTTTCGGCAGGCATATCAGCCACTTCGTCAAGGTAGAGCGTGCCGCCATGGGCTTCTTCCAAAGCCCCAATCTTTTTCAAACTACCGTTCTCAGCCTCGATCCCGAAGAGTTCCTCTTCCATGCGCGACGGAGTGATCGTGGCCGAGTTCAGGACAACGAACGGACTTTTGGCCCGTGGCGAGAGCTCGTGGATCATCCGCGCAGCGCGCTCCTTGCCGGCACCCGATGGGCCAACAATCAGGATCCGGCTGTTGGTGCCCGCGATTTTCTGGATGGTCTGACGCAGTCCATGAGTGGCGGAAGATTCGCCAATGATCCCGCTTGTCTCGCCGCTGCGTTGTTTCAGATCGCGGATCTCACGCTTCAGGCTCGACGCTTCGAGGGCCCGCTCAACAATATGGATCAGCCGGTCGGCTTTGAATGGTTTTTCGATATAGTCGTAGGCCCCGCGCTTGATGGCAGAAACGGCTGTCTCGATGTTGCCATGACCGGAGATGATCACGACCGGCAAATGCGGGTCCGTTTCCTTCAGGACATCGAGAAGCGCCAGACCGTCCAGCCGGCTCCCTTGCAGCCAGATATCCAGGATTACGAGGGACGGCTTGCGTTCCTTGACGGCTGCCAGGGCACTGTCGGAGTCCCGGGCGGTACGAGTTCCATACCCGTCGTCATCCAGGATTCCCGCAATCATCTCCCGGATATCGGTTTCATCATCAACTACGAGAATATCATGCGCCATGGGCTGTTACTGCTTGGTCCTGTGTGGTGTGGGGTTCTGTCTGACCGGCGTCGCTTTCTGCGTGGACCGCCAGGGTCAGGCGGACGAGTGTGCCGGTGCCGCCGGTCGCGGTTTCCGGTGCGTCGAGAAGGTCGATGCCGCCGCCATGATCTTCCAGGATCTTGCGGACGATGGCGAGGCCAAGGCCGGTCCCCTTTTCACGTGTGGTCATGTAGGGTTCCAGAAGGCGTGTCCGGTTCTCTTCCGGCAAACCAATGCCGTTGTCGATCACATCGATGATGATGCGCTCCGGCATATCTTCCGGTTCTCTCCGGATTTCTACCCGTACCGTTCCGGGAGGCAAATCCTCGCCTTCGCGCGCGGTGACGGCTTCCGAAGCATTTTTAATGACGTTGGTCAAAGCCTGTCCCAGAAGGCGGGCATCAAATGTCGCCATCACCGGCGCGTCGGGCAGCGCCGCCTTCACGCTGATATCGGGATTTGCGACCGATTGCATGAACGCGGCATCTCGGATCGTTTCGCGCAGATCCGCTTCGCGTTTGGCCGGCTTGCGCATCCGCGCGAAAGACGAGAACTCATCGACCATCTGACCAATGTCTCCAACCTGGCGCACAATCGTATCAATGCACTGGTCGAATACTTCCCGGTCTTCTTCAATCCGTTTGCCATAGCGCCGGCGGATCCGTTCTGCGGACAACTGGATCGGTGTCAGCGGGTTCTTGATTTCATGGGCAATGCGGCGTGCCACATCCGCCCATGCGGAGTTCCGCTGCGCGGACACAAGGTCGGTAATGTCGTCGAGCGTGATGACATACCCATGCTCGCGGCGCGATGACTGTTCCGACGTGGCGCGAACGCTCATGGTGCGCGTGCGACCGCCGCGCATGATCTCGATCTGTGTTTCAGGCAGCCTGTCGGCTGTAAGCTCCACCAGATTGGAAATGTACTCCTCAAGCTCTGGAACGACTTCTGAGAGCGGTTTGTTGAGGACTTGAATCTCCTGGACCTGAAGGAGGACCTGAGCCGACCGGTTGACCAGCATAATCGAAGCTTCATCATCAATGCCGATCACACCGGTGGAAACACCGGACAGAACGGCTTCATTGAAACGGCGGCGGCGGTCGATTTGTTCGTTCGCGGCCAGCAATGCGTCGCGTTGCCCAAGCAGCTGACCGGTCATCTTGTTGAAGGTTGACCCCAGATTGGCAAGATCACCGCCGGATTTTTCCGTCTGAACCTTGACGGCGAGATTGCCCTTTGAAACCTCGTCGGCGGCTGAAATGAGGGTCCGGATCGGGGACACAAGCCGATTTGCAAACCCAAACCCGATCCAGATTGCCGACAGGATCAAGATGAGGGCCACCCCAAGATAAACGAGTGCAAACGCGACCTGAACGCCGAAGCGGCTGTTTTCCATCTGCTGATATTCAGAGGCACCGGTTTCGGCCAGTCGCAGATGGTCGATCACCCGCGGATCGATTGGTTTGACGGCATAAAGATAGAAATTTTCATAGGCTGACAGCTTCATGATGCCGCCAACAATGTTGGAGCTGCCCGGCGCGATCAGGATCGGGTCTCCTGATCTGGCTTTGAAGAAGCTGTCGGCCGGCGGCATTGGGACATCGATGTTGGGATCAAGTACCACGCGTGTGACAACTTCTCCCTGCTCGTTCAAAAGAAAGGCCGCGAGGATCCCGCGCAAAGACACCTGAGTGGCGAAAAACTGGTCAAAGCGTGTGGGTTCGAAGTCGTAGACGGTCTTGGCCCGGTCGAGGTCGTTCTTCATGGCCAGAAGATCGCCGCGCAGCACCCGGGCATGCTCTTGGAGATAGGCCTGTGCGACGGTAAGGGCATTGTCGATGATCTGCCGCGTCCGGTCTTCAAACCAGCGGTCAAGGCCGCGGTCGAGCGTCACGGCTGCAAGAATTGCCATCAAAACCGCTGGAACAGCAGCGATCACGCTGAACAACGCCACCACACGAACATGGAGACGGGCAGCCGCCCTGCCCCGCCGCCGTGCCTGCCACAGTTTCAGGATTTCAAAGACGATCGACCCGAGAAGAATCGCGGCCAGCACGCCATTCATCGTCATGGCGGCGAAAATGACATCCCGGGTCGGCGCAATGGGCGTGAAGCCCATCAAAATGGCAAACGTGACGCCGATCGACATCAGCGCGACCGTCATGATTGCGAGGCCGAGGCGCCGCCATCTCTTGCCGGCGGCACTCGATTGAGCGACCGTGTTCTGTACCGCTTCGACTATCATCCTGTTCCTGAACGCAAATGATTGATGCCTGGCAGATCGAACAGGCGAATTGCGGCAAAGTTATCACACAATGTTGCGAAATTGCGACAGCCTGGTCAGGGCACTCAAAAAATGTGGTGGATTACGTATGGGTTACGCATGGGGCTGCGTGGTTGGCAGACGTGTGTTTGAAACGGGCGTTTGCCGCCCGTCTAAAAGCAGTTGTTCTCTCGAAAAGCAGCTGTTTTTCAGCGCGTTGATCGCATGACCTGAATATCAAGATCCCTGATTTTCTTGCGCAAAGTATTCCGGTTCACCCCAAGTAACTCGGCAGCTTTGATCTGGTTGCCCCGGGTCGCGGCCAGGGCGGTGCTGATTAGCGGATACTCAACCTCGCGCAAAATCCGGTGATAGAGCCCGGGCGGCGGCAGTGCATCTCCAAATGTTTCGAAGTAGCCAGCGAGATACTTTTCAACCGAAGCGGAAAGATTGACCGTCTCCGGAGCCTCATCGCCAACGGTCTCCGCGGTTGGCTGGCTGAGCTCATGTTCGAGCAGCGCCTCGCCGATAACATCCTGCGGATAGAGCGCAGCCAGCCGCCGGACAAGGTTTTCCAGCTCCCGCACGTTGCCCGGCCAACGGTACCGGCGCAGCATGTTGAGGGCGGCCTGATCGACCTGCTTTGCGGGAAGCCCCTCCTTTTCTGCCAGCGAAAAGAAGTGGCGGACAAGATCAGGAATATCCTCGACACGCTCACGCAGCGGTGGAAGCCGGATCGGCACAACGTTCAGGCGGAAGTAAAGATCCTCGCGGAAAAGGCCCTGGTTGATCAGGTGCCGTAGATCCTTGTTGGTGGCGGCAACAATCCGGACATCGGTCTTGATTGGTGTCCGGCCGCCGACCGTTGTGTACTCACCCTGCTGAAGAACACGCAGCAAGCGCGTTTGCGCCTCCATGGGCATGTCGCCAATTTCGTCTAGGAACAGCGTTCCGCCATCTGCTTGTTCGAAACGGCCGGAGCTTCGATGCTGTGCCCCGGTAAAGGCCCCTTTTTCGTGGCCAAAAAGTTCGGCCTCGATCAGGTCGCGCGGGATCGCTGCCATATTGATTGCGACGAACGGCCCGTTGCGCCGTTTTCCGTAATCGTGAAGGGCCTTGGCGACCAGCTCCTTGCCGGTTCCAGACTCCCCGTTGATCATGACCGTCAGGTCCGTCTGCATCAGCCGGGCCAGAACACGGTAGATTTCCTGCATTGCCGGTGACCGGCCGACCAGCGGCATGCCCTCGCCCGCATCGTCGATGTCGACTGCGGGTTTGCGCTTCGGCTCTTCAAGAGCGCGTTGAACTATTCCCGTTAATTCTTTGAGATCAAATGGCTTTGGAAGATATTCGTAAGCCCCTTTTTCCGATGCCTTGATTGCTGTCATGAAGGTGTTTTGAGCACTCATCACCAGAACAGGCAGCTCCGGGCGCATCTTCTTGATCCGCGGCAGCACATCGAAAATGTTCTCGTCCGGCATCACGACATCGGTGATCACGAGGTCGCCGTCTCCGGAGGAGACCCAACGCCAGAGCGTTGATGCATTCGACGTCAGCCGGACGGAATACCCGGCTCGCGACAGGGCCTGGTTTAGAACCGTGCGGATCGCGGCGTCATCGTCTGCAACAAGAATGGTGCCAGTCGGCATAGTCGGTTCTTTCCCTATTGTTTCCGGTCCAGTGGCTGAACGGTTTCGGAGAAGGCTGGCATCAGGATCCGGAACACGGTTTTCTGGCGCTGGCTGCTGCAGTCGATCACCCCGCCATGATCCCCGATGATCTTGGCGACCAGGGCCAGTCCAAGACCCGATCCGTTGGTTTTGGTGGTGATGAAGGGCTCGAAGAGATGTGGCAGGAGGTCATCGGGCACCCCTGTCCCGTTATCTTCCACGCAGAATTCCAGCGGCAGACTGACCTTTTCGTCAGTTCCGGGAACGGACAAGCGCACGCCGGGCCTGAAGGCGGTTGATATCTTGATCTCACCGTCCGGATCATCGCCGATCGCCTCGCAGGCATTCTTGATCAAGTTCAAGAACACCTGAATGAGCTGGTCCTTGTTCGCAAAGACCGGAGGCAGTGACGGATCATAAGTCTCGACAATCCGCTTGTTGCGCCCAAATCCCGTGTCAGCCAACCGTTTGACGTGATCGAGCACCACGTGAATGTTGACCGGCTCGCGTTCAATCGGCCGCTCGTCGGAAAAGACTTCCATGCGATCGACAAGTTTCACGATCCTGTCGGTTTCATCCATGATCAGGCGGGTCAACGCCCGGTCTTCACTCGGAACCGATTGCTCGATCAACTGAGCCGCGCCCCTTATGCCAGACAGCGGGTTCTTGATCTCGTGTGCCAGCATCGCAGACAAGACCGTTACCGTCCGGGCAGCGCCGCGTGAGGTGAGCTGGCGGTCGATTTTTTCCGCCATCGTGCGTTCTTGAAACATCAGGACAACCGCGCCCGGCCGGTCGGCAACCGGGGATGCATTGATGTCGACTACCTTCGGCGCCCCAATGCGGGGGGTGCCGATATCGACCTTGTACTCGTTGATCGGCGCACTGCGCTCGCGAACCTGATCGATCAGGGTAAGGAGCGGGCTGCCGAACGGCACGAACTCGCTGATCGGATGACGGCGCAAGACGGAGACGCTGGAGCGCATGAAGATTTCAGCGGCCATGTTGGCGGATTCAATGACACCATCGGGAGCGACCAGAAGAACCGGATGCGGAAGTGCGTCTAAAATCATCGGGCCATCACTGGCCAATGCAGCCGCCCGGCCGCTTTGGGACAAGGTGTCTATCACGCGGCAGTCCGTCTGTTCGAGGAAGAAAACCAGTCGCCGATCATTGCCAGAACGTCGTCCGGCTTATGCGATGTCATGAGGAGTTTGCGGACATCGCCTGGAACGGCTTCGGCGTCCGTATCGTTTGCGGCCTCCAGATACCAGCCAAGGTGTTTGCGGGCGATGCGGATGCCGGGAATCACGCCATAATGGCCCAGTATGGCTTCATAATGCGCGCTCACCAGATCGGCAAAGTCTTGTCCGGAAGGTGCCGGGGGTCTCTCTCCGGTTGCCAGGAAATGGCCGACATGCCCCGGCAGCCAGGGGCGCCCGTAAGCTCCCCGCCCAATCATCACGGCGTCGGCACCGGACGCGTCGAGCATGGCCAGCGCATCTTCCGGCGACTTACAGTCGCCATTCGCGATCAGGGGAATATCAACCGCGTCCTTGACCCGCCGGATTGCTTCCCAGTCCGCCGTGCCCTTGTAGAATTGGCAGCGTGTGCGTCCGTGGACCGTTACAAGCTGAATGCCTGCGCCTTCAGCGCGCCGGGCAAGTTCCGGCGCATTGATTGTTCTTTCGTCCCAACCGAGGCGCATCTTCAATGTGACTGGGATATCAACCGCTTCTACGGTCGCTTCGATCAGCTCAAGAGCGTGATCGAGATCGCGCATCAGCGCAGACCCTGAATAGCCGGACGTTACTTTTTTGGCTGGACACCCCATGTTGATGTCGATGACGTCGGCGCCCAGACCTGCAATGACCTTCGCTGCCTCGCTCATCCAGGTTGCCTCGCGGCCCGCCAGCTGAACCACATGCAGCCCCTTGTCCTGTGCTTCGGCGCGCATCTGGGTCTCGGCATTGCCGCGCACAAAAGATTCGCTGGCGACCATCTCGCTGACAACCATGCCCGCTCCGAAGGACGCTGCCAAGCGGCGGAACGGCAAGTCGCTGACGCCCGACATCGGCGCTAGTACTGCACGATTTGGAAGGTCGTGGCATCCGATGCTGAGGTTTGTGCGGAGTGCGGTCATTTCTGTTTTTGCTTATTGTGTGTGCATTCTTCTCATTGCCTATATAGTAGACAATACGAGCGCTGCAACAAGTAGAAAATTGCGGGAAACACCGCTTCCCGTTTAAAGACGGTGGAGGACCCTTCTCGATTCCTCGAAAACGGAGCACACTTCATGGCCAAAACAGCCGCTGCCCTGGTGGTTGCCGCCGGACGCGGCACCCGTCTGACGCAGTCTGCAAGCGACTTGCCGAAACAATACAGGCACCTGGCCAGAAGTCCCATCCTGTCACATACGCTGAATGCGCTCGCAAGACATCCTCGGATTTTGCATATCTTGGTTGTTATTCATCCTGATGACATGGCCATCTATGACGCGGCGGTTGCCTGTTGCAGGCCGGAAACCCGTGCCAAGCTCGTTCCAGCTGTGGCCGGGGCGCAGACCCGGCAAGGATCTGTCTTCAACGGCTTGAAGAACCTGACCGGCCGCTGTGATGATGTGCTGATCCATGATGCCGCACGCCCATTTGTGTCAATGAAGGTTCTGGACAGGATTTTCAAGGTCCTGGAAACGGGCGCTGACGGAGCTCTTGCGGCGGTGCCGGTGTCAGACACGATCAAGCGGTCACATGGGCAGGACCACCCGCTGGAGACCGTCGACCGGACAAACCTTTGGGCCGCGCAGACGCCGCAGGCGTTCTCACTTGAAAAGATCCTTGACGCGCACACAAAAGCAGCTGACGCGGGCCGTATGGACTTTACCGATGATACCGGGCTTGCGGAATGGGCCGGGCTTAAAGTCATGTTGAGCGAGGGGGATGCGTCCAATTTCAAGATTACAACCCCCGCAGACCTGGCACGTGCGGAATATCAGGCGAGGAAAATGACCACTTCATCCAATCAGGACAGTCTTCCGCCCTTGTCGGAACTTCATGACGTCAGAACTGGCATTGGATATGACGTCCACGCGTTTGACGATGGCGCGTCCGTCATTTTGGGCGGTGTTGACATCGCACATACCCGGTCCTTGAAGGGGCATTCCGATGCGGATGTTGTGTTGCATGCGATCACAGATGCAACGCTCGGGGCCATCGGCGATGGCGATATTGGCCAGCACTTTCCGCCCAGCGACCCGGCATGGAAAGGGGCCGCCTCGGACCGTTTCCAGATTGACGCCGTCCGGCGTGTGTCGGAGCGCGGCGGCCGGCTAGCACACATTGACGTCACCATTGTCTGCGAAGAGCCGAAGATCGGACCGCATAGAGAGCTTATCCGAGCATCCATTGCCCAAATCTGCGGACTTCCTTTGGCAAGAGTGTCCGTGAAAGCAACGACGTCGGAACGGCTCGGCTTCACAGGCCGCAAGGAGGGAATTGCGGCCCTTGCCAGCGTTACGGTCCGGCTTCCCTTTAAAGATGCAGACAACTGAAACCGGAGGAACGACATGAACAAGGACTATGCGGACCTGATTCCGGCGGCGGAAGACCTTCTTGAAAAGCTCAAGGCGAAGGGCCTCATGGTGGCGACGGCCGAATCGTGTACGGGCGGGTTGATCTGCGGCCTATTAACGGAAGTTGCCGGCTCTTCCGCGGTCGTTGACCGGGGGTTCGTGACCTATTCCAATGAGGCCAAATCAGATCTGCTCGGGGTCCCTGTGGAGTTGATCGCCCGGCATGGAGCTGTCAGCAAGGAAGTCGCCGTTGCCATGGCCGAGGGAGCCCTGGCCCGGTCCCGGGCGCAGATCGCCGTATCGGTGACCGGGATTGCAGGTCCGGGCGGCGGCAGTGAGGCCAAACCGGTCGGCACCGTTCACATTGCTCTGGCCCGCACCGGCCACGAGACCCTGCACCTTCACTGCTGGTTTGCCGACAAGGGCCGAACATCGATCCGCGCGGAAACCGTCAGCTCGGCATTTATGACAATTTTAAACGCAATCGAATAGTTAAACCGCTGTTAACGGCGTCACAACTTCCAGCTATGCTTCCCTATAGGTCATGAGTATAGAGGTAGCCCTAGGCCTCTTGAGCAATTGGACGAGCATGAAACGCTGCCTGACATTTATAGTCGCATTTTTTGCAGTTGCCGGTGGTGCAATGGCCGCGGGTATTCCGCAGCCGGGGGATTTTTATCTGATCTCGCGCAACGACAGTGGAACATTTGTCGGCAGTCACAAGCTTTTCCGTGAATATTCCAAGGGATTGAAGAAGGTCGCCTATTGCGGCCGTGACTATTACGTCCGGGGGCATTCGGTTGCCTGGACGCATCTTGAGGTCGAGCGCGGCAACCTGGTTCAGATCGAATACAATTTCGGCCGCGGGTGGCGTCCTATCTGCCAGCGTCCTGATCAGCAGGTGCAGCTGACCGATATCGGAATTGATCTGCCAGCGGAACAAGTGCTTCTTCTTGGTGAGGGGGAGAGCGGGCCGAAGAGCCGGCTGTCAGCAATCGGCGCCCTGTTTCAGCCCAGCGGGATCGGGAACAAAGAAGGCTCTTTCCACCTCCGCTGAGGAAAGTGCCTGGCCTCCCGACACGCAGAGAAATAATCAGACAATTTTAATAAAAGCCGTTTGCGAAACCTAACGGACTTTCAAAATCCGTTACGTAAGGTGATGATCGAACCACTAGATCAACGCGAAATGATTTCGCGGATAAGGAATGGATATGTCAATCCGAAACGCGCTCGTCGCAGCTCTGATGCTGTTTGGCTTGAGCTTTACGTCATACGCCCACGCCGGTGGTATGTTCAACGGTGACATCTACATGATTTCCCGCGACTTGAATGAGACATTCCGGGGATCTCACAAGATCTATCAGCGCAAGGCAAAGGGTCTTATTGAGGTGCAGTATTGCGGCCGGTCTTACTGGGTGCGGTATGCAACGGTTGCCTGGACCCAGCTGGAGGTCGAGCAGCGGTTTGTCGTGCGGGTTGAATCCAACTGGGGCAAGGGATGGCGCCCGATCTGTGCGAACCCTGAGCAGCAGGTAAACCTTGCCCGGTTGGGGATATCGGAAGACCCGCGGGTGGTGATGCAAAATGACGGTGCAACCGTGAACCGGGTCAACCGGTTTGCCGCGATCCGCGATTCCTTTCGTCCGGCTGCCGGCGACAAACCAACCAAGTCGTATCATGCGAACTGACTGGCGGTTTGCGGCGTAAGATCTGCATAAGGTCTGGACTATAGAATGAACGGAAGCGAGAAATAGAGACCACCTGAAATTGAGGGCCCCTATCATGAAACGGTCGCTGGCAGTGCATTCTTTGATTGTCGTCTGGGGACTGAGCTTGAGCGGAACCGCTTTTGCGCAGGGGGATTTTTATATCCGGTCTCAGCACTCCAACGGAACCTTTACCGGATTCCACGAAATTTTGCCGGTTCCAAAACAGGGATATCACAAAGCGGAATATTGCGGCCGCACGTTCTGGGTGTCTTCGACAACGGTTATGTGGACCGAGGAAGAAGTCGAGGCCGGCCGCACCCTCATTCTGGAAGAGAATTTGGGCACCACGCGCCGGACAGTGTGTGCGGACAGCACGTCCTTTGCCACCCTCGATGATCTCGGGTTAAAGGCGCGCGAGGTGGAGAGCCTGCGGGGCGATACCGGGTTCACCGACACCAAGACACGCCTTCGCAATATCAGCGAAGCATTTAAGTAAGGCTGCGGGTTGCTGAGAAGCGGCTAGCTTCCGTAGACCTGATCGGCTCTCGCTTCAAAGGCGCTTGAGAACTTCCGGAACGCTCTGTCGAACATCACGCCCATCAGCGACCCGAGCGTGCGGCTTCTGAATTCGTAATCAATGTAGAAACCGACGGTGCAAACGCCCTCCCCCGATGTTTCGAAGGTCCAGCGGTTTTCGAGGTGTTTGAAAGGGCCGTCGAGATACTCAACCAGAATGACCTGTTCGTCCGGGCGCAATTCCACGCGGCTCGTGAAGGTTTCCTTGAACAGCTTGTAGGCAACGGTCATGTCGGCAATCAACACGGTGCGTCCGTCGGCCAGCTCCTTGCGCCCGCGAACCTGAAGGTCCTGGCAAAGGGGAACAAACTGCGGGTACTTCTCCACATCACCAACCAGACGGAACATGTCGTCGGCGTCGTGATTAACACGATGAGTGGATGAAAAACTAGGCATACCGCACCGGTCTCGTCTTCCGCTTTCTTGTGAGCCTTTTTGTGCTGCTTAGTGGCCGAGTTTCGCCTGCCTGGCCGCTCTAAGATCTGCAAAATCCTCACCGGCATGATGGGACGACCGAGTCAGCGGTGTGGCCGAGACTTTCAAGAACCCTTTTGCATATGCAATACGCTCGTAGCCCTTGAAGTCTTCGGGGGTAATGAAGTCCATCACCGGGTGGTGTTTCTTGGAGGGCTGCAGGTACTGTCCGATGGTCAGGAAATCGACGTCCGCCGACCGCAAGTCATCCATGAGTTGAAGGACTTCGTTGCGCTCTTCCCCGAGGCCAACCATGATCCCCGATTTGGTGAACATTTCCGCATCCAGCTCCTTAGCTCTTTGAAGCAAGCGGATAGAATGGAAGTACCGCGCACCGGGCCGAACCTTGAGATATTTCGAGGGAACGGTCTCCAGGTTGTGATTGAACACGTCGGGTTTCGCCTCGATGACAATCTCAAGGGCACCATCCTTGCGCAGGAAGTCAGGTGTCAGCACCTCGACGGTCGTTGCGGGCGATGTTTTCCGGATTGCATTGATGACGTCGGCGAAATGCGTCGCCCCGCCGTCGTCCAGATCATCCCGGTCAACCGATGTGATCACAACATGCTCAAGGCCCATGGCAGCAACAGCGTCAGCAACGCCTTGCGGTTCTTTGGGATCTACCGGTCCGGGCATGCCAGTGCGCACGTTACAGAAGGCGCAGGCGCGTGTGCAGGTGTCGCCGAGGATCATGAAGGAGGCGTGCTTCTTGGACCAGCATTCGCCGATATTCGGACATCCCGCCTCTTCGCAGACCGTCACAAGATTGTTCTGACGAACTGTCTTTTGGGTCTCTTTATAGACGGGTGACGTCGGCGCCTTGACCCGGATCCACTTGGGCTTCCGTTGGACAGGGTTGTCCGGCCGGTGTGCCTTTTCGGGGTGGCGCGGGCGCGCGTCCGTTTTTTCCTGCGAGCGATTTAGCGTGTCGACGATCGTAACCATGGGCCTTAAGTGTCGTTTTTATGTCGAAAGATCAAGCCGCAAACCGTTCATGCCAGCTAGCATTATGACGCAGGTCTCGTCAGGTCCGCTAGCCGCTGACGGGCTTTTTCCGGCAAGGGGTGCGATTTGCGGGTGATTTCGTTGGTCAGCACAATGACAGTCACCGCCTGTGCCACGGCGGCTCCATTCTGGAAAACCTTCTGGAACAGCTTGAAGGAGCTGCGGCCGGTGTCCAGCACGGCGGTCCCAATGTGGACGTCGCCCGGCCAGGTCACCTCCGCCAGATAGTCCAGTTCCAGCCGTGCAATGACGAATGCCGTCCCCTCGTCCAGCATGCGGTCGTCCATCAGGAATTCGACGCGGCCGGTTTCCAGGAAAGTGGCGAACACGGCATTGTTCACATGACCCTGGCGGTCCGTATCGCCATACCGCAGTTTGTCGGTGGTTGTCAGCGGGAAGTCGCTGATAGCATTCAGATGCGTCATCCGGAAACCGTCCTTTGTTACTTGAAGACTTTCTTCCAGATGAACAGGAACAGGATCGACCCGAGAACCGCAATAATGAGACGGTCAAGGATCCCCCCGGTGACATTTAGGTTCAAAATAGATGCCAGTTCGCCGCCGATGAGCGCGCCGACCAGGCCGACGATGAGGCTGCCAAGAAAACCTCCGCGGCTGTTCAGAACCCGGTGGGCGACCGCCCCCGCGATCAGGCCGATGATAACAGTAATGATCAAACCCATCGCGGGAGGCTCCTAAAGTCCGGGAAAAATCAGGCGATGAGCCGTGCAAGCAGAACCACGACAATCGCACCAATGGCAGCAACGACAATCTCGTTCACATATTGATTGCCAAGATTGATGTTGATCCCAACAAGCTTGAACAGGAACCCGCCGACGAAGGCGCCGATCAGGCCAATGATCAGATACCGGATCAATCCGCCGCCACCGACAAAAATGCTTGCGAGCCAGCCGGCAATGATCCCGATGGCGACCCAAATCAGAATAGCTTTAACGTCCATCACATCCTCCAGGGCAAGAATTTATACCCAGACAGCACGGTAGTGATTTTGCTGCCCGGGTCTAATGAAGCTTCGATGAAAGATGTTAGGCGTTCAAAACGCGGCCGTAAGCGTCGAGAACCGATTCCTTCATCATTTCCGACAGCGTTGGATGTGGGAAGATGGTGTGCATCAGTTCTTCTTCGGTCGTCTCCAGGTTCATGGCGACCACAAAGCCCTGAATAAGCTCGGTGACCTCCGCGCCGCACATATGAGCGCCCAGAAGTTCGCCGGTCTTCTTGTCGAAAATGACCTTGATCATGCCGTTATCTTCGCCAAGCGCAATCGCCTTGCCGTTGGCGTTGAACTGGTAACGGCCCACCCGGATTTCGCGGCCGTCGGCTTTTGCTTTCGCTTCGGTCAGGCCAACGGAGGCGACCTGCGGATTACAATAGGTGCATCCCGGGATCTTGCGGTGATCCATTGGATGCACGCCATCGACACCGGCAATCTTCTCGATGCAGATAACGCCTTCATGCTCAGCCTTGTGGGCCAGCATGGGTGGTCCGGCAACGTCTCCGATGGCGTAGAGGCCCGGAACATTGGTCTTGCCGTAGCCGTCGATGACGATGCAGCCGCGGTCGGTTTTGACACCCAGGCCTTCAAGCCCCAGGTTTTCAATGTTACCTTGAACGCCAACCGCTGAAATCAGGTGATCGGCCTTGATCTGGCTGGTTTTTCCGTCCTTGGTTTCCACATGCGCGGTGATGCTGTCGGCGGCCTTGTCGACTTTGGTCACCTTGGCTTCCGTGATGATCTTGAGACCGCGTTTTTCAAGCGCCTTACGGGCGAATTTCGAGATTTCCTCGTCTTCGACCGGCATGACATTCGGCATGAGTTCGACAACCGTGACGTCGACGCCCATGGACCGGTAGAAAGAGGCGAACTCGATCCCAATGGCACCCGATCCCATGACCACGAGCGACTTCGGCATCTTGGACGGTTTCATTGCCTCGAAATAGGTCCAGATCAGTTTGCCGTCCGGTTCAATCCCCGGGAGCGCGCGCGGCCGGGCGCCGGTCGCGACGATAATGTGTTTGGCCGTGTAGGTGCCCTCGCCTTTTACGCCTTTCGGCACCGGATGCTGAGGCTCAACAGCGGGTTTTGACGGCTTGCCGACAACAATCTCGCCTGGCTTTTTCAGCTTGGCCTCGCCCCAGATCACATCGATCTTGTTCTTTTTCATCAGGAAGCCGACACCACCGTTCAAGCGTGCGGAGACGCCGCGTGAGCGGGCAACCACGTCTTTCACGTCGGCTTTCATGGTCCCGTCCAGCGTCAGGCCGAAGCCCTTGGCATGGTTTGCATGGTCCATGATTTCAGCTGAGCGCAGAAGCGCCTTGGTCGGGATACAGCCCCAGTTCAGGCAGATGCCGCCGAGATGTTCGCGCTCGACAATTGCGGTTTTGAAACCGAGCTGTGCAGCCCGGATCGCGGTCACGTAGCCGCCCGGTCCGGAGCCGATGATGATCACGTCGTAATTGGTATCTGCCATGGTGCGTTCCCCGGCGAAAGAAGTCATCAGTCAATAAAGGCGCGGCAGAGGTACCGCGCCTTTGAGAGCTTGCATCAGACCAGCATGCTCATCGGATTTTCGATGTAGCCCTTGAAGGCCGCCAGAAGTTCCGCGCCAAGCGCCCCGTCCACACAGCGGTGGTCGGTTGACAGCGTGACCGACATGACCGTCGCGACAGCCAGCTCGCCGTCTTTCACGACAGGGCGTTTTTCACCCGCGCCGACCGCGAGAATGGTCGCATGCGGCGGATTGACGACGGCGGAGAAGTTCTTGACGCCCATCATGCCCATGTTGGACACAGCCGTGGTGCCGCCCTGATACTCCTCGGGCTTCAGCTTGCGGTCCTTAGCGCGCTTGCCCAGGTCCTTCATCTCGTTGGAAATGACGGATAACGGCTTTTCTTCTGCGCGGCGGATGATCGGCGTGATCAGGCCGCCCGGGATCGAGACTGCAACGCCGACATCGGCATGCTTGTGCATGACCATGTTGTCGTCCGTCCAGGACACGTTTGCATCCGGAACATCGCGCAGGGCCAGAGCAAGCGCCTTGATGGTCATGTCATTGACCGACAGCTTGTAAGCGGGGTTCCCGTCCTTGTCCTTGGAGGCACTGCCGTTGAGCTGGGCTCTGAGCGCCAGCAAGGCATCCAGCTCGCAGTCCACGGACACATAGAAATGCGGGATGGTCTGTTTGGATTCGGTCAAGCGCTTTGCGATGGTCTTGCGCATGCCGTCATGCGGCACGAGTTCGTAAGAGCCTTCGGCAAAGTTCTTGAGAACCTGATCGGCGGACGGGCCTGCTGCTGGCGCGGAGGCTGCCGGAGCTGCCTTCGGAGCCTCAGCAGTTGCCGGAGCTGCCTTGCCGGTCCCGGCGGCGACAGCTGCCTCAATGTCCTTCTTGACGATCCGGCCATGCGGGCCGGAACCCGATAGAGCCTTCAGATCAAGGCCGTTGAGTTGCGCCAGACGCCGTGCAAGTGGAGACGCAAAAATCCGGTTGCCGTCAGCCCCTTTCGGTACCGGCACCGGTGCGGTTGCCGCTTCTGCGCCA
The DNA here is from genome assembly GCF_009711415.1 of Roseibium denhamense. Classification (GTDB taxonomy): domain Bacteria; phylum Pseudomonadota; class Alphaproteobacteria; order Rhizobiales; family Stappiaceae; genus Roseibium; species Roseibium denhamense. The sequence continues at coordinate 127,554 of NZ_SMLZ01000116.1, forward strand.
ACCGGTATGACTTCCTGTGCCCCTGCATCGGTTGCCGAAGCAGTTTCCAGAGCAGCTGCAGCCGGGGCTGCTCCGCCGCCGCCGGATGTGTCAATGGCGCTGGCATCTTCGCCATCTTCCAAAAGCACAGCGATCAGCTCATTGACCTTGACGGCCGCGGTGCCTTCCGGAACGACGATCTTGCCGACCGTTCCCTCATCGACGGCTTCCACTTCCATGGTGGCCTTGTCGGTTTCGATCTCGGCGATAACGTCGCCTGCGGAAACCGTGTCGCCTTCCTTGACCAGCCATTTGGCCAGGTTGCCCTCCTCCATCGTCGGAGAGAGAGCCGGCATGGTGATATTGATTGGCATGTCCCGTATCCCCTCGCCTTAGGCCGTGTAGGTGACGGCTTTGACCGCGTCGATGACTTCCGCAACGCTCGGCAATGCGAGCTTTTCGAGATTTGCGGCATAGGGCATCGGAACGTCCTTACCGGTAACGCGCAGGATCGGGGCATCGAGATAGTCGAAGGCCTTTTCCTGGACCTGGAATGCGATCTCGGAGGAGACCGAGCACATTGGGAAGGCTTCTTCCACGGTCACGATCCGGCCGGTCTTGCGGACCGATGCCAGAACGGTGTCGATGTCCAGCGGGCGGATCGTGCGCAGGTTAACCACCTCCGCTGAGATGCCCATTCCGGCCAGCTCTTCGGCGGCCTTCATGGTGTAGGTCATGCCGATGCCCCAGGACACCAGCGTAACGTCCGTTCCGCCGCGCTCGATCTTCGCCTTGCCGATTGGCAGAACGAAGTCTTCCATGTCCGGAATTTCAAACGAGTGGCCGTAGAGGATCTCGTTTTCCAGGAAGATGATCGGGTTCGGGTCCCGGATGGCGGCTTTCAACAGGCCTTTGGCGTCCGCAGCCGAATATGGCTGCACGACTTTCAGTCCCGGCACATGGGCGTACCATGCGGCGTAGTCCTGGCTGTGCTGGGCACCAACGCGGGCCGCCGCGCCATTCGGACCGCGGAACACGATTGGAGCGCCCATCTGGCCGCCGGACATGTACAGCGTCTTTGCAGCAGAGTTGATGATCTGGTCAATCGCCTGCATGGCGAAGTTGAAGGTCATGAACTCCACGATCGGCTTCAGCCCCGCCATGGCAGCACCGACGCCCAGGCCGGCAAACCCGTGTTCCGTGATCGGCGTGTCGACAACCCGCTTTGCACCGAACTCGTCAAGCAAGCCTTGGGTAATCTTGTAAGCGCCCTGATACTCGGCAACTTCCTCGCCCATGACGAAGACATCGCCGTCGCGGCGCATTTCCTCGGCCATCGCGTCGCGAAGCGCTTCACGGACAGTCGACGCCTTCATGGTCGTGCCTGCCGGGATTTCAGGATCCTCTGCGGTTTCCGGTGCCGGGGCCTGAGGGGTCGGCGCGGACGCAACGGCTGGCGAACTCGGCGCTTCAGTGGCGGCTGGCGCTTCTGAAGCCGCCGCCGGTGCACTCCCGCCGCCATCCATGGCGCTGGCATCTTCGCCTTCGCCCAGCAGAATGGCGATCTTTTCGTTCACTTTGACGTTGTCGGTGCCCTCGGCGATCAGGATTTTACCGAGTGTTCCCTCGTCTACGGCTTCCACTTCCATCGTGGCTTTGTCAGTCTCGATTTCGGCGATCACATCGCCGGCAGATACGCTGTCACCTTCGGCTTTCAGCCACTTGGCAAGCTTGCCTTCTTCCATTGTCGGCGAAAGCGCCGGCATCAAAATGTCAATTGGCATAATGTCCCCCGGCCTTAAAGCAAAATGTCGGTGTAGAGTTCAGAGGCGTCCGGCTCCGGATCGCTTTGCGCAAATTCGGCAGCTTCGGCAACCCGGCCGCGGATTTCCTTGTCGATTGCTTTCAGATCGTCTTCCGTTGCCCATTTGTTGTCGAGCAAACGCTTGCGGACCTGTTCAATCGGATCATGCTCGGTGCGCATTTTCTGAACTTCGTCCTTCGACCGGTACTTGGCCGGGTCGGACATGGAGTGGCCGCGGTAGCGGTAGGTCACCATCTCCAGAATGTAGGGGCCTTTGCCGGCCCGACACCATTCCAGGGCCTTCTTGGATGCGGCCATGACGGCACGCACATCCATGCCGTCGACCTTTTCGCCGGGGATGTTGAAGGAGGCGCCGCGCTGGGACAGGTCGGTCATGGACGAAGAGCGTTCGACGCTGGTGCCCATGCCGTACTTGTTGTTTTCAATTACGTAAATGACCGGCAGCTTCCAGAGCTCGGCCATGTTGAAGCTCTCGTAGACCTGCCCTTGGTTGGAGGCGCCGTCTCCGAAGAAGGTCATGCAAACATTACCGTTTTCACGGTATTTGTTGGCGAACCCCAAACCGGTTCCAAGCGAGACCTGCGCACCGACGATGCCGTGACCGCCGTAAAAATGTTTCTCCTTGGAGAACATGTGCATGGACCCGCCCTTGCCTTTCGACAATCCGCCGCGGCGTCCGGTGAGTTCGGCCATAACGCCTTTCGGGTCCAGGTCCATGGCCAGCATGTGGCCGTGATCGCGGTAGGCAGTGATCATCTGATCACCCTCGATCTTGGCCATCTGCATCCCTACCACAACGGCTTCCTGCCCGATATAAAGGTGACAGAAACCGCCGATCAGACCCATACCGTATAACTGGCCGGCTTTTTCTTCAAATCTGCGGATCAGGAGCATTTCGCGGTAGGCGTGGAGTTCTTCATCTTTTTTGAACTCGGCGATCGCTGGCTCTGCCTTCTTGGCAGTGCTGCGGGACCGGCTGGTCGACTTTGCGCCAGCGGTTGTCGTTTTGGATGCTGCGGCCATAACCCTCACTCGGCGTGACGTTTCCCCTAAGACAAGTAGATGCACCCTAACCCGATGCAGCTGTCAATCCAATCCATGAATCTCGCAGTGCAGCATTGGCTCTATGTGGTTGCAGTTACTAGGAAAAATGATAGATAACCAGAAATTGGTTTATTGTTAAAAATCAACCAAAATACAGTTTACTTAGTAACGGTGGCCCGGCCGCAGCACAACGAGTTCGTTGGTGTTGGCAAGGTTCAGGGTGAGCCTTGCCCGTTCATCAAGCATATCCGGATCGAGGCTTTCCGGCCGGAGCAGACTGACCCGCGCGACCAATTGCTGGCGCTCTTTGGTCAGCTCGCCAAGTTCTGTCTCCAGTTCGGCCACCCTGTTTTCAATCAGGGCGCGGCCAACAAGACCAAGCTCTCCATTCATGGCGTGAAAACCGAAGTAAGCCAAAGCGGCAATCGCGATGGCAGGCGTGATCAGGCGGCGGAATTTGGATTGTTTGCGCTGTCGGGTAGCTGCTCGGGGCACTTTAAGACCTAAACACTCAACTCGTGGTCATCTGGAGTTTTGACTATCGCTGGACAGGCTTAATAGAGTCTTGAGAAGACTCATTAAATTGGCCGTTAACCCCATTGCAAATGCGGTGACAGGCCCTCTTTGCCCGGCCCGTGAAACCAAGGGTCTCGCAACGCTTTGCCATGCCAAGCCGATGCATGACCGCCCGCCGTGACGCGGCACTGCATCGCGGCTGCCCTTACGCGGCCGCCAACCGCGCAAGCTTTGTCAGCACCGTGGCCGTGCCTTTTAGCCGGGCGTCTGTCTTGTCCCAGTCGCGGGTCAGAACGACCTTTTGATCAGGGCGGATTTTCGCCAATACGCCCTGTTCGGCAATATACGACACAAGCCCTGCCGGATTGGCGAATTCGCTGTTCCGGAAGGCCACGACAATGCCTTTCGGCCCGGCGTCCACCTTCTCCACATTGGCCTTGCGGCACAGACCCTTGATGTAAACGATCTTCAAGAGATGCTGGACTTCTTCCGGCAGCGGGCCGAAACGGTCGATCATCTCCGCGCCAAATGCATCGATTTCCGATGCTTCGGTTACATCACCGAGGCGGCGGTAGAGTTGCAGTCGGAGCTGCAGGTCCGGAACGTAGTCTTCCGGGATCAGAACCGGTGTGCCGATGTTGATTTGGGGCGACCACTGTTCCTCGCCGAACTCCGCCCCGCCGTCCTTGAGCTGGGCAACGGCCTCCTCCAGCATCTGCTGGTAGAGCTCGAAGCCCACTTCCTTGATGTGCCCGGACTGTTCTTCGCCCAGCAGGTTCCCGGCGCCGCGAATATCAAGGTCGTGGCTTGCCAGCTGAAAGCCCGCACCGAGGTTTTCCAGGGATTGCAAAACCTTGAGGCGCCGCTCGGCGGTCGCCGTCAGTGTCTTGTTCGCCGGGACCGTGAAGAGCGCGTATGCGCGGATCTTGGACCGTCCGACCCGTCCTCTGAGCTGATAAAGCTGCGCAAGACCGAACATGTCGGCGCGGTGAACGATCAGGGTGTTGGCTGTCGGAATATCGAGGCCCGATTCGACGATGGTCGTCGAGAGAAGAACATTGTACTTGCCCTCGTAAAAGGCGTTCATGACGTCTTCAAGTTCGCTGGGCGGCATCTGGCCATGGGCCACGGCGACCTTCAGTTCCGGGACCTGCTCCTCAAGGAATGCCTTGCGCTCGGCGATATCGGACAGACGCGGGCAGACATAAAAGCTCTGGCCGCCGCGATAGTGTTCGCGCAGCAGGGCTTCGCGCACCACCAAGGGATCAAAGGGCGATACGAATGTGCGCACTGCCAGACGGTCGACCGGCGGCGTTGCGATCAGCGACAGCTCCCGCACACCGGTGAGCGCCAGCTGAAGCGTTCTTGGGATCGGGGTGGCTGACAGCGTCAGGACGTGCACGTCCGATTTCAGTTCCTTGAGGCGCTCCTTGTGCTTGACGCCGAAATGCTGCTCCTCATCGATGATGAGCAGGCCGAGGTCGCGGAACTGAACCGCCTTGCCAAGGAGCGCATGGGTTCCGACCACAATATCGATCGATCCGTCGGCCAAGCCCTTTTTGGTTTGGGTCAGCTGCCGGGTGGGCACCAGCCGCGAGGCATGGGCGACATTGATCGGCAATCCGTGAAACCGCTCTGAAAATGTCTTAAAATGCTGGCGGGCCAGCAGCGTGGTCGGGACGACCACGGCCACCTGGCGGCCGGACATGGCTGCAACAAAAGCGGCCCTGAGCGCCACTTCCGTCTTTCCAAACCCGACATCGCCGCAAACAAGCCGGTCCATGGGACGGCCGGACGTCAGGTCTTCAAACACCGAATCAATGGCGGTGAGCTGGTCTTCGGTTTCCTCATAGGGAAAGCGGGTCGCGAACTCGTCGTAGACCCCTTCAGGCGTTTCCACGACCGGTGCGGTCTTCAATGCCCGGGCCGCTGCCGTCTTGATCAGGCCATCTGCAATCTCGAGAATGCGCTTCTTGAGTTTGGCCTTGCGGGCCTGCCAGGCGCCGCCGCCCAGCTTGTCGAGCTGGGCTTCCTGGTCTTCGGAGCCGTAGCGCGACAGAAGTTCAATGTTTTCAACGGGAAGATAAAGCTTGTCGCCGCCGGAATATTGCAGCTCCAGGCAATCATGCGGAGCGCCGATTGCCTCAACCGTCTTCAGCCCGATAAAGCGGCCGATGCCGTGCTCCACATGGACGACAAGATCGCCTTCTGACAGGCCGGTTGCCTCGGTGATGACATTCGCGCCCTTGGCCTTGCGGCGTGACTTGCGCACCAGCCGGTCGCCGAGAATGTCCTGTTCGCCAATGAAGACAATATCGCTGAGTTCAAAGCCGTGTTCGATGCCAAGGACACAAAGGGCCGTCGTTTTCGCCGGCAGGGCTTCCGCCTGTGCGAGCGTTTCAACTTCCTGGACGGTCTCAAGGCCGTGATCGCCAAGGATCTGCCCGAGCCGGTCTCTTGAGCCGTCCGACCAGCATGCGATCACCGTGCGTTTGCCGTCCTTTTGCAGAGACCGGACATGGGTGGTAAGCGCATCGAAGATATTGATGTCGCCCGCACTGCGCTCCGCCGCAAAACTCCGGCCCTGACGGCCGCCCAGTTCGACGACTTTCTTGCCGCTGCCCGGCGGCGGCGTGAAGGCATCAAGATAGGCGCTTGCCCGGTCCGCGATGGCGGTGGTCCATTCAGCTTCCGAAAAATAAAGGCTCTCGGGTGCCACCGGCATGTAGGGCACCGATCCGCTGCCGCCGATTTCACGGGCCTCTTCGCGGGCCTTGTAGTGTTCCTGGATCTGATCAGCCCGCTCGCGCACCGCGTCGGCCATGCTGGTGTCCAGGACAACTGGCGTTTCACCGATGTAATCAAAGAGCGTTTCAAGCCGGTCGTGGAACAGCGGCAGCCAATGCTCCATTCCGGCATAGCGGCGGCCGTCGCTGATGGATTGATAAAGAACGTCTTCCCGGCTCGCTGCACCAAAATTTGAAAGATAGGATTTCCGGAATTTTGAAACGGCTTCTTCAGACAGAACAACTTCGCTCATCGGCACGAGATCGAGACGTTTGAGCTGTTTTGAGGTGCGCTGTGTCTCAGGATTGAACGAGCGGATGGATTCCAGTGTGTCGCCAAAGAAGTCCAGCCGGACCGGCTCTTCATCTCCGGGGGCATAAAGGTCCACGATGCCGCCGCGGATTGCATACTCACCGGTTTCGCGGACGGTTGGAGTGCGGGAAAAGCCGTTGGTTTCCAGCCACTGGGAAATCGCTGACATGTCTGCCCGGTTGCCCGGTGCCAGCGACAGGGTCTGGCGCGCGATGAACTCGCGTTCCGGCATGCGCTGGATGGCCGCGTTCAAGGTGGTCATCAAGACGGTCTTGCCGGTCTTCGAAACACCATGGGCGAGCTGGCCAAGTGCGATCAGACGCCGGGCGCTGATGGCAGGGTTCGGAGAAACGCGGTCATAGGGAAGGCAATCCCAGGCCGGAAGCTGGAGAACCTCGATTGACGGATCGAAAAAGGCCAGGGCCTCGCTCACCATGGCCATGCGCGTTGCATCGCGGGCAATAAAGACAAGCGCCAATCCATTGTCCGGTGTTTCAGCCAGAAGGCGCGCAAGCGCATAACTTTCGGCGCCATCAGGCACTCCGGCCAAAGTCAGGTTGGCCCGGTCTCTCAACAGGCTGTCAAACACAGCGTGATCCTTGGTCTTGTTATTTTATGAAACCGGCAGGCCCGGCAGTTTCATGATAGGCGATGATGCGGCGGTAGAGCGGCCCGTCCCATTCCGGCGGCAAGGGTTTGCGGCCGGTGATCCAGGCATACAGATCCTGATCGTGCGCTGTCAGAAGGTGCTCAAGCTCAGAAAGTTCTGCATCATTGAGTTTGTCGATCTCAGCATTTGCAAATCCGCCGAGGAGAAGATCCATTTCCTTCATGCCCCGGTGCCAGCAGCGAAACAGAATCTTCTTGCGTCTTGGGTCGCGCGGCTGATCTCCGGTTTCGTGAGGCGCTTGCGTTTCAGACATTTGGACCTAACTCGCAGTCATGCGTATGCAGGGGGAATTGCCCGCACTGCACCGCCGATGGAAGAATGAGTTGGTGGTATATAACGCTGATGATCCAGAATGTCAGCGTTCAAGTTCACAGATTGTTCTGTTTCTTGCGCAGTGGTTTGCCTTCATGGCACAACACTGCACCGGCCTATGACCGGCCGCCGCCAGTTCACCCCTCAGGGAATGCCATTTCCGAATGCGTCCACCGATCCTAGACCCGCTGTTCGCCCCGGTTTCCACGTTGCCGGGGATCGGCCCGAAGATTGCCAAACTCGTTTCCGGACTGGTCGGAACACAGCCTGACCGGGATGCGACAGTCGCAGATCTTCTGTTTCACGCCCCGGCCAGCCTGATAGACCGCCGTCACCGGCCGGGGATCGCCTATTCGGAAAACGGCGACATCGTCACGCTGGATGTCACAATTGGACGTCATGCGGCGCCGCCGCGCCACTCCAAGGCGCCCTACAAGATCAATGCCTATGACGATACCGGTGCCATCGACTTCGTCTTCTTTCATCCCCGGCGGGACTGGCTGGAAAAGACGTATCCGGAAGGTCAGCGGCGGATCGTGTCTGGCAAGGTAGAGTGGTTTAACGACCGTCCGCAAATGGTGCATCCGGACTACTCCCTTGAGCCCGGCGAAGCAGCCAGCATGCCCCAGATCGAGGCCGTTTACCCGTTGACAGCCGGCTTGTCCTCAAAGACCTTGCACAAGGCGATGCAGGCCGCCCTGGATAAGTTGCCCAGATTGCCGGAATGGCTGAATGGTCCTCATTTGCAGAAAACGGGCTGGCCCGATTTTGCAGATGCGTTGCGGACGCTGCACGTCCCTTCAGAGCGAAGCGACATTGAGCCCACCTCCCCCTTTGTGGAAAGGCTGGCCTATGACGAGCTGTTGGCGAGCCAGCTTGCCCTTGCCCTCGTCAGGGCGCATATGCGGACCCTCGGGGGGATTGCGCGCTCACCATCCGGCAAGCTTCAAGCCGCGGTGGTTGGTGCACTACCCTTCCAACTGACCGGCAGCCAGAGCCAGGCAATCCAGGAGATCAATGAGGACCTGGCAAAGCCGGTACGGATGCTGCGTCTTCTCCAAGGAGACGTTGGATCGGGAAAAACGGTGGTCGCTCTTGCGACCCTGGCACAGGTTATTGAAACGGGAGCACAAGGCGCACTTATGGCGCCGACCGAAATCCTGGCCCGCCAGCACTTTGCGTCCATGCAGCCTTTATGCGAGGCGACCGGAATACGGCTCGCCTTGATCACCGGCAAAGACAGTCAGAAGGAGCGCCGGATCCGCCAGGAGCAACTCGAAGCAGGCGATATCGATCTCGTGGTTGGAACACATGCCCTCTTCCAGGGCTCCATCGCGTTCAAGAACCTTGGGATGGTGGTAGTTGATGAACAGCATCGTTTCGGCGTCCACCAGCGGCTCGCATTGTCCGGAAAGAACCAGGGCGTCGATGTTCTTGTGATGACCGCAACTCCAATACCGCGCACGCTGGTCTTGACCTGCTTTGGCGATATGGATGTGTCCCGGCTCACCGACAAACCGGCGGGCCGGAAACCCATCAAGACCGTTTCTGTTTCCCTCGACCGGCTGGATGAAATCATTGCCCGCATCGGCTCTGCAATACAGGAGGGACAGAAAGTCTATTGGGTATGTCCGCTCGTCGAAGAGTCTGAGAAGATCGATCTGGCAGCCGTTGCCGACCGGCACCGCGTCCTGGAACACGCCCTGAACCAGACCGTTTCACTCGTCCACGGACGCATGAGTTCGGATGAAAAGGACGCGGCCATGGCGGATTTCAAATCGGGCCGCACCAACGTGCTCGTCGCAACGACTGTCATCGAGGTGGGAGTTGATGTGCCAGATGCGACAATCATCGTGATCGAGCATGCGGAACGATTTGGTCTTGCTCAATTGCACCAGCTGCGCGGGCGGGTTGGACGTGGCGACAAGCCGTCCTCCTGTGTGCTTCTGTACAAGGGGCCGCTTGGCGAAACAGCAGGAGCCCGACTGAACATCATGCGGGAGACCAATGACGGGTTCTTGATTGCCGAAGAAGATTTGAAACTGCGCGGTGGTGGTGAAATTTTGGGCACGCGGCAGTCCGGAACACCGGGATTTCGCATCGCAAACGCTGAGTTTCATGCCGATTTGATGGAAACGGCGCGCGATGACGCACGTCTCATCCTCGAAACGGACCCGGATCTGGACACCGCACGGGGCGAAGCCCTGCGCAGTCTGCTTTATCTGTTCGGACGGGACGCCGCGATCCGGCTGCTGCGGGCCGGATAATCAATCACTGCCGGTTTTCCGGATCTTCTCCAGATCCTCCGGGTTGACGATCTCGTCTTCCAGGAGCTCAGGGTAATGCGGGCTGACAAGGCCTGCCGAGATGACCAGCTTGGCAGCGTCTTCAACCCCCATGGACAATTCGATGATGTCTTCCTTGGGAACAAATAGGAGAAAGCCGGAGGTCGGGTTCGGCGTTGTCGGGAGAAAGACGGACACCGTGGCCGACTTGTCCTTGAGCCGTTTGGCGACTTCGCCTTTTGTATCGGTGGAAATGAAGACAATTGCCCAGAGCCCGGGCCGGGGATACTCAATCAAGGCCGCGCGGGAGAAGCTGTTTCCGCGTTCATCAAGCACTGTCTCAAAAATCTGCTTCAAGCCACTGTAAAGATTACGAACAAGTGGCATACGTCCAACGAGGTTTTCCCCGAATGAAATCAGGCTGCGGCCTAAAAAGTTTGCCGCGAGAAAACCGACAATCGTAAGAACTAGGATGGCGACAATCAAACCGAACCCGGGAACCGGAAACGGAAGATAAGTGTCCGGATTATATACCCTCGGCACAACTGGTTTGACCCAGCTGTCGACCCATTGAATGAATGTCCAGGTCAGCCACAGCGTGATCCCAATCGGACCCGTGATGACCAGTCCCGTGAGAAAGTAATTCCGCAGGCGGGTTGCCGCACCCGGCCTCTGGCCTATCTTATGGCCGTCGTCTGATTTATGCTTGTGCTTGGTCATGGGTGTAACCTGATCAAATCCTTATACAAGCTTGTGTGTGCATCGGCCCTGCCTATAGATAAGCCTATTTATCGCGGTGCGATATCCACCCAGTGAATATTTTTTGGCGGCTTTCTCTCAAATTTGCCGGAATTGGAGGCAGTGTTTGCGGCGGACCACGTTTAAAGTGCTTGGAACCGGGTGCGTCGGGCTTGGCCTCATTGGAGCTTTTCTGCCTCTGTTGCCCAGCACGATATTTTTTATCCTGGCAGCCGCCTGCTTTGCCCGGTCCTCTCCCGCCCTTGAAAACCGAATCCTGGAACACCCGGTATTCGGCCCACCAGTTATTGCCTGGCGCGAATATGGGGCGATCCCGTTGCGGGCAAAACTGATCGCCTTGGCAGGTATGACGTTTGGGTATTCGGTTTTCTTCTGGATGAGCCGCCCTGATCCGTGGATCGCCGTTGCGGCCGCGGTCTTCATGCTGGGGTGCGCGGGGTATGTGGTCAGCCGCCCCTCGAGCCCGCCCAGCCTCTAACACGCACTGGCAAAGCTGGCACGCTCCTAAGTGTCAGGGATGAGGCGCTTTCCGTAAGCCGCCGACGTTTCCTGCTCGTAACCCAGCGTGCGGTAAAAAGCTTGAACCGATTCGCTATCGCTGCGCACGAACAGATTAATCTTCGGACATCCAAGCGATGTCAGGTAATCTTCGCAATGGTTCATCAATTGCCGGCCGAGGCCTGATTTTTGCGCATCAGGGTCAACGGCCAGATAATAAACTGCGCCCCGGTGCCCGTCATATCCGGTCATGACAGTTCCGATCACCTTCGTCCCCTGCTCCAGGATGAACAGCCGGCTTAGCGGAACACTTAGACACCGGTCGATGTCCTTGTGCGGATCGTTCCAAGGGCGGATAAGGCCGCATTTTGTCCAAAGTCCGATCACCGCAGAACGGTGACCTTCCTCAAAAACGCCGATGATGGCCGGTTCTGTCATGACCTCACTCGACAGTGACGGATTTTGCCAGATTGCGCGGCTGATCCACATCTGTGCCCATGAAGACCGCCGTGTGATACGCGATCATTTGGACCGGAAGGGCATAGACAATCGGCGCGACAATGTCCGACATCTCCGGAAGCACAACGACGGTTTCCGGCGAAGTTCCGCATTGGGCCGCCCCACGTTCATCTGTGATCAGGATGATACGGCCGCCGCGCGCGGCGACTTCCTGCATGTTGGAAACGGTCTTTTCGTAAATCGCGTCAAATGGTGCGATCACGACGACCGGAATGTTCTCATCAATAAGCGCAATTGGGCCGTGCTTGAGCTCACCTGCCGCATAGCCTTCCGCATGGATATAGGAAAGTTCCTTCAGCTTCAGCGCACCTTCCAAGGCAATTGGAAAACTGGTGTTGCGGCCAAGGTAAAGTGCATTCGTTGCTTTTGACAGTTGCTGCGACAGTTTCTGGATTTCGACCTCGTTGCTGAGGGCCTTCAGGGTCAATGTCGGCAGTTCTGTTAGCTCTGAAACGAGCTTTGCCTCCTCCTCAAAGGTCAAGGTGCCGCGCTCCCGGCCTGCTTGCAGCGCCAGTGCCGCAAGAACGGCCAACTGACAAGTGAAAGCCTTTGTCGATGCGACCCCGACCTCGGGCCCGGCAATGGTCGGGAAAATGACATCGGATTCCCTGGCAATTGTGCTTTCAGGCACGTTTACAATCGCCCCGATCGAAGCCCCCTGGGACTTGCAGTACCTAAGGGAAGCTAGTGTGTCCGCCGTCTCACCTGACTGGGAAATGAACAGGGCGCTGTCGGCAGAACTGAGCGGTGTCTCCCGGTACCGGAATTCGCTGGCAATATCGATGTCGACCGGAAGGCGCGCATACTTTTCGAACCAGTATTTTCCAACGAGACCCGCAAGATAGGCCGTGCCGCAAGCCGTAATAACCAGGCGGGAGAGATCCTTGAACCGGAGTTGTTCAGAGCCCGCCACATTGGCCTTGTTTTGCGTGTAGTCGACATATTGCGACAGCGTATGTCCGAGCACTTCGGGCTGCTCATGAATTTCCTTGGCCATGAAGTGCTTGTAATTGCCCTTGTCCATCAGCGCGGCGTTCACGGTGGACTTCGCTTCAGGTCTTGAGACTGGTTTGTTGTCTTTGTCGAAGACCTGATGGCTCGTCCGGGTCATGACAACCCAATCGCCTTCTTCCAGGTAGGTGATCCGGTCGGTGAAGGGCGACAGGGCAATTGCATCAGACCCTAGATACATTTCGCCTGTCCCATGACCCACCGCCAGTGGCGAACCTTTGCGGGCACCGATCAGCAGATCGTTTTGGCCAGCAAACATCATGGCGAGGGCGAAGGCCCCTTTCAGGCGCGGCAAGACGTTCGCAACGGCATCTTGCGGGGACAGACCGTCCGCCAAACCTGTGTTGATCAGATGGGCGACGACTTCTGTATCCGTCTCAGTGTCCAGAATCGCGCCCGATGCAGAGATTTCTTCGCGGAGCTCGAGATAGTTCTCGATGATGCCGTTGTGAACGAGTGCGACCTTCCCGGCCTGGTGCGGATGGGCATTGTTAACGGTTGGGGCTCCGTGCGTTGCCCATCTTGTGTGGCCAATTCCGGTTACCCCCTCGAGCGGTGCCTGCTCCAGCGCTGTTTCCAGATTGCGGAGCTTCCCCGCAGCGCGGCGCCGGACGATTTGACCTTCGATCAGTGTTGCGACGCCAGCGGAATCATATCCGCGGTACTCTAGGCGTTTCAATGAATCGACCAAACGCCCTGCCGCAGGCTCACCGCCCAAAATACCGACAATCCCACACATACTGTTATCCCTTAAATCCCATACTAATTTGCCGTCCTGCTTAGACGAGGCTTGGGAGATAGATGAAATCAAACCCTGTTTCAGATCGTGACAGGCGTCTGAACCAATTGATTGAATTTATGATTTTTTGTCTTTGGCGGCTTTGAGGCGCGCGCGCAGCTCTTTTGCCCGGCCCTCTTTCACACTCTGGCGGCTGCGTCCGAATGCCATTGCATCCTCCGGCACCGTGTCCGTGATTGTACTTCCGGCCGCAACAAAAGCACCGGCGTCCAAGCGGACGGGGGCAACCAGCGTTGAGTTGGATCCGACAAAACAGCTCTCGCCGATATCGGTACGATGTTTCAAGAAGCCATCATAGTTACAGGTAATTGTTCCTGCGCCGATATTGCTCTTGGAACCGACACTTGCGTCTCCGATGTAACTCAGGTGGTTCGCTTTTGCGCCGTGGCCCATTGTGGTGTTCTTGACTTCCACGAAGTTGCCAACCCGAGTGTCAGCGCCGAGCACCGTTCCAGGCCGTAAACGCGCATAGGGGCCAACAACGCTGCCCGCCCCGACCACAGCTCCCTCAAGATGGGAGAATGCGCGAATTCGAGCGCCGCTTTTCACGGTTACTCCCGGCCCGAATACGACATTCTGCTCCACCACCACATCAGGCTCGATTTCGGTGTCGTGCGCAAAAAACACCGTTTCCGGTGCAAGAAGCGTCACGCCAATATCAAGAATGTTCTCCCGTCTGCGTTGCTGGAAAACTGCTTCGCAAGTGGCCAATTGCGTGCGAGTGTTGATGCCTTGGGTTTCTGCTTCAGTGCCCATCACAGCTGTGACATTCAAGCCATGCGCGTTTGCAATCTCAACAGCATCGGTCAGGTAATACTCACCCTTTGCGTTGCTGTTGCCGATGGCCTCAAGCAGAGAGAGTGCCTTTTCGCCGGAAAAGCCCATTATTCCGGAGTTGCAAGCCGTAATGTTCCGCTCGGTTTCCGAAGCATCCTTTTCCTCCCGGATCGCCTGCAGTCCGTTGTCTGACAGGATCAAGCGTCCATACCCGTGAGGATTGGAAGTTTCAAAGCCCAGCACGACAACATCAGCCCCATTTGCCAGTGCGTCCCTTACCCGTGAGATCGTTTCCGGTGTCACCAGCGGTGTATCTCCGAACAGCACAAGGACGTCGTCTGCAGGCTGCTCCAGGCTCGACTTGGCGGCCAGAGCTGCATGCGCGGTTCCGAGCCGGTCCGTCTGGACATAACAGTTGACCGATGGGGTGATCTCCCGAACAAGCGCTTCAAGGTCCGGCATCTGCGGTCCGACAACAACGGATATGCGTTCGGATCCCGCTTGTGCAAGCGCCTTTAGAACGTGGCCAACCAGCGGTAAACCTGCAATTTCATGCATGACCTTTGGTAGATCGGATTTCATACGGGTGCCAAGTCCGGCAGCAAGAACAATCGAATGGCAAGTACGCGTTGTCATGAAGTGTTGGTACCTTTTGCGGCCAATCCAGTGGGCGTTAGTCGGCGCTCTATATGCCCCGATCCACAGAAGTTTGGAAGAACTCTTCGCAGCCTTGCCCACGTTTCCATTTCATTAACCATAATTAACGACAAATGACCTATCTTCGTTGAGATTCGTTCCAGACCGCAGGATTCGGTGGTGCAGCCGCAAGCGAGAAAAACAGTGCGGGAAACTGTCCAGGAAACCTTCACGCCCATGCGTGTTGGGGTTTTATCGTGGGCGTTCGCTGCGGTTTTGATGGCAACAATAGGACTTGCGTCCTTCAAATTTGCTTCCGGACATGCGCGCATACCGTCCACAGAAGTCGCGAGTATAACGCTGCCGCCCCCTGGGGATATTGAGACGACGGCATCCACGCCAGTTGCCGGACGTTTGCCCATCGAGGTCATGCGCGTACCTGGCGGGGCCGGCCAGACTGCCGATCCGGTCAGCCTTGCGCATATCGAAGTGCTGCAAAAGGAAATCATCGGGCTCCGCCGGCGGTTGAGTGCTTTGTCGGAGCAAAACATCGCCTATTCACGCCGCATTGCGGCATTGGAAAAGAAGACAAGTGTCATTGAGGCACCGACTTCTGCGGCAGATGCAGTTGGATCCGCTGATGATATTTCAGCAGCCAATCCTTCAGAGCGCGCACTATTGGCTGCAAACAATGGTGCCCGGCCAATGGTGCCGGTTGCCAAGCCGGGCCCTGTGGAGCTTTTGGTCTCTGAGAGTGGCCTGGATCAAGTTGCTCCCGCCCCTGCTAGCGGGGCGCGGCAGGAGCCGCTCGCCGAAATAAATTCGGCTGATGGACGGAGAGTGCCGCGGACCATCAATCTCAACAGGACGTTGGAAACCCAACCTGCTCCTTCCGTAGACCTCCCGACCTACTTCACCGATCCGGTGCGCGTTGTCGAGTTGCCGCAAACGTCTGAACCGCCAGAAACCACGGCATCGATCAATCCCGAGGCGCGGTTTGAACCGGCGCCAGTCAACGCGCCTTCGGGCGGGCTTGCGCCAGATGAGCTGATTGTATCTCCGTCAGGCGCGTCTGGCCGGTTCCGTAGCAGTGGCGGCGAAAGCCTTCTTAAGCGAAGCGATTTCGGGGCGCTTGTCGGGTACTATTCCTCGACTGCAGCTGCGGCCCAAGCTTGGGCCACCATCAAGGATCAGAACGAAGAACGCATGCGCGATCTTCGACCGTTGCTATTTGAGAGCTCAGAAAAGCCGGGGACCGTTTCCCTATTGATCGGACCGTTCGGAAATGCGGCGGATGCATCCGTTGCCTGTTTCCGGCTGCTGGAGGTCACGGACCTGTGCCATCCCGCAATTTACTCCGGGGATCCGTTGATCGCAGCAGCGCAGTTTCCCGAGACAAACCTTTAAAGACGATCCTGTTTTCAACAAAATAACCCCGCAAACCTTGGAGGTTGCGGGGTTTTCTTGGTCTGCCGTTTGGAAAGGTCAGCCCTTCAAAACGGACCGGCCTGCATAGATTGCCTGAGGTCCAAGCTCTTCTTCGATACGGATCAGCTGATTGTATTTTGCAAGCCTGTCAGAGCGGGCCAGCGACCCCGTCTTGATCTGCCCGCAGTTGGTGGCCACTGCAAGATCGGCAATGGTTGAGTCTTCGGTTTCACCGGAGCGGTGAGACATAACGGCTGTATAAGAAGCCTTGTGGGCGGTCTCGACAGCATCCAGGGTTTCGGACAACGTTCCGATCTGATTCACCTTGATGAGGATCGAGTTGGCGACGCCAAGGCCGATGCCTTTGCGCAAGCGCTCCGAGTTGGTCACGAACAGATCATCGCCGACCAACTGGCATTTGTTTCCAACCAGTTCCGTGGTGGCCTTCCAGCCGTCCCAGTCGTCTTCGGCAAGACCGTCCTCGATGGAGATGATCGGGTAACGGTTGACCAGATCTTCCAGATACTTCGCCATTTCCTCAGGGCTTAGTGTCTTACCCTCGCCTTCCAGAACGTATTTCCCGTCCTTGAAGAACTCGGTCGACGCTGCATCGAGTGCAAGGAACATGTCCTCACCCGGCTTGTAACCCGCGCTTTCAATTGCCTTCATGACGAACCCGATGGCGTCATCCGTGGATGCCAGGTTCGGAGCAAAGCCGCCTTCATCGCCGACATTGGTGTTGTAACCGGCAGCGGACAGAGCTTTCTTCAAGGTATGGAAGACTTCTGAACCCATGCGCACGGCTTCGCTGAGGCTTTCAGCCCCGACCGGCATGATCATGAATTCCTGGAAATCGATCGGATTGTCGGCATGCTCACCGCCGTTGATAATGTTCATCATCGGAACAGGCAGTGTGCGCGCGGACGTGCCTCCGACATAGCGGTAGAGCGGAAGACCGGATGCCTGAGCTGCTGCCCGGGAAACGGCCAAGGACACGCCGAGGATGGCGTTGGCGCCAAGGCGTGCCTTGTTCGGCGTGCCGTCCAGTTCGATCATGGCACTGTCGATCTGAAGCTGGTCTTCTGCCTCAAGGCCTCCGATGGTCTCGAAGATTTCGCCGTTGACGGCGTCGACAGCTTTTTGAACACCTTTTCCGAGATACTTGCTGCCGCCATCGCGCAGCTCGACAGCCTCATGAGCGCCGGTTGAAGCCCCGGACGGGACAGCTGCGCGGCCAAAGGAACCGTCTTCAAGAAATACGTCGACCTCAACAGTCGGGTTTCCCCGGCTGTCGAAAATTTGACGTCCGACGATGTCGATAATTGCGGTCATGAAACGAACTCCCTTGTCGCATGTACCTTGTGGGAAGACACTCTCTGCGATTGCCAGGTCGGTATCCGGCCAGTTATGCGCACACGTAGAGCATAAGAAAGCCGCGGTCTAGCCGCGGCAAAGGTCAGTTTAGGCGCCGGATGCTCCGGCGGATTTTGTAATCTGATCGAGGCTTTGCAGGTGCCGGAGCAAACCCCCAAGGTCTTTTAGCGGGATCATATTCGGCCCGTCAGAGGACGTGGTGTTGTCCGGGTCTGGATGCGTTTCCATGAACAGGCCACCAATACCAACCGCAACGGCGGCCTTGGCAAGGACTGAGACCATGCGCCGGTCACCGCCGGACGATGTTCCAAGCCCGCCCGGCTGCTGCACCGAGTGCGTAGCATCGAACACCACCGGGGCTCCGGTTTCAGCCATGATTGGAAGAGAGCGCATATCGCTCACCAGTGTGTTGTAACCAAAACTCGCACCACGCTCCGTGAGAAGGACGTTGGGATTTCCTGATTCAACGATTTTTCCAAGGACATTTTTCATGTCCCATGGGGCCAGAAATTGCCCCTTTTTGACGTTGATCACGGCACCGGTATTCGCGGCCGCAACCAGCAAGTCGGTCTGCCGGCACAGGAACGCAGGGATTTGCAACACATCAACTGCTTCGGCAACCGGGCCACATTGATCAGCCGAATGGATGTCGGTCAGCGTCGGCATGCCATATTTTTCACGGATTTCCGCGAAGACCGGCAAAGCTTCTTTGAGGCCAACGCCGCGGGTCGCCGAGATGGATGTCCGGTTGGCCTTGTCAAAGGATGCCTTGAAAACCGTTGCTATGCCAAGTTTCCCGGTGATTTCCTTGATTGCTGCCGCGCACTCCAAGGCATGGTCACGGCTTTCCATCTGACATGGTCCTGCGATCAGGCTGAAGGCCGCATTATTGTCGAACGTCACATTGCCGACCGATACCGAGCGATTTGCGCTTGTCATTGTGTGCCTTTGAAAACTGGTGACAGAGCTTTGCGCCCGTTCACTCCTTGCCATCTTCGCGTGTTCCATATCCTTCTTTTTGGCGAGCCGCAACCAGTTGCGGCGGATGAGCGGCACCAGAATCTAATCGATTTAATCCGATAGATGTTCTCTGCTATCCGAAATTTGGTGGTGATAGACTTTGCTTCCGGAGGGCGGTGTGAATTGCGGAAAATCGCGGCTAACGCCTTGCCCAATCCAGCTTAAACCGTTACGGCGCGGCTATGGGCCCTGAAAGGGCCGATATTGTATCAAGGGTTCGGTATCGCTATCTTCTGGGCGATTTGATCCGACGGAAAAAAGAAAGACGACATCAAATGAGCAAACCCATCCGGAAGGCCGTTTTGCCAGTCGCAGGGCTTGGGACGCGTTTTCTTCCCGCGACCAAAGCCGTTCCGAAGGAAATGCTGACGATCGTTGACCGTCCGATCATTCAATATGTTGTCGACGAGGCTCGTGCCGCCGGCATTGAGCATATCGCCTTCGTCACCGGCCGGAACAAACATGTTATCGAAGATCATTTCGATATGGCCTACGAGCTGGAGGATACGCTGAAGTCGCGCAACAAGACGGCCGCGCTGGAGCTCCTTGAAGCGCACAGGCCAAAGCCAGGCTCCACCAGCTTTACGCGGCAGCAGGCCCCGCTCGGACTTGGCCATGCAATCTGGTGCGCACGCGATATTATCGGCGACGAACCCTTTGCGATCCTGTTGCCGGACGTGATCATCAAATCGCAAGTCAGCTGCCTGAAGCAGATGGTCGATCTCTATGACCGGACCGGTGGAAATATCATCGCCGTGGAAGAAGTGCCTGAAGACCAGACACACCAATACGGGATTGTGGAGCTTGCGGACACGATTAACGAATCCGCCAGCCGGATTTCGAACATGGTCGAAA
The DNA here is from genome assembly GCF_009711415.1 of Roseibium denhamense. Taxonomy (GTDB): domain Bacteria; phylum Pseudomonadota; class Alphaproteobacteria; order Rhizobiales; family Stappiaceae; genus Roseibium; species Roseibium denhamense. Next base: position 146,960 of record NZ_SMLZ01000116.1, read on the forward strand.
AGCCTGCCCCCGGCACGGCGCCATCCAATCTCATGATTACCGGCCGCTACATTCTTCAGCCGGAAATCTTCCAGCTTCTGGAAAACCAGGGGAAAGGGGCCGGCGGCGAGATCCAGCTGACGGACAGCATGTTGTCCTTGATGCAGGATCAGGCGTTCTCGTCCTTGAAGTTTGAAGGGCGGAGCTATGATTGTGGAAGCAAGGCCGGTTTTTTGAGCGCCAATATCGCCTTCGGACTTGATGATCCAAAGCTGGCCAGCGAACTGGTGCCGTTCATGGAAGAGATGCTTCAGCAGCCGCTAGCAGCCGAATAGCCTAGACCAGCGGCCGATAAGGCGGACCCGACATACCGCCCTAAGCGGACCGACTAGGGATTGATGAAGCATATTCGGGTGTTGCTGACAAAACGCCCGATGCTCCAGGAACTAAACTTCGGGCTTGATCCTCTAGGCCGAGACCCTTTAGGAGTGACCGTGCTGGCGCCCGCCAGTGCGGTCTTTTTTCCGGTTTGACATGAGCACAGACGATTTACCGAACGTTTCCATAGGCGTCATTGGACTTGGATATGTCGGCCTACCAGTGGCCGTGGCCTTTGCCGCAAAAGGATATCAGGTCCATGGTTTTGACATCAGCGCGCGGCGGATTGATGAGCTGACAAGAGGCGTTGATTCCACTGGATCCGTTGGTGCCGGGGATCTGAATCTCAGACAATTATCCTTTTCAAGCGACGCTGGTGTCTTGAAATGCTGCGATATTGTCATTGTCGCGGTTCCAACACCCGTTGACGATGCGAAACGGCCAAACTTGGAGCCTTTCGAAGGGGCAGCCCGGATTGCCGGGCAAAACCTCAAAAAAGGAGCCATCGTTGTTTTTGAATCGACAGTCTTTCCCGGTGCAACGGAAGACATAGCCATTCCGATCCTGGAGGAAACATCCGGCGGCAAACTTGGCGAGGCTTTCCACGTTGGCTACTCGCCGGAACGGATCAATCCGGGCGATACCGAGCGCGGATTTGCCGACATCGTTAAGATCGTATCGGCCTCATCGGAGGACGCCCTGTCCGTGTTGGCGCAAGTCTACGGATCGGTTGTTCAGGCCGGTATTCATATTGCGCCCTCAATTAAGGTCGCGGAGGCTGCCAAGGTTATCGAAAACACGCAGCGCGACCTCAACATCGCCTTGATGAACGAGCTTTCCGTGCTGTTCCATCAGATGGATATCGACACGCGGGATGTTCTTGCCGGAGCCGGGACCAAGTGGAACTTTCTTCCCTTCCAGCCAGGCCTTGTCGGCGGTCATTGCATCGGTGTGGACCCCTATTACCTCACGCACAAGGCCCACGAGATCGGTCTGACGCCGCAGGTAATCCTTGCGGGCAGAGGAACCAATGAAATGATGCCGGGCTTTGTGGCCGGCAAAGTGATCCAGGAATGCGTGAAACTGGGGACCGCGATGCCGCCGAAGATCGGTATTCTCGGGGTGACCTACAAAGCAAATGTTCCAGATACGAGGAACTCGAAGGTCATCGATCTCGTCCACGAACTGCGCAAGTTCGGTGCCGGTGTGGTGGTTCACGATCCGTTGGCCGCTCCCAAAGATGTAAGAACAGAATATGGGCTGCAGCTTTGCGGAGAGGAAGACTTGAGAGATGCGGACGCCCTTGTGCTTGCCGTTCCGCATCGGGATTTCTTCGAAGACGGGGATGCATGGCCGCTCATCAACAGAATTTTTTCCGGCCGGTCCGGCCTTGTTGCCGATATTCCCGCCTGTCTGGACCGGGACTTGAAGCCTGACGCCATCCATTTGTGGCGTTTGTAGTTTTTCTGAAAACTGGAGAGGGTTGAAGGGGCAGCTGCCTGGCGGGCAGTGATACCAAAACACTCCGAAGATAGTGACGGAGACAACTCTTCTAGCTGACGTCGCGTTTCATTGGGGGTGTAAAGGATCTGGAAAAGAAATTTCAGCGTATACTAACCGTTGTCATTGGAAACGGAGATAATGGTCATGCTGAAATCTCTTCTCAAACCACTCGGTGCGGGCCTTCTATTTGGCTTGATCACACTCAGTCCCGCCGCAGCCGAGGCTGACTTTGACAGTTCCGTTTTCCAATCAATTATCAAGAACCAGATGAACGCGTTTGCCGCCGATGATGCGCGGACCGCATTTTCCTTTGCTACAAGCGGGCTGCAGCAGAGGTTTCAAACGCCTGAGTTTTTCATGGAAATGGTCCGGAATGGCTATCAGCCCGTCTACCGCCCGAAAGACGTGACTTTCGGGCAATCCAAAATGACCAGCTTCGGCCCGACGCAAGAAGTCTATGTGACAGGTCCGAAAGGGCAGAACTGGCTTGCCCTTTATAGCTTCGAGCAGCAAGAGGACGGCACCTGGCGCATTTCGGGCTGCTATCTTACCAAGTCTGAGGGTTTTGCAGCCTAACGCCCGGCGGCTTTCCAGTTTGGATTACAGCGCGGCGATATCGCCGCGCGCCCAATCTTCCTTGGTTTTGGCGTAAAAATCCTCGAACCGGCTTTCCTCAATCGCGTCGCGCATGCCCTGCATCAGGGTTTGGTAATAGGCGATGTTGTTCCAGGTCAGCAGCATTCCGGAGAGGGCTTCTCCTGCGCGAAACAGGTGGTGCAGATAAGCACGGCTGTAGGTGCTCGTCGCCGGGCATGTGCTCTCTTCGTCCAAGGGGCGTGGGTCGTCCTGGTGCCGGGCGTTCTTCAAGTTGACCTTGCCAAACCGGGTGTATGCCAATCCATGCCGTCCGGCACGGGTTGGCATGACGCAGTCAAACTGATCGATCCCGCGTTTCACGCTCTCCAGAAGATCGTCAGGTGTTCCAACGCCCATCAGGTAGCGTGGCTTGTCGACCGGCATGACGGGGGTGGTGATGTCGAGCATCTTCAACATGACCTCCTGCGGCTCACCAACAGCGAGGCCGCCGACGGAGTAGCCTTCCATGGGCAGTTTGGCGAGCGCTTCAGCGGAGCGGATGCGCAGGTCTGGCACATCTCCGCCTTGAACAATGCCGTAGAGCCCCTGCCCTTTGCCCGGGCCGCCCATTTTCTCAAATTGAGCACGGGACCGCTCCGCCCACCTCAGCGACAATTCCATGGCGCGCTGCACTTCTTCGGGCGGGCTTGGCAGCTTGATGCACTCATCAAGCTGCATCTGAATGTCCGAACCAAGCAGGCCTTGAATTTCGACGGAGCGCTCCGGGGTCAGGTGGTGCTTGCTGCCATCGATATGACTCTGGAACCGGACACCGTCCTCATCCAGCTTTCGGAGCTGTGCCAAAGACATCACCTGGAACCCGCCACTGTCGGTCAGGATCGTGTGCGGCCAGTTCATAAACTTGTGCAGGCCGCCCAGCCGGTCGACACGTTCGGCAGTGGGGCGGAGCATCAGGTGGTAGGTGTTTCCCAGAACGACATCCGCGCCGGTGTCCCGAACATGGTCGGTGAACATGGCTTTTACCGTTGCCTGTGTTCCAACCGGCATGAAAGCCGGCGTGCGGACCACACCATGCGGTGTCGTGATTTCACCACGGCGGGCCATGCCATCGGTGGTGATCAGTTTGAAGCCGAATTTCTTGGTCCCGGTCATGAAGGTGCGTCCTGGCTAGCGTCTGGGAACAGCAGCGACGCATCGCCATAGCTGTAGAACCTGTATTCGGTGTCGATGGCATGCTGATAGGCCGCCCGCATCGTCTCAAGACCAGACAGCGCCGAGACCAGCATAAACAATGTCGACCGTGGCAGATGGAAGTTAGTCATCAGCGCGTCAATTGCTTTGAACTTGTAGCCGGGCGTGATGAAGATCGATGTCTCGTCGGCGAAAGGTGCAATTGTCCCGGTTTCCTGCGCCGCGCTCTCCAGAATGCGCAAGGATGTTGTGCCGATGCTGACCACCTTGTTGCCCCGCGCCTTGACGGCTTGAAGAGCGGCAGCGGTTTCCCCGGAGACCTCCCCCCATTCGGCATGCATCTTGTGATCATTTGTATCGTCGGCCTTAACCGGCAGGAAGGTGCCTGCCCCGACATGGAGGGTCACCCTGTGCATCTCGATGCCGCGCGCCTTGATGGCCTCCAGCAGCTCTGGCGTGAAATGCAATCCGGCTGTCGGGGCTGCGACGGCGCCATCTTTTTCGGCAAAGATGGTCTGATAATCCTGGCGGTCCTGTTCATCTTCGCCGCGTTTTTGCGCAATGTATGGCGGCAAGGGAATGTGACCCACCTGTGCAATGGCAACATCCAGATCCGGTCCCGAACAATCAAAGACCAGCAGAACCTCGCCGCCGTCGGCCTTTTCCCTCACCGTCGCCGTCAACCGAGCACCATTGCCTTCAAAAACAACAAGGTCGTCGATCTGGAGTTTCTTGGCCGGCCGCACAAAAGCCTTCCACCGGTCAGCTGCAGACCTCAGGTGCAGGGTAACGCTGATCCCGGCTTCAATATCCCCACGGATCCGTTTGCCCTCAAGCTGTGCCGGAATGACTTTCGTATCGTTGAAGACAAGTGCATCACCGGGCTCCAAAAGAGCGGGAAGATCGCGTACGCCCTTGTCGCTTAGTTCAGGTGTTTGCCCAGGCCGCACAACGAGCATTCTGGCCGCGTCGCGGGGACGTGCGGGCCGCAAGGCAATCCGTTCATTGGGAAGTTCAAAGTCAAATTGATCGACACGCATGGTGAAGGCTGATTGGTCCGGTTTTCGGGGGTGTTCGCTGGGGCTGATACTGCCCGATTGGCATTAGGTCAACCGGAAGCGGAAACAAACACAGCGCGGATGTTGCCACCCGCGCTGTGCCATAAGCTTGTGGTGTCTGAACTTAAGCGTCAGCTGCGACTTTCAAGGAGACAATGTTGTCGGGATCAACGACCGGCTCACCACGTTTGATCTTGTCGACATTGTCCATGCCGTCAATGACCTGGCCCCAAACGGTGTATTGGCCATCGAGCCATGGTGCATCCGTGAAGCAGATGAAGAACTGGCTGTCGCCGGAGTTCGGGTCCATGGCGCGCGCCATGGAGCAAGTGCCGCGCACGTGCTTTTCCTGGCTGAATTCGGCTTTCAGTTTTTGACCGGAGCCGCCGGTGCCAGTGCCTTGCGGGCAGCCGGTTTGCGCCATGAAACCGTCGATCACACGATGAAACTTGATGCCGTCATAGAAGCCTTCGCGCACCAGTTCCTTGATCCGGGCCACGTGGGTCGGGGCAAGATCCGGTTTCATTTCAATGACAATCGAGCCCTGGCTGGTTTCCATGAGCAATGTGTTTTCGGCGTCTTTGATGTCAGCCATTATGGTCTCCTTTGGGATGTTTTGTGAGTCTGTGCGGTGCTTTAGCCGGCGTCCGCTGCAACTTGCATTTTGACGATCTTGTCGGGGTTCGCAGGCGGCTCGCCCTTTGTGATGTTGTCGACAAAAGACATGCCATCCACGACTTCGCCGAACACGGTGTATTGGCCGTTTAGCCAGTCACCGTCGTCAAACATGATAAAGAACTGAGAATTCGCGCTGTTCGGGCTGGAGGAACGCGCCATTCCAAGGGTGCCGCGCTTGAACGGCGCCTGACTGAATTCGCCATTGATGTCCGGTTTGTTTGACCCGCCCATTCCTGTTCCAGTGGGGTCGCCGGTCTGCGCCATAAAGCCGTCGATGACGCGGTGGAAGACGATGCCGTCATAAAACCCTTCGCGTGTCAGCTCCTTGATCCGAGCAACGTGGTTTGGGGCCAGATCCGGACGCAGCTGAATAACCACCCGACCGTCCTTGAGGTCCAGATACAGCGTGTTTTCAGGATCCAGATCCTGAGCAAGGCCTGTGGCCGGCAGAACAAACAGGCTGGCCAGCAGAGTGAAAACTGCAAATAGTCGTGACACTGGGGTCTCCTAGAGTTCAATTCAGGTGGATATTTTAGTTCGGCACCGGGTTTGCCCGGTCCCGGAGCGGATCTGCAACGGGCTTTGGAACAAATGCCGAGATTTCCCCGCCCATTTTCGCGATCTGCCGGACAAGTGTCGCGGTGATGTGGCGAACATTTGGCGAAGCGGGCAAAAACACCGTTCTGATGTCCGGCTCCAGGGTTCCGTTCATTCCGGCCATTTGCATTTCGTAGTCAAGGTCAGTGCCGTCCCGCAGACCACGGACAAGATAGGATGCATTTTGGGACCGGGCCGTATTGATCACGAGGTCTGAAAAGGAAATCACCTCAATCCGGGCAGCTTCAGCGCCGGAGAACTCTGCTTCCGCGGATGCGTGAATCAGGTTGACCCGTTCTTCGAAACTGAAAAGCGGTGATTTGCCCGGATGAATGCCGATAGCGACGACCACCTTGTCCGCCAGCGCGAGCGCTTGCCGCAAAATGTCCATATGGCCGTTTGTGACCGGATCAAAGGAACCCGGATAGAGCGCGATACGTGTCATGGGTTCTTCCATACTCTGCCGGCCCGCAGGCCACAAGGCATAGCGGCTTCAAGTGCTGCAAATCTCATCACCCGCCAAAATGTGACAGGGGTCACATCCCCCTTGCCCGGACTGGGGCATGGTGGCTCCATCGACATACGGCGTGAGCAGGAGCCAAGAAAATGAGGAGCATGCAGGAAACCCCCTTGAACGAAACCCGGACCGGGTTTCAGCCCTTTGCGATTTCCGCAGAAGCAGTAGACCAGACCGCGCATATGAAAATTGCAGTGGTCTTCCTGCTTGCCGTCCTGACGGTCGCTGCGGCCGGGATTTTCACGATCAATTCCAGCAAGGCCTCGCAGGCCGGGGAACTGACACATACGGCAACCCAGGGCCTGCTTGCCACAAAGTCCGACCGCGCAGCCGGTCCGGACCGTGCAAATTCCTGCGACTCACAAGCGTGGGGCGCCTGGAGCGAAGACTGTGCGTCTGCTCTGAATGGCGGCCGCAAGGTGCGTAATGTCTCCTATACGACGGTGGAGAAAGCCAGCCCGACCGTCAATGAAACGATCCTGGCCCGGTACCCGGCCGCCAACTAACTTTCAAATTGACCTCCCCCCGAACGGCAAACAGCGGCTCAGGTTCCACCCTGGCCGCTGTTGTCGTTTCAGATCCCGGACGATGCCGGAAGCCGTAAGGTTTAGGCCTCCGGGCCGCCCTCGCCTTCGCCTTCGCCGGTATTCGCGTCTCCGGAGTTATCAGTTGGTGTCTCTCCACTAGTTTCACCGTCTGGCGCTGTGCCTTCCTCGGCCTCTAGCAGATCTTCGTCTTCGTCGACTTCGGAAATCCCTTCGACGGCGACGACCTTTTCATCGTCGGCTGTCTTGAAGACGATCACGCCCTGTGTTGCCCGGCCGGCAATCCGGATGCCGTCCACTGGGCAGCGGATCAGCTGGCCGCCATCCGTTACAAGCATGATCTGATGGCTTTCCTCAACCGGGAAGGACGCAACAAGACCGCCGTTCCGGTTATTGACCGCCATTGCGGTAATGCCTTTTCCGCCCCGGCCCGTGACCCGGTATTCAAAGGACGAGGTACGCTTGCCGTATCCGTTCTCGGATATGGTCAGAATGATCTGCTCTGCGGCGCTCATGGCCGCATAGCGTTCTTGCGGCAGATCGCCGGCAACAACGCCTTCTTCATCTGGCGCACCATTGCCGTTCTCATCCGCCTCGCCGCGCAGCGCACGGGAGAGCTTCAGGTAGGCGGCACGCTCCTCGGCATCGACATCAATGTGATGCAAGATTTGCATGGAGATTACATGATCTCCGTCCGCAAGACGGATCCCGCGAACGCCAACCGAGTTCCGTCCGGCGAAGACACGGACATCTGTCACCGGGAAGCGGATGCACTGGCCGGAATTGGTGGTCAGCATGACATCCGAATGCTCAGAACATGTATCAACCCCGACAATGCCGTCGCCATCTTCCAGTTTCATCGCAATTTTGCCGTTGCGGTTGATGTTGACGAAATCGGAGAGCTTGTTTCGCCGAACCGTGCCGCGCACTGTCGCGAACATGACGTCGAGATTTGCCCAGGTTTCCTCGTCCTCCGGAAGTGGCAGAATGGAGGTGATCTGTTCGCCCTGCTCGAGCGGCAGCATGTTGACCAAAGCCTTGCCACGCGAGGTCGGGCCGCCGAGCGGCAAACGCCAGACCTTCATCTTGTAGCAAATGCCACGGGACGAGAAGAACAGAACCGGCGTGTGGGTATTGGCAACAAACAGGCGGGTGACGAAATCCTCATCCTTGGTGGCCATGCCCGCCCGGCCCTTGCCGCCGCGCCGCTGCGCACGGTAAGTGGCCAGCGGCACACGCTTGATATAGCCGCCATGGGACACGGTCACGACCATGTCTTCACGCTGGATCAGGTCTTCCTCGTCGAAATCCGCTCCGCCTTCAATGATTTCAGTTCGGCGCGGTGTCGCAAATTCTTCCTTGATTTCCAGCATTTCGGACCGGACGATTTCCTGGATCCGGGCTCTGGAGCGCAGGATATCCAGGTAATCCGAGATCTCCGCGCCGATCTTGTTCAACTCTTCTTCGATTTCTTCACGGCCCATTGCGGTCAGACGCTGCAGACGCAGATCCAGGATCGCCCGGGCCTGTTCTTCCGACAGCTTATAGGTCCCGTCTTCCTGCACCATGTGACGCGGATCGTCGATCAGGCGGATCAGATCTTCAACATCCTTGGCGGGCCAGTTCCGCTCCATCAATTGCGACCGGGCGGTTGCCGGATCTGGAGCTGCCCGGATGAGCTTGATGACTTCGTCGATATTGGCAACGGCAATGCCGAGACCCACCAAGATGTGCGCCCGATCACGGCATTTCTTGAGAAGAAAACGCGTCCGGCGCTGGATCACTTCCTCGCGGAATGAAACAAACGCCCGCAGCATGTCGGACAGGTTCATCTGCTCCGGCTTGCCGCCGTTCAGAGCCACCATGTTGCAGCCGAACGAGGTCTGCAATTGGCTAAACCGGTAGAGCTGGTTCAACACAACATCGGGCACTGCATCGCGTTTGAGTTCGATGACAACGCGCATGCCGGAGCGGTCGCTCTCATCGCGGATATCCGAAATTCCCTCGACCCGCTTGTCGCGGACCATTTCCGCGATCTTCTCGATCATGGTCGATTTGTTGACCTGATAAGGGATCTCGGTGACGATCAGCGCCCAGCGGTCTTTGCGGATTTCCTCCGTATCGACCTTGGCGCGCATGACGACCGAGCCGCGCCCCGTTTCAAAGGCATTGCGAATACCCGCGCGCCCGAGGATCATACCGCCGGTTGGGAAATCTGGCCCCGGTACGATCTGCATGATCTCTTCCAGCGTCATCGCCGGATTTTCCATGATGGCGATGGCTGCGTCGATCACTTCGCCCAGATTATGGGGCGGAATGTTGGTCGCCATTCCAACCGCGATACCGCCGGCTCCGTTGACCAGGAGGTTCGGGAACTTGGCCGGCAAAACAACCGGTTCGGTTTCGGAGTTGTCGTAGTTTTCCTGGAAATCGACCGTATCCTTGTCGATATCGTCCAGAAGCTTGTGAGCGACTTTCTCCAGTCGGCATTCGGTGTAGCGCATCGCCGCGGCGGGATCGCCGTCGACGGAGCCGAAGTTGCCCTGGCCATCAATGAGGGGAAGCCGCAGGGAGAAAGGCTGCGCCATACGGACAAGCGCTTCATAAATCGCGCTGTCACCGTGCGGGTGGTATTTACCGATGACGTCCCCGACCACGCGGGCCGACTTCCGGTACGGTTTATTCCAATCGTAACCGTTCTCGTTCATGGAGTAGAGAATGCGCCGGTGAACGGGTTTCAGGCCGTCGCGTACGTCGGGAAGCGCGCGCGACACGATCACGCTCATGGCGTAATCGAGATAGCTCGCTTTCATTTCGTCGACGATTGAGATCGGCTTGATGTCGGAGGGCGATGCGCCTGAAGGTGTGCTGTTGTCCTGGTCAGCCAAGGAAGACACTCATTTGTTTGTTATTGCTGGTTCTTTTATATCCGATTCAATTCTGCAGACCAAATAGCCGACAGTTTTCCGCCTCAGTAATTCGTCATTAATTACAGACGGTTACAAAGGGTATGCACAGGCTCGAAAAATAGTTTGGGACGCGCTGTCGCGTGTTTGCGCAAAGGCCGCTAGAACAGGCCGGAATCAACGCCAGTTACGGAGACCGGACAGGGTCATGCTCGACTATTACATCAATGCATTTGCGACGCTTTTCGTCACCATTGATCCTGTTGGGCTTGCCCCCATGTTCCTCGCCGTAACGGCCGGAATGAGCCCGGCAGACCGGCGCAGGGTCGCGATCCGGGCAACGGTCACAGCTGCAGCCATTTTGGGTGTTTTTTACTTCACCGGGCAAACCGTACTGAACGTTCTTGGGATCTCCGTTTCAGCCTTCCGGGTTGCTGGCGGCATTTTGCTGTTCCTGATTGCGATTGAAATGATTTTCGGCAAGCGGCAGGAGCGCAAGACCGAGACGGCTGAAAAAGCGGTCGAGTCGTCCGACGCCCATCATGGCACCGTGAACGAACTAGCCATCTTCCCGCTGGCAATCCCGTTGATATCAGGGCCCGCGGCGATCTCCGCGATTATTCTTTTGTCCAGCCAGGCCCCGGACACAATGACCTATGCGGGTCTTGGCGGTGTGATCACGATCATCCTGCTGAGCTGCCTGGGCGCATTTTTGCTTGCCGACCGGATTGAGCGGGCTCTTGGAGACACGGCCCAGTTGGTGATCACCCGGCTTCTTGGCGTTCTGCTGGCCGCCTTGTCGGTCCAGTTTGTCGCGGATGGGATTCTCGCCTTCGTGAACGGACAAGGCTGAGAACCGCTTCGCGCTTCGGCCGGCCGAATGCCCTCAATCCGGCAAAGTCAATTCAAACGCCTGCGGTGAGACGCCGTCCACATTGTCCCTCGCCCGGATGATCACCTTTGTCATCCCGTCCGGTATTTTGACGCCGGACAGTGACCGTGTAAACGGCTGCTCCTCGACATGCGGATGAAACAGGACCCGCTCGCCCAGCAAGTCGCCAGAAGTGCTATAGACCGCCCATTGGTCCGCATAGTGCTCCCAGCCGGTGTCTTCATGGCGCAAGGTGACTGAAAACGTCCAGCTGTCGCCCGATTTTCGTGCCTCCGCATTGACGATTTCAACATCGCCCGCCTGCGCAGCGTCACTAGAGACCGAAACCAGACCGGCAAACAAGCTTGCTGCCAGGAGGTGCAGAGTTTTCATGAGTGTCCCTTTTTGAGCTGTATATGCCGTTGTAAATTGAACGGATATTAGGCCCGAACCCTGGTTGGGTTACTGTGAGGCCGAACGTTATTGTCCGTGCGAAATATTCCGCCGAATGCACAACGCGATACTGGTTGCATTGCAAGCGGTTGCAAAGTCACGATGCCGTTAATCGCCGAAAGAGTGTCGCAGCGGAGCCGTCTGACACGGCTGCTTGAAAAAAGTTAGTGCCGCGGCCATGCTGAGCTGTGGAGGGTGTCGGATGAACGATGCATCAAGCGTCCGGAACAGATTGCTGGCGATGAAAGTCGATTTGGAAGAGCTAAGTGCGCTGTCTGAGGAAGCGCGCGCGACGGTCGCGCTTGATCAGCAGGCCGTCGGACGCTTGTCCCGTATGGATGCCTTGCAAGGCCAGGCCATGGCGCAAGCCTCCGAACGTCAGCGGCGCGCAGACATTCAGAGAATTCATGCCGCTCTAAACCGGCTTGATGATGGTGATTACGGGTATTGCGTGTCGTGCGGTGAGGAGATAGCCGCCAAGAGACTGTACGTTGACCCTCTGGCGGCATTTTGTATTGCCTGCGCCAAGTAACAGGTCCTTAAACGTGACGCTGCAACTGCTTTAAAAACACAGCCACGTCCCGGCAAACCGTGTCAATCGGGTAGCCTGCCAGCGCATCCTGGGTCCAGGCAGCTTCCGGGGTCAGCCTGCCTTCAAGGCGATAGAGAACTTCCTTTTCAGATTCCGAAAGCGGCAGACCTGTAGCCGCGCGCAAAAGCATCAACTGTTCATGGATCCGTCTCAGGACCGAAAGAGCCTCTCCCATCGGCGTCAGAAGAGCCTTATCGTCGCGCCAGCTTCTGCCGTTGAACACTTCCTGGGTGACCCGCTGTCCGGCCCCATAGCAATTGTAGGTAATGCATCCTTGATAACCGAGCGCACTTCGTTTTTCGAAAATCTTGCACGTGTTATCCGGCGCAAGGTTCTTGCAGACTTCTCCTGCGCCCTTGTCATAGGCGAACGATTCCGACCGGTCGAATGCAAAGACAACGCAGCAAAGTGCGGCGCAAGAAGCGCAGTCTGGGTCGAGGCTCGGTCTGGTGTGATGTGGGGGCATGGCCGCTATTGTTTTTGTTTTAGGTGGACGTCGCGCGCGCCGCTGCGTCCGCGATGAGTGCGACAATACCATCTTGAAACATCTCAAGCGTCTCCGGGGCCATATAGCGTTCAAGGTAGGGCACGCCGGATATCTCCGGCAGCGCCCCGCGCGTCACGTGGTTCACCCGCGTCCGGGACAATAACACAGCATCGTATCCGGCGTTGTGAATGAGCCTCAGCGTTTCCGCGTCGAACATGTTGCGGCCGCCAAATGGAATTGAAAAAACACCGCTCAGTTTTTTCCCGCATTCTGTCAGCAGCTTTGCGGTTTCACCGATTTCAGCGCGTTTCGCATCCGCTTCAAGCGACGGCAGGACATAATGGTGATGGGTGTGGTTGCCGTAGCTGAGGAGAGGATGGTCCAGGAGCTCTTGCTGCTGTTCCGCGCAAAGCTTCAAAGCATCCCATTCGAAGGCCTCATGCATTTGCAGGAAATCATCGACGTGCCTCACTAGCTCAGCAGTATGGACGCTCTGTGATTTGGTTTGCTTGTAGAAATTTGCGGACCGGATTCCATGCTCAGTGCAAAACGGCGAAGCCGCTTCCAGAAAGTCTTCCGTTGCACCGTTTTTCATGATCCAGCGGATCTTATCGCGCCAAAAAATAGATCCACTGAGAGTCGAGCCGATCACGAACACTGTCGCCGGGATCTTAAGATCGTTCAGGACAGGCAGAGCATTCTGAAAGACGGACTTGTAGGCATCGTCGAATGTGACAGCGCAGGTTCCCTCCCGGTCAGGACGTGCGCGCAACTCGTCAACGGTCACGAAATCAAAATACTGCTTCATCCACGCAAGCTGCGCATATAGGACGTCTGGCGTAACATTGTGAAAATGTGTGTTGATGGCATCCGGTACGGTTTCAAAAACGGCATGGTACAAAATCACATGCGCATAAAGGGCCCGGTTCAAAAGCCTAGCCATTCTTTGCCCGCCCATTCTCGACGGTGACTATGGCCGAAAAGGCGTCTTCGGTTTCGCCTTGGATCTGCCTTTCGATGAGGGCCTCGCGGTTGTCGAAATAGATTTTTGCCGCCTTCAAAGTCCAGTCGCGGTCATGAAACAGTTTTCCAGGCGTCCATTGCGGCAGCGCGTTCATCGTCCCGGCCCGCAAGTGTTTGAGCGCCTTGATCATAAGACCCGTTCCCGCAACGATGCTCTTTGCGTTGATCGACCCGAACGTGTCGCCTGTCTCGACCTTGATCCGTTCGGAATAAACGATGTCTCCGGTGTCGATCCCAGATGACATCTTGTGAACGGTCACGCCAAAGTAACCGGGGTCATTTTCGATAAATGGCCAGAAATTTGTCCGTCCCCCCCGGTAGTAGGGCGATAATCCCGTATGCATGTTCAAGATGACCGGCGCGCTCTTCAGGATGGCGCTGCCCAGGATGCATGTTCCCATGACAACAATAGCATCCGGTTCGGATGATCGGATCAGTTCCACGAATCGCCTGTCGTTGATGGACCTGTCGGATGGCTGGAGAGGCCCGATCACCAACTCCGAAAAGGTCTCTGTAAATTGCCGGGCGCCATCGGCAAAAAAGCGTTTCTCGGCTTCGCGTTTTTCAACCCGGATGGCCCGCCCGTAACTTCGATAACGCTTCTTGAAATAAAACTGGCGGGCGGATTGCAGAGGATGCCGCGTCAACGTTCTTTTGACCTGCTCTGTCCACGGGCGGTTGATCTCTTTTCCGCCGGTAATGATGCCCACGACATGGTCCGCTTCCGACGCAATCCGGTTGCAGAAATAGAAGTGCCGGTCGGAGGCGTCGGTCAGGATCAGGATGCGCATGGATGAGCAGGTTTCAAGGCCGGGTGGAGACTACTCCCACTCGATCGTGCCCGGAGGTTTCGACGTAATGTCGTAGGTCACGCGGTTGATGCCTTCGACCTCATTGATGATTCGCGTCGCCGTTTCGCCCAGGAAGTCGTGGCTGAATGGATAATAATCGGCGGTCATGCCGTCGACGGAGGTCACGGCCCGAAGCGCACAGGCGTAATCGTAAGTCCGGCCATCGCCCATCACGCCGACGGTGCGAACGGGCAGGATCGCAACGAAGGCCTGCCAGATCTCGTCGTAGAGACCGTGCTTGCGGATCTGGTCAATATAGACCGCATCCGCCTTGCGCAGGATGTCCAGCTTGTCCCGGGTGATTTCACCGGGACACCGGATGGCAAGGCCCGGTCCCGGGAAGGGATGACGGCCGATGAAGCTTTCCGGCAGGCCGAGTTCGCGGCCAAGCGCCCTCACCTCGTCCTTGAACAGCTCGCGGAGCGGCTCGACAAGTTTGAGGCCCATCTTTTCGGGAAGACCGCCGACATTGTGGTGCGACTTGATCGTCACCGAAGGCCCGCCCGAGAAGCTGACGCTCTCGATGACGTCCGGATAGAGCGTTCCTTGAGCCAGGAACTCGGCGCCTTCGATCTCGTTGGCGTGTTTCTGGAACACATCAATGAAAAGCTTGCCGATGATCTTGCGTTTCGTTTCCGGGTCGGACTGGCCGTCCAGTTCGCCGAGGAACAGATCGCTCTCATCCGCATGGATCAGCGGGATGTTGTAGTTGTCCCGGAACATGGAGACGACCTCATCCGCCTCGTTGAGACGCATCAGGCCGTGATCGACGAACACGCAGGTGAGCTGATCGCCGATCGCCTCATGGATCAGGACTGCGGCAACTGAACTGTCAACCCCGCCGGACAGACCGCAGATGACCTTCTTGTCGCCGACCTGCTGACGGATCTTTTCGATGGCATCGTCCTTATAGGCGCCCATCGTCCAGTCGCCAGTAAAACCGGCGAGCTTGACGAAATTCTCGTAAAGCGTCTTGCCGTTCGGCGTGTGATGCACTTCCGGGTGAAACTGGACGGCATAAAAATTCCGGCCTGTGTCGGCGGTGATCGCAAACGGTGCGTTTGGCGAGGTGCCGAAAACCTCGAACCCCGGTGCGAGCTTGGCAACATGATCGCCGTGGCTCATCCAGACCTGTTCCTTGCCACCGGCAAACCAGCCGTTCAGGATCGACAGATCGGTACCGGCGGGTGTCACGAAGGCCCGGCCGAACTCGGCAGTGCCTCCACCGCCGGAAATCTTGCCGCCATGCACTTCGCCGCCGAGCTGCTGCATCATCACTTGCTGGCCATAGCAGATGCCGAGGATCGGAACCCCAAGACCGTAGACGCTTTCCGGTGGGCGCGGAGATCCTTCCCGCGTCACGGAGTCCGGTCCGCCGGAGAAGATCACGGCCTTGGGCGCGAACTCGGCCAGAAACGCATCTGTGACGTTCTGAAAGGGATGGATCTCGCAGTAGACATTCAGCTCGCGCAAACGTCGGGCGATCAGCTGCGTTACTTGCGATCCGAAATCGATGATGAGAAGGCGGTCGTGTTGATGGGTCATGGGCAGCTTCTAGCGTCTCTTTTGACGAATTTGAACCCACTTCCTGCGATCTGGGAACTGCACACTGTAATTCTTTGATGGCTTCGTCCACAGGGTTTCGGGCGGAGGATGCAACCCTGTCAAAATGCGCAAGCTGTGCAAGACAAGATTTGGCTTTTGACCGCAGCCTCTGCGCCCTTTTACGGTGAGTATTCGCGACACATTTGATTCGCTGATCGATCACCGGTCAGGTGCCAGGACCCGTTTATGATTGCTGCCGCTCGCACGACCTTTGATGAAGCTGTTGCCTTGGAACGCTCAGGGCATCTCGACCGGGCCTTAGCAACCTACCTCAAGGCGCTGGAGATGGCGCCGCAAGATACCGAAATCGCCTACAGGACCGCGCTTGCCATGCTGCAATCGGGCCAGGTCGAGGAAGCCCAATCCCAGCTGCGGCGGATCGTATTCGCTGAACCGGATCATATGAAGGCGAGAGCAAGCCTCGGGAATTGCCAGCTGCTGCTTGGTGACACGGAAAATGCGAGGCAGAATTTTGCTGAAGTGCTGGATCGCACGCCAGATGACATCAATGCGTTATACGGGCTTGCAACAGTCTTACATCAGGACGGACAATACGCGGATGGGTTGGTCACCGCACGCCGGCTTGTGACCCTTCTTCCAAACCATGCTGCCGCGCTCACCCTCCTGGCCGACATTCAAATCAAATCGTCCGATATGCCATCGGCCATTGCAAATTACCGGAAGGCTTTGAAAACCGATCCCGGTTTTCTTGACGCCCTAACTGGGCTTGGCAAAGCGCTTTTACGGCGCAAGCGGTTTGACGACGTTGTCGAACTGATGATCCGTGCCGCACAGGCCGCGCCAAAGGACCCGGAACCGTTCGACTTGCTGTCACAGGCGTTGGAAGGACGGGACGACCTGCAGGACGCGGTCGAGGCTGCCGAAGCTGCCTTGGAGTTGTCGCCGCAAGCAGAAGGTTTGCTTGTCCGGTTGAGCGTTTTGAACCGTCGGACCGGCGACCACAAGCTGGCGCTCCGGTATGCGGTGAAGGTTCTGGAAAGCAATCCAGACCATGCAGCGGCGATGAATGCGCTTGGCGCCGCGCTTGCCGCTTTGGACTACCCCAAAGAGGCGCGCCGGGTGCTGACCGGATTGTCCGCGGGCAAGGGCTTTCCGCCCGAGGTAAAGAGCCTTGTAAACCGGCTCACGAAGGATGTTCAGGGACCTGGTGAAGGGGGCGTTCAAAAGGTCTCCGCAATGGAGGCAGCGGAGAACGTATCTTCGGAAGAAGCTTGTCTTGAAAGGTCTATTGGCGACCCGGAACAGGCGCCTTCTGACCGGAAATTGCCCGGATCGCCTACACATGACGGCGAGGCTTTGCCGAATGTCTTGGGCTTGAGACGCCGGGATTCCTCCTGACCGCCCCAAGCTGCCTTTTTAGTGTTGCCGCGTGAAGAGAGCGACGAAAAACCCATCCGTGTCTGTTGATGCCGGAGTGAGCAGCAAGCCACCCGTTTTCGAGACGTACTTTGGAAGGGCAACACCGGGTAAGGCCCCTTCCCAAACGTCTTTTGCGGATAGAGCCTCAAACTCCGGGTGCGCTTCCAGAAACCATTCCGCCTGATCTTGGTTTTCTGCCGGCAGAACTGAACAGGTGGCATAAAGCAGGCGGCCACCGGGTTTGACGTATGTGCTGGCATTTTCAAGAACACGGCGCTGATCGGCGATGCGGTCTGCTAAAGCTTTTTCCGACAAGCGCCACTTTGAATCTGGCCGACGGCGCCAAACGCCCGTGCCGCTGCAAGGCGCATCGATAAACACCAGGTCCATTTGACCCTGAAGATCGATCAGATCAGATGATGCAGGATCGCGAACCTGGATGTTCCGGACGCCATTCCGCTGCAGGCGTTCGTGGATCGGTGCAAGGCGCAAGCGATCCGCGTCAGAAGCGTAAAGCTGACCCTTGTTTTCCATCATTGCGGCCAATGCGAGTGTTTTGCCGCCACCGCCTGCGCAGAAATCTAAAACCTGTTCACCGGGCTTTGCCCCGGAAAGGAGAGCCGCCAACTGGCTTGCCTCGTCCTGAAGTTCGAACCAGCCTTTCTGGTATCCCTCCTCCGCCTGAACATGCGGCATCCGTCCCAGACCCGGCTTGGCCGCGATCCGAAGGGCAACTGGCGACCGCGATGTGACCGCAGCGCCGGTGTGTGCCAGGCGCTTCAGGAGTTTGTCACGATTGGACTTCAGCGTGTTCACCCGCAGGTCAACCGGGGCCCGAGCCGCAAGTGCTTTTCCTTCCGAAACGGCATCTACACCAAAGACAGCTTCAAACTGCGGCCAGAGCCAGCCAGGAACATCGGCCTCGTCGCTGGCAGTTGGCTCAGGACCGATGTTATTGGACAGGTGTTCGACCTCGGCGCCGCTCAGTGGCTCCGGTGCATGAGGGTCCGACTCGAGAACTGCGGTCAGCGCATCCACCCCTTTTTCCCAAGTCAGGCAGTAGGTTGCCAGCACGAGCGCTCTTGCCGAAGCATCTTCCATATGAGCGCCAAGGGACGCCTTGTTGCGCAACGCATCAAAAACCAGGTTGCCGATAACGGTCCGGTCCCCGGATCCGGCGAAACGGTGAGACGTTCCCCATTCCTTGAGGGCCGCCTGAACCGGCCGGTGGCGGGTCTCGATTTCCTCCAGAACTTCAATTGCCGCAGCAAGGCGCCCGCCGTCTTTCATCAGTCATTCCTGTCTGGAGAACCGGTCGTCTGGTTCTGTTTCATCTGGCTTAATTACACGTTGGACGGGTAGTTCGGGCTTTCCCGGGTGATTGTGACATCGTGGGCATGGCTTTCGCGCAGGCCTGCACCGGAAATCTGGACGAAACGGGCCTTCTTTTGGAAGTCCTCGATTGTCTTGCCGCCGACATAACCCATCGCAGCGCGAAGGCCGCCCGCCAACTGGTGCAAGACACTGCCAAGCATGCCCTTGTACGGCACCTGGCCTTCAATGCCTTCCGGGACCAGCTTCAAATTATCGGTGACTTCCGCCTGGAAATAGCGGTCGGCCGACCCGCGTGCCATCGCGCCAACCGATCCCATACCGCGATAAGATTTATACGACCTGCCCTGGTGGAGATACACTTCGCCGGGGCTTTCTTCCGTTCCGGCGAGAAGGGAGCCGACCATGACGGACCCCGCTCCAGCCGCAATCGCCTTTGCAAGGTCACCCGAAAATTTGATACCGCCATCGGCCACGACCGGCACGCCTTGCTTGTTTGCCTCGTTGACCGATTCAATAATCGCGGTCAATTGGGGCATCCCAACGCCAGCCACAATCCGTGTCGTGCAGATAGATCCTGGGCCAATCCCGACCTTTACGGCATCCGCTCCGGCATCGATCAGAGCTTTTGTTGCCTCTGATGTGGCGACATTGCCCGCAAGAACCTGCACTGAATTGGACAGTTTCTTGACCTGGCTGACCATGTCCAGGACCTTTTGGGAATGGCCGTGGGCGGTATCGACAACGACCATATCAACACCTGCATCTACCAAGCGTTCTGCCCTTGCAAAGCCTTCCTCGCCAACGCTGGTCGCGGCTGCTACACGCAAGCGCCCTTGCGCGTCCTTGGACGCATTAGGGTTCAGCTGTGCCTTTTCCATGTCCTTGACGGTAATCAGACCGGTGCAGTGGCCATTGTCGTCAACAACCAGGAGCTTCTCGATCCGGTTTTGGTGAAGAAGGCGCTTGGCATCATCCTGGCTGACACTGTCGTTGACGGTAACAAGCCCATCGTGGGTCATCAGCTCCTGGATTTTTTGATTGGGGTTGGAGGCAAAGCGAACGTCGCGGTTGGTCAAAATGCCGACCAGTTTGCCGGTCACCTGGCCTCCGGATCCGCCGTTTTCCACCACCGGAACGCCGGAAATGCCGAAACGCTTCATGAGATCGAGAGCATCTTGAAGCGTTGCGTCCGGGCCGATCACAAGGGGATTGACGACCATTCCGGATTCAAATTTCTTCACCATTCTGACTTCTTCAGCCTGGCGGTCGAGGGTCAGGTTGCGGTGGATGACACCAATCCCGCCCGCCTGCGCCATGGCAATGGCCAGACGGCCTTCCGTGACCGTATCCATGGCCGAGGACAGGATTGGCAAATTCAATTCCAGCTCGCGGGTTACCTTGGTGCGCAGGTCGACCTCACCAGGCATGACTTCGGAATGTCCGGGGATCAGCAGCACATCATCGAACGTGAGTGCCTGGACCCCTGTCGATGGAACGAAGAAAGATGCCATGGCCAATTCCCCTTATAAAATGGTGGCGAAGACGCAAGCAGGCATTTGGCTTGCATCTTACGAGTCGCTTCGGCTGTGCCGGAGAAGTTGGCGCGGGTCAATAACATGCAGGTGACAGAAAGAAAAGAGGCGATATCCGCGCGCTTTGAAGCCAGAGATTTATCAGCCATCTGGGTCAAGGTCGCTGCCGCGGAAACCCTTGGCAATCACATAGAGTTCCGGACTTTCCTTCCGGCTCGCGGGCGGCTTGAGATGCGCCACAGATTTGAATTCCCGCTTCAGGTCCTGAAGGAGTGCGTTTTCCGTTCCGCCCCGGAACACCTTCGCCAGAAAGGATCCACCAGGCACAAGATTGCGGCGCGCAAAGTCGATCGCGATCTCAAAAAGGTGGGTCGTTCTCAAATGGTCCGTCTGTTTGTGCCCGGTGGTCGGCGCAGCCATGTCCGACAACACCACATCCGGCCTTTGACCGCCAAGCGCTTCCATCAACAGCGCCGGTGCGTCCTCGTCCAGAAAGTCCTTCTGGAGAAATGTGGTTCCGCGCACATGGTCCATTTCTAGGTAATCGATTCCAACCACCTTCGGAGCTTCTACGGTGGATTTCACACGCTCGACGGCGACCTGGCACCACCCGCCTGGAGCACATCCAAGATCGACTACCCGATAGCCGGGTTTCAGCAATTTGTGCTTGTCATCGATTTCAATCAGCTTGTAGGCAGCCCGGGACCGGTAGCCGTCAATCTTGGCCCGGCGGACATAGGGGTCGTTCAGCTGACGCGCCAACCAGCGGGTGGACGATTCGCGTCGTCCGGCGGAACTCTTCACCTTTACATGAAGGCCGCGGTCGCCCGATCCCTTTTTCGATCTGCTCATGTTCTGTTTCCTTGGCGGCCGCGGCTGGTGCGCGCGCCGTTTTTCTTGCGGGCCCATACGCCGTCTGCTGCCATCAATTCGGTCAAGATCCCCTCCCGCAGGCCCCGGTCCGCAACGCGCAAACGGGAGCAGGTCCAACGGCGCCGGATAGCTTCCAGAATTGCGCACCCAGCGAGCACAAGATCCGCACGGTCGGCACCAATGCAGGGGTTTTCCACGCGGGCCTCATACGGCATGTCGCGCAGCTCATCAATCATGCGGCCGACCTGCGTGTCTTCCAGCCAAGTTCCGTCAACTTTCCGCCGGTCGTACCGCCGCAATCCCAGATGAACTCCGGCAAGCGTTGTCACCGTCCCGGATGTTCCAAGCATATGGACCTTTCCGGAGCCAATGGCCTCGGTCAGGCTGCTTGCAAGATTGAAGGCAGCAAGATGGGATGCGGCATCTTCAACCATGGATTCAAAAATGTCCGGCGTGACATGCATGCCGCCGTGGCGTTCTGCAAGGTTCACAACCCCAACCGGCAAAGAGATCCAGGAGCGGATGAAACGGGTCAGCGCATAACCGCGGGCTCCGCAGCGGTTCCGCAGATCAAGCCAGACGATTTCCGAGGATCCACCGCCAATATCAAACAGGATCACACCATCGGCATCATGATCGACAAGCGATGCGCAGCCGGCAACGGCAAGGCGCGCTTCGGTTTCCCGGTTGACCACTTCCAGTGCAAGACCCGTCTCGGTCTTGACCCGTTCTATGAACGTATCGCCGTTTTCAGCTGCGCGGCAGGCTTCAGTCGCAATGAGGCGGGACCTGCTGACACCGCGATCCGCCAGTTTCCGATGACAATTGTCGAGCGCCTCGATGGCCCGTTCCATGGCAGCATCGCTCAATCGCTTGTGAGACCCGACCCCCTCGCCCAGACGCACTATTCTTGAGTATGCGTCGACGACCCGGAAGCCGCGTTCTTCGGGCCGGGCGATAAGCAAACGGCAGTTATTCGTCCCAAGATCGAGCGCTGCATAGAGTGGTTGCGCCCGGCCAATGACCGCCGGGCCGCCAAGTCTGTATGCATCCGGACGTGCATGACCGTTCCTGGGGTGTGCCCGGCTTCCCCGTCTTGGATAATGCGGATGCCCTGCCTCGTTTTTCGCAGAATGGGGATGCGCCCCCCGGGTATCGGCATTCGCAGGCCCGGATGGCTCGACGGCTGCAGCGACCGTTTGGTCCGCCCGCGCCCCGAAACCATTGCCCTTGCGTTTCCGGTGCCGTTTCGGGTGCAAGGCTTGGCCGTCTCGGACCGTCTCGCCCGGGGCAGTCCCATCCGGCGTTGCAGCGCGGTTATTTGATGCGGATGCTTGTGGTTGCTGACTGGCGGGCACCTTCCGTCCGCGCCGGCGCCGTTTCCGCCGGTTCTGGCCAGACTCCTGCTCGTTTCCGTCTGCCCTTTGAACGGGCTGAGCGGACGGTCCACTTGTAATGAGACCGGAGGGACTTGCGGAGGGAGTCTGCCCGTCACGGGCGGAATCCGGGTTTGCCTGCGTGTTCTGAGACTGGCTTTTCCTGGCATCCGCCTGCCGTCCCGAACGCCGTCTGCGGCGCCGCTTTTTCTGTCCCTTGGGCCCACTTGGGGCGCCAATTCTGCCGGACTCATCAGGGGCACTTCGCCCATTTACGGGCGGTTCCTTGCCTGAATGCGTCACTGTTTTGCCTTTCGGGTTCCAGGAGCCGGCGCTGGGAAGCGGTCCGGTCAGAACCCTTATTCATCGTTGACGAAACTGTAACAGGTTGGCATTGCCGCGAAAAGTACCTGTGTTCCGAATTCTCGAGGCTTGCGTTAAACTGTAGTCCGGCAGGGCCGACGGAAAAAATATGGGCTTACCGCCTTGCATTTTGAAGCAGGTTGGATGTATACGCTGCGCTCATCCTAACGGGCGCCGGTTCGCCCTTGGACATTGCGCACTTCGTGCGTTACTGGGGAATAGGTTAACGGTAGACCCGCAGACTCTGACTCTGTTAGTCCTGGTTCGAATCCAGGTTCCCCAGCCAAACTCTTTTCCGATAAATCCGTGCTTTTGCGTTCGCTTCCATTGCCCACGCTGACGGGAGCGGGCTTTTCTTCCGTTCGAAGCTCTGCAATGTTCGTCCAAAAAGGGCGGAGCAGATGTTACGGATCAATCTGGATCAGTTGCGGACATTTCTGATCGTTGTGCGCAGCGGCGGAGTGGTGAAGGCCGCGCAGTCGTTGAACCTGACACAGCCTGCAGTCACGGCCCGTATGAAGGGGCTTGAGCAGACCCTCGGGACCCAGGTGTTTGATCGCAGTGCCGGTCAGAATCGCCTCACCAAACAGGGTGAATTGCTGCTTCAATACGCGTTGAAGCTGGAAGTTCTGTCCAATCAGATCGAGAGGGACATTGTAGATCCGGCCCATCTTGAAGGGCACTTGCGTTTGGGGGCATCGGAGACGATTGCACAAAGCTGGATGCCGGACTTCATTACCGAGCTGTCGAAACGGTTCCCAAGACTGCAGATCGAGTTCAATGTTGATGTCTCCGTGAGCCTGCGGAACGCTTTGCTTGCGCGGGAAATCGACCTTGCCTTCCTGCTCGGACCGGTGTCCGAGTACTCGGTTGATAACATTGCCCTGCCCCGCTTCGAACTCGATTGGTATGCTGCCGCAGATGCCCCCGATGATCCGGCGCTGGCGGCACGGCTTTTCGACAAGCCGGTCATCACATACGCCAAGAACACCCGGCCCTACCGGGACATGCGGGACCAGCTTCAAGAGCATGTGGAAACCGATACCGCGCTGTTCCCGTCCTCTTCTTTGTCCGCAGCCATCCGGCTGGTCGAGACGGGGCTCGGGGTCGGCGCCTTGCCGCGCCTTCTTGCCGATCCGTTTGTTGCCGCCGGGACTTTGAAGACGTTCAATCCGGGTTGGGCGCCAGAGCCTTTGACATTTACCGCGTCCTATATTGCCGATCCCCGCAGTCAAATGATCGAAAGTGCGGCGCAGCTCGCAGCGGAAGTGGCACAAAATCACGTTTGAGACATAAAAATATTTTATCAAAAATCGGAAAAACTATTGATTTGACCAGATTAGGGCCAGCCGACATCCTCAAGGAAGTTGAGGAGTGCGGACCTGCAATGAACAGTTTTGAGCACATACGGGCACTCTTGCCGTCAGAGGCGAGAGCCGCCATCCGGTCAGGCGCCTATACCCGCCACACCGCTGGTCTCGCCGCTGGCTATCTACAGGCAAACCTGGTTGTTTTGCGCGAAGTCCACGCTCTTGATTTTGCCCGGTTTTGCCAGCGAAATCCGAAGCCGTGCCCCGTTGTCGGCATGACTGATGCGGGCAGCCCGCAGTTCCGGACGCTTGGCCGCGACGTCGATCTGTGCCGGGATGTCCCCTCCTATAACATTTACGAAAATGGCCGAATCACGGCGACGGTTCCGGATATCTCCAGCTATTGGAAGGAAGACCATGTCGGTTTTGCCCTCGGGTGTTCGTTCACATTTGAAACGGCGTTGATCGCAGCGGGAATACCTGTCCGCCATATCGACGCCGATACCACCGTTCCCATGTACCGCACCTCCATCGAGTTGACCCCAGCCGGACCATTTGGCGGAACCATGGTGGTCAGCATGCGGCCGATACCCCGGGACCGTGTCGCCGAAGCGATCGCCATCTCTTCGAAATTTCCGCTGGCCCACGGAGCACCTGTTCACACCGGCTCTCCCGGGGAAATCGGCATCCGTGACCTTGCCGCGCCCGACTGGGGTGACTCGGTGGACATAAAGCCCGATGAGGTGCCGTGTTTTTGGGCCTGCGGCGTGACACCTCAGGCTGCCCTTCTCTCGGCTAATCTTCCCTTGGTCATTACCCATACACCCGGACACATGCTGATCACCGATGTGCCGGAGACTGCGGAGATACCGGTGATCCAACCAAATCAAAAAAACGCTGAAACCTTCCAGCCCCTTTCCAGAGGAGACTGACATGCGCACGCAACTGACAATACTTTTGGCATCCACGGCCCTTTTGGCCGCCCCGGCACAAGCGGAAACCCTATCGGTGGTCGGCAGCTGGTCCGGCCTGCCGCTTCACAAGGAGTTCGAAGCCCCGTTCTGGACGGAAAAACTCCCTGCCGCCTCCGGTGGAAACATTGAAGTGGAACTGACCACCCACAATCAGATGGGGCTGGGTGTCGGCGATGTCTTCCGCCTGCTTGGGGATGGCGTTTACGATGTCGGCATGACCGTTGCCGACTATGCGGTGGCCGATGCTCCCGAGCTTGAGGGGCTGGACGTGCCGCTCCTGGCGCTGAACGCAGACGATGCGCGCGCGATGGTCAATGCGGCCCGCCCAATGGTCGCCGATATCTACAAGGACCGTTTCAATTCGCATGTCCTGGCGATCGCCCCCTACCCGCCGCAAGTGGTGTTCTGCAATGCCGAGATCGGCAGCCTCGATGATCTTCAGGGCAAGAAGGTGCGTGCATCCGGGCGCATGACGGCGATTTTCCTGGAAGCGCTCGGCGCGGAAGGCGTCAATGTCTCGTTCTCAGAAGTCCCAGGCGCGCTTCAACGCGGTGTTGTCGATTGCGCGGTCACCGGCGCCGGCTCTGGCTACTCGGCGGGCTGGTGGGAAGTATCAACCCATCTTCTGCCCATTCCGCTCGGCGGTTGGGATTCTGTCGTGACGGCTGTCAATATGGATCGCTGGAACAGCCTAAGCGATGCCGACAAGGCGCTGATCGAGGCCGAGATCAAAACCGGTTTTGAAGATCCAGCATGGGCGGTCGCACAAGATGCGCTGGTCAATGACATTGCCTGTCTGACGGGCAATGGTGAATGCCCAGCCGGTGATGCGCGTAACATGACGCTGGTTGAAGTGTCCGATGCCGATTTCGAGAAAGCCCGGGGCATCCTGATTGGGGAAGTTCTTCCGGACTGGGCCGAACGGGCTGGCGGGGACTGGGCACAGCGCTGGAATGCCAGTGTCGGTGAGACGGTTGGCGTACAGATCGCCAATTAACGGCAACAGGAGGGTACGGCGGTGGCCGGCATAAGTGAACGTATCATTGACCGGCTAAAGGCAGTGAACCGGCTCATCGCACTTGCGATGGGCGCGGGGCTGCTCCTATGCGCCGCCTTTATTCTCGCTGAAATTCTCGTCCGTCAGCTCGGCGGCAGTCTGGGGGGGACGGACGAGATTGCAGGCTATGTCATGGCCATCGTGACGTCCTGGGGCATGGCCTACTGCCTTCTGGAACTGGGCCATGTGCGGATCGATTTCCTGCGCGGGTGTTTCGCATCGCGCGGCCGGGCGGTCCTCGATCTCATTTGTATGGCAACGCTGGCGGCTGTTGCGTCCGTGATCGCCTACAAGTGCTGGCCGGTTGTCGAGCGCTCCCTGGTGAATGGCAGCCGGGCAAACACACCGCTTGAAACACCATTGGCGCTTGTTCAGGTGCCGTGGTTTATGGGATGGGCATGGTTTGCCCTTTCAGCCTGGATCACGCTCGTCGCGGCAACATTCCTGGTACTTCAGTCCCGCTTGAAGGAAGCGGAAAGCGTTGCTGGTGTTTTTGCGGAAGCGGACGCAGCTGCCCGTGAGGCGGAGGCTGCAACATGATTGGAACCCTGTCAGTCTCCCTGCTCGCTCTGTTGTCGATTTCCCTGCCCGTGGGGGTCGTTCTGTTCCTGCTCGCCTTTGGAATTGATCAGTTCTATTCCTCGTTTCCCTTGATACGCGGCCTTGGAAACATGGTCTGGTCGTCTTCAAAATCGGCCACCTTGATCGCCATCCCGTTTTTCGTGCTTCTTGGGGAGATCCTAGTCCGCTCCGGGATCGCAAGCCGGACTTACTCGGCATTGGACCGTTGGTTCTCTTGGCTTCCAGGCGGCTTGATCCACGCCAATGTGGCAACCGCGACAATGTTCTCGGCAACGTCAGGCTCGTCTGTCGCAACCGCTGCAACAGTTGCGACCGTTGCCATGCCACAGGCTGAACGTCTCGGATATGACCAGCGCCTGTTTTCCGGCGCTATTGCAGCCGGAGGCACGCTTGGGATCATGATCCCGCCATCGATCAACTTGATCGTCTACGGCTTCTTGACCCAGACCTCGATCCCGCAGCTGTTTCTGGCGGGTCTCGTGCCGGGCCTCTTGCTGGCACTTGCCTTTCTGGTGGTGACCGCCTTGATTTGCGCGATCCGGCCCGATCTCGGCGGAACCCGGCGTGTCTTTCCCTTCATCGACATGCTCAAGGCGCTCACCGAGCTCCTGCCGATCATCATGCTGTTCACCTTGATCATCGGGTCGATCTATATGGGCTGGGCAACCCCGACGGAGGCGGCCGCTGTGGGCGTGGCCGGTGCCATGCTTATTGCAGCGCTAACGAGCGGCATTACCTGGAAGATGATGGAAGCTAGCCTTCTGGGCACGATCAAGATCACGGCAATGATCATGCTTGTTGTGATTGGCGCTTCGTTCCTGAACTTTACTCTGGCTTCAGCCGGGTTGGGCCGCGAGCTGCAGGATTTCCTCGGGTCTCTCGGGCTGACACCGTTCTATACGCTTCTTGTCATCGTTGCGATCTACGTCGTGCTCGGATTCTTCATTGAGACACTGTCCTTGATGGTCGTCACCATTCCGATCGTCGTGCCCCTCGTTCTGGAGCTCGGCTATGATCCCGTCTGGTTTGGCATCTTGATGATCGTGCTGATTGAAATGGCGCTGATCACGCCGCCTGTCGGGCTCAATCTCTACGTGGTTCAGGGCGCCCGGCGCAGTGGATCCATGAGCGATGTCATGATGGGGTCACTCCCCTTCGTCTTCACCATGGGTCTGATGGTCGCCGCGCTCATCGCCATGCCCGGCATCGCGCTCTTTCTCCCGGCGGCCTTGCAGTAGTGGCCCCAACCTTGGCCCCGCTCATTGGAGCGGGGCCCTTTTTCTCAATCAAACCGGTCGTTAGCCGCGAACGACAAATACGGAGCAGCCGGCCCGCCGCACAACGCGAGAGGCCGTTGATCCGAGAAAGTAATCCTGGGCGGTCGGGTGATGCGATCCGACGATGATGAGATCGACGCTATTTTCCTCGGCGAAGGCTGCAATCTGAACACCGGGCTTCCCACTGACAACCTTGCACTGGATGCTGTCGTCTCCGCCGGTTGCTTCGCGCAGCTTGTTTTCGACTTTGGTCGTAAGATGGTTGTCGACCTTCATGGTCACGAATTCGGACACGAAGCCCGGAATATTTTCAAGGACGGTCAAAAGCGTGATTTGTCCGCCATCCGCCATAAGATGGCGCGCGTTTTCAAGTTTCCGGCCGATCAGCGTCTCATGATCAAGAGCGACCGGTATCAGGACATGCTTGTACATCGGATCGACATCCTCCTTTTTGAAACTCAACCAGTCCTGCCTTGACCTTTGGCCGGTCAGAGACAGGCATGACTTTCTGCAAGCTTCCGGACCGCGTCGGCATAGCGGACCGGTACGTCAATGCCCTCCGCCCGCGCCTTGGCGATGGCGTCAGCGCGGCGGCTGCCGGGCAGGCGCGCGCCCTCCATTGTTTCAATCAGGCTGAGCAGAGCGTCGATGCGAGCAGCGAAATGCTCCGTATCCATCGGCTTCATGGCGATCAGGAATTGACCAACTCCGGGAGGTGGTCCATCGGCGGAAAAGAACGAGGATGCTTCGGTGCTTTTAGATGCGCCCGTCATGACCGAGGCCAGGATCTCCACCATCAGTGCCAGCGCTGTGCCCTTGGCTTCTCCAATCGGCAGCATTGTGCCTTCGAGCGCAGCTTCAGCACTTGTGGTCGGGGTGCCGTCCTTGCCGAGCGCCCAGCCCTCTGGGATGTCTTTACCGGCTTTGCGTGCATTCATTACCTTGCCGCGGGCCACCCGTGACAGGGAGAGGTCCACCACAAGCGGATCCTTGCTTGGACGGGGCGCGGCAAACGCAATTGGATTTGTGCCGAACACGGGATGCTTGGCCCCGAACGGCGCCATCGCCGCCGGTGCGTTGGCCACCATGATCGCCATCAAACCCTGATTGGCCAGTTTTTCGACCTGAACCGAGAGCGCGCCGCAGTGATGCGACCGCGTAATGCCCATGGTTGCACAGCCATGGTCCAGCGCGACTTCGGAGCCTTTCTCAATGACCGCATCAAGTGCGGGATAGGCAAATCCGAAACCGGCATCTGCGAGGAGGCTGCTTGTTCCTTTTTGAGAAATTATAACGTCTGCAGCGGCAGCGATTTTGCCGGACTGGACTTGAGCGGCGTAGTCCTCCACCCGCGAAAATCCGTGCCCTACTTGACCTTCCGCTTCTGCGGCCACAAGCGCGTTTGCAACGGACTGCGCGGCTAGGTCTGGCACTCCCACGGCCAGGAAGGCGGACTTGATCAAAAGTTCTGCATTGCAAAGGCTGAGGCGTTCGGTCGCTTCCATCGGTGTGTGTGCTTTCAAAAGACAACTGATCGCCGACACTTATTTCAAATTTTGGGGCTTGGCGATGCCCTAGCTGTAAGGCTGAGTATCTGGTGGCTGGTTTCCAGCCACCAGACCAGTTGGTTTTAAGCGCTGCGGTAGAGTTTGGTCATCGAGAACTCCCGGTGACCAAGTGCTTCGGCAGCCGTGTTCCGGCCATTGGCGGTGCGGCAGATCATTTCAATCAACGCATCGCCGGCCTCATCGATGGTCATTTCCCGGCGCAATATGCCGGAGACATCAACGTCCACGTGTTCACTCATGGTGCGAACCGTGCGCGGATTGGCCGTGATCTTGACCACCGGCACGATCGGGTTGCCAACCACATTGCCCTGTCCTGTCGGGAAGGTGTGGATCACGGCACCGCCGGCAGCCATCAGGGTCACGCATTCCGCGGCTGCGGACGATGAGTCCATGAAATAGAGGCCATTGCCCGACTTCGGCGCCTCGGCAGGATCGAGAATGTCGATGTACTGCGATGTGCGGCCGATTTTTTCCAGGTTTCCGAGGGCCTTTTCCTCGATGGTGGTCAGGCCGCCTTCGATGTTGCCTTTGGTCGGCTGGCTGTCTGACAGGTCATCGGTCTGGTGTGCGAAGATCACATCGTCCTGATAAGCCTTCCACATTTTGTACCAGCGTTCGCCGACTTCCTCGTTGATCGCACGTTTTTGGCAGATGTGTTCCGCACCGGTGATTTCAGACGTTTCACCAAAGAACCCGGTGATGCCTTCCGGCAGCAGCTTGTCGTACATGTTGCCGACAGTCGGGCAGGAGCCGAGACCGGTGGTTGTGTCGCTCTCACCGCATTTGGTGGAGACCCAGAGCTCGGAGATGGAGCACTCTTCGCGCTGGTATTCCGAAGTCTTGTGAACGAAGTCCTTCGCGGCCCAGGAGGCGCGACGGATCGTCTCAAAATCACCGTTCTGCTCGATGGAGAATTCAGCGACCGGCTTGCCCGTTTCGCGAATGCCATCGGCAATCCGTTTGGTCCAGCCCGGCTCGATGCCGATAACAACGACCGCCGCGACATTCGGGTTGGCGCCGGTGCCGATCATAGTGCGGAAGTGCAGCTCCAGATCTTCGCCGAATTGCAGACGGCCATAGGCATGTGGGATGGCCAGCGTGCCCTTGACGTTGTTGGCAACAGCCTCACAGGCCGCGTTGGAAATATCGTCGACGGGCAGAATGAGTACGTGGTTGCGGACCCCGACCCTGCCGTTTTCGCGCCGGTAGGCCTTCACCGTCATATTTGAATATTTGGTAGACATTTCGGGCAGCTCCTTACCAGCGCTTGGTTTTGCAGTTGTGCGTGTGGACGTGGGCGCCCTTCGGAATTTCGGCGATGATTTTGCCGATGTCCTCGCCGTATTTGATGGCCGTGTCGCCATCTGCGAGGTCTTTCAGTGCGATCTTGTGGCCAATCGGCACATCTGCTCCGGCTGTGAGACGGAATGTGGAATTGTCATGGGTGACACAGCACAGCATGTCGGTGCCGGCAGTCAGCCCTTCCACAACCACCACACCGACATTGTCGGCATGTTCGTGGACGAGAAGATGGGGAATTTCAGACATAATTGTCTCCTCAAGTATCTGGTGTGAGTAGAATTTTCGGAACAGCAACCGCGCCTTTGCGCAAGTCGTTGAAAGCTTTGAGGCCGTCGGACAGCGGCCGGATTTCGGTCCAGTCCAGCGCGCCCAACCGGCCATCGAACATGGCCTTGGCTGTCTCGCGGAAATCTTCGGCGGTGTATGTGTAGGTCCCGATGAAGGTGATTTCCTGCAGCGTCATACGCCGGATATCCAGACCGCCATCAGAGGACCCAAGTCCAATATGGCTGATAACCCCCCCTGGCTTGGCCAGTTTGGTTGCGGTGGCCCGTGTTGCGGCATAACCGACGCCGTCGACGATTAGATCATACTGCCCGCTCGTCTCCGCCTGCCCCGGTGTCAGGACCTCGATCCCGCAGGAGGACTTGAGAAATTGCGCGCGTTCCTGATTGGGTTCGACCAGGCGAACGTGCTGGATCCCTTGTGCCTTCAAGGAAAGAGCCGCACCGAGGCCGATTGCTCCGCCGCCGATGACAAGCGCCCGTGCTTCGGCCGGGTCGGACATGAGGGCCCGTTTGGCTAGCCGCACGGCATGCCAACCACAGGCAATCGGTTCGGCAAGGGCGGCCTGGGCATCGGTAATGTTGTCCGGCACCACGACCAGATTGCCCTCCGGCATTACAAGATAGTCGGCAAACCCGCCTTCGCGCGGCGGCATGGAGATGATTTGCCGGTCCGGGCAAAGATTGTCCCGGCCAGACCGGCAAGCCTCACATGTGCCGCACGTGACCAGCGGGTTGACGGTCACCCTTTTTCCCTCGAGCGGGCCCGATATAACGGTTCCTGCAACTTCATGTCCAAGAATGAGAGGAGCCGGGCGACGTTCATCATGGCCAAGGAAGGCATGCATGTCGGATCCGCAGATGCCGGTGTGGGCCACCTTGATGAGCGCATCGCTTGCCGAAGGGGTCGGATCCGCAACATCCCGGTAAGCCTGCGTTTCCGGGCCGGTGTAAACAAGGGCTTTCATTTTGCAGTGAACCCCCCGTCGACCATGAGGACTTGGCCCGTGACATAGCGGGACGCATCGGAACACAAAAACAGGATTGGTCCGTCAATATCGTCAAGCGCTCCGTTGCGGCCGATACAGGTCTGGGCAGCATTGCGCCGCGCCCGTTCTTCATCGCCAAAGACGGCAGCTGTCAGCTCGGTCGGGAAGAAACCGGGGCCAATTGCGTTTGCCGTGATGCCGTCCTTCGACCAGGCCTCGGCCATGGCCCGTGTCAATTGACCGATGCCGCCCTTGGAGGCTCCGTAAGCAATACCGCCCGGGAACGCCCGTGTTGTCTGAAGGGACGCGAAGTTGACGATCCGGCCCCAGCCTTTCTCCTTCATCGCCGGCGCGAAGGCCTTACTCAGGAAGAACGGCACCGTCAGATTGAGCATCATCGTGATGTCCCATCCGGCATCCGTCACATCATCGGCGGGTTCGCGGGTATTGATCCCCGCTGCATGAACCAGGATTTCAGGCGGACCGAATGGCTCGGCAATGCTTTTGAGGGTCGCGGCAAGGCTCTCGCGATCACTCAGATCAGCTGGCACTGCTGCGGTCGACCCGCCAGCTTCCTGCCGCCACTCCTCAAGATCGGCCGACCGCCTCGCAACGCCGACCACCGACGCGCCCGCTTGGGCCAGCACCGTGGCAGCGCGCCGTCCGAGACCTGAACTGGCGCCGGTCACGCAGGCAACTTTGCCGGAAACATCGAACAGACCGGACATGGCCTTACTCTGCCGCCTCCGCACTCAGGTCGAAGTTTTCACCCGGGAAATACTTCCGCAACCGGATGTCGGCCGTGCGGGCGTGGCCTTCCATCCCTTCGAGGCGGGAGATCCGCGCGGTTGCCTCCGCTACCGGCTTGGCCCCCTCGCGGGTGGCCCGCTGCCAGGTGACGATCTTCATGAACTTGTGGACCGACAGGCCGCCCGTGTAGGACGCAGCGCCTGATGTCGGCAGCACATGGTTTGTGCCCGACGCCTTGTCGCCGAAGGCAACGGTGGTTTCTTCCCCGAGGAAGAGGGACCCGTAGCAGGAAAGGCGGTCCAGCCACCAATCCAGATCCTCAGCCTGCACCGTCAAATGCTCGGGTGCATAAGCATCCGACGTTGCCGCCATCTCCTCGCGGGTGTCGCACATGATCACCTCGGCATAGTCGCGCCAAGCGGCAGCAGCGTTCTGACTGTTCACTTCCGGTAGGTCTTCGATGAGCTTAGGCACCAGCGCCATGACTTCTTCGGCCAGGGACCGTGTGTCGGTGACGAGCCAGACTGGTGAATTGTAGCCATGTTCCGCCTGGCCGACGAGATCGGCGGCGACCACTTCCGGATCCGCTGTCTTGTCTGCAAGGATCAAGCTGTCCGTGGGCCCTGCAAACATGTCGATCCCGACGCGGCCGAACAGGATCCGCTTGGCTTCGGCGACAAACTGGTTGCCCGGCCCAACAAGGATGTTGGCCTTTGGCAGACCGAAGAGGCCAAAGGTCATGGCAGCCACACCCTGAACCCCGCCCATGGCGACGATCTTGTCTGCGCCGCACACGTGCGCCGCGTAGATGATTGCCGGATTAATGCCGATGCCGGGGCGCGGTGGCGAACAGGCGACGATGTTGTCGCAGCCCGCCACCTTGGCGGTCGTGACCGTCATGATCGCGCTGGCGATGTGGCTGTAGCGGCCGCCTGGGATGTAGCAGCCGGCCGTGTTGACCGGGATGCTCTTTTGACCCGCAATGAGCCCCGGGACAACCTCGACCTCGATGTTCTGGCAGGTCGTTTTTTGCGCTTCTGCGAACCGCTTCACGTTGGCATGGGCAAACTCGATGTCGCGCTTCAGCTTTTCCGGCACCTTGGCGCTGGCTGCCTCAATGTCGGCATCCGTCAGGATGATCGTGCCGTCATACTTGTCGAACTTGGCGGCGTACTCCATCGCGGCGGCATCGCCGCCCGCCTCAATCGCACCGAGGATTTCCTGAACGACCTTTGTGGTCTCGGACGCATCGGTCTTGGAGGTCAGATCTGCTTTCTTCAGATATTCAACAGTCATGGCAGAGCCTACTTGTAAATTTCAGGCAGCAGCGTGGTCGAGATTGCCGGCACATAGGCAATCAGCAAGGTCACGGCGAGCATGAAGAGGACGAAAGGAACGGCCCGGGCGGCGATTTTCAATATCGATTCACCCGTCAGGCCTGAGACGACGAACAGATTGAGACCGAGCGGCGGCGTGATGAACCCGACACCGAGTGCAGTAATCATCATGATGCAGAACTGGATCTCGTTCATGCCGATGTTGTCGGCGAGCGGTTTCAGGATTGGCGCCAGGATAACGATGTTCGGTGTGGTCTCCATAACGCAGCCTGCCGCGATCAAGACCAGGATCATCATCATGATGAGCACCCAGGGCTCGTCGCTGATGCCGGTGGCGACCGCCACAAAACCTTGCGGCACACCAATGATGGCAAGGGCTTCTGCAAGGGGAATGGAGAAGGCGATGATCGGGATGATCACACCATTGACCTTGGCCGAACTGACCAGCATGGCCGGGAAGTCTGACAGCCTCATAGTCCCCAGGATAAAGCCCATGGCGATTGTCACCACGACAGCGGTGGCGCCGGCTTCCGTTGGGGTCAGGCGGCCGGAAAAGATGCCGTAGAAGATGATTATTGGAACGATGAAGGCGTACCAACCCGATTTGATGGCAACCCAAAGCTGGGAGAAGTATTCACCCATGCTGATGTTGCCGCCGCCTTCCCAGCCATAAAGGCGGTTCATGATGATGTTTGTGGCCAGGATCGACACCAGGATGGCGATCCCCGGGATAACGGCTGCCAGGAACAGGGTCGATGCGGAGATGCCCAGCACCAATCCAATAATGATGTAGGCGATCGATGGCGGGATCAGGATGCCGGTACAGGCACCAGCTGCGACAAGCGCACATGCATAGGGACGCGGGTAGCCGCTTTCCACCAACCGGTCGATGGTCATGCGGCCGACAGCGGCGGCACCGGCTGCATCCGAGCCTGAAATGGCTGCAAACATGCCGCAAACAAGAACGGTGGCGGAGCCGAAGCCACCCTTTGCGAATTGCGTGAGCGCTTCCGCAACGTCGAGAAATTTTCGACTGAGCCCCGTTCGGACCAGCGCATCGCCGGTCAGAATAAACAGTGGGACAGCAGTCAGTGCGAAGGCGTCGATGCCGCTGAACAGCTTTTCGCCGACCAGCGACAGCGGAAGCGCGCCGGACCAGACAAGCATGAGGCTCGCGGCAGCGCCGATGGCCGCCCAAACCGGCACCGCAAGCGCCACAAGTAGGACAAACAGCAGAACCGGGCCGTAAAAATCCCAACCAAGCTCAATTGTTTGCGGTTGCATATGTTGCCAAAGCATAGCCGCCCCCTTAGTCGAACAGTTTGTCGCCTTCGTAGACGGGCTTGCCGTCACGAAGGTCGCGGATATCGCGCAGGAGCGACTGGGCGAGACGGAAAAGGATCAGCGCGAAGCCAAGAGGCACAGCACTGAGGAACCAGACTTGCGAGATGCGCAGACCGTGGGTCACCGATCCAAATTTCGCAGAGACAAGGACGGTTTCGAGCGACCAATAGAACGCAATGACTGCCACGACAGCCATGACAATGTCGCCGAGAATGTAGAGCAATGCCTTCGCTTTCGGGTCGACATACTGCATCAGGACGTCGATCCGGATATGTCCGCGTTCCTTGACCGCAGCCGCCGCACCGATCCAGGCAAGGTAAATGAAGGAATAGCGGACGATCTCTTCACCCCAGATGGACGAGTAGGCGAAAACCTCGCGCCGGACCACCTCGATAAACATCGTCAGGACAAGCATGACGTAGAACACAAGAAGCAACCAGCGTTCACCGTTCTTGTCGATAGCCTTAAGGACATTGGACATTGGCACTCCTCGACCGTTCCCATCAGACGGCGTGCCTGATGCGGTGGTCGCGTGAACAGGGAATTGGAAAGCGCACAGTGTGGTCTGCCCGCGGTCTTACGCCGCCGGCAGATCCGTCAGGCCTTAAGCGTCATGAACGTAGAGACGGCCTTGAGTGTTGGCGGCCTCTTCGAGGCGGCCGAAGGCTTCCATGGACCCGGCGAGTTCCTTCTTGAACTCATCCCACTCAGAGCGCTGATATCCGCCTGCATCCTGCCATTCAGCCAGCTGGTCTTCCGACAGTGAATGGAACTGGACGCCGGATTTCACCAACTCAGCCATGGCGTAGGAACGTGCGGCCGGGACTTTTGCGAGGTTTTGCTGCGCAGTGATCTCTCCAGCGAACTCAATGCCTTCCTGAACATCGGCGGGCAAGGAGTTGAACCACTCCAGGTTCATTGAATAAACCTGACTGTCGGGCACGGCCTGGGTGAAGGTGACGTGGCTCAAGATGTCCTTGAAGCCAAAGACGTAGAGTGCGCCGACCGACGGGTCGAGCGCATCGGCAACGCCCTGTTTGATGGCGGAGGGTGTTTCACCCCATGCAACCGGTGTCGGGTTTGCGCCGACCATGCGGTAATACTGCTGAAGCATGGCCGATCCTGGAACGCGGAACTTCACGCCAGACAGGTCGCCAGGTGTGATGACCTGATTGCCGCCCTTGCGGATCGCAACGACGCGCGGATCAATGACGACATAGAACAGCGCTTTGAAGCCGGAGGCCTCGATCTTCGGGTGGACTTCGCTCTTCCAGGCATCGGATGTCACCAGGTTGGTGAACCGCTGGTTGGAGCCGCAGAAGTACGGCATGTTGATCAGGTCAACAGCGGATGCGAAGGGTGCAAAGTTGGACAGGGAGTGCTGCGCTGCCTGAATGGTGCCGCCCTGAACGGCCTGGGCAAGTGCACCGCCGGCGCCGAGCTGTCCGCCCGGTGCGAGCTTGACATAGACCTTGCCGTTGGTGGCGTTCTGGATGTTTTCCTTCAGGTCCAGCTGCATGATCGGGTAGCTGCGCGACGCGCCAAGCACGTAAGCGGTTGCCAGTGTCATCGTATGATCGGCAGCTTGTTCGCGCTCGCGCTCCTCTTGCGCCGTCTGGGCAACGGCCTCGTCGGACCACAGTGTTCCGGCCGCCCCTGCAACGACAGCTGCAGTAAATGCGCCCTTGCTTGTCAGCTTCAAGAAATTGCGGCGCTCATGTGAGACCAGGTCTTCCGTCTTTTTCATGATTTCCTCCCAAGAAATCTGGTTTGGATAGTATGACGTCGGCTACTTTTCAGCTTCCCTCTTGAGGACAGCCGCCGAGAACGCCACCGAAACGGCGAACAGGCACAGCATTTCTCCGACATTTCCGAAAAACGGTGTTCCGCCAAGGGAACCGATCGATACATTGATCACAAAGACGGCAAAGAGACCGCCTGCCAAAGCCAAAAGCATGATCACCTCCCAACGACCAATTCACCGGCTGCCTCAAATGTAAGCGTTTACATTTTTCATTGCAAGCGAAAAGCGTTTCAACAGAATTGGAAAAACGATAAGGCATTAGGCCGATGGACAGCCATGCCGCTCACATTCACTATGGCCATATGCACGAACCACAAGACATAAACACGGATGCCCCACCCACGCTTGCGGATGTTGCCGCTGCTGCCGGTGTCTCTACGGCAACCGTATCACGGTGTTTGAATAATCCTGAGCTCGTGACGGAGAAAACGCTCGAGCGGGTCCTCGCGGCCGTAGATCACCTCGGGTACTCCCCAAACTTCAGTGCACGCGCCCTCGCCTCCCGCCGGACAAACATGATCGGCGCCATTATTCCAACCATGGACAACGCCATTTTTGCCCGCGGATTGCAGGCTTTTCAGGAGGAACTTCAGAAAAACGGCTGCACACTTCTTGTGGCATCGTCGTCTTACAAACAGGATCTTGAAGAAGAACAGATCAAGGCCCTGACCGCCCGTGGTGCCGATGCGCTGCTCCTGATCGGGTATCACCGTGACCCGGGCATTTATGCGTTCCTGGAAAAGCGTAGGATACCGGTTCTCGTTGCCTGGGCGTATGACCCTGCAAAGCCCTATCTTTGTGTGGGGTTTCGAAACCGCGATGCGATGAAGAGACTTGCGGAAAAGGTCCTGGAGGCCGGTCACCGCAAGCTTGGGTGTATTACGGCCGAGACCGCCGCCAATGACCGGGCGCGCGAGCGCGTTGACGGGATACGGGACGCCATGGCAGCCGCCGATTTGGCACCAGATACCCTGGAGATTGTTGAAACGACCTACTCGATCGAAAGCGGTGATCAAGCCTTCCGGCAATTAATGCAGGATACCGATACGCCAACCGCCATAATGTGCGGAAATGATGTGCTGGCTGTCGGCGCTCTCAGGGCTGCGGCGGATATGGGTCTGCGGGTTCCCGAGGATGTTTCGATAACCGGGTTTGACAATATTGAATTGGCAAGTGTGTCGCCTCAGCCTTTGACGACAGTTCACGTGCCGCACCGGCGCATGGGCCAATATGCAGCGCAAGCCCTGATGAAAGTTCTGTCCGGTGGTGATGTCCCGGCCTCGCTTGAGCTGCCAGCGGATCTTTGTATGCGGGCAACGCTTGCGCCTCCGCGCAAGCCGTGACGGCGGGCAAGATTTCAGCCTGCGAAACTGCGCTGCTTATGATCTGGAAAAAACAGCGTGGTGATGTCGTCAATGGCCATCGGGCCGCCGAAGAGATAGCCCTGCCCGTTCTCGCATCCCAAATCGACCAGTATGTCGCGCTGCTCAACGGTCTCAATCCCTTCAATGAGCACGTCTGAGCCCATGGTTTTCGCAATTCCGAGAACCATCTTCAGAATGTCCCGGAGCTTTTGGTCCCGTACCGCCCTACAGACGAATGACCGGTCAATCTTGATCTCGTCCCAATGGAAATCGGTCAGATACGACAGGGCGGAATAGCCAACGCCAAAGTCATCTAGAGAGATCCCGATCCCGAAGTTTCTAAGCTCGGTAAGCGTCGACTTGACCCGTTCCAGGTCCTTCATCAACGTCGATTCCGTGATCTCCAGCTTCAGTCTTTGTGCAGGAAGACCGGTTCTGCCAAGGCACTCATCGACCATGGCAACGACATCATCGTTGAGGATTTGTGCGACCGACAGGTTCACGGACAGTTGTAAATTGGACGGGAGAAGCTGCACCTCCGCACAAGACGTTTCGAGTATTTTCCAGCCCATCGGCACGATGTCGCCACTGCTTTCCGCAATCGGGATGAATTCGGACGGCGAAATCCAGCCGAGTTCAGAGTGATACCAGCGGGCCAAGGCCTCAACTCCGAAGATACGGCCGGTTTTCAGATTGAACTGAGGCTGGAAATGCGGCAGGCACTCATTGGCCTCGATCGCCCTCGCCAAGGCGGCTTCCACACGGGCGTGCCGCTCCATGTGAGCGCGCATAACCGGCTCGTATGTCACTGGCCGCCGTTTGGTGTTCTGCACAGCATTGGCAACTGCAAGGTCTGCGTTCCGGATGATGTCGCTTCCATGGGCATCAGAAGCCCGTGAATCGGCAAATCCGATTGCGGGCGTCACGACATAGGAACCGTGCGCTGTTGCGACCGGCCGGAGAAATTGATCCTGGATCCGGCTTGCAATGTGCTCTGCCGACAAGTCCATCTCGCTTGCGCGCTTGAACAAAAGCAGGAACCCTTTTCCGGCGGACCGGCCCAGTGTGATCGGAAGGTCGATGGTATCAATCACATGGCGCATTACATCGGTGGCGGACCGCAGAACAGCATCGTCAATTGCGTGTCCGAAACCGTCGATCACGGGCACCCGCGACTCAAGATCCACCCGCATGACCACCAGCTCATCGCCAGGATGGCGGGTCTCAAAGGCCTCTGTGACCGTTTTAGCGAAGATACTGTGGTTGATGAGGCCGGTTTTCGGGTCGTGATCCAACTGGTGTGCCAGTTTATCGGCACGCGCTGATTCTGTTTTTGCCTTTTGCACGGCAATCCGGTTCTCCCGCACGAGTATGCCGATCCATCCAAGGGCGGACAGTACGAAGGCAAGCCCAATGGCAAGCAGCCCTGTACGGAATTGCTCCACTTCCTGCCGGGTCTGGTCTATCTGGGTGCGGATGCGTGACAGAATGAGCTCGCGGACCTGATCGATTGACGCCGCGGCCGTGCGCAAATGAGATAGAGCCTGTCGTGCCGCTGTTTTTGTCGAAAGGTCCGTCAGAATCGGTTGCAGCGCGTCCGCGTCCCGGCCGACGGCATCCAGACGTTCACGCACGTACTGGGAAACCGAAGCCTCCTGGGTTGGGAGCGTGGCTTCAAGAATCTCAAGGGATTTGAGGAACTCCCGCAAGCTGACCGACGCGAGCTGCGAATCCTGCTGCAAGGAAAATGCTGCGTAGCTCCCCGCGGCCCGTTCCATCATTCTGGTGTCAACGGCGGCAATCGTCCGGGTCATCTTGTCATATGTGTCAAGCTGGCGGGACAGGTTTGCGTGTGCGGAATATAGATAATAGCCGTTCAGTCCTGCGAGCACGGCGAGCACCGCAAAACACAGCGGGAACAACAACCTGAGTGAAAGTCCGTGTCGCATCGGTTATTCGCGTTCCATAAGGGGCCGGACAGGCGCGAACCTGACCAGGATTGCAGTCTTTCAATCCGGCTGTTCAATCGTTTCCGGTCGACCAGCCGTGTGAAGTAGTCCCCCAACTATGAAGCCATTGTCCTTGTTTGCCGCTTGATTGCCCCGGCACCCAGATGCTGTTTGCCATGGCAGACTTTCTTGAAACCTGCTCCGGGCCGTGCGGACCTCTCGAAAACCGGCATATTCAGATGCATTGACCACAACTTCATCGTGAGAAGTACACAGCACAACAGTTAATCACCCCTAAATAATTGCATACGCAACGTAACTATCGGGCTGATTGTTGGGGTTTTTGTCAATCAAAGCACCTGAGTGCAGGCTTTAAAGCGGATTGTGCTGAAATTTGGACCTGCCCGGCCCCGCCACATCGCCCGGTTCGATGGGCGGGCAGTTGCAATTTCACTGGATCGCCGCCAATGATTTCATGCGGGTTCTTTCTGGCCCGTATCCGGGCGCCTCATAAACTCCCCAGCTCCGTTTTCGGCGGCAAAGGCAAAGGTGGGACAGTCGATGACACCAAATGACGATCCATCCGCATGGTCGTTGGGTTCAGCCACCAGACGCTTGATCAACACGGGATACTGTTCCCTTGGCCTTGTATTTGCCGTGTCGGCTTTTGGCGCCGCATTGACACCGTCCCTCATGCCCCGTGATCCGATGGTTCAGGCGGTGTTGTCGGGTGTTTCCGCGATAATTGCAGTTGAAGCGGCCCTGCTTTTAAGGGCGCTCTGGCGGTATATGGAACTTCCCGAGATATCGATGCGTCATCTTTGGGTCTGGCATACACTGGCTGTGACGCTCAGTGTCGGCATTTTGATCTATTCTCTCACCAAGGCATCCGGTTGGCAGAACGCAACACGGTCCGCCGTTGAACTTCCCGATCTTGAGGCAGGCGCTCCTTTCATGATCCTGGCCGTTGGAGCGGGAACCGCTCTTGGGATTTGGGTGTGTTTCCGGCTGCTCGGCTTTATCCGCCGGGCGGTCTCTTTGGCATTGAGCAAGATCGTTCCGCGGCGTCTTGGCATCGTGGTCTCGCTCGCTTTGGTGGGCTGGCTGTTCTGGGCCGTGGTTGATGGCGCGCTGATCCGGTCTTTCTTCCGGGCCGCCGATGCCTCTTTTCTGGCGGCTGACACCATGATGGAGCCGGACATTGCACAACCGCGCGATCCGAACAAAACAGGCAGCGTCACTTCGCTTGTCCGCTGGCATGAGATGGGCCGTTGGGGGCGCCATTTTGTGGCGACCGCGCCATCAAAAGAAGAGATTGCGGCGTTCTTCGACGGGCCGGTGATGGACCCGCTGCGCGTCTATGTCGGGCGCCGCTCAGCAGAAACGGCAAAAGAGCGCGCGCAGCTGGCTCTGGAGGAGCTGAAACGGGTGGGCGGATTTGAACGATCTGTCCTCGTCGTAACCGTTCCTGTCGGCACCGGATGGATGGATCCCGGTGCCCATGACACGCTTGATTTCATGCTCGGCGGCGATGTGGCGACGGTGTCGGTCCAGTATTCCTATCTGACGAGCGTCCTGTCCTTGCTCGCCCACCCGGATTATGGCGTGGACCAAGCCCGGGAACTCTTCAACGCCATATATGATCACTGGACCACGCTACCGCCGGACAGCCGGCCGGCGTTTTATGTCCATGGCCTCAGCCAGGGAGCATTCAATTCCCAGGCAACCTTACCGCTTCTGGATATGCTGGGAGATCCCATCCAAGGCGCGTTTTGGGCCGGATCGCCTTTCTTTTCCCGTTATTGGTCTGAAGTTCGCGACAACAGGAACCCAGGCAGTCCTGCCTGGAGGCCGACCTATGGCAACGGATCATTACTCCGGGTCATCGACCAGTATGGAGGTCTGAACGGAAATTACACACCGTGGGGACCCATTCGGGCGGTCTTTTTGAACTACGGAAGCGACCCAATCGTCAACTTCACCTTCGACAGTGCGGTCAAGCCGCCTGCCTGGTTAAATGAACCGCGGGCGCCTGACGTGACCGGCAAGCTGACCTGGTTTCCGGTTGTAACCATGCTGCAGCTGGCGCTGGATTCCATGTTTGCGCTCGATGTGCCGCGCTTTGGGCACTACTACGTCGCTCCGGATTATATCGATGGATGGGCAGCTGTTGTTGCG
Organism: Roseibium denhamense; assembly: GCF_009711415.1. Classification (GTDB taxonomy): domain Bacteria; phylum Pseudomonadota; class Alphaproteobacteria; order Rhizobiales; family Stappiaceae; genus Roseibium; species Roseibium denhamense. The sequence goes on from NZ_SMLZ01000116.1 coordinate 189,719, forward strand.
CCTGAAGGATGGACTGAAGACAAGGCAATCGAACTCAAGGTCATCTTCGAGGGACGTGGCCCTGCTTTTTAAACGCCTCGATGCAGCGTTCAGGTGAGCAACCGCTCAAGATCCCTTTTGAACGGATCCTTACTTCTGTCGGCGGCCGCCAGAATATCGCGCACCTTGAAGAAATCCATGGCCGTGAACCGTCCTATCGGCGGTTCGACGAGAATATCCGGGCGGCTGCAAGCGAGCTTGGCCTGCACAAGGGAGTGCAAGGTGATCGAAAATGACCCGATCCAGGTCTCCATCCCGCTCGGAAGTTTGCCATCATCAAGAAAATCACTGCCTGTAACGTCAACAGCAACGGTATGATGCTGACCGGCGTCTAGTATGGCAAAGGGTGTGGGGTCCACAAACCCTCCATCAATCAGCACTTTTCCCTCAATTTTTACCGGGGTGAGCAACATCGGCAAAGCCGATGAGGCTGCGATTGCCGGTAGCAACTGGCCATCGGTGAGGACGATCAAATCTTGTGTGTAGAAATCTGTCGCTACGATCTTGAGGGGAATGCGGAGCGTCTTGAAGTCGGGTGCAAGCGATTGCGGCAATATTGTTTCGAACAGGACTACAGGATCAATGATTGCCGGCCGCATGACGTTCAGGAGCGAGCCCCAGGTCCGGCCATCCTTCAAAAAGAGCTTCTGGAACAATTGGGTCTTTTGGGTGAACAGATCGACGGTAAAGGTCCGGATCTCCTTCCCGCTCATCCCGCTGGCGTAAAGGCCACCCAGGATTGCCCCCATGGACGTTCCGGAGATTTCTGCTGGCGTGACGCCAAGTTCGTCAATCGCTTCGAGGATTGGAATATGGGCGAAGGCCTTTGCAGCTCCACCGCCAAGCGCCAGTGAAAATCCGGTTTTCGTTTCCAAGGATGATGCCTCTAAGCTTTTGGAAAAGGCTGACCCGGCAAGTCCCGATGCCGCCAGCCCGGTAAGTCCGGTCGCGGTCTTCAGAAAAATGCGTCTCTTCATGGCCAATTCCTGTGATGGTGATCAAGACCACCGTAGCACAGACAAAATGGGAAACCTCCGGACCGTCACGCTTGGATACGATCTTCCAGTCGGAACCGGAATATCCGCGCGATCTGGGAGAGAGCCGTTTGAAACTCGGTTTCCGGGTCGGACCCGATCCGCGCCTCAAAGGCCTCAAGGATCATGTGTTTGGTTGCTCCCTTGACCGCAAATATGAAGGGAAAACCGAATGTGTGACGATAGCGGTCATTCAAGGTGGTGAACTGCTCGAACTCAGGCTTGGTCAGTGTGTCCAGGCCTGCCCCTGCCTGTTCCTTCTTGGAATCCTCGGCCATCTCCCCTGCAAGGGCTGCCTTTCCTGCAAGATCCGGGTGGGCCCGGATGAGCGCGATCTGCTTGTCTTTCCCGGCTGTCAGCATCGCCCGCTCAAAGGCTGAAATGACGTCCTCGCGCGAGACAAACGGACGCTTTTCGAACGCTTTTTCCGCAACCCAGGGCGAGTGTTCTGCAACATCGCCGAAGGCTGCGAGAAAATCGGAAAGGTTCAGCGCGTTGATCTCGTCGACGGTTATCATGCGGCCCTACTTTTGCTGCGCAATCCATGTTCCCAGAAGATCCCGTTCCTCCTGGGTCATGCCGGTTTCGTTGCCGAGCGGCATCGCATCTGATTGAACGGCCTGAGCCATGACAAGATCCGCGTAACGGCGCAAATGCTCGACGGTTTCAAGCTCAATCCCTTTCGGAGCTTCGTCAAAGCCATCATAGGTCGGGGCCGCTGCGTGACAGGTGGCGCAATGAGCCTGCGAAATTTCGATCACTCTCGCATCTGCGACCAGATCGCCGCCCGAATAGTCCCGCGGCGCTGTCATTATGATCGCGACAAGTGTCCCGGCAGCTGCCGTTGGCAGGGCCCACCAAAACTTGGCGATCGGATCTCCAGCATCATGGCGGTTCAGGAAATGACGCACCATCCCACCGATCAACAGGATAAGCGCCACCAGCAACCAAGCATGCGGATGGCCGGTCAGCATGGGATAATGGTTCGATACCATCATCAAAAGCACAGGCAGTGTCAGATAGTTGTTGTGGACCGAGCGCTGTTTGCCCATGGCGCCGAGGGCTGGGTCAGGCGCTTCGCCCGCCATGAGGCTTGCTGCGATTTTCTTTTGGTTCGGAATGATGATGCCGAACACGTTCACCGCCATGATTGTGCCCACAAACGCGCCGACATGGATCAAGGCACCGCGCCCGGAATAAACATGGGTGAACATGAATGCCGCAGCCATGATCAGCACGAAGACGCAAAATGCCAGAAGCGGTGTGTTCTTGCCGATCGGCGATTTGCAGAGCTGGTCATAAATCACCCAACCCGCAACGAGCGAGATGACCGATATCGCTACTGCATCAAGCGGTCGGAGCGGAAGCACACTAGGATCAATGAGATATGCGCTTGCATTGAAGTAATACATGACCACAAGGAGGGCAAAGCCGGTGACCCAGGTCAGATACGCTTCCCATTTGTACCAGATCAGGTCGTCGGGGAGTTCCTTTGGCGCGACCGTGTATTTCTCGACGTGATAGAAGCCGCCGCCATGAACCTCCCAGGCAGTCCCCGCTACGCCTTCCTTCATGCCTTCGCGTTTGCGCAAGGAAAGATCAAGCGCAATGAAGTAGAATGACGTGCCGATCCAGCCGATGCCGACAATGACATGCGCCCATCGAAAGAGCAGATTCAGCCAGTCCATTGCGAATGCAAAGGTCATGAGAGTGCGTCCGGATGTTGATTTTGTGTTTTGTCAGGCCGCCGGTCCGGAATAGCCCGGACCGGTTTGGCCATCCTGCAAGTTTATTGCGGCAGCTGGTCGTCGATACCCTGGACGTACCAGTTCATGCCGAGGATCGCGCCGTCATCGAGGCGGACACCGTCTTCCGCTGCAACCGTGCCGTCCTGCTTGGTGATTGGGCCCGTAAAGGGTTCCCAGCCATCCTTGATCTTGGCTTCGGTTGCCTTGGCCATCTCGACCACATCTTCCGGCAAATTGGTGTAAGGCGCCATCACGACGTGCCCTTCCGCAAGACCTTCCCAGGAAGAGTGGCTTTCCCAGGTGCCATCCAGTACTTCCTGAACCCGGTGGATGTAGTAAGGTGCCCAGTCGTCAATGATCGAGGTGTATTGTGCATCAGGTGCGAATGCGATCATGTCGGACGCCTGACCGAAGCCTTTCATGCCGCGTTCCTGAGCAACCTGAAGCGGTGCCGTTGAATCGGTATGCTGAGTGATGATATCAGCGCCCTGATCAAACAGAGCCTTGGCAGCATCTGCTTCCTTGCCCGGATCGAACCATGTGTTGACCCAAACGACCTTCACCTTGAAGTCCGGGTTCACGGATTGTGCGCCGAGCATAAATGCGTTGATGCCGGAGACCACTTCGGGGATCGGGAAGGATGCGATGTAGCCCGCAACGCCCGCTTCCGACTGCTTTGCCGCGATTTGACCGATGATGTAACGGCCCTGGTGGAACTTGGAATTGTAGGTGGCAACGTTTTCAGCTGTCTTGTAGCCGGTTGCGTGTTCGAACTTCACGTCCGGAAAGTCCTTGGCCACTTTGATCGTGGGATTCATGTAACCGAACGATGTCGTGAAAATGATGTCGCAGCCTTCGCGGGCGAATCGCTCAATTGCGCGCTCAGCATCCGGGCCTTCCGGAACGCTTTCAAGGTAGGCGGTCTCGACCTTGTCGCCGAACTTTTCTTCAACGGCCAAACGGCCTTGGTCATGCTGGTAGGACCAGCCGAAATCGCCGACCGGGCCGACATAGACGAAACAGGCTTTTACATCCGCCGCATTCGCCGCGGAGCCGGCAGCAGCAAAAGCAATGGCCGCGACGGTGGCTTTGAGCAGTGATTTCATCAGTTTCATTCCCCTCTGTTTTGACATTTCGCGTGCGGTTCTTCTTGTCTCAACGCCCTGACCGCGGCGGGCGCCGAGTGGACCGGTATCTGGGAGGATTACCGGTCCGGAACGAAAGGTTTGCCAAGGCAAGCCGGAGTGTTCACCAATGTCAGCCGTCTGTTGGCAGAGATGAGCACGAGCACGGCTATTGTCGCAATATAGGGCAAACTGGACAGGAACTGCGACGGGATCCCGAGACCGAGGGCCTGGGCGTGCAGGTTGAGCACGCTGACCGCGCCGAACAAATAGGCCCCGATTACGACGCGCAACGGCAGCCATGACGCGAACACCACCAGCGCCAAGGCAATCCAGCCCCTGCCCGCAGTCATGTTTTCCACCCATTGAGGTGTATAGGCCAGCGACATATAGGCCCCAGCAAGGCCGGCGCAGGCGCCGCCGAACAAAACCGCCATGAAGCGGATCTTGATTACCGAATAACCAAGGGCGTGGGCGGAGCCGTGGTTGTCGCCGACAGAGCGTAGAATCAGACCGGCTCTTGTGCGGAAGAGCACATAGGTGACGGCGATCACGAGCGCAAATCCCAGATAGACGATGGCGTCTTGCTGGAAGAAAACCGGGCCGATGAACGGGATATCAGATAGGCCCGGAATATAGAGTTCCGGCAGGCGCAAACCTGGGACCCCGATAAATGCCTCTCCGATCATACCGGACAAACCGAGACCGAGGATCGTCAGCGCAAGGCCTGTTGCAACCTGATTGGCGACTAGCACCAGCACCAGAAAGCCGAACAAGGCGGACATGGCCATCCCTGCGCCAATCGCCGCAATGACGCCGAGGGCACCGGAGCCGGTCAGATTGGCAATGGCAAACCCAACCACGGCGCCCATGATCATCATCCCCTCCACACCGAGGTTCAAAACGCCAGAGCGTTCGACGACCAGTTCCCCAAGCGCTGCGATTAACAACGGTGTTGCGGCCGTAATGACCGTCAGCAAAACAGCCTCAAACATGGGATACCTCCGCGCTGGCCGGAGCTCTGCGGGAGGAGAAGCGGATTCGGTATAAGATTAGTGTGTCGCAAGCGAGCACAAAGAACAGCAAAAGGCCTTGAATAACGCTCGCGATCTTGTCGGATACGCCCATGGCCGATTGTACGCCCTCGCCGCCGATATAGGACAGGGCGAGCACGAAACCGGCGACGATAATCCCGACCGGGTTCAGCCGGCCGAGAAAGGCAACAATGATTGCCGTAAAGCCGTATCCGGGGGAAATCGTGGGCTGAAGCTGGTTCATTTCACCGGAGACGACCATGATCCCGGCGAGTCCGGCAAGCGCCCCGGACAAGCCGAAAGCAAACAGAGACAGGCGCTTTGACGAAAAGCCAGCAAAGCTGCCCGCTCGGGGGCTTTGACCCATAACCCGGATTTCAAACCCCTTGAGCGTCTTGGTCAGGATCACGGTCAGAACCAACGCGATCCCGATGGTGATCACGGTCGCCATGCTGATGCTTGTTCCGGGAATGGACGGTAGTGTCGCCGCGTCTGAAAAGATCCGGGATTCTGGGAAATTGAACCCGTCCGGATCCCGCCAGGGGCCCCTCACCAGATAGTCGAGCAAAAGGCTTGCGACATAAACCAGCATGAGACTGGTCAGGATTTCGTTGGTGTTGAAGCGGGTTTTCAAAAAGGCCGGAATGAGGGCCCAGAGAGCGCCACCGATCATGCCGCATACCAGCATCAACGGCAAAGTAAGGAAGCTTTCGAAGCCCGGCAGCATGACCGGCAGAAACGAGCCGAACAATGCGCCGACCACGAACTGGCCTTCCGCGCCGATGTTCCAGTTGTTGGAGAGATAGCAAACGGCCAGACCGCATGCGATCAACACCAAGGGCGTCGCGGCTGCGATCGTGTCTTCGAGAGACCAGGTCTGCGTCAGCGGATCAATGAAAAACTTGTAGAGAGCTTCAAACGGGTTCAGGCCTGACAGGGCAAATATGATCCCGGCCGTCAACGCGGTCAGAAGAACGGCGATGACCGGGGACAGGAACACCATGACTTCGCTGTGTTCCTTGCGCTTGACGAGTTCTATGCGCATCAGGCGACCTCCCCTTGCGCTTCCGCGCCACCAGCCATCAACAGGCCAACCCGTTCCCGCGTCATGCCGGCGGCCGGTTCCGCGTCGGACAAATGTCCGCGGGAAATAACTGCGATCCGGTCCGCGATTTCGAAAATCTCATCGAGATCCTGGCTGATCACGAGAACAGCGGAACCGGAGCGCGCCAAATCGATCAATGCCTGCCGGATCAGGGCAGCAGCGCCCGCATCAACGCCCCATGTCGGCTGGTTGACCACCAGGACGCCCGGACGGCGGTCAAGCTCGCGTCCGACGACGAATTTTTGCAGATTCCCGCCCGATAACGATCTTGCCTCGGGATCGTCATGGGACATGCGTACATCGTATTTTTGCTTGATCCGCTGCTCCAGTTCCCCTGCCTGGCGCTCAGAAACAAAACCGTTTCCGACAAGGCTGTCGCCGGTAGAGTGACGGGTCAGAACGATGTTTTCCGACAATTTCATGCCGGGCACCGCACCATGGCCGAGCCTTTCTTCAGGCACAAAAGCCGCATTTTGTTTCCGGCGCCAGGTGACAGACTTCGACCCGCAGGGTTTGCCGTCCAGAGCGATCATGTCAGGGGCGACCGGCATTTCACCGGACACAGCATCAAAAAGCTCGCCCTGTCCATTGCCCGCGACCCCGGCAATGGCAACCACTTCGCCTGCCTTCAGCTCAAGCGAAATGTTGGTCAAAGCCGTGGCAAACGGCGTGGATGCCTTGGCCGACAAGCTTTTCAGCACCAGTCTTTCAGCACCAACTTCGGTTTTCTTGGCAGCATTTACGGCGATGACTTCGGCACCTACCATTTTGCTCGCAAGGCTTGCTGCCGTCTCCTGCGCAGGGTCGCATTCATCGACGACCTTTCCGTGGCGCAAGATCGTTGCGTGATGGCAAATGCGCTGCACCTCTTCCAGGCGGTGGCTGATGTAAAGAACTGCACAACCTTCGCTTGCAAGCCGTTGAAGGGTCAAGAACAACTGGTCGGCTTCCTGAGGTGTCAGGACCGAGGTCGGCTCATCCATGATGATCAGGCGCGGTTCCTGCAACAAGCAACGGACGATCTCAATGCGTTGGCGAATTCCGACCGGAAGGTCAGCGACGATATCGGCCGGATTGAGCGGAAGGCCATAGTCTTTCGAGACTTCGGCAATACGGGCTGCGAGGTCCCGCATGTTTCCAGGTTTCGGCAGCGCAAGGGCAATGTTTTCAACAACGGTCAGGGCCTCGAACAGCGAGAAATGCTGGAAAACCATGCCGATCCCGAGATCACGCGCGGCGGCAGGGTTGCCGATGTCGACCCTGCGGCCATCCCACCAGATTTCGCCGGCATCGGGCTCGAGCGAGCCATAGAACATTTTGACGAGTGTTGATTTCCCTGCGCCATTCTCCCCGAGTAGCGCGTGAATTTCACCCTTGTTCAGCCTGATATCGACCGTATCGTTTGCGAGTATGTCGCCAAATCTCTTGGTCAGTCCGCGCGCATCCAGCAAAGTGTCCTTTTCGGATCTATTCTGCTGCTCCATGCCCGCACTCACCTTATTCCGGTTGCTTTCTGCCACGCTGTCCCCCGCGCGTATGCCGCCTTATTGACCATGTGTTCGTTTTTGTGCAAGCCCCTCGCCTGCGGCAGCCTGTTGATGACTGGCCTCATCCCGTTCGAGAAGGTCAACGGCTATTCCGGCCGCGATGGCTGCCGGGTGTTTTGATTTTATTGCCGTCACCCCTACCGGGCAGACCATTCTGGAAATCAGTCTCTCCGACACCCCTTGCGCTTTTAGACGTTTTTGAAAACGGGCCCGCTTGGTTTTGGAACCGATCACACCGCAATATTCGAACCTTTGAGCCAGCAAAGCTCGTGCCATGATATGTTCATCCAGGGCATGCGAGTGCGTCATGGCCAGCACGAATGCGCCGCTTGGGGCTCCTTGAAGAACTTCGGCAGGGTCTGGCAGGCAGACCTTTTGAACATTGAAAGGCACGGCGCCGGGGAACTGGTCCGCCCTGCTATCCACCCAGGTTATGTCAAACGGCAGCGGTGCAAGGGCAAGAACAAGGGCGCGTCCAACATGACCGGCACCGAACAGATAAAGAGCCCGGCGGTGTTCGCCGAAGGTCTCAACGAGAACGTTTCCGCTGCTGTTTTTTACCAGTTTTGCTGAAGAATTGTGCTCTTTTTCAATAACCTGCCGGGCAGTGAGCTCATTGTTTTCAACGCTGGCCTTGGTCGAGAAGACGGATTGTTGCCGCTCGAGACTTGCTAGGTGGTCAACCGTCTGCCGGTCTTCCGCATTGAGCACTTCAATTGCAACTTTCGTCCGGCCGCCGCAACACTGGCCGAGATCCGGGCCCAGAGAGACCGTTTCAAGGGAAAAGGACCGCTTTGCTGTCCGGGCGGCGTTTGAGGCATTTCGGATTGCCTCAAATTCAAGCGTCCCGCCGCCAATTGTGCCAAAAAAACCGCCATCTTCGCGAACCACCATCCGGGTGCCCGCGTCGCGCGGGGTCGATCCGTCCGCGCTGATAATGGTCACAAGGGCACATGCTTCCGATGTCTTCAGAACGTCCGCAATGTGCCCCCATACCTTCATTGGCCGGCCTTTCTTGCGCGCATGCCGTGAACGGCCTTCATGATGGCTTCAGGTGTCGCCGGCGCATCAAGGTCTGGCACCTCTCCGGGCGCAAGGCTCGCGACAGCATCGGTAATTGCGCAGAAAACGGCGTTTGCAAGCATGACCGGCGGTTCGCCGACGGCCTTTGACCGATAGATCGTCTCCTGCGGGTTCCCAGTGCCCTCGTAAAGCCGGACATGAAACTCTTCGGGAATGTCCGAAGCCGTCGGGATTTTATAGGTAGACGGCGCATGGGTTCGAAGACGGCCCTGCGCGTCCCAGACGAGCTCCTCTGTGGTCAGCCAGCCCATGCCCTGCACGAAGCCGCCTTCGATCTGGCCGAGATCGATGGCCGGATTTAGCGAATGCCCGACGTCATGGAGAATATCGACACGGTCGACAGTCATCTCGCCGGTCATTGTGTCGATTGTCACTTCGGCACAGGCCCCGCCAAAGGCGAAGTAATAGAACGGACGGCCGGTCGCCGTGTCCCGGTCCCATGTGATTCCAGGCGTAGCATAGAAGCCCGCATGTGACAGCTGGATGCGCGCCATATGCGCCTGCTTGGCGATCTCGCTCAACGTGAAGCTCTGGTCGCCAATGATCACCTTATTGTCGCCGAAGTGAATGGCTTCAGCGCCGCATTGATGCTGTTCACACAAGAAGGCTGTTATCCGCGCCTTGATTTCCTGAGCTGCCAGCTTTGCAGCCATGGCATTCAGGTCTGTGCCGGAGGAGGCCGCGGTTGGCCCTGTGTTTGGAACCTTCGAGGTGTTTGTGGCGGTAATCCGGACCTTGTCCAGTGTGATGCCGAATTCTTCCGCAACGACCTGGGCCACCTTTTGATAAAGGCCCTGCCCCATCTCGGTGCCGCCATGGTTCAGATGGACCGACCCGTCCGTATAGAGATGGACCAGCGCTCCCGCCTGGTTGAGATGCTTCAAGGTGAAGGAGATGCCGAACTTGACCGGCGTCAGTGCAAGGCCCTTTTTCAGCACCGCATTTTCAGCGTTGAAGGCGGAGACGTCTTCGCGCCGCTGCCAATAGGCCGAACTCTCTTCAAGCTGGCCAATCAGGTGATGCATCACCTCATATTCTTCAACCGGCATGCCAAATGGCGTCTGGTTGCGCTCGCCGTCATAGAAATTGAGTTTGCGGATTTCCAGCGGATCCTTGCCGAGCTTGATGGCAATCGCGTCGATCATTCGCTCCGCGGCCAGCATGCCCTGTGGCCCGCCAAACCCCCGGAACGCCGTATTCGACACGGTGTCGGTTTTCAGCCGCCGCGAGCGGATCACGGCATCCGGGTAAAAGTAGCTGGAATCAGCGTGAAACAGCGTGCGGTCGTTGACACCAAGGGACAGATCGACCGAATAGCCGCAGCGGGACAGGAACTCCATATCGACTGCGCGAATCTTTCCGGTGCCGTCATGACCAATTTTCCAGTCCACCCGAAAATCATGCCGTTTACCGGTCATGATCATGTCGTCGTCCCGGTCCAAACGGATCTTGCAGGCCCTGCCGGTTGCGTGAGCAGCCAAGGCTGCAAGGCTCGCCCATTGGTTGGCCTGCGATTCCTTGCCGCCAAATCCGCCACCCATTCGCCGGACTTCCGCTGTGACCAGCGCATCCGGAACACCGAGAACCTTGGCGACAGTGTGCTGGATTTCGGTTGGGTGCTGGGTCGATGAATAAACAAGCATGCCGCCATCTTCCTGCGGGACGGCCATGGCAATCTGGCCTTCCAGGTAGAAATGCTCCTGACCTCCGATGCGCAAGCTGCCGCTTACAATCTCTTGTGACGCATTCATACCGGTTTCCGGTGACCCGCGCCGGAATTGGTAATCCGGTAGCACCGTTGTTTCCGCGGCTACCGCATCTTCCTGCGTCAAGACCGGCGGGATGCTCGTGACCTCAGCCTTTACTTTCTTGGCCGCGCGCCGCGCCTGATCACGGGTCTCGGCAACGACCGCGAAGGCCACTTGTCCATGGAACAGGATGTCACCGTCTGCGAGAACCGGATCATCGCCGAACGCGGACGAACAGTCATTTGTTCCAGGAACATCGGCGGCGGTCAGAACCGCAACAACGCCGGGTGATTGACGCACGTCATCGAGATCCAGGGCCGTAACTTCACCCCGGACCGCCTGCCGGATCCAGCCCGGCACCACATGCAACGTGCCAGTGGGTTCGACCATATCGTCGATATAGGCGGCAGTCCCTGTGACATGTTTTTCCGCGCTGTCATGGGCCAGCGCCTTGCAGACGGTTTTGAGCGGCGGCTGCATCGCAGCCTGGTCAAGCGGCGCGGTCATGGTCAACCTCCCTCTTGATCAGAACATTCACATCTTCCGGAGCTGTGCCGCTGATTTCCATCAATGCTTTGGCCAGAAGCGCGCGTGCGGTTTCCATGCGGTACGCACTGCTCGCCCTCATATCCGTCATGGGCGTGAAATCACTGATGAGGCCCTGCATGGCAGCGCCCCATGTTGCCGGGTCTTCGAGGCTTGCACCTGCAAGGGCGGCTTCTGCGGTGGCAGCCCGCTTGGGCGTGCCGGCCATGCCTCCATACGCGATGCGCGCCTCGGTGATCACGCCATCTGAAAGCGCAAACCGGAACCCGGCCATCACCGCAGAAATATCCTGGTCAAACCGTTTGGATATCTTGTAGCACCGGAACACTTGGTTGGCGGATAATCCGGGCACGAAGAGACCGGTCACAAACTCGCCATCCCGCCTGTCCTGTTTTCCGTATTCCAGGAAAAAGTCTTCCAGCGGCAAAGCCCGGGAACCATCGGCCGAGTGAAGCTCCAAGGTTGCCCCGAGCGCAATCAAGGCAGGCGGCGTGTCGCCAATCGGCGATCCGTTGGCAATGTTGCCGCCGATTGTTCCAGATGCCCGGACTTGTTTGGATCCGATCCGTTTCCAAAGCGCCCCAAGGCTCGTCTCGATCCGGGTCATCGCTGCTTCAGTCGCGGCATAGGTTGCCGTGGCGCCGATCAAAACACCGGAGCCGGTTTCTTCGACCCGGTCCAGTTCTTCGATCCGCCCCAACCAGATGATTTTGGGAAGCTCTGCCAGGTTTTTTGTGACCCAGAGCGCGACATCGGTCGCACCGGCGACAATGGTCGCATCCGGATGCTGGGCATAAAGCGCGGCAAGACCGTCAAGGGTCGAGGGCGATGCAAAAAAACCATTGCTATCGCCAAGATACACATCCCGGCTGTCGGCAAGATCCTGCAACTTTTGGCGTGTTTCGTTCGCCCGCCATGTAAAGGCGTCATCGGCTGCGTCAAAACAAGCTTCCAGCGCAGCATCGACAATTGGGCGGTAACCAGTGCACCGGCAGAGATTGCCAGCAAGCCACTCTGTTACTGTTTTTCGTGATTTCTGTTTCTCTTCGGCATGATAGAGCGTGAAAAGGGTCATGATGAAACCGGGAGTGCAAAAACCGCACTGGGACCCATGCAGGTCGACCATCGCCTTTTGCACCGGATGCAGCCTCTGATCACTTGCCAGGTCTTCGACCGTGACGAGCTCCGCCCCGTCGATCATGCCCAGAAGCTGGATGCAGCTATTGACCGGTTGATACACCATTTTTCCGCCAACCAGCCGGCCAAGCGCCACCGTGCAAGCGCCGCAATCGCCCTCCCCGCAGCCTTCCTTGGTGCCGGTTTCCCTTCGTCTCAGGCGCAGGTAATCCAAGAGAGTTTCAGTTGGGCCGACCGAGTCGAGTTCGACAACTTCGCCATTTTTTAGGAAACGGATCGTGTCGCGCATGCCCTAACTCCCGCGATAGGTGGAGTAACCGAACGGGGACAGCAGGAGCGGCACATGATAATGGCCGTCTTGTTCTGCAATTCCGAAGCGGATTGGGATGATGTCGAGGAACAGCGGATCGGGAAGAGGCTGCCCTGTTCTTTTCAGGTAGGCTCCGGCCATGAACCTGAGTTCATACGTGCCGGGCGTAAATGCATCGCCGTCGAGGATCGGGCCGTCCACCCGGCCATCCGAATTGGTGATGTGTGTGGAAACATGGGCTGGGGTATCGTCCGTTATCGACCACAGCTCTATCGCAAGCGCCTCGGCCGGGCGGCCCAGAGCCGTGTCCAAAACATGCGTTGTCAAACGCCCCATATTGACCCTCTCCCTAGCACGGCGCGGTGCCGCATATTCCATCATTTGAAAAATGTGCCTCAAAAAAACGCAGATCCAAAGCGCTCATTTGCGATCTTTATGATGCCTTTTTGGCATCAAGAGAAGGTATATGTTCTTTCAAGGCGATCACGGCATGGTCGAAAAACATGCCCGGAGCCAGGGCAAGCGCGCGCAGGGACGAGGTTACCACACACAGCCGGTCCGCCTGAAGCGGTTGATCTGACAAGGGAACAAAAACCAGGTGACCCGCAGCCAGGTCTTCCTCGCAGCCAATACGGGTCTGGAAACCTATGACGTTTTCTTCCCTTGCGAGCGCCCGCATGAGCCTTAAGGAATTCGCCTCGACATAGGTGCGTGATGCGCCTGGTATGCGCCGCCGCACGGCATCAATTCTGGTTCGCAGCGACAGCCCTTCGGCCGGTAGGGCCACAGGATAGGCAAGGCAGTCCTGGAGACTGAGATCCTTAACGGCAGCTAGCGGATGGCTCGGTGCCATGAGTGCGCCGATGACCAGATCCTGGTGAAAGGCTGTTGTGAGCGCCGATGTTTCCGGCGGATCGAAGGTAAAACCCACATCCGCTTCCGCCGCTTCGACCTTCCGCACTGCCTCTTGCGACGAGGAAACGGAAATATTCACATGAATGCCGGGATAGGTGGCGCGGAAAGAACTGATGACCGCTGGCAGCAATTTTTCGGCGACGCTTTCCACACAGGCAATGGAAACCGTGCCCCGTCTGAGGCCCTTCAAGGCATCGAGCTCTGCAACGGTTCCTTCAAAATCGGAATAAGTCCGCCGGATATGGGCAAGCAGGACCTCACCGGCCTGTGACAGCCGGAGCCGCCGCCCCACCCTGTCAAACAGTTGTAGACCAAGGGATTCTTCGAGCCACAGGATCTGGCGGTTCACGGCGGACGAGGCGACATTGAGCTCGCGGGACGCAGCCCGGATCGATCCGGCTTCAGCCGCAGCCAGGAAGTAGCGCATTGCCGGGCTGTAAAGGTTGCGCGAAAGTTCCTGGGTGCGGCCGGTACGCATGTGTTGGGCTCTTAGGGCAGCAGCACGGTGGTGCCGGTGGTTTTCCGCCCTTCGAGATCGGAATGCGCCTGAACGGCATCGGCAAGCCGGTATTCCTGATTGATCCCGATCTTCACGATCCCTTTTTGCACCACGTCGAACAACTCGCCCGCGGTCGCCTCAAGGTCTTCGCGCGTTGCGATATAGTTGAAAAGTGATGGCCTTGTCGCAAAGAGAGATCCCTTTTGGGCAAGAAGGGCAAGGTTGAAATCGGTAATCGGCCCGGATGACTGGCCGAAACTCACCCACATGCCACGCGGCTTCAAACAATCGAGCGACCCGGGATAGGTATCTTGTCCCACGGAATCATAGACGACATCGCAGCCTTTACCGTCCGTGATTTCCTTGACCCGCTCCACGAAGTTCTCTGTCCGGTAGTTGATCATATGCTGGTACCCATGGGCCTTCGCCAGCTCGATCTTGTCTTCGGATCCGGCCGTTCCGATCACCGTAGCACCGAGATGAGCGGCCCATTGTCCGGCGATCAAGCCGACACCGCCGGCGGCTGCATGAAACAAAAGCGTGGTTTCCGGACCCACCTTGTAGGTCTGACGCAGAAGATACTGGGCGGTCATGCCTTTCAACATCATGGCAGCTGCGGTTTTGTCGTCGATCCCTTCCGGCACCACCACAAGGCTGGCGGCAGGCACGAGACGCTCCTGGGCATATGCCCCCAGCGGACCCACATAGGCAACGCGGTCGCCTGGTTTCACATGATCGACCCCCTCGCCCACGGAAAGCACGATACCGGCCCCCTCATTGCCGGGGCTGAACGGCAGGCCGGTTGGCGCGGGATAAAGACCGGATCGGAAATATGTATCGATGAAATTCAGGCCGATCGCCGTGTGGCGGATCCGCGCTTCGCCTGCACCCGGTTCTCCGATCTCAATATGCTCCCAGGTCATAACCTCAGGGCCGCCAGTCTCATTCACACGCACTGCCTGAACCATAATTTCTCCCATTTGGCCGATCTTGTCGGGCCAATCAGCTCGCGGTTTGAATTTTTTTGGACATTAGTGATTTCTACCGGCAACGCAAAGGGCCGGCTGAAAAAACACCTTCAGTGCTTGTGATGCGCAGTTGTACCCTGGTCAGTCGACGCGGTCGATAAGCTGCTGCACGGCGGACACCGAGAAGAGATAGAGGCTTGCAACAACGAATGCGACCAATGCAAGCCCAGTCAAGGTCATGCCGTTGAGAATGGCATAACCAGCCAGGGCCATCCAACCAAGCGTCACCGGCAAGGTCACGATTCGCCAGCGTTTAACGCGCACCGGGTGGACAAAACGGACCGGAGCGAATGTCAGCGCGCAACACAGCAAAATGATTGCGATTGTGAAGGCTTCGGACGGAGACAGAACGAACAAGCCGAAGACAACCATGTTCCAGCCGGCCGGAAAGCCCTTGAAGGACCCGTCCAGCGTCTTCATGCCGTTGTCGGCGAAGTAGAGTGCCCCTGTGAACACGATCAAGCCGCCGCAAATCCAGTTCCATGGCTCGGACAGCATCAGGCTCCAGGACAGAGCGAAAGCTGGCAGGAAGACATAGGTCGCGTAATCAATCACGAAGTCGAGAGACGCTCCCGACCAGCGCGGCAAGCGTTCAGCGATCCTATATTTCCGTGCAAGCGGCCCGTCGATCCCGTCGACAAAAAGGGCAAGGCCCAGCCAGGCGAACATTTCGGCCCATTTTCCCTGCGCGCCCGCAAGCAGCGCTGCCAATGCAATTGGTGCGCCGGATGCTGTCAGAATATGAATCAAAAACAGCGCGGGCTCTGGGGCCTCTTTGTCCGGGGTAATGTCCGCCACGTTTGTTCCTCGAAGACGCTGGCTCACGAGCGGTGCGCCCATGGGTCCTGATCAGGTTGCCCCTACCGGAAATGCGCGCGAAACACGCAGCAACCTTGCATAGGTTTAATATTGCAAAAATATGACGCTGTGAACCGGTAATCTGGTTTGTCGCTGGGCGGCTATTGAACCGGAAAGGCTCGTTCAGCCAAAAAACTGATCGATATTGCGGCGGCACCACGTCCCGCCGACCGTCGTTTAAAATTTGGATGCGCTCAACAATCTGCTTTTGCGCAGCGTCCCGTCAACCACCGCCTCCAGCGCGGGTCAGCGCAAACAGTAAGGCGCTTCCCCAGACGAGGAAAAATAATCCGATGAACCTCGGGAA
Organism: Roseibium denhamense; assembly: GCF_009711415.1. Taxonomy (GTDB): domain Bacteria; phylum Pseudomonadota; class Alphaproteobacteria; order Rhizobiales; family Stappiaceae; genus Roseibium; species Roseibium denhamense. Next base: position 205,781 of record NZ_SMLZ01000116.1, read on the forward strand.
CCACTGGGTGATCAACGACTTTTCCAGAGCCATAAGGCCGCCGAGCGCGGCAATCCAGAAGATGTTCATCAAGCCGACTGCGAACATGACGGCCATCACCGCCCAGCAGCAACCGAGGCAATAAAGGCCTTGGCGCCAGCCTTCAGCAATCGCCGCAGTTTGCGGATGTTCTTTGCTTGGACGGTCAAACACCCATTTCGGATACCAGCACCGGTCGAGGCAGGCGCGCTTTTGCGGGCTAAATTGATAGAAACCGGCAACCAGAAGCACCGTCACGGTCAAAGCCATGCTAACCGGAGCCATCATCGGGCTGATCGCGCCAGCAGACACCAGCCCCCACTGCATGATCGTTGCGATTGCAGCGTAGCCGAACCAAACCGACAGATAGCCCACGGCGGCCAGCAAGGTCACAATCGTCAATGAACGAGCAGCGAGACCATTTTGATGCTGCTTATGGAAAGCGCGCAGCATCGGCACCGCGGAGGGGAGCATCATCGCGAGCGCCATCATCGCCCACATCATGTAGATCTTCAGAAAGTCGCCAGCAGTCAATGCTTCGCTCGGCATGCCGAACGTCGCCCCTGCGGGCAGGCAGAGAACGGCAAGCGCGGCCCGTGCCTCTTCCGGCAAGCCCCGGAAGAAATTGAACTGGTTCAGGAGCCCCATCCCGGGCCCGGCCTCACTCATGTCCATCACCGGGATCATGTCGATGACCATTGCGGCCAGATACGCCCAGCCAGTGAACGCCAGCACTCCGACCGCACCCAGGGTAATCCGCCAAGCCGGATCAGGCTGCCGGGAAACGCCAATCCGTTCCGTCTGAAACCCTTGATGCCTAGATGTATCGATGCTCATGAGACCGGTAAATGTTTCCAGCGCGCCCTACTCTAAAGTCTCCTTAGGCGATACGGGGAGAGCCGGCGTTGATATTTCTCATGGTTTCGACCCTTTTCGGTGTTAAAAGCCGAAACTGATTGAAACTGTGCGCTTTCGTCCCGTTGAAGCGGGGCATCTACCGGCCGATGTTTGGCCCTAGAATAAGCGCAACCGGAACACATCATGGAACACCAAAAACGTCCTTCACACTTTGATATCGCAGTTGTTGGCGGCGGACCGGCCGGGCGTTCTGCGGCTCTTGTCCTCGCGCGTCAGGGCTTTTCGGTTGCCTTGCTGGCGCCAGATTCAGATCCAGCTGATGGTCGAACGACAGCGCTGTGGCAGAAATCAATTGCGGTTTTGAAGGAAATCGGTGTTTGGGACGATCTGGAGCTAAAGGCCGCTCCGCTTCAAAAAATGCGGATGATTGACGATACCGGGCGCCTGGTCAGGGCTCCGGAGGTGACGTTTGACAGCTCAGAGCTCGGACTGAACGAGTTCGGTTTCAACATCCGCAATTCCGACCTGAATGAGGCATTAAGTGCAGCCTGTGGAAACGCCGATACGCTGACCCATTTCAACGCGCGCCTAGAAACAGCGTCCTTCGAACAGGATCACGTTTCACTTAACGGTGACAACGGGACCGAGATCCGGGCGAACCTTGCGGTGGCTGCCGACGGCCGGTCGTCCCGGCTCCGGGATGCGGCCGGTATTGAGGTCAAACGCTGGTCCTATCCGCAAGTAGCCGTCGTCCTGAACCTCGATCACGATCGCCCACATCAGAACATGTCCGTGGAGTTTCACACGCCCAGCGGCCCATTCACGCTTGTCGCACTGCCCGGACGGTCCTCGTCACTTGTGTGTGTCGTCACTGCAGAAGAGGCAGAGCGGCTTTGCGGTCTGGACACATCCGTGCTCGAAATGGAACTGGAACGCCGGGCACATTCCATCTTCGGCAAATTCCGGATCACGACGAAACCGCAGAGTTTCCCCCTCTCCGGGCTTTCGGCGCCAAAGCTCGTTGGCAAGAGATTGGCTCTGGTGGGGGAAACCGCTCATGTCTTTCCGCCCATTGGCGCGCAAGGCTTGAACCTGTCACAGCGCGATGTCGGAGACCTTGCAGATGTCCTTGCTAAAGCTGCAGCGAGCGGCAAGGACTTTGAAAGCGACACGATTCTGGCCGCCTATGAGACCAAGCGCAGCGCCGATGTCCGTAGCCGAACATTTGCCGTCGATGCGTTGAACAGGTCCCTCCTCACCGATTTCCTGCCGGTGCAGGCCGCAAGAAGCGCGGGAATGTATCTCGCCGACAAAATCGGGCCGTTTCGCCGTCTCTTAATGCGTGAGGGCATCGCGCCTGGAACCGGATTTCAGCTCCGCTCCTGAAAATCAGCTTTTGCGGCTGGCACGCGCGCTTTTGGCAGCATGATAGGTGAAAGCCATTGTCACCATGGCTCGAACTTGAGCCTCCGGCAACGGCTTTTCCGCCTGGAAATGCACACTGCGGTTGCCGCCGAATTCCAAGTCCGGGAACAGATCGCGCCAATCGCCGACAAGCGTTGTATTGCAGCTGACGAAGAGTGCGGCATGGTCCCGCTTCGGGCCCATGGCATCAAGCCGGATCGGCGTTCCGGTTTTGGGCCTGAGCGGTTGAATGCTTAACTGCGCCCACTTGACGGATTCCTGCAGACGGCCAATCGCAGGGTTTGCCTTAGCGACCTCGTGGATTAGGGCGCGCAACTGAGCCAAGACTTGCGTCGTCGCCTCCGGATAGGCGGTCCATAAATTGGAAGTTTCAGCTGATTGGATCACAGCTCACGGGCCTCTCGCACTATTGCAACGGCAGATATCCCTCGCTCAAACCGAGGATGAAAAGCGTCACGGTGAGCATGGAGACCAATGTTCCGAAGAGCACAAAACTCGAGGCCCGTTGGACGTATGTTCCATATTGCTGGGCAATAACGAAGACATTTGTTGCAGGTGGCAGACAGGCCATGAGCACCGCTGTGGCAACCCAGTCAGGGTCGAAACCGCCGATCCAAAGCAACAGCATCAAAATCAGTAGAGGATGAACGACGAGCTTCACTGCCAGAACGATCGGCAGCTCCACCGTAATCCGCCCGCTTGGGCGCAGTGCGATGCTGACCCCCATCGCAAACAGGGCGCATGGCGCAGCGGCGTTGGACAGGTACAGGAGCATGGTGTTGATCGCGGTTGGAGGCTGGAACTCGATGGCTGCGGCGCCAACACCGGCCATGGTGGCAAGAATAAACGGATGCGTAAAAATCCGCACCAGGATCGTCTTGACCGTTTCAAGCGGTGATTGCGTTTCCGTCCCCGCCAAAGCCATGAGAAGCGGGGCCAGCACAAACATCAGCATATTGTCGAAGGTCAGGATCAGGGCGGTTGGCACGGTTGCTTCCTGACCAAGAACGGCGAGCGTCAGGCCGGGCCCCATGTAGCCGACGTTGGAGTAAGACCCGGCGATCCCGAGGATGGTCGATTCTGCAATGTTGCCCCGGGTGACCATCACACCGACGCAGAAGGAAATTGCAAAGACGATGTAAGTGGTGAAGGTCGTTGCCGAGATATAGGCAATGTTGGCAAGCTGGTCGAAGGGCGTTTGCGACAGCAACCGGAAGAACAGGGCCGGCAGGGCCAGGTAGATCACAAAAAAATTCAGCCAGCTCAACCCGCTTTCGGGAAGGTCTTTGAACTTGCCCGCGGCAAAGCCCAAAAAAATCAGCCCAAAAAACGGGAGCGCAAGTGAGATGACATTCTGCATGGATCGTCCGCGATAGCATCTTGAGGCCGCCGGTCAGCACTGGTTGCTTGCATCGCAAATCGAGTTTGGCTAAGCACGCGGTGCATTCCACTGTAGCAGCGGCCTGCATACCAATCAGGTCTTGCGCAAATCTGCAAGTGCAGCAAGTCAAGCAACCGGCCGGATCGTCCACTCTTGGACAAATGAAAGACGTTGAAAGTATGCCAGCTGCCCCAGGGCAATTATCAAGATGGGTGAAATTTCAGAACGGGCTGGAGTACCACCTTCTGAAAACAGCGATCTTTCTGTTCCGGCTTATCCCTGTGGATACCGCCTCGGCGATCATGGGGTGGTTCTGGCGGCATCTTGCGCCCTTCAATGCCCGGCATAAGCGCGCGCTTGAGAACCTCGAACTGGCAATGCCCGATCTTTCCGCCGCAGAGCGCGAAAGGATCACGCGGAACATGTGGGAAAATCTTGGACGCGTGGCGGCCGAGACGTTCCATATCGACCGGCTTTTAAAACAATCGAACCGTTATACCGCGGTTGCGGATGACGTCACCAGTGACGTTCTGAAGGGAAACCAAGCCTGCATTTTCGTCTCCATGCACAGCGGCAATTGGGAGCTGTGTGTTCAGCCGGCGGTCGAAGCAGGTGTCACCATCACCGGTGTCTACCAGGCCTTGCGCAATCCGAAGGCGGATGAGGTCTTGAGAGAGATGCGGCAGGACCTTTACCGCGGCGGTTTGCTGTCCAAGGGACATAAGACCGCGCGGATGCTCCTGTCCACGCTCAAGACCGGCGGTGTTGTAGCGATCATGGGCGACCTTCGGGAAACGAGGGGAATTGCCGTTGAGTTTTTCGGACGCACCGCCTACGCAAATCCGGTTCCAGCCTCCATGGCAAGGGCGTGCAATGTTCCCATCGTTCTTGGCCGCGTGGTCCGGACCAAGGGTGTCCATTTCCGAATCGAAGGCAAAGCCATCCCCGTCCGGGTTACCGATGACCGTCAAGCCGATATTTTGGCAACAACGGCCAATATGCATGCCGTGTTCGAGGAATGGATCCGGGAGCATCCGGACCAATGGATGTGGATCCACAAGAAGTGGGCCGCTCCCAAAAGCCGCGCCAAGGCGAAGCAGACCAGAAAAGGCGGCCTCGCCCGGACCTGAGCCCCGGCGGGCACCAGCCTTTGACTTTCGGCGGATGGTTGCAGCGCAGCATCACAGCTATAGCTACTCATCGAACAGTTGGAGGAACCGCCGAAATGAAGTCACCGAAATCATTCTATGCCCCTTTGGCCATCGGAGCCCCGCAACCCTATCGGGATCGGCCTGTCGCTCTGGAGCGGATGATTCATTTCGTGCCTCCGCATATCGAAAAGATGCGGGCCAAGGTGCCTGACCTGATTGATAAGGTTGACGTGGTGCTCGGCAACCTGGAAGACGCGATCCCTGCGGACGCCAAGATCGATGCCCGCAAAGGCTTTATCCAGCTGGCGGCCGACAATGATTTCAAGGACACCGGTCTTTGGACACGGGTCAACTGCTTGAACAGTCCTTGGTTTCTCGATGATATCCTGCAGATAGTTCCAGCCGTCGGAGACAAGCTGGATGTCATAATGCTGCCAAAGGTCGAGGGCGCCTGGGATATCCATTACCTTGATCAGTTGCTCGCGCAGCTTGAGGCGCAGGCAGGCTTGACCAAGCCGATCATGATCCATGCGATTTTGGAAACGGCCGAGGGCGTCAAGAATGTTGAAGAAATCGCAGCCGCAAGTCCGCGGATGCATGGAATGAGCCTTGGACCGGCAGATCTTGCAGCCTCGCGCGGGATGAAAACCACCCGGGTTGGCGGCGGCCATCCGGATTATGCGGTCCTGTCGGATGAAGATGGCGCCGCCGGACGCACCGCCTACCAGCAGGATCTGTGGCATTACACCGTCGGCAAGATGGTGGATGCCTGCTTGTCTTACGGTTTGAAACCCTTTTATGGACCTTTCGGTGACTTTTCTGATTCAGATGCCTGCCAAAGCCAGTTCCGGAACGCCTTTTTGATGGGATGTCTTGGGGCCTGGTCACTTCATCCATCGCAAATTGACATCGCCAAGACCGTTTTCTCACCTGATCCGGGTGAAGTGGCTTTCGCCAAAAAAATCCTGGATGCGATGCCCGATGGAACGGGTGCTGTGATGATTGACGGCAAGATGCAAGATGACGCGACTTGGAAGCAGGCGAAGGTCATTGTCGATCTTGCACGCCTTGTTGCCTCAAAGGACAAGGCCATGGGTGATATCTACGGTCTTTAGAAATTCGCAAGATCAGGCCTATAATCTTTACGGTTGCAAAGGTTGCATGCGGTGGGGCAACGCGGTATCCCGGCAATGTATGCACTATGCGGATGAGTAAATATGCGTACTGCGAAATTTAAAATCGGCCAGGTTGTGCGCCATCGGATCTACCCTTTTCGCGGGGTGATTTTCGATGTCGACCCGACCTTCAGCAATACGGAAGAATGGTGGGATTCGATCCCCGAAGACGTGCGTCCCGTGCGTGATCAACCGTTTTACCACCTCCTCGCGGAAAACGAGGAGACCGAGTACGTTGCCTATGTGAGCGAACAGAACCTTGTGCCTGACATGACCGGCGAACCGGTGCGCCATCCCCAGGTCGAGGAAATCTTCGAAGAGCAATCTGACGGCTCATATCTGCCTAGAAGCGTTGAAATGCACTAGATCAGCTTTGGGTGTCGCCGATAAAACGCTAGACGCTTCAACACCCACCGCAGTCAGACAGAAACTTAAAAAGCCGTCCGGAATTCATCCCGGACGGCTTTTCTGTGTTCAGCATTGTTGCTTGAGCAACTTACTGTGAGTTTTGGGCGTCGATCAGCTTCTGGCGCGCTTCGTCCGCGCGCTTCTGCAATTCGCTTTGAAGCTGTTCCTGGCGCTTTTGCAGCTCGGCGATATCCATCGGCGCGCCGTCATAAACGGCTGTAAACCCGATCAAGGTCACGTCGAAGACAATCTCTTTCGCCTGCTGATTGAACGGCGCGACCCGCATCTGACCGCCCTGCTTCATCGCATTGATGAAAGTGTCGTCAATCGCAAGCTCTGCATAGCATGCATTCGGCGCGCAGATGCTGTATTTCGCCTGCACGACCTTGCCGTCGTCAATCTGTATACGCAGACCCGGTTGAATCAGAACACCTGTTGGAACAGCAACGAGCAGCTTCTTACGGGCTTCGCCTTCCGTTTCCTGGATCGCGACATTGCTCAAAAACTGGCCGGTATTTGTCCGCAGTTCGATGGAAATGAAGCAGATTTCCTTCTGCGTATTCGGGTTGGTGTTACACGCCTTTGTCCACGGGCTTTTTTCACCCTCTTGAGCAAAAGCGGGAGCACCGGCAAAAGAAGACAAAGCAACGAATGCACCGGCCGCGCATCCCAGCAATCCTCTTTTCAAAACACTCTTCATAGAAACGTCCTCAATCATTCTTGAGCGAAACTCGCGCAGTTCTGCGGCATTCAGAGCCGGTCTGCAAGGGGCGCTCAAACAATCCACCTACGAATTTGAAGGTTACACATCCAATTTGGGCAATAGGGTGACACTTATGCAACGGATGGCCTCAGCTTGAAACAAATCTGAATATCTCGGTCATACTGCCTTGCGCCTCGCGCACCTTTGTTAACCCTGTGATAGTCTTGGCGGCGAGAATCAATGGGTTTTTGGCGGTGATCATGCGGAGCCTTGTTGCTCAAAGCTTAGTCTTAAAGAGCATCCATTTCACAAAAAGACTGTTCCGGTGCGGCAGCGCAGCGGCGTTTTTGTGCGCTTCGGTCATGGCCCACCCCGCTTCCAGCGCCGCTGAGGAACAGGATGTGCCGTGGGTACACGGCATCGCAATGCATGGCGAACCCGCGCTTGAGCCCGGTCAACCGTTTCCATACGCCAATCCGCAAGCCCCTAAAGGCGGTACGTTGACACTTGGCGTACAAGGCACGTTCGACAGCTTGAACCAGTTTATCGTCCAGGGCGGCTGGACATCAGCCCGGGGGATGCGGGAACGTCAGTTTGGCAACAATATCTATGAGAGCCTTATGGTCCGGTCTTATGCCGAACCATTTTCGCTTTATGGCCTGATCGCCCAGACAGTGCGGATGCCGGAGAGCCGCGAATGGATCGAGTTTGAACTCAATCCCGACGCACGTTTTTCAGACGGCTCGCAGGTGACGGTCGATGACATCATTTTCTCCCTGGAAACCATCGCGGCGAAAGGCCGTCCGCCGTTCCGCAATTGGTATGCCGCTATCGTGCAAAAGGAGATTACCGGGCCAAACCGCTTGAAACTGACCTTCGAAAACGGCGAGAACCGGGAGCTGCCGCTTCTGATCGCACTGGCGCCTGTTTTTTCCAAACAGGCTACAGACGCCGACACATTTGACAAGTCGACCCTGATGCCGCCGGTTGCCTCTGGGCCTTATGTGTTCAAATCGATCGATCCGGGCCGCCGCGTAGTCTACGAACGAAATCCGGACTATTGGGCCGCAGATTTGCCGGTCAAGGCCGGCTTTGACAATTTTGATGAGATCCGGATCGACTATTTCCGCGATGAAACCAGCCTTCAGGAAGCCTTCAAAAAAGGACTAGTCGATGCGCTGCAGTTCCGCGATCCCGTCCGATGGTCGAATGGTTTCGACTTCCCAGCGGCCGAAGCCGGTGATGTGGTAAAACTCGCCATTCCTTATGGTATTCCTGCGAACATGCAGGGTTTGGCTTTCAACACCCGTCGGCCCCAATTCGCGGATCCTTCAGTGCGCAAAGCCCTGCGGATGCTATTTGATTTCAAATGGGTGAACCAAAACCTCTACTATGGGCTCTACACACGCACGGCCGGTTACTGGGACAATTCAGATCTTTCGTCCATTGGCAGGCCTGCAAGCGAACGCGAACGCGAGCTGCTTGCCCCCTTCCCCGGCGCTGTTGACCCAGACGTCCTGGAGGGCACCTGGCGTCCGTCCGATGCCGATGGCAGCGGCCGCGACAGAAAGGTGCTGCGGGCTGCACTCGATCAGTTCCGGAGCGCCGGATATGCGCTTCAGGACAGGAGCCTAGTGCATTCTGAAACCGGCGACGCCCTTGCCTTTGAAATCCTCGCCAAGAACGAAGACGAGGAGAAGCTTGCCCTCGCCTACATCCGTACCCTTGAGCTCCTCGGCATCCAGGCCACCGTGCGCAGTGTCGATCCAGCGCAATTCGAAGAACGGCGGACAAAGCGCGAGTTCGACATGGTATTCAATACATGGACGGCGTCCTTGTCGCCGGGCGCGGAACAGTATGGACGCTGGTCGTCGCAAGCCGCCGAGACCCAGGGATCTTTCAATTTTGTCGGGGCAAATGAACCGGCAATCGATGCCCTGGTCGATGCGATGGTTGGGGCCCGCACCAAAAGCGATTTCGTTGACGCTGTCAGAGCCTTTGACCGTGTCCTGATTTCAGGCGCTTACGCCGTTCCGCTTTTTCACGTCTCGGACGATTGGGTCGCGCACTGGACGCGGATCAGCCCGCCTGAAAACCACTCCCTTTACGGACATCAATTCGACACCTGGTGGGCATCCCCAAACAATTGATCGGACCTTTGGAAACGAAAGCACATGAAAGTCACGCCTGAGAGCCTAAGAAACGAGTATCATGAAAGCGGAGCCTGGTCCGATGTGCCGCTGGATGAACTCTTCCGCATAACGGCCGCCGAACATCCCGACCGGCTTGCCATCGTAGACGCACCGGATCGCGCGTCCTGGACGGGCGGCACGCCCCGAAAGCTGACCTATGCCGAGGCGGACCGGGAAATCGACCGGCTGGCCGCTTTTTTCGGTGTGGTCGGGCTGACCTCCGACCATGTCGTCGGCGTCCAGGCCCCAAATACCGTGGATACGGTGGTTGCGATATTGGCAGCTTTGAGAGCAAATCTCATTGTTTCGCCCCTCCCCCTTCACTGGCGCCAGAAGAACGTGCTGGAAGCTCTGAACTCCATCGGGGCCAAAGGTTTTATTGCAGCCGACCGGGTTGAGACCCGGGATGTTGGAGCAGCGGCGCGGGATGTCGCCGCGGACCTCTTCTCCCTGCGTTTTGTGTTCGGCCTCGGCAAGGATATTCCGGACGGCCTGATTGAACTCGGCCCAATGCTGGCGGAAATGGGCGACGACCTGTCTTTCACACCGGGCGCGCGTCCCGAACCTGCTGATCACACAGCAACGATCTGCTGGAGCCGGAGCGGTGAGGAAAATGTTCCGGTCACCAGATGCCACAATCATTGGACGGCGGCCGGACAACTTGTCGTTCACGAGGCGCACATCAAACCGGCGAGCACCATGTTGGTGCCCTATACTTTGAGCGGCCTGACAGGACTTGGCGCCGGGCTCGGACCCTGGCTTTTGACCGGAGGCACATTGCATCTGCACCATCCGACAAGCCTCGAAAATCTTGCGGCCCACGCAAACGCGATATCGGCCGATCTGGTCATGACACCGGGGCCGCTCGCCCAAACGCTCGACCGGAAACTGAAAGCCGACAACACGACAATCCTAGCCGCTTGGAACATCTCGGCGCCTCATCCGGCGACCTTTGCCCCGAAAAGGCGGCTTGTCGATTTGCATATTGCTGATGAGTTCGCCTTGACGGCCAAGGCCCGCGGGCCATCCGCCAAGATCAGGGCGACCGCGCTGGGAAAGCATAGCGGGCCAAACGGGTGTGAAAGCGGGCCAGCCCTTCTGGAAATCGACGTCACCGAGGAAATCGATAACCAACCCCCACGCCTGCTTGTGCGCGGTGCCATGGTGCCGGACGTCGGCTGGCATACGATGAATGGCGAACACCGGCGGGTCCGGCATGAAGGCAATGGTTATCTGAACACTGCCATTAAGGTCGTCCGGTCCGACGGCGGAATATCCGGCTTTGGTATTCCGGGGCAATACGCTCTCGGAACCGGCAATCTTGAAACAATAGACGTGATCTACGCCAGTTTTCCGGGGGTCAAAGAAGCTGCGGCCTTCATTGTTGAAGACCCTGTGGTCGGTGCGCGAATGTATGCTGCACTGGTGCCAAGTCCTGGAAACGTGCCTGATGCCGGAGCATTCTTCTCTTATCTTGACGCGGAAGGCGTAGATCTTGCCAAGATCCCTCATCGGGTGTTGATTTTACAGTCGCTGCCGCGTAACGCGGATGGTACGATTTGCCGGGAGCGCTTAACAATGCGGACGCAGCGGTTGCCTGCAGCCGTGGCCTAGGTGGGGACTGGGGATGGACGTGGAAACCTCGCTATCATGGCGTGGACCATATTGGTATGCCGGGCGGCGGCCGATACGAAACAACTTTGCCGATCTACCCGAAGATCTAGATGTGTCGCTGACCCAGTTCTTTGCGCGCGGCGGACAGATGCCGTCTGCGGTCCCTGCGGCGGTCGTCGTTGATATCGCTGCTGTTCCTGACCCCGAACGAAAGCCATTTTTCGATTGGCTGTCCCCGCAAATACAAGCCCTGTCCTGCGAAGTGCCTGTCTACATCCTGACCGATGGTCAGGACCATGTCCCCCAGGTTTCAAATGTCACGGCGATCCTGGAACGGCAGGTTCCGGATGACGTGCTCCTGATGCTGATCTGCATTCATCAAAGAGCTCTTATCCGGTCCGACGAAGCAAGGATCCGCCGCCAGGTCTTTGGCAGCAATCCGGCCGCTGAACCGGCTCCCCATCATTCGGGGACAAGCAGTCTTCTCGTCATCGGCCTGAGCGGCCGCTTTCTGGAGTGGCAGGCTGCCAGCGATCACAAGGTGGAGGTCATCGGCGCCTTCGACGGGAACATGGCGACCGAATTCATGTCCCAGCGGGCCTTTGACGCCGTTGTGATCGATACGAATTTCGAAGAATCCATCGACTATATGCAACAAATCCGCAGGGACGCGCGTTTTGCCGGGATCCCGGTTCTTGCGGTTTGTGAGGGCGAATATGACGCTCAGGTTCTCTTCAGAAACGGGGCTTCCGACGTGCTCCTGGGGTCGAACCTGAAAGAGACTCTTTCCAAGAGGCTTGAAGCTGCGATCCGCTTTGGAAAGCGCAGAAGGCTGGCCGACCGGGTCCTTGCGCAAAGTCACAATTGGTTGCGGCAGCAGTTCAAAGAAGGTGGTCTGTCGGTTCAAAAATACACGTCATACCTTGAGACCTGCAGCGATATGCTCGCCTCCCGCGGCCTGGACCTATGGGAGATGCGGCTGATCCCAGAGAATTTCGGTGTTACCCCTCCAGTGGGCGATGCCTTGCACGAACTTCAAAGCACCCTTCTTTCCATCGCGGATGCCACAAGCCGGGATGAAGATCTTGTGTGTCTCGTCCATGAACTCGGCCCGGTGGCGGTTCTGAAGAACGAAGCAGGACCGGAGAATTTGCGCCGGCGGATTCACTCAATCATTGCGCATACGGTTCTTTAGAACACGACGATGTTACCGGTCTTCGCGCGGGCCGCGCACCAGGGTTTTGGTTTTTGGTCCAATCCGGTTAGGCTACCGGCAAACGCGAACACTTTTCAGGTTGTCATATGCAAGAAATGCCGCCAATTACCATCGATGTCGTATCTGACGTGATGTGCCCATGGTGCTTTATTGGAAAGCGCCGGCTTGAGGCCGCCATTCGCGCGGTGCCGGATCTCGACATCCAGGTCCGTTGGCATCCGTTTCAGCTGGACAGCACACTCCCGAAAACCGGCAAGGACCGGCAGCAATATCTCAATGACAAGTTCGGAGGAGCTGACCGGGCCCGTCATGTCTATAGCCAGATCGAGCTGGCCGGCAAATCGGAAGGAATCGATTTTGCATTCGACAAGATCAAGCTGTCGCCGAATACACTGGATTGCCACAGGTTGATCCTTTGGTCGCGTGCGGACGATCTTCAGGACGAGGTTGTCGAGCTTCTGTTTCGCGCGTATTTCCTCAATGGAGAAAACCTGGCCGATGCCAAGGTTCTGGTGCGCATTTCCGAAGAAGCGGGCATGCAATCGGATCTCGTGGAACATTTGCTCGCGACAGAGACAGATCTCGACAAGACGCGGCAGCAGATAGAAAAGGCCCAGGAAAGCGGCGTGACTGGGGTGCCTTGCTTTATCATCGACAGCCGGTTTGTGGTGGCAGGTGCAGAAAAACCGGAGACCCTCGCCGCCGCCCTGACCCATGCCAATGAAACCCGCACGAGTGCAGATATGCCGTCCTTCGGGTCCAGCTAGGGCTCAACTTCTTGCCTTATTTCGTAGCCCCGCCCCCTCATCCGCGGGTTTCTGCGGGCGCCTCCAGATCTTGTTAACCGTCTCAGGCACAAGCGGTAAAAAACAAACGCCAAATTTTTGACAAGAATTAACACGCATAGCGCGAATATGAGCCCGGAGTCGCGTCAGCCGGTTATCAATTAAGTAGTTTTCTGGATGAAGCATCGATCACGCTCGAGTGATTTTTCTTGCATAGCGGCTTTTGAGCCACACCTATTAACAGAAAGTAGCCAGAAACACGTCAATTTGTGATGTTTGTTACACCCATTCAACGGATTGAGGTGCGATAATGGCAAAATCGTGACTGTGCAGTGGAGACACCTTCGCAAGAAGCCGAATAAGAACAAGCGATTGCGATCAATGAGCTCAAAATGAGCCAAGTTAATATGCTCCTAGCGCGGTGATGTTTGGTTGTATGAGCCTTGGGAGGCGAATATGCAACGGAATACCAGAGCAGGAACTATTGCGCTTGGCCTCATCATTGCCCTGGCGGGCAGCGCAACTGCGGCCCCACTGCCGCAGGAAACTATTACGATCCCGGATGACCGGCTGGCAGTGACAGTCGCCTCCGCTAGCCTTGATCAGGTTGACCCGCTGGAAAGCGAGTTCACAATTTGGGTTGGTGAGATCGAACTCGAGGGGCGAAAAACCGTTTGGGTAGAATTGATCGATTCCTACGGAGAGGTCATCTACGATTCGGAAGTAAACCGGAATGAGACCCATCTGTTGCCTGACGGACGTGCTGTCGTTGTCCGCGCAATGGCGCCAGAAACAGCTGTTGCGGGCAAGGACGAATCCCGTCTTGTGCTTGATGGAGCTCTTACCGTGACCCGCCGTGTCGTCAATGACGCTGCCGGTGCTACAACTGTCGAACTTATTGAAACCGGAACCGAAGCACCTGCAAAGCGCGGGACCATGCTTCAAGTTGCCGATTTCGGTCAGATGGTCTGGGAGCGCGTAGTGGCGTTTTTTGATGCAGCGGGCACCCGGGTCAAGGTCGCCTGGAACTGGATTGTCGACACACTCCAGGCCTGACACTTGTATCGAAAACACGATTTGAGCCAGCGGTCGCGCACCGCTGGCTCACGCATTTAAAGTTGGCATCCATCACACGCGGTAACGGTCACGTGAGCGGCTTTTTTCGCCTTCGCGGAAAGGTGCCGGTTTTTTCTTCTTCAAGTGAATTTTTCCATTACTTTCAGAATGCTGCATGATCTAATCCATCCTACAGAACGTAACCGAGCTGTAATTGAAACATGGCGCGCGCAGTTAGCGTTATATCGCCCGTTAATACAAAGGATTGGATATGCGTATTGCCGTCATCGGCTCTGGGATCTCCGGAAACAGCGCAGCATGGGCACTTTGCAACAATCATGATGTGGTCATTTATGAAAAGCGCGGCCGGACCGGCGGACACAGCGCAACAGCCGATATTCACTATGACGGTCAAAGCATGTCGGTCGACACCGGCTTCATCGTCTATAACGAGCTCAACTATCCGAATTTCACCGCCCTACTTGATCATTTAGGCGTCGCGACGGAAATCAGCGACATGAGCTTTTCATTGTCGGCGGACAACGGGAAGCTTGAATGGTGCGGTGACAACCTGAACAGCATTTTTGCCCAGCGGCAAAACCTTGTCTCCATCCGGTTCCTCCGGATGCTCCGGGACATTTTCCGCTTCAACAAAAGTGCGGTTATCGACCTCAAAAACGGCTCGCTCGCAGGACAAACCCTGGGCGGCTACCTGCGCGACGAAGGCTATTCCGACGGCTTCATCAACGACTATCTGCTGGCTATGGGTGCTGCAATCTGGTCCACGCCAATCAATGAAATGCGCGCCTATCCCGCAGAGAGTTTTGTTTCCTTTTTCGACAATCACAGACTGCTATCGCTCGACCGCCAGCTTTGGCGCACGGTCTCTGGCGGCAGCCGGAACTACGTTGCAAAACTCCTGGAGCCGCTGGCGGGCAAAATCCGGCTTGCAAGCCCAGTGACCCGGATTGTGCGTGAAGGCGGACAGGTTCACGTAACCGACAGTTCAGGCCATGTCGACACATTCGATCATGTGATCCTGGCGAGCCATACCGACCAGAGCCTCGCCATGCTCGGGGACCCGAGCGAACAGGAACGCGAAATTCTGTCAGCGATCCGCTACCGGCCCAACGAGGTTTATCTGCATCGGGACGAGCAGCTCATGCCGAAGCGCAAGAAAGTGTGGGCGTCCTGGAACTACATGTCCGACCGTGAGGCGGGTGAAACAAAGGACGTAACAGTCAGCTACTGGATGAACCGGCTTCAAAATCTTGACCGCCGCAAACCGGTCTTCGTCACGCTGAACCCGTTCCAGCCGCCCCGGGACGATATGACATTCGAAAAATATGTTTATGACCACCCGCAGTTTGATGCGGCGGCTTTGAATGCAAAACGCAGGCTGGACGAAATCCAAGGCAAGAACAACACATGGTTCTGCGGTGCATGGACCGGGCATGGCTTTCATGAGGACGGTCTGAAGTCCGGCCTGGCGGTTGCGAAAGCTCTTGGCGCTGAATTGCCTTGGGAAAGCGGTTCGGCGAATACTTATGTACTGGACGCTGCCGAATGACGTCGCATACCTCTGCGAGCACAATGCGTGAAAACGGGCCTGCCCCGGACCCTGCGCTTGTGCTCTACAGCGGTTCTGTCATGCATCACCGGATGAAGCCGGCCGAACACCGCTTCAGTTACTCGGTTTTTTCGATCCTGGTTGATCTCGATCGGCTCAAAGACGCTGCAAGATCGAGCATGCTGTTCTCCGTCAACCGGTTCAACTTCATGTCGCTGCATGTGAAAGATCATGGCCCGCGGGACGGAAGCGATCTACGTGCTCATGTCGAAGGGCTGCTCTTGGAAAAGGGCATTCCGGCGCCGCACCGGATCCTCATGCTCGCCTATCCCAGACTTCTGGGATATGGCTTCAACCCGCTCACAGTCTACTATGCTTATGACGCACAGAACGTGTTAACCGCGCTTGTCTATGAGGTCCGCAACACGTTCGGTGGTCAGCACACCTATGTGGCACCGATTGAAAACGGCCAACGGACCGATGCCGGCATACGCCAGGAGCAGGACAAGGAATTCTATGTATCGCCCTTCATCCCGATGAAGCAGCGGTATTTTTTTAGAATGCTCCCTCCCGGCCGGTCCGTGCGTGTCCGGATTCTCGAAAAGGATGCGGACGGACCGCTCCTGTCCGCGACATTTGCCGGCGAACAAAAACCGGCAACCACAGCTCAAATCTTCCGCGAGTGTATTCGCGTTCCGCTGCTGACGTTCAAAGTCATGGCAGCGATCCATTGGGAGGCCTTTAAAATCTGGCGCAAGCGTGTACCATTTGTTCCCAGGCGTGGAGCGAATGTTGCGGGTGGGCCTTCGCAGACTGCAAATCTTCACATGCCATTGGCATCAAATCCGATTAACAATCAAGAGGTTCGGTCATGAATGAGCCTGTTGTGCTGTCTCCTTCCAACTTCCGACGGGAACTGAAGGGTGCGCCACGAATTGCCAAGATGGCAGCAAGCCTAGCGGTCAAGATCCGTTACGGCCAACTCGACATAACCTTTCCGGACGGCCGGAACTTCCGGATATTGGGCACTGAGCCGGGTCCGGCAGGTGTTCTTAAAATCCACGACTGGCGTTTTTTCAAAATGGTCGTGAAATCCGGCGACGTAGGCGTCGGCGAAGCCTTTATGGCGGGGTACTGGTCATCTCCGGATGTAACCACGTTCCTGGAGGTTTTCTGCCTGAACCAGGAATCCACCATGGAGGCGCTGCAAGGCCAGCCCTTGACCCGGCTCCTTCTGTCGGTCCGGCACTGGCTCAACAGAAACACCAAGAAAGGCTCCAAACGGAACATCTCCGCGCACTACGACCTTGGAAATGCCTTTTATCAGGAGTGGCTCGATCCTTCGATGACCTACTCTTCTGCGGTCTACAGCAACGAAACCAATGACCTGGAACAGGCACAACGCCAAAAATACGAGCTCCTTGCCCGGCAGACGGGGATCGAGCCCGGGCACAGTGTTCTGGAGATCGGATGTGGCTGGGGCGGATTTGCCGAATATGTTGCCAAGAATGTCGGTGCGAATGTGCGGGCGCTGACTATCTCCCGGGAGCAGTTTGAATATGCCCAGGAGCGGATCTTCAAAGCCGGCTTGAACGAAAAAGTCGACGTCGTATTCCAGGATTACCGCGATGAAAAAGGCATTTACGACCGGATTGCGTCCATCGAGATGTTTGAGGCAGTTGGTGAGAAATACTGGGCGACCTATTTCCGCCAGGTTGCCCAGTGTTTGAAGCCGGGTGGCAAGGCCGGTCTGCAAATCATCACCATTCAGGACACCATGTTCGACGACTACAGGCGCGGCACCGACTTCATTCAGCGGTACATCTTTCCCGGCGGTATGCTGCCGCCCCCTGGAAAGCTGGCGGAGCTGGGAAAATCAATCGGACTGGATCTGGCGGAACAGACCATTTTTGGCCAGGATTACGCCCGTACCCTATCCGAATGGCGGCAGCGTTTCCGCCAGGCGTGGCCCAACATCCGGCCCTTGGGGTTTGACGAACGTTTCAAACGGCTTTGGGAATTCTATCTGCATTATTGTGAAGCCGGTTTCCGGGCCGGTAACATCGATGTACGGCAGATGGTTTATGTCAAACCCGCCTGAACTTTCCTAACAGCGAACGAGCAAACGGCCGGAAATCATCCGGCCATTTTTCTTGAGCATAGGGCGTTTTGTCGGAAGCGCCCAAAGATGCTCACGCACTTCAAGGTTGATCAGTTTTGGGCGGTAAATCGAGTTCGATTTATCGCCCGATTGTCTGAGCGGTCCTTCATATTTGTGGGTTTGGCGCTCGGACCACCTGCTGGTGTCTATTTCTTGTCCCAGCCGGTGGTTCTGCGGACGATCGCGAAATAGGCACGATAGGGCAAATGCTGAAGAAATTTTAGCTGCCGCACAAATGCTGCCGGAAAGGCAATCTCAAAGCGCTTGGGATCGGCTAGGCCCTTGCGGATCTGACGCACGGCTTCTGCCGGTGAGATCAGATGGGGCATTGGAAACGGATTTGATTTGGTTGCTGGCGTGTCTACAAATCCGGGGTTAATCACCTGTATCCGGATTCCTGCCCGGTCAAGATCGAACTTGAGAGCTTCTGCCATATTGATGAGGCCGGCTTTCGTCGCGCCATAAGCGGCTGATGTGGGGAGGCCGCGATATCCGGCAACGCTGGACACGATGGCAATCTGCCCCTGCCCGGCGTCCTTCATGCTCTCTAGTGCCGGGAACAAAACGTTCACCGTGCCGAGCAGATTGACATCGAAACTCCTCCGGTAAGCTTCGATATCCGAATCCAGTCCATCTTGGGGAAGATAAATGCCGGCATTTGCGATCAAAAGCGCGATCGGGCCAAGTTCGGACCGGATGCTGGCAGCGTGCGCCGCCATGGTTTCGGTCTCCGAAACGTCACCCGGATAAGGCACAATCCGCCCCTTGAGCGAGACCGCCTTTTCTTCCAGCTCTGTGAGAGGCTCTTTGGACCTCGCCGTTACCGCGACGGTCCATCCGTCCCGGGCAAGATCAAGCGCCAATTCGCAACCGATCCCTGAGCTTGCGCCCGTTACCCACGCGCAGCCGTCAGAAAGAGACGCAACATATTGATTTGAGGGCAAAATACTCTCCGTTGGGTGTTTTCAGTGTCTACGCACTCACCCAAAGGACCAGATCTTTTTTAGCGCATAAAGGGCGCGAACCAGCGTCCAACTGGACCGGTCAGTTCCAAGCGGCCTGCTGTGACCGCAAAGCAAATGCAGTCTTCGCCTGCATCCGCAATCGGGCGGTGGTCGACGTCGCCATCGGCAAAAGCAACATCACCCGCGACGTAGTGGTCGTCCTCATCCTGGAAGCCGCCCTGAAGAACAAGTGTCAATTCTGTGCCATGGTGCGTATGCGATGGCATCGCACGCCCGGCACGTACCCAGAGCAAGCTTGTGGAACACCCGTCGATTTCGCCGAACTTGCACTCCTTCACGCCAGGAAGAAGTGTCTTCCAGGGCAAGGAGTCCATTGACGTTCCGACGATTGACCGAAGGCTTTGCGGAACTGGGGAATTATCATTCCCAGCATCCACAGGCACCACGGTATTTGTTGCTGTCGGCAGCGCCTCATCGAAAATCGCATCCAGGATCGCGTCCCGGCTGGAAAGTGGCACGCCGTCGGCATCATCCAGCCCCACGCCGCCGAGCGCCTCAAGAGATGACACGTATCCACGGTTGGATCCGTTCAACTCCAGATGAGCACCCACCAGCGCTTGCGCCGGATATGACAGGCTACCAGCCGCATAACCGGCCAGAAGTTCATCCATTCCTGTCACGTGATTTTCCATTACCGCTCTCATTGTTCCCTAGAGCCTTTCGTTATACCTAATGGCACTACGAGCTTCGATCTACGTCAGATCATCTTTGTCACTATAAATACCGGAAATAGAATTCTAAACTAGATCCTTCCGCGATTAACTCTTGCTCCATTTTCAATGGTTTGAAAGAAATTCCGAAGCAAAACGCCATGGGCTGATTGGTAATACGGCCACGCCATCCTACATTGCACGCTTGAACAGCATGGCAGGGGCGATTAGCGTCCTAACCATCAGAACACATTGAAACTCCGGACTTAACCGGGCCACACATACTGGATCCAAACTATGACTGTCTCTCCCTCCGTGGTCGAAGCCATCGGCAATACACCGCTGATCCGCCTCAAGGCGCTGTCAGAGGAGACCGGCTGCGAAATTTTGGGGAAAGCCGAATTCATAAACCCCGGTCAATCGGTCAAGGACCGGCCGGCACGGCAAATGATTCTAGAAGCGGAGAAACGCGGGCAGTTGAAGCCTGGCGGTGTGATCGTGGAAGGAACGGCCGGAAACACAGGCATCGGCCTGGCGCTTGTTGCCGGGGCACGCGGATATCGGACAGTCATCGTGATCCCTGAAACCCAGACCCAGGAAAAGAAAGACATGCTGCGGATGTGCGGCGCAGAGCTGCTGGAAGTCCCAGCCAAGCCGTTCAAGGATCCCAATAACTATCAGCATGTCGCCCGCAGGCTCGCGGAAGACCTTGCAAAGACCGAACCCAATGGTGTTCTTTTCGCCGACCAATGGAACAATCTGGACAACCGTAAAGCCCACTACACGACCACCGGTCCGGAGATTCTGTCCCAAACCGGTGGGGGCGTCGATGCTTTCATTTGTGCTGTTGGCTCTGGCGGCACGCTCGGCGGTGTGTCCAAATATCTGCAAGAGAACAAACCAGGTGTCGTCATTGGCTGTGCGGATCCGAGAGGCGCGGCGATGCGATCTCTCTTCACAGCGGGTCAGGCTGTTGCCTCTGAAGGCGGGTCCGTTGCCGAAGGTATCGGATTAGGCCGGTCAACCGTGATTGTGGAAGACCTGAAGATCGATCATGCCTATACGATCGGCGACGAGGAAGCTCTTCCCCTCGTGTTTCAGCTCGCAGAGCATGAGGGACTGCTCCTTGGCGGTTCATCAGCAATCAACCTGGCCGGTGCCAAGCGGCTGGCAGAGGAACTCGGCCCCGGAAAGACGATTGTGACGATCTTGTGCGATCATGGGACCCGATCCCAATCAAAGATCTACAACCCGGCGTTCCTCCGGTCCAAAAATCTTCCGGTTCCAGGTTGGCTTGAGCGGGAAAGCCAGCTGACGCCACCCTTTGCCTGATGGTTCGCATGACCTTGTAGAGGGCACCCAATGGACGCGGACACCACAGGACTTGACCGGGATGCTGCTGCGGCAGACCGTGTGCTGCAGGACGCAGCAACAGATGTCGGCGTTCTCGACACGGTAGCCAACAATCTCGGACTGGTCGCCGGCCTCGTTGCGGTCATCTATGTCACGGCGGGCCTTTGCGCGGTCCGAGAAGTCATGAATTCCAGAACGTCACAGGGGTCGGTCGCCTGGCTCCTGTCCTTGTTCTTTATCCCCTATGTCACCGTTCCGCTTTACTTCATCTTCGGGTGGCGGTCCTTTTCCGACTACGCAAAAATCCAGTCCACGCTTGGCAGATCCGAGCGCGCCCGCAGAGCAGATGAACTGGGTTTGACCGATCACACGGAGACGCGCGAGTGGCCGGTCCTGTCGCGCGTGGCGGGTGTTCCCTTTCTTGCCGGTAACAAGGTCAAGCTGCTAATTGACGGCGACATGACCTTCGCCGATATCAAGTCCGCGATTGCAGACGCCAAAAACAGCGTTTTCTTCCAGTTCTTTGCAGTTCATGACGACCAACTTGGAAAGGAAATGGCTGACGCCCTTATTGAGCGTGCGAAAGCCGGAGTGGACGTCTGTTTCCTCTATGACGATGTTGGCAGTCACAGTCTGTCCAATGCCTATATCGAGAAGCTCAAAGCGGCGGGTGTGCAAGTGTGTGGGTTCAATGAAAACCACCGCTTCTTGCGGCTGCTGGGCCCAATGCGTCTGAATTACCGCAACCACCGCAAGCTGGTCGTGACCGATTATCAGACTGCCTTTGTCGGCGGGCACAATGTGGCCGATCAGTATGTGGGACGTTCGGAGCGTTTCGGGCACTGGCGGGACACCCATGTGCGGGTGCAAGGTCCGGCCGCCGTTGCCTGCGCGCTTTGCTTCGTCGAGGACTGGCTCTGGGCCAGCGGCAAGCATATCGACCTACCGCTTGTAAGCGATATTCCCATGCCCGGCGACGAACCGGTCCTGGTGATGCCGACAGGCCCGGCGGACAAGCTGGAGGAATGCGCCATCGCGTTCGTGGAAGCCGCTGCCCAGGCAAAATGGCGGCTCTGGATCACGACCCCTTATCTGGTGCTTTCCGTGGATATCCAGACGGCCCTGGCATCGGCCGCCATGCGCGGCGTGGATGTCCGGATCCTGTTGCCAGAAAAACGGGACCATTGGACTGTCTGGCTTGCCTCACACGCCTATGAGGACATGCTGGTCCAGCGGGGCGTGAAGGTCTACCGCTATACTGACGGTTTCATGCATCAGAAAGTGACATTGATGGATAATGACCTTGTATCCATCGGAACGGTGAATTTCGACAACCGGTCATTCCAGATAAATTTCGAACTAACTCTCTGGTTCACGCATGAGCGGATCATTGGAGAGGTCAGCGACATGCTGATGAAGGATTTTGCAAGCGCAAGGCTGACTTGGCCGGATGCTTTTCAGTCTCGGAGCTACGTCTTCCAGGTCCTGGCACAGGGCGCCCGCCTTCTATCTCCGATCCTGTAACGTTCTCATACGAAAATGCAGTGCTTTGGTTTGCCGGGAAATTGTGCAAGAACATCCAGTGACCTCACACCGGATGCCCGCTCATGATTGAGAATGTTGTTCCTGCCCTCCCTGTTCTCACCGCATTCACTGCGGCAGCTCTCGTGCTCACATTGACGCCCGGGCCGGATATGACCCTGTTCATGTCCAAAACACTCAAGCAGGGCCAGCGGGCCGGTGTTGCGGCAGTGCTAGGGGCAACCTCCGGGCTCATCGTTCACACGGTCCTTGCTGCGGTCGGTCTATCCGCCCTTTTGTCGGCATCCGCCACCGCGTTCACCGTTCTCAAGATCGCCGGGGCCGGTTACCTGCTATGGCTTGCCTATCAGGCATTGCGCCACGGAACGGCGTTCCGGGTCGACCAGACAGGCGCCGACTCCGAATCCGTCCGGCGCGTGTGGCTGCAGGCACTTTGGGTAAACATCCTGAACCCGAAGATCGTGCTGTTTTTTGTGACGTTCTTGCCGCAGTTCGTCAGTGCAAGCGATCCATATGCGGTCTATAAACTGCTGTTTTTAGGGTTTTACTTCCTGGTCCTTGGGTTTCCGATTTGCCTGGCCATGGTGTTCGGCGCTGGCGCATTTGCAGCATTTTTGAAGTCATCACCGACGATCATGCGGCTCTTTGATTGGGTATTCGCCGGTATCATGGCCAGTTTTGCGGTAAAGCTGCTCACCGCACGTGCCAATGCCTGATGATCAGTAAGCTTTTGGGAACAGCCTCAGCCACCAGAAATCCGGCACCGACCCTTTTTGTCCTTTTTACAAGCGTTTATCGAAGTTATTTAGAGTGATACCTTTAGACCCATTTTGAGGTGTCCATACCAATCGCCCATGCATCCTAGACCAAAACAGGCCTTGTCCGACCGGGCAAATTCAGGGTGAAAACAGCATCCGTGCGCTTCTCCTAACCGCACTTCGTTGTCCGGGTTTGGCGGTTGTCTTGAAAATTCCGACATGTAGCATTGACGCCCTTTCCCGCGGACGGCACCTTCAAGGTCCTGCCACCTTTCCGGAGACTCTCCATGACCACCCATTTGTTTCGCGATGATGCTTATCTGCGCAGCTGCGAGGCAAAGGTTCTTGGCGTTAATGACCGGGGCGGCATCGTGCTGGACCGGACTGTCTTTTACGCAACAGGCGGCGGTCAGCCCGGTGACAGCGGCATCTTGGAGTTTGAAGACGGTTCGACGCTCGGCATTGCTACGGCTGTCTATGACGCGGACGGATCCACGGTGATCCATGTGCCGGCTGAAGGACAACAGCTTCCTGCAGAAGGCGTGTCGGTGGTTGCACATGTCGACTGGCAGCGCCGGTACCGTTTAATGCGCGTCCATACGGCTCTTCATTTACTGTCCGTCGCCCTGCCCTTTCCCGTCACCGGCGGGCAAATTGGCGACGGCGAAGGCCGGCTTGATTTTGATATGGGCGAAGAGGCCCTAGACAAAGATGGATTGGCCGCACGCCTGAACGAGATGGCCAGTGCCGATCATCCGGTCGCAAGCGAATGGATCACCGACGAGGAACTGGACGCCAATCCCGGCCTTGTCAAAACGATGAAGGTCAAGCCCCCGCGCGGGAACGGAAAGGTCCGGCTAGTCCGTATCGGGGAGACAGTGGATTTGCAGCCATGCGGAGGCACGCACGTGGCTCGAACCTCAGAAATAGGAACGCTTGCTCTTGGCAAATCCGAGAAAAAGGGAAAACAGAACCGGCGAGTTCGAATCCGTCTGACGGACTGACGCACAATAGATTGCACGGAATGAAAGGGCGCGTTCAAGATGAAACTTTCAGGCAGTTGCCGATGCGGTGGCATCACGTATGAAGTGGACAGCAAGACGCCCTATCCTTACATGCGGTGTTATTGCTCCATCTGCCGGAAGATTGGTGGCAGCGGTGGTTATGCTGTGAATCTTATGGCCGACTATGGCAGCCTGAAACTCAGGGGCGCCGAAAAGAAGGCCGTTTATCAGGCGGAAATTGACGGCAAAACGAGCCCGGCGGAGCGTCATTTCTGCAAGGCCTGCGGGAGTCATCTGTGGGTGTGGGACCCCCGCTGGCCGGAGCTTGTCCACCCCCACGCAGGTTCAGTTGACACGGCCCTGCCAAGCCCACCCGAAATTGTTCACATCATGCTCCGTGATAAGCCGGACTGGGTAGATGTTCCAAACGGCCCCGGACACGTTCATTTTGATGGCTATCCGGACAAATCCATAGAAGACTGGCACAAATCAAAGGGACTGTTTGAGTCTTAGGGAGACACAATGACGACCACGCCTCTCGTCACGACACAGTGGCTAGCCGATCACCTGAAATCACCGGATATCGTCATCCTGGACGCGTCCTGGCATCTCCCGCAAATGGGCCGGAACGCCGAATCCGAGTATCAGGATGCGCATATTCCCGGCGCGATCCCGTTTGATATTGACGATGTCAGCGATCCTGCGTCCGGCCTGCCCCATACCATGCCGCAACCTCACGCATTTTCCTCAAAGATGCGCAAGATGGGAATCGGGGACGGTCAGACCATCGTTGCCTATGACGGCATCGGTTTCTTTTCCGCCCCAAGGGTCTGGTGGATGTTCAAGGCAATGGGTGTCAGGGATGTTTTCGTCCTCGACGGCGGTCTTCCGAAGTGGACATCAGAAGGCCGTCCGCTGGAAGACGGACCACCGCGCCAACGTCCGCCGCGCCATTTCACCGCCCGGCTCGACCACGGCACCATGGCCGATATTGAGGCCGTAAAGCGCGCAACGCAGTCCGGCGACCGGCAGCTGTTGGATGCCCGGTCGCCCGGTCGCTTCTCTGGCGAAGAGAAAGAGCCCCGTGCGGGTATGCGGTCCGGTCACATGCGGGGCGCCAAGAACCTCCACTATGCGAAACTGGTCAATGAAGACGGTACATTGAAGTCGGCCGCCGAGTTGAAAACGCTCTATGAGGCAGCAGGTATCGACCTTGCCCGGCCGGTTATCACGACGTGCGGGTCAGGCGTCACCGCAGCCATTCTGACCCTGGGTCTTACCGTCCTTGGGAGCAGCGACCTCAAACTTTATGATGGTTCATGGGCCGAATGGGGAGGCCGGGTTGACACAGACGTGTCAACCGATCCAGCGGCTTAGATCCGGCGCAACGGGCTCTAGGTCCCTGTCTTGAGGCGGTTAAAGAAGGACCGGATCTCGGCGGATATTTCTGTTGCGCTCGCTTTCATCCGGTCCGAAGCCTCAAGGAAAGTCCGGGCGGCCTCATCAGTTGCTCCGATTGCATCTCCGACCGAGGAAATATTGCCGTTCAAGTTTTGCGATCCGTCGGCAACGCTTTGAACACTGTGCGATATCTCATCGGTTGCGGCCCCCTGCTCCTCGATGGCCGCTGCGATGGACGCTGTCATTTCATCGAGCCGGTTCACAACAGTCGAGATTTCCTGGATCGAAGCCACCGATGCATCGGTCGATTCTTGTATCTCTGACACCTGCTGGCTGATTTCTTCGGTTGCTCTGGCGGTCTGTTCGGCAAGGGTTTTGACTTCGCTTGCGACAACCGCGAAGCCCTTGCCGGCATCCCCCGCCCTCGCCGCTTCGATTGTGGCGTTCAGTGCTAGAAGGTTGGTTTGTTCGGCGATTGCCTGGATCAACCCAACTACGTCTCCGATTTTTTGCGCAGCACCTGCAAGCCCGCCCACCTTTTGGCTTGATTGTTCCGTGCCAGCGGCAGCCCTGCTTGCAATGTCCGAAGCTCCGGAAATCTGTTTCGAGATCTCCTGTATGGAACTCGATAGTTCTTCTGTCGCGGACGCTACGGTCTGAATGTTAACGCTGGAATCATTTGATATGTGCCGGGCATTGGACACCTGGTCCTGCGCCGCCATGGACAAGGAAGACAATTCGGCAGCTTCCGCAGCTATTTGCTCCAAACCGGCATCGACATCCGTGATCGGCTTATCGACGCGCTGCCGGAACTCCTCGATAGCTTCATTCAGCTTACGTGTTTGCTCGGCGCGTTCATGCAGCAGCTGGTCTTCATAGGTGGAAATTGCGAGATCCATGTCGAGCATTACTGCAGCCGCAACAGCGTCCAGGTACGGCCCAGGGTCTCTGAATAGGCCCCCGAACTTTCGGGCGACAATCTTCAACAGGCGCCCCAGCACAAAGCGGTATCCGGCGATATACCACCGCGGCTCGAGGCCAATGCGGCAGTGGACATGGCCGATACGGTTGATGCTTTCAAAATAGTCGTCGTCAAAACCGCTCGTGAAAAGCTTTTCCCAGTGCGTCTTTTGCGCCGAGACCAGGCGGGGCTGTTTGCTCCCCACCATCTCAGCCATATCCGGCTCCGAACGGACATGCTGGTAAAATCCCTCCAGCAAATCATCGAGGCTCGGCTTGATGGTCGGCCAGATATTCTGAAGGCGCGCAATATGCTCTTGGTCGACCTCTGCAAATCGAAGCCTTTTTTGAAAATCACCTAAATGGTCTGTCATATGAATCCCTCACAGCTTTACGAAGGGTGAGCTTCAACCATTAAAGAAACCATAAATTGTTTTAGGTGTTCCCTACTATACTATTGTCCACGATATATTTCCGGATGCGTTTTGGGTAAATACGATCAGTATTTCTTATTTGTTTTCGGCATCACTTCAACAGTTTGGCCTCTGCTTTTGGCCAGCGCAGCGCAAGCCTTGCCGGCCCAAAGCGGCAACAGATTTTCCGGGGACCTCAATGGCGGCGTTTTAGAGCTAAGAACATGTTTCTGATGACAAATTTAAGCAATCTGCACCGCGGGTTTCTTGCGGGAAAACACGGGTACCTGCAGACCTAGACACCGCGCCAAACAGACCGTTTAACCGTGCAGCAAAGCGTCCGGTTTCGATGCTCCACGTCCCTGCTTGTTGTGGGTCAGCTTGATGAATAAGTCTGCACGGCTGCCTTCCAGGTGATGACCCGGCCAGACTTCAAGCGCATCCGCTAGGTCCTGCTTTGGATAGAGAGCGGAAATCTCTTTCAATATGCGTGGTGTCAGCCTCTTTTTGCCCATGTTGAACACGTCACACATGGCGCCCCGGCTGAGCAAGTGTGCCTCTGCACCGTGGCGTCTGGCAGACACATATCCGTTCAGATGAAGGCCAATCGCGTCGGCAATCTGCCTGACTTTTGCCCGGTCCTGTCCTTTGCCAATCAGATGCTTGAATGTCCGTTCAGCCCCCTGGACTGTGAAACAACACGCGCAGGGCTCCTCTTCCCGGCCAGCCGCAAGTCCGACATCATGAAGAATTGCGCTACAGAACAGAATCTCGCGATCCACCTCGTAACCAGAATACGCGCCGAGTAACATCCCGAAGTAATAGGTCCGCCAGGAATGACGCATAATCTCAAGCCCCTGCACCTCTTCGGCGAATGCAAGGCTGTCCTGAACCAGCGTTGTTTCGGCCGGTAGTAAACCATCCAGGGTCGAACCGTACGTCCGGATCAAGCCGGCCTTGTCGGCAAGCACATCAAAAAACTGAAGAGATGCCATCCGTCCCAGATTGGCGGTCACCGCGATTTTCTCCATTCGGGTCAATCGCCCTTTCGCATGCCTTCCGTGCCTTCTGCCCCATTCCAGTGACCCTATTGCAGGTTTACGTTTTGGCGTCTCGCATTGGTGCTTCACGCTGGCCTCCATATTATGTACCGTTTCGCATATTAATAGACGGCAGATTATTTTTATGCAAGACAGTACAGAATGAGCAAGCAAGCAAACCGCGGCCGCCCGCGCCAGTTCGACGATGACATTGCCCTGGACCAAATCATGCATGTGTTTTGGAAGAACGGGTATTCTTCGACCAGCCTTGACCAGATCGCAGCGGCAACCGGCCTAAACCGGCCCAGCCTTTATGCCGCCTTTGGCAGTAAAAAGGATATGTATCTGAAGGTGGTCAACCGATTTGCCGACAGGATGAACGCGCATCTCAAACAAGCTGGCGAAAAAGAAAGCGGGGCTGCTCCAAAACTAAAGTCAATTTTCTCAGCGGCCATCGATCTTTACACAGGGAGCACGGACGTGTCCGATGCGTCTCTTGGCTGTCTCGCCATCTCAACGCTCCAATCGGAAGCGGTAACGGATCCGGATTTTCAAGCCGCACTTGATGAGGTTCTCATGCGGATGGATGCCGGGTTTACAGCCCTGCTCAAGCGCGAAATGGGCGGCAGTCTGCCGGAAGATGCAGCGGAAATAGCGGGCAGCCAGTTGGCGATGTTTCTCCATGGATTATCAGTCCGGGCCCGCATCGGCCACAAACCCGGAACGCTCAAGCTGCTCGCAAATGACGTAATCGAAAAATTGGTCAGACACGAAAAAACCCCGGATAGATGATCCGGGATTTTCGTTATTGAAGTTTGCCGCCTGATCAGTGATGCAGGATCTGGCTCAGGAACAGTTTCGTCCGCTCATGCTGCGGATTGGTGAAGAACGGCTCCGGTTCGTTCTGCTCTACGATCTGACCCGCATCCATGAAGATCACCCGGTTGGCGACCTTGCGCGCGAAGCCCATTTCGTGGGTTACGCACAACATGGTCATGCCTTCTTCGGCAAGCCCGACCATCACGTCAAGCACTTCCTTGATCATCTCCGGATCAAGTGCGGATGTCGGCTCATCGAACAGCATGATTTTCGGGTTCATGCAAAGTGAGCGCGCGATGGCAACACGTTGCTGCTGGCCGCCGGACAGTTGCCCCGGATATTTGAGAGCCTGTTCCGGGATCTTGACACGCTCAAGATAGTGCATCGCGATCTCTTCGGCTTCCTTCTTCGGCATTTTGCGCACCCAGATCGGTGCCAGGGTGCAATTCTCAAGGATCGTCAGATGCGGGAAGAGATTGAAGTGCTGGAAACACATGCCAACTTCGCGCCGGATCTCGTCGATCTTTTTCAGATCGTCCGTCAGCTCGTTTCCGTCGACGATAATGTTGCCCGCCTGATGCTCTTCAAGACGGTTGATGCAGCGGATCATGGTGGATTTGCCAGAGCCCGATGGGCCGCAGATCACGATGCGCTCGCCGCGCATCACCTTCAGGTTGATATCCCGCAGAACGTGGAAATCACCATACCACTTGTTCATATTTTTTATTTCGACCGCGACATCCGTCTCGGAAATCATCATCTTTGAGCGGTCTGCCGCGAGATCGTCGTCGCGTAAAGCGTTTTCAGTCATTCTTGTTACTCCACGAGTGTTTGTGAGCCGGGGCGCTGCGCTTTGATCCCGCGCGCCCCGGTGTGACCGTTATCGTTTGTGTCCGGTGTGCAGTTTCTTCTCCATGAAAATGGAGTATCGCGACATTCCGAAACAGAAGACGAAGAACACGATAGCTGCGAACAGATAGCCGGTATGGCCCTGACTTGGTGTCGACCACGTCGGATCCGTGAAGGACGACTGGATCTGGCCAAGCAGGTCGAACATGCCGACAATCAGTACAAGCGTCGTGTCCTTGAACAGCCCGATGAAAGTGTTGACGATGCCCGGGATCACGAGTTTCAACGCCTGTGGCAGGATGATGAGATACATCATCGGCCAGAAGCGCAGGCCAAGGGCCATCGCCCCTTCATACTGGCCTTTCGGGATCGCCTGAAGACCACCACGGACCACCTCCGCCATGTAGGCCGCCGAGAACAAGGTCACCCCGATCAAAACCCGGAGCAGCTTGTCGAACGTGACCCCTTCCGGCAGGAACAGCGGCAACATCACCGAAGACATGAACAGAACGGTGATCAACGGAACGCCGCGCCAGAACTCGATAAAGATGATCGACACCAGTTTAATGACCGGCATCTTCGACCGCCGCCCAAGTGCAAGTGCAATGCCGAGCGGAAGCGAAGCCACAATCCCGGTAACGGCAATTACCAGGGTCACCAGCAAACCGCCCCAAACCGCTGTTTCGACGATCGGCAGAATGACGGTTCCGCCAATGACCAAGCCGGTCAGAAGGAAGTAGGCAACGATTGGAAACGCAACCAGGAACAGAAGCGCATTGGTCCGCTTGAACGGCATGCTTGGCATGGCCAAAGGCACCAGCAAAGCTGCGAACAAGAAGTAGACGATGTTGACGCGCCAGATCTCCTCGGTCGGATACCGCCCGTAGATGAACTGCGGGAAATAAGCCTCCACATAGGCCCAGCAGGCCCCGCTATGACCGCCATCCTGCGGAAGGCATGCCTCACGGTTGTCGCCAGTCCAGACCGCATCGATAAGCGCGAACTGGATCAAAGGGGCAATCAATGAATAGGCAATCAGCACGCCGATCACAGTCAGAACTGTGTTTCCGATCGACGAAAACAGGTTGGCCCGCATCCAGCCGATCACACCGCTTGTCGAGACCGGCGCCGGAAGTGTCGGCGCCTCCTCTGTTCTCACTTCAAACACTGAGTTTGTAGACATGTGTGCGCTCCTTACCGTTCGACGAGCGCCATGCGCTGGTTGTACCAGTTCATGAAGGCTGAGGTGATCAGGCTGAGCGAGAGATAGACCGCCATCCAGATCGCAATGATTTCAATCGCCTGACCGGTCTGATTCAGAACCGTGCCGCCCATGGACACAAGGTCCGGATAGGCAATGGCAACGGCCAGGGACGAGTTCTTGGTCAGGTTAAGATATTGGGACGTCAGCGGCGGGATGATCACCCGCATTGCCTGCGGAATGATGACCAGCCGAAGCGTCGGGCTGTTGCGTAGGCCAAGCGCATGGGCTGCCTCCGTTTGCCCGTGATTGACGGCCTGAATGCCAGCTCTGACGATCTCGGCGATAAAGGCTGCCGTGTAGATGGCAAGGGCAGCTGTCAACGCAAGAAACTCAGGAATAAGCCGGGCACCAACGCCGAGCTCAAATCCACGCCGGAGGATAGGTCCTTCCTCGACGAAGTTCGGATGCTCCAGATACATCGGCATGCCGGTCATCAAGTATGTGATGACCGGGAGACAAATAATCAGACCAAGCGCTGTCCGGAATATAGGAAATTGCTGTCCCGTCGCATCCTGCCGCTTCTTGGCCCATTTGGCGATAAAGAAAGTGGCGGCAATTGCGATGATCAGCGCGTAGCCGATAAATGCAGAGCCAGGCTCCCAGACCGGTTTCGGCCCATAAAGACCGGTGATGTTCAGGTGGAAGTTCTCGAACCCGAACGACCATTTGTCCCGCTTGTCAGGGACAGCCCGCAGCACAGCGAAGTACCAGAAGAAAATTTGAAGAAGCAGCGGAACGTTGCGAACAAGCTCAACATACCAGTAAGAGATCTGCCGGACGACCCAATTGTTGGACAAACGGGCAATACCGACGATGAACCCGATGATGGTCGCAAAGAAAATACCGACAACAGCAACAAACAGGGTGTTCAAGAACCCGACGAAAATCGCCCGCCCGTAGCTTGATGATTCAGTATAATCGACAAGAGCCTGGCTCGTGCCAAAACCGGCTGAAATATCAAGAAAACCCCAACCGGAGGCAATGTTTTGCCGCTCCAGGTTGGCAATGGTGTTCGATACGATGAAGTATCCGAAAAAGATAAGCGTGCCTATCAGGAGGACCTGATAAAAGAGCCCGCGTACTTTAGGATCGTTCACCAGCGAAGCACGTGCCGGCGCTTGCGCCGAGTCCTGCTCCATGACTGCCATAGAACCTCGCCCAAGTTGTCACGAGTGAGCCCGGCCTGCCAGAGGCAGCCTCTCCTCATTCGTGTCTGAACTGCTTCCGGTGTTTCTTTTTGCGCTTAAACGCGCGCCCCTATCGGCGGAAGCAATTCGTCCCCCCACGCGGTTTCCGGATTTGTCCGGAATTTTTGGCGT
The DNA here is from genome assembly GCF_009711415.1 of Roseibium denhamense. Lineage (GTDB taxonomy): Bacteria > Pseudomonadota > Alphaproteobacteria > Rhizobiales > Stappiaceae > Roseibium > Roseibium denhamense. Next base: position 237,891 of record NZ_SMLZ01000116.1, read on the forward strand.
GGACTAAATTTATTGAGGGTTCCGGCGGCGTATCGCTGCCGGAACCCCATCATCCCCGTTTAGAACGGTGGATTAGCGGACCGGCGCTGCGTAGAGGAACCCGCCATCAGACCACAGAGCATTCACGCCACGGGAGATGCCGAGCGGTGTGTCCGGGCCAACGTTGGCGTTGAAGGACTCTTCGTAGTTACCGACGTTTTTGATGATGTTGTAAGCCCAGTCGTTGGACAGGCCGATACCTTCACCAAATGCACCGTCAACACCCAGAAGACGCTTGATGGATGGGTTGTCGGAACCCTTCATTTCGTCAACGTTTGCGGAGGTGACGCCGAGTTCCTCAGCGTTGATCATTGCATTGAGGGTCCATTTAGCAATGTTGAACCACTCATCGTCGCCCTGACGGACAACCGGACCAAGCGGCTCTTTGGAGATGATCTCCGGAAGAACCATGTGGTCGCCTGGGTTGGTCAGTTTCAGGCGCTGTGCGTACAGGCCGGAAGCGTCCGTGGTGTAAACATCGCAGCGGCCGGCGTCATATGCAGCGACAACTTCGTCAGCTTTTTCAAAAGCGACGATTTCGTACGGCATGTTGTTGGCACGGAAGTAGTCGGCAACGTTCAGCTCGGTTGTCGTACCGGTGTTGGTGCAGACAGATGCGCCGGACAGCTCCAGAGCGGACGTAACGCCCAGGTCCTTGCGGACCATGAAGCCCTGACCGTCATAGTAGTTGACGCCAGCAAAGTTCAGACCCAGCTGGGTGTCGCGGGACATGGTCCAGGTGGTGTTCCGTGACAGAACGTCGACTTCGCCGGACTGAAGCGCGGTGAAACGCTCTTTAGCAGACAGCGGGGTGAACTTAACCGCTTCAGCATCACCGAAAACGGCAGATGCCATTGCACGGCAGAGATCAACGTCGAGACCAGTCCAGTTCCCCTGTGCATCCGGGTTTGAGAAGCCCGGAAGGCCTTGGCTCACACCACACTGGATGAAGCCTTTGCCTTTGATGTCTTCCAGCGTTGTCGCACTAGCAGCCGTCGCTGTTGCTCCCAGTGCAGCGCCGAGTACGAGCGGAAGGAATTTATTAGTCATGGATATGCAGCCTTTATTTGTTACCCATACTTTATTACGCCGGGCATGACATGAAGACATCTTCATCGTCTCGTAGCTGGACGATCTCGGCCTTTACGGCCATTTCCTCCAGACGTCTTCCGTCCCACCCAACGGCCCCATACGATGGCATTTAGCTGTTCGGGTCAAGTACTTGCTGCGCGGATCTTGTCAAAATTCTAAAGACTGCTTTCATTTGCGATTAACAAAAATGCACAAAACGCGAACATGGCGCACATCCGCGCACACGCTGCCTAGATCGTGTGCATTGCGCAAATTCACCCTATCTCGATGAAATCCGCCGGGCTTGTGCCTGACCGTCCTAAGCCGGTGACGGACAAGCGCCCGGGCAATGCCCAGGCGCACCGGTTTGATCTCTCAAATCACGTCTGGGTTATCGAATCGGCGGGGCATACAGAACGCCGCCATCGTTCCACAGCGCATTTATGCCCCGGCTAATCTCCAGTGGTGTCTCGGGTCCGACATTGCGTTCGAACACATCACCATAGTTTCCGACAGCACGGATGATCCGGACGGCCCAATCCTTGTCGAGGCCAAGCGCCTCACCAAAATTTCCGTCAACACCCAGGAGACGCTTGATGGACGGGTTATCCGATCCAAGCATTTCGTCCACATTTTGCTGGGTGACGCCAAGTTCCTCGGCGTTGATCAAAACGTTCAGTGTCCACTTGGCAATGTTGAACCACTTATCATCGCCCTGGCGGACAACCGGCCCCAGGGGTTCCTTGGAAATGATTTCCGGCAGGATCATATGGTCTTCGGGATTGGTCAGTTTAAGCCGGTTGGCATGCAGGCCCGACTTGTCAGTCGTATAGACATCACAGCGCCCGGCGTCATAGGCCTGCGTGACTTCGTCATTCTTTTCGAATGCGACCACTTCATAGGGCATGTCATTGACCCGGAAATAATCCGCAACGTTGAGTTCCGTCGTCGTGCCGGTGGCCGTGCAGACCGACGCACCAGCAAGCTCCAGGGCCGATGTTATGCCCAGCTCCTTGCGGACCATCATGGCTTGGCCATCGTAGTACATCACGCCTGCAAAATTGGCCCCGAGATTGGTGTCGCGGGACATGGTCCAGGTTGTTGTGCGCGACAGAACATCAATCTCGCCCGATTGCAGCGCGGTAAACCGTTCCGGGGATGACAACGGCCGGAATTTCACAGCAGTCGGGTCATCAAAAACGGCGGCAGCGATAGCCCGGCAATAGTCTACGTCAAGGCCAGTCCAAGCTCCCTCCGCATCGGGATTGGAAAACCCGGGATTGCCCTGACTGACGCCGCAGGTGAAAAACCCGTTTTCCCGGACGGTGTCCAGGGTCGCGGCGGCCGCCGGCACGAAGTTCACGCCCAATGTTGCAATTGCAAGAATGATTTTCGAAGCAGTTCGTTTCATCAGTATTGTCCTCCTGAGGCTGGAAATACCGCTCCGGAAGACCTTGATTTCAAATGACCATTGCGAAAAATCTGTAGGTCCAATGGCAAAAAGCGCTATGGATTGGCATGAACATGGCGCAGCCTTGGCAGACAGGTTGCGCTTCGCAGGACAAGCGTTTCCCGCAGACCGCCGCTCTACCGTCCCGGCAAGCGAAAGGCCGGGGCACATCGCACAAGTAGGATAGAATGACCAGCAAGACCTCCAAACCGGCAAAAACCGACACTCTTCTTGCCCATGCGGGCCGTGACCCGTCGTCCTTCCACGGGTTTGTAAACCCGCCCGTTGTTCATGCCTCGACGGTGCTTTATCCCGACACCGGCACGATGGTGAGCAACGGCCAGCGCTATTCCTATGCCCGAAGGGGCAATCCGACGACAGATTCGCTGGAGGGAGCGCTGAGAGAGCTGGAAGGGGCGGCAGGTGTCAAACTGGCGAACTCTGGCCTGAACGCAATTGCACTGGCGATCCTCTCTTGCGTCAAGGCCGGTGATCATATCCTGATCGCGGACACGGCTTACGGCCCAACAAGGTATTTCGCCGATACTGTGCTGCCAGGGCTTAATGTGGATGTTGAGTATTACCCCCCGGCTCTCGGGGCGGACATCAAGGCGCTTTTCAAACCCAACACTACGGCAGTCTTCACAGAGGCACCGGGCTCCCTCACCTTTGAAATGCAGGATGTCCCGGCAATCGCCTCTGCCGCCCACGTAATCGGCGCAACTGTCCTTATGGATAACACCTGGGCGAGCCCCCTTTTCTGTCAGCCGATTTCACTCGGTGTCGATCTCTCCATTCAGGCCGGAACGAAATATATTGTCGGCCATTCCGACGTCATGCTTGGAACCATCGCCGCCAGCGAGAAAGCCTGGGCTGCGCTGGACACATTGACGGGCGCCATGGGCAGCCACGTTGCTCCGGACGACGTTTACCTCGGGCTCCGCGGTCTCAGAACACTCTCGGTCCGCCTGGAACGCCACCAGAAAAACACTGCCGCAGTGCTCGATTGGTTGAAGAACCAGCCGCATGTGGGCCAGATCCGCTATCCGGCACTGGAAACAGACCCTGGCTACAGTATCTGGCAACGTGATTTTTCGGGCGCCTCAGGCTTATGCGGTTTTGACTTCGCTGACGGTACCAGCCAACAAGCGGCCTATGCGTTCCTTGATGCGCTAGATGTTTTTGGGCTCGGTTATTCCTGGGGCGGCTTTGAAAGCCTGGCCATTCCAGTGCGGCTGAAAGGAATGCGATCCGCGACCCCCGTAGATCCGCAGCTTCAATCCGTGCGCCTTCATATCGGGCTAGAAGATCCGGAGGATCTGATCGCCGATATGGCTCAGGCATTCGACAAAGCTTTCAGCTGATTGATGGATTCCATGACAAAGTTTCATGGGATCAAAACATTGCGGCAGACGCCGGCGATGACGAAATGGTGGGGACCAGCCAACCGGAAAGGCACCGACCATGACCATCCAGCGCATTGCAGCTTTTTCTCACGGGGACACCGGTGGCAATCCGGCCGGTGTCCTCATTAGTCCGTCCCACCCTCCGGTCGACAAGATGCGGGCCATTGCAGCTGAGGTTGGATTTTCCGAGACCGCCTTTTCTGCACCTGACGCGGACGGCGCTTGGCGTGTCCGTTACTTTTCGCCCCAGTCTGAAGTGCCCTTTTGCGGGCACGCCACGATCGCGCTTGGATCCGCGCTTACCCGGCAGTTCGGACCGGGCACCTACAGACTGATCCTAAACAACAGCAATATCACGGTGGAAGGATCTGAAGACGGCGGCCTCTACACGGCTGCCCTACAATCCCCGCCGACCCGCAGCCGCCCCGCAGACGCTGATACCCTTCAAAAGGTCCTCACGCTTTTCGGTTTTGCTGAAGATCAGATTGATTATCGTATTCCGCCGGCAATTGTTCATGGCGGGGCGGATCATTTTTCCCTGACGTTGACGTCCCGCGAGGCTCTGGCGTCGATGGCATACGACCAGGAGGCCGGACGCCGGCTCATGGAGGACCATGGCTGGGTGACCATTATGCTGGCCTATTCTGAGAGCCCGCAGCAGTTCCATACCAGGAATGCATTTGCGTCCGGTGGGGTCTACGAGGATCCGGCAACAGGGGCTGCCAGTGCCGCTTTCGCTGGGTATCTGCGCGATATCGATTGGCCGCATGGCGGACGCATCGAAATCAGTCAAGGGGCCGACATGGGAATGCCGAGCCAAATTCATGCTGAAATCGGGGATGAAAAAAGCGGCTCAATCCGGGTCTCGGGGACCGCGCGGATCATGCAGGACCGGTAGGTGTTCACGCTGAGCGGAATGGATTTTGCGCAATACCCGCTCTGCACAACGTTCAGATCGTCGGGTCTTTCCGCTTTTCGTTGAAAATCAGCCAAAGGTTCCGGAAATAGATGAGTAGGCCGAGCCCTTGGCCTGCGATAAAGACCGGATCCTGACGCTGAATGGCATAGACTAGCAGCAGGGACCCGCCCGCCACCGAGAAAAACCAGAAGGCTACCGGAACTATGGACCGGCCGACGCGTTCGGAAGCGATCCACTGGATGACAAACCGCATCATGAACATGGCTTGAGCAAAGAAACCCAAGATGATCCAGAAATCGAATTGCTCGATGAAAACGGTATAGAACCAGTCAATCAGCGCGGTCATTACACGTCCAGTTAAGTTGTTGCCAGGCGGCGGTGTTATCCGGTCAAATACGGCTTATTTCAGGTTAGCGGGCGCACCGTCGGAATTTTTCTACGGCGTCGGCGCAGCCACCAGACACCCACAAGATCCAGAATTCCCACAAGAGCCCGGTCGAAGATACCGTATTTGGACGTACCGTGCCGCCTCTGCCGGTCCTGCACGTCGATATGGACGACGCCATAACCTTCCCGGATCACGAGAGCGGGCAAGAACCGGTGCCAGCTGTCAAAATACGGGATTTGCAAGAACACCTCACGGCGCAGGGCCTTGAGCCCGCACCCACTGTCTCGTGTGTTGTCCTTCAGAATTGCCCCGCGAACCTTGTTGGCAAACCTGGATGCATACCGTTTGGCAAGGCTTGCCTTGCGACCCAGACGCTGCCCTGCGGCCAGGGCGACAGACGGCCCGGCGGCTTCAAGCGCGTCCAGCAGTTGCGGGATATAGGCCGGATTGTTCTCGCCGTCGCCATCGATGGTGGCAACGACATCGCCACGGGCGTTTTGAACGCCTGTGCGGACCGCGCAGCTCTGCCCGCAAGATGTCTCATGGCGGATCGGTCTCAGCCAGTCATGGGTTGCGGCATAGTCCTGCAGCACGATGTCCGTCCCATCCGAAGAGCCGTCATCGATGACGATGACCTCGAATTTGCGGTCCTTCAGAGCGTTCTCGATTTCGTCCAAAAGGATTGGAAGGTTCTCAGCTTCATCCTTGGCGGGCACGACGACGGTCACCGCCAATGCACCTTTTGAGGCAGCCAGTCCTTCCATGTAGCTCTGTGTCATACGCCTGTCCGTTCTGCGGCTTGAGATCGACTGCCATCCAAGTGAATACGGGCTGCACCGCGCTGGCCGCGCGCAACCTGCCAAACCGCCCGCAGGCACGCTTTTGCAGAACGCGCACTCATGTTCGGAACGATCTTCCCGGCATCATTGAGATGAAAGCCGATCCGGCGCCGCGCCATGGCCCGCACCGTAAAGAATGTGAATGCCATGCCCAAGAGCGTTCCGGCGATCACGTCGCTGGGGTAATGGGCACCCACCATGACCCGGCTGAAAGCAATCCAGAAGGCGGCCACAATAATCAGCCAGCGATAGGCGGGGAAAATGAAAGCAAGGGCGGTTGCCAGTGCCGCGATTGTCGTGGAATGCCCCGATGGGAAGCTGGTGTAAGTCCCGTCAAACGCGAGGAAGTCGAACCGCACCGGCCCAACTTCTTCATAGAGTTTGGGACGCGCCCGGCCAAGCGACCACTTGAACGCGATCGCGATCAGGCCGGTGGCAGCCACAGAGTAGAAGATAAAGGTCGCGTAGGTGAACAGTGCCCCAACGGCCATACGCAGCCGGAAGGCATACTTGCCGGCATCCAATGCTAGCAGACCGAGGCAGGTCAGGCCGCTTGACCACAAAATCCAGTCGGATTTGCCGAAGTCGGTAAAGGCTCGGAAAGCGGCCCTATATTCACCGGGCAATGATCGCAGCCACGGATATGTCGGAACGTCGAACGCGACGACCGCGATCCCAACGGTCAAAAGAAGGACTGCAAGGATATCCTGCGGCCTCTGACCGGGGGGCAGCGGATCCCGGTTATGGACGGGGCGATCGCGGCGGCCTGCATACAGTATTGCTGCCCGCCGGGTGTTTCCGCGCATACGCGAAAAAGTTCGCCGGACAAAACTACTGCTGTTGCTCATCGTTTGTGTCTGTTCCCGTTGGTGCGGGGCCTTTCTGATAAAGCGCTATATCAACAAGGTCACCGCCATTGATGTTGAGGCCGTCTACCCTTTTTCGCACTACCGGCACAAGACCAATTTCGGAAGCAGCCGCCAAAAACGCCTGTTCTTCCCGGCTTTCAATAAGGGCGATATGGCACGCGGCTGCGGACGGTGCAGGTGCATTTTTCAAGAACTCCGCAGCCTCTTGGGTTGAGATGATCTGTGTGTTTGTACCTTCCAAGAAGATGAAACTCGGTTCGTGGAAGCCCGTCGTGACGACCTGACGTGCACTTTGCTGAGCGCACCCAGGGACCGTGTCCATGGCCTCAACGAGGCGGGGGCTGACCCAGATTGGCGTTAAAGCAGGGCCGACAAAGCCCCAAACACCAACGGCAACAAAGGCTGCCGCGCCCATGACGGGGAAAAGCGCGGCCAATGCCTGACCGCGTAACAAACGTCCAGCTGCGGCAAGCGCGAATACCGCACCGATGGCCGCCAGAACTGCTCCCGGCGGCGAGGGCCAGGCCCCCAGCACAAACGGACCAACGAAAGCAGCGGCAGCGACGCCAACGGCAGGCACTGCAAGAAGTATTGCACACAGCCATTTCACCCAAGGCCGGCTTGCTTGCCCTGCGCCATCCATCAGGGCCGCTGCCACAAGCATCGCTAAGGCCGGCAGGATCGGCATGGTGTAGTGCGGCAGCTTGGTGGCGACAATTTCAAACACGATCCAGGTCGGCACGGCCCAGCACAGGCAAAACACGACAAGGGCGCTGCTGCGCTCGCGCCAGATGACCGGCAAAGCCAGAATGAAGAATGCAGGCAACGGCCAGAAGACCCCAAACATTGCCCCAAGATGGGTCAAGGGCGGGGCGCCGTGTCCTTCCTGGCCCTCTCCTACTTTCCCAAGAAGATCCCGCCCGATGGCCTCCGTGAAAAATGTCCCATCGGTCGCAATCCAGATCGCAATCAGCCAGGGAAGAACCAGAAGCAGCATCCAAATCAGGCCGAGGATCGGAGAAGCCGCGTAAAACCAGCGCGCGCGCCGGCGCACAATCATCAGCCCAATCACCGTCAGGGAGACCACCATGGGCCCGACCGGCCCCTTAATCAGGATGCCGGCTGCCAGCGATGTCCAAAAAATAAAGCCAAGGCCCCAGAGACGCTCATCCGCCTCTTTCAACCAGATCCGCGCAAGCGCGCCCTGCGCGAGGATAATCGTGGCGAACAACATGGCGTCGGTCTTGGCAAGCCGCGCTTCAACACCGACTATAATGGCCAGGGCCACGAAGGTTGAGGCCACCAAGGCGGGAGCCGGTCCCATAAAGGCTCTTGCAGCCCAAAAGGTTGCCAGAACGGACAGCACCGCCCCGATCAGGGATGGCAGCCGGTACACCCAGAGCGGCGCTTCCTCATTATAGCCCGTCGCCTTGGCCGCTGCCGCCTGGAGCCAATAGATACCGACCGGTTTCTTGTGGCGGGCCTGGTCCTGGAAACGGATATCGATGTAATCGTCCGTCTCCAGCATCTGTTTGGTGGCCTGAGTGTAGCGCGGCTCATCCCGGTCAAGCGGCGGGACGGTCCACTGTCCCGGCACAAACAGCACCAAAGACAACAGCAGCAGAAACAGAGGAGCGCTTAGGTCATGACCGAAAACGCGAAGCCAGACCGGCTTTTTGACAGGTCCAGCATTTGCAGCCCCGGCTACGCCTGCGGAGCCATTGTCCTGGCCACCTTCAGCCATTTCTGCTGTATCGGATTTCGTTGACATCAATCCTCGTTCCACTGATTTGTTCCTGCCGCCGGCGGTATTGTTCAACGGCAAGGCCAGTTCTGTCACGGTTCCTACATGAGGTTTTGGCAAAGGGAAACACGAACTTGTCCAACGCCCAGCCTAGCCAATAGGAATAGGCAGCACTTCCAACAACTTGCACAGATTGTCCTCATGACATTGATCGCCCATATCACCGACCTTCACCTGCGCCCGCGCGGACTTCCCTGTTACCGTGTTTCAGACACCAATATGCTCGCCGAACGAGCGATGGCCGCCTTGCGCGCGCTGCAACCACGGCCAGATGCCGTTGTCATTACAGGCGATCTGACGGACCGTAGTGACCCGCGTGAATATGCCGTTGCCCGCAACCTGCTTGCCCGGCTCGATCTACCGGTCTTCATTGTTCCCGGCAATCACGACAGCACAGATGACATGCGCCGTGAAATGGACGCTTTCCTGGGGCCGGTAAACGCCAATACGGGCAAAATCTGCTACAGCACGGACATTGGAGACATTCGGCTCGTCGCCCTTGATACGCATATGCCGGGAAAACCTACCGGGGAAATCGGGAAAGATCAGCTTCTCTGGCTACAAAAGGAACTGTCCGCGCATCCAAAGCCGACACTGATCGCCCTGCACCATCCGCCAGCCCTGAGCGGCATTGCCCATATGGACGCGATCGGTCTGATTGACGCCCCTGCCCTTGCCGAGGTTATCCAACCGCACGCGCATGTTGAACGGCTCTTATGCGGACACTTGCACCGTCCGATCATTTCCGGATTTGCCGGGAAAATCATGACATTGGCACCGAGTACCTGCCATCAGGTTGTCTTGGACCTGACCGAAAATGGGCCAGCGCATTTCAACTTCGAGCCCGCGGCCTTTTTCCTGCACCGTTACACACAGGAAACCGGTACAGTCACACACACGGCCTATGTCGAATCGTATCCGGGTCCTTATGATTTCTTCTCAGATCCAGGCGTGACCTGGCCAGGAGATGATGCCACATGACACCAGACCCGTTCTATCCTTCAGTCCTCGCAAGGGCATTTGCCGTACTTTGCTTGCTCTTCGTTGCAGCATGCGGTGCCCTGCCCGGCGGTAGCGATCTGCAGGATAAGACGGTTCTGACGGATGTGCCGGTCAGCAGTACCGAGATGCTCTCCCTGCTCAATGCCTACCGCCAGCAAAACGGGCTGCCGCCGCTCCGGCACGACCCAAGGCTCGATCAGGTCTCCCAAGGCATGGCGCAGCACATTGCCAAGCGCGACAGCATGGATACCTGGCAACACAGCGCATTCGGCCTGTCGAGCCGCTTGGAGAAGGCCGACTACCCGAATTATGCAGGCGCTGAGAACCTTGGGGCGGGATATGCGGACCTCGGCGCCGCGTTTCGGGGCTGGCAGGGGTCATCGGGCCACAATAAGAACCTCCTCAACCCCTATGTCACGCGCGTTGGAATAGCCCGGACCAACCGGAACACAGGAACCTGGCGGAACTTCTGGGTCATGACGTTGTCCCGGCCTGTTTCCGATGGCCGCCCAGGTTAAGAAGCGCCGCATCTGGTTCCAACGTCAGAGCGTGCGCGATCCGCGTTGATCTAACCCCGATAGCTGTTTGATTGAGAGATGGTCGTGGATCTTTGGGTGGATCTGATGAAACGCCTGATGCTCTTGACCACAAACTTGCTCCTCACCGTCCTGGCGCTGAAACCCGCTCAGTGCACACCGAGACTTGAGCCGACCTGCAAACCCATGTGCCTAGAACGGAAAAGGCCTTGCTGCGAATTCCTCTTCGCTCGCCCGTTGCTGCCGCCAGCCGCGGTCGACCACGCCTTGAAACAGGCGCTCCTTGCCAAACCGGGGCTGCCAGGAACACAAATCCGCAGAAAACAATTTTACGCACGGGATCTTAAGATCGTCGCGGGTCGCGTCAAACTCCCAGATCTGAAAGTCCCGGGCCGCGAGGTCGTCCAGCAAGGCCGCAAACGAATACTCTGTCATAAGACCGGCGCTGTCCGCCATTGGCGCCGATTGAAGCGGCAGGTCATCGAAGACACTGCGCCCGCGCGCGTACGCAAGATGAGACGGCACCTTTCCCGTCGAAGCCATGTAAGCTTTGTCCATCAAGCGGAGTGAATTTTCCGACTGAAGCATCTCTGTAGCAGCACTTTGAAGTGCGGCGACGAAGGTCCAGCCCGCACCGGCGCCTAGTGCTGTGTCTTTTCCGTCCGGACTGCAAGAAATCGACACTGCGATATGCACCGGTAAATCCGTATCAACGGCGAGGCAAAAGGTTTGCCGGCTTCTATTCGCGAGAAAACGCGTTAGACTTTCGTCTAATTTTTCTTGCAGAATCCGATTTTCGACGCGGGTTATCCCCAGCCGGTTGTACCACATTTGGGCGACTGCATCGCGCTCGGCGAGCTCAAGAAGCGCCCGTTCGCGCGCGCCCGCCCTGTCCGTCCAGACGGCACATCCACTTGTCGATGTCAGACCCGGACCCAACCGGTCCAAGGGCCCGCTGCAGTCAAGGAAAACCATTTCTGGAGGCAGGCGACCTGTCGTACGCCCGTCCAGGCGCACGACATCGACCCAATCCTCATCTTCATTTCGGTGCGGAGCAGAGGAACCCCTGTGTGACGCCGGCTCCTGCTTGAATTGTTCAAGGGAAATTGCCTGGGCTGGGCTGAAACCAAGGATCGGAAAATAATCTACCATTGGTTGCTTTTCGGGTTTTGCGGCGGATATCCTGTCCACCCGCCCAGATCGGCAAAGGCTTATCCGTTCAGCTAATTCGCCAAGACAACTCAAGACTGCATCGGCATCGGTGAGACCTTGCCCGCCTGCCGGAAGCCGAACCGGAGAAGCACCTGCCCCATCGGCAACAGAGACAATCCCGGTCCAAAATTTGACCGGGCATTCCCCCGTTGTCATCGGTCTCAGGTCGGGATTGAAGGAGGACAAAAGAGGCGCAAACGGCATGAGCGCTTCTGCGATGGTGATGCCGTCTTGTCCGTCCGGTCCGGTTACGGCTTTTGCAAGTCCGGAATGCTCCAAGGCTTTTAGGTGGTCCATCAAGTTACTCTTGCCCAACTGGGTACATATTCAACTCGCATTCTTCCAACTAGCCCAGCATTACTTGAATTTTAAACTGCCCTCAGTAATTGCACCGCTGCGCGTATTCACAATATAGGTTGTAATTTTTGAGCGCCTCCGGTTAGCGTTGAAAGTGGAACAGGCAAGTAATCGAAGCCTTCAAGAAGCGTATAACTTCGAAATACTTCCATTGTCCAACAGCGTCAAACAAACCGGCCAAACAAAGCCGGCTACCTGGAGAACGACAATGCGTACAGACAAGTATACCCAAAACACTGTCGAGTTGGGCCGCAAGCTGGCGTCCATTATTTCCGACCCAGCAGCCCGTGATGCCTTTCTGGCAGACACAGAAACGGCCCTTCAGAAAAACGGTGGCAATTCCGAGCTTACTGTCTACGCCGATACTGTTGACCATGTTCATCTGATCATCCCGGCGCAGGTCGACGCGACGCGTGTGGCCGCAGATGATGCTGCATATTTTGAGGAACTCGGCCGCCTCGCGCTCGGCAACTGTGTCTACAAGGAAGAACTGCCGGAGTGATTTTTCAAACAAGGCCGGGCAGCGCCCGGCCTTTGGTGGACAGGAGACTTCTCATGGCACGGTTCCCATTCTACAGGCAGAACATCCAAGCTTTGGGACGTTTGATTGCTGAGGCAAGGCTTGATGAAAACAAGCGGAAAGCTCTCATCGACAACCCCAAGAAGTATCTGGCTGAAATTGGTCTGCCTGAAAAAACCACCGAACTCATGTCATTCGCGGTGATCGACGATCCGGACCGGAAATCGGTTGCCCTCCCCTATAAATTGGATACCGAACTGGTCCGGTCAGACGACAGCAGCTATCTTGGCAGTCTGGGCGCCCAATTCCAAAGAGCGCACTAGGCTTGGTGGCCACCGCCGAAAAAGAAGCGTTTGACCAAGGTCACCCCCTGATCGTAGCGGTGCCTCGTCCGGGGGTCTTGGAAGAAATTTGATTTCGCGGCCCATTCCTCAGGATTATGGAGCCCCAGTCCGGTGTTTTTCACGATCGCATCATATTTCTCGCGATAGCGCTCCAAGACTTGCAGGGCCTCTGGCTCCCGGCCGGCGCAGACCAAAGCAGCAACACGTGTTGTGAGGCCAGATATGCTGCTTTGAGAGGCCCTTTCGACAAACTTTGCAGCCATGTCGTAGTCTTCTGAAGCGAAATAGACATTGGCATAATATTCATAGAACAGTCTTGGAACTGCAGCCACCAGAGACATCGCTTCTTCCGCATTCCGCCTAGCCAATGCGACGTCGCCCGAAAATGCCAAACCCTCGGCAACCGACATCAGATTGGTTGGGTCAACGGTATTCAACCTGCCCGCTTGAAGGAATGCACGGCGCGCCATATCCGGCATATCCGACTGAAGCAAAGCCCAACCATGGGCCCTCTGGTTCCACGGCTGCCAGGGATCCAGGGTCACGGCTCTTTCGCAGAGGGACAAAATACTATCCATCTGCATCCCACGGTCTTTTTCCTTCACTGGATAATTGACCAGGTGCTTTAGGTTGATCATGGCTTTGGCCGAGAACACCATGGAAAAGTTATTGTAGTTGCCTTCCAATTCCTCAAGCAATTGCAGGGCTTTACGGTCTGAACCTGGATCGAACTCCCACATCAAAGCTTCGGCTTGGCACCAGCGCGCAAATGCGGCGCTGTTTTTTGGGTCGCGCAACCTGTTTGTCGTATGAAGATGGATCCGGCTGATCGTGTGACTGGCAGCGGCATGGACGCTATCCCACAGGCGCAGGTCCACTATTTCGTTGAAAACGATCCGGCCATCGGCGCGGTCTTCGAACTGGATCGCCGTCTTGCCGCTCTGTTCATTGTGACGGAACTTCAGGAGGTAACTGCCCAGTTCGGAGCCGTTGACCAGCATTGACGAAGCCGGATCATCAAAACCTCCGCCCCCCTCATAAAGATCATATGAGCGAAAGCCTGAAAGACCGGCAATGACTTCGTCCTTCAAATGCTGGATCTCAATCAGTTCTTGCTTGTTGATTTCGCTCGACAATATGGAAACCGAAGGCAGGATGATTTCACCCGTCTTTTTCGCTGTCTGTTGCAGAGCACGCTGGTCGCGAGCCTGCCGGGCAGCCGGTACACCATGGCCCATTGCAGCGCGCGGCAACTGATCTTCCAGAAGCGCTCTGGTTTCCTCTGACGGCTCAATATCGAGATGCAGCTGAAGTTCACGCTCGCAACTCTTGAGTTGATGTTCGGCCCGCTCTCGTTGGCCAAGGGCGAGATAGAGCCTCATGAGCACTCTGTGCGCGGTTTCAAATGCCGGATCCATTTTCAGAAGAAACAAGGCCCCGGCTTCAACGCGAACTCCATCATCGCTTGTATCTTCCGGATCCAGGTCTTTAAGAACGAGCGAGAAAATATCCGCATTGATCCTTTCCCGTTCGACCACGAGCCATGCGCCGAATTCCGGATCGAGATCTTCATAGCCGGCTAGAAAGTCTCCGCGCCACAATTCCGCGGCTGCCCGAAATGCCTGCGCACTGCCGTCTTCGATCAACTCGCCGAGGCACAATAAATCAGATTGGAACACCGCACTGTCGACGTGAAGATGGCCGCTGGAGGACATGACATAGTCAACGCCCGCTTCCGTTTCCGCGGATTTGAGCTGCTTGAGCGCTTGGCGCAAAGACTGCATTGCCTTGAGACGTTCCGCATTGCTCCACAGGAGATCTGCCAGGCGGTCACGGCTGTCACCCATGCTGCGCTGGCGGATCAAATACCCCAGAATCGCTAATGCTTTACGTGTCTTTACGGATATGGGATCGCCATCCGCTCCGATCAGCAATGGACGTCCCAAACAGGCAAAATAGGGGCCGTTTGCCATCAATTCCCCATGCTGTTGCAGTCATGTTCATAATACTTAGGCGTTACAACCGCCGACACTAGAACAACCCGTAATACAACATCAGTCTATCACGGTCGTTTCACGCTGAAAACGCATGTTAGGACTGATGTTGGCTTTGTATCCGTCCGGTCTGGGCGGGAGAGATAGAACCGGTGGGTGGTTATTATGTCTAAAACAGCGTACTCGCAACAAGCGCCCGATTTCGAGCAGGAGCCTGCGATTGAGGCCATCAAGCGGATGATCCGCTACACCAAGAAGGAGTCCGACAAGGACGGCCGGACATTTTGCTCCTACTTCCTGGACATGGCGCTGCAGTCACTAGAAGACGGATCCGAAGACCTTGATACAATGCTGAAAAGCAAGATTACGCCGTTGATGGTTGGACAAGCCGCGGCCGAACAAAGTTCGTCACGCAACTCGTAAGTCTGCGCTGCGTATCGGCCAAACGAGCTCAATTTCTTTGAGTTTGGGCTCCTTGCCGGGCAAATGATTGCCGTCCCGTTGCCGGTCTCGGGGCGGCTTTATATTTGCGGGGCGCACCTTATGCAGACCGTCGCGTTGCGATGATCAAGACAGCGCTTGTTTCAACAATGCATTGTCCAACAGATGCATTGTCCCGCAGATATAGGTACGCGGACACGGTAATCGTTTCTGGCATTTTTGAATGGTGGCGACCCCGGCAGGATTCGAACCTGCGACCATTCGCTTAGAAGGCGAGTGCTCTATCCAGCTGAGCTACGGGGCCATTTAAGTTGGTTTCTATCGGCTCTTACATGCGCAAACACTGCTCTCATGTCGATAGGGATTTTCCAGTTTCAACAGGCAATCAGGCGTGTTTGCGTCCGCATACTGTCTGCGTAAGGGCGCAGCAGACCATGCTCCATCGCCAGATTAATGCGTCCAGGGGGCCGCTCTGTTAAACTTGAAGTTATCCGCATAAGCTGCACCGCGGACCTTCCGCTCCTTTGCCTTTTCTACCCGGTAAGGCACGCCATTGCGCTTGGCGTAAGCCACAGCCTCTTCTTGCGTATCGAAATACATCCGCACCTGTTGCTTCATGTCGGATGAAGACGTGTAGCCCATCAATGGTTCGACGGATTTGGCCTGTTCCGGCTCAAAATCCAGCACCCAACGTTGCAGTTTCGCCTTGCCAGACTGCATAGCCGTTTTTGCCGGACGATAAATGCGCGCAACCATAGTTGTTCAGTCCTTGTTGGATGCCCCGGAAACTCTCAGATTGAGTTTAAAGCTTTTTCCCATCTTTCCGGTGGAAGTCAACTCTGTTTTCGCTGCGACCGAACCTGTAAGTCGAAACGTCAGCTGCCACAGTGGCTCCTTTCCCGGATCACGCGCAATATCAATCCAAACGCTCGTTATGACGCCCCACAACCATGACAAGCATTCATTAACACTGGCGTTGGATTTTCTAAGGTCACCCAAAAGTGACGTAGCGGGATTTTGCAACCTATGCTATGAAGCAGGCTATGTTGATCGGCTCCTGCGGACCAAATCCGCCGGGGTCTGTTTTGATGTCTATGGCTCTCAGGCACATGCACTGCGACCGGGCATATAACAAGAACAAGGGCCGGACCATGCACCGTACTCACTACCGTCCGTTAGAAACATATGTACCCGAGCACATCCAACCGTGTTCGAAGCCGGCTTCGGATCTGAAAGCCGCAATTGAAGCCGCAAATCTCGGGGATATGTGGTCGATGATCCTGACGCTCGATTATGGCGTTTCGGAAGTGGAAGAACTTTCCGTCGAAAAACAAGACGAATTCCTGAATGTCATGGCGTTGCTGCTCAAGGCTTACCAAAGTTAAGTGAAGGACCTGTTTTGCTGACCCGTCCGAAATCTGTCTTTTCGGAAATAGGCACCCGGGCCATCGAAAATGGCTTGGCGGACCCAACCATCTCGGCGTTTTACGAGGCAATCATGTCAGCGCCAGCCGGGAAGACACAGGAAGCCTTGAAGGAATTCCTGCCGCAGCTCAGTCTGTGCTCGGACAAGGTCTCGCCCCTTGTGCCACCTCCGATTTTCTACGTCGGAAGAGACAGTGGGCAGCGGCATCTTTTCGGAGATGATTGGGCATCGCCGGAAACCTCCACAACGCCTCTTAGAACACCGGATCCTGACCTTGAGCGGATCTCGGCGGAGGCCTATATGCGCGCCTTGAATGACGAGCCCTATTACGGCTATGCGCGCACGGTGGTCCAGGCCGGCAGCCAAAGCTATGAAGTCGCTTTCGAGCGCCTGATTGTGACACTGCGCCCGTCTCCGGTGGCGGACTACAGAATTTGCGCTTATCTCGGCATCATCCAGGATCTGCAGAAGACGACCTGAGAACGAGCTCGGCGAGACCCTGAATGTCGTTTCGCGTTGCGTAGACAAGCCAGTCATCTTCGCGGATGTGTCCGGGGGCGATCCGCCAATGAGTACCCCTGGGCACAAACCGCCGGTATCCGACCCTTATTCCGAACCCTTTCTCTGCACTCGCAGCAGCCATGAGCCCGTAAAGATAGTCGGGTGACCACTTCAAGAGAGACACAAGAAATCCCAATTGGGTCAAAGGCTCGGCAAGGCCCTGACCTCTGATATCCCGGCGCAGCCACAGGTTTCCATGATAAACGATCCGGCCCCGCATAAAATATGCATCGTGCGCGTGATCGGTCCCGAACTTGGCCTGCGGGTTGGGGTCTACAAACAGACGGCGCTGCTGCTGGTCCCAGTGATCGGCAAGGCTCCGGTCCAGAAGGTCTTCCACTTTTGCCGCCTGGACAGACACAATGTCACCGCGCTCATCATATGCGCCGATCCAGAAGGCGGTGGCTCCGTGGAGATCGAAGAACCGCGGCGAGAAGTCCTCCATCAGGTACTTGTCCTCCGTCGCCTTCACGGTCTTTTCAAATAGCGTAAAGTCGGAACTTTCTTTCAGGCTCAAACCTGTCTTGCCGATTTTGGTCTGCAGGTAGGAAATGGCCGTGGTGACGTCCAAAATGGCGTCTTGATACGGATCGACCCTTTTGTCCATGCCCGTCCAGCGGCCGCCGGAGCTAGAACCGCTGCCTCTCTGAATTGAAAATCCCCTCGTTTCAGAGTGCGGGCGAAGCCAGCCGGGCACAAGCAGAGCGCGATTCTGTCCCCAGTGTTATCCCGGTAATTGATGGATTGTTTGCTCGAGCGCACGCAATAGGCCGTCAAGGACTGCGTTGCCGTCTAATCGATTATTAGGAGAAAAGTGGTCGGGGCAGCAAGATTCGAACTTGCGACCCTCTGGTCCCAAACCAGATGCGCTACCAGGCTGCGCTATACCCCGAGCCGTTGATTTGTGCGGGTTTATAGCCGTTCCCTCAGTCCGTCAAGCGAGAACAGAACATGAAAATCAACCCGTTGTGGACAAAGGCAGGTGAACCAATCCGGCCTTGGTTCCAAGACGAGGCCACAGACTATTCAGGTGGAAGATATGAAACCCGGACCAATACGCCCTCCCCTTCATGGAGAATGGCGGCTTCACGATCACCGTGTCACAACCGCTCCTAATCTAAAAAGGTCACGGTTTGGCGTCTGTGATCGATGGCGATGCCATTACGTCGCCCGGTTTGATACCCAGTTTTTTCGAGGTTCCCGCATTGAGTTCGAGCACAAAGCGCGATGGGTAGTTGGAGGGAATGACCCGCTCGGAGTAAGGCAGCGTATCTTCGGCGATGCTGACAATCTTCCCGGCACCGTTGGCGTAAATGATATCCAGGGAAAGCGGCGTGTTCTTCATCCAGAAAAAACGTTCGCCCTCGCTTTCAAAAATGAAAAGCATGCCGTGGTCCGCCGCCATCGCTTCGCGGAACATTAATCCGCGCGCCCGTTCACGGTCCGTTTTTGCAACTTCGACCTGGAAGACATGTTCGCCTCCGTCCGATTGGATCGTGAGCGTCTCCATTGCCAGCCGGTCGGGAACATCTTGCGCTTTGACCAGTCCTGACAGGGCTACGAAGACGAGTGCCGTGAAAACAATCTGGACAATCTTTGTCGGACGGAACTGGAGCAGCATCGGCACCTCAGCAGGAACAATTTTCTGGGCTGATTTGAACGTAGTGCCAGTGACGGCAAGAAAAAGGCCGGAACATGTCCGGCCAAGAGGTCAACGCTGATCAGATCGCTACGCTACGCACTCAATGAGAGGACGGAATGTGTGTTCCGGTTCCAAGCGGGCGGATTTCAGCAGCCATCCGTCCTTTGGGTCCTGTGCCGAACCGCACCAGAACTTCCTGCCCCGGCCGCAATTCGGTAATGCCAAACCGCCGCAGTGTCTCCATGTGGACGAAGATGTCTTCGCTGCCCTCGCCCTGGGTCAGGAAGCCGAAGCCTTTGACCCGGTTGAACCATTTGACACTTGCCTTTTCGAACCCGGTCTCGGCAACCACCTGGACGTGGGTGCGTGACGGCGGAAGCTGCGACGGATGCACCGCCGTGCTTTCATCCATCGACAGGATCCGGAAGGCTTGCAGCCCCCGCGGGCGGTCGAGCACTTCGCACACAACCCGCGCGCCTTCATAGGCGGTCTGGTAGCCGTCCCGCCGCAGGCAAGTCACGTGCAAAAGAATATCGGCTTCCCCGCTGTCAGGCACGATGAATCCGTAGCCCTTGCCAACGTCAAACCACTTAATGGTTCCGGCGATCTCGAATACATCAACAGCAACATCATCTGTCAGCGCTTCGAGTGCGCGGGGATCCTGTGCGGTTTTAGCCCCCATAGCGTTGTGTCCCGTCTCTGGTCCGCATTTGGTAAAGCACGAGAAACGACTCACTTCGTGCTGATTCCTAACAAAAGGATAACATTGCGCCTTGTGCCAGAAAGAGAAATTGTCGGACTAACCACAGGCCATTTGCGGCATGTGGCGCTAATTCATGGGAAAATTTTCGAATGTCTTGGCCAAAGGCGTTCGGATAACTGTTTTTGCTAGCGCATCAACATCTGTCGGCTCCCGGTTGAGAATCACCAGGTCTGCCCGGTTGCGCACGGCATGAACGGGCAATTGGGCCGCAGGATGAACGACAAGTGATGACCCAAGCACCAGGAAGAGGTCGCAGTCTTCGCATGCCGCGGCGGCCCGCTCCAATTCAAGCTCCGGCATCTGCTGGCCAAAGTTGATCACAGCTGCCTTCAAGTATCCACCGCATTTCTGGCAGGCCGGGCTCTCGTCGGCCTCAACGCTTGCCCGCTGGTCCTCCAGCTCGGCCCGCGCACCGCAGGACAGACACGTTGCGAAAGTGGCATTCCCGTGCAGTTCCACAAGTTTTTCCTGCGGCACCCCCGAGCGCTGATGCAGTCCGTCGACATTTTGTGTGATCAGCATCGTCAGATTGCCCCTCCGGGCAAGCGCGGCCAAAGCCAAGTGTGCCGCGTTCGGATGAGCCCGGCCAAAGACTTCCTGCATTTCAAAACGCTGGTCCCAGTCTTTCATGCGGCTTTCATGTGAGGACACGAAATACTGGTATTGAACCGGTTGTCTCTTGGTCCAAGCGCCGCCGGGCGAACGGTAATCCGGTATGCCACTATCGGTCGATATGCCCGCGCCCGTCATTGCAACGATTCGGATTTGAGGATCGAGCAGGAGGCCGGCCACATAGGCCTGGGCCTCTGGAAGACTTGTGATGACAGTCATAAGTTGTTTAATGCTCCAACCTTGCCTGAATTTACGCACTTAAGGATACAGCATGCGTTATCTGCACACGATGGTCCGGGTTTCCAATCTGGAGGACTCGCTGGATTTTTACTGCAACAAAATGGGAATGACCGAGATCCGGCGCTACGACAATGAAAAGGGCCGCTTTACGCTGGTGTTTCTCGCCGCTTCTGAGGATATTGAGGCAGGAAAGGCCAATGCGGCTCCGGTCCTTGAGCTAACCTACAACTGGGATCCGGAGGAATACACCGGCGGGCGCAACTTCGGTCACCTCGCTTATGAGGTCGACAATATTTATGAGGCTTGTGAAACGCTTCAGAGCAAAGGTGTCGTAATCAACCGCCCGCCGCGCGATGGCCGGATGGCTTTCGTCCGTTCGCCGGACAACATTTCTTTCGAACTTCTCCAAAAAGGCGAAGCTCTTGAAATCAAAGAGCCGTGGGCCTCTATGGGGAACACTGGAGAGTGGTAGAAACGGCCGGTTTCCGGCATCTGCAAGCCCGGACGGACGGGCTTGCAAAAAATTGTCATATTGCCTCTTGCGGGGCATGAAAATCCCGCCTATAAGCCTCCCCACGACGCAGCCGCGTCGACCGCGCGCCCATCGTCTAGCGGTCTAGGACGCCGCCCTTTCACGGCGGAAACACGGGTTCGAGTCCCGTTGGGCGTGCCATTTCTCCCCCGAAATGCATTTGCTCACTTAGGTGTTGTCTTGTGCCGAGCCGCACCAAATGTGGCAGGTTTAGCGCGGTCAATCCGGCCCGTCTTTAGATGGCGTCCGCCGGTGATATGGTTGGCGCACCGCTCTCCATAACGGTTCCATTTGATCCATTGGCATCACAGTCTGTTCAGACTAGTTGTGGACGGCTCGTTTTCACAGTTTGCGTCATGGAAATTCACGCTGTTTCCGGGTATTGTTTCAGGTGATCGTGCTGAGGCTGCCCTCGGGATGCGCTTCGTGAGCGAAGCAGCTCTTTGGAAATCACGCGCAGTCATCGGTCCAACTGGAATGTCAAGTTCCTGTGATGCTCATTACAGAACGTTACTGCCAACCGGGGTATTGCTCTTGATCAAGAGGATGCACCTCGAAAGAAGATCGGACCAACCGACAGGCAACCATGATCGACGAAAGGACATAAAGATGTTCAAATACGTGATCGCCGTGCTGGCCATTATTTTAACAGGGATTAGCCCGGCACTGGCAAAGCGCGTTGCCCTTGTAATCGGCAATGGCGCTTATGAACACACAGTTCCCCTTCCCAACCCGGCAAATGACGCCGAACAAATGGCCTCCAAACTACGTGGCCTTGGTTTTGACGTCGTCGCAGGCCAGGATCAATCCTACACTGACATGCGCCGCACGGTAATGGAGTTCGCGAAGAAGGCCTATGGCGCCGAAATCGCACTTCTGTTTTATGCAGGGCATGGCATGCAGGTCGGTGGCCAAAACCTGCTTGTTCCGATCGATGCAAAGATCGAAGACGAGACATCCCTCGACTTCGAAACCATCTCCGTTGACTTCATTTTGCGCCAGATGTCCAAGGACGTGAAGGTGCAGATGGTCTTCCTCGACGCATGCCGTGATAACCCGCTGGCGCGCACGCTGGCGCGGCGCATGGGCCCCTCCCGCTCCGGCAATGTTGGCGCAGGCCTTGCGGAAATAAAGGTCGATGACGCTGGCGGTGAAGGGTCGGTCATCGCATTTGCCACCAGCCCTGGCGATGTCGCTCTGGATGGCGAGGGCAGCAACTCACCGTTCACCTCGGCTCTGGTCCGTCACATCGACACACCGAATGCGTCCATCCAGACGATCATGACCCGCGTGACCGGCGACGTTTACGAGGAAACCGAAAAACGTCAGCGCCCCTGGGTGAATGCGTCCCTCATCGGTGAAGTCATTCTCAACAAGACCGAAACCGGCCCGACAACGGATGTCGCCGCGCTCGGCAATGCAGCAACCAGCGTTCCGCAAGCTGCGGCCCCAGCTGCGTCCAGCGCGGCAACCCAGTCGACGATTGCCTGGGAACGCGAAAAACTGGTTTGGAATACGGTCAAGGACAGCAAGACAATTGCCGATTATCAGGCGTATTTGGATGCTTATCCGAATGGTACGTTTGCAAACTTTGCGCGAAACTCGATCAAGCGCCTTGAAAGTGCAAACCAGGTTGCGGCTGTAAACCCGGCTGTGGTGCCAGGCGCGACTGCAACACCGGCTCCGGCTGGCCTGCCCGATCCGCAGGCCGCTGTGCCCGGCACTCCTGAAACCGAGGCTGCCCTTGGCTGGAACCGCACAGCTCGCCGTCAAGTTCAGACCCGCCTCAATCTTGCCGGTCACAATGTCGGCCGTCCGGATGGTGCCTTCGGTCCCAAGACACGGGCCGGTGTCACGAACTGGCAGCTGGCAAACGGCATTTCGGCAACCGGCTACTTCACACCTGCGCAGTACTCGCTGCTGACGGCTCAGACGGCCGGGCAATATGCGGCGTATCAGGAAGAGGTTGCCCGGAAGCAGAAAGCTGCTGCCGCGTCCCGCAGCACAACGCAGCGCCGCACCAACACAACAACCACAACACGCCGGACCAATAACAATAACAACAACGGTGGCGGCATGAATCCGGCCGGCGCAGCCTTCATCGGCGGTGTTCTCGGCGGTGTCATCGGCGGTGCGATCGGCCGGTAAAGCAACGCTGATCCGAACCAAGACGCGGAAACCGGGGAGGTCCTCACCTCTCCGGTTTTTCCTTGCGCAAGTCTTCGTGGTTATCTGATCTGCAGACTTACCGATTTCAAACCGGAGAGACGCGCGGCGTCCAGAATGCGGACCGCATTTTCAAAGCTCAAGTCTTCGGACGGCAGAACGATTGCAGCAGAAGCGCCTCCAGAAACGAGTCTTTCCAGCTCCGTGCCGAGCTTGGACTCCTCAAACCTCAGGCCATTGACCTGAATTCGGATGCCGCTTGCGGTGCCATCCGGCCGCAAGGTGATCAGGATCGGTGCGGGACTGTCCTTGTCGCCTTGCGAAGCTGAAGGCTGCGGCCCAGCGATACCGACGTCAATCAGCCGCCAAACTCCAAACGCGGAGGACAAAAGAAAAAACATCACGAGAATGAAGATGACATCGATCAGCGGCGTTAAAGGCATACGCCGATGTTTGGCAATTGGCTGTCGGATCCGGATCATTGCTCAACTGTGCCATTGCCAAGTGCAAAAAAAGATGACCAGGATTGAGCCAGAGTTTTCAGCCCGATGCAAATGCCAAGATACACTTCAGCGTTTCCTGGCAAGGCAAATGGACAATTCAGAAAAACTGCAAATTGCTATAACATGACGCGGTCGACGGAAGACCGGCGTTTGGTTTGTATAGAGCTTATGTGCGTTCATTTTTTCCGCCGCGCAGCCGGCATCTTTAAATCTGCAATTACAGGCACTTTTCTCCTGTTCGCACAGGCTGAAACGGCGTCAGCCGGCTTGCGTGTGTGCAACGGGTCGGTGGATCTCGTGAACATTGCCATCGGCTATGAAACAGAAGATGGCTTGAGGACCGAAGGCTGGTGGACGGTCACGGCAAATGCCTGCAGTCAGCTCATCCAGGGGCGGCTGACCAGCGACCGCTATTATCTTCATGTTGCAGACGGTTTTGGCGAAAGCCGGCTTGCCGGGGATATTACCCTTTGCATTCGCGAAGAAAAATTTGTTCTCTACGATGGGGATCAATGCTGGCAACGCGGGCTCATAGAAGCGGACTTTTTTCTGGTCGAAACGGATGGTACCGAGGACTGGACCGTTCTTCTTTCCTACGATTGACCTCCAAAGCCGCGCAATCACCCCCAAGCGGACCAATTGCGAACCGGGAGTTACCATGACGATTGCGAAGAGAACCCTTGCCGCCCTGTTTTTCACATCCGCTTTATTGACAGGAACTGCGGCATCTGCCCAGCAGGTGTCGGGTATGATTACCATGGAACTCAATCAGGTCCGCCCGACCCAAACCGGTGGCTGCAGACTGTCTGTTGTGGCCACCAATGGCTTGGAGCGGCCCATCGATCAACTCGGCCTTGAGATTGTTGCCTTTGACAAGGACGGCCTTGTGGACCAGTTTCTGCGGCTTGATTTCACCCGGATCTCCGCGGGCAAGACAAAAGTCCTCCAATTTGATTTGTCCGCCACCAGTTGTGACAATCTCTCCCGGCTGCATGTGAATGATGTTTTGAACTGTGTGCCCCCGGCCATAACCGGTGTCTATTGCCCGGAGTTGATGGATCTGAAGAACCGGACTGATATTGCCTTCGGCGACTAAATCGGCGGGCGATTTATCGGAGCCGATTTACCCCGCCCGAAGAGAACCGATTTTGGAATGGGCGGGCATCTTTGAGCGTTTCGACCGAAACGCCAGATGTCTTAAGCAAATTTAGGAGGGTCACGCTTTGCTAAAGACGCGCTGCCTCATGAGCAACTACAGGAGCCCGGCCTGATGTTTGACAGCCCGACCTCTTTCCTGACGCTTGGCGGTCCGGTGGTGTTTCTCCTTTTGGGCATCTCGGTTGTTGCCCTTGCGATTATCTTGGCAAAGGCCTTTCAGTTCTGGAGCGTGCGGGTCGGCCGCCATGCCAGTGCCAGAAGCGCCGTTGCACAGTGGCGCAGTGGCGATCGGACGAAAGCTTCCCAAAATCTTCTGAAGGACCAATCCCTCTCGGCTGCCCTCATTCGAAGTGCAATGGACGCGCTTAGAGCCCTTGATCAACAGACGCTGTCGCCGCAAGAGCGGGACCTGCGCGAGGAACGCCTACGCGAAGAGATTTCAGCACGGGCCGCAGACCGTTTGTTCGGCCTTTCCAGCTGGCTGAAAGCCCTCGAATTGGCGAGCCAAATCGCTCCCCTTCTTGGCCTGTTCGGAACGGTTCTTGGAATGATCGATACGTTTCAGACCTTGCAGGAAAGCGGCTCTTCGGCGAACCCGACAACACTGGCCGGCGGCATATGGGTTGCGCTTTTGACAACGGCTTGCGGACTGGCCGTTGCCATTCCGGTCGCGGTCGCTGTCACCTGGTTTGAAACACGTCTTGAAAAAGAGCGTGCAGCACTCGAGGTCATGCTCACAGGTGTCTTCACCGCCGGGCCGAAACCTGGCGGCCAAGAATAGCGTCTTTTGGCATATGCCGGGCCATCGATAATCCGCCTAAGCCAATTCCGGCACACGATCGATGACAGAGACCTTAACGAGGAAAATTGGGCAAGCTCCGATTTCTCGGGCGGTCGGACCTTGGGGGTCAATCTGCCCTGCGGCCGTTAGCGGACGACCTTGAAAGCCGTCAGCGAATAGACCCCAGGATGGCGCAATATGTCGGGTATCCGGGCACTTGAAACCGTCCCGAAGCTCCCCGGCTGCCGCTCTGCCGTCCGGTTCCAGATCGCCAGGATCAAGGCCGTCTCTTCATCACCTGCCGACATGAGGGTCACAGGCACCTGAAACTTCCAGCCGCCCGCTGTGACCCGGTTGCTGGCGGGAAGCAGAAAGGCCCGGCCGTCGTGAACTTGCCCGGCGCCATCAATTAGATAAAGCTCAGGCGGACCATTGCCGTTCAAAACAAGCCCCTCGGCCTCTGCAGCAGCAATGCGGGATAACGGCAAGTCGCGTTCGACAATGCCGCGTACCATAGCCCCGCTGGCAACGACCGAGCGATCCAGAGTAACAAGCCCCGGCGCTTCGACACCTTGCGTCAGCCCCAGTGTGTCCAGGAGGACGCATTGCGGCCGACTGACAATCCGCAATTCAATCTGCGCCTCAAATCCGTTGTCCGCCTTGAAGTGCTGATCAAACGAAATAAAAGGATCTATGGCCGCGCCGAACCCAGTAACCGACGCCCTGTCCGCCGCAACCTCAGTCACTGAGAGGTGTGCGCAGTCTCCGATCTGGTAAGCCGCGACATAAGCAGCGGCCGATTCCATGAGGTCGAGGCCCGCCACTCCTGATGGTGTGACCGCATCCGGGGTGTCGTTCGGCAGGGCAGCTGGCTGCACCGACGTCCCGCCTGACGGAGATGGCGGAATTGAGGGCGTAGATGCGGCTGATGGCAGTGCTGCTACCTGCTCGCCAGCCGGCTCGATAACAGTCGCAGTTCCTGCCGGAACGCCCACACCTTCTATGACTGGAGCGGTGGCGCCAACCGCTGCAGTATTGGACGGTCTGATGGGTTCGCCCGGTGTTTTGGACGGATCATCAACGGCGGCAGCGGCAACAGGTGTGCTTGCATCTGGCACTCCAACGACAACCGGTGCGGGCCGCAGAACAGACACGCCTGCACTGGAGGATACAACCGGAGACAAAGCTGTTGGTTGATTGGTCCCGACAACTCCGCCGCTGGGGCGCTCTGTGCCCGCACCTTCCGCAGCCACGCTGTCTTGCGGAGACGGAATGACAACCAGCTGATCAGTTGACGGCTGGCCGTCTACCGGCCGTACCGCAGTGATCGTGGTTTGGGCATCAGCCGAAAAGGGTTGTACCGGGGTCACATCCGGAGATCCTGCCGCCGGACCAGTCGCGGGCTTCAAGGGCTCAAGCGGCCTCAAATCCTGTGCAATCCCATTTGAAGCTGGCGCAGGCTGAGCGATGGCTGCATCAGGCTGGCCGACCGGAGTGACAGCCGTTATCGCAGTTTGACCCGCGACCGGGGCTTCGCTCAAGGGCACAGGCTGAAAGTCACTGGTTGAATCAGCGATTTCGGCCGTTTCGGGCGCCACTCTTTCAGCCTGAATCCCGGTATCAGGCACTGTTTCAATCGGAACGGCCTGCGTGTTTTGAGCCGCATCGAGCGGTGCAGAGATAACCGGAACTGCATCAGGTGCCGCGGTTTCAGCGGTCACGACATCGATGTTATCCACGGCCTCGAAAATGAGGCCACCGCTCTCAATGACGATATCCGTTTCCTCAAGAGGGCTTGGCGGCTCAGTGTCTTCACCAGGCACATTCAAGAGCCCGGTTTCCAGGATCAGGAGATGGGCCGTGAAGGAGATCACCAACGCACCTGCCCAGAACGCCGGACCTATTTGGTCCTCGCGCGCAGTCAGGACGTCAACAGTGCCTGCGCCCTGGCTCACGGTCCCTCCGCATCGATTGTGACCAGCGATAGTGCCGTAATGCCGGAGCCTTCCAAACGCGCAGTCACCTTTGCAATCGCTGCCATCGGTGCGCGCCGGTCGACCTGAACTGTCAGCGTGCCATTCCCGCTGCCAGCCAGAGGCACTGTGGTCACAATATCCTCAGCGCCGATCATTTCACCGGCAAACCAGATTGAACCATCTCGATCGATTGCAAAACTGCCCTGAAGAGGGCCTCCGCCGGTCTTGGAGGCCGTCTCGGCCCATTCGAAGGCGTCTGGCAACGGGGGCCGGAGCGTTCCGGACACAAGCAGAAAAACCAGCAGCAAAAAGACGACATTGATCAGGGCAAGCGAACTGTCCGGGGGGCGGCTCGGCGGTGGTTTCGGGAGGTGAATAGGTTTTGTGTACCGCCGCATTCACGCCTCCCCTTGCCTGTCCGGTGACCCTCTTAAGGCCGTCTACGTCCCGAACTTAAACCCGTTACAGCTAAGGCGTCACCCTAATCGTTGTGGCCGTTGCACGCAGAACGGAGGCTGACTTGTTGAGACTGTCAAAAACGCTATCTGCATCGGCTCTGCTCATGCCCGCTAGCGTTTCAATCATCTCCGGCCCGACCATCGCAATGATCAGGCTCGTATCGTCTTGACCGCTTTCCAGATTGACTGGAATGACGAAACCTGCACCGCCATTGTCGGACTGGAGGTATGGGGTCAAATTGCTGACAGAGCCGTCGCTGCCCACAATCACCAGTCCGAGTTCACCTGCATCGGGATCAAATCCCGAAATACGGCCGGCCAGATTAGCGCCGCTTTGAATCACCGTCCGTTGCATGTCGAGGTGCAGCTGGGTCAGACCGTTGCCTTGGGGCGTTCCCCGCAAGAATCCGAGGGCCGGACACTGGGCATCGGTAATCAGATTGACCTGGATTTTGGCCTCAAAACCCTGAACCCGTGTGAAGTCGGAATCGAACGCGATAAATGGAGGTGTTCGGGCCGCAAATCCTTCAATCGCCGCAGACCGCGCCGCGACGGTCGTCGGTTGCAGATACATGCACTCATCCGCCTGGTAACCGGTCACGAAGTTCCGGACCTTGTCTGCGGCGGTCAAGACAGGCTCTTTAGCGCCTACGGTTTGTTCGGGTCCGGTGCCTTCTTCTGGAATACTCGTCTGCGGTCCGGGTAAAGGGTCTTCCACCGGGTCCGGGCCAGGCAATTTGACCAAGTTATCCAGAGGCGACGGTGGTTCCGGCACCGTTGCTTCAGGTTCACTCACCTCAACCGTCTGCTCTTCAACCTCGTCGGCAATTGCCGTATCCGGTTCGGATATCTGTGCGTCGGCCTCCTGATCGTCGGGCTCGGGCGACGCGGGAGCCGGTCCGGAGGTAACGGGTGCTTCCGGTGCATTTGGCCGGGGTTCCGCGATCAGGACCGGGCGTTGATCGGGCGCGTCGACCGTCGGCCCGGCGAGAAAGAAGACTGCAGCTGCACCCACACCTGCAAAACCGATCAGAGACAGGAGAATCGCGATCCGGGCAATCCAGTTTGTTTTTTGGGGCGGTGCATCCAGAACGCTCTGCTCCGGCGGCGGGCCGGACGGACGGATGATGGTCCGGTCATCGGTCCGGGGCTGCAAAGGCGCGCCCATGGTCCAGGCCGCAATTTCAGACATGGACGCCGGACGGTTGGCCGGGTCGGGTTGAAGCATGGCTTCAAGAAGCGGCCGGAACCGCATGTCGATCCCTTCAAGGGGCGGTAAGGTGCGCCGCTTTTCAACAATCTGAACCTGTGTGCCGCCCATATCGATCTGGCGTCCGGTCAAAGCTTCTGCGATCACCAGCCCCAGCGAATAGACATCGCTGCGCGGCGTTACTTTGCCGTCGAATATTCCAACCTGCTCGGGAGAGACGTAGTTCACCTTTCCGGCAAATCCATCGCCAATGATTGTCGGGCCGGCCGCGTTCGATCTCGAAATGCCGAAGTCGATGATCTTGGCCTGGGTCACGTCTCCGTTTTGAAGAATGATATTGTCCGGCGACAAATCCCGGTGGATGACTTCGCGGTCGTGCACCGCTTGAAGGGCAGAGGCAAGCCGCGTGACCAGCCGGTAGACGGCTTCCGGTTCAAGCGGCCCTGCGGCAAGCCGCGAACTCAAGGACGGGCCCTCCACGAACTCCATCGCAAGATAATAGAAGCCGAGTTCAGGTTCCTTTGCGAACACATAATACTGCGTCAGGGCATCATGCTTCAGCTTCCGCAGGATCTTGGCTTCGCGCTTGAATAGATCGACAATCAGGGGATCGCGCGAAAAACTTGCCAGCAGCACCTTCACCGCAACCGGATCACCACTTTCAATGTCGCGGGCGCGGTAAACGGTTCCGATCCCGCCATCTGCAATATGTGCCTCGATTTCATAGAGGTTGTTCAACCGTGTTCCGGTTGGAAGAAGGTGATCGGGCGCCGCCATCAACTCGCCTCCAGGGAGGCTGCGGTCAGCTCGTCAATATCCACGACCAAGACCGTCACATTGTCTGAGCCACCGCTGTTTAAGGCGCCTGCAAGAAGCTCCTTTGCCGCTGTTTCCGCAGCGCCGGTCCGCAAGATTGTTGCGATCACGCTGTCGTCGATAAGGCCTGTCAGTCCATCCGAACACAAAAGGAATCGGTCTCCTGCCCGAAGGTTTCCAGACACCATTTCCAGTTCCAGATCGATGTCCGATCCAATCGCCTTGGTAATGACATGTCTCCGGCTGAAGGTTTTTGCTTCATCCTTGGTCAGCACGTTCTGATCGACCAGCTCCTGCGCCTCAGTGTGATCGGTCGTGATTTGCTCAAGACCTCCCTGCCGGAACCGGTAGACCCGGCTATCCCCGGCCCAAAGGCAGGCGAAATTGCGTTCAAATGTCAAAAGCGCTGCAATGGTTGTTCCCATCATCACGCCGTTTGCCTCGGCGGCCACCTTGTCAATATTCGCTTTGGCTTCAATCACCCGCCTTTCGAACTGATCAAGCAGATCTTCCGCGTCGCGCGGAGTTGAAAGGTCCTGCAAGGCCTCACGAACGAGGCAGGAGGCTTGTGCGCCATTGGTCATCCCGCCCGCACCGTCCATGACCGCAAAGACACCGAGTTTTTCATCGACAAAAAATGCATCCTGATTTTCTGTCCGCACGCATCCAACATCCGTGAGGCCGACTGCGTAAGCTTTCAGGCGTGGTTCGGTCATTACCTTGGCTGTCATGTTCCCTGGTCCCTAGACTGAGATCGCCCTTTTTCTTGCCCTGCCACTGGCTTGTTAAACTGTTGCGCTGCCTCTTCTGGACGCAAGAACCATCGAAACGCGCCGGCCCACGGCAACCCGTCCGCCGAAAATGCAAAGTGATGCGGTCCGCCCCTTGCCCAGAACCAGGACCTGCGCACATGCCCTGCGCGCGCTGCCGCTGGAAGTTCGAACCAGTCCTGTTTGTTGTCACCGAGCCTTGGCGCCTCAGCCAGACGAATGACCGAAGCTTCAAATTCTTCGAACGAGGTGTCTTCTTGAAGCGCGGACAACAAAACGGTTTCAACCTGTCCGTACCACGCGTGCGGATCCTTGCTGTCCGCTTTCATCGCAGACGATATGATCGTAAGCGGAAAAGCCCGGCCTACACGGTCAACACTCGGCATGAAGGCCCCGGCAAAAACTCTGCCGTCTTGCCATTCCAACTCATACCGCCAGACCGGCATTGTCATGAAGGCCTCCTCCCAAGCGTCTTTCAACTCTTCGCGGCTTTCCGTCAACCCCTCCGTCAAGAACGGGTCCCAAACCGCGACGAACCCGCTGGGACAGGACCGGCTTACAAAATCTCCGCGGGCGGGCAATTTGCCGAAAAAACCGCAGCCCATCGTTTTAAAAGCTCGTCGGACAGCTGAACTCGCTGACAGCGGATAAG
This sequence comes from Roseibium denhamense, assembly GCF_009711415.1. Taxonomy (GTDB): domain Bacteria; phylum Pseudomonadota; class Alphaproteobacteria; order Rhizobiales; family Stappiaceae; genus Roseibium; species Roseibium denhamense. The sequence continues at coordinate 269,348 of NZ_SMLZ01000116.1, forward strand.
AAAAACGGATTTGGTTTGGTGCGCAGCATGACGGTGAAGGCTACCTGACGCCCCCCGATCGTATCGCGCACGACAAACCTGTTCTGCCCGGAGCTGACCCGGTTCGCCCTCACAAACCGGTAAAAGGCCCAATCGCCATGAATTTCCTGCCGGGACCGGTAGCCTGGAACCTCCGGCAGCACGACCAGCACGACCCTGGGGGTTGCGGTGTTGCTCGGCCAATCGAAACTCGCCGGCAGGGGCTGAATTTCCGCATTGAAGCCAGGACCCCTGTTGACCATCACCAGGTTTCCGTTGACCTCAAGGCTGGCCGCATCCGCCTGTTGCGACAATGATCTTGGAACCACTTGGAGGCCAATTGACGGATAGGCATTGCCTGTCGGGAAAAATGCCCGCCGGATCAGATCCGCCCGTTCGAACTGGCGCAAAGTGGCATTTGACAAACGGTCCGCCTGGGCAACTTCCGGCTTGTAAGTCCATGGGCGGTTACTGGTGTCGACCAGGGCCTTGAGGTTCTGATCGAAGAACTGCTGCATGATCCCGGAGGGGGCAAACAGCCGGGCAAACTCGGTCATGGGCACTTCCGAGCGGCCATTCGTAAAGGGATAGTTCCGCCCAACGATCTTCTGGCAGGCTCCTGTCACGTCCGATTTCAATTTTTCGTTCAACTGGGTAATCGAGGTTTCCGCGAACTCCTCATCGAATTCCTTGGCCGCCTGCAGGATCAGCTTGTCGAACGGGTTCGGAAACCGGGTAGCGTTCGAGCGCAGCAAGGATGCCTGAATTTGAACATTGGCATTCGCGGTTTCGCTCTGCAGCGGGTTGTTGGCAACGACCAGAAGATTGTCGAGGATATTTTTGAAGTTCAGCAGAAGCGCATCAATCCGTCGATTGGTCTCGCCTTCGACCAGGACATGATACGGCCGGAAGTGATCTTCGATTGCCTTGCCCGGAATAATCGCCGGCCCGCCGCCCCCGGTCGCGCTGTTCAGGGCATTCGACAATCCGCCCGGCGCCAAGGCCTGCAACCCGGCTTCAATGCCGATCCGTTTCAGCCCCCCGCTTGAATCGATCACATAGCGCTGGAAGATTTTCTGGGCAGCGTCCGACCCCGCATCAGCAGCGGACCCGGATGCACCGGTTCCGGGAATACCCTGTCCAGGTTGGTCCGTGGTCAGTGATGTTTCCCGGCGGATGCTTTCAAGGAGCTGGACAACCGGGGATGTCGGGGCCGATACCGCCTGCAAGGTGGTATAAAGCGGCTTGTCTCCGCGCATCGACTTGAATTTCAAATTGGCAAGGGCACTGTCCCAAGTGTCGATAAAATCCTTGGTATATAGAGCCAGGATTTCCGCCGGAAGGGACTGATACTGACCGGAGATCGCCTCGCCTTCACCAATATCTCCAAAGACCCATTTGTCGCGTTCCAGTTCTTCGCGGATCCCCGCCAAATTCGGCAGAACAGAAAGGTGAAACCCGGGATAGGTGAAAAACTTGTCGATCATCACCGTATCGAGCGTGTCACCGTTTTCCGTCTCGAAAACCGTCTCCATGTCCGGTCCGCCGCGCTGAGCCGCAATCCAGTCTTCGCTTGTCAGACCCTTGGCCCGTGACTTTAACAGCGCATACCCGCGTTCCGCGATGCTGACCCTTGCAAGTTCCCGCTGGACTTCTTCAACCAAAACCCCGTCGAGCTGGCTCGTCAGAACATTGCCGCCGAAATCAAGATCCAGCATCGCGGCAATATGGGCATTCAGGGACGCCCGGTCGGCTTCAAATTCCGGACCGGGGAAACTGGCCAGGAAATCCGCGCGGAAGGAATTCTTGATCTGCTCTTTGTCTATTTCCGGCGCATCGCCTGCCACCATCCGGTAGAGCTTTGCCAGATTATAGAGAACGTCGATCTCCGACCCTCTCGGCCCTGTGCGGTTATCGAGGATCTCGGCCATTTGCTCTTCTATACGCAGCAGCAATCTCGGCCTGAGGAGCCGCTCCAGGCCGCTGCGGTAGGACGTGACCCCGGCGGCTTCCAGTCGCTCGCGCTGGCTAAGGCCGAACTGCTCCATCAGCGGAACCGGATTGTCGCGGCTGTCATAACCGGCAGGCAAGGCTCTCAACAGGTTCAGCAGGAAGACTGTATCGCGCAGGCTATCATCGCGCACGATGCGTTGATCCAGAACCCCTTCCCCATTTGCCCGGACGGCGGCAACCGCTTGAGCCGTTTCCTCGATCAGCGCCCGATTGTTGAGGTAACTCATGGTCCAAAGCGTCCCAAGGCCCACGGTTACAAGGGCAATCGCGGCATAGACTGAGATGCGGGCGGCGGTCGCCAAACGGACGGCCTGAATGTTGTGGCTGACCCAGCCGGATTCCCCGATGATCACTTTGGTCAAAAGATCCCGAAGGAAGTAGCTCTTGCCCTGGCCGGAAAGTGCGGCTTGCTGATAGGCGGTCCCAAAAGCCTGGTTCATTGAACCGATCACACGGTCAATGGCCGTCCCGGTTTGGGTCCCGGACGTGAAATAAAACCCGCGCAACACCGCATTCGGATAATAGCGGCTTGGCTCGAATATCGCGTTCATGAAGCCTGCGAGACGCTCCTTGAGCGCTGCCACCTGTGTCGGGAAACCAAACAGCATCAATCGGGCCCGCGGGTCCGGTTCTTCCTGAAGGCGGTCGGCAAGTTCCTCGTTCAGCCGCTCGATGAGCAGGTCAAACTCCGCGGGCGTCTCGGAGACCATGTTCTTGTTCTTCTCGCGCGTTTGAAACGTCGCGCCCCAAACAAGATTTCTCCGGCTCTCCGCATAGGAGCCGAAAAATTCCATGAAACCGGCAACCGTATCTGCCTTTGTAAAGACCACATATACAGGGAAATCGATCTTCAACGTCTTGTAGAGTTCAACGAGGCGCGCCCGGATGGCATCCGTGTGCAGCTTGATATCGGCGTCCGGAAGGGTCATCAGATCTTCCAGGCTGATGGCCACCATGACACCGTTGATCGGTTGGCGCGGTCTTGCCTTGCGCAAGATTTTCAAGAAGCCGAGCCAGGCCTCGCGGTCATGATCCTGATCGGAATCCTGCGTGGTGTAGCGGCCTGCGGTATCAATCAGCACCGCATCCTCGGCAAACCACCAGTCGCAGTACCGTGTCCCGCCAAAGCCCTCAAGTTTCTGCGCCTCGCCCTTGCCGCGGGATCCGGCAAATTTCAAACCGCAATTCATCAAAGCCGTGGTCTTGCCCGCGCCAGGGGGGCCAATCATCAAATACCAGGGAAGATCGTAGAGATAGGTGCGCGAATTGGCGCTCGATGTCTTGAGCGTTTTGAGCGCGTCCTTCATCCGTTCAGACAGGATCTGCAGGTCTTCGTCGCTCGCCTTGGGCTGCAGAATTTCCTGCTCAAGCTGACGGTTGGCGGCAATCCGGCGGTAGATCCGGTACCCGGTCCAGCCTCCAATCAATAGCGCGATCAGCAAGGACAGGGTCAGGCGGATCCAGAAGGGCTCGAACGGCCGGAAACCGCTGATCGCCAGAAAGGGGCCACCGAACCAGATCAGCGCAATCAGGGCCAGAACCCCTGCGATTATTGCTGTTACTCCGAACCAGAACTTCATTTGGCCTGCTCTCTTCCGCTCACCCGTCATTGCCTGCAAGGACATCCGCATCCGTCCCTGCCGGTTTGAGGAAAACCTCGACCCGCCGGTTCAGTGCCTTTCCTTCCCGGCTTGTGTTGGGTGCGACCGGTTCGTCAGCTCCTCGTCCTTCAACTTGCACACGCCCCGGCGCTTGAAGTATGCCTTGCATCACACCCGCGACAGACTTTGCCCGTTCCACAGACAGATGCCAGTTTGTCGGAAAACGCGGATTGTTCCGGATCGGGTCGCTATCGGTATGACCGACGACAAGAATTTCGCCGTCAACACCGTCGAGGGTCTGGGTAACCTGCTCGACCAGCAGCTGGAACTCCGGGCGCAGCGTTGCGGCAGCTACATCAAATTGAGCCCGCATACGCAGCATGATCGCGGGGCCCGCCTGCGCAATTTCTAGCCCTTCGATCCCCGAAAGCTGTTTTGTGACCTGATCGATTGGCGCATCTTCAGGCGGCGGCGGCGGTGGTGGCGGTTTCGGCTGATAGCCCTCGCGTGCAAGTTCAACCGGGCCAGCCGGGTAGAGCGCGGACGCCCGGCTCGCAACCACTTCGCTGCCGCTTGCCAGCAACAGCATCAATGTCACATAACCGCCCAGGAGAATGGCACCGGCGATAGCTGCGACCGACCAGATCGGAACGCTGAACCCCGTCCGCTTTTGCATCAGGTCAAGCCCGCGCCAGTGCGGCGACAGATCATCACCTGGCCTTGGCCTGACCCGGCGCAGAATTTCATGCAGATCCCGCCGCTCGCGTTCCAGCCCCTGCTGCCCGCCCTGGATCGCGCGGTATTTTCCGTAAAATCCGAGCGACAAGCAGGCATGCATCACCTCAAGGACACCATAATTGCGGCCCGGATCCTGTTTCGCCTTTTCGAGCAACTGGAAAAACTCGACCCCGCCGGTTGCCTGACCAAAGAATTGGGTCAGCATGGAATATTGAGTCCATTGATGCCGTCCCGCCGAGGGCAGGTTCTGGACGATGTCATCGGATGTCGCGCACAAGGCATAGGCTGCGGACCGGATCTGGTCGTCCGATATGCCGGTGTTTCTAAGGTCCTGCTCGAAACGCTTTATCGCGTTGTAGACATCTCCCATAAGCGCATCGAATTGCGCGTCGGTCATGGTCAGATGCAGCCGGCCCAGAAGAAGCAATAACGGCGCGGCGGCACGGGAGATCGGGTTCCTGTTGGCAACACTGATCTGGTTGAGATCGGGCGTGCTGGCAAGTTGCCCCTGTCCGGGGAGCGGCTGCCCCTGCGGTCCAGACTGCGGCGCGGCCTGAGGTGGCTGGCCGGGGCCGGGTTGTGCCGCAGGTGGCGGGCGATGAAGGTCAGGCGCCTGCTGCTGGCCATATTCGTAGCCCGCCGGGGTTGGGGCATAGGGATCCTGGCCCTGTCCCTGCCCTTGCCACGGATCGGCCGGGCGTCCCTGCCCCTGTGGCGGAGGCTGGTGCGGCGCGGCCGGAGCAACCGGCGGCCTGCCTTGTTGCGGCATGGGCGGTTGGGGCGGGGCTTGCGGCGGCTGTTGTCCGCCATCAGGCCTTTCCGACCATCGCCCGCCGGGGTTTGGCTTGACGATTGTCTTGCCTTGCCGTTTGGAAACACCAAAGGGATCGTCATTGTCGGCCATCACCGGCCCTCCCGGATGGCATAAAACTCAAGCTGTAGATCCGGCCAGTTACCCGCGAATTGAAGCCCAATCGCTGAATCCTGGCTGAATTCCCGCCAAAGCGGTGTGGTCTTGTCGAGCCGGAAATAGACCCGGTCCGTCAGCGCACGGATCTGTGCGGGGGGAACCGGCATGTGGATCAAGGGTATGCCTGGGAGATTGGAATAGACGATCTGGCGCATCTGGCCGAATGGCCCGACCTTGAAGAGCTTTGGAAACTCGTTCTGGATTTCGGTCAACGGTCTGCGGGCAGCGACTTCCAGCACGAAACTGGCCTGGGAGAACAGATTCCGATCGACAATGATCGACTTGAACGCATTCGGCGCCAATTGCTCCAGAGGCAACCGGATTGCCCGGCGGTCATATCCTGCGGACAGAAATGCCTGGATGTCGGCCAGGACCGGCTTGAATACATCGTGCAGACGGTCGTGGTCATAAACGGGATAGCTGCGCGCGCGCCGCTCCTCGGTCGCAAACGTCGCAAGCTCACCGGCCATCTGCAAGAGCATCGTATAAAGCCGTTCGGGATGGATATAGGCGGACTTGCGCAAATGCATCAAATGCGGATGGGTCCGGTTGAGCATCTGAAGGGTCAGATAGTCGAAATTCTGCAGGCCACCGCCCGCCGACGTGTCCGCGGCATAACGTGCCAGCTCGCTCAGCTTGCGCTCAACCCAGCCGATGACGGAATCGATCCAGCCGGTCACCACCGGGTGCACGTGGCAGGCAAGGACCGGAGGCGCAAAGCTGCTATCGGTGATGACGATTCGGTCCTTGATCTCCGTAATGCGGGCAACCGGCAGACAGACCTGCCCCGGATGCGGCGTTGCGCGGATCGAGTACATCAGGCGCGGATGGGCAACGTCGATTTCCTCTTCCAGCCGGACGGCCGACGTGGAGTCGATTATGGTCTCCCGTCCTTGCAGATACCGGGTTGCCATATCGTCCCGGCCATTGGCCACTTCGACCGCATTGACGGTCGTCTCTGGAATTCCGAGCCAGACAATTTGACCGGCCGCGTCCTCAGGCACATCAATTGCCGGTGGCGGGGTACCGTCTGCGGGAAAATTGAAGACAGTGCCATCTGGAAAGATGCCTCGGCCTTGCCGGAGCGCAAAACGGCATTGCTGCCCCATGTCCTGGTCGATCTCAACATCGGCAAATCCCCAAGGATAGGGAGATGCGAGCCGCACGCGTTCATCCAGCAAATGCTCCGCATAACGGTCGCTTTGCTGCAGATGATGCGGCCTCAAAAAAAGGCCTTCCGTCCATGCAACTTTACTATACCAAGACATAAAGGCACTGCTCCTTGTTCCACGGCCGTTTGCCGGGACCTGCTATCTTTAAAAAATTCAAGGCATCTGCCCAGGTTCATCCGCTGAACCGGGCGAACTCAGGTCTTCGTAACTTTCGGTAAAATACTGCGTGAAGACACCGACCAGTCCGTCGTCATGGCTGGCGCTTATGGATGTCCAACGTTCCTCAATCCGGTCCCACAATTTTGCTTTCGGATTTCCAAAGGTGCTCTTTTGAGGCGGCGCGGCAGCTTCAATTGCTGCCGGTGATAAGGTGTCCTGCAATCGGGCGGCCGCTTTCTGCATCGCAGAATAGGTCCATACATGATGTTTCTGGATGTCCTTGAACGCTGCCGTCATGGCCCTTTCCAGGGGCAAATACCCATTGGCCTCAGCCTGCTCGGACAACATGGTTTGCAGCGCCATTTGCGGTGTTGGCGAGAATTTCAGCGCATTGTTGCCGGTGCGGCTGATAAGCGTCCGGTTGGCATTCCGTGTCAGCGCCTTAACCTGGCTGCGCGCCTGCAGCAGCCCCATCAGATCGCCGGTCATGGTTTGCAATATGCTGCCAAGTTCCCTTGCAAATTCCTCCGGGTCCCGATCCGCGACGATATTTTCCGGAATACCTGCACCTTGTGCAAATGCCTTGAGGAGAGCCTTGCCGCCATCGTTTCCAGCATCCTGCGGGACGACGCCGGCCTGCGGCTCCGCCGATAAGGAGACCGCGCCATCTCCGGCGGCATTTTCAGGTCCACTCTCAAGTTCAGGTGCACTCTGCAGGGACGGCCCGGCACTTGCCGCTGATGCTTGCAGCCTTGGTCCATTAGGCGAGATGACAGGCGCCGCCACGGGAGGTGCTTGATCATGTCCGCCGGGAACATGGACGGGCGCTTCTCGAATGGACGCGTTGACGCTTTCCGGGTATCCGCCCGGATCTGGATTTGGCGGCTCTGGTACCACCGGGGCCTCGGCGGGTGGCGGTGCGGTCTGCGGCAAAGCTGCCTGAGGTGGCTCCGGCTGACCGAGATCCGGCATTCCGAAGAGCGGTTCGGCCGGCTGTGGCGGTGTTGATGATGACGCGGCTGGCGGGGGTGCCGGACTGGCCTGGACCGGGGCAACGGGCTGAGGGGCTGGTTCAGGCTGCGGCGTCCCCCCCTCAGAGCGCTGAAGGTCCGGCTGTTGGGCCAAATGATCAAGCGAATCCCCGAATAGCGGACGCACCGGGGCGGCTCCCTGTGGAACATGTCCCGTGTCAAAAAGGCCTGGATCAGCGGTCCCGGACGCCGGGCCCTGCTGTCCCCAGACATCATCTGCCGGCGTCCCGATACCGGGTGTTTGAGATGGTGGCGCATGGCGCCCTTCCACACCTGCCCCTGGGGCTGCGCCCCACACATGGCCTGCATCCGGTTGCGGATAGGGATGTGCTGCAGCAGCGCCCGGTTCCGGCCAAGCGGCAGGCGGCTCGGGCAAAGGGGGTGCTGGCGCAGCCCACTGCGGCTGACCGGAGGAGACCGGCTCCAATGCGGGCGAGTGGGACTCGTCGAGGCCGACGCTTATGATGTAATCGCCAATCATCAGCCGGTCCCCAGAGCGCAAGGCATGCGCCTGATCCATCCGGTTCGGATTGCCGTTCAAAAATGTGCCGTTGGTCGAGACGTCGTAGAGAACATATTGCCCGCCCTCAAACCGGACTTCGCAATGTTTTCCCGAAATGACGCGTTGCGGGTCGGGTAGGCTCCAGTCCAGATGCTCGTGGCGCCCGATATCGAAACCCCGGTCGACACAGCTGTAGCTGATCTGACCCCCGGTTTCCAACCGGTCCTTGTTTTCGATCTGGAGCGTGATACGCATCTCCGCCCGTCCTCAATCTTAGATTCTGGCTTCAAAGGTCATCGGCGTTCGGATACTCACCGGAGGCATCGCAGCGCCCTTGGCAAATGTCAGTCCGGCGGACAGACACGCTTCAAGCGCTTCCTCCCGCTCCTGCGGCCCGAGCGAGCCCAAGGCGATCAGGACGGCCGTGTTGACCGCCTTCGCCGTCAGGCCATCCGGCATATCCACCCGGTGGTCCGGATTGGGTGACAAGGACCCGCCGGACCATCCGGCTGCCAAGCCAATCCAAACCGCAGCGCTGTCAGCCTTGGTCGCTTCCGCCGCCGCATGAACCGCCGCGCGGGCTTCTTCATCGCCTTCCCGGACCCAGGCTTCGCTGAGGGCAAGCACGTGATGATCATCGGCGGATTTGTTGGTGTCGAGCCCGCTCACGCACTTCATGCCCCACCAGACGGATTCCCGTTTCGGCAGAAGATGCGCAAAATAGGCCAGGGCCGAATACGGGGCATCGCCCTCTTTCAGCTCCAGAGCGAACGCTCCTGGGTCCGCGTCCGCTTCCGGTTCCGTCACCGTCTCGGCCAGATCCGGGTATGTTTCAAAAACCTGTTTCGCGTTTGTAAACCGGATACGTGATGCCATCTGGCTCCTCCGTTCATCCGTTGCGCCCAAGCCGGTCCGATCCCTAGTTGATCAAGACCAAGCCCCCGTTCAATTTCAACAGTGCCGTGCCTTTGACGTCCGTCATCAAACCTGTCGCTGTAAGCTGGCCCATTGCTTTCACATCGATTGTCGGAGATTCAATCTGGATCGATGCTGGTGTCATGACGATCTTGCTCATCCCGCAGACGAATTCGATCTTCATGCCCGCTTCCACCTTCCAGACCTTTCCGATCTCCTCCGTCGTATTGTTCCCGACCTTTTCGGTCCGGTTCACATCGATTTTCGTTTCGCGGCAGTTTTTGACATGCAGCATCTCATCGTTCTCGATGACCGTCTCCATGTCCTTTTGTGCATGCATGCCGATAAGTTCCTGACCCTTGGTGTCGTCAAAAACAAACTCGTTGTAGCCGCCTCCGCCAACAGTCGAATCGGACTTAACACCGGCCTTGTTCTTTTCTCCCGGAAGCGCATAAGGCGGCATATTCTCTGCGTTGTAGACCGTACCAATTATGATCGGCTGGTCCGGATCTCCTTCCAGGAATTGAACAATTACCTCCTGGCCGACACGGGGGATGACAATTCCGCCCCAATTCTTGCCGGACCATACTTGTGCAACACGCACACGGCGTGACTGGGTCTTGTCCCGATCCCAGTGAAATTCGACCATGATCTGGCCGTACTCGTCCACATCGATTTCGCCTTGGCCCACGACTTTTGCCGTCTGGGGGCCGGGAATGCGGGGTTTTGCGGTAACTGCCGGGGTTCGGAAGGGGATATCCGAGGACAGGACATCATAGGTGCCCGTATAGGCCTCACCCTGCCCGCTCGAACTGCCCGAGCGGTATTCTTCCGTGATGATCTGGTGGCTGGCCCGCAAAACAAGATATTCCTTGTTCTGCGGTCCATGCGGGTGGTCCTTCAACGTGAAAAGGCCGCCTGCGAAAAACCGGGACACCTCCCCGGCTGTCTCAATGCGCTTGTCGCCGGCCTGCTCCGCCTCCAGCCTGATCTTGCTGTAGGCCGTCCCCTTGTCCTTCTCAGTGTAGCGGCCCGGGTAGTCATAATGCTCAAGGCTGCCTGCCCGGTAGGCAGAGCCGGCATCCCGGTCGGCCTCCAAAGAAGCGCTAGGTTTTTCAAAGTCGTAGTCATTGACCGCGAATTTTCCCGTCCGGAACTTCCGGCTCGGCACCCAATGATAGATGTGTTCCTCATCCCGCTGGCTGTCCCCGCCGATTGGGATAAAGGGAATTGCCGGATCGCCCTCAATTGGCGAGTAGGACGATTTCCCGTCCGCAAGGATCATCGTGTGTTTGCCGTCCTCGTACTCGAAGAAATACGAGATCCCGAACTCCTCCATGAGCCGGCAGCAGAAATCATGGTCGGACTCACGGTATTGAACGCAATAATGGATCGGATCATAGCTTTCGGTCAGGTTCTTGCGATGATCTGCAAAATCATGCTCGCCGAGCACTTCTGAAATGATTTCAGGCGCGGTCTTGTCCTTGAATATCCGGCAGTTGGAGTTCTTCGTAAGCAACCAGAACCACGGCCGGAGTGTGAGCCGGTAAATGTAATAGGACTCCCTGTGGCCAAGCCATCGGGCATCGGTTAGCAAACCGTCGAAATACCGTGTGTCGCCATTATTGGTGACGACCTTCGTGGTCATGTGCGTGGCAATGGCCTGGTCGAATTCAAGATCTTCGTTTTGGCTGAGCACTTCCAGCCGGATCTCAAAATCCTGACTGATGCCTTCGTCGCACTCTATCGATACAAGAGCCAGTTCATCCTTGCCGAAGACCGACGTCAGCTCGGCCATTCGCTTCAATTGTTTCAATTGACCCTGAACCACGAAACTCTCCTCGGAACAATGAGACCTGGGAAGTGCTCTCAGCACGTTTTCCAGGTTCTACGCTGTTTCCGATCCAAATAATGTGCTCAACGACACAGTTGATGCAAATATTTTAAATCGCAACAATAACCCTTTTTCACAACAGACCGAAGGTTCCGCTTGTGACGCCCGTCACACACGAAACACTCGTTCCATTTACTTCACCGCCTCACCAACGTAACACACCCACGTTTTTCTTGCTTCTTAAACGGGATCGGCCATACTGATATCAAAACGTACTTTAGTGACTTCCGCCACATAATTTTATTGCAGACAATTCCATAGTGCGCTCAGTCGCCGGTTTCGGCTCAAATGATTGATAGCTCACAAAGGGAGATTGGAAAATGACCTCCGCAAACCGCCAGATTTCACAAGCCAGCCGCCGCCCGAAGCGCCCGGGCATCCTTATGGCTAGTCTTGCCGCTTCGATTGCGGCCACGATGGCAGTGGCTTCGCCGGAACCGGTTCTGGCGCAGGACACAACTTATTCGGCCGACGACGTCACGCGCCACTTCAAGCAGCTCAAGACACGATCCTTGAAGCCAACCGGGCAAACACGTGCACTGTGCATTGGAACCCGCGACGAGTGTTCTCCCGGCGGCGCGGCATCGCCTGAGACGGGTCAAATCGCCGTCAAGCCAGATGGCGGCACAGCAGGCAACGCAGGAACTGGCGATACGGCTGCAGCCACTCCGGACCCGGAAACCAATGCCATTGGAGAAGGTTTCAATCTTCTCGTTTCCTTCGAGTATGCATCTGCGCGTCTCAGCCCGACCGCACAGGCGAACCTCCGGGAATTTGCCAAAGGCATATCGGACCCGGATCTCGAAGCTGCGAAGTTCGTCATAGAAGGCCACACCGACGGCATCGGATCAGCCAGCTATAACCAGCGCCTGTCTGAAGACCGGGCCAGCGCCGTTACGGAATATCTGGTTTCACTCGGGGTTGGCCGTGATCGCCTGAAAACCATCGCCTATGGTGAATCCCGGCCGAAGGTTGCCGACAAATATGATCCGGTCAACCGCCGGGTCGAGAGCCGATTGGTTCTGGAATGAACCCGGCATAACACCGGCCAACTGGCGGCAGAACGCCTTGATCTGAATTGGCGCCGCGCCTTGGGGGATGCATGGAGCTCGATCCGAATATCTACGGCATGGAAATCGCACCCGGTGCCGGGTGCGGGCCTGATCTCTATGACACGGATCCAGCCTTTGCCGCGCTGATGGATTCTTGCGAGGAAATGCTTCCGGAGCGGTTTGGCGATTTCGACCGGAGCGAAATCGACTTTCCAGACCTGTTCAAGCAAATGGACGGCTTTTTAAAGCAGTCCCGCGATTTACGGCTACTTGTTTTCCTTGGCCAATTCGCCCTTTTGAGCGGAAACCTGCACCTTTTTGCAAACACCGTGCGGACCATCGGCACATTGCTCGATGCCCATTGGGATGCCGTCCATCCGGCGGACGGCGACTTCAATTTCATGGAACGTATGGGCGCTCTTGAGGGCCTGAACAGCCGTCCGACCGTTCTCCTCCCCCTGGCTGCGGCGCCTCTGTTTAAAACCAGGCGCAGCGGGCCGGTGAGCTACCGGGCCGTTCAGGTTGCCGCAGGTCATGAAACTGCGCGTCCGGACGAACATGTCATCTCTTTAGGCGCAATCGAAGCGGCTCTGACCTCTGGCGAACTTGAACAGGAAAGCATTGACCGGCTTCTAGAGGACCTTTCTGCGCTGCCAGAGGTTCTGGCCGGGATCTGCCAGACCTGCTCGTCAAAACTGTCGGAAGCCAGCGCAAGTTCGAACCCGCCCGACTACTCGCCGCTGATCCAGCTCCTCAAGGACATGGGGCAGGAACTGAACCTCCGGCTCGGCCGGGCGACAGGCGATACCGGGGAAGCGGAACCGGACGGCGGCAAGGCAGAACACACCGCACCGGCGGCCGCCGAAACCACAGGCTCGTCCCAGGAACTCAAAAATGCGGCGCAGGCGAAGTGCCTTCTAGAGCAGGTGGAGAATTACTTTGCCTCCCGGGAGCCGTCGCATCCGGCGCTCTTTTTGGTGCGCGAGTCCCGTGGGCTTGTCGGCAAAACCTATCTGGATGCGTTGAAGATCCTCATGCCGCGGCGTTTCGATGATGTCAGCCTTATCCTCGGCACTAGCGGGCTTCAGCTGTCAAACGACCGTCTGGTCGATCTGAATGACAGCGGTACGGGAGATCTAGGCGACATGGACGGCTTTGAGCCGCCCCAGATCACAAACCGGACCGAAGCGATGCGCGGGATCGGCGCCGTGAAGGCCTATTACGCCGCCAATGAACCCACGAGCCCGATCCCATTGCTTCTGGACGAAGCCCAAACCATGAGTTCAGGCTCCTTCACCGGACTTCTGAACCTCTTTTTGAGACCGGAGGAGGAATAATACGGAAGTTGGGCACCGTGCTTCCGCAGCGTTTCTGCGGCTACATTCTTGACAGGCGAAAACAATCGGTCCTCAATAATTGAAGTATTTTTGAAATCCGCCGCACCTGTGACCGCGATCACTATGAATCACATGTTTCTGAAGTACATTTACTCCAACAGAACAAAGCGCAGGCACATATAAAATAAAAAAACATAAACTGCCGCGCTTGTATTTGACTGAACTTGATTTGCACGAAAGCAAATCCAGTAAATGAAAGGCAAGTACGATGGCGTCTAATAGCGGGCAAAGCTTTATAAAGCGGAACAGACCTCCGCGCGTCCACATTTTCTATGAAGATCCGTTCGATGCAGAGCAGAAAGTAGAACTGCCGTTTGTCATGGGCGTCATGGCAGATCTGTCGGGTGACAATCCAGGCGTCGACAAGCCGGACATTGATGACCGGAAACTTCTCGATATCGATATGGACAACTTCTCCTCGCGGATGAAGGCCATTCAGCCCGGCACGTCCTTTACGGTAAAGGACCGCCTCTCCGGCGAAGACAACAGCAAGATGAGCGTCCAGTTGAAATTTGAAAACATGGACGACTTCAGCCCGGGCCGTGTTGCCGAGCAGGTACCTGCCTTGAAAAAACTGCTCGATGCGCGCCGCAGTCTGGCAGCCCTGCGCACGATGATGGACGGCCGCGTCCAAGCCATCAGCCAGCTTGAAGAACTCACCCGGGACCCTGCCCTCATGCAGGCCCTGGCTCAGAAAATCGAAGCCGACAAATCCGCCGATGCAAAAGGCGACGCCGGCGGCGATACCGAGGAGGCATAAATGAGCAGCACCGATACCAGCACACAGGCCGGAGCCGCACCTGCAGGTGACGTTGCCAGCGAGAAAAGCCCGGAAGAGTTCGCCTCGATCCTGAAGCAGAACTTCCGCATTAAAAATGAAAATGATACGGCCAACGCGCTTGTCGATACGGCCATGTCGACATTCCTGTCGGAGGCCCTGTCCGATCAGGCGCTCATCAAGGACGATGTCTACGATACGATCGACGAGATGATCGCCAAGCTGGATGAGAAGCTGACCGATCAAGTCAACGAAATCATTCACGCACCGGAATACCAGAAACTGGAAAGCGCCTGGCGGGGCTTGGACTATCTGGTTCACCAGTCCGAGACCGACGCGACGCTGAAACTCCGGTTTTTGAACATCTCGAAGTCCGAGCTGGCCGGTGTGATGAAAAGCTACCGGGGCGCCAAGTGGGACCAGAGCCCGCTCTTCAAGCAAATCTACGAAGCCGAGTTCGGACAGCTTGGCGGACAACCTTTCGGTTGCCTGGTTGGCGATTACGAATTCTCTTATGAGCCACAGGACATCACAATCCTGCGCGGGATGGCGAAAATCGCCTCCGCAGCGCATGCACCGTTCCTGGCCGCTGCCAATCCGCAGCTAATGCAAATGGACAGCTGGACGGAACTTCCTGCAAAGCGGGATCTGTCGAAGATCTTCGATACGGAGATCCATGCACAGTGGCGGACCTTGAGGGAATCCGAAGATGCCCGGTATCTCGGCCTGACCATGCCGCGCGTGCTGGCACGCCAGCCCTATGGCGCAAAGTCCGATCCGGTGGAAGAGTTCGCTTTTGAAGAGGAATTCCCGGAGAACAACCATGACAACTACGCATGGATGAACTCCGCCTATGCCATGGCCTCGAACATCAACCGCGCCTACAAGGAATATGGATGGACAGTCCGTATCCGCGGGGTTGAAAGTGGCGGATTGGTCGAAGATCTGCCAACCCACGTCTTCGAGACGGATGATGGCGGTGTTGACCAGAAATGCCCGGCGGAGATCGCGATATCGGACCGCCGCGAACACGAGATTTCGCGCCTCGGCTTGATCCCTCTGATCCATCGGAAAAACACAGACCAGGCAGCATTCCTGGGCGCCCAGTCGGTCTTCAAACCGCGCCAGTTTTCCGGCCCTGACGGAAAGGATGCCACCGCATCGGACAATCTGTCCGCCCGGTTGCCCTACATGTTCGCGACCACCCGTTTTGCCCATTATCTCAAGGTGATGGTCCGTAACAAGATCGGCTCGACCAAGGAATCCGCCCAGCTTCAGCGCTGGCTGAATGACTGGATCATGGATTACGTCGACGGCGACCCGGACAACTCAACGGAAGAAACCAAGGCCCGCAAACCACTGCGTGAGGCCAAGGTTACCATCGTCGATGATGAGGAGAACCCGGGATACTACCGCGCCCAGTTCTTCCTCAGACCTCATTATCAGCTGGAAGGCATGGACATCGGCATGAGCCTCGCCTCCCGCATTCCGCAAGACGGAAACTGATAGCTGTCTTGCCGGGGGACGGGCTTCTGCCCTCCGGCACGCATCTCAAGGGATGCACCCCGGATTTTTTCCGGGTGGAGGTGACTTTTAACAAGGACGCGCCTTGGGGTTTGGACCGGATGGTCCGAGGTGTTTGTCAGACATGAAACTTTGGCGGCGGATAGCTGAAGCACACCCGCCAACACCCAAGAGGATGTGAACAATGGCTGTAGATTATTATCTTGAATTGGACGGTATCAAAGGTGAAGCCCAGGACAAGACCCACAAGGACAAGATTGACGTTCTGTCCTGGTCCTGGGGCGTTTCCCAATCCGGCACCACGCATATGGGCTCCGGCTCGGGCTCTGGAAAGGCACATTTCCAGGATCTGAGCGTAACGAAATATGTCGACAAGTCGTCGCCTGTGCTGCTTCAGCACGCATCGACCGGCAAGCATATCAGCAAGGGAACCTTGTTCATCCGCAAGGCGGCCGGAGACAGTCCGCTTGAATATATCAAGCTTGAGGTGAAGGACATCATCGTCTCGAATATCTCGACGGGCGGCAGCGGAAATGACGACCGGATTACCGAGAACGTGACGCTGAACTTCGGTGAATTCAAATACATCTACACCGAACAAAAGCCGGACGGCTCCAAGGGCGCCGCCCCCGAGTTTGCCTGGGACATTGCAGCAAACGAGAAGAAGTAACCGGCAATACCTTTTCCGGCTGCAGGGCCACTTGCAGCCGGGATCCTTCTGATTATCTGCCCGCCCGCGGTCCTTTCGCGCTTTCTTGCACCAGGCGGGCCATCATTCAGGACACCGGATGGCACGTGCGCATACAAAACTCCATTCGCCGCTCATGTGGGCATTCCGTGCCATGGATGATCCGGACTACAAGGCCGCCCAGAGCGAGCGCCTGCAAGATGAAAGCGGTCAGCCGCTGAAGGCCGGGCGGCACCTGTCCCGGGCCCATGGGATCTCCGAGCATACGCTTTTGAATGAAGTCCGTCAGGATCTGCAGGCCCTTCTCAATACTGT
The DNA here is from genome assembly GCF_009711415.1 of Roseibium denhamense. Classification (GTDB taxonomy): domain Bacteria; phylum Pseudomonadota; class Alphaproteobacteria; order Rhizobiales; family Stappiaceae; genus Roseibium; species Roseibium denhamense. Next base: position 286,115 of record NZ_SMLZ01000116.1, read on the forward strand.
CAATTTGAATTCCTCCCAGGACCTTTCAGACTTTCCCGAGGTCCAGAGTTCCATCTTGAACTATGGCCTGCCGGACCTGTCCGTGCACATCGTCGACACGGTTCGCATAGACCGCCTTGCCGATGACATCCGGAGCGCCCTCATCCGTTTTGAACCGAGGATGGACCCCAAGACGCTGCATGTTGAACGGGATCAGGAGTATGAAAGCGACACGCTCAAGGTCCGCTTCCTGATCAAGGCGGAAATCCGCTGCGATCCGGTTCGCGTCGGCAGCGAGTTCATCGCCGATGTGGATCCCGCCTTCGGGCGGATCAAGATCTTGGGAGCGGCTGGATGAACCGCGAGTTTCTAGACCTTTACAATCAGGAGCTCACCTATCTGCGCGAACAGGGATCGGCGTTTGCCGAGGCCTACCCGGCTGTTGCCGAACGCTTGGGCGGGCTTCTTGAAGACCGGTCCGACCCGATGCTGTCGGGTTTACTGGAGGGAACCGCCTTTCTGGCGGCCCGCGTTCAGCTGAAAATGAAGCATGAATTCGCGGAATTCACCTCCAACTTGTTTGAGCAGCTGTACCCGTCAGCGCTTGCTCCGATCCCATCCATGGTGCTCGCGCGGGTCACGCCGAAATATGGCGATTCCAATTTGCGCAACGGCATCAAGATCGCGCGCCACGCGCCGATGGAGGCTGTTTTCAGAGAACGGCAGGGAGAAGTCCGCTGCCGGTTCACCCTCTCCGCTCCAATCACCTTGACGCCGTTGGAGCTGACCTCGGCAAAGTACCTGAGTTCTGCCGCGCAAGTTTCAGGTCTGGGCGCGGATATGGCCGAGGACCGCCGCGTCCGGGCCGGACTGTCCCTCACCCTCACTCACCGGATGGCGGAAGATCCCGAACTGGAAGTATCCCAAGACGAGGCACGCCAAAAACCGGAATTTCAGGTCGCAGGCTGCAGAATTGATACGCTTCCGGTTTATCTGACTGGTCCAATCGATTTGGCAGCCCGTGTCTATGAACAGATCTTCGGCCACACGGTTGCCCTTTATATCCGGACAGAAGATGCTTACGGCCAAGTCACATTGCAGCGGCTTCCCATCGACAGCATCGAGCAAGTCGGGTTCGATGAAGAAGATGCCCTGCTGCGCAACGACCGGAGGCTGTTTGTCGGCTTTGACTACCTGCGGGACTATTTCAATTTTCCGCGCAGCTTCCTGGGCTTCCGGCTCTGCGGGCTAAGATCCGCGCTGAACCGCGTGAGAGCAAAATCATTTGATCTTGTTTTTGTGTTCGATGACGCGGACCCGCGCCTGCCGGCTCACGTGGAGAAGAAGATCTTTGCGTTACACACCGCACCGGCCGTCAATCTGTTCGAACGTCAAACAGACCGGGTTCCGATCAAGAAAGGCCAGCATGAGTTTGCGGTCATTCCCGACAGGACCCGGCCGCTCGACTATGAAGTGCATTCAGTTACCGACGTGAATGCCCACTTTTCCGGTGGTGACAAGCTCGCCGTTGAGCCGCTTTACAGCGTCGCTCCGGATGCCGACAAGGCCGGGCACGAATGGTTTTACTCCGTCCGGCGCATGCCCCGCCGCCAATCGTCTTCAGAGCTCCGGCGGATGCAGCCCAATCCATACATCGGGACGGAGACCTACATCTCCATTTCAAGCGGCGCGCAGGCAGCAGCCCTCCTGCAGAGCGGCGACAAGAAACTTGCAGAATTGTCCCTGAAGGTCATGGCATCCAACCGGGCCCTTGCCGCCGATCTTCCGGTAGGCAGCAACCTGGAGACATCGGCGCTCGGCGATTTCCGACTCCTGGATGATACCGGCCTGAAGGTCGATTGCGTATCCGGACCGACACCGCCGCGCCCGCCGCTTCTGTCTTACAATGAACGTCTCGGCGAAGAGGGCCATGTTGGCGCGATTGTCTGGCGGCTCGTAAACATCTTGGCACTCAATCACTCGGGACTCTTGAACGATGGGGCCGGACAAGATGGCCGGTCCTTCCGGGATATCTTGAGCGTCTTTGCTCCTTTGGCAGACAATTCCGCAGACCGGCAGGCGCAGTCGGTCCGCTCTGTTTCAACCCGGCCGGTCGTCCGCCGCCTGCAGCAAAAATCTGGAACTGGGGTCGCCCGGGGGCTGGAGGTTACCATCACCCTCGACGACAAGGCTTTTGAGGGCGCAAGTGCGTTTCTGCTCGGAGCGGTGCTGGATCGATTCTTGTGTGAATATGCGTCGATCAATCACTTCACGCAGTGTGTCATCGCAACAACCGAACGCGGCACGATCATGAAATGGCCGCCGAGAATTGGCGCGAAGGGGATCTTATGACGGCCTCCTCAGACACGCCTGATCCCGATGCCAACAAGACCCGCGTTGACGCGACCGACCGCGCCGAAGCGTTGGACAAGACTGTCATTCGGCCCGGAAAATCCGCGTTCCCTTGGCCCGAGCCACCCGAAACCGAATCTGACCCGTTTCAAAGCCCAGAACCCCCGATCAAGTCGCATGAGATCTTATCGCCTGTCGATGTGGATGCGAGCGATCCGCGTTTGGACGAACTTCCGGCTTTATCGGACACGATCAAATCAACTTCAGCTGACACGCCGGTCACAGAAGATACAGAAATCACGAGCGCTTTCGACAGCGCACCGCAAACGGATGCGGTTGTTGCAGTGGGCCGCGCAGCAGACAGCGAACCTTCCGCCGATCAAGACGAAGAACACGGCGCTGAAGACTTCGCAACGCCGGAACCGGCCCCGCGCATAGAGGTTCCCGTTCAAAAACAATATGCTAGTCTTCTGGCCACACTCGGCGCACAAATAGAAAGCAATCCGGGTGGATATGATCTTCTCGCCGTATTGCGGATGCTGGAGGGTCAGACGGCGCCGGTTAAGGATCACACTGGCGAGCCCGGCAACTCTCCCACCCAAGCCGCGCCCGTGCCGCCACGGATCGGCAAAAGCCAGAGGCTAATGGAAGACATTGTCCGCTTCGGACAAGATCCGTCCAGCGAGTTTGCGCCATCAACAATCGAACGGGCAATGCGCGACCAGCAAGACGGGCTGGTGTTTATGGAACGGTTTCTTGGCATGCTCGGGCCTCATGGGGCCCTTCCCTCCGCCATGACCGATGAAGCCATCATGCGGGGACTGCGCGGGGATGACAGTTTTCCGAGATTTCTCGACGTTTTCAACAATCGCTTCGTGCAGCTCTTCTTCCGCGCCTGGGCGGATGCGAGGCCCATTGCCCAGCATGACCGGCCGGATGATGACCGCTTCTTGAACTATCTTGGGTCGGCCATCGGCATTGGGGCGCCAATCTACCGGGATCTGGACCGGATCGATGACCGCCTCAAACTGCTTTATGCCGGCCTGACCTCCCCGAAGGCAAAAAGCGCGGCGCGCCTCAAAGCCCTCATTTCAGGCGTCTTCGGGGTTCGCGTTGAAATCGAGCAATGTGTGGGCAGCTGGCTGCAACTTGATCCGGACGATCAGCTCGCGGTCGGCGGAAACGGGCTCGGCGGTGCGGGCCGTCTTGGCCGGGACACAATTGTTGGCGCGCGCGTCTATAGCGTAAGCGATAAAATCAGAATACGGATCTATACCAAGGATCTTTCCGAGTATCGCAAGTTCCTGCCGCCAACGCGCACAAAACCAAACGAATGGACGGAAAAACTCTTTGATCTCATCGAATTCTATCTTGGTCTGGAGATCGAATATGAAATCGAATTGGCGCTTCCCAGACATTGCGCTTCCGCCATCTGCATGAACCGCTCGGCGTCCGCAACGCTTGGACATATCGGCTGGCTTAAGCCCCCACACGGCGAATCCGATGCGCCCGGGGATGACAGCCCGGCAGACGATATCCTGACTGACACGCGATTCCGCCCCATCCGCAGACACACCACTGTTTATCAATAGGCATTTACTTCAGAAGGGCCGATACCATGAGCGATATTCTGGTTGAGACCGTTGCAAACAAACTGACAAGCGTCAGCTATGAAAGCCTGGAAAAGGCCATGCGGCTGACAAAAAGCTCCGGCCATCGCCATCTGGAGATTGTCCATTGGCTCTATTATCTGGTGCGCGACGACAACACCGATCTTGTTCATATTCTGCGCCATTTTGATATCGACCTTGGCGAGGTCGATGCAGATCTTCAGGCAACGATTGCCAAATTCAAGATCAACCAGACCGAACTTCCCGGCATGGCCGCCCCCTTTCAGGAAGCGTTGGAGCGGGCCTGGTTCGAGGGCACTCTCCGGTACGGTGATTACAAGATCCGCTCAGCCTACGTGCTGATGGCCGCCATGAGCGACAAGGGCACCTGGCGCCAGTTTCTGAGTTATTCTGACAAGTTTTCCGAGATAAACCGTGATCTCCTGGTCAAAAACCTGGATGCCATTGCAGGCGCCTCCGGAGAAACCAGAGCAAGGCCCGTGGATGGCTCCGGCCCCAAAGCCAGTCCCGCAGGCAGCGCCGACCCTTCAGAGGCGGGACCGGGAAGCGGCGCCGGTGAAGACGCATTGACCCAGTTCACCGTCGACTTCACGGCACGGGCACGGGCGGAAGAGTTTGACCCGATCGTCGGGCGGGATGATGAGATCCGGCAAGTGATCGACGTCCTGATGCGGCGGCGGCAAAACAATCCGATCCTCACCGGTGAAGCCGGGGTCGGCAAGACCGCAATCGTTGAGGGCTTTGCGCAAAAGATCGTCGCCGGAGACGTTCCACCTGCCCTTTTGGGCACAAGGTTATGCGCGCTCGATCTTGGTTTGCTGCAGGCCGGCGCCAGCATGAAGGGTGAATTCGAAAAACGCCTCCGGGCCGTCATCGACGCGGTTCACGCTTCAATCGTTCCAACCATCTTGTTCATCGACGAAGCCCATACACTTATTGGCGCTGGCGGTGCCGCTGGAACCGGGGATGCCGCCAACCTCTTGAAACCGGCACTTGCCCGCGGGACATTGCGGACCGTCGCAGCTACCACCTGGTCGGAATACCGGCAGCATTTTGAAAAGGACCCTGCACTGACCCGCCGGTTCCAGCCGGTGCAGGTGGATGAACCGGACGAAGAAAAATGTTTTGCAATGGTGCGTGGTTTGCTCGGACCGATGGAAGACCATCATCAGGTCCGGATCCTCGACAGCGCTGTCCGCTCGGCCGTATCACTGTCGCACAGATACATTCCGGCCCGCCAATTGCCGGACAAGGCCGTCAGTGTTCTGGACACGGCCTCCGCGCGGGTCAATATTTCCCAGGCGGCGCAACCGGCCAGATTGTCTGACCTTGTGGCCCGGAAAGGGTTTTTGGAAACCGAGCTCAAGGCGATCACCAACGACACCGAACTTGGCCTTGATCACGAAGAGCAGATCAACAGCGTGACAGCGGCTATCGGGCAAACAGAACAGGACATCGAAACCCTGCGCGCCGAATGGGAGCGCGAACGGAAACTGGTTGCGGAAATTCGCCGCTTGAACAAGGCGCTGACCGACCTGAAAGGCGGAGAGCCGGCTCCGCACCCGGAACCAGCGGAGATCGAAGACCCGGAGCATGACGGCCCTGCCCTTGTCCCCATCGATGACATCGAGCTGGATCTTGACGTGGATTTTTCAAGCGAGGACGCGATCCGGACAGCGCTTCATGACAAACGGGCGGCCCTTTCCGAAATCCCGGAAGACGACCGCATGGTTTATGCCTATGTGGATGATGAAGCCGTGGCCAGCATCATCTCGGACTGGACCGGGATCCCGGTTGGCCGGATGGTCCAGGACGAAATGCAGACGATCCTGAGCCTGACAGACAGCCTGAACAAGCGCGTCATCGGTCAATCGCACGGGCTCTCCATGATTGCAAAGCGCATTGAAACCAGCCGTGCGCAACTCGGAAACCCGAACAAACCCATCGGTGTTTTCATGCTGTGCGGCCCTTCAGGTGTCGGCAAGACAGAAACGGCACTCGCTCTTGCCGAGACCCTTTACGGCGGCGAAGACAGTCTCATTACGATCAACATGTCAGAATTCCAGGAAGCGCATTCGGTCTCGGGTTTGAAGGGGGCGCCTCCGGGTTATGTCGGCTATGGTGAAGGCGGCCGGCTGACCGAAGCCGTCCGCCGGAAGCCTTACTCCGTGGTCCTGCTTGATGAAGTGGAAAAGGCGCACCCGGACGTCCACGAGATCTTCTTCCAGGTCTTCGACAAGGGCTGGATGGAAGACGGCATGGGCCGGAAAATCGACTTCCGGAACACACTGATCCTCCTGACCTCGAATGTGGGAACCGATCTAATCATGCAAGCAGCCGCTCACATGCTTGACGCACCGGTCTCCAGCGATCCGGCATTGGCTGCGACCGATCCCAATGCACCCGATCCGGAAAAACTGGCGGAAGACCTGCGGCCAGCCCTTCTGGATGTGTTTCCGCCGGCGCTGCTCGGGCGGATCGTGACCATCCCCTATTATCCGCTCTCGCCGTCCATGCTCGGCTTTATCGTGAAGCTTCAGCTCAACAAGATCGTGAAACGGGTCAAGCAGAACCGCAACGCGGAGCTGACCTATGGCGATGATCTTGTCAGCCACATCGTCTCCCTTTGCCGGGACCCGGACAGTGGCGGCCGGATGATCGATAACATTTTGACAAATGACCTGTTGCCGAAATTGTCGCGCTCGTTCCTCACCGCCCAGATGAACGGAGAGGAACTCAACGCGGTCACACTCACGGCTGCAGAAAACGGGATCGAAATATCGGCTTGATCGTAATTGGTGCTGCCGTCCGGCATCGCGTTCCGATACCGGACCGCACGCCTTACGCCGCTTTCTTACGCGCGCGTGTTTCAGACATTTTTACGGTGATCGCGAGGCGGATGTCCGCCAAATGCAGCGTTTCATCAATCTTCGGCAGCTCGATCCGCAGATGATGGATCATGTGGGACAACAAGCCATAATTGTTGTTCCGCTTGGCTCCGAAATCGGCAATCTCCTGTTGGAGTACTTCGAGCTTTGCCCGATGGGTCTTCAAGCGGTTCCGGCTGGTCGCCAGCTTTTCCAATAACGTGCCATATTCTTTGCCGTAGGTCTGCACCTTGCCTTGCGCGCGCGTAAGGTCATGCCGGAAACTCGCCAATGCGTCGGACAGCTCTTCCGCCCATTTGATTGCTTCCGCTTCACTGTTGATCTGATTGGCAAACTTGATCCGCACGGTTTTCAAGGCATCGTCATTTCCGGCGGACGCCAGGAAAATTGCCTGCTCAAACGCCTTTCGGGACCCGTAGGACTGGCCGAGATAGTCGCGCTTCAAACGGGACAAATGCGCCGATGTCCGGCCCATATCCTCAGCCGTTTTCATCATCTGCTGATAGGAATCATAAGCGGCAACTGCGTTCTTGTAACACTCCAGAAGGTTCTCCAGCACATCAAGCAGTTTTGCAGCCGCTCCGAGCCGGTTGCTGCCGCGTGTCTGATGTTTCAAGGTGTTGATCACCTCCTCCAGGGTCTTCATCAGACCTTTGAGTGTTTTCACAACCGACGCAGCCTTTTCTGCAAGCTGCTGATAATCAATGCCGTCCTTCTTGTTCGGGTCGCTGAGGATCTTCATGTCGAAGGTGCCACCGATCAGATCTGCAAGCGCGCTGGTCTTCTCTCCGAGCAGTTTGAGCGATCCTTCAAGGGCCTTGCCGGTTGCCGCGACGCCATCCTTGCCGTCTTGCGCCCGTTTTCCCTCAATGAAGTCCTTTGAAGCGCTGAGGACGGTTTTGGTTCCACTCAGGAACTCCGAGGCAGCCTCGGTCCCGGGCAGGATTGCAAGAATTGCCTCGCAAAGTTTGCCAAGGGAACAAACACCGTGAATGGCGACGAGGTAGTAGCTGTTGTTCGACGCCTCCTCCATCCCGGTCATTTGTGCCTCTGTTCCCTTGATCAGGTTTCCATAGGCATCCTTCATGATGTTCGTGCTCTTGGACATGTCCTTGAGAACCGAAATCTGGCGCGGCGCCGTGCGCTCGATATCCAGCGCACCGCAGAGGTTCTTCTCCAGGACGCGGAGCCTGCAAAGCCAGCCCTGTGTGCTCTGCCGGGCATCGCGGGCAGCATCATAAATGTCGTTTGCCTTGATGCTGAGCAGGCCTTCTTCCTTGTCCATGGCTCCCGTCTCCGTGTTCGTGCCGAAAAACCGCACTGTGTATAAAAACTCTTCGAAAGCATTCCGCTCCGGCCCGGGCCAGAGTTTCACTACAAGACCGCTTGTTAGAGACTTCCGAACCGGCCTTGACCGCCGGTCATTCTCAAACGCGTTTTCCCGTTACCGTGCCATTGCACCCAAGCCTGATCGCCAGCCGTTGGTGGAACCGGCAACACCCAGGCCCGTTGACGTTAAGGAAGATTAGCGTAATTCGGACCTGCAATGTGGGATCAACATCACATTTTCAGCGATCCCGGCCGATTTACTGACCGAGAATGTTACTGGAGCGTGAGGATCTCTGAGATCAGGTTGCGGTAGGCCTTCAGGTCAGCGCGGGCAACGCTTTGCGGCGCATCGGCACCGGTTTCCATTTCAAAGGCGAGCGGGTCTTTGGGCTGGCCGTTTTGCCGGATTTCGAAATGCAGATGCGGCCCTGTCGACAAGCCGGTCGTCCCGACATAGCCGATAACATCTCCCGCCTGCACCACGGAGCCGAGCTGGATCCCGTCGCCATAGTCATGCAAGTGCGCATAGCGGCTGGTAATCCCGCCCTTGTGGGTAAGCTCGATGAAGTTTCCATATCCGCCGCGGACATCCCGATAGGTCACCTTTCCGGAAAAAGCCGCCCGGATCGGTGTTCCTGTCGGCGCTGCCCAATCCACGCCGGCATGCAGCCGTTCGATCTTCTTGATCGGGTGAAAACGCGGCCCGAATTTTGAGGTCAGCACGCCTTTGACCGGCACCAGCATCGCCCCTGACAGGCTGACCTGCCCGCCCTCATTCACGCAGGCAAAACCGCGGTTTCCAGGTGCTTTCAAGACGTAACAGCGGACCGACCATGCGTTTCCGCTGCGGATGCCAGCAAACAGAACCTTGCCGCCGCCGCGTTTGGTGTCCCGGGGTTCGCCCGTGAAAATCAGGGAAAACCGTTCATTTGGCCGGATGGCCCGCTTCAGGTCGGTCATTGGCGCCAGATAGGCAATCGCTTCGCCAACAATTGACGCGGGAACGGCGTTTCGAACGGCTGTCGCATAGAGCCCGTCGATCAAACGGTGGGTCTTGCCCCCCTCACCTTCGTCGGCAGCACTTGTCTCAACCCCTGGCGCAATCTCCTTTCCGAACCATGGATCGGCGCCCGCAACATAAGACGCGCCCTGAGGCGTCTTGGACAATGCGGCAGTGCCGACATATCCATCGCTGGCATAAAGTGAAAGCTGGGTGACCTGATAGTAATCGCCGAGACGGCCGAGCTGGTTCGGCAAACGCACGCCTCGCACTGCGATTTTATCGCCTGCGATCAAATCGCTCCGGCCAAACTCGGAGGCCGCATAGTCCATCAGGCTCTTCAGCTCCTTGTCATCAAACCCTTGCCCCGACAAAAACGATTTGAGCGTTGTGTTTTCCGCAATTTTTTCAGTGACTTCGATCCGGCTGGCGCCCTGTCCAATTGGCTTTTCGTTCAGATACAGGTTCAGTGTATTGATCGAGGGCCTTAAGAAGGTCGGCAGGGCAGATTTGGTGCTGCCAAGTTGGTCCGGGCTTTCGTTGGTTACATCAAGCGCGCCGCTATCGTCCCCGCCGCCGAAATTGCCGAACTGGAAGTCCGCCTCAGATCCCGGTGCGCGGATAACAAGATTTCCGGTCTCGTCCAGCATTTGACTGTCGAGCAGATACGCCTGCGCAGTGTTCGGCATGACCGCGTTCAAGTCACTCACGGTTGGCAGCGGCCGTTCGATGAGATCCACCCCGGTTCCAGCCGCCCCCTTCGTCAGGAGAACCGGATCGCCGGCCAATGGGATCACCGCGGACAATGCCATGTCGAAAAACGGATCTGACAAACCTGCCAGCTCTTCGTCCTCGGAAGCGCTGGCAGCACTTTCCTCTCTGCCAGACACGGCATCTGTTTCCGATGAGAGCGCGGCATCTTCCGGCGCGGCGGTTTCATCTTGTGAACCGGCGACTTCTGACGGTGCATCCGCTGCTGGAAGGGTTTCCGGTGCGGTGAACGCGATATCTCCGCGCGCAACCAGAAGCGCCAAACCTGCGCCCCCGCTACCAAGCAGAAGGCACAAAACCGCCAGTCCCGCATAGGTTTTCCAGGCGGATTTCGGCTTTGATGTGGCTCTTCCGCCCGCAACCGATATTTCACGGGCTGATTCTGGAGCGCGCGCCGCATTTGACTGGTTTGGATCTAGCGTATGGGCTGCCGATCGTGGATGCGCGCCAGACGGCCGGATGACAGTTTTGTCAAACTCCGGCCGGTTCCCGCCTGACGTGTTATTCCCCGTCGTCATTTCGCCCCAGAGATCCGTTTCCGCTCAAAGATCAAATGCTGCCACCGCCCATCAACGGATACGGCACGCTTCTGGCCCGCATCTGCAACGGCAAACCAGCCACCATTTGCAAGTGCTCATCTGTCCCGATGATGACGCAAAGAAACGGATAATGGTATAGCCCTGCCGTGGTTTCAGGCATTGAAGTTCGTCCAGAGCATGCCGGTGGCAGGTATTCCGTATGCCTTATCGCGGGATCTGCACAACGCGCGGACTTGTTTCGGCCTCAGTCCGCTCAGGCCGGGCCGGAGCGCCCTCCATAAACATGGCAGCGTCATCCAGGGTGTAGACGACGGTTTCCGTCGTCAGGCCGCGCAACTGCCCGCTCCATAGCCGCACCAGCGGGTAATCCTTCCCAAGGGGATCGGCAACCGGAGCGCTGAAGGCCAAACGAACGCTGTGATCCTTTGCGACCGATTCAATCCGGCTGGCGGTGTTCACGGTGGTGCCCATGACGGTGAAGGACCGGCGGTGTATTCCGCCTATGTCGCCAACGAGAACCGGTCCCCCGTTTAGCGCGATCCGAAGATCAAGACCGGATTGTCCGGTGATCCGCTTCAATTCGTCCAGCAAATGTATGATATCGCGTGCGGCCTCCACGGCGGCCCGTTCAGGGTGCGCCACCTTGTTGGGCGCGTTCCAGACCGCCATGATGGCATCGCCAATGTACTTGTCGATATAGCCCTCATGTTTGGTAATCACCTCACCGATGGCATCAAAGCAGGTGTTGACCACCCGGACCACCTCGTGATCCGGAAGCCGCTCCGACATTTTTGTGAATCCGACGATATCAATAAAGGCGACGATGACCGGCCGTGTTTCTCCGCCAAGTTCCGGAAGTTGCTCGGAAGTCGCCATCTGCTTGATGACGTCAGGGGCCAGATAGTGGCCGAACAAGCGGACCAGCGACCGTTCACGCCGCTGCAAGATGCCGACCTTACCCAATACCGCAAGACCAAGCGCCGAAACGGCGGCAACAGGCGCGACACCGGGAGGGACAAAATAGCCAGCCTCCAGGCCAACCAGCGTAATCGCCAGGCCTGCAGCGGCAAGCCCAATCGCAGCCAACGGCAAGATAATCAAAGCCAGAGCCAGCCCCGCCAGCGCACCTGCAACGGCAAACACAGCGGCTGCCAAATACAGGCTGGCGGCGGGCGGGTCGACTGCCGTCCGGTCGGACAGCGGAGCGCCAATCAGATCGGCCAGGATGAAAACACCTGCCGTTGCATACCGTAGAGGCGGGCGTCCGCTGTCACCGGTCTCCGCGTCCTCTAGACCCATCGATGGAAGGAAGCGGCCCGAGTACAAATGCTCGTCCTCATTGGGCAAAGTGCTGCCGAACAAGATGACGCGCCCGGCTGCAAATTCCTTCAGGCTTTCGCGGCCCTCTTCCGTCTCGGCAAGGCTCAGGACATCGATGAGCGACAGGTAGGGAACTGAAGTTGCCAAGCGCCGTTCAGGGACAGCGATATACCGGTCTTCCGCATTACCGCCAGCGGCATGAAGCAATGCATCGATGAATTTGGGCGATTGGGCGAGCGGGGAGCCGGGCGTGTGCCAGCGCACCACGCCATCACCGTCCGGCGTTACTTCGGCAAGGCGGACACCTTCAACGCCTGCGGCTGCGGAGATCGCCCTGTGGGGAACGCCTGTGGAGGTTTTCGCGACCACGATTTTCCCGCGGTTCTTGTACAAAAAGCCGAGAAAAGGCCGGTCAAACCCGCGGAGCGGCTGCTCCGCGGTTACCGGATCGGCGAAAGCATCCGCACTGAAGGCAAAAACGAAGTCATAACCCACGGCCAAGGCGCCCGCATCGAGGACCGCCTGCCCGGCCTCGGCCATCACGGGCGTCATGAAGACCCGGGGTACAGATGCCAATCTGTCGGAGGCAAGGGAGACACGATCGAGACCTACGACGGCCACGGGCTCCCGGACTGCTTCATCCGGCGCGCTGAACGCCGCACGGAGCTGGAGAAGCCGGTCGGACACCCAGCCTTCCCAAATCGCCCTTTGAGAATACAGTCCCAGGACCGTTCCAGCTGCCATCGCGGTCACCGCGATCAAGATCATGAGCTGGTTCCGGCCAAGGGTTGTACTCCCTTGTCCCGCACCAGATGTCATTTCACGATAACGACAGCAGTCTTACGTCCGACCGAAGTCGGATCAATCTTGAATTTGCGCATGACGACGCCGTAATCGGGCGCTTTGCCCTGCAAGAACAGCTCAACATCGACAGCTTCAGCTTCGTCTTCCCGGACCGGCATATCTGTCAGAATGCTGTTATCAAGGTCAAACCGTTTCGGTGATCCGCCTTCGAAGGAGACAAACACGGTGTCATATTGGTCGCGCAATTCGTCATCGAAGCGCAACATGATCGAGGCCGCCATTTTGTTGGCCGGTGTGATCCCGCGCAACGTGACGGTCAATCCTTTGTCCGCCGTTGCCGGATCGGTGCCGCTATCTGCTTGAAGACAGTTGCCATCGCGCAGGACCTCCTCTTCGCCGCCGTCGACGACATAACCTGAAGCCCCGAAGCTGACTGTGCCGGACTTGATCCGCACTTCCCGGCAAGCCGAGTAATCCAGAAGATCGATATGGCCGGAATTTCCAAGTTCGACCACATCGCCCGCTGCCAGTTCTGAAAATGCTGGAAACGAAACGCTCTCGGATTTGTCCAGCACGAGTGCCATGGGCTCGGCCCGTGCGGAAACGGCTGAAAGGGCCATAACACCCAAGGCAAAAGCAGCAAGACGGGGGATAGCCACCACACGCTGCTTTTGTAGCTTTGTAAACGCCAACTGGCTCATAATGAACTCCCGGATCAATGGTTTGACCGCAATTAAATAATGGACCGGTTACCCCGGTAGTGTAGCGTAATCTACCAGAAGATAACGGAATGAGTGTGGCCGTGATCACACTTAACTTGTTTTCCAAAAGGGAGAGCCGGAGGCCGTCAGACCGTCAAGCGCTGTTATCAGAGCACCGGGCGTCGCCCAAAGATGCTCGTACCCTCCGAAATCGATCTGCCTCGGGCTGGAAATCGGGTTCAATTCGCTGCCCGCTGATTTAGCCCGCGGGCTGCGTGTAGACGGCGGCAACACCGAGCCCGCTCGCCGACTTCGCAATCAAATCGCTGATCCTTGGCAGCAGCACCGGATCAAGGGGCTTGCCCTGCAGAGCGGTCAGAACCGACAGGAGTGCTGTCATGGGTTTCTCACTTTGAATGAGAAGAACATGATCAGCTCCGAACGGCTGGCCGGCCTTCAAGTTCAAGCCATAAGCCTTCCCGGCAATTGCCTTGGTGTCGCGCCCGAGCGGGTCTGCGCCCTTGTCGGGCGCCAGCACGCGCAATGATCCATCTGCCTCAAGGGCGATCACCGCCATATACCCGTCTTGCGCGGGCGTCAGTCCGACGGATAGTGCCGAGCCCTCCCGGATATGTCCAACCGATGGCCGTACTTCGCCTTCGATGGGAGGCAAATCCCGCGCGAGCGAATACAATTCCGCAAGAAGCAGCCATTTTGTAACGACACCGGCAAAATCATCGGCCGTGCGGGCGCGGCCTTCAAGCACGACATCCCCAAACCGGGTTAGCACATCGGCCGTCTCCACATCCCAGAAAAGATCGGACTGACTGTCCTCAACATGCTGCAGACGGTCGGAATGCGATTGCGCAAGCCGGGACAAGACTGGACCGGCTTCGGCTGTACTGGCTGAGATCGTCAGCACAGGAGAGCCATCGGCGAACAGATCAGTTTCGGCCTTCGGCAAGACGGCGGACCTTGAGCCGCCACCGATTGTCAGGCTTGGGGTTTGGCGGCCTTCGGTTGCCACCCGCACCGTTTCCTTGAGGAAGAGGGACAGTTCCTCCATTGATATCCCGCCGTCCCGGTCAAGATCGGCACGCCCTTCCACGCCCCTTGCAAATGCCCAGCTCAAAGCACCGCGCGGTTCGCCGCCAATGACCAATTCTGGAATAACCTGACCGTCGACTGTGGCCCCCACATAAACAACATTGGGCATATCCTGCGCTTCAGGCAATCCCTCCCCGCTCGAAGCTAGAACAGGATGGACCGGTGCGGAGCGCAGAACATCATCTTCAATGGGCGGAAGGCCGACAATCCTCGTTCCGAGCCGCGTAATGCGTGGATCGATTGAACGGGTCATTGTTCCTGAATGGCAGCTGTCGGCAAGAACGAGAACTGAGCGGTTTGCGGCAGCGGCCAGCATCCGGTTGAGATCATCATCGCGAATACGCTCACCGTTCTGAGGTGCGCTCATGCCGAAACCCGCCAGCAGAAACACTTCATCCAGTCCGTCCTGTTCAGACCCGGCCTGCCACTCCGCTTCCTGGGCGCCATGGCCCGCATAAGAGAGAACAAGAACATCATCAGGGCCCGATCGCTCGATCAGATCCTGCCAAGCGGTCAGAACGGCATTCCGGGTCGCGGCGCCATCGTAGAGTGTCGTGATGTCCTCAACACCGGCTGCAGAGAGTGTTGCAGCAATGTCCTTGGCATCGTTGACGGCACCCTGGAGAGGGCCAACATTTTCATAAGCGTCGATTCCAATCACCAGGCCGCGCCATTCGGCCGCTCGGGCAGGACCTGCGGTGATCCAAAGGGCCATGGCCAGGGACGCGGAAAGCCGCACCAGACGGGACACCCAGTGGCGAGTAGCTGCATTCATGTAATGGCCTTTCGGGTCCTCAATCAGCCCCAGCTGCCGCCGCCGCCGCCGCCCGGCCCATCGCTGCC
>NZ_SMLZ01000116.1:301563-451487 GCF_009711415.1 Roseibium denhamense
CTTGCGGGCTGGCCGCCGCGGGTGTCGCAGCTGCCGGCGCTGCCGATTGCTGCTGTGTCTGGCAGCCGGTCAACGCCAGGAGCGCTGTTCCGACTCCAGCCAGAATGAGTTTTTGCACTGTCATGTCATTCTCCTTCGGCCCGTTAAAAGAGATCGTAGCGCGGACGGTCCTGTTCCCACTCATACTTGACCAATTCAACCAAAGCAGGATCCCCTGTCACCGCAGACCGGCCGCTTGCTTCAAAGAACGCCGCAAGGGCGGCGCGGGTCTTGCGCCCGGGCTGGCCGTCCACCGGGCCAGGATCGAAGCCAAGATCCGTCAATGTCTGTTGGAGAGCCCGGGCCTTTGCCCGCCGGTCCGCACTGGCAAGACCGTCTGTTGCCTTCTGGGCGGCGGATGAAGCCGGATCAACCGCGACAGCCAGGGCCAGCATCTTGACCCGCTCCTGGGCCGCTGCATCTCCCGATTGCCGCCCAAGCATGAAGGCGGTGTTGAAAGCCCCCCATGGGTCGCCCCGTTCCGCGCTTTCGCGGAACCATCTGGTGGCTTCGGCCTCGCTCTTTTCGACGCCCTGGCCGTTAAAATACATCAAGCCAATTGCGGTTCCGGCGGCAGGATGCCCGCCCTCGTGGGCTTTTTTAAACCAACCCAAGGCCGCAGCCATGTCTTCCGGAACGCCCTTCCCGTCCCGGTAGAGGGTGCCGAGGTTGAGGTAGCCGTAAACATCATCCCGGGCGGCGGACCGGTTAAAGTAGTAGACAGCCCGGCTGATATCCTCATCGACATGCTGGCCGCGCAGGTAGAAACCACCGATCGCATTGAACGCAAATGTATGTCCGGCCTCGACGGCTTGCAGGAGTTTTTCAAGTCCGGCCTGTTCGTCCTGAACAGTGCCCTCGCCCTTGATCTGGGCAAGGCCAAGCGAATGCAGCGCATAGGCATCGCCGCGTTCAGCCGCCTGTTCATAAAGCGAAACCGCCCGTTCCTGATCCCGGTCGATCCCCGCACCAAGATAATGCATTCTGCCAAGAACCTGTCCGGCCCTTACATGTCCCATCTGGTAGGCGCGCTCAAAGTCCTTTGCTGCCTGGGCAAGGTCTCCAGCCGCGAACGATCCCCGGCCGCGCTGAAACACAAACCGGCCAACCTCCGGATAGGTTTCCATGGCCTCGGAGCAAGCCGTAATAACGGCTGGTGCGTCCAGTTCGTTTGCAAGCCGGCCTTCGGCGACGGCCTGCAGGTCGAAAGGTTGAGCCGCCAGATCGTCACACGCAGTCACTTCCGGGCGAACCCGTTGAGCAACGGTCATTGCGGGTGCATCGGCCGTTTCAGGAATTTCAAGTTCGAACTGGCGGACACTGTCATTGCTTCCTATTTGCGGCCGAACGGTCAAGCTGTTCAACGCAGATGCCGGCAGCCGGTCACCGGCCTGCAGCAGCCGGTCATCGGAGGCAAGCTGCAATTGCGGATCAACGGAAACGACTTTCAACCACGAAGCGCTCGGACCGACGCCTTGAACAGGGGCCTCCGCATAGAGCGGGATCGGACCAACACCAACGGGTGCGGCCTTGGCGCCCGTTTGCACTGTGTCCTTCAACCAGGTTTTCAGTTCGGCAAGGAGCGCTGGGCCGCTCTCTTGCGGCGCGGGAACCGGCTCGTCTGAAGGCGTATCCGCCTCCGAAATAGTGACCGATGCAATGGCAGACGCCGTTCCACCCCAGGTATCCGTCACCTCATATCCGATAAGTTCAACCCCTGCACCACCCGCGCTGCCTGGGACATAAGCCAAACCGGCCAGGTCGGCGGCAGCCACCTGAACGCCTTCGGTGACCTCCGTTCCATCGATGAGAACCAGTTTTCCGCGCTCCGGCGCGAGCGTTATCAGGGCGGTTACGTCACCCCCTTCAGGCTGGACAGGTTCGGGTATTCCCAAGGGAGTGGCGCTATCACTTGCCAAAATGCCGATCCGGTGGTGCGCGGTGACAACCGGGGCCGGTTTGGGCGGGACGAAGTAAAAATCAGTGACAAGGGTAGAATCTTCATAAGGGATCTGCCGGCCGCCCGTCTTTTCGACCACGTCTTCCCGGACCCGCGTCATCAGATCCTTGATTTCCAGTGCCGGGTTGAGAGCGTTAGCCACAACAGAGGTTGTAAACGGGCTCATGGGCCCTGCCCCGTCATAAGCCACTTCGCCAGGGCGGGTGGCATAGGAGATGAAGGCCCCCAACTTGTTCGGAATACGCCGCAATCCGCGGGTTTTGCCAAGGCTGTACTCTTCTTCGCCCCAATATAGACTTGCGATCTCGAACGGATTGTCCCGGCAGGCATCCAGCATGACGATTTGCAAACTGGAAGCTGCCTTCATGTAATCGAGGAGATGCGAGACCTTCAGGCTTTCAAATTCCAGATCATATTGCGAGGCAAGTTTGGCATCGACCGGAAGCAAGAAATTGGAATCGCCCACCTGAAGCGCATGACCGGAATAGTAAAAGAGCGCCGTGTCTCCGTCGTTCAGTTCCCGCAAAAACTTCCGCACGACCAATTCGAGTTCTTTTTTGGTCAAGTCCGTCCCGATGGTCACATCGAAATCTGCATCGCGAAGCGTCTTCGTGATGGCAGCCGTATCATTCAGAGGATTTTCAAGCGGTTCAACGTAGCGGTAGGCCTCGTTGCCGATGACAAGCGCAACCCTGCGGCCATTTTCAACAGATGCCTCGGCGGCTCCGTGCCCGATCATGAATACCAAGGGCAATGAAAAGATGGCGGTCTTCAACGCGGGCATGCGGGGTTTGTATTTGATACCGGTCACCGGGTTGCGGCCCGGACTGCGTTCCGGAGAAGAATACGCGTTTTTCATACTATCCTCAGCGCTCTTGTCGTCCGGCCCACTATCGCACCTTCTCACCGCACCGGATGTGACAGCGCGCACACCGTGAACATTTTACCAGCGCCCCGGGCTCCCCACATTCCTTTACGTTAAGTGATGCACACTTACCCGTGGCGTGCAAGACGTATCCCCATCCTTCCGTTGGAAACACCCGGCATGGACGACCAATCGGGCATTCAAGACTGAGTCCTGGGTGCTTTTCATGCGGGCCGAGTCAAATTACGTTAGGCCACCACCTGCCAATCGTTCGACGTCGAATGAACGGCAGAGAGATGTACTTTTTGAAGGTGTTAAAGCGCCGGACGTGTCCCTTCCCGGGCGCTGGGCGCCTGTAACATACTCGCCGTGTGTGAACCGGAGTCCTCATGACCAGCAAACTCAAAATCCGCCCACTGGAACAGCACGAGATGAAAGTTCCAATGGATATGGCTGGCGAGGAAGGCTGGAACCCTGGGCTGGAGGACGGCGCCGCGTTTTTTGCGGCCGACTCCAAGGGGTTTTTCTGCGGTGAAATCGACGGCAAGCTGATCAACGTCATCTCAGCGGTGAAATATGAAGACAGCTTCGGCTTCATCGGCCTTTACATCTGCAAACCCGAGTTCCGGCAACAAGGGTTTGGCCATGTGATCTGGGATCATGCCATGGGCTATCTCGGTAACCGCCTGATCGGGCTTGATGCCGTTCTTGAACAGACGGCCAGTTACGCTGAGCATGGATTCCGGTCTGTCTACCGGAACATCCGGAATGCCGGGATATCCCAGTGGGACACACCGATGGATCCGCGCATCGCCCCGCTTGGACACGGCATTTTCCCATCAGTCGTTGATTATGACCGCCGCTTTTTCCCCGCTGGCCGCACCCAATTTCTGAGACAGTGGTGCGCGCCCATGCTGGAAACAAGGCGCGGATTTGCCTTTGTCGACGATGGTGAGTTCCGGGGTTACGGCGTTCTGAGAAAGTGCCTTGAGGGATACAAGATCGGCCCGCTATTCGCAGACACGCCCGAAATCGCCGACATATTGTTTCAAGCACTGGCCGGTCAGGTCAAAGGCGACCCTATCATCCTCGATACACCCGAGCCCAATGCAGCCGCGCTGCTTTTGGCGGAGCAATACGAATTGTCGCCGGAGTTCGAGACATTCCGCATGTATCGCGGCCTTGCACCCGAACTGCCGCTCGACCAGATGTTCGGCATTACCACTTTCGAACTTGGATAAGCGGCGTGGGGTCTTCTTAAAAATGGATCCCAACACCGTCAGCTGATCGTCAATGACCGCCATTGCGATAGGCCAGCATGGCGCCCGCAAGGTCTTCCAAAGCGGCTCCAACAGACTTGAAAACAGTGATCGCCTCGCTGGATTGGCGACCTGGATGGTCTGACCGGCAAAGTTCGTAAAGATCCGCCTTGATGTCCGCTTCCGTAATCAAACCGGCTTTCATGGGTTGTACAATATCGCCGCCTTCGACGAGGCACCCATCGCGTGTGTCGACATAAAGTTCTGCGCGCTTGATTACCTCGTCATCACTTTCGCGCATGGACGGCTTGAATGCCCCGACCAGATCGACATGGGTACCGGCTCTCAGGTCCGCCCCCCGGATCAGAGGCTCCGATGACAAGGTGGCTGCGCTCACGATGTCCGCATTTTCAAGCGCTTCGCCGAGTTTCCCGGCAACAGTGACCTTGACCGGATAGGACGAGCCGATTTCCCTTGCCAGGTTTGCCGATTTTTCTTTCGACCGCCCCCAGATGGTGACCTGTTTGATCGGTCTGACCGCCATGTGTGCCCCAACGAGGTTGATGGCCAACCGGCCCGTCCCAACGACAAGCAGATGCTCCGCATCCGGCCGCGCAAGGTAGGATGCCGCAAGGGCCGAAGCGGCGGCTGTCCGGCGCGCAGTCAACTCGCCGCCATCGATCAGCGCAAGCATCTTCCCCGTGCGCGCATCCGACAGCAAATACTGGGCAGACACGGCTGGAAGATTGCGGTCCGAATTGCCCGGTACGACATTCGCGACCTTCACACCGGAAAAGCCACCTGGCACCCATGCGGGCATCAAGAGCATGGTTCCGTCCTCTTCACCAGGTATTTCGACATCATGGTGATGCCGGGTCGGCATAACGCAGCCGCTTTGAAATATGGCCCTCAAACTGTCGATGAGTTCGGGGAAAGGAAGGGCATCGCGGGTCTGGTCTTCACTCAGCAGCAGCATGTTTGGCAATCGTCAGGTCTATCGGTGGGATGTTACGCTGCTACAAGACCACAGGACCCGTGGACACACCATGGTTTTGTCGGGAAAATTCAACACATGAAAAAAGCCAGACCGTTTCCGGCCTGGCTTGATGTCGGGCAACGCGTAAATAGCGGTCAGATCGCGAGGTATTCCTGGCGCAGCTCGGCGTTGTCGAGAACTTCCTGGGCCGAGCCGTCGAAAACGACTTCGCCCATATCGAGGATCACGGCACGGTCAGCAAGGTGCAGCGCGGCAATTGCATTCTGCTCCACGATCACAGTGGTGATGCCAAGATCCTTGACGCCTTCCAGGATCCGCTCGATCTCCTGCACAATGACCGGTGCAAGCCCTTCATAGGGCTCGTCCAAGAGCAGTAGCTTGATGTCCCGCGCCAGCGCCCTGGCGACAGCCAGCATCTGCTGTTCGCCGCCGGACATGGTTGTGCCTTCCTGATTGCGGCGTTCCGCAAGCCGCGGAAAGTGTTCATAGATCCGTTCGATCGACCAGCCCTTCGGCTCGGCAATCTGGGAGAGTTCAAGATTTTCTTGAACTGTCAGACCTTGGATAATCCGCCGGTCTTCCGGCACCAGCCCAACGCCGAGGCGGGACGCCTCATAGCTCTTCATTTCGTGCAAGGGCTTGTGATCGAGCCAGATCTCGCCATGGGTCAGGGCTGGATCGTCCATCCGCGCGATCGTTCTCAACGTTGAGGTCTTGCCGGCACCATTCCGGCCCAGAAGGGCCAGAATTTCGCCCTCGCGGATGTCGAAGCTTACGCCCTGAACGATGTAGCTTTCGCCGTAATAGGCATGCAGATCCCAGGCGGAGAAGAACGCAGGGGCCGCGCCCCGCGCCTTGCGCGGCTGAATGCCCGGCGCGGACTTGCCCTCAAATTGGTTTTCGAGAATGCTCACAGGTGCGCTCCTCCCAGATAGGCTTCCTGAACACGCGGATCGCCCTTGATATCTTCCGGCTTGCCTTCCGCGATGATCGTTCCCTGAGCAAGAACGGTCACCTTTTCGGCCAGCGAGAACACCACGTGCATGTCGTGTTCGATAACGACCTTGGTGATGCCACGGTCACCGATGCGTTTCAGGAGATCGATGGTATTGTTTGTGTCGGCACGGGACATACCGGCGGTCGGCTCATCCAGGAGCAGAAGCTTCGGGTCCTGGGACAGGCACATGGCCAGCTCCAGGCGCCGCTTGTCACCGCGCGAGAGCGAACTTGCAATGATGTCCCGCTTTTCGGCCAAACCGACATCCTCGAGCATATGCATCGCCTTGTCGCGGATCTCGGCGTCCTGATCCACCCGGGCAAAGGCATGAAGAGCAAAGTCTCCATCCCGCTTTGCCAAGGCCGGGATCATAATGTTTTCAAGGAGCGTGAGCTCGCCGAATATCTCCGGTGTCTGAAAAACGCGGGAGACACCCACCTGGTTGATTTCGTGCGGCTTCATTCCCGTCAGAGAAATATCGCCGAACATCACGGTTCCCGTATCGGGCGCAAGGCGCCCGATCATGCAGTTCAGGAAGGTCGACTTACCGGCACCGTTTGGTCCGATGATGGCGTGAACGGTCCCCTCGTTGACCTTAAAGTTCACATTGTTGAGTGCTTTCAGGCCGCCAAACGACTTGTTCACACCTTCTACGCGTAAGATTTCCATGTCGCGTGTTCCTTACTCGGCCGGTGCCGGGGTTGCGCCGGAGGCATCAGCCTCCTTTTTCTTCTTGCGCGAGAACAGTTTGCCGATCCGCTGGAAGCCTTCCATGATGCCACCTGGCAGGAAGATAACGATCAGCATGAACATGATCCCAAGGGTCAGGTGCCAGCCCTTGCCGATAAACGGATGGATGACGAAGACCAGGATATCGGACACAGCCTCTGGCAGAGCGGAGAACCACTCATAGAGAATGTTGTCGTTGATCTTGGAGAAGATGTTTTCACAGTACTTGATAAATCCAGCGCCTAAGACCGGACCAATCAACGTACCCGCGCCACCTAAGATCGTCATCAGGACCACTTCACCAGAGGCCGTCCATTGCATGCGCTCAGCTCCGGCCAGCGGATCCATGGCAACCATCAGACCGCCTGCGAGCCCAGCATACATGCCTGAGATAACGAAGGCTGCGAGAGTGTAAGGCCGTGAGTTCAAACCCGTGAAGTTCATCCGCTGCTGGTTGGACTTGACAGCTCGCAACATCATCCCGAATGGCGAACGGAATATCCTGACCGCGATATAGAACGCTATCATCATAACCACAGCGCACAGGTAGTAGCCCGCGTTGAAGGTGAAGAGCCACCCGCCCAACGACAACTCAAAACTGTCACGCATGTTTACGCCAAAGAAATGCGCCAACGGAATGCTGCCGTCGACCTGGCTTACACCGAGGATCCGCGGATCATCCAACGCAAGCTGCAATCCGGTCTCACCGTTAGTGATCGGTGTCAGAACCGAGTAAGCAAGGGAGAAAGACATCTGGGCGAAAGCGAGGGTCAGGATCGAGAAGTAAATACCCGATCGCCTTAGCGAGATGTAGCCGACCAATAGAGAGAACAGACCAGCGAAAATCACGGAAATGATGATGGCCGGAAGCACATTCATGGTCAGCAGCTTCATCATCCAGACGCCGGCGTAGGAGCCCACTCCCAAAAAGGCGGCGTGGCCAAAGCTGAGATAACCCGTCAGGCCGAAGAGGATGTTGAAGCCAATTGCAAAGATCCCGAAGATCAGGAAACGCTGCATAAGGTCCGGATAACCGGCATTGAACTGCGCAAGTTCGGAGTTTTCCGGAAACGGGTTCAACAGGAAGGGGGCCAACACCACCAATAGAAGAACCAGCAGGAAAAGGGACGTATCTTTTTTATCTAAACCCAACATCGCTTAGCTCTCCATGACGCCTTTGCGCCCCATCAATCCACGCGGACGGGTCAGCAGGATTACAATGGCAACGAGGTAAATGATGATCTGATTGATGCCCGGCAGCAGGGAAACCACCTGCGCCATCGAGGCGAAGCTCTCAAGGATCCCGAGAACAAAACCGGCTAGGACGGCACCCGGAAGCGACCCCATACCGCCGACAACAACCACGACGAAACTCAGGACAAGGAAGTCCATGCCCATATGGTAGTTCGGTGAATTAATCGGTGCATACATGACCCCAGCCAGCCCGGCAACGACTGCTGCTAAGGCAAACATCACCGTGAAACGCTTGTCGATATTGATGCCAAGAAGCCCGACCGTCTGTCTGTCGGCCATGCCGGCCCGCACCACCATTCCGAACGTGGTGTATTGCAGGAAGGCGAAGACGCCTCCAATAATGACCGCCGCGAACAGGAAGTACACGATCCGCCAGTACGGATAGATGATCACGTTCGGGTCCATTCCGATCATGGCTCCGAAATCGAAGCTGCCTGCGAACACATCCGGCGCCGGCGTCGGGATCGGGTTTGCACCAAAAAAGTATTTAATGATTTCCTGGAGTACGATAGCGAGGCCGAAGGTAACAAGGATCTGATCCGCATGCGGGCGCTTGTAGAAATACTTGATCAGACCGCGTTCCATGGCGAGGCCGATAAACGCCATGATCGGGATCGAGAACAGGATCCCAAGCGGGACGGACCAGTCGATGATGGCAGCTCCTGTTTCCGGTCCAAACCAGGCTTCCACGTAAGGCGTTTCCACCTTTAGCGGATTTCCAAGAAAGTCGGTCCGTTCCGGGTCAATTGTCGTGTAGGACAATGACAGCAGGCGGCTCAGGGTAACCGCACAAAAGGCGCCGATCATGAACAAGGCGCCATGCGCGAAGTTCACCACGCCTAGTGTGCCGAAGATGAGGGTCAGCCCGAGTGCGATCAGCGCATAGGCCGATCCCTTGTCCAGACCATTCAGAATTTGAAGAAGTATCGCGTCCATCGCTCTTCGCTCGGATCAAAGCGCGCGTGGCAACTGCCCCCAACCGCGCATAGTTTTAAGGATCAGGCAGGGCAGAAAACCGCCCTGCCTGCTAAATATGTTTGGGTTATGCGCCGGAGTTGCAGGTGCCGAGGGCACCGCCCGCAAACTGCGGATGATCCGGAGCGTAGGTGACCTGCTCAACCGGGGTCACTTCCACGATTTCGAGAAGGTCGAACTCCGAAGTCGGGTTCTCTTTCCCTTTCACGACCAGAACATCCTTGAAGCACTGGTGGTCTTCAGCGCGGTACAAGGTCTTGCCGTTACCCAAGCCGTCGAACTCGAAGCCTTCGAGCGCCTCGACAACGCCGCACGGATTGAAGGTTCCAGCCCGCTCACACGCATCAGCGTAAAGCAGCGCCTGAACGTAGCAAGTGTGGGCAGCCTGGCTCGGCGGGAAGCCGTACTTCTGACCGAACGACTGAACGAATGCCTTGGAGCCTTCGTCCTGAAGCGACCAGTGCCAGTTGGTGGACCCAAAGATGCCCTTAACGTTCTCACCGGCACCCTTCGCCATCAAACGCGAGTAAAGCGGAACGATAATTTCGAAGTTCTTGCCGTTTACGACCTTGTCGCGCAGGCCAAATTGAACCGCGTTGGTGAGTGAGTTCACCATGTTGCCGCCGTAGTGGTTGAGCACCAGAACGTCGGCATCTGACTGAAGCACAGGCGTGATGTAAGCGGAGAAGTCCGTCGCTGCGAGCGGCGTCTTGACGGTCTCGACCGTTTCCCAACCCATTGCCTCGGTGGATTCCTTCACCGCCTGCTCTGTGGTGTAACCCCAGTTGTAGTCCGCAGTCAGGTGATAGGCCTTGCGGTCTGCGCCGTAGGCGTTCTTCAACACCGGAGCAAGTGCTGCGCCGGACATGTAGGAGTTGAAGAAGTGACGGAACCCGTTGGCACGGCGGTCTTTACCGGTGGTGTCGTTTGAGTGGGTAAGACCCGCCATGAAGATGACGCCGGCTTCCTGGCAGAGCGCCTGCACGGCGACGGCCACGCCGGAGGACGAGCCGCCGGTGATCATGACGGCGCCGTCTTTTTCGATCATGGACTTTGCGGATGCGCGGGCGGCGTCCGATTTCGTCTGCGTATCACCGGTTACATACTCGACTTTCTTGCCGAGAATACCGGATCCCTTCAGCGCCTTGGATGAAAAGGTGTTCATCATCCCGCCATCGCCTTCACCATTCAGGTGCTCGACAGCAAGCTCGTAGGCGCGCAGTTCATCGGCCCCTTCATCTGCGTACGGGCCGGATTGCGGCACGTTGAAGCCAAGGGTCACCGTCGAGCCGGTCGGCTCGTTCAGGTAACCTTGCGCCCAAGCGCGGCTGGTTAGGATCGTCGGCATGGCAAGAGCCGTGCCGCCGAGGGCGCCAGCGCGCAGAATGGAACGACGATTTAGGGGTTTGCGAATTAAGCTCATACTTTCCTCCCAGAAAGGCAGGGCACACCACCTCGGTGCACCCGGAACAGCTGTACAGCCGCAAGCAGACCGGCTGTTCCCCGATCGGCGCACCGATTCCTCAGGCCAGAACTGCAAGCTGGGCAGACTGTAAAAAATGAGGGGAAGAAACGGCAATACGACTATCGGCGCGCCTGCATTCCGGCTTTATTATACTTATGAAGTAGACAGCATACTTTTTGAAGAAATCAGCACAAATATGCTGCGTCGCAATATTTTATTTAATCATAAAATACATATACTTATCGTAATTTATATTGCGCCGCACTATTCCGTTTACGTAAAGGTTATAAAGAGCAAGACTTTCAGAAACTTAGACCAAAGACTGAGCCCCTGGAACCAATGAGGCGGCCTTGAAGGGCTCATCCGCCGTTTGACCCTTGCATTGGCGCATCCTAAAGTTGCGCCGCGTCCATCGAGCTTCACGAAAACATCAGGCGGATCATGACACTTATTAAGTCTTTGGAAGACCTGCAGGCTCTTTATGGGCTGCCGCAGGAAGCAGCGATGATCAAAGAGATCGACCATCTCAACCACGGTTACCGCAAGATCATCGAGACCGCGAAGTTCTGCACGCTTTCGACTGCCGGCCCGGAAGGGCTTGATTGTTCGCCCCGCGGTGATGCTGGGCCCGTTGTGAGAGTTCAGGACGAGCGCACGCTGCTCATGCCGGACAGGCGCGGCAACAACCGGATCGATTCTCTCCGCAACATCATCCGCGACCCGCGCGTCTCACTCATGTTCATGATTACTGGCTGGACGAATGTTCTGCGGATTAACGGAACAGCCGTGATTTCCGCGGAAGATGATCTTCTGAATTCTTTCGCGATCGATAACCAAAAGCCAAGATCGGTGATTATCATCACCATCCAATCCGTGTATTTTCAATGTGCCCGGGCCATTATGCGCGCAGATTTGTGGGACGCGGACGACCAGTCCGGCTTGAATGACTTGCCGACACCGGGCGGGATCATGAAGGAAATCAAAGATGGCTTCGATGCTGCTGCCTATGATCGCGAATGGCCGGAACGGGCCGCCAAAACCATGTGGTAGCAAACCATGAACCGGCCGCGCCGCCGGTTCCTGAAGTCCAGTGCCGCGTTAGCCGCTGGAATTATAGCGGCCCGCTGGGACATGA
This sequence comes from Roseibium denhamense, assembly GCF_009711415.1. GTDB lineage: Bacteria > Pseudomonadota > Alphaproteobacteria > Rhizobiales > Stappiaceae > Roseibium > Roseibium denhamense. Next base: position 313,239 of record NZ_SMLZ01000116.1, read on the forward strand.
TCGGAGGCTCTGCCATGGCGCAACCCAATCCGCTGCCGGAGGGCTTCCGTGTGCCGGCTGAAGACATACCGCATCTGCGCACTTTCATGCAGTGGCCGGTTCTGGGGCCCGCCCATGATGACGCGGATTTTGTCGACTATCTGCAAGATACAATTGCCCGCATCGCCAACACAATCGCCGCTTTTGAACCTGTTGTCCTTTTGATGGGAAAGCAACATATCGGCGCAGCCCGGCAATTTGTCTCAAACGATGTTGAGATCTGGGACGTTCCCACCGACGATTTGTGGTGCCGGGACTCCGGACCGCTTTTTGCCCGGAACGATCGCGGCGGCCAGGCCGTCGTCAATCTCAACTTCAATGGCTGGGGAGACCGGATGGCGAACCCGAATGACCGTTTGGTCGCCGCGCGGGTCGCAGAACGGCTTGATTTGCCGGTTTTCGATAGCGGCATAGTGGGAGAGCCCGGAGGCGTCGAATGGGATGGAGACGGGACGCTTCTTGCGCACGAAAGCAGTTGGGTCAATCCAAATCGTAACACTCTCGGCCGGTCAGAAATCGAGGCGCGGCTGCTGCGGGCGTATGGCGCCGAAAAAATGATCTGGGCGCCGGGCGTCGCGGGTCAGGATATCACTGATGATCATATTGATGCGCTTGCCCGTTTCACCGAACCGGGCACAGTCCTGTTCCAGGCCCCCTACCCGGACGATGATGACGTGTTTTCCAATTCAGCGCGGGTCACCTTGGATATCCTGAAAACGGCTCGAGATGCGCGCGGGCGGCGTCTTGAGATTGTCGAGGTCCCCTCACCCGAATACCCGCGGATAGATGACGAAGAGTTTGTCAGCTCATATGCCAACTACTATGTCTGCAACGGTGCCGTGATCTGCGCGGAGTTTGGCGATATGGACACCAATCAAGAGACTATCCAGACGCTGAAGGACCTTTATCCGGACCGGGAGGTCGTCAGCTTGAATGTGGACGCGCTCGGCGAAACCGGGGGCGGCATTCATTGCGCGACCCAGCAGCAGCCCGCCTAACAGAGAGCGGCGCGCACTTCCGGACGCCTTTAGTGTAAGCGCCCTGTCGAATCCTGGTGCAGTTTGGTGATAGGATTACCCCTGATTGAATTTGCGCATCAGGGAGATGAAAGGAATGCCAAGCATCCGGTTTCAAGACCTCTGGGATCACCATCCATACCCCCGCAGTCCTTGCGACACCCGCCACTTCTCGAACCAATGCGCCATTCGGATGGGCGTTGCCCTGAGCGGCGCCGGTGTCAGTTTGACAACTTTCACCGGGGCCAAATGCTATCCGGGCCTCAGGCACGACCCGAAGCATATCTTGCGCGCTGAGGAACTTGCAGAGTGGATTGCAGCCCGGCCCCGGACCTTTGGCACCCGGTCCGTTCATCAACGCGCCTCCGCCAGTGACTTTGACAATAAGAAAGGGATTGTCTTCATTAAGGACGGATGGGGCGCCGGCGACCATATCGATGTTTGGAATGGCCGCAGCATGAAAGGCGGTCAACTGGATTGGTTCGCGCGCGGGGTGGAAGTATGGTTTTGGGAACTCGAGTAGCAGCAGCTCTTATTGCCTTAGCGCTCTCAAGCGCCTGCGTGCCCTGGGACACGGGCAGTGAACTCGAAACCGCAACGATCATGGGCAAATCGGTCACACTCGTCCAATCCGGCGGCACCTGTGTCCTGCGGGCATTTGGCGAAACACAAGATGTGTCACTGCGCGTCGGCACACCTTGTGCGTTTCAACGGGCTGATGGAAAGCCGCAGATTTATGAATTTCCCGAGCTTGGCGGCACATCTGTTGCCGTGATCGTCGGAACACCCATTTCCGACAGCAAACGGGCGGACTATGACCTATCCGAAACAGAGCCCTGTTTCAGCAACGCGCAGGGAATCACTTTGACGCGGCGCGTTGTTCATGTGTCCGACGCCATCGCCGAAAACGGCCTTTGGTGCAAGAATATCGGAATGGACCGCCGGTTCTTTTTCGGCTTTGCCGAAGACCTGAGTGGCGCACGGCAATCCGCACAGTGACGCTACGCTGGCAATCAGCTTTGGGGAGCTGGAGGAAATGCATCCCCTAAAATCAACATTAGAAACAGCTGCAAATGCAGACCCTGCCTTGGCTCGAAGATCAAACGGGCCCATATGTTACCAACATCTCTTTTGCGTCTCAGCAGGATACAGAATGTCTCAAAACCCATTGCTTACAGACTGGACAACCCCTTTCGATTTGCCGCCTTTTGACGACATTGCACCATCCCATTTCGAGGAAGCGTTTGACGCGGCAATGTCGGAAGCCAGATCCGAGATCGACGGGATCGCGCAGGACACAACGGCGCCGACCTTCACAAATACGATCATCGCTTTGGAAAAGTCGGGCAAGCGGCTTACAAAGGTGGCAGGAACATTCTTTAATTTGTCCGGCGCCCACACCAATCCGGAGCTACAGGAAATCGAACGCAAGATCGCTCCCAAAATTGCGAGGCACGCGTCCGAAACGCTTCTCAATCCGGATCTCTTCCAACGCATCGCAACACTGTGGGAGCAGCGGGACACTTTGGACCTTTCGGTGGAAGACCTGAAGGTGCTGGAACGGTATTGGAAAATGTTTCAACGGGCCGGAGCCGGACTCGATGATGCCGGGAAGACGCGGATGGCCGAGATCTCTCAGCGCCTCGCGACCCTTGGCACATCCTTTTCACAGAATGTCCTGAAGGATGAAGCCGACTTCCAGCTGGTGCTTGAAACCGAGGAAGACCGCGCCGGCTTGCCCGATTTTCTTCTCGCTGCGGCCTCCGAAGCCGCCAAGGAGCGCGGCCTTGACGGCAAACATGTGATCACGCTTTCCAGATCGTCAATCGAACCTTTCCTGCAGTTTTCAACCAACCGTCGCCTGCGTGAGGAAGCTTTCAAAGGCTGGACGTCGCGCGGCGAAACCGGCGGAGACACGGACAATAACGACGTCCTGAAAGAAACACTGGTTTTGCGCAAGGAAAAAGCCAAGTTGCTTGGCTTTGACAGTTTTGCAGCGTTCAAGCTTGACGACACGATGGCAAAGACACCGGCAAATGTGCGTGATCTGCTGACACGGGTCTGGACGCCAGGCCTCGAACGCGCTGAAGAGGAACGGCAAAAACTGGCGGATATGGCCGTCCAACTCGGTGAAAACCACCCGATCGAAGCCTGGGACTGGCGCTACTATTCGGAGAAGGTCCGCAAAGCGGAGCATGATCTGGATGAAACGGAGTTAAAGCCTTACTTCCCGCTGGAGAATATGATCACCGCTGCGTTCGATACGGCAACCCGCCTTTTCGGTGTGACCTTCAAGGAACTGTCCGATGTCCCGGTCTACCACAGGGATGTCCGGGTTTGGGAGGTTTTGGCCGCGAATGGTGAGCACGCAGGCCTATTTCTCGGAGACTATTTTGCCAGGCCGTCCAAGCGCTCAGGCGCGTGGATGAGTGCGTTCCGCTCACAGCACAAGCTGGACGGCAATGTGACCCCGATCATCGTGAATGTCATGAACTTTTCAAAGGGTGCCCCGGGCGAGGCTGCGCTCCTAACCTTTGACGATGCGCGGACGCTTTTCCACGAGTTCGGGCACGCGCTCCACGGGCTGCTTTCGGATGTCACCTATCCGATGATCTCCGGAACAAGTGTCCCGCGGGACTTTGTTGAACTGCCGTCACAGCTCTATGAGCACTGGCTGTCCGAACCGGAAATCCTGTCCAAATACGCGGTTCACTACAAAACCGGTGAGCCAATCCCGCGGTCCCTATTGGACAAGGTCCTTTCCGCCTCAAACTTTAATCAGGGCTTTCAGACCGTCGAATACACCTCATCGGCCCTTATCGATCTTGAACTGCACCTTCTGGACGATCCGGACACCCTGGATACCGGGAGCTTCGAAAAGCAAGAGCTGGAAAAGCTCGGCATGCCAAGCGCCATTACACTCCGGCACCGGATCCCGCATTTCCAGCACATCTTCTCCGGCGATGGCTATTCGGCCGGCTATTACAGCTACATGTGGTCCGAAGTGATGGATGCCGATGCCTTTGGCGCCTTTGAGGAAAAAGGCGATATCTTTGACAAGGAAACGGCTGCAAAGCTGCTCAAACATATCTACTCAGCAGGCGGGAGGCCCGATCCGGAAGAGACCTATGTGGCCTTCCGCGGACGACCGCCAAAGATCGACGCCCTTTTGGAAAAACGCGGGTTGTCCGCTTAGGTTTCTGCCATCTTGAGAGCACAGGCTGAGGGATACCGCAGCCTGGCCTCCCCCGCCTAACCGTGGACAAATAGCAATTTTGAACCAGCTTTTCCCCCAATCCCGCTTGGCACTTGCAGCCGGTGGCATCGCAGGTGCTATGGGTGTCGCAGGCCTTGCCGCCGCCGCCCATGCGGATCCGTCGGGCCGTCTCGAAACAGCGGCCCAAATGCTTGTGTTTCACGCCCCCGTATTCCTCGCCATTGGGCTGTGGGTGCGTGTTCTTGCCACAAGGCTTCTCGTGCTCGCGGCCGTCATGCTCTTTGCCGGGCTGGCCTTATTCTGCGGCGATCTGGCAATGCGCGTCTTCGGCGGAACACGCCTGTTCCCGGGAGCTGCTCCCATTGGCGGAATGACGATTATTGCCGGCTGGGTGATTGTCGTCCTCTGCGCTTTACGACCCCACCTCAGGTGACTAAAAGGTCAGCCGGACGTTTTTTTTGCAGTTATTTGGATCGTTGTGTGACCGCTGAGACCGTGAAACCTGCGCCTGAGACCAATGGCGCGCCCCAGGACTTCGTGCCTCCCTATCCGCACCGGTTCGAAACGCTGCCCCCGGTATGGAAATTGATCGGGCTGGCAAAAAAGAACTTCCTGGCAATCTGGACCGAGTCGGATTTCCAAAGCCGCCTGCGCAGCAAAAAAGTCATCAACCGAGAACTTTTTGTCGTGAACCGGCCGGATGTCGTGCGCGAAGCCTTTCAAACCCGCCATAAGGAACTTCAGCGGAAAAGCCCGCAAATGCGGCATTCGCTCGAACCGCTCCTTGGCGATGGGCTGTTTGTGAGCGACAGCGACACGTGGACCAAGCGCCGAAAGGTTGTCGCGCCAATCATTCACGGCTCACGCGTGCCCGGCTTTGCTCCGATTATGATCGAGACCATAGAGGAGAAGCGGGCCGACTGGGCGGGATTGCCGGACGGCTCAGAGGTCAATGTCCTGGCTGAAATGGGACACCTGACCGCAGAAATCATTTGCCGCACCATCTTCGGCCGGACGCTTGGAAAAGACTATGCCAGTGAGGTTGTCCAAGGGTTTGCGGACTATCAAAAGCACATCGATCAGGTTGAAATCATTTCGCTTTTCGGACTGCCGGACTGGTTGCCGCGTTACCGCCGCCGGTCCGTCCGAAGTTCGATCAAACGGATCCTGACCGTTCTCGACGAAATCATCGATAGCTACGCGCAGCAAAAGGAAAGCGGCGAGGACTCCGTTATCGGAGGCCTGCTGGAGGCCCGGGACGAAGACGGCAAACCGCTCAGCCGGGCAGCGATTCGCAACGAGGCGGCCGTCATTTTCATGGCCGGGCACGAAACCACCGCCAATACGCTCGCCTGGGCCTGGTATCTGTTGTCACAAAGTGACCGGGTCCGCGCCAAACTGCAAAAGGAACTCGATACGGTTCTTCAAGGCCGAACCCCGGCGTTTTCAGATGTGCCGAATCTTCCTTACACGAAGGCAGTTATCGAAGAAACGCTGAGACTGTACCCGCCCGTCCCTATCCTGGCGCGCGAGGCAATGGTCGACACTTCGATCAGCGGAAAACCGGTGCCGAGGGGTTCGCTTGTGCTGGTCGTTCCCTGGTTGATGCACCGCAGCCCGAAACTGTGGCATGCGCCGGATGCGTTCCGCCCCGAACGCTTCATCAACCCGAAGGCAAAAAAACCGAACAAATACGGCTATGTTCCCTTCAGCATCGGTCCGCGCATTTGCGCAGGGCTTCAGTTCGGGATGACGGAATCCATTTTAAGTCTCGCCATGCTTGCCCAAAGCTTCGATCTGACATTGAAAGACGGGACGGATGTCCAGCCGGTCGCCCGGCTGACGCTGAGGCCGGGCGATGAGTTGCCAATGAATGTTCACGCACGCCATCCATGAAACGGCCCCTCAAACTGGACGATATTCCTTTTCGCGAAACGCTGCCAGAAGAGCCGCCAGCCCCTCCTATCCTTGATCTTTGGTCTTCTGATGCGCAGCGCAGACAAGATGCGCATTTGCATTGGATACGGCATACCAAGGACGGCCTCTTCAATTCCGCGCTATTTTCTCTTATGCGGCTGTTCCCGAGCCGGGTTGTTTCGAATATCGGGCCATTACTAGTGCCATTGGCCCGCCATTCCTACCGCAATATGGTTTTTCCAAGACGCATATCGCGGAACTTTGCGGCCCTCACACCTGGACGCTGGCAAAGCACGGAGGCCCGCGAAAGAGCGCTTTCCAACTGGTGGCGAAACAGCGGCCGGACCCGTTCGGAATTCAGCGTCGTAAACCGGCTATGGGACGAAGGGCATATTTGCGTTGAAGGCCGGGACAACATTGAAAGAGCAAAGAAACTCGGCGGCCCTTTGATCTTCACGTCTATGCATTTGGCCACTTGGGAAGCGCTTTTCGTTGCGATCCATAAGGGACTGGACGGTCCAAGCATTGGCCCTTTTCAACCAGAACCGAACAGGTTCACAAACCGGATTGTCTATTCGATCCGCAAACGGCGGAACCAGTATCTGTTCCCGCCCGGCCAGCTAAGTGCGTTCCGCATGCGTAAACTCATGGCGTCCGGATGCTACTCCATGACAATTTTCATTGATGAAGTCCGGAACAAACAAGTCCATCTTCCTTTGTTCGGAAGGCCTGTGCCTAATTGTGGGAACGCCGTTGTGGCGATCAAGATTGCCAACGCATGCAAAGGAACCTTGGTCCCGACATATCTAATCCGACGGGGCCCCGCAAATTTCAAGCAGGTCATTTGCCCGCCAATACTGCGCCAGCCCGGGGCAAGCGCCTATGGAATAAGCGAAACCATTGAAGCGCTAAATCAGGTTTTCGAGCCGGTTGTACTGAAGCATTTCGACGAATGGTACATGTTGCAGGAGCTAAGACTTCCTACGGATTTCGAGCAGTCGGAATATGCCCATCAGCTTCATCAGACTAACACGGAACAATCTGAGGGTCCTAGTTCTGCCCAAGCAGGCGGCTCGGGCACCAGTGCCTAACCAATCAGCCTTTCCGCATGCCAGGAAACATGATCGCGGGCAAAGGTCGATACGAAATAATAGGAATGATCGTAACCGTGATGGAGACGGTAAGCGTGACTTGTTTTGGTTTCAACAAGCGCGGCTGAAAGCGCATCTGCGCGCAACAATTCAAGAAACTGGTCGTCTGCTCCTTGATCAATCAGGATATCTCCGGCCCAGCCCTTTTCTTTCAGGAGCAGCGCCGCATCGTGGCCTGCCCACGCGGTTTCGTCTTTCCCAAGATAAGCCTCGAATTGCTTGCGCCCCCACTCTGAGGCTGCGGGGTGTCCAATCGGGGCGAACGCAGAAACGGACTGATACTGGCCAGGATACTTCATCGCCAGCGTAAGCGCACCGTGCCCGCCCATGGAGTGCCCAGTAATCCCGTGGTAAACGGAAACGGCAAACTGTTCGGAGATAAGATCGCGCAATTCCCCGGCAATGTAACTTTCCATCTGGAAGTGCGGCGCCCATGGGCATTCGGTCGCGTTCACGTAAAAGCCCGCCCCTTGCCCCAGATCGTAGGCCTCGTCATTTGCGACACTTTCCCCGCGCGGACTGGTGTCAGGAAAGACAACGGCCAGCCCGAACTCGGCAGCATGTGCCTGAAGGCCAGCCTTTGTCATGGCGTTTTCATGGGTGCAGGTCAGGCCGGAGAGATACCAAAGGCACGGAACAGGCCCATCTTCCGCCTGGGGCGGCATGAACACCGCAAACGTCATCTCGGTGCCGGTCACACGGCTGTCGTGGCTGTAAACGCCCTGAACACCACCAAAACACTTGTTTTCAGAAAGGGTTTTCATGGAAACTCCAAAAGAGGCTCTGATCGGGACCGTCAAAGCTTCCGGTACATGACAAGCGCGTCGACATACCCGTCGCGCGGATGATGAAAGGCCTCTGGCAAACGTCCGACAATGTCAAATCCGTAGCGTTGCCAGATTTCCACGGCACGTTTGTTCGATGCGACGACAAAGTTGAACTGCATCGCTCGAAACCCATCGGCCTTTGCCGTTTCAAGCGAATGCTCCAGCATCATTCTGGCAACGCCCAACCCTTGTGCGGCAGCGGCCGTGACGAACCCGCAATTGCAGACGTGGGAGCCGCCGCCTTTCTGGTTTCGGACGATATAGTAGGTGCCCAGAAGCTCACCGTTGCGTTCAACGACAAAGACCTTCTTGCCGCCCGTCCAATAGGAAAGCGCACCGGCACGGTCGATATCAGGATCGACCGTGTAGGTTTCGCCAGCCGCGAAGACGGGCTCAAGCATGGCCCATATGCCTTCTAGGTCTTCTTCGCGGGCAGATCTGATAACCGAATCCGACACAGGCTTAATAGAGCACAACTGAGCGGATCGACTCGCCAGAGTGCATCAGATCGAAACCCTTGTTGATGTCCTCAAGCGGCATGGTGTGGGTGATCATCGGATCGATTTCGATTTTGCCGTCCATGTACCAATCGACGATTTGCGGAACATCGGTCCGCCCCCGAGCGCCGCCAAATGCCGTGCCTTTCCAGACGCGGCCGGTGACCAGCTGGAATGGGCGCGTTGCGATTTCCGCACCTGCTGCAGCAACACCGATGATGATGGATTCGCCCCACCCTTTGTGCGCTGACTCTAGAGCGGTCCGCATGACATTCACATTACCGGTCGCATCGAAGGTGTAATCCGCACCGCCCTTGGTGAGATTTACAAGATAGGGAACCAGGTCTTCCTCGACTTCGGATGGGTTCACGAAATCGGTCATTCCGAAGCGCTCGGCCATTTCCTTTTTCGCCGGATTGAGATCAACGCCGACGATCTGGTCGGCGCCGGCAAGGCGGAGCCCCTGGATCACGTTGAGGCCGATGCCCCCAAGACCGAAGACGATCGCGCGCGAACCGATCTCGACCTTCGCGGTATTAATGACCGCACCGATCCCTGTGGTCACACCGCAACCGATGTAGCAAACCTTATCGAACGGCGCGTCCGGATTGATCTTCGCCAGGGCGATTTCGGGCACCACCGTATAATTGGCAAAGGTCGACGTACCCATGTAATGCAGGATCGGGTCGCCATCGAGCGTAGTAAAGCGCGAAGACCCGTCCGGCATCAGCCCCTGTCCCTGCGTGGAGCGAATCGCCTGGCAGAGATTGGTTTTCGGATTGAGACAGTATTCGCAAGTCCGGCACTCCGGCGTGTAGAGCGGAATGACGTGATCACCCGGCTTCAGGCTGGTAACGCCCTTGCCGACTTCCACCACGACACCGGCGCCCTCGTGACCGAGGATGGCCGGAAACAGGCCTTCAGGATCCGCACCTGACAAAGTGAATTCATCTGTATGACAGATGCCTGTCGCCTTTACTTCAACCAGAACCTCAAAAGCGCGCGGGCCTTCCAGATTGACAGTGGTTACCTCGAGCGGCTTCCCGGCGCCAATAGCGACTGCAGCACGAACTTCCATGGTCGGTCTCCCTCAATAATGTTGCGGGGGAGAGTTACCCTTCATGACGGCGAATGCAAGAACCGATGCGGCATTCACTGTCGGGATTGCGGAACTAGACTTAAAAATTCCAGATCGCTTTTACCCCGGCGCCTGATTGAAATTGTTGGTTTTTCGGCACCGATCCGCAATACGATCTGTATCAGCCGGGAGAGACCCGACACCTATGTCGCAATCAAGCTATCGGGCGACTGAAACCTGATATGAAAGTTTGGGTGCAGGCGCGAATATGCCGCCCGAGGGATTGGGGGCGAAATACGTCCGCATCCAGCTTTTCGAAACAAGAAACAGGCGTGTCATTTCTGAAGTGACAACAAATCGCCTCGAACCGTGCGGAGCCGCTCACTTATGAAGCGATATTCCTTCCTGGAATTGGCCAAAAACGCCTTTTCCGCGCACAAGAACTGGGGCCGCCAGTGGCGGGCGCCAGAACCGAAGGCTGAGTATGACGTGGTCATCATCGGGGCCGGTGGCCATGGTCTTGCCACGGCTTATTACCTGGCCAAAGAGCACGGCATCCGCAATGTGGCCGTTCTGGAAAAGGGCTGGCTTGGCGGCGGCAACACGGGCCGAAACACGACCATTGTGCGCTCCAACTATCTTTGGGAAGAAAGCGCTGCGCTGTACAATCATGCCATCGGTCTGTGGCAGGGGCTCAGCCAAGAGCTGAACTACAACGTGATGTACTCCGCGCGCGGGGTCATGATGCTTGCGCACACGGTCCATGATGTTCAAGTCGCTCAGCGCCATATTCACGCCAACCGTCTTGCCGGTGTTCAGAACGAGTGGTTGACGCCCGAGCAGGCCAAGGACTACTGCCCGCCCCTTAATATTAAGAAGGATATCCGCTACCCGGTGATGGGCGCTGCCCTGCAACGGGTCGGCGGCACCGCCCGCCACGATGCCGTTGCCTGGGGTTACGCCCGCGGCGCCGATGATATGGGCGTCGATATCATCCAGAATTGTTTGGTAACCGGAATACGGCGCGGCGCTGACGGTGCCGTCGAGGGCGTCGATACCGCAAAGGGCTTCATCAAGGCCAAAAAAGTGGGTGTCGTGGCCGCCGGCAATACGACAACGGTCATGGATATGGCGGGCGTGCGCATGCCGCTGGAATCCTACCCGCTTCAGGCACTGGTGTCCGAACCGGTCAAGCCGGCCTTCCCATGTGTGGTCATGTCCAACACGATCCACGCCTACATTTCGCAGTCCGACAAGGGCGAGCTCGTGATTGGCGCTGGAACCGACCAGTTCATTTCGTACAGTCAGGTTGGCGGCATCCATATCACCAACCACACGATTGATGCGATTTGTGAACTCTTCCCGCACTTCCGGCGCATGCGCATGCTGCGGAACTGGGGCGGTATCGTAGACGTCACGCCCGACCGGTCGCCGATCTTGTCGAAGACACCCGTTCAGGGCCTCTATGTAAACTGCGGATGGGGCACCGGCGGCTTCAAGGCGACCCCCGGCTCGGGCCATGTCTTCGCGCACACCATCGCCAAGGACGAACCGCACCGGATCAATGCGCCCTTCACGATTGACCGGTTTAAGACCGGCCGCCTGATCGACGAAGCGGCTGCTGCCGCCGTGGCACACTAAGGAAGAGTTTAAACATGTTGTTGGTCTACTGCCCTTACTGCCAGGTCGAACGCCCGGAAACCGAGTTTTCCTGCCGCGGACAGGCGCATATTGCGCGGCCCGCAGATCCAGACACTGTCAGTGACGAAGACTGGGTGGAATATCTTTATCTTCGCGACAACACCAAAGGTGTTTACGCCGAACGCTGGCGCCACATTCACGGCTGCGGGCGGTTCTTCAATGCTGTCCGCCACACGGTCAGCGACGACTTTCTGGCGTTTTACAAGGCTGGCGAACCCATGCCGGATCTTGACACATTGGCAAAGGAGGCCGGCAAATGAGCCAGCCATTCCGCACAGAAAAAGGCGGCCGGATTGACCGCGGCGACCAGCTGACCTTCATGTTCGATGGCGAACAAATGCAAGGTCACAAAGGCGACACCCTCGCCTCGGCATTGCTTGCCAATGGTGTGCACCTCGTCGGACGGTCTTTCAAGTATCACCGCCCAAGAGGCATCGTGACCGCCGGTTCGGAAGAGCCGAATGCGCTGGTCGGCATCTACCGCAAAGGCGACCAGACCCCCAACCTGCGCGCTACCCAGGTCGAGCTCTACCAGGGCCTGGAAGCCATCTCGCAAAACCGGTTTCCGTCTCTGAGTTTCGACGTAGGCGCGGTCAACGACCTCCTGTCACCGTTGTTCCCGGCCGGGTTCTACTACAAGACTTTCATGTGGCCGAAGTCTTTCTGGGACCGGGTCTACGAGCCGATCATCAGAGCTGCTGCAGGCCTTGGAAGACCCCCGAAAAATCCCGATCATGATAGCTACGGCAATATCTATGAACACTGCGATGTTCTGATCGCCGGATCCGGCCCAGCTGGTCTTGCAGCGGCTTTGGCGGCGGCGGAAACGGGTGCCAAAGTTATCTTGTGCGACGAACAGGCCCAGTTCGGCGGTTCGCTTCTGTCCGAGGCAAATGCAACAATTGACGGCAAGGCAGCCGGGGATTGGGTCTCCGGGACCATCGCCAAGCTCAGCGCGATGGACAATGTCACGCTGTTAAACCGCACAACCGCCTTCGGGTATTTTGCGCATAACTACATTGCGCTGGCCGAACGCGTCACGGAACACATGTCCGATCCCGATCCGAAGCTTCCGCGCGAGCGGCTGTGGCAGGTGCGGGCGAAAGAGGTGGTCATTGCATCGGGCGCAATCGAACGGCCGATGGTCTTTCCGGAAAACGACCGGCCGGGCATTCTTCTGGCCGATGCCGGCCGGACCTATCTCAACCGGTATGGCGTCAAGGTTGGCCACAAGGTCGTCGTTGCGACCGCTTGCGACAGCGCCTGGCAGGCCGCTTTTGATCTGAATGATCATGGCGTTGAAGTGGCTGCGATCTGTGATATGCGCGAAACACCGCCGGAAAGTCTTGTTTCCATCGCAAAGGCACGGGGCATCCGAGTTGAAGCTGGCTGTGTCGTGACCGGTACGCTCGGGCGCAAGCGCATCAAGGCCGCGTTGATCGGGCGCCTGATGACATCCGGTCAGGTTGCCTCGGGCGGCCAAATCGACTGTGATGCGCTCTTGATGTCCGGCGGATGGACCCCGACCGTCAGCCTTTACTCACAATCCCGCGGCAAGGTCGTGTGGGATCAGGACAAAGGCGCTTACGTTCCGGGTGTTTCGGTCCAAAAGGAACGGTCTGTGGGCGGCGCGAAGGGTCTTTATGGTCTTCAAGCGACCCTGGAAGATGGCTATGCAGCCGGTGAACAAGCTGCCAAGGCGGCAACCGGGAAATCCGCCGCTGTGACCCGCGCGGTCGCATCCGGCGGCGAAGCTGGCAGTGGTGGAACGCTCGGCGCCATCCCGCATGACCGGAACCCGGCGCGCGTCAAGGCCTTCGTCGACTACCAAAACGATGTGACCGCGAAAGACGTGAAACTGGCCGTGCGCGAGGGCATGCAATCGATCGAGCACATCAAGCGCTACACAACGACGGGCATGGCAACCGACCAGGGACGCTTATCGAACATGAACGCCTTGCAGATCGCCTCCGGCGCCCTGGAACGCCCAGTAACACAGGTCGGCTTGACGACATTCCGCCTGCCCTACACGCCGACAAGTTTCGGCTTGTTCGCAGGGGTGTCCCGCGGCGACTTCTTTGATCCCGTCCGTAAAACGCCATCGCATGAGTGGGCGGTTGAAAATGGCGGCGTTTTTGAGGATGTCGGCCAGTGGAAGCGGACATGGTACTTCCCCAAATCCGGCGAAGACATGCACGCGGCCGTTGCCCGGGAATGCAAGATGGTCCGTGAGACAGTCGGCCTGTTCGACGCATCGACCCTTGGCAAGATCGAAGTGGTCGGGCCGGATGCGGCTGAATTCCTGGAGCGGATGTATACCAACCCCTGGAAGAAACTGGCCCCGGGCCGGTGCCGGTATGGCCTGCTGCTGAACGATGCTGGCTTCATCGTGGATGACGGTGTCATGGGCCGGTTGGCCGAAGACCGGTTCCATATCACGACGACGACCGGTGGGGCGCCGAATGTCTTCGCCACCATGGAAGACTATCTGCAGACCGAATGGCCGGATCTTGATGTGTGGATCACCTCAACGACGGAACAATACGCGGTTGCCGCGGTCCAGGGCCCCAAAGCCCGTGAGGTCATTGCTCCTTTCATTGAGGGTATTGACCTATCGGCCGAAAAGTTGCCGCATATGAGCGTGCGCGAGTGCACCTTTGCCGGTGTGCCATGCCGTCTGTTCCGCATCTCTTTCACAGGGGAACTCGGCTTTGAAATCAACGTGCCCAAGCGCCACGGCAAGATGATGTGGGAAACGCTCGCCAAGGAAATCGAGAAGCACAACGGTGTCCCATACGGCACGGAAACCATGCACGTGTTGCGGGCTGAAAAAGGCTTCATCATTGTCGGTCAGGATACCGATGGGACGGTCACGCCGCATGACGCCGGCATGAGTTGGGCCATTGGCAAGAAAAAGCACGACTTCGTTGGCAAACGCGGCCTTGAACGTCCAGATCTTGTTGCCGAAGGGCGCAAGCAGCTGGTCGGGCTGCTGACCAAGGATCCGAAGGTCAAACTCGAGGAAGGCGCCCAGATCACTTCAAGAGGCGCGCCCAAAACCGGGACGCCTGCGGAGGGTCACGTCACCTCATCCTACTACAGCCCTGCCCTGGACCGGAACATTGCCCTGGCCATCGTGAAAAACGGACAGGCGCTTGAAGGCAAGACCCTCTATGTGCCCATGCCTGATGGGAGCATCGAGGTCGAGGTAACATCACCGGTCTTCTATGACAAAGAAGGAGCGCGGCTCAATGTCTGATCTTTTGGCCAGCGACTTGATCACTCCGGATGCCGGTGAAAACCCGCTTCTGTCCCAACCCTCGGTCTCGATCCTGAAGGCCGCGCCGCTGACGCGCTTGTCGCTGCGGCTACGTAATCAATCGGTGAAAGATGCCGGGGACGCGTTCGGGGCGGCCCTTCCCGTCACCCCGCTTGGCTCAAGTGTTTCCGATAAACGCGCGGCGCTTTGGATGGGCCCGGACGAGTGGACCCTCCTTGCCCCAGAAGAAGAGCTGAGCGCTGTCTTCGATGCCATTGAGGCAAAGCTGTCCGGTCAACCGCATTCCCTTGTCGATGTCTCGGACCGCTCTGAGGCAATCATCGTAAGCGGCGAAAAGGCCGAATGGCTCCTGCGGACCGGTATTTTCATCGATTTCTCGCTCGATGCCTTTCCGGTTGGAACCGTTACGAGGACGATCTTCCACAAGGCTCCGGTATTGGTCTGGCGCACCGGCGATGACACATTCGTCATCGAGGCCTGGGTCTCTTTCATGGATTACGTGAGCGGCTTGCTGATGCAATCCGCGCAGGAGCTGGAAGCGGCCTAAAGCGTCTGCCGGGTGAAGGAGATGCTGGATTCCAATCTCGAGTGTGAGTTATCCGGCAATCAAACCTCATCTTAACAAACTTGAGAGATCCTCGCGGTTCGAAGAACTGCGGGGTTTTCTTTTGGTGGCAGGCATAGGACAGGACTTGCGGCTCGCCGAACTGCTCGGTGCTCTCAGTCATGCGCTCGATATCACAGAAGGACAGCCGCGCGGCCATTGCGTGCGGTGTTGTTGGATCGGGATCCATATTGGCCGCCAAACAGGCCTCTCCGACACAGAGCTGGGCGATCTCTACTACACACTTCTGTTGAAGGATCTCGGCTGTTCCAGCAATGCCGCCAGGATCTGCGAACTCTATCTGACCGACGATCTCGCGTTCAAACGGGACTACAAGACAATCAATGACAGCCTCCCGGCAGCGCTGCGGTTCGTTTTGTCCCATACCGGCTTGAAGCATGGTTTTGCTGAACGCGTCCGGGCCATCGTCAATATCTTTCAAAACGGCGGAGACATCGTCGACGAGATGATCGAAACGCGATGCCAGCGCGGGGCTGACATCGCGAGCCAGATGCATTTTCCCGATCCAGTCGTCAAAGGGATCTATAGCCTGGACGAACATTGGGATGGTTCCGGCCGTCCGGACAGGCTCCAAGGCAGCAAAATCCCGGTCTTTTCCCAAATCGCGCTGATGGCGCAGGTCCTGGATGTGTTTCAGATCAACTCGGGCAAAGAAGCGGCATTATCCGAGTTGCAAAACCGGTCAGGCTCGTGGTTTGACCCTGATCTTGTGGCTGCCGCTAAAACCGTTACCGCATCTCCCGATTTCTGGACCACGCTTCACTCCGACAATCTGGAGACCATCGTCTATGGTCTGGAACCTGCGCAAAATGTTCGTTTTGCAGATGATGCGCTGCTAGACGACATTGCACATGGGTTTGCGTCTGTGATCGATTCCAAGAGCCCGTTCACGGCCGGTCACAGTGAACGTGTGATGCTCTACACCGACATGATTGCCGAAGAGATCGGCTACTCCGATTATGACCGGCAACTTCTCCGCAGAGCCGCTCTTTTGCACGACATTGGAA
This sequence comes from Roseibium denhamense, assembly GCF_009711415.1. Lineage (GTDB taxonomy): Bacteria > Pseudomonadota > Alphaproteobacteria > Rhizobiales > Stappiaceae > Roseibium > Roseibium denhamense. Next base: position 329,594 of record NZ_SMLZ01000116.1, read on the forward strand.
AACTCGGTGTGAGTAACTCCATCCTCGACAAGCCGGGCAAACTGGACGAAGACGAATGGGATTCGGTGCGCCTGCACCCTGTCTACTCGCATGAAATTTTATGCCGGATCGATGCATTCAGTGATCTCGCATCCATTGGCCGGGGTCATCACGAGAAGCTGGACGGCCGCGGTTACCCGGACGGTTTGACCGCAAGCCGCCTTCCCATGGAAACGCGCATTGTCACGATGGCGGACATATTCGATGCATTGACGGCGGAGCGCCCGTACCGCGGCCCTATGCCGCTCGCAAAGGCGCTTGGAATTCTGGAAAGTGACACCGGCAGCAGTCTCGATCCGGCTTGTTTGTCGGCCCTAAAACGCGCCACTCAAAAAGTGGATCAATACAAAGTGGCTTAGAGCAAATTCCCACTCAGACAGAAACGCGCCGGTTCTGTCTGAGCGGGAGAAATTGCTCTTGATTTGAGAGTGCTAGATAGGAGCTTTCGGAAGACGATGACGGGGGTCCGGAACGCTGGTATGAGACCTTCATGCTGAAAATCGGGTCGTACAACATTCAAAAGTCTATCGGTGTCGACGCAAGGCGGCGTCCGGAACGGACCTTGTCCGTGATCCGCGAACTGGAATGTGACGTGCTGGCGCTGCAAGAAGCCGACAAGCGCTTTGGGCCCCGGAACAGCACATTGGACCGCGAAAGCCTCGTTTCCGCCACGGATTACCAGCCCGTCCCCTTTGCGACCAATCCGAACAGTCTCGGGTGGCATGGGAACGCCATATTGGTGCGCAAGTCGTTTTCAATTCTGGCTCACCGTCGGATCGAACTTCCGACGCTCGAACCGAGAGGCGCAGTCGCCGTCGATCTGGATGTGGGCGGTGTAAAAATCCGCGTTACAGCCATGCATCTCAGCCTGGTTGGCCACTTCCGGAAAAAGCAGATTGCCTCGCTCATGCACCAGTTGCACGAACACGTTGACTATCTTCCAACGATCCTCATCGGCGATTTGAACGAATGGCGGGACTCGGCAAAAAGCCTCAAAATGCTGGAAGACCGCTACGAAGTGACCACGCCCGGCCGGAGTTTCCCCAGTCCCATGCCGGTGGGCAGTCTCGACCGGATCATCACAAGTCCGGAATTTCTCGTAAAACGGGCCGGTGTCCACAAGTCCCGGACTGCGCGGATCGCATCGGATCATCTTCCTGTTTGGGCGGAACTCACTCTGGATCACACGGCTCACCTGACCGGATGACAGGTGTGTTCCGGCCGCGCAGTGTTATAGGCCGATCACATAACTGAGAAAATGAAACAGAACGGCGCTTAAAGTCGCTGACGCGGGCAAAGTGATGGCCCAAGCGGCGATGATCATGACCAGATTGGACCGGCGCACGAGCAAGCGATGCCGACGTTCCTCCCGGCTCAGACGCTTCGACCGCCTTTTCATGGCCCCGTCTTCAGGACTGTACCGGCTGCGGTACCATTCACGGAAAAGCCCAACGCCGAAGATCGCGCCAACGGCTGTGTGTGTCGAGGAGACCGGATATCCAATGGCGGATGCCGCCAAAACCGTACCGGCCGTTGCAAGGGTCACACAAAAGGCGCGGATGGGATTGAGCTTGGTAATCTGCTTGCCGACAACCCGGATGAGCCGCCGCCCAAACAGCAACAGCCCAGCGGAAATACCGAAAGCCCCAACCATGCTGACCCAAACCGGAACCTCCGGATAGAGGCCGTAGGCCTGCCAAATTGCGTCGTTAAGAACGCCGTTTGCCTGATTTTGGACAATGGCGGCAAGCGGGCCAATGGCATTGGCAACGTCATTTGCGCCATGGGCGAACGACAGGAGCGCCGATGTGCAAATGAGAGGGATCGAGAAAAGCGCGCGCAGCGGCAACTTGTCTGTTTCCAGACCGGACACTTGCCGGTCTACGACTGTCCGGTAACCGTGCCAGACGAGCAAAAAGGCCGTGCAAGCCGCTACGCCCACGAGCCAGACCGGCAGGACAGCGAAGCGATTCACACCCTTGGTCATCAAGAATGCGGAAAACACTCCGGCCAGAAGACCAAGCAGGATCGGAAGCCACACACGGGCACCGGCAATTTGGTCGGATGCATAAAGTATCTTGCTGTTCACGAAGGCAATCAGAACGGCACCTATCATGCCAGCGATTAATGGCGACAGCATCCAGGACAGAGCGATTGCCGAAACCGTTGTCCAATCAATTGCGTTGAAACTGCTGGCCGCGATACCGGCTCCGACCACACCGCCGACAATCGAGTGCGTTGTTGAAACAGGTGCACCGATCCAAGTCGAGAAGTTGATCCAGAGCGCGGCTCCCACCATGGCGGTTAGCATCGCTTTCGTGAACATTGCTGGATCCGGTACATCTGACGGGGACAGGATATCGCCGGATATGGTCGAAACAACGTTGCTGCCCGCAATAAGCGCGCCCGCGCTTTCGCAAACGGCCGCAATCAAAATTGCGGTGGTCAGGCTCATAACCCGTGCGCCTACCGCCGGGCCAACATTGTTGGCAACATCATTGGCACCGATGTTCATCGCCATGTAACCGCCGATGATGGCGGCGGTCACCACAAGAAAGGTCGAGGAAACATTCGAAGAGCTGATATGGAACGCGGCAACAATTGCGCAGAGCGCCAGAAACAGCACGGCCACACCGGGCGCGAAGAAGCGCCGGCTCATGGCATCTGCAGCATCACTGAGATATCCGACCCGGTCGAGATCCTTGTCCAGACCCTTTGAGGTCAAATCGTTGTTTATCAGCACTTAGCCTTTCGCACTTCCCTAGCGGTGGATGGCAATCGCCATTCAACCAGATGCCGTATTTGTTTTCGTGACAACCGGACCGGTCCGCACGGCGCGGCCGTGACGTCATGACCCAGCAGTTTGTGGAGATGTCAGATCAGATCTGACCTGTACCGCAGCAGAAACCGTCCCAGTGCCGGTTCATCCGCCATGGCAGCGGCCTGAGACAAGGGGAGCCAGACGCATTTGCGTTGTCCCGCCTCCTTGAACTCCTGCAATTGTTCATCGAAGCGAACCTTGAACACTAGGACATTTGTCCGGAGTCTCAATCCACTTGAAAGCCCCTTGAAAGACCGGAAGGACCCAAGGGCCTTTGGGGTTGCCGTGCCTAAGACACCTGCCTCTTCCCTGGCTTCGGTCAACGCCGTTTCAAAGGCCGGCTGACCTTTCTCGGGCCAACCTTTCGGCAAGATCCAGCGCCCGGTATCGCGCGATGAAACAAGCAGGACCTCCGGCTCGTCTTCACCGGGACGAAAACATAGCGCAGCGATCTGCAGGCGCGCCGGTTTTATAAACAAACCGGCAAATTCCCGCAGCGAGGCGTCAAACGCCTTTATGGCACTGGCCATCGCCATGAATCAAACCTTTTCGAAGTTGGTACGCGTATATGCCTATCGCTGGGTCAAGTCCAGCAAAAAGCGCACATTGTGCGCACACTTTGCCGCATAGATGTGTATCAATTGGACGGACCACGCACCGACACATGATCTGCGGACCATGCGCCCGGCCAGACCTCGGCCTTCCCGGAACGCAGGTCTCTCATTTGCTGGACCGGCACCCGCACTGTCAGATCCGGCTCCTGACCATCTTGACCATCAGTTGGTGCCCGCTCCGCACCAATGCCCGTGTAGCCGAACGCTTCTTCGCACGGCAGGTAAAGCGCAGCACCCGAGATATTTGTATCGTTCTGTGTGGTGCCCTTGGATGTCCCCACAACTCCGCACACCGCGACCGCGCACATCAACTCCACGGCCCGGGCTTTTGCACATCCAAAGACACGGCTGTACCCGGAGAGCATTTCGGTCATGGACGGCACAAGAATCAGATCGATTTCATGCCGTGCCAGAACGCAGCTCAGGGCGGGCATTTCGATATCCAGACAGATCAGGATCGCCATCTTGAGCCCATCAAGCTCAAAAATGTTCAGCTCCGTCCCGGGGATCAAATGCCAGACATCAGGATCCTGCTCGAAAGGCGTCAGGCACAGCTTGTCCTGCCGGATCTCCCGCCCATCTGCGGTAAACAGCACAGCCGTGTTCGTGAACCCGAACGGTGTGCGGACGGGCCAGGTGCCTGCCAGCAAGGACACACCGTATCTTTGCGGCAAGGCTCTGAGCAGTGGCCAGAGCGCCTCGCCGGTATCGGCCAAGAACGCCATTTCCTGATCCGGCCTTAGATCTTCTGGCTTGAACGCCAGACAGGTCTCGCAGACATATTCAGGCAGAATGAGGAGCTTCGTTCCATCGTCAGCGGCCTGCTTGAGACGGGTTTCAATGTCTGACGCGAGGGCTCCCACCGAGACGGGCGCCCGGCCGAGATGAAACGACCAGAGTGCGATTGGATAATCTTGCATGAATAGACGAACCTGATTGACTGGCGATGCTCAAGTAAGAGCAAGCGTTAGCCGCAATCAAGGTCTCTGCAGGGCGTTATTGCCTACTCATCCAAGAAACAAAGCAAGAAAGAAGACAAAAGCGATTACACCGCCGGTTCGGATGGCAAAGGTGTTCGGCTCTTTTGGAAACGAATGGAATTTCGGTGAGCGGCGGATTTCACGGATGCCTTTAAGGGCACGGTCCGTGCGGAGCTCGATCTCAGCAAAATAGGGCGTTAGCTCATTCTGAGCGGACATGCCGGTTCCTTCACGATTCTTCGTGAGGAGACGCTAGGCGAACAGCGTTAGCGGAGAGTTAATGCCCGAATGGGCGGTGCATTTGGCCCTGCTTCTGGGGGTCGGCAATGTCGAGAATGCGCAGCTGCACCTTGGGCGTGCCTTGCCAGGTGTCAATCGAGAGCGATCCGGCCACATGCAGTGTGCGGCCCCGCCCCTCCAGCAGCATCTTGCCAACCGGCTTGTCTTCAGCTTTGAAACAAATCGCTTTGAGGGCCGATCCATCGCCCGCTGCAATTGTTGCCCGGACATGCCCTTTGCCAACGACATCTGCAAAGGAGATACGGTGCGCGGGAAAGGCAAAGACAGGTTCGGGCTGGCCTGCGCCGTATGGCCCTGCCTTTTCCAGCTGATCCATGAGGTCCAGTGTAGCGCCGGTTGCCGTTAAGGCCGCATCGATCTTCAGATCCCGATGCGCTGTTGCCGCCTCAACATCATCCTTCAAGGTCTCGTTGAAGTACCTTTCCAGTGCGTCCAGCTTGTCCCGCATGACCGTCAGCCCGGCTGCCATGGCGTGGCCGCCGCCTTTTTCTAAAAGACCCAAGTCGACAGCCTGCCGCACCGCCTTGCCCAAATCGACCCCGGCAATCGAGCGCCCGGATCCGGTTCCCTTGCCCATGGGATCGAAGGCGACAGCAAAGGCTGGCCGACGGTGGTTTTCCTTCAAACGGGACGCGATCAGCCCGACAATCCCCGGATGCCAGTCCTCAGATCCTGTCAAAAGAACCGCCGGATCCCGGTCCTTGATTGCCATCGCCGCTTCGGCACCGGCCTGTTCCAGCATGACCGCTTCCATGGCTTGGCGTTCAGAATTGAGCTGATCCAGCCGTTCGGCCAGCATCCGCGCTTCCTGAGGATCCTGCGTCATGAGCAACCGGGCACCGAGGGCTGCATCTCCGATACGTCCGCCCGCATTGATCCGCGGCCCCAGCAGGAACCCGAGATGATAGGGAACCGGCTTTCCCGAAACGCGGGCGGCGTCCGACAAGGCGGTCAGTCCGAAATTCCGGCGCTGATGCATAACCGCAAGGCCGCGCGACACATAGGCCCGGTTCAAGCCTTGCAGCGGAACGACGTCACAGACCGTCCCAAGGGCGACGAGATCAAGCAGTGCCATAAGATCCGGCTGCGCCCTGCCCTCAAATGCCCCGCGCGACCTCAATTCCCTATTGAGCCCCACGAGAAACAAGAAGGTAACCCCCACCGCAGCCAGATGCCCCTGGCCCGACAAGTCATCCTGCCGGTTCGGATTGACCAGGGCCTGAACATCCGGAAGGGTTTCGCCAACCTGATGGTGATCGATCACCACGACATCAAGGGCGAGCTTGCGTGCGGTTTCAAAGGCTTCAAAGGATGTGCTGCCGCAATCCAGCGTAATCAGAAGCTCCGCACCGCCCTGGCGCAAAGCTTCAATCGCCGGGCCATTCGGGCCATAGCCCTCGATAATCCTGTCTGGAATATGCACAGCCGGGCTAAGCCCCAAGGCTTGCAGGTATCTTGCCAAAACAGCGGAAGACGTCGCCCCGTCGACGTCATAGTCGCCGAAGATCGCAATCTGCTTTCCGGTCTGGACCGCATCGGCAACACGCGAAACAGCTGCATCCATGTCCACGAGTGAGGACGGATCGGGCATCAAGCCCTTCAAGGACGGATCGAGAAAGGCTTCGGCTTGGTCAGGGGTTACGCCCCGTGCGGCCATCACGCGGGCTAAAACATCCGGAATGCCGAGCTGTTGCGCAATCGCCAGCGCAGCGCGTGTCTGCGCGGCGCTCAGGCGCTCCCGCCAGGCGTTGTCATTCGCGGACCGGGCAACGCTAAGAACGAGCCGCCCCTGGTCCGGGTCCTCAGGCTCCAAGAGCATTCCTTACCGTCTTAGTCGAGATGGAATTTTTCCAGATCCGTGTGCTGTGCCTTGATATAGCGGACAGTTCCGGTGGATGAGCGCATGACAACCGTGTGGGTTGTGATGTTTGTGCGCCCGAACCGGACACCTTGCAGGAAATTGCCATCGGTCACACCGGTTGCGGCAAACAGCACATCCGGACCGGCCATTTCCTCGAGTGTGTATTTCTTTTTGACGTCTTCGATCCCCATGCGATGGGCCCGCTCAACCTGTTCGTCGCGCGTGATCACAAGACGGGTCTCCATCTGGCCGCCGATACAGCGCAGCGCTGCCGCAGCCAAGACTCCCTCCGGCGCCCCTCCGATACCGGCATAGATATCAATCCCGGTTTCATCCGGGTCGGTCGTGTGAATGATCCCGGCGACATCGCCGTCCCCGATCAAACGGATCGCAGCGCCTGTCGCGCGGATTTCCTCGATCAGGCGGGCGTGGCGCGGCCGGTCAAGAACACAGGCCGTGACTTCATTGACCTTGACGCCTTTTTCCTTCGCGACCGCTGCAATGTTGTCGGCAATCGGTGCGTCCAGATCGATGGTCCCTTCCTTGTAACCCGGACCAATCGCGATCTTGTCCATGTAGCTGTCCGGCGCGTTGAGAAGATCCCCTTCTGGGGCCAGCGCGATGACGGCAAGGGAATTCGGCAGGTTCTTGGCGCAGATTGTGGTGCCTTCCAGCGGATCCAGGGCAATGTCGACTTTCGGGCCCTGCTTGGTCCCGACATTCTCGCCGATATAGAGCATTGGCGCTTCATCGCGCTCGCCTTCACCGATCACCACGGTTCCGTCGATTGGCAAACGGTTGAGTTCCCGGCGCATGGCGTCCACAGCCGCCTGATCCGCTGCCATTTCGTCGCCGTGACCGCGCAGGCGCGCAGCCGAGACCGCGGCGCGTTCGGCAACACGGGCCAACTCCAGGGTCAAAATCCGGTCCAAACCGCTTGCCGGCTGGTTTTCGGTATCAGACATCAACATCTCCACTCTTTCCCCCAAGACGCCAGGGTGGATATTTTTTACTTCAATTTCTCAATGCGTATCATCTTCGGCGGCTCGGCCACGACCCCTTTGGACATGATCGTCTCGAGCGCCTGCTTGATCGCAACTTCGGTCGTTTCATACGTGATCAAGATGACAGGTTGAGGCTGGTCCGGTCCGCCCGGTGTTTCCGTGCCTTTTGACGGATTCCGCTTCTGGACAATGGATTCCAGCGAAATCTCGGCTTCGCCCATGGACCGGGCAATCTCCGCGAACGCTCCTGGACGGTCCAGAACAGACAGGCGGATGTAGTAGCCGCCTTCGTGAAGCCGCATCCGCGCCCGCTTATAGTCCGCCAATACGGCCGCTGGCATTCCGAGCGCAGGCCCGGCATCGCCGCGCGCGATATCTGCAATGTCCGCAACAACCGATGATGCGGTCGCATTGCCGCCCGCACCCGGCCCGACCAGGATAACTTCACCGACAAAGTCGCCGTCGACGGCGACAGCATTCAGAACGCCGTCGATCCGGGCAATTGCCGATGCTTTGGGCACCATGGTCGGATGGACGCGCTGCTCAATTCCGGTATCTGTTCTTTGAGCGACACCGAGAAGCTTGATGCGGTAACCAAGCTCATCGGCGGCCTTGATATCCGCCGTCGTGATCGATGTGATCCCTTCCAGATAGATATCATCGCTTGAGATCTTGTTACCAAAGGCCAGACTGGTCAGGATGGCCAGTTTGTGGGCCGTATCATTGCCCTCAATATCAAATGTCGGGTCGGCCTCCGCGTATCCCAGACGCTGAGCATCGGCCAGGCAATCCTCAAAGCTCAATCCATCGGTTTCCATCCGGGTGAGAATGTAATTGCAGGTGCCGTTCAAGATCCCGTAGACGCGGCTGATTTCATTGCCGGCCATCGACTCCCGCAGCGCCTTAACAATCGGAATGCCACCGGCAACCGCTGCTTCATAATTCAGGCTGACCTGATTGGTTTCGGCCAAAACAGCAAGATCCACGCCGTGTTTGGCCAGCAGGGCCTTGTTCGCGGTGACAACATGCAGTCCCCTCTGCAAGGCGGTCCGCACACTTGCTTCAGCCGGGCCGTTATCGCCGCCGATCAGCTCAACGAAAATGTCGATATCAGCTTTTTTCGCCATTTCGACAGGATCATCAAACCATTCAAAGGAAGATGTGTCGAAGCCGCGGTCCTTGGACCGGTCCCGCGCACTGACGGCACGGACTTCAACTGTCTTGCCTGTCTTGAGCGCGATTTGCGATTGGTGTTTTTTCAACAGCTGCACAAGAGATGCGCCGACCGTACCGAGGCCGGCTACGCCGATTTTCAAGGCTTCAACCATGCGGGAAGTCATCCAGTTTGTTATCTGGTCGTCGAGAGCGGGACCACGTTGTGCAGCTTTTGGTCCGCACTTTCAAGGAAACGGCGAATGTTTCTGGCCGCTTGGCGCAGCCTTTGTTCGTTTTCCACCAGTCCTATGCGCACATATTCGTCGCCATGTTCGCCGAAACCGATCCCCGGCGCGACCGCAACCTCGGCATGTTCCAGAAGAAGTTTCGAATATTCCAGGCTGCCAATGCCCTTGAACCGGTCCGGGATCGGAGCCCAGCAGAACATGCTCGCTTCCGGTGCCGGAACAGTCCACCCTGCCCGGCCAAAGCTGTCGACAACGACATCCCGCCGTTTCTTGTAGACCGCGCGGGTCTGGTCAATGCAATCTGACGGACCGTTCAAGGCGGCCGTTGCCGCAACCTGGATCGGCGTGAAGGCCCCGTAATCCAGATAGGATTTGACGCGCGACAGGGCCGCAACCAACCGTTCATTGCCAACCGCAAAACCCATGCGCCATCCCGGCATGGAGAACGTCTTGGAAAGCGATGTGAACTCGACAGTCACATCCATCGCACCGGGAACTTGAAGAACCGATGGCGGCGGCGTTGAGCCGAAATAGATCTCAGAATACGCAAGATCAGACAGAATGAAGATGTTGTGTTTGCGCGCAAACGCGACAACGTCCTTGTAGAAATCAAGATCCGCGCAATAGGCCGTGGGATTGGCCGGATAACACAAGATGATGGCGATCGGACGTGGCACGGAGTGGATCACGGCCCGTTCTAGCGCATCGAAGAACTGCGGTCCGGGTTCGGCGGGAATGTTCCGGATCGAGGCACCTGCCATCAAGAACCCAAAGGTGTGAATGGGATAGCTCGGATTTGGGCTCAAAATGACGTCGCCAGGCGCCGAAATCGCCTGAGCCATGTTGGCAAAGCCTTCCTTGGAGCCAAGGGTCGCGATGACCTGTGTATCGGGGTCGAGCTTGACCCCGAACCGGCGTCCTAATATGCGGCCTGCGCCTTCCTGAGCCCTTGTATACCCTTTGACGCAGAGTACCGGTGCGTTCTGGGGTCTTGGACCACCTCAGTCAGCTTGTCGACAATGTGCTGCGGTGTCGGCAGATCAGGATTCCCCATGCCCAAATCAATAATGTCCGCGCCATTCGCCCGCGCCTTCGCCTTCAGCCGGTTGACCTGCTCAAACACATACGGCGGCAGCCGCTTGATTTTGTGGAATTCCTCCATGGGAAAGGATCCTTGTAATGCGTCTAGATATGGGAAACTGCCAGGCGCGGCGCGTTTTCCGGGCCCTTTTAGCAGGGGCAAACGAATTGCGCACCCGTCTTTAATACGTCTAGCCACCTAAATTTGCGCCAAAATGGAGAACCGATATCCACATCCCGGACCTAAATCAATTTAAAGCGAAACGTGAGGGCGATGAACCAGCCACTGGGTCCGGAAAACAATGGTGTCTCAGCAATTGCGGAAACAATTCTACCCGCGAGACTCCGGATCACGTCGATAAGGTGAGCAAACCTCTCCCGCTGGACGTACGCGGCTTGTCTGTCTTCATGAAAAGAGCCGGGAACCGTACTTGGTTCAAGCGGCCTTGCGTTTCAGCGTCGAGAAGAGGTCTTCATCCGCAAGCCATTTCAGGGCACCGGATTTGGTTAGATCCATCACAACGATCTGGGCCCGCCCCTTGCGTTTGGCTTTGTAGACGCCGCGGTCCGCCGCCTCCAACACCCGTTCAAAAGGCTGCGGTTTGCGGGCTGTGACGACACCTGCACTTGCGGACACGATCATCCGGCCACTGGAGGCCTCCTGGCAGCGGGTCGAAAACTGCCGGCAAATGCGCTGCGCGGTCAAATGAGCGAACTCCCGGTCTGCACCGGGCATAAAGATGGCAAATTCCTCGCCGCCCAACCGTCCGGCCACAGCCCCATCAGGTATCGTATTCCGCGTTACCCGTGAAAACAGCTGGAGGACGTTGTCCCCCATGGCATGACTAAACCGGTCATTGACCGACTTGAAGCAATCGAGATCCAGCATGATGATGCTGTATGTCGCCCGGCCGTCATCGTCCATCGCCGCGATGGATGCCCTTGCGTCACGATAAAATGCCCGCCTGTTGGCAAGGCCTGTTAAGGCATCAGTGTCAGCCTGTTCCTTGAATCCGTTCAGCGACCTTTCCACGACAGCCGCAATCACTAGAGCAATCATCAGCACAAGCGCGGTCAAAACGATCAGGAGCGATGCTGCCATGAAGGGTTCTGAAAAGGATTTTTGATACTCGCCGTATTGTCCGACATTATGGTTGACCACATACCAGATGTAGCCGCTCGCCTCGAAAACGGCGATGACACCAAGGGCTCGCCCGGTCACCAGTTTCTCGCGGTTCCGGAAAAACCCGACATGGGCGATCATGAGGCCGCTCAGGATGACCCAGAATTGAACATAGTTCACGCGCATGACGAGATCGGACAGGAACGGCGGGTAAAAAAGGCATAGGGCCAGCCAACCCAAGGCAGGCAGCACGATCAAAGCCCAAAAGGGCGTCAGACCGAAAAACATCCGCATGGCCGACGCACGCATCAACGCCCCGGCAATGAACAGCGTATTTGCCAAGACGAGGCTGTAGGCGTCCGGGACCTGTCCGCGCAAGCCCAAAAGAACCGCGCCGCTGCCCAGAAGAATCAACCCGGCAGACCAGGTGAAGAGGCTCGAGACGCTGGACTTGCTATGATAGCGCCAGATCAGTGCTGCACATAACATGATGGCCGCACCAGCAATCTGGGTGATCGTCACGCTGGTAAAAAGCGTCGGCGCATCAAGGGTCATAGGGAAATCCATTCCAGCTTCAATCGCCTTAAAGTAACCAGAAGCTGTAAAAAAACGCTTTATTCGTGTTATAAATACCTAGCTATTGGTGCTGGATCCGCTCAGTACTGACTGATGCGCTCCAGATATGCGGCCGTCTCTGCCCGTTCCTTCGGGTTGATCAGTCCGTGGGATTCCAGCTGATAGGCTGGCACGCCATAGCCCTTGGGCGGCTGGACATTTGTGTATCCCGGCGTCCGGTCCGCCTTCATGGCATCGACCAAAGGCGTTCCGGGACCGACCGCGCAGCCTGCGGCACTGGCCATAAGCAAAAGCGGAACGATGGTTTTCTGAATGGCAGCTGCCGCCACGGTTTCCCCCCATAATTTCCTGCAGGATCCATGCTTTGGGCCTATCTGTCTATGCTTGCCTGGAGGTTTATCCGCATCTCAATTCCATTCGACGCGGCCAAATCGTTGTGTCATAAATAGCTGATAGGTCCAAATACTATCGCAAATTGAACAAGATAGTATGTTGAGACCATGTACCGGCCGCACACTAAAGGACGGCTGGACAACGGACGTCGGAGGGGACCCTTGCCAATGGCTGATGACCGCCAGCATCCCATGTTGCAATACATCATCAACAATCCAGAAGCATTTGCACAAAATCTTGCCAAAACGCTGGAACAGGCCGGGAAGGCAATGGCGGCCTATATCGAGCCGCGGGAGCAAGGTAAAATCACCCATGATTCTACCGATGAGCTCACCGGTGTCGTCAAGACACTCGCGCAGGTCGGCGAGTATTGGGCCTCCGATCCGCAGCGTGCCATCGAAGCTCAGGGACGGCTCTGGACTTGGGTACATCGACCTTTGGAACTCATCACTGAAGAGAATGATGGGCGAGCCGCATGCACCCGCCGTTGAGACACCGAGCACAGACAAGCGTTTCAAGGACCCGGACTGGGAAGACAATCAATTCTTCGACTTCATCCGGCAGCTCTATCTGATCACGAGCAAATGGGCCGAGGACATGGTCCACGACGCCCAGGGATTGGACGAACATACGCGGCACAAGGCCGAGTTTTATGTGACTCAAATCGCAAACGCCGTCTCCCCCTCGAATTTCGTCCTGACCAATCCAGAGTTGCTGCGCCTCACGATGGAAAGCAACGGCGAAAACCTGGTCAAGGGGATGCAGCACCTTGTGGAGGATCTCAAGTCCGGCAAGGGCGAATTGAAGATCCGCCAGACGGACCCCAGCAAATTCAAGCTTGGCGAAAATCTCGGCAACACGCCCGGCAAGGTGATTGCGCAGAACGACGTGTGTCAGGTGATCCAGTATACGCCCACAACGGAGACCGTCTTGAAACGGCCTCTGCTGGTTGTCCCGCCCTGGATCAACAAATTCTACATTCTCGATCTCAATCCCGAAAAATCCTACATCAAATGGGCCGTGGATCAGGGCCACACGGTTTTTGTGATTTCCTGGGTGAATCCGGATGAACGCCAGGCGCAAAAGAGCTTTGAGCACTACATGCGCGAAGGCATTCTCAACACGCTAGATGTAATCAAGCGCGCGACCCGGCAGGAAGAGGTCAACGCAATCGGTTATTGCGTCGGCGGAACCCTGCTTGCGGTCACCCTCGCCTACATGGCGCAGACCAACGACGAGCGGATCAAGAGCGCGACCTTCTTTACCACCCAGGTCGATTTCACATTCGCGGGCGATTTGAAGGTGTTTGTCGATGAAGACCAGATCTCGCTGCTTGAAAAGCGCATGGCGGAACACGGCTATCTGGACGGATCCAAGATGTCGTCGGCCTTTAACATGCTGCGGTCCAACGACCTGATCTGGTCCTATGTAGTCAACAACTACCTGAAAGGCCAAGAGCCTTTCCCCTTCGACCTTCTCTACTGGAATTCTGACTCCACGCGGATGCCGGCAGCCAACCACTCCTTCTATCTGCGCAACTGCTACCTGGACAACAAGCTGTCGAAAGGCGAGATGGTTGTCGGGGGTGAAACACTCGACCTGTCGAAGGTCACAATCCCGATTTTCAATCTGGCGACCCGGGAAGATCACATCGCACCGCCCAAGTCCGTTTTCCTGGGCTCCGGCTGCTTTGGCGGACCGGTTGAATATGTACTCTCCGGATCAGGCCACATTGCCGGGGTGGTCAATCCACCTGCAAAGAACAAGTACCAGTTCTGGACCGGGGCGGAACCCAAAGGCGCGCTGGAGAACTGGCTCAAGAATTCCGAGGAACATCCCGGCTCCTGGTGGCCCTACTGGGACGCGTGGATCCGCAAAAATGACAGGGCGGAGGTGAAAGCGCGCAAGCCAGGCGCAAACCGGATGAAAATCCTTGAGGACGCTCCGGGCTCCTACGTTATGACGAAGGTGTAGAGTAGATCAAAACGATCACGTCCGGTGCCGGAGCCGCGAACGGAACGACCTGGCCCGGACCGGCGGCACGCTATGCCTATGACGCAAAATGCGCATTCAGAGGTGTCAGGGTCATACCCAGGAGTTTCCCGAACTTGTCCGCGGACATCGGGCGGCCGAAGTGGAAGCCCTGAACGGTCTCACAGCGGCAGCTGATCAGGAAAGCCTGCTGTTTTGCCGTTTCAACGCCCTCTGCGACGACATTCAAGCCGAGCTCGCGGCCAAGAGAGATGATTGCCCGTGCGATACAGCGGTCACTTTCATCATAATCGAGGTCCCGGATAAAGCTTCTGTCGATTTTAAGACGCGTTAGCGGAAAACTCTTGAGCGCGATCAAACTGGAATAGCCCGTCCCGAAGTCGTCAATCGCAAGCTTCACCCCGATCCGCCGGAATTCGCCCATCAGCTGGACCGCCTGGGCCGCATTATGGATCAGCATGCTTTCCGTAACTTCAAGCTCCAGGAACTTTGCAGGCAGCTTGCTGGAATCAAGTGCTGCACACACATCTGAAATCAGGGAAACATCCCTGAACTGGCGCGCGGACACGTTGACACCAACCGTAATGGGCGACAGTCCGGCGTCCTGCCAGACCTTGTTCTGCCGGCACGCCTCGTTCAGCACCCAACGGCCAATCGGTACAATAACACCGGTCTCTTCGGCAAGCTCAATAAAGTCACCCGGCATCATCCGGCCAAGACGTTCGTTGTTCCAGCGCAGAAGCGCTTCGGCGCCGACAATCCGTCCGCTATGGAGATCATATTGCGGCTGGTACTCAAGAAAAAAACCGCCATTGTCGACGGCCCTGCGCATCTCTTCCACGAGCGTAAGCCGGTTCACGGGAACGCTTATGACCGCGCCCTCATGAATGACACACTGGTCCCGGCCCGCGGCCTTCGCAGCAAACATCGCCGAATCCGCATTACGAAGGAGTTCCGCCGCATCGTCTGCCGCCTCTGGATAGATGGCCGCACCGATGCTGCACGTGACATGAAAAGAAAAGCCGTCAATGGAGATCGTTTTCGTTACTTCGCTGCGCAGATGGTCCATGAACTCCGTGAGTTCAGGAGCATGCGCGGACTGGCCACTGACGATCAAGACGAATTCATCGCCTCCAAAACGGACGGCCTCATGGGCGTAGTTATGCGCCTTCATGATCCGGTCTGCGACGATGGTCAGCACCTGGTCGCCGACCGCGTGGCCAAAACTGTCATTAACAATCTTGAAATTGTCGAGATCGACAAATACCACAGCGACAGGTTCGCCGGTTTTCTGGCTGACAGCGACTTTCTGTTCCAATTTGTTTTTGAATTCCTGGCGGTTCGGCAGTCCGGTCAAAGCATCATGATGCGCCAAATACCGGATACGATTTTCCGCCTGATCCCGTTCAACGGCGATTGAGGCCAACTGGGCCGCTTCCACCGCCACCTTTAGCTCGTCGTCACTTGGCGACCTGACGCTCTGGGTGTAGAACCCGAAAGTGCCGAGGACCCTGCCATCCTTGCCGAAGAAAGGCACCGACCAGCACGACCGCATGTCATACTGTTCCATGATGCCGAGATAAGGGCTCCAAAGTGGACTGTCGAAAATATCGGCCACAATGACCACCTTGCCCGAGTAGATGGCCGTTCCGCAGGAACCGACTTCAGGCCCGATTTCGATGCCGTCAACTTGCTCAAGGTAGCTTTTTGGGAGACTTGGTGCCGCCCCGGACAGCATATGTTCTCCGGTCTCGTCGACAAGCATCACTGATCCGCTGATCCCGTTCAGCTGATCTTCAATGGTGAGGATAAGCTTCTCGAGCACCTGTGTGAGCGAAATACCCTCAACAATCTGGTGCAAGACCTCATTCTGGCCTTTTTGCAGCAGCTCCGCTTGTTTGCGCTGGGTAATATCCCGCGCTATTCCTATCAAACCGACGACGTTCCCCGCATCATCGAAGATCGGATATTTGGAGGAAGAAAACCATCTGCGCTCATGCGTCGGCAGCAAGATGCATTCTTCGAAGTCGATCATGGGCGATTTGCTTTCCATGATCTGTTGTTCAATGGCGAAGAGAGACTCTCCGATTTCAGGCAGGTGAAGGTCCAGATCCGACATACCCTGAAGCTCGACAACATCCTTCCGGCCCAGATCAAACGCGACCTTTGTATTCGCAATGACAAACTTGGAATCCCGGTCCTTCACGAAGATGTAGTCGGAAGCCTGATTGACCAAGGTTTGAAGCCATTCGCCGGTCAGCTCCAGTTTCTCTGCGTCGCTCAGCCTCAAACCACCCTTAAGCCGGGACAAAGCCTCTGCAATTGAGGGGAACGCTTCCGCCTCCCTGGCGTCCTTGTTATGCGGCTTGTCGGCCATGCTTTTTCCTGAACATCCTTTTTGCCTAGAGCGTCCCAGAGGATAGTCTCTTGTCCCAGTTTCTGTCTAAAAAACAGTGAAGACCACCCACGAGAGCATAGCCGGTAATTTTAATCAAACATTCATGAATATTGATAGACCCAGCGTCTGCCGAGCGCCTCGTCTCAGGCTCTTCCAGACCTTAGCTGACCATTTGACCAAACCATCCAGTCCCCAAATAATCCGCGGCGGATTTTGACGAGACGGCGTCATCGCATTTGCCAAGCCGGGGCGACCTTGGGTATAATTCGATTATGATCAATTGGTTCACCGGTACATGCTGACTGCCCAGCCAAGATACGCGCGCTCCAGCGGCGAAAGCCCGAACGGCGCGCTCAGCCATAGGCATCTACAACTGGTCTCGCCCGCATTGAGGGCGAAACCGTCTGGGCCGTTGGCTGTTTTCTTCCGGTTTACGCTCGCCTTGTTACTCACCTCGGCGATTTGGGCCAGCCATCTTGCGGGTCTCGGGGCTGCCCTCTTTGTTTTGGGCGCCAGCATCGCACTCCTGATGGCGGCGGCGCGCTTGCTTCCAAAAAGATCCCGGTTCATTTTGGCAACCAAACAGATCGGCTATGGTGAGCGGATATGGCTGAACCGGTTGCTGATCCCCGTTCCTCCCGAGATGAACCGCCAACTCACCATAGGGTTCATCGTCTCGTTTTCCGGCCTTATTGCCGCGATTATCGGTGCGTTCTACGCCTCCATGATCGTGTCGGTTACCGGCCTCGCCGTTGCCTACACGGCCCAGATCGCATGTATGCGGACCCAGCGTGCACTCTACCGCGCGATGAAGACACAGCATCCTCTTTACAGCTTCTGGGATGCTGAGGCTGGCAATGACAACAAGGCCTCACCCAAACTCGCCGGAAAACCATCAACGGCTTGAGCTGGGGCGCGGTGCTTGAGCAGGCACCGGCTTGTCAGATCCAAATGCCCTCAACCGGCTACCCTGCCCGTTTTTCAGCCAGAGCGCAGATATAGGTCATCGCAACGCTTGCCCCGGCGATTGACGTGATGTCCGCATGGTCATAAGCGGGGGCTACTTCCACGACATCGCCGCCGACAAAGTCAAGGTCGCCAATCCGGCGCAGGATCATCATCGCCTCGCGGGTGGTCAGGCCTCCGGCAACCGGCGTACCAGTTCCAGGCGCAAAGGCAGGATCGAGGCAATCAATGTCGAATGTCATGTAGGCCTTTGCATCGCCCACCCGGTCCTTGATCAGCTCAACGACACCGTTGACGCCTAACAACTCAACTTCTTCCCCATAGAGAATTTCCAGACCGCATGTCTCCGGCGCATGTGTGCGGATGCCGATCTGGATAGACTTATCCGGATCTATCAATCCCTCCCGCACGGCGCGGCCAACAAATGTGCCATGGTCAATCCGGTCGCCCTTGTCGTCCCAGGTATCCTGATGCGCATCAAACTGGACCAGGGCGAGCGGCCCATGTTTGGCGACATGGGCCTTCAAAAGCGGATAGGTGACGAAGTGATCCCCACCGATTGAAAAAAGATGCGCGCCGGCGTCCAGAATAGTCCGTGCCTGCGCTTCAATATGCCCTGGAATATCGGCGTTCCGGCCATAATCGAAGACGCAGTCGCCGTAATCCACACAGGCCAGGGTTTCAAACGGATCTGCTTGAAACGGGTATTGCGGATCGCCATCGAAAATCGCCGATGCCCGGCGGACGCCTTGTGGTCCAAACCGGGCACCCGGCCGATTGGAAACAGATGCGTCGAAGGGAATGCCCCAGACCGCCAGATCCACACCGTCAAGATCCCGGCTGTAACGCCTGCGCATGAACGACAGGGCCCCTGCATAAGTCGGTTCATGCGAGCCACTTTTCAGCTTTTCTCCGAGAAATGCATTGTCGGTCTGGCGTGGCAAGTCGGACATTGAGAATCCCCATCTCGGTTGTTTGCTGCACTTAACCCTGTTCAGCGGACTGGCTCAAGAGCTCTTCAGACACGCCATGTCAGGGTCAAAGAGGTCCGGCGCCGTGAAAACCGTATCATGGCCAAAGCGGTCTTCACGGAAAGTTAGCGCTCTGATTGTATGGTTGCGCCGCTATGCAAAGACACGGTCCATCACAGTTCGACGTCACTCCCCTGCCCGGCAAAACGTCGGTGTCGGCACACGGGACGACAGATGATCCTGTCTATGGGGTCTTCACCGGCTACATTCTGCTGGCGATCCTCTTCACATCTGCAGCCATGATCGGCGTTGTTTACCAGGATTTGGATCATTTCCTTAGCACGCTGCAAACAGCGTCTGTCTTCGGAATTCCTTTGCCAATCTCGGGTGTCAGCGTCCTGCTGATCGCAGCACTTTCCGCACTTGCCTGGTTGAACCGGCCCACCCAAATCCGCGCTGGGTTCGCCCTTTCCGCAAGCATGCTCCTTTTGGCCCTTGTCAGCCTTCCCGGGTTGAGCACCTCGGTTTGAGCCGAGGAGCCCTTTCGGCGGGGCCTCAGCACCTTTTCGATTTTGGCAAAAATACCCCGTTGTTCGCTCTTGCCGTGAACGGTAGAACGAAGGGCTGATTTGCGCTCACCCCTTTTTATCAGGAAGACCGACGGTGGCAGACAACACCAAAACAATCCTGCGCGGCAGGCTGCTGAGTTTTCACCGAGCCCCGGACCATTTAGAGGACACGCAAGCCTATCAGTATGAGACTGATGGGGCCTTGCTGATCGAAAAGGGCCGTATCCTCAAGCGGGGCCGGTTTTCAGATGTCGCCGCCCTGGCACCGGACGCGCCTATTCAGGATCACCGGCCTCATCTGATCCTGCCCGGTCTGATCGACACCCACATTCATTTTCCGCAAGTCCAGGTCATTGCGTCCTGGGCCGATCAGCTGCTCGATTGGCTGAACGACTACACTTTCCCGGCGGAACAAAAATTCGAAGACAAGGCACATGGCACGCGCATCGCAAAGGGGTTCTATGATGCGCTGACCGCCCACGGCACAACGACAGCCGTTGCCTATTGTTCGAGCCATCCGAATTCGGTCGATGCCTATTTCGAGGAAGCAGCCCGCCGGAACATGCTAATGCTGGGCGGCAAGACCATGATGGACCGGAACGCACCGGATGCGTTGTGCGATACGGCACAATCTTCCTATGACGACAGCAAGGCCCTGATCGGCAAGTGGCATGGAACCGGCCGCGCCTACTATGTGATCACGCCGCGGTTTGCGATCACGTCGACGCCTGCGCAGTTGGAAGCGGCGGGTGCATTGCTTCGGGAGCATCCACAGTGCCATCTGCAAACGCATATCAACGAAAACCACAACGAGATCGCCTTCACAAAAGAGCTCTATCCGGACGCGGATGACTATCTTGGGGTTTATGAAAGCTTCGGCTTGCTTGGCAAAAAGACGTTGCTCGGACACTGTATTCATATGAATGACCGGGAGCTCGCGGTCATGAAAGAAACCGGGTCTGTTGCCGTTTTCTGTCCGACATCCAACCTGTTTCTGGGCAGCGGGCTATATGACAAGGCCCGGCTGGAGACGCACGGCGTCAGGACGGCGATCGCCACCGATGTGGGCGGCGGCACGAGCTACTCCCTGCTGCGGACCCTGGATGAGGGCTACAAGATCCTCCAGCTTCAGCGCCAACGCATGCACCCGCTGACCAGTTTCTACTGGGCCACACGCGGTAACGCCGAAGCGCTCGGGCTTGAAGACCGGATCGGGACGCTTGAGGAAGGCACCGATGCCGATGTCATTGTGCTCGATGCTGCGGCAACGCCCGAAATGGCGTTGCGGATGGAGACGGCGCAAAGCCTTGCGGAAGAACTTTTCCTACTGCAGACCTTGGGCGACGACCGCGCCATCAAACAGACTTATGTCTCCGGTGTTCCCCAAAAACGGGCTGGTTGACACGGTAGTTCAGCGGCTTCTGCTGCATGAACCTGCCAAAACAGCATTCGAGGTCATAGCAGCGCAAACAATGCGCGGGCAGCAGAGCACCGGATTTCGGTTACCGCCGGTTGAAGAACAGGATCACCTGGCGGGCCTGGCGCTGGAATATGCCCGGGGCCGCAGCTTCCCCCTTGCCGGTCTCGACATCCTTGATGACAAGGCGCACCAGCAGGACGGCACCAATACCAAACAGGACACCCCCGGCTGCCTGCCCGATCAAGACACCCGGCGCGCCATAAAGCCATCCGCCCAGGATAACGAACGGGATTGTGCCCAGTGTATGGCGTCCCCAATTCATCCAGGTCGAATAGAACGGCCGGCCGAGATTGTTGAAAAACGCATTGGAGACAAAGAGCATCCCATTGAAGAAGAAGGCGAGCGCCAACGGACCGCAAAAGAGATAGATCAGGGTCAGGGACAAACCGCTGGCGTTGAACAAAGCCGCAATCGGCGCCCGCAACACAAACAGAACCAGAGCCGCAAAGGTGACCACGAGTGCGGTAAACAACAAGGCATCGCGCAAGGTGGTGCGGACCCGGCCATAGGCGCCTGCCCCGTAATTCTGCCCCACAATCGGGCCGACGGCGCCGGAAAGGGCAAAGATCGTCGCAAAGGCCAGCGGTGTCATGCGGGCGACCACCGCCATGCCGGCAACCGCCTCCTCGCCATATTCGGCCATAGACCGGGTAACGAATGCCTGGCCGACCGGGGTCGCAAGCTGGGTCAGGATCGCGGGAAATGCGATTGCCGCAATTGGTGGAAGGTCCGCCGTCAGGTCCGGCAGTTTCGGCAGGCTCAACCCGCCGTGAAACTTGAAGATTGGCCAGAGCGCGAACACCGCCAAAGCCACTCGTGAGGCTGCACTCGCAAGTGCCGCGCCGGTCAGCTCCAGATCCAGGCCAAAGATGAGAATCGGATCTAGGACAGCATTTACGACGCCCGCCACAATCGTGCAGGTCATGGCGCGGCGCGCATCCCCATGAGCGCGCAGGATCGCCCCGCCCGCCATGCCCATCAGCAGCAACGGCAGGGTTGGAACAATGATTGCCAGGTAATGGACTGCAAGATCCTTGGTGGCCCCTTTGGCACCGATAAGCGCCACCAACGTGTCCAGCCCGGACCAGACAGCAACGGCAAAGACACCGCAGAACACGGTTCCCCAGGCAAGGGCGTTCGACGCTTTTTGCCGGGCCTCTGACTTATCGCCAGCCCCCAGCCCACGGGCGACCAGCGCCCCGGCGGCAATGGCGACACCGATGTTGAAGGACGTTGTGAAAAACAAAATGGCGCCTGCATATCCGACAGCTGCCGCCAGCTCTTCCTTGCCCAGCATGGAAATGAAGATCATGTCGACAAAATCGACCGCGAAAATCGCCATCAGCCCAACCGACGACGTCAGCGACATGACGGTCACATGACGGAACAGGTTGCCGGTTACGAACTTGGCTTGGGACATAAAAACTTCTTTCACGCGGGGTGCGGCGTTAATGCCATCTTTTGAGACCAGATGGCCGGGATTTCCTGGATTGCCCAGCCGGGCGCAAATCGACAGACTCAGGATGCCGGAAAGGCGTTCTGTCTACAGCATCCGGCAAAAACAAAAAACCCGCTGGGGAGCCCCAGCGGGTTTTTGTAATTTGAAACCAGTCGGTCCGGCGATTAACGCTTGGAGAACTGGAAGGACCGGCGGGCTTTCGCGCGGCCGAACTTCTTACGTTCAACAACACGGCTGTCGCGGGTGATGAAACCGTTCTTCTTCAGAACGCCGCGCAGCTCCGGCTCGTAGTGGGTCAGAGCCTTGGACAGGCCGTGGCGCACAGCACCTGCCTGGCCGGACAGACCGCCACCGGAAACGGTTGCGACAATATCAAACTGGCCGTCACGCTCGGTGATCATCAGCGGCTGCCTCAGGATCATCTGCAGAACCGGACGCGCGAAATACGCGGTGAAGTCCTTGCCGTTGACGGTGATCTTGCCGGTGCCCGGCTTGATCCAGACGCGGGCAATTGCGTCTTTCCGTTTACCAGTTGCGTATGCGCGGCCATGTGCGTCCAGCTTCTGAACGTGGACCGGCGCTTCGGGGGCTGCGGTGTCGACCGCGCCGCCCAGGTCTTCTAGGGATTGCAGCTCAGCCATCGTTAAGCCCTCTTGCCGTCATTTTTTGCGTTGAGGCCCTTTACGTCCACCAGTTCCGGGGACTGAGCTTCATGCGGGTGGGTCGGACCAGCGTAGACTTTCAGGTTGGACAGCTGCTTGTTGGACAGCGGACCACCCGGCATCATGCGCTGAACGGCCTTTTGCAGGACGCGCTCCGGGAAACGGCCTTCCATGATCGCACGCGCGGTGCGCTCCTTGATGCCGCCCGGATGACCGGTGTGCCAGTAGTATTTCTTGTTGTCGTATTTGCGGCCGGTGAACACGACTTTGTCGGCATTGATTACGACGACATTGTCACCGGTATCAACGTGAGGCGTGTAGGTCGGCAGATGCTTGCCGCGCAGGTGGTTGGCGATGAAAGCAGCCAAACGGCCGACGACCATGCCTTCTGCGTCGATCAAGATCCACTTTTTCTCGACCTCAGCCGGCTTGGCAGAGAAGGTCTTCATGAGTTTGATCCATGATTGGTCTGTTAAAGAAAAGGCCCGCGCGGCTTTTGATGCCAGCGAACGGACCTCAAATTCGTTCGGCGCAGCTTATACGTCGGACGCAAACGAACGTCAATACCGGTTTTTCAGCTCATGCCATTAATTCATTATATTTTTCAATCGCTTAAAAAAACGGTATCATATTACCGCTATTTTCCGGGCAATTCTGTAGCGCCGATGTCCTGAATTCCAGTCTAAGCCGCCCAGCAAGCCAAACCGGTGGCTGCCTGCTTAACGCCCCCTTAAGCGGGTGTGCGTATTTTTTTCAAGGATTTCAGGGAGAACGCATGGGTTGGAGACAGTTTTTCGACCGGCATCGCTACTCGGTGCTGTCCGCGGCAGCCGGGACCCTTGCGCTTGTCGGAATTGTCTGGATTGCACTTGATACACTGATCGATTGGCAAGTGCAGGCGGCGATCAAGCGCAACGCCGAAACGCGCGCAAAGGCCTGGGTTCAGAACTTCCTTGAGACGACCCCTTCGGCCATTGACCTGATCCAGACCGGTCAGGGCAACATGGATGATATAAGCCGCCTGGAAGATTCCTTTGCGCTGGTCAACATCATCCGGTTCGAACTCTTTAACGAGACAGGCAAACAGACTTTCCTCTCAAATGTCAGCCTGGACCGGCCGGGAGACGTGAGTGGACATACGAACGCGCTGGCGATACAGGCGTTCGAAACCGGTATGCCTGTGATCATCGTGCATCATGATGACAATGATGAATATGTGACCTCGGACCCGGCTACGCCCGAAACCTACATCGAGGCCTATATCCCCGCGATTACCTCTGCAGGTGACAAAGTCGGCACAATCGAGCTTTATGTTGACGCGTCCGCTTTTGAAGAGGCGCTCGAAACCACCTTTCAGCAGGTGAGCCTTTATCTTGTCTTTGGAACCGTTCTGGTCCTTCTCCTTCCCATAACCGCGTTCGTCCGCCGGACCCAGCAATTGATGCAAAACGACAAGCGCATGCTGGAACTGACCCGCTATGACCAGTTGACCGGCGTCCTTAACCGCAACACGGTCACCCAGATGCTCGACCAAGTGTTTGCGGATGACCGCCGCAAAAGATCCGGTCTCGGGATCCTGTTTGTGGACGTGGATCACTTCAAACAGGTAAACGACCAATATGGCCATGCCTGCGGCGACAAGCTGCTGCAACACATTGCCGGTATTCTCCAAGCAAGCATCCGCGAGGGAAGCGATACGGTGGCGCGCTATGGCGGCGACGAGTTCGTTATCCTGTGCCGGGACATCTCATCAGATGATTTTCGCACGCTCTTTAACCGCGTGATGGAGGGCGCAAAGACGCCCTGCACACACGCGGGGCAGAGTTATGTGCCGTCCTTGAGTGTCGGCGCCTATCTTGCCGGTTCCGGTGACGACCAGAAAACAGCCTTGCATCGCGCAGACCTTGCCGTTTATGCAGCCAAGCGCCAAGGCCGTGGCCGCGTTGTCGAATACGGCAAGGAGCTTGAGGGAATGTTCAAGCAGGAAACGGAGCAACATAGCGCCTAGGCGCGAAAACGGCACCGCCGCCCGTTACTGCCGCGGGCGCCACCTATGATTTCTGTTTTGAAGCTCCGTTGGCGGCCACTTGTAGGCAAGAACCAAACCTAACCCTATGATCAGAAAATGTGGAAGCAACACATGAAGATCGGTTGCCGCACAAATGTAGCTTTCGTACTTCAATGGTAAGCCGAATAACGGATTATCCAGGGAAAAACATGCGCTTTCTGCCCGCTTTATCTCCCCGAAATAGCCTAGTTCCCATCCGGTCATCGCTTGAAACAAATCGCCATGGCCTCGTTCAACCATTAAGGCTTCAAGGCTTTTCAAATGGAAGAGATAGGCCTTTTGAAAGGTACGTATGGAAACTTCTGCGAGAAAGAATGAGAACGCCCCCAAGGAAGCAACTATCAAAGCGATCCGGCCATTGCGCGCGACTGGTTTCGAATAAGCTGCGAAAATGGCAGCCAGGCACACTGTGACAGACCAGCCCTTTATAGTCAGATATTGAGAATTAAACCCCTCATAGATTTCAAGAATAGTTTTATATTCCTGCCATGTGAAATCTATCAGTTGATATTCGCTCACTGCACCCTCCGACATTCAATCAAAATGGTAGAGCTTCTGCCTCAACGCGGTGGAAGGGAATAGGTCGCCGTCGCATGCGCAACCAGGTCGTCCTCGCCCTCCCCGGCAATTCCGCACTCGACCACTGCCAGCCGTTTGCCCAGTTTCAGGAGGCGGCAGGAGCCGAGCAGATCGCCGGGGCCGGGCTTGCGCAGAAAATTGATATTGAGATTAGTGGTTACGGCCAGGGCTTCCGGGCCGATATGAGCGAGGATCACGACATAAGCGGCATAATCCGCCAGGGTCATCATGGATGGGCCCGATACCGTGCCGCCGGGCCGCAAATGCACGTCCGTCGCGGTGAGGCGCACGACAGCCTGGCCGTCGGTAATGCCGTCAATCGAATAGGCCCGGCCGCCCGCATGCATTTGCGGGAAGACCGCATCGAGAAGCTTCGTCACCTCTTCCGGTGTCATAACCGCCTGCATCAAATCCCCTCCCTTGCACGCTTTTTCCGACTTTCTTTTACGTAAAGGTCAAAACAAGCACGATGCAAGCATTTTTACTGATGCGCCGCCAATGAACGCGATCTGCTGCCGCTACTCGGCAGGTTGCCGGAGGGCCGAGTTCCGTTTTTCCAACTCGTAGACACCGCGATCCCACAACCAGGCAGCCAAAACGCGTAGACCAATTCCGGTTCGCATTTCGAATTCCTCGAAGTGAAACCGCGAAGCCCGCATTCCCTTCAGCACAAGGTCTGTTTTGAGCGCCTTGCGCATGGCCACCGGCCCACAGAAAAAGACATGCGCGGTCGACAGATCTCCGTCCAAGTCGCCTGCAATTCGATCCGCAGTAAGCCGAATCCCCTCGGCCGAGTTCACAATGACCAACTCCAGGTTCGGGACGGCCTCGGCGATATTTTCCAGCTCCACCGCATAGGGAACATCGTCCTGCTCACGCACACAATAGTAGAGTTTGACCGGTCCAGCGTCCGCTGTTCGAAGGCTTTCTGCGAAAGCCAGAAATGGTGTAATCCCAACACCCGCCCCGATCCAGATTTGCGGGTCCCGGCCCTTGGGCATTGAAAAGTGTCCATAGGGGCCGCAGACCAGCGCCTCCATCCCGGGCTCGACAGTCTTGTGAAGCCGCTTCGTATAGTCTCCAAGATCCTTGATGGAAAACCGGAGGGACCGGTCCTGCGCCGGGGCACCGCTCAATGTGAAAGGATGTTCCTCACCAAGCGCGCCGTCATTAATCGACAGGAACGCAAACTGACCGGGCTTGTGTTTCATGCCGCGTCCTTTGGGCAGCAAAACAAGTTCGGTCAAACCGCCCACACGGCGGACAAGATCCACTTCGTAGACATGGCCACGGGGCGTCATCGGCCGCAGCAAAGACATCCAGACATAAGACACAATTCCGAGGATACAAAACGCCGAGATATAGAGACCGAGGGGCTCAAAATTGGAGAATGGTTTCTCAATGAAGAAGTAATGGAACGCACCCATCAGGAAAAATACCCCGATCAGGCGATGGCTCCATTTCCATAGGTGATAGGGTATGAAGGTGATCACCGATGCCAGTATCAGGATCAGCAGGCCGTAGAGCGATACTTCCCCGATGTCTTCTGCAATCCCTGACAAAGGTCCACCGCGCAGACCGTTCATTTCCGCATCAATGATGTCGTGCAGCCCCATTGCAACCAACGCCACCACCCCAAGCCATTTGTGCAGGATGTAAATGCGGTCGAGGCTGCCGAAAATGGTCTCAATCCCGGCAACACGGGTTGCCAGGAACTGATTTATTCCCATCAGGATGAGAGCGGATGCGCCCAAATACTGGCTAAACAGGGCAACCGCGTCCCGCTCTCCTGCCAGTGGCGCGAACCAGATAACCGGTACTAGGGTCGCAAGAACAATCAGGATCAGTCCAGGCAGGCGCATCACAACATCCGTTCACTCTATCAAATTGGCAGCGGACCGAAACAGTCTTGCCCGCATGCCGTAGAGGACAGATGAGAGCGGCGCAAGAAGCATCCAAGCCGCTTTCGACACGCGATGTCTGCAAAAACGCTGGTATGAACCTAAGTTTAGGCGCGGATTTCGCTTATCCGCGGCGGCGTCCCCGGCGGCGGCCCGATCCAGCAGATGCATTTTCTGCTTCCCGCGCGGCATCTGCCTCCTTGTTTGGCGGCGACACGAGGGGTCCAATCTCGGAGAGAACCTGATCCAAAGTCGGGCGGACACCTTTTTTGTAGTCATCAATAGCCAAGCGCATGGCTTTCAAATGGGTAGGTGACGTCCCGCAGCAGCCGCCGACGATCCGCGCCCCGGCATCGAGCGCCAGACGCGCATAATCCGCCATCAATTCCGGCGTTCCGGTGTAAACGACCTCATCGCCCTGGATCTGCGGAATGCCGCAATTTGCCTTTGCCACCACGACAGCTTCCGGATAGGCCTCGGTAATCTCCATGATTGCGGCCAGCAGATCGGAGGCGCCAACACCGCAATTTGAGCCGATCGCAGCGGGCGTGCAGGCAAATTGGCCCTGCAGATCGCCAAGCCCTTTCGGGCTCAGGCCCATCATCGTTTTGCCGGCCGTGTCAAAGCTCGCCGTGATCACAAGCGGCAAGTCAAAGCCCTGAGCCGCTTCCGCCGCAGCCTTCATTTCTTCGACAGCGGACATTGTTTCAACCCAGAGAATATCGGCGCCGCCCTCAACAAGACCTTCAATCTGCTCCCTGAAGGCTTCAACGCCCTCTTCATAGGACAGTGCGCCAAGGGGCTGAAACAATTCACCGGTCGGGCCAATCGATCCGCCAATCAGAACATCGCGGCCAGACTCGGCAATCACGTCTTTTGCAAGCTGTACCCCGGCAATGTTCAATTCCTTCACCCGGCCCTCGGCCGCGTGCAGTTTCAACCGGTGCCGGTTGCAGCCAAACGTGTTGGTCAGGATGATATCGGACCCTGAGTCGACAAAGGACTTGTGAAGGGCCTTGATTTTCTCCGGCTCGTCCGTGTTCCAGAGCTCGGGCGCATCACCAGAGATAAGCCCCATGTCGAAAAGGTTGGTTCCTGTTGCGCCATCGGCGAGCAGCGCCCCTTTGCGGGCCAGAAGATCTTCAAATTTTGACATATCCAGGTGCCTTGTTCCGCAGCCAGCCACTGCGTTGGTTCTTGTTGTGTCTGCCATAACAGAACCCGCGCGGATGTCCACGCGGGTTTTGTCGTGTCCTATCTTGCCAGTTCATGGCCGGGCCCAGTCCGGTAATCCACCCCAGACCACTCCCTTCGCGGATCCGGAACGGTTTGGATTGCCCGGATCAAGTCCGGGCTGACGGGGCGCGGAGCCTATCTCGCCAGTCCGGCGTGATCCGGGACAGGAGATGCACAGCCCCGGCTAACGGCCGGAGCGGCACCGCAAGTTTGCGCAACTTAGCTCCGCGGTTTTGCGTTCTCCGGATCGTAGAGCGGGGCATAGCCGACACCTGCCACTTCGACCGGGTAGGTCTCGGCAAAGTACTCGACATTCAATTTCCTGCCGACCTGAGCATATTCATGAGGCAAATAGGCGAGCGCGATGTTCTTGCCGATGGTCGGGCCGTAGGCAATGGACGTCGTGTAGGACCGGCGGCCAAGCTCATCGACCAGCGTTTCGCCGGTTTCGGGATCAAGAACCGGCAGGATCCCGACCGGATAGCGCTTGATACCGGTGATGTCAGTGTTCTCGGTCATGACAAGTGTGCAGAGCATTGCCGGCTGATGATCGCGGGCCCGGTATTCCAAATGCTTTGCCTTGCCGCGGAAATCGGCTTCCTTGACCTTCGGACGGGCAAGATCGCCTTCGTAAAGGTTATACTGGGTAAGCAAGTCGGCGTTCTGGAGGCGGAGCGACTTTTCCATCCGGCGGGAGTTGGCGTAGGTCTCGATGCCGACGGCCATGATGCCAAGATCGCGCAGCGAGTCCCACACCGCGAGGCCGTCTTCATACTTCATATGAAGCTCCCAGCCCTGCTCGCCAACATAAGAGAGCCGCAGCGCCATCACCTTCTTACCGGCAATTTCGATTTCGCGCAGCGCGGCGAATGGGAAGTTTTCCGGATCGAGCGCAGACGGGTCGGACACTGCCTTTTTCAGGTTCTCGCGGGCATTGGGGCCCCAGATCCCGATGGTGGTGTATTTCTCGCTGACATCGGTAACGGTGACGTCGAAGCCCTTGTCCTCCGCGACGCGCCGGACGTAGTGCATGTCGCGCGGGCCGGCATCGGCCCCATCAACGACGCGGCAGCGGTCGGCCATGCGGAAGATGGTCAGATCGGCTCGCACCATGCCCTCGTCATCGAGGAAGTGGGTGTAGATGCCCTTGCCGATGTTGTTGTCGCCGCCGATCTTGGCCGCGCACAGCCATTCCATCAGCGCCAGATGGTCCGGGCCTTCAACGTCGAACATATAAAAGTGCGACAGGTTGATGATCCCGCAATCCTCGCTGAGCGCCAGGTGTTCGGCATTGGACACGCGCCAGAAGTGGCGGTTGTCCCACTCGTTTTCGCGCACGGGGATCTGGTTGCCGTATTTTTCAAGCAGATGTTCGTTGGCGGCATAGCCATGGGCGCGTTCCCAGCCCCCAAGCTCCATGAAGTGACCGCCGAGTTCGACCTCGCGCTCGTAAAACGGCGAGCGCTTGATGTTGCGGGCATTGGCATAGGGCTCGCGCGGATGGATCGCCGGGAAGTAGATTTTCTGAGCCGCCTCATAGCACCGGCCCTCGATGAACTCTTCGGTGAGCTGGTGCGAGTAAAAACGCGAATAGTCGATGGAGGCGTGGTCGATTTCCGTGCGGCCATCGGTGATCCAGTCGGCCACCAGCTTGCCGTAGCCGGGCCCATCCTTGACCCAGATCGCAACGCAGTACCAAAGCCCGCGCACCTTCTGGCTTTCGCCAACGGACGGGCCACCGGCTGCGGAGACCTGCAGCAGACCGTTGAACGACCAGGTCTCATTATAACCCAGCTCGCTCAGAATCGGTGTCAGCTCCATCGCTTTTTCAAGCGGCTCGATCACCTGCTCCAGTTCCAGATCGCGCTGGGACGGCGACAGGCGCGCCTCTTCTTTTTCCTGAAGGTCACGCGGGTGGCACATGCGCGGATGAGTGGTCTCATAGTAGCCCCACTCGATCTGGCCGCCTTCGGTGGTCTTGGGATCGCCGGTGTCGCGCATATAGGCGGAGTTGCCCTGATCACGCAGCAACGGGTAGCCGATGTCCTTGCCCGTGCCTTCAAACTCATTGAACGGACCGAAAAATGTCAGCGGGTGGTCCACCGGCATCACGGGCAGGTCTTCGCCGACCATCTCGGCAATGAGACGGCCCCAGAGACCGGCACAGACAATCACATGATCGGCCATGATCGTCCCGCGGTGGGTCTTCACGCCCTTGATGCGGCCGTCCTCCACGATCAGCGATTGCGCCGGCGTGTTGGCGAAGGATTTCAGCTTGCCGCTTTCAACACCCATGTCGACCAGCTTGCCGGAGAGCGCCTGTGACCGCGGCACCACGAGGCCCGCATCCGGATCATAGAGGCCGCCCTGAACCTGATCTTCTTCGATCAGAGGGAATTTTTCCTTGATTTCGGCGGGCGTTACCAGGTGGGCGCGGGTACCGAAGGCCTTACCGGAGGACACCTTGCGCTTGATCTCTTCCATCCAGAAATCGTCGCCGGTGCGCGCGACTTCCAGGCCGCCGATCTTCTCATAGGCGCCCATTTTCTCGAAGAACTCGACCGAATAGAGCGACGTCCAAGTCGACAGGTAATCGTGGCTGGTCGTGTAGCAAAAATCAGACGCGTGGGCGGTCGAACCGATATCAGTCGGAATGCCGGACTTGTCGATGCCGACAATATCGGTCCAGCCACGCCCGATCAGGTGGTGAGCTATGGAGGCGCCAACAATTCCTCCCAAACCAACAATGACGATCTGTGCCTTGTCAGGAAAAGCTGACATGATTCATTCCTTTTCGTAGGACCGGAAGATCGAGACTTCGCCTCTCCCGCCTGTTTCGGCCGTAAAGCCCGGTGCGGCACGGGTTCATGCTCCGCGAACGCAGACCGGCTTGCGTTGCGCCAGTATTGCGCCAAGTCCACGGTTACAAATAGCGCAATTGCGTCATTGCGGCATAATGCCCACGACATGCCCAAAAGACGACAACGCATTGCCCCGGTTCTTTGATGGCGGAAACAGAGCAGCCAAAGACGGTTCTGCGCCAAGACGGCTGGCCAATCAGCCTAAGACTTGCCATAACGACACATCACTTTACAGGGAGTCCCCACATGTCAGACGCAGCTGCCACAAGCGGTCGCCGTGGAAGATCCGCCCGTCGTGAACGGCGCCAGTCCGGTGCCGGAACGGTTGGAGCACCATACATCACCCGGAACATCCCTTTTTATGATGTGCTCAGCGACGAGGCAGCCGAGATCATTGAAGCCAACGCGGACCGGGTCCTGGCGGAAATCGGGCTGGAGTTCCGGGAAGACCCAGAGGTCTTAAGCATCTGGAAAGCCGCTGGTGCAGAGGTAGACGGCGAGCGGGTCCGATTTCCCAAAGGCATGCTCCGCGAAATCCTGAAAACGGCCCCATCTCAGTTCACGCAGCATGCGCGCAATCCGGCAAGGAACGTCGAGATCGGCGGTAAAAACCTCGTGCTTGCGCCGGTTTACGGCCCCCCATTTGTCACGGACCTTGATCAGGGCCGTCGTTACGGGACGATCGAAGACTTCCGGAACTTCGTCAAACTCGCTTACATGTCACCATGGCTCCACCATTCCGGCGGCACGGTGTGCGAGCCGGTGGACCTGCCGGTCAACAAGCGCCACTTCGATATGGTCTATTCCCATATCAAGTATTCCGACAAGCCGTTCATGGGGTCAGTCACGGCGCCTGAACGGGCGGAAGACTCCGTGAAAATGGCGCAGATCGTCTTCGGCGAAGAGTTTGTGGATCAGAACTGCGTCATGATCCAGCTGATCAACGCCAACTCTCCCCTGGTTTTCGACGCCACCATGCTCGGCGCATTGAAAGTCTACGCCCGCAACAACCAGGCCTGCATCGTTTCACCATTCATCCTGGCAGGAGCAATGAGCCCGGTTACCGTTTCGGGCACACTGAGCCAGGTGCTGGCCGAGGCATTGGCCGGATGCGCGCTAACCCAGCTGGTGCGTCCGGGCGCGCCGGTTGTATTTGGAGCTTTTGTCAGCTCCATTTCCATGCAGTCGGGCGCACCCACCTTCGGCAGCCCGGAAGGCTCGTTACTCTTGAATGGGGCCTCAAAGCTGGCGCGCCGGGCCGGACTTCCCTTCCGCTCCGGCGGGTCTTTCACCGCGTCAAAACTCCCCGATGCCCAGTCCGCTCAAGAATCAGCGCAAACAATCGCGGCCACGGTCCAATCTGGCGTTAACTTCTGTTTGCACTCGGCCGGCTGGCTGGAGGGCGGTCTCTGCTCTTCTTATGAAAAATTTGTCTTGGATGCCGACCAGCTTGGCATGATGCATGTTCTGGCCAAGGGCATAGATGTCAGCGACGAAGCGCTTGCGATGGACGCATTGCAGGAAGTTGGCCCAGGCGGTCACTTTCTTGGCGCGGCGCACACGCAACGGAATTTTGAAAGCGCTTTTTATCGTTCATCGGTCGCGGACAACAATTCCTATGAACAATGGCTGGCGGATGGGGAACTGGACGCAGCTCGGCGCGCAAACAAGATCTGGAAAGAACAACTGCGCGCCTACACCGGACCGGAACTCGATCCGGGCATCGATGAGGCGCTTCAGGCCTTCATGGCAGACCGGAAATCGTCCTTCCCGGACAGCAACGTTTGATCAGACTAAGCGCCCTGCCCCCGCAGGGCGTTTTATTTCCAGACTTACTTAACGGTTTTTTTTGTCCTAACAGACAGTTTCTCTTTTATGCCAGCGACTTTTCGCTAAAAGGTTTCCTCGAATTTATTGCTCTGCAACATGTGTCAGCAGGTAGCATGGGCGGAAGCCTTGGGCTATGGTGACTTGTGCAAATAACACAAACCTGACCGCCGCTCGGGTATGTTTGTGACGGAGACTACGGTGTGATGTTCGCCATTTTAGAATCTAAAACCCGCTGATCTCTTCTGGCTTTAAAAGAATATAACAGGTTGTACTGTGGCATCGATTACCTCCAACATTGATATTCTGGGTTTTTCTACACGCCTCCCTGGCGCAGACAACAACGAGGCTTTCTGGCACCTTTTGAAGAACGGCCAATGTTCCGTTTCGTCGGTGTCGACCGACCGTTGGCCGCTCGCGCGTTTCGGCCACCCGGCACAATCGACTTCTGGAAAGTCCTATACATGGGCGGCTGGGCAGCTCGATAACGTCTGGGATTTTGATCCTGGGTTTTTCGGCATTTCACCGCGTGAAGCGATCCAGATGGATCCGCAACAGCGCCTGCTTCTGCAGCTCGTTTGGGAAGCGCTCGAGCACGCCAATCTTAGACCCAGCGATCTGGCCGGTACGACGACCGGCGTTTATGTCGGTGCGTCTTCTTTGGACTATCACCACCGGTTTCTGGTGGACCCTGCAATGGCCGACATGCAATTCATGACCGGCAACACGCTGTCCATCGTCTCAAACCGGATATCCTATATTTACGATTTGCGCGGGCCGAGCTTCACTGTTGACACTGCTTGCTCATCTTCGTTGGTTGCCCTGCATGAGGCCGTTTCCGCCATTGAGAGCGGGCAGATCGATACGGCCATTGTGTGCGGTGTCAGTCTGCTTTTGAGCCCGTTCGCTTTTGTCGGCTTTTCCCGCGCAACAATGCTGTCGCCAACAGGGCTCTGCCAGGCATTTGATGCGAATGGCGACGGCTATGTTCGGTCCGAGGGCGGGGCTGTTATCGTTTTGCGGTCCGCACGCACAGAATTGCCGGAAGGCACGAAGAGCTACGGAAAGATACTTGCAACGGGCATCAACGCAGATGGCCGCACCGTGGGGTTATCCCTGCCCTCGCCCTACGCACAAGCAGATCTTTTGCGTGAGATGTATGACGGCTTGGGCATCAACCCAAAACAGCTTGCATTTGTTGAAGCTCACGGGACTGGAACACGTGTCGGCGACCCGGCTGAAGCTGATGCCCTCGGCAAGGTTATTGGACAAAAACGCGATAATGTCCTTCCGATCGGGTCGGTTAAGACGAATGTCGGGCATCTTGAACCGGTATCTGGGCTTGTTGGCCTTCTAAAATCGACACTTGCTCTTAATCACGATGTCCTTCCACCCTCGCTTCATTTCAACACACCAAACCCCGACATTCCCTTTGAAGACCTCAATCTGAGGGTCGCGACACAATCAGAAGAGCTTGAAAAAACTGCCGAAAGGCGCCTCGCCGGCATCAACTCATTCGGGTTTGGCGGGACAAACGCCCATGCGGTGATCGGTGATCCGGATCCTGCGCCGGTCGTCGGAGAACTCCCAGCCGAAGAAGCTCCACTCATCATCAGCGCCCGGTCCAAAGACGCGCTCAAAATCCTAGCGGCTGATTATGCGGCAATTCTGGAAACTGAAGACCCTGCCAAGGTCACCACGCTTGCAACATCGCTTGCCCATGGACGGGATATGCTCTCAGAGCGGCTGGTGGTTCTTGGCAAAGACCAGGACGAGCGCCTTGCAGCGCTGAAGGGATTTACCGAAAGCGGCGGCAAGACCGCGGGGGCAGTTTCAGGCAGCGTCATAAGGCCAGATGCCAAAATCGGATTTGTGTTTTCCGGAAACGGCTCGCAATGGGCCGGCATGGGCCAAGACGCGTATCAAACGGACGATGTATTTAGATCTGCCTTCGACAGTGTTGACAAATTGTTCATGGCCGTTAGCGGCTGGTCCTTGGTAACCACCCTTTTCGCAGAAGACCTGGACGTAGACCTGGAACGGTCTGAAATTGC
The DNA here is from genome assembly GCF_009711415.1 of Roseibium denhamense. Lineage (GTDB taxonomy): Bacteria > Pseudomonadota > Alphaproteobacteria > Rhizobiales > Stappiaceae > Roseibium > Roseibium denhamense. The sequence continues at coordinate 364,811 of NZ_SMLZ01000116.1, forward strand.
TCAGCCGCTTCTTTTTGCGATCCAAGTCGGCATCGTTCAATCCCTGCGCAAACGTGGCATTGACTCTGCGGGCGTGGCCGGCCACTCGGTCGGGGAAGTCGCGGCCGCATGGTGTGCAGGGGCACTGGATCTCAAACAAGCCGTGCGTGTCATCCGGGCACGATCCAGCGAGCAAGAGGTCGTCCGGGATCTCGGGTCAATGGCCGCTCTCCTTCTGCCGGCGGAAAAGGCCGTTCAGGCAATCGCGGACAGCGGATTGCCGCGCCTTGAGCTTGCCGCGGAGAACAGCCCGCGCAGCGTTACAATTTCCGGTGACACTGAGAGCCTTGAGGCCTTTGCCAAGTTTGCACGCAAGAACAAGTGGGCACTGCGCCGTCTCAATCTGGCCTATCCGTTCCACAGTGCGCTTGTGGACCCGATCAAGGAGCCCTTGCTGGCTGCTCTCGACGGCCTTGAAACGACAAAAGCGAGTTTGCCGTTCTACTCGACCGTGACACCAGATGCACCTGAGGTCGCAACCGATGCGGATTACTGGTGGCTGAACGTGCGCCAGCCCGTCCGGTTTGCATCTGCGATCGGGACGATGGCCGAAGACGGCTTTTCTGTTTTTGTTGAGATCGGTCCGAAACCGGTTCTTGGCACTTATGTCAATGATGTTCTTCGGGGAAAGGGCAAAAAAGCTCAGTTTCTGGAAACCCTTAAAGAGCAAAAACACACTGGGGAAGCCCCGAGCTCCAACCCGCTGGACGAAATAGCGGCATCGATTGTTGCGCACGGTGGACTTGTATCACTCGACAAATATGTCGGGCCGCGACCGAAAGTATTTGCCAAACTCGCCTCATACCCTTGGCAGAACACTGCTTTTCAACCGGAAAGGACCTCCGAACAGGTCAATTTCATGTTCGGTAAGACGTGGCCGTTGCTTGGTTACCGTCTGCGCGAGGACACATCCGAGTGGTTCAATCATATCGACACCGGATCCCTGCCCTTTCTGGATGACCACAAGGTTGAAAGCAGTGTCGTCTTCCCTGCAGCCGGGTACTTGGAAATGTGCTTGCGTGCTGCCCTGAGGTGGACCCGCGGCTCAGATATCGAACTCCGGGATTTCGATATCATCCGGCCGCTCGTGATAGAAGACGGCGAGGTTTGGGAAACCCAAGTCAGGATCTCTTCGGATGATCACGTTGTTGAAGTATTGTCCCGTCCACGCCTGTCCGATAGTGATTGGTCCTTGAATGCGCGCGGCACATTTTCGGTGCCGTCAACCCATAGTAAAAGTCCGTGGCTACAGGCTCCGGCAGACACGATCACTGTCCTGTCCCACGATGATCTTTACAAGATCACCGAAACATTCGGCCTGAATTACGGGACTGCTTTCCGGCGGGCAGCCAGCGTCGAGAAACACTCCGATACCACGGCAACGGTCAAATTGTTAGATCAGGAGAAGGCGGCACAGGATCTCCAGTTCGCACTCTGTCCAACGCTGGTTGACGCGGGTTTTCACGGTTTGTTCGCTTTGCTGGAAGGTGTCGAAGGCGTCCCGGAAAACACGTCCTTCCTGCCGATCCGTATTGGCGCCCTGCGCTTGCTTGCACCCGAGGCGCAACCGGCTACAGCGCGTATCGAAGTTACCAAAGCATCCCCGCGATCGATTGAAGCAAGCTTTGAATATCTGGACGGCAACGGAGATGTCATTGCCCGTTTGTCGCGGACGCGCTTTAAGGCTGTAACACTTGGCCAGGAAACACGCCAGGATGAGTTAATCTACCGCCAAATCGCAACTATCCTGCCCCCGTGGGACAGGACCTCGCCGATATCGGCGGCCTACTCCGGGCTTTCTGCTCTTGCCGGGAAACTTGGTCTGGTCGGCGCGGACGATCAAGAGTTCGATGACAACCGGGTTCTGATCGAAGCTTTCGGCCGCTCGGTCGCGCATGAGGCGCTTTATTCGATCACGGGTTCCGCACCTGCAACAGTAACCAGTCTGATCGAAGGCGGACAACTCGACCAAACAGCAGCGCCATTAGCCTCATCAATCCTGATTTGGCTTGAGGAGACCGGATTCGCGGAGGAAACGGAAGCTGGCTACATCCTGCAAGATCCGTCCGAAACCCCTTCTCCCGATACGCTCCTGCAGGCGCTGTTCGAAAGAGGCGGAGAACACGTGGCGGAAGCTGCACTCATTTCCCGCCTTTGGACGGGACTTCCTGATATTCTTCAGTGCGGACTTAAAGAAGACGCCGCAACTATCTATTCTTCAAGTCTGTTGGAGGCTTACGGATCAGCCTCTCCGGTCAAACGCTCACTGGCTTCTGCACTGCAAGAAAGTGCTTCGGAAATCGTTACAAACTGGCCGGAAGATCAGGCGTTGCGCATCTTGATCGTCGGAGCAGCGGGCGGAATTGCCGCGGCCCTTGATAACATCCTAGATCCATCGCACATGGCGGTGACCGTCACTGACACATCAAGCTCCGATCTGTCACGTGGGGAGCGTCTGTGGCAAGGATCTGCTGCGGTGTCCTTCGCCGAATTTGATGAGGCAGCCAAAGAGCGGACATATGATCTTTTGCTGTTCTCCCGCTCATTGGCGGATATAGAGCCGGAAGCGCTCAAAACGCTGGGTTTGTCGGTCGTGAAGGATGGGCTTGTCCTCGCTGCCGAGCCTCTGCCAAACCCACTGACAGATCTCGTCCTAGGTGTTGCCACGGATTGGTGGCAGGAAAGCGCGACGCCGGAATTTCCGGTTACCAAGCAGCAGAGCGACTGGAAGAAAACGCTCGAAACCGCGGGATTCCAGTCCGTTGAAACGGTGCCTTTGAAATCCGAACTGGTGGAGGCCGATCTTATTGCAGCGCGTGCCCCTGATGCCCTTGCCGTTGTAGAGGAAGCATCCGAGGAAACTGCGGAGAGCAAGACAGAGGAGCAGACGTCGAAACGCTATCTCATCCTGACCGATACCGATGGGCAGGCACACCGGTTTGCCGAAGGCCTTAAATCATGCCTCCAAAGAGATGGTCTTGACGCCACACTGCTGGTTCCGGGCGCGACGACCGAGCCGCTCGGCGATGGGATTTGGAGCGCATCACTTGACACCAGTGATGATAATGCACTGAAAAAACTGCTTGCCGATCACGACGGCCATTTGATCCACCTCCTCGGGGCGTTCACAGACACCGGCGACAGCCTGGCGATTGTGGATCAGCGCTGTCATAGCCTGATCCATCTGCTGCAAGCACTTGGAGCAGAACCGGGCAATATCACTCTCCTTGCACCGGCAGGCGCTCAGGACATTGCCGGCGGCTTGGCACCACAGCCGGCCCAGTCCGCAATTTGGAACTTCGGCCGTGTGGTCATGAATGAGTTTCCGGACGCCAACCTTAAGCTGATTGATGTTTCACCCGACCTGGAACCGGGTATCGCGGCCGCGCGCGTTGCAGAGGAAGTCCTTGTTGCAAACGGCGAACGCGAAGTTGTGCTGGACAGCAAAACCAGATCTGGCCTTCGCATTGTCAAAGGCGGGCTGTTGTCACAAACGGCGCTGACTAAGGGCGCTGAATCAGCCATGCGCCTGGACATTTTGCGCCAAGGGTCATTGGACCAGTTGAGCTGGCAGCTTGTGGAACGGAAACCGCTTGGGGAGCGTGACGTTGAAATCGCCGTTGGCGCAAGTGGTCTCAATTTCCGGGATGTCATGTGGGCGCTTGGGCTTTTGCCGGAAGAAGCGCTGGAAGACGGTTTTGCAGGACCGACACTCGGAATGGAGTGCTGCGGCCACGTCGTCAATGTGGGATCAAAAGTCACCCGCTTTGCGCCCGGCGATCAGGTCATCACCTTCGCACCTGCCTGTTTTGCAAGCCATGTGACCGTAGACGAGAGCGGCTGTGCCCCGATGCCAAGCACGGTGTCGCCCGAAGAGGCGGCAACAATCCCGGTGACGTTCCTGACGGCCTACTATGCTCTGGTGCACCTAGCTGGTTTGGCAAAAGGGGAAACGGTGCTGATTCATGGCGGCGCAGGCGGTGTTGGCCTCGCAGCGCTTCAGATCGCGAAATGGCGGGGCGCGAAAATCATCGCGACTGCTGGATCTGAAGACAAGCGCAACACCTTGAAACTACTCGGGGCTGATGTCGTATTGGATTCCCGTAGCCTGGCGTTTGTTGATGAGATCATGCGCCTCACCGGCGGCGATGGCGTTGACGTGGTGCTCAACTCGCTGTTTGGCGAAGCGATGGAGCGCAGCATTGAGGTGCTGAAACCGTTTGGCCGCTTCTGTGAACTGGGCAAGCGCGACTATTACGGCAACACCCGCATTGGTCTTCGCCCCTTCAGGCAAAACCTGACCTATTTCGGAATTGACGCCGACCAACTGCTGACGCGGCAGCCACAACTGGCCGAAGAACTGTTCGTCAAACTTGTCGCCCTGTTTGAAGACGGAACTCTGCAGCCGCTGCCGCATCGCGCATTCGAGGCGTCTGAAGTCGTGGACGCATTCCGCCTCATGCAACAGGCCGGGCATATCGGTAAGATCGTGCTGCGGCCGCCAGGAGTTCCTGTTGATGTTCCGGTCAAGACCGAACTGGAACTGGACGCGAAGGCGGCCTACGTCATTGCCGGCGGCTTCGGCGGTTTCGGTATTGCACTCCTGCACCGGCTCGCAGATCACGGTGCCCGGCATCTTGCGGTGCTCAGCCGCCGGGGCGCGGGAACCGAGGAAGCGCAAGAAGCGATCGCGAAACTTGCTGAGCGCGGAGTGACGGTTCATGGGCTGTCTTGCGACATCACCAGCGAAGAGGCCGTGAAGGCTGCTCTTGCTGTGGTCCGCAGCAACCGTCTGCCGATCAAGGGCATTTTCCACACAGCCATGGTTTTGAATGACGTCCTCATTGCCAATATGGACCATGAGGGCCTCACCAGTGTGCTCGCGCCGAAAATCCGTGGAGCGGAACTGCTCGACCGATTGACGCAAGATGATCCGCTGGATCACTTTGTGCTCTACTCCTCGGCCACGACCCTTGTCGGCAACCCCGGTCAGGCAAATTACGTTGCGGCAAACGGTTACTTGGAAGCCCTGGCCCGCAAACGCCGCGCGCAGGGCCGCCCGGCCTTGTCCGTTGCCTGGGGAGCGATCTCAGATGCGGGGTATCTGGCCCGGAACGAAGATGTCAACGAGATGCTGTCCCGCAAGCTCGGCAGGCACGCCCTGACCGCAAAAGAGGCATTGGACGGCCTGATGGCTCTGATGGCAATGCCGCAAACCGGCGGCACGGCCAATGCGTCCGTGGGGTATGCACGGATTGACTGGCATGCGGCGCGCAAGGACCTTGCGCTTGTCGGAACCCCGCTGGTCAGTCTGCTGGGCTTGAGCGATGATCCGGACGCAGGCTCTGACGGCGCCATTGATCTGGCGGCCATGCTGGACGGCATGGACGCCGTCACGGCCGCTCAGACAGTTGCGAAGCTGCTCGCAACGGAAATCGGCAAGATCCTTCGGATCTCGTCCGAAGAAATCGATCCCCACAAGCCACTGTCGGAAATCGGAATGGATTCCCTGATGGCTCTCGAATTGCGCATGAGCGCCGAACGCCAGCTCGGGATCGATATTCCGCTTATGTCCCTTGCCAATGGGGCGACGCTGATCGATTTATCAAGCCGGGTCGCTAACCGTGTTCTTGGCGAGGAAAAAGCCTCGGGCATGTCTGACGACACCCAGCAGCTGGCGAGCCTTCATATGGAGGACGACCGCGCGCAATCGGACGACCTGTCAGATGTGGCGGCTGAAGTTGAAAACAAAAGCCGGGAACTTGGTTCGTTCCTCTAGAACCTGGCAAGCAAAGGAAGTTGCAATGGGCGCTGACGACAGGGCCAAACTGATGGATAGCCTAAAAGCCGGACGCCGGTCTGCGCGCACCCGTCAAAGCGAACGGCCGGCAGCCACGCCGCAGGAACGCCCGGTCAAAAGGAAGGTCTTCGACTTCAAGGAATTGCCGCAGATACAACAGCTCCAGATGCACCGTGCGGCGGCCAATATGATGGGGATCGAAAACCCCTTTTTCCGGCCTCATGATGGTTTGGCAGCCGGAACGAGCCAAATCGACAATGCAGTGTATGACAATTTTGCCTCTTACAATTACATCGGCCTGAATGGGCACCCGGAGGTTACCGGTGCGGCCCAGAGAGCTGTCGAGCAGTATGGAACCAGCGTCTCGGCCAGCCGGGTGGTTGCGGGCGAGCGACCGTTTCACCGTGAGCTCGAACAATCCCTCGCCCGGGTTCACGGCGTCGAATCTGCAATCGTCATGGTTTCAGGCCACGCCACCAATGTGACCACCATCGGTCATCTGATGCAAAAGGGCGATCTCGTCCTGACAGATGCCTACGTCCACAATTCCATTTCAGAAGGGGTCAGGCTGTCCGGCGCGACCCGGATGAACTTCCCTCACAATGATCTGGAAGCTTTGGAACGCTTGCTGTCTGAACACAGGCACAAATTCGAGCGCACCTTGATCATTGTCGAAGGCCTCTATTCCATGGATGGGGACTTCCCGGACTTGAAGAAGGTCGTTCGGCTCAAACAATCCTATGATGCTTGGCTGATGGTAGACGAAGCCCATTCCATTGGCGTGCTTGGGAAGACCGGCAAGGGAATTGCTGAGCATTTCGGCGTAGATCCGAACGAAGTCGAAGTCTGGATGGGCACGCTTAGCAAGACGTTCTCGTCTTGTGGCGGCTATATCGCAGGGTCAAAAGTCCTGTGTGATTACCTGAAAGTCTCGGCGCCTGGTTTTGTTTACTCCGTTGGTTTGTCGGCGCCGCTCGGCGCAGCCGCCATCGAGTCCTGCCGCTTGCTTGAGAAGGAACCCGAACGGGTTGCCAAACTTCAGTCAAACGGCAAATTGTTCCTCAAACTTGCCAAGGCCGCCGGTTTGGATACCGGTCCGAGCGAAGGCTATGCAGTGGTTCCAATCATCGTGGGCGATTCCGCAGGAGCTGCGACCCTCTCGAACCGCCTGCTCGCCAGGGGCATCAACGCGCTACCGATCATTTTCCCGGCTGTGCCGGAAAAATCGGCCCGGATACGCTTTTTCGTAACGAGTGAACATACTGAGGATCAGATCGCCCGCGCTGTCCAGACAACAGCCGCCGAACTGGATGCCTTGCGGGCGGATGGAAATGCCGTCGACCGCCTGATTAAGGCCGCGCGTTAAAGCTTCGTTGCCGCCGGCGTTTCAGTAGCGAGGATCGGAATCGATGTCGGCCTTGAACCCGCCCATGAAGAGATCGGAGATCTTGGGCGGAAGCAGGTTTTGAAGCAAAATTCCGGTCGCCAGCAGAAACGGGAACGCGTAGAAAGCCTTCCGCCTGGCAATCGCGTTAGCCATGAGCCTGGCAGCCTTTCCGGCAGGCATTTCGAGCGGTTTTGGTCCTTGGTGCCGGGCGGACATGGGCGATGTCACGAAACCGGGGCACAAGATCGTAACACTGACGCCAGAAGGCTTCAGCCAGCCGCGCAGAGAATGACCATAAGCAATCAGTGCAGCTTTCGTGGCACTATAAGTCGGCATGTCCGGCAGGGCACGCATCCCCGCCAGTGACGACACCAGCACGATCTGGCCAGAGCCACGCGCCTGCATGCCGGACACAAGCCCGGTCACCGTATTGACGGCACCCCGATAATTCACATCGATCTGACGGTCGCTGTCGGCATCGCGCTCCCGCGAACGCTCAGGGCCAAGACCGGCGGTCACGCCCGCATTGGCAATGACCATATCAACCGGCAGGCGGCCGTCCAGGTCGCCGAGATAAGCATGGAGCGTGTCACGGTCCCGGATATCAATTCCTGCGCACTCACCGTCCGCGCCTCTGGCTCTTATTTTCTTCAGCACTGGCGCCAGCCGGTCCTTGTCGCGGGCAATGAGTGCAAAGTAAGTGGCCGGCCCGGCCATCTCGCAGGCAAGCGCTTCGCCAATCCCTCCGCTCGCTCCGGTTATCACAATCACTTTGGCCTTGGCGTTGGTCATGCGTTTCCTGCTGCCTCAAATCCCGAATCTTCTGCCAAGCCACGATAAACGGCGTTTGAACGTTGTGGTCAAAACATGTTTCCGGTCCTGCCTCTGCTGACTGAGACGCCACACTAGGAATTCCGGACTGCAAGGCAGCAATGTCACCGGGTCGATCGTTACCGCGTATTTGACCAGAGCAAGATATACGAGCTCGTTCAGGCTGCGTCTGCGCCCCCTCCCGCTCAAGGCGGTCAAGTCCTCGGTAAGTCCCCAACCGGCATAGAACGGTGCGCCATGAACCATCACGGTTTTCCCGCGAATAAGCGCCTCAAACCCGGACAATGACGAGAAAGTCTCGACACACTCCACCGCATCAATCAGGTCGACGATGTTTGCATCCCGAGCCACTTCATCAACATATTCGAGCGCATCTGACTCGAGCACCTTGCCTTTCCGCAACCCGGTTTCGACGTCCGGATGCGGCTTGAAAATCAGAAATGCGTCTGGATGACGGTCCCGTGCCAGTCTGAGGAGATCCAGATTGACATTTTCGGTGTGGGCGCAGTCGATGGTTGCCGACCGGGATTTGCGGATGGCGGCATCATCGGCCACCTGGCCTGGAACGAGAATGATGCGCTTGTCCTTCGGGAATGAGAACTGCCGCGCAACCCCAAAATTGTATTTCGAGACGCGGGCCGTGCGAATAGTGCCGACCAGCGTTTCGGCCCTGATAAGCTCTGCCTCGTCCAGGTCATAGTCCCGCAGCAGGATCTCCAGCCGGCTGGGACGGGACGGATCATAATAGATCCCAAGATCGTCAGCTGCCAGCATTGCCCCGCGCGCCAATCCCGCTCCAAGCCCAACGGACCGCAGAAAACCGTCCTCGATCCGGATCAGCGGAACATTTGCCTTATCGCTTGCCGTCTCAAAAGCCTCGTCCGTCCGACCCGCCCAGGACAAAATGCGGCCGCCGCTTTCTTTGGCCTCAGCCAGGGTTTCATCTTGCGATTTGTGAAAGCTCACATGCCCGCCGACGCCCGAAAACGAGGCCTTGATCGATGGATGGTTCCAGTGCTGTGCCCCAAAACAATGGGATGGGAGCTGATTGGACTGCCAATGCGCCTGGATAAGCGCGTAAATCTTAAGGGCCTCATCGGATTCCAGTATCGCGCCGGTATAGGGGCTTTGCCAGACCACATGATCGCGAAGCAAAAAGTTGAGCACATCGTCCGGGCTTGACGGTTCGGCCTGGGCGTCCTGCATCACCTGTGACCAAATCCCGCGTGGCACGCGGTCTGTTGTTCCGCTTGTCAGCAAGGTTTCCAGAAAGCTGCTCTCGGCGGACTGATCTGCAGGTTCACCGGCCGTCTCAGCAGACAATTTTAGGCTGCGATATGCTTCCAAGAAACGAAGATCATTTGCCGTCCGAGGCTTCAAGAGTTGGCGGTGGACCGTTTTGGAAACCGACTCGCCCTGTCCCAAAGCACTCAACGCTTCAGGATCCAATTCGATTAGAACCAGACTGGCGGGCACGCGGCGTGCGTCCACGGGTGTCGGCCCATCCAGAACAAGAATGAGGCGTGTTCTAGCCCGGTTCGCGCGGGTCAAAACTCTCCTCAGCGCTGATTCATTATGCCCCCAAAGAAAGACCGGTCGGTCTTGTTTCCAATGATCCTTATAGCCCGAACGGCACAACTGCCTCAAAAAAGGGATTGCCGGTTTCAGAGCCGGACCGGCCCTGCCACCGCCCGGAAGGCGCGTGAACACCATCACAGCGGCACTCCAAGTTCGCGGGCACGGGCAAGACGCGGCGGCGGATCGACATAACCGCCATAAGAATTCAACTCCCGGCTTGCTATCCGGTCGGCCATATTACGAGCAGCAACCAGAACGCCCTCCCGATTGTGGATGGAGCCTCGGACCTGCGTGGAGGCGGCCAGAGCGCGGATGTAATTATCCAACAGTTGCGCGTCCGGCGGTTCAGGCGCTTGCCAAAAAGACCCCAAAGGGCTTCTTGATGTAAGCCCCTCGATATCGAAATGGGCCGGGACCAGAGTTTTGACGGGAACGCCCATCTGGAGGGCTTCCACGCCGGCTGTCGAATTCACCGTAACCATACCCGCTGCTTTTTCCAGAACCGGTCCAAGGCCACCACCATCCAGGAAATGCACGCGGCCAGCAACACCGTGTCCCGCAGCCGTTTCCTCTGTAACCGTCGGCCAGTTCTCAAAACCAACATCAAGTGGATGGCTTTTGATGACCAGGCTTGCATCTTGCGGCGCTGCCTTGGCAAAGGAGGCGATGACAAGCTCTAATACTTCGGAAAAACTGCCGAAGGGAGAGTGCCGGCGCAACTGGAAGTCCCCTTCAAGCTGAAGCGGGAGAACAAAATACGGCCTGCCTCCGGTCTGAATTTGTTTCAAAAGCATATCGGCGACGCGGTCACGGCGGGCTTGGCTGACCAAACGCATTGCGCCGCGGGCATATTCCAGCACGGGCGGGTAAAGCGTGTGCTGTTGATAGTTCGGATAAAGAAACTTCAGCAAAACGTTCGATAAATTATAAAAAACATCCGGTCCGGTCTGAAGCCAGAACGAGCCCGGATAACGCGGCGACAGATCAATCTCCCCGGCAGCCGAAGCTATCTCCTTGATGGCATCGGGCGCGACTGGAAAGTGGCTCAGTGTCGACAGACCATTTTGTTCCAGCGTCATCCAACCGGGCCGCAGGGCCCCCAATTCCGTGACCGCGATAAAGACGCCACGGTCTATCGCCTTCTCAATCGCCAAGCGGTGATAGAGCCTTTGATCGCCATGCAGCACCAGATCTGTAATCCGGTTGCGATCTACAAATTCGGCAAGGAAATCCGGCCACTTTTCTGGCGTCCCGCGATAGCTCGTGCATTCAGGACCATGCCAGTGGAACCAGTCGCCTGCACAAAAGTTTATCCTGTGAACTTCTCCGCCGCGGCTGGCGAAATCACGGCCAATAAGTTTGAAAAGGGGCGACAGCGGCCCCTGAAGGAACAGAAGTCGCCGATCCTGCAAATCACCGGCGTCTATGGGCGCGTCTTCACGCCCGCCAGACATAGGTCCAACGCTCGGTTTTTCCCGTCGCTGCCATTTGCCCTGCAAATGTCGTTGCGATGCCACGCTCCCGGGCTTCTTCCAGCCTTGGTGGTGTTGCGGTCAATGCTCCGGGCAAATTGACTGTGCCGGCGATAATGCGGTCCGCCATCTGCTCGGCCGCGGCTGTCCGCCCCTCGAGCGTGTAAAAACACCCCTTTACCTGAATGGTCGCCGCAAGGAGCCTTTCAAGGCTATCGACCAGCTCCGGATCAGGTGCCGTTCCCTGACGCCAGAACGAGTCCAGCGGCTTTTGACACGTCAAACCGGCAATATCATACAGCGCAATTCCGAGCACTTTTGTCGGGCACCCTGCCCGCAACGCATGGATGCCCGTTGTGCTGTTGATGGTCAAGGCGCCAGTTGCGTGCCGCAGCAACTGATCAAGATTCCCGCCGTCCACCAGATAGACGCGCTTCTTGACGCGATACTTCTTGGAAATCGTTTTGAGTATGCGCTCCCAAGGCTCGATCCCGTTGTCCAGCGGATGGATCTTGAAAACGAGCCGTGCCGCGGACGGCGCATGTTTCGCAAAGGACGCGATGACTTCCTCGGCTGCATCGGCAATATGCGTATATTGGGAATTAAACCGCAGCTGATAATCGCTCTGCAGTTGCAGCGGGAAAACGTAATATGGCAGCCGCACGGAGATGATGTCGTCAATGACATGGCTCGCTCGCCGGTTCCGGCGTCTTGCCAGCGCCATTCGCGGAATGTTGCTGAGATAGTCAATAAGCGGATGATAGAGCTTGTCCCGCTTGTATCCCGGATAGGCCAGGGAAAAGAGCACATTGGCCATATTGTATGAGACTTCGTTCACAGCCTCATTCACAAAGGGGTAGGAATAGAGCGGACGCCGGTCAATGGGCGGCAAGCCGTCAGCAGCAGCCCGGATTGTTTCCGGATCGGCTGGGAAGAGCGAATGCGCGGACATCCCCACACGTTCAAGGGTAATCCAATCCGGACGCAAGTACCCGTTTTCAAAAGCAAGACAGGTGAGCCCGAGGTCCGCCCCCACCTCTGCCGCGGCAACATGATAAGGAACGCGGTCGGCATAATAGACAATATGCGTTACCGCATTCCCGCGGCAGTAAGCACGCAGCCATGCAGGCCAGTCTTTCAGGCTACCGCGATAAGACCGGCACCGGTGATCGTGCCAGCCGAGCCAGTCGCCGGCGGAGAGATTGATCCGGAGTGTCTTGACGTTGCGCGCCTCAAGGGCATCGGCAATGGACCTCGCAAACACACCTGGCGGGCCCTGGAGAAAAAGAACCACCATGGGTGCGGTCTTGCTCATCCCGATGCACTTCGTTCCTGTTGATCTTTGCGACCGGCTAAAACCACCTGTGAGTATTCAGCGCACCTCACCTTAATCGGCGATGCGCTGAACAGTCGAGTAGTTGCTGATGAGCGGTGCAATGATTTGCAGGAATTTGCCGAGCTCAGCAGTCGGATGGTTCGAAACGTAAAGGATATCCTTGTCACGCATCTCGAAGAAGCGGGACATGAAGAACCCCCTGGGATCACGAAGCCCCAGTTTGTAGACGATCGGAACTTCGGCATTTCCAGGATAGCGGTCGGCCAACTCCGGTTTCAAACGCCGAACCAACGCGGCATCTTCAAACCGGAACAAGAATATGCCGTTTGCATCGGCCCGTTCGTCCCGCAATCCGCCAACTGTTGCAAGAGCCTCGGCCAGCGTTACGCTTTTGGTCTTGAACGGCACGAGCTGGTTTGTCTTGACCGCGCCAAACGCCGAGAAGGTACGCGGGCGATGCGACAGCAGAATGTTGTCGTTCGGGGAAATCTGGACGTTGTTTTCCGGAAAATCGATCAGGTCTTCCAGGCGGGTCGTTGCAGCACGGTTCCCACGCTTCAGTGTAACGACCGTTTCGTAAGTCGCCTCGCGCGCCCCGCCAGCCTTTGCGACAAGTTCAAGCAGGCGCGTATCCCGCAAGGAGAGCGGATAAACCCCCGGCTTCACCACATCACCAACGACAACGGCCGTGGTGCTCAGCTTGTTTTCCAGACTGACAAGGACTTGAGGCTCCACGGCCTTGCCAATGAGCTTCTTCTGGATCGATTGGCGAAGCCCTTCGACGCTCAAGCCCGCTGCACGCACCCGGCCCGCATAGGGGATGAAGATATATCCGCTTTCGTCAACGACGGATGGAATGCGGCTTGAGCCCGTCTCCCCGCCGGTGAACAGCCCATCTGGAGCTGCCTCCCAGATGGAGACGGTCAGCGTGTCACCAACACCCAGAAGGGTTGGAGATCCACCGCGCCCGACACCCCGGAATTGATTGGCGAATGCCAGCGGCCGGTAAGCCTTGATCAGTTCAATGTTGGCGTTGTCGATCGTCACGACCGTGTAGTCGCCGGATTGGGCACTGGTCTCGACATCCTGCGACGTGATGTTGATCGCCGCTGGCCCGTCACCGGGAAGAGCAGCACATCCCGTCAACGCCGCCGCGAGCACCATAGTAGCAATTAAACGCATATTACCCCGATCCACCCAACTTGTGCCCGTCTGGTAACACCCCGCACCACCGGTATCCAAGCTCGTTCTGACAAAATCCAGGGAGAATTCCATCATATGTGGCATTGCTGTCACACTGGTTCTGATTTACCTAATGAATTGATAAATTTTCGATTTGCAGGCTTGAAATTTGTCATGGTGTGTCACGTACGCACCAAAGAAGGCTTGTTCCGGCGACCAATTGAAAGGCTCTGCGATGATTGCCCGCATGCACCCAAATCAGGCCGCAAGCCTCCTCAAAATTTCGGAGGAATTGACCTCCTGGCTGACACAAAAAGCGCTGCCTGTCTGGTCAAGCGCCGGAATTGACGCATCAACTGGCGCCTGTTTCGAATCGCTTGATCTCAAATCTGGAGCTGCGGCGTCTGACACCGTCAGGGCGCGTGTTCCGCCGCGCCAGATTTATGCATTTCTGGAAGGCGCAAACCTTGGATGGGACGGCGCCGCTGCTGACATCGCCGTCAGCCTGTGGGCCTGGTATGAAAGAACGTTTCGCGAAGATCTTGAACACTATGGCAATGTAACCGGCCCCTCTGGCGAATTGGCCGACGGTACATTCGATCTCTACAATCAGGCATTTGCGCTGTTCGCCCTTGCCCAAATCGCGCGGTTTATTCCGGAGCGGGCAGATTTGGCCCACGAGGAAGCAGAGCGCCTTCTGACCTACATAGAGGCGCACTTCCAGCATCCGCGCGACGGTTTTTTCGACACGCCGGAGAAATCCGCGCCCCTCAAATCCAATCCGCATATGCATCTGTTCGAGGCGTGTCTTGCCTGGGAAGAAACATCCGAAAACTCGGTCTGGCAGGACCTTGCAGACGAGATTGCCGAGTTGGCGCTGGTCGCCTTCATTGATCCGGTGAGCGGCGGATTGAGGGAGTTTTTCGATCTCGATTGGTCACCAATGCCTGATGCGTCCGGCCGGATCATGGAGCCCGGGCACCAGTTCGAATGGGCCTGGCTTTTGGTGAGGTGGGGAACCGCCCGCCAGGATGCCGATGCGCTGATCGCCGCCCGGCGGCTTTACGATATCGGGCGCACATTCGGCGTTGATGATACCCGTGGGGCCGTTTTCATGGCCCTCAGCGATGATTTCACGGTCCTCGATCCCATTGCCCGGCTTTGGGGCCAGACGGAATGGCTCAAGGCAGCTATCGCTCTTGCGAAAGTATCGTCTGGACCGGAACGCACAGCCTATCTTGACGATATTCCTGACGCTGCAGAGGCAATGCTCGCCTTCTTCAAAGACGTGCCAGCTGGTCTATGGCACGACAAGCTCAAGCCCGATGGAACGTTTGCCGACGAGCCGGCACCGGCGAGTTCGTTCTATCACATCGTTTGTGCCATCTCCGAGCTGCAGGCTTTCACCAAAGAGCTCTAAAAGGACTTTTCGACCACCGCCCCCGCTGGATGGCGGATGTTCGGCAAGAAAAGACGGAATCCGTCTTCCGCCTTTTTGTCCGGCAGCCTATAGCTATGCGCGATTCAAAAAACCAATGCCCGCCGCAGCTTGAAAACGGGAGGCACAATGCCCCAGGCTCAAATCATTGACGGAAAAGCGATTGCAGAATCGGTCCGTGAGGAAATCCGCAACCGTGCCGCATCCCTTCTTGAAACAACTGGAAAGCGGCCGGGCCTTGCAGTCGTTCTCGTCGGCGAGGACCCTGCCAGCCAGGTTTATGTCCGCAACAAGGACCGCGCCGCTGAAGCCTGCGGGTTCCATTCGGTTAAACACACGCTTCCCGCCGACACGAGCGAAGCCGACGTGCTTGCTCTGGTCAGCGAATTGAATGATGCAGACGACATTCACGGCATTCTTGTTCAGCTGCCCCTGCCCGGCCATATCGATGAAAGCAAGGTTTTGCGGCTCATCCGTCCGGACAAGGACGTCGACGGTTTTCATCCCATCAATGTCGGGCTCCTGACGGCCGGAGAGCGTGACAGTGCGCTGGTGCCTTGCACACCTGCCGGCAGCCTTGTGCTGCTGAAGCGCACGCTTGGGGAGACCCTCTCGGGAAAATCCGCCGTCGTGGTCGGCCGGTCCAACATTGTTGGAAAACCAATGGCAAGCCTGCTGCTTCAGGAAAGCTGCACCGTGACCATTGCCCATAGCCGGACCCGGGATCTGCCCGATGTCGTCCGGTCCGCGAACATTGTTGTCGCCGCGGTTGGCCGCCCGGAAATGATCAAGGGTGACTGGATCAAGGATGGTGCAACGGTCATCGACGTCGGCATCAACCGCATTCCGGCACCAGACCTTGGTCCTGACAAGACCCGTCTGGTGGGTGACGTTGCTTTTGAAGAAGCGCTTGGCCATGCCGGTGCGATTACTCCGGTGCCTGGCGGAGTTGGCCCAATGACCATTGCCATGCTGATGGTGAACACACAAACAGCCGCCCGGCGGCTCATGGGTCTTCCGGACGACAAGCCGCTTTTCTAAACGTCCTGTCAGGGCGGAGACGTCCCAAGGGCCTGTGCATTCACTCCCGCAGGCCTAGCTATTGGTTCACAGTTTGGAGCGTGGCCTCCCGTGCCGCTCCGGTTGGCTTGCAATGCAGTGGAGGTCATGATCTATCTCGGTGATAGATCTTTAACCATGGCTACTTAGGGTATGTTACGTAGGGGCTGCAAATGCAGTTGGGGTGTTGATTGCTCCGTTTCACTTGCAAATGAAGGAGCAATTTCCTGCCCCATAACCGTGTTAGGCGGCAGTTTGTGAAGGGTCTACCGTCTCGAAAGTCCGGACTGCTCCGGGCTTTGCGCTTGAGCGTGTCTTTGCGCGTGGCAGCTTGCGCCGCCGCGCCTCTTGGTGTGCGTAGCTTTCTGTTGGCTCTTGTTGCTGGATCCGCCCTCGTTTCGGCGGCTCCGCCCGCCCAGGCTTTCGAGATTTTTGGCTGGAAACTCTTCGGAGGCGATGAGGAGACCGCAGAAGCGGTTCCGGACCCGACGCCCTATGCTGCGGCCATCACGGTCACCTCCACCAATGAAGATTTGAAGAAAGACCTCGAAGGCGCCTCGTTGCTGATTTCGCAACAGGATAAACCGCCTTCCGGGGAAGCCGGACTGATTTCGCGCGCTCTTTCCGATCGGGAACGCCTTGTCGCAAAACTCTATGCCGACGGGCGCTATGGCGGCACGGTCGATATTGCGCTTGCCGGTATTCCCCTTGAAACAGCGCTTGAACGCGGCGATCTGCCGGATCAGCGCCCGGTACCCATTACGATCAGTATAGATCCGGGCCCGGAATTCACATTCGGGTCCGTTTCGGTCACGAGCCGCAGCAGCGATTTGTCAACAGATCCGGCATTCTGGGGCCTCCAACGCGGAGAACCTGCCGAGTCCGGTAAGATCCTGACTGCTGAGCGGCGTATGCTGACACTCTTGCGCGGACGGGGGTATCCCAAGGCAAGCATCGCGGAGCGCAGGATCACCGCAGATCACAGCTCCAACACGCTGGATGTTGGGCTGGTCGTAAACTCCGGTCCGCGGGCGCGGTTCGGTGTTGTGACTGTCGAAGGGACAGAAGTCACCGACCCCGCCTTCGTGGTCGAACAGGCAATGTTGCCGCAAGGCGGCGTTTATTCACCTGAAGACCTTGCACGGGCGCGGAAAAGACTGAACGAACTCGGGATATTTTCGTCCATCCGCTTTGTAGAGGGCGACATCTCAGGCCCTGAGGGTCTCATGCCCATCACGATTACGGTCAGCGAGCGCAAGCGGCATGTCATCGGCGCGGGCGCCTCCTGGTCCAGCACGGAAGGCTTTGGGGTTGAGGCCTACTGGCGGCGCCGGAACCTGTTCGGGCGCGGCGAACTGCTGTCCCTGGAAGGATCCGTCGGCCGGATCGGAAGCAACTCGATCGACGAACAGGAATACTCCGCCCGCATTGCGTTTGAAAAACCGGGCGTCTTCGGGCCGCTCACCAGTTTCTCTACCAGCTTGGGCGCGAAACAGGAAAACCCCGACGCGTACCTGAGCCGCACAATCACCTATGACGCTTATCTGAACCGGCAATTCAGCGATCAGCTGCGCGCACGCGCGGGCGCGGAGGTTTACTACGCCAATGAAGAAGATGTCTTCGGCGACAACGACTATCTGCTTGTCGGCATCCCGGCCGAACTCACCTTCGACAACCGCGATGACCCGTTGAATCCCTCCAAAGGGATCTTCGCGAACATCTTCGCCGAGCCCGCCTATGACACGTTCAATTCAACGGCCATGGGGTTTGTGCGTGGAACAGCCTCGTCCTACCTCGCCCTTGACGATGCAAAACGCTTCATTCTGGCCGGAAAGGTCACGGCCGGTACAATCGTCGCACCTTCCGTCCGCGACGTTCCGGCGAGCCGCCGGTTTATTGCCGGTGGCGGCGGTTCGATCCGTGGGTATGCCTATAGAAATGTCGGACCGCGGGTAAATGGCGAAATCTCCGGCGGACGGTCCCTTATTGAACTCTCCGGCGAAGTGCGTGTCAAAATGACAGACACGATTGGGGTGGTCGGCTTTGTTGATGCAGGCAACGCCTATGAAGACAGCATTCCTGACTTCTCGGGCGGCTTGAAGGTGGGCGTGGGCGCCGGTTTGCGCTACTTTACTCCTATAGGGCCGTTGAGAATCGATGCTGCGGTCCCGCTTGATCCGGAACAAGACGATCCGGATTTCGCCCTCTATGTTGGACTGAGCCAGGCGTTCTAACGCATATGCGTTTGCTATCACTCTTCTTAAGGATCCTCGCGTTCCTGACACTTGCCGCAGTGTTCATTCCCGTGGCCACGATTGCCGTGCTCCAGGTCCCGGCGGGGCGGACCTTTGTGTCTAATGTCGTCAGCACACTTGCGTCCACCGATACACTCAAAATCGAGATATCGGATCTTTACTTGAGCTTCGGACTGAATGCATCGGTCGCCAAAGTAGCCCTCTCAGACCAGGAGGGTGTCTGGCTCGAACTGGACCAGGCTGCGGTCACCTGGTCACCAGCAGCGCTGCTTGCCGGCGAGATTGATGTTGAAACAATCACGGCACAACGGATTGATCTCAATCGAACCCCAACGAGCTCCGGTCCGGAAGACGCCCCACAGAAGAGCCCGGCGGCGTCAGCCGGTGGGGTGGGCGTTCCCTTCGACATCCGCCTTGAGAGCCTCTCTCTCAATGAAATCAATATTGGACCGGCTGTTCTCGGTGACCCCGTCTCCTTGTCCATAACCGGCGCGGGCGCCCTGGCCCTCGATCCGGCCTTGCTGTCCGCCCGGCTTGATGCAACGCGGATCGACGGTGTTGCCGCCGGACTGACTGCAAATGCCGAATTTGACCCTTCTGAAGGCATCCTTGCGTTTGATATCAAAGCATCGGAACCGCGGAATGGCCTGGCAGCCAAGCTGCTTGATCTGCCGGACCTCCCTGCCCTGACCCTCGATCTGTCCGGAAAAGGCCCCCTCACCGATTGGGCGGCAGATCTCGATCTTGCTCTTGATGGCCGGACAACCGTGACCGGCTCTGCCACGCTTCGCGAAGACCAATCAGAGCGCCGCCTTGAGTTTGATCTAGACGGTGACCTGGAACCGCTTGCGCCTCCGGTCGCTCAGGCCTTTTTGCTGGGGACGACAAAAGCCAAGGGGACCGCGTCCTTCACCCTGGAGTTTGCGCCAAAGTCCGTTGATCTCAATCTCACCACCAGAACGGTTCAGCTGGCAGCAAATGGATCGATTGCTGATGGCGTCGTCAAATCAAAGGCGGATGTGACCGTCGGTGCAGGATCGGGCAGCCTGATCGCCTTGGACCTGCCGGACAGGAGACTTGCCGCTGGTCAGTTGTCGTTGGCCGCAGAGGCGTCCGGCCCCCTGGAGGCTGTCGACTTTACGTCGAACCTCTCCTTGGAAACCATCCAGACAACCGAGGGCCGTACCGGTCCGATCCGCCTGGACCTTTCCGGGAATGGTGCCGATTTCCGCCCTGAATCCCTTCGCGTTCCATTTGACCTATCTCTCGCGATCAAGACGTTTGAAGGGCTGGTTCCGGCAACAAAACCGCTTACCGGAGATATCTCTTTGACAGCGGGCGGGACGGCAAACGCTGAGGATCAATCCATCGACGTATCCGCTTTGACATTGGACAGCCGGCCCTTGGATGCATCCCTTGCCGAAACGACCTTGAGTGCGGCGCGGGCGACCGGCAACGGGACGCTCAGACTGAAGGACTTGTCTTCGTTTTCAGAATTGGCGGGGCGCTCCCTTGGGGGCACGGCAACAACGGACCTCGCCTTCGATCTGGACCCGTCTGAACTTGCAGGAACACTCGCCGTGGGCCTGACAGGCAATTCCCTCGCGTTCGGCGTTCCGCAAGCGGATGCCTTGTTTGAAGGCCGTTCGACGCTCGATACGCAGCTTGACCTAAACGGTCTGGACAACATCACCATCGAGACGCTGAGCCTCAAAACACCCGCGCTCCAAGCGGACGGGACCGTTGCCTATTCGCCAGATGAAGTTGCTGCAGATCTTAATATCATCCTTGAAGATCTTGCCCGGATCGACAGTCAGGTCGCCGGCGCGCTCGCTGCCAAAATCAAAACAAACGGCGCATTGGACGCACTCGGTGTTGATGCGGAGCTTACGTCAAAGCAGATCCTGCTGGCCGGAACGCCTCTGGATGATTTGAAGCTGAGCGCGCAAGCCGTAGCCGATATTGACGCGCCGACAGCAACCTTGACGACGACAGCAAGTCTCAACGGACAGCCGATTGCGGTGGATGTGGAACTTTCGAGCAAGGACGGGGGCGCTGATCTGAACCCTCTCTCGATCACTCTGGCCGGAAACACGATCAAAGGGTCGCTTGCAGTTGGCGACCTGTCAGATCCTGTGCAAACACTCAGCGGGCAACTCGATATCTCGGCGCCTGATCTTGGAACGCTCTCCCCGCTTGCTCTGACCGAACTGGGCGGATCGCTGACTGGAACTTTGCTCGCGAACCCCGATGACAAGACCCTGCGGCTCGACCTGGCGGGCGCGGATATTGAAATTCCTTCGGTCAGCGTTTCGGGCGTGAAACTCCATGCAAATGTCGCGCCGCCGTTTACGACGGACACGTTGTCGGCGGACATTGAGGTTACTGATATCATCACGGATGTCAGCCCAATTCATACCGTCAAGGTGACCGCCGTTCCGGACGATGGCGGGACCCAGATCGACGCGGACATCAAGCTGGATAGCGGCAGTGAGGACGGGCTCACGATGAGTGCTCTCTTCAGCCAGCCGGACAGCGCCAGCTATCAGCTCCGCCTTGCGGATCTTGCCCTTGTTTATCAGGGTCTTCAAAGCCGCCTGACGCAACCCGCGACACTCACCTATGCCGGACAGACCGCGCAAATCACGCCGCTGGAACTTCAGCTCGGCAGCGGGTCCTTGAGTGTTTCGGGGACCGCAGGGGCGGACCTCGATCTATCCGCCAAGTTGAACGATGTACCGCTCAATCTTGCCAATGCCTTCGTGCCCTCCCTTGGGCTGGGCGGAACGCTCTCCGGCACAGCGACGGCGAGCGGCAGTTCGTCTGCTCCGGAAGCGGCATGGTCGCTCACGGGGGCCGGACTGACCGCGGCACAAATGCAAAGCAACGGACTGGCGGCCCTGTCTCTCACGTCAAACGGCACATTGGCCAACAATACGGTCACACAGACAACACGGGTCGATGACCCGAACGGCCTCAACCTGACCGCCAGCGGCACGGTTGGCCTGAATGCGCCGACACCCTTGTCGCTCAGTCTTGAGGGGGCGGTTCCCTTTGCCGCCCTGCGGCGTCCGCTCATTGAAGCCGGGCTCAGCGGCGAAGGTACGATATCGGTTTCCGGCACGGTCGCTGGCACTGCCTCCTCACCGGCCTATCAAATCACCGCCACCCCATCCGGGCTCAGGGTGACAAGCCTGTCGACCGGGCTGACCGTCCAAAACCTGACCGGGTCTGTTGCCGTTACTCAGGATCAGGCATCCTTGAACGGTATTGCCGGGGAGTTGTCGACGGGTGGCAGATTGACCGCAGGTGGCACCGTCAGCATGTCCGAGGGCAATCAAGCCAACCTTTCAGTGAACCTTTCTCAAGGCCGTTACATAGACCCCGGATTGGTGACAGCGATTGTCAGTGCGGACATAAGTGTGTCTGGCCCATTGGCATCTCCCAGTTCGTCAGCGCTGATCGGGGGCACTGTGACGATAGAGAAAGCCGATGTTTCGATCCCGGAATCCTTGCCAGGTGCGATCCCTCCGGTGGATGTGCAGCACATCAACGCCTCAAGCGCCATCCTCAAGCAGGTCGCGGCCCTTGGCGGCGGCGGCGAAAGAACCAGTCAATCAAGCCAGAAATCCGTCCCGCCAAGATTGGATGTGCTTCTGTCTGCACCGGGACGCATCTTTGTCCGCGGACGCGGCCTGGACGCCGAACTCCAGGGCAACCTGAAAATCGTCGGAACGACCGCGGATCCCCAGGCTATCGGCAGCTTTTCCCTGAAGCGCGGCCAGCTCGATATCCTGACGAGGCGCCTGACATTCTCCCGCGGAAATGCAACCTTCGAAGGGTCATTGACCCCTGTCATCGATTTTGCAGCCACGACAAGCGTTAGCGATACCACAATCACGGTTTCGGTCAGTGGTCAGGCCGATGACCCGCAAATCAGCTTCACATCCTCGCCGGAGCTGCCGCAAGACGAAGTTCTTGCCCTGTTGTTGTTCGGCAAAAGTGTTGGGAACCTATCTGCGACCCAGGTTGCGCGCCTGGCAGCGGCCATCGCCACCCTGACGGGCGGCAGCGACAGTGGACCTCTGGCCCAGATCCGGAAGGGCCTTGGCCTTGATGCCATCGATATCAACACGGATGGCGACAACGGGCCCTCGCTTGCCGTCGGCAAGTACATCAATGACAATATCTATCTCGGCGTTGAACAAGGCACCGGCAGCGACTCCAGCCGGGTACAGGTCGATATCGATCTTGATCGTGGCCTGAAAGTCCGTGGAGAGGTCGGCGCAGACGGCGAGTCCAAGGCCGGCATTTTTTTCGAGCGGGAGTACTAATCCGGCGCCATGCGCCGTCATCCCGTTTTCTACCGGCGCTATTTTTGACAAGGACACAGTGGATTCCCGCCGTTTCTTTTGCTCCGACCGACAATTCCATGGCAGGCTGTTGCGGTGCACCGGTTGAATGTGCAAGGTTTCCGCCATGACCAATACAACCAAATCAAATAATCTGAATGTTCTTGGGGGAACCGTGTATCTGGCGGAAGTGCCCGATACCGGTGGCAAGGAAGGCATGGCACACAGCAGTACCGATTACACTCTTGGGGAACGTATCTGTAAGGCAAGGGACGCATCCGGCCTTTCCACCGCCCAGCTGGCGCGGCGGCTGGGAATAAAGACCTCAACCTTGCAAAGCTGGGAAAGCGATCGGTCCGAGCCTCGGTCTAATAAATTGATTTTGCTTGCAGGTGTGCTGAACGTAAGCCCCACATGGCTTCTTGTCGGCCGGGGAACGCCGCCGCTGACCGACGACACCGCAGCTCCTGCCGATATTGACGGAATGCGCAGTGTGCTCGACCGGATCCAGAAGCAGGCGCAGGCGCTTGCGGACGAAATCGCCGACCTTCAGGACAAGATCAACCGCGTTTGATCCTTCTGCGGCTCAAAGAAGTTGAGCGTCAGTCCGGGTAAACGGGACCG
Source organism: Roseibium denhamense (assembly GCF_009711415.1). Lineage (GTDB taxonomy): Bacteria > Pseudomonadota > Alphaproteobacteria > Rhizobiales > Stappiaceae > Roseibium > Roseibium denhamense. The sequence continues at coordinate 388,164 of NZ_SMLZ01000116.1, forward strand.
GGAAACTTGCCCTTCGGGATGAGGTTGGTTGTGGGCTTGCAGACCTCATCCCACGCAGTTGCTGCTGCGCTGCCGCAAAGACGTCTGCTTGCCGCCCGGCCCGGCAGATAGACCTTCAAGCGGCCTTGCAAGCCTCTCGCCGGATGCCTATTCCTTATAGCCCACTCGTATTTTCCATTTCATCGTCCGGCCCGGACGTCCTCCAAGGAGCGACCGATGTCATCATTCAACCCTGCCATCTTCAAGGATCTCAACTACATCGGGGGGGAATGGGTTGGAGCCGACAGCGGCCAGACTGTGGCCGTCACAAACCCGGCGACGGGCGATCACATCGGTTCAGTTCCAATGTGCGGCCGGGCGGAGACCAATCGCGCGATTGCAGCCGCCACTTCCGCTTTGCCTGCCTGGAAAGCACTGACTGCGGACGCCCGGGCAACCCATATGGTGAACCTGTGTGATGCCATCATGGATCACCTTGACGACCTTGCCATTGTCCTGACCAGCGAGATGGGCAAGCCGCTGGCCGAAGCAAAAGGGGAAATCGCCCTGGGCGTGAAGTACATCCGGTTCTTTGCCGAAGAGGGCAAACGGATTTACGGCGACACCATTCCCTCACCCTGGGCTGACCGGCGGATTGTCGTGACAAAGGAACCGGTTGGTGTTGCAGGCGCGATCACGCCGTGGAATTTTCCCAACTCGATGATTGCCCGCAAACTTGGCGCTGCACTCGCTTCCGGCTGCACGATGGTGATCAAGCCTTCTGAGTTCACGCCCTTCTCCGCGCTTGCCTTCGGTGCACTGGCGGATAAAGCCGGGTTGCCAAAAGGCGTCATCAACATATTGACCGGGGATGCTCCGGCGATTGGGGAGGAAATGTGCGAAAACCCCGATCTGCGCAAGATCACATTCACGGGGTCGACCCGCGTTGGCAAGCTTTTGGCGGCTAATGCAGGCAAACACATGAAGAAAATCTCCATGGAGCTCGGCGGCAATGCGCCCTTCATCGTGTTTGACGACGCGGATCTGGACCGCGCGGTTGAAGGAGCAATAGCAAGCAAGTTCCGCAATTCCGGACAGACCTGTGTGTGCGCCAACCGCATCTATGTCCAAGCGGGCGTATATGACCAGTTCGCGGACAAACTGAAAGCCGCCATGGAGGCACAGCTCAGCCCCGGAAACGGGATGGAGCCGGACACGACCCAAGGTCCGCTCATCAATGAGGCGGCCGTTGACAAGGTGGCTGCCCATGTTGCCGATGCACTGGAAAAAGGCGCGACCCTGGTCACCGGGGGCAAACGTCTCGAAACCGCCGGAACGTTCTACGCACCGACCCTATTGACCGGAATGACCCAGGAAATGCGGGTTGCCCATGAGGAGACATTCGGCCCGCTTGCCGGTCTCTTCAAATTCGAGACCGAAGAGGACGCCATCCGGTTGGCCAACGACACGGAGTATGGCCTGGCCTGCTATTTCTACTCCAACGGTCTCGGGCGTACCTACCGCGTCATGGAACAGCTGCAATATGGGCTGGTCGGCGTCAATGAGGGCGTGATCACCACCGAAGTTGCGCCGTTCGGCGGCGTAAAGGACAGCGGCCTCGGCAATGAGGGCTCCAAATACGGTTTGGACGATTACCTGAACATCAAATATAGCTGTATCGGCGGCCTTGGCCTCTAGAGCGATACCCGTGGAAAAAGAGCCTCTTGGTTTGTGTCCACGGGAAAATTGTTCTTTATAGACGGTGTTAGAACGTCCCGCCCAGGCTGATTGATCGGAAGGATGTTCAATCTATTCGGCCGGGACTCTAAGCCGCGCCGGCCAGATCCGCGTCAAGTCACGGGTTCCAGCAGAGCCTTTTCCACGTCCCGGAACAGCTCCACGTGATCGATGTTCATTTGTTCGACGCCGCACCGCACGGCCGTCTCAAAAACTGCGCGGTCACTGCCGCCATAGAACATCTGCGTAATCAGCCCGGCAGACTTTGCTTGTGCAACCAGGGCTTCGCTGACATCGCCTTCGTGAAACTCGAGAATATGCGCGTCCAGCGCAACGGCACGTTCAACAGATCCGACATGGGCAAACAGCACCATGCGCCGGAGATCAGGAACTTGCGCGCGCGCTTGCGCCCGGATGGATTGATCGAACGAGAATGTCCATGCGTCCGCAAGCATACCGCGAGCTGCCAACATATCCCGCACCTCAGCCGGGTCCCCTTCCTTGATCTCCGCATAGGTTTTGATCCGGCCCCGGCAGGCATCCAGAAAATCGCTTAGCCTGGGCACCGATTCCCCCGCGAAGTCGGCGTGAAACCACCTGCCTGCATCAAGCTGGTCAATCTCATCAGACGTCATGTCTGCGAACCGGCCCGTTCCATTGGTAGTCCGGTTGACGGTTTCATCGTGATGCACGTAGAGCACGCCATCGCGGGATGGCCGAACATCGAATTCAACGACATCCGCGCCGATTTCAATTGCCTTTTCGAGCGCTGCAAACGTGTTTTCCGGCGCTTGAAGACAAGCGCCCCGATGACAGACGATAGCTGCACGTTTCACGTCTTATTCTCCTGTTGCGCCTGCCCCACAGCGTTGGGCTGCCTGGCCGGATGAAAACCTTGTTTGCGGGAAAGTGGCCTAGGGGTGCCCGAACTTCTTTAAGCTATGATGACAGTTTTTAATGCCATGCAATTTCAGTTTGTTAACAGGCGAAAACACTCTGGTCGTGTGGTTCTTAATTTCTACAATCAAATACAGATTCGCAACATCTCGATCCGCAGGGGACGTTGTTCCATAAAAGGCATCTCCTGGCTGCCCTGCTAGCAGAGGATCATTGGTCCGCTTTCACGGAACTGTTCAATCCCAGCGAACAGTCAGTCAAATTGCCGCAGATGCGAAGATGCTTATGTAAGACGGCGTGGCGTTCATGAGCGAACGCAGCCCTAACACCAGAATTTGAGGTTTGATCATGTTCCGTCTTGCAGCTTCTGCACTGTCCCTGTCGCTTCTGACGTCCGTTGCTCTCGCAGAGCCCGTGGCTTATGAATTCGACAAGTCTCACGCTAACTTGTCTTTCACCTACGACCATCTGGGGTATTCGACAACGGATGGCCGTTTCGGCGACTGGGACGGCACCTTGATGATCGACAAGGAAACGCCGGAAAACTCCTCCATTGAGTTCACAATCAACATCGACAGCCTCGACACTTTCTGGGCGGACCGCGACACGCACCTGAAAAGCCCGGATTTCTTCGACGCGGCAAAGTTTCCGCAAGCCACCTTCAAGAGCACCAGCATCGAACAGACAGGCGAAAACCAGCTGGCGGTGACCGGTGACCTGACCATCAAGGGAATCACGAAGCCGACCACTCTGACGGTCGACGTCGTTGGTCTCGGCGAACATCCGATGGCAAAAAAAGAAGCGGCCGGCTTTGCTGTGAACACCGTCATCAAACGGTCTGACTTTGGCATGGACATGTTTGTGCCCTACGTAGGCGATGAGGTCACCGTGACCTTCCATGCGGAAACACTCATTGCGGATACGACCAACTAATGAGACTTCAGGACCGCCAACCCTGGCGGTCCTGTCCCGACACTCACGGAGTACGACATGTTGCGGAACACTTCCTCAGGTTACGGCCGTATCGCCATCTTCTTTCATTGGACGATGGCGCTGCTGATCGTGGGCATGCTCGCCTTCGGTCTTTATCTTGACCAGCTTCCGCAGTCCGATCCGAACCTGTTTCAGCTCTATCAACTCCACAAATCGGTTGGCTTTGTTGTTCTTGCCCTGGCCTTGATGCGGATTATCTGGCGGTTTGCAAACCCGTCACCGAAACTCCCCACCGGGATGGCGAGCTGGGAGCGCATGGCTGCTCATTTGGGCCATATCGGCCTATATGCTCTGATTTTCGCACTTCCAATCACGGGATGGTTCATGGTGTCCGCATCGCCCTGGGGCATTCCGACCGTGGTCTTTAACGTCCTGCCCATACCGCATTTGCCGGTGCCTGAGGCACTTGGGACGAAAGAAGAAGCAGAAGGTCTGTTTAAAGTCCTTCACAAATACGGCGCGTATCTGATGATTGCGCTCATCGTAACCCACATTGCGGCGGCCTTGAAGCACCATTTCATCGCCCGGGACGACACCTTGAAACGCATGGTTTCGACCGGTCCGGCCCGCGCGGACACCTCATCATCGCTTTGAAGGATATCCCTAGATGAAACTGACATCACTGGCTTTGTCCGTGGCCCTTGCGGCCCCGGCACTGACGACGACGCACGCCCTTGCCGAGACCTGGACTGTCGATCAGTCCAGCAGCAGCCTCGGATTTGAGGTGCAGCAGGGAACCGGAACGGTGAGCGGCACCTTCGGAACATGGACCGCCACCATAGACTTTGACCCGGATGCGCCCGAAACCGCTCAGATTTCCGCAAGGATTTCACCGGCCAGCGCCACCACCGGCAATGCGCAGTTCGACGGAACCCTGCCCAACAAGGACTGGTTCAATACGTCCGCATTCCCGGAAGCCGAGTTCACGGCAACAAGCGTGGAGCGTGTCGAAGGCTCCAGCTACCGCGCCGATGGCACCGTGACGATCAAGGGGGTCTCGCAACCGGTTACACTCGATTTCACGCTTGCAATCGACGGCGATACGGCAAAAGCGGAAGGCAAGGCAACGCTCAACCGGTTGAACTACAACCTCGGCTCGACCGTTGCGACCAATACAGTCGGTGAAGCCGTGACCGTAACCCTGGATCTGACCGCAACACGCTGACAGACTGCAGATGAGCCTGCGCGGCCGCTCTTAGCCGCGCGAGGCCGCCAACCCGATACCGCTGGCAATAAACAAACCGCCAATAGTTTTGTGAACCCGCCCCATGAAACGGCGCGTCAGCTGCAGCGCACTCAAACGGCTACCGAGACAGCCGTAAATCATGGCAACTAAAAAAGACACAAGAGCTATCAACATGACCATACCAGTGAGCTGAGAAACAGCTGTTCCCGATGGATCGAGAAACTGGGGAAACAAAGCCGTGAAAAACACGATCGCTTTGGGGTTGGCTGCGGCGACCAGAAACCCGCTTCGGTAAAGGCGTCCGCTCGTATCTCCGGAAGACCTTGTGTCGCTGGTCATATCGATCCCGTCAGAAGAACTTCGCCACATTGAAAAGCCGAGATAGACAAGATAAGCAGCGCCAGCATACTTGATTGCCATGAACAACATGGCCGATTTGGCGAGCACAATGCCAAGACCAGCGCAGGCCAAGAGAGCCTGCACCACAGAAGCACTCATGTTTCCAAGCGCTGTTGCAAGCGCCTGTTTCCAGCCAAAACGCGCACCGTGGGTGAAAGCGATGAGTGTGCTCGGGCCGGGCACCATCGAGGCAGTGAAAACAGTCAACGCAAACAAGGCCCAAAACGCCAGGTCCATAGAACTTCCAATTTCATTTTTTGCATGAAAACGATGAGAACGGATGACGATCCTGAGAAGCACTTTTTCACAGACCCGCTACGACTACAACGGCCACGCCTTTCAAATCCGGGCAGGCAGAGCGTTTGCACCTTATGTCGGCTTGGCCTTTTCCAACATTTTGCTTAAGAACACGCCACAGACCTTTTGCCAGGGGCTGATATTTCAGCCCTAGCCAGATCAGGAAGGCTTTTTGCATGAACGCGCCCGTCACCCCGCCAGAGTACCAGCACAGCGCCCTCTTCCCGCAAGGCGAAGACACGACACCCTACCGCAAGCTGACCTCTGACCACGTCAAGACCGCCGAATTCAACGGCGAGGAAGTTTTGGTGGTGGAGCCGGAAGGCCTGCGGCTTCTGGCCGAAGAGGCCTTCAAGGACATCAACCACTTCCTGCGTCCCGGCCATTTGGAGCAGCTGCAGAAGATCCTTGATGATCCGGAAGCGACCGAGAACGACAAGTTCGTCGCCTTCGATCTTCTGAAGAACGCCAACATTGCCTCCCATGGTGTCCTGCCCATGTGCCAGGACACCGGCACGGCGATCATAATGGGCAAGAAGGGCCGCCGCGTTTGGACGTCCGGCGGCGATGATGCCGCGCTCGGCGAAGGTGCCCGTGACGCCTACTTCAAAAAGAACCTGCGCTACTCCCAGCTCGCGCCGATCTCCATGTTCGAGGAGAAGAACACCAAGAACAACATGCCGGCGCAGATTGAGCTCTATTCCGAGGGCGAAGACGCCTACAAGTTCCTGTTTATGGCCAAGGGCGGCGGCTCGGCCAACAAGACCTTCCTCTTCCAGGGAACGCCGTCGCTTCTGACCCATGACCGCATGATCGACTTCCTGAAGGAAAAGATCCTGACACTCGGAACGGCCGCATGCCCGCCCTATCACCTTGCCATCGTCATTGGCGGCACGTCGGCGGAAATGAACCTGAAGACGGCGAAATACGCCTCCGCCCGCTATCTCGACAATCTGCCGACGGAAGGGTCCGAAGCCGGCAATGCGTTCCGGGATCTGGCGATGGAAGAAGAGATCCACAAGCTGACTCAGGCAACCGGGGTTGGCGCGCAGTTCGGCGGCAAGTATTTCTGCCATGATGTCCGTGTCATCCGCCTGCCGCGCCATGGCGCCTCCTTGCCGATTGGCCTTGCTGTTTCTTGCTCGGCGGACCGTCAGGCCGTCGGCAAGATCACGAAGGACGGCATTTTTCTGGAACAGCTGGAAATGCATCCGGAAAAGTATCTGCCGGAGATCACCGACGATCATCTTGGCGGCGACGTGGTCAAGATCGACCTGACCAAACCGATGTCCGAGATCCTCGCAGAACTCACCAAGCATCCGATCAAGACCCGTCTGTCGCTGACCGGCACGCTGATCGTCGCCCGGGATGCGGCCCATGCGAAATTGCGCGAACGCCTGGAAGCCGGCGAGCCCCTGCCCGACTATATCAAGAACCACCCGGTTTATTACGCAGGTCCCGCCAAGACACCCGATGGCATGCCCTCCGGCTCTTTCGGCCCGACCACAGCGGGGCGCATGGATTCCTTTGTGGACCAGTTCCAGGCTGCCGGCGGCTCCATGGTCATGCTGGCCAAGGGCAACCGCTCACCGCAAGTCCGCCGCGCCTGTCAGGCCCATGGCGGGTTCTATCTGGGCTCCATCGGCGGCCCGGCCGCGCGCCTTGCCCAGGATTGCATCAAGAAGGTCGAAGTCGTTGAATTCGAAGAACTCGGCATGGAGGCCGTCTGGAAAATCGAGGTCGAGGACTTCCCCGCCTTCATCGTCATCGACGACAAGGGCAACGACTTCTTCAAGGAACTGAACTTGGGGTAGCCGGTTCGAGTATACCATCCCTTGCGGCGGCCCGGGTCTTGCCTGGAACCATGCGTACCAGAAGACGGCGGACACTTTTTGATGGAGGACCAACAGGACTGGGTCCTCATCAGCTCTGGGTGTCCTGGGCTGCCAATCAATCTTGAAAAACAACGCAGCGAACTCTCGCGGCCGAAACTGGGCTTTACACCCTCCTTCGCCCTCTGCAGCTTCTTCAGGATGGGCGATCATCTGAAAGGGCTGCTAATTACAACACTCGGTGTGCTTTGCGTCGTGCCGGATTCGCTTTTTGTCCGCCTGATCGGCGAGGAGCCCATGGTCACGACCTTTTGGCGGTCCCTGATCTCCGGCTCTGTTGTTTTGGCGGCTGTTCTCATGTTTCCCGGTCTCGGAAGTTTCCGGACGCTCTTTCGGACTGGATGGCCGGGCTTTTGGTACACGGTGCTGATCGCCTCGACGGCCCCGGCCTTTGTCCTGGCGGTGAGCAATACGAGCGTTGCCAATGTGGTGTTCATCTTCGCTTCCATGCCGGTGTTTGCGTCTGTCTACAGCCGCATCTTTTTGGGCGAACCGATCAGCAGACGGATGATCCTCACCATGGCCGCGGTCTTTTGCGGGCTCGCCGTTCTTGCCTATGGATCGCACACGAATGAAGTGGCCTCCTGGAAGGGCGATGTTTGGGCGCTTTACATCTCGGCGTCCTACGCTGCGGCCCTCACCCTGGTGCGCAAGCTGAAAGAAACCCCGATGATCCCCGCGATCCCAATCGCATTTATCGGGACCGCTGTGCTGATCGGTCTGTTTCAGGCACCCTTGCCCGCTTTTGTGGAAAAATGGCCGCTGTTTCTGGGCCATGGGCTGTTTATCGGCCTGGCCACGTGCCTTTTGACGATCGGCCCGCGCTACATAAGCTCGGCCGAGGTCGCGCTACTGATCCTCCTGGAATCGGTTTTGGCGCCTTTGCTGGTTTGGGCGCTCGTCGGCGAGGATCCCGGTTCCTATGCCCTTGCTGGTGGCATCCTTGTAATAGGCGCCTTACTTGTCTCCAACCTTGCAGCACTGCGCGCAAGAAAGCCCCGCACTTGAACAGATCGCCGCACAACAAACAAAAAAGCCGGGCAAAAGCCCGGCTTTTCAAACTCATCCAAGTCCGAAAGGATCCTTGAGGACCCGTTCGGTAAACTTAGACTGCAGACAGGTTGTCAGCTGCGGACTTGCCGGAGCGGCGGTCCTGAACAACTTCGAAGCTGACTTTCTGGCCTTCGTTCAAAGTGGTCATGCCGGAGCGCTCAACAGCGGAGATGTGGACGAATACGTCGCTGCTGCCGTCTTCCGGCTGAATGAAGCCGTAGCCTTTGGTGGTGTTGAAGAATTTGACTGTGCCGATGGTCATAACGATGTCCTTTTCAAAGGGCAGATAAATTTTGCAGGACTAGCTCGAGAGCGGGTCCATGCGGGTAGTCGATTTTGAAACGGAAGATCGTCTTTCGCGGATAACCGCGCAGTCACAGAGTTCGTCCAGCAAATATCGATGGCCGTTTGGTACGGCAGTTTTCCAGATTCATCAAGTGGTTTCTGTGACTAGCGCATCGCGCGTTTTGTTGGAAACCCCCAAAAATGCCTGGTAAATCCCCAATCAATCCGCTTTGGACGGAAAATCAGATCCGGTTGATCGCCAGATGATCTGCACCACAGGTAGCGCAGCAGCCGCCAACCTGAAATCTCCCCTGGTTACCGTTTCGGCACTGTTGTTCCTGCCAAAAAAGTGTGACGGAGGTCACCAGCCGGAGGGTTTTCCTCGCAATCGGGGCAATGGCTCCCACTTCTTGGCCATCAAAGAACCCGCATTGAAAGACCGCCAACTCACGGGACCGACCAATGACCTTTAAAACGCTTCTTGCCGCGACCGTTCTGGCCACCTCTCTTCTTCCGAACGCGGCTTCGGCCGTCACGCTTCAGGCACCGGGCAATCAGCCGCTTCAGGTCACGAAGCTGCAAATGGGGATCAAGGGGCCAACCGTTGCCGCCTGCCCGGCCGATGCGAAACTGTCCATCTGGGTGTTCACCAACAAGGAAGGAACTGTCCCGGTTTATATTGCAAAAGAAGGCGGTCAAGTCGCCGGCCCTTACCAGGTGACAACCCAGAAGACCGGAAACAGCACCTTTATGGGCGTCTATAGCCGGGAGCTTTCCATTCATCAGCCGATTGAAGCCCATTACCGCGCGTCGGCACCGGGATTTAAGGCGCTGTCGAACTGGGTTCCGCTCAAGGCCAGCTGCTCCTTCGGGCTTGGTGGTTGAGAAGGAGCGCACCAGCGTTGGGCGAACGCCTTGCCGCTGCGCAGGCCTTGCCAAAACGGGACGTCCCGGTCCACAAAACGGGCAGTTTCACAGCTGCTTAAGGGGCTCCCATGACAGAACCAGAAGATGCCGGCACGCGCCGCAAAGTAAAGCCGGTCATCTGCTATCCGCCCGAAACCCTGCCGCATCCTGACCTTTCACTTTATAACACCGCCCGCGAGACAGCCGTGAAAATCGGCGAGGTCATTGTCGCGCCACGCGATGCGGCTTCGATTGAGGTCCCAGCCGGGCACTTTCTCAAAATCACCTCCATCGAGGGCCCTCAGGTGGGGGATCTGAATCTCTTCAACAGCGGCAATTTGAGCGAGAGATTTTTTTCCGGCAAAACGCGGGCGCTTCATGGAACGCACGTCACCACTGGTGACCGGCTATGGTCCTGCTTTCCCTATTTGAGACCCATTGCCACGGTCACCACAGACACACTGGACTGGTACGGTATCGATGAATTCGGCGGCTCGGTTCACGATGTCATCGGCACGCGGTGCGACCCGTACACAGCCAGGGCCCTCGGCGGGCCCGACTACCATCATTGCTGTCATTCAAACCTGACACGTGCACTGGCAGACACACGCCGCCTTCCGATGCCCGACGCGGAGCGCCTGGTCCATGACGTGTTGAACGTGTTCATGTGCACGGGCTTTACCAGAGACACCGGCCAATATTTCATGAAAGCAAGCCCGGTCCGTCCGGGTGATTATCTGGAACTATTCGCAGAAATCGATTTGCTGGCAGTGATGAGCGCTTGTCCGGGCGGCGACTGCAGTTCCGAGCATTCAAGCGATACTGCGGCCTGCTATCCCATGCTCATGGAAGTGTACCGCCCAGCGGACGAAAGCCTTCAAGGGTGGCGTTCGCCTCCGGAGAATCCTTATGACCGCAGCCACGGCCGCGCTGCCTCAAATGCGGCTGCAGATTGACGCCGCCACTTGAGTTTTCATCAAATCCGCGAAGGATCGGACATGATTTGTTCACACGCGCAGAAAGTGCGCAGCTTCTACGCGGTAAAGGACGTCAAAAACACGTTAAAGGCGTATCAATCGTTGCAGGTGCACAACACAATTGCGCGATCCGCTGATATCACAGCGTCGTGAGATTCCCTTTTTGCCGGGTTTACGCCATGATCATTAACGGAGCGGCAACGTGGGACGCGTAACCTTCTTCAAGTGACAAGCGCCGGATTGTGGGCCGGCTGCTATGGGGGATCAGTATGAGAACAGTTTTTTACGGTGTAATCGCGGTCCTTGTAGCCGCCTTCATCCTGCCGGAGAACGCTTTCGCGCGCGCCGGTTTCTTCGACCATGACCAGAAAAAATGGGTCACTCCGAAATATCATCCGGGCGGGCCCTCCCCGATCAAGCGTCGCAAGGTGCGTTATGACGGGCCTTATGCGCCGGGCACGATTGTCGTCGATACGTCCGAGCGTCGCCTTTATCACATCCTGCCAAACGGCCGGGCGATGAAATACGGCGTTGGCGTTGGCAAGGATGGCTTCCAATGGTCAGGCACGCACCGGGTGACCCGCAAGGCGGAATGGCCGAGCTGGACACCACCGGCACAAATGCGGGCCCGTGAGCGCCGCAACGGCCGCATTCTGCCAGCCTTCATGGAAGGCGGACCGAACAACCCGATGGGCGCGCGCGCGCTCTATATCGGCTCTACCCTCTACCGGATTCACGGAACCACTGAGCCGTGGACAATCGGCTCGGAAGTCTCTTCCGGCTGCATCCGCATGGCCAACAAGGACGTAATTCACCTGTACAAGAGCGTCGATGTCGGTGCGAAGATCGTTGTGAAGCGCTAACAGCTCAAAACACTGAAATTGAAAAAGCCGGGCTCAGACCCGGCTTTTTTTGCGCTTTCGAACCAGGTGCACAGTCAATTGACAGTCGACTGAGGTCTCATTCCGCACTCCAGCAATTGCCGCGCCGCCTTCTTGGCCACAGCTGAGGGGTCTCTATCCGTTCCCATCTGCGCGGAAACGATCGCCCCCTCTATTAGCAACATCACCTGACGGGTCAAAAGCTCGGGATCCGATACCCCGGTCTGCCCGGCCAATTCGAGAATGGCCTGACGCAAGAGCCGCTTGTGTTCCGCGGACTGGACGTGGGCTGGATGGGCTTTTTCTTGAAACTCGGCCGATGCCTTTATGAACATACAGCCTTTGAATGACGGTTCGCCAAACCAATCTTCCAGCAGATCGAAAACATGCAGAAGCTTTTCGCCCGGTGGCAATCCGCTTTCGTCGAGCTGTTTGAAAAACCAGTTCCGGAAGGTCTCATCCCGGTAGCGCAGGACAGCCAGAATAAGATCGTCCTTGGTCCGGAAATGCTTAAACATGGTCGTCTTTGAAATACCGGTCTCCGCGACAAGCGTATCCATTCCGGCAGCCTGATAGCCAAGCCGGTCAAAAATCTCCAACGCCTTCCGCACCAATTCATCGCGCTTACTCGGACGCATAGCCGCCCTTTCCATACTTAACTGTACCGTTCTGTTTATTCTTACAGCCTCTATCTCGGGTCTGACAGTATGAATTTCCATTTTTTTTCAATGTCGATAATTCACGTATCCGTGATCTCGCCGTTTTTCGATTGAAAAATGAACAGATCGGTACATTTTAATAAGGACAGAACGGTACAGTTAAACGAATAAATTGGAGCAGGACATGGCTCGTGCATTTAGTGACATAGCATTCACTCCGTCGGTCCGGGACCGACAGATCCAATACGGGTCCCGTGACAGTTACGCACCTCTCGACTTGCCTGAGGTCGACCGCGGCGACAGGCTTACCGACATCGAAGCACAGTTCATCCGCGAGAGAGACGGGTTCTATCAGGCAACGGTCTCCCAATCGAATTGGCCTTATGTCCAGTTCCGAGGCGGGCCAGCAGGCTTTTTGAAGGTGATTGACGAAAAGACGATCGCTTATGCGGATTTCCGTGGAAACCGCCAATACATCACAAGTGGAAATCTATCGGAAAATGACCGTGTTTCCCTGATCCTGATGGACTATCCGAACCGGCGCCGCTTGAAGATCTGGGCGCGGGCGCGCCAGGTGGACGCCAAGGACGATCCGGAGCTGATTGCCACGCTCACCACCCCTGGATACCGCGCTTTTCCAGAACGCGCTGTGGTCTTGACCGTCGAAGCGTTTGACTGGAATTGCCCTCAGCATATCCCGCGCCGGTTCACACTCGACGAGCTGGCACCGAATTTCAACGCTCTTCAAAACCGCATCGCAGAACTCGAAGCGGAAAATGAAGAGCTGAAGAGCTTCCTCAAGCCACAGAATTGAGGATGCAGCCGGGCACCGGCTGAAAACCACGGGCAGGTTCGACCGGAACCACGCCGCTCAAACAGAAGGAATAGGAAAATGACGCTGATTTCCAGAACCCTTTCGGCTGCGCTTCTGGCAGCCGGCATTGCAACTTTTGCAAGTTCACCCGGTTCTGCAGGCACACCGGCCGGCGTGCCACAAACCAAATTCGGCTATGAAGTGATTGACGGGTTGAAGATCGCTTACCGGGAAGCAGGAGATCCATCCGATCCGGCTGTTCTTCTTCTTCACGGGTTCCCGACCTCGTCCCACATGTTCCGGAACCTGATCCCGGCGCTTGCTGAGGATTATTATGTAATTGCGCCCGATTACCAAGGATTCGGCGCATCCGACATGCCGGACGCCGCTGAGTATGACTACACATTCGACAACCTTGCCCGGACCGTGCAAGACCTGCTGGAGCGCAAGAACATAGATGAGTATGCCGTCTATCTGATGGACTACGGCGCGCCGGTCGGATACCGGATCTTTGCAGACGACCCGCAAAAAGTTACCGGTTTCATCATCCAGAACGGCAACGCCTATGAGGAAGGACTGCTGGATTTCTGGGATCCACTCAGAGCCTACTGGTCAGACCGTTCAGAGGAAAATGCCGCACTCTTGCGCGCATTTTTGGGGCTGGATGGTACCAAGTGGCAGTTTACCCATGGAACCAGAAACCCTGATGCGATCAGCCCGGACAACTACTGGCATGTCCAGTATCTCCTTGACCGCCCTGGCAATCAGGAAGTCCAGCTGGAGCTGTTCTACGATTACGGTTCGAACCTGAAAGAGTATCCGGATTGGCAGGCTCTGTTTCGTGAGCACCAGCCGCCCGCGCTTCTGGTCTGGGGGAAAAACGATCATATCTTCCCGGCCGAAGGAGCGCATCCGTATCAGCGGGATCTGGAAAATCTGGAATTCCATCTTCTCGACACCGGGCATTTCGCCCTTGAAGAAGATGGCCAGTTGATTGCCACGGAAATTCGTGACTTCCTGGCCCGGGAAGTCGCCAAGTAAACCCACAAACGCTGTCCACATGTGCCGGAGATCTCTCCGGCACTTGGACTGTTTGGGTGCCTAGCGGCTCAAGCCTTTTGCTGCCAGCTCTTGAAGATAAACTTCCCAGTGATTTTCCGGATGGGTGGCGAGGTCTCTGAAATACCGCCAGGAGTAAATCCCTGAACTGTGCATATCGTCGAAGTGGATTCGAACAGCATAGTTCCCCACCGGTTCGATCTTGATGATCTCGACATTGCGCTTGCCCGGCACAGTCTTCTTTTGAGACGGATGATGGCCTTTCACCTCCGCCGAGGGGGAACAGACCCGCAAATATTCAGCCGACAGGTCATGCCGCTCGCCATTGTCGAACCCAATGGTCAAAGTCCGGCGGTCCTTCGCGACCCTCAATTCGCTCGGCCAGGGCTCGTCACTTGCGCTCATCTTCTTGTCTCATCAGGAAAAACTGGTTTCTGCCGCGCGGACAGTAGCAGCATAAGTCCGGCGGTCAAGCAGCGTCCTGACCCACAGTCTTGACGGCGTCATAACCGGCAAGCGCTGCCTTTCGAGCCTCAGCGTGATCAACGATGGGATTTGGGTAATCCTTACCAAGTGATACGCCAGCCATCTTCAAGACGGCAGGAGGCGCATCAAAGGGCGCGGACAAATGTTCGGTCGGCAGCTCTGCAAGTTCGGGAACCCATTTGCGGACATAAGTGCCCTCCGGATCGAACTTCGCCCCTTGCGTGATCGGATTGAACACCCGGAAATAAGGGGACGCATCCGCGCCGGATCCCGCGACCCACTGCCAGCCGGCCGAATTGTTGGCCAGGTCCGCATCAACAAGCGTGTCGCGGAACCACGCTTCCCCATGCCGCCAGTCGATGCGCAGATGCTTGATCAGAAAGCTGGCTGCAATCATGCGCACCCGGTTGTGCATGTATCCGGTTCGCCAAAGTTCCCGCATGCCCGCATCGACAATCGGATAGCCAGTTAATCCCTTTTGCCAGCGGATCAGGTCTTCACCCGGCTCCTGCCAGGGATACGCGTCAAAGGCCGGGCGCCAGTTGGCTTCCGGCAGTTTCGGGAAGTGATACAAAAGATGATAGGAAAACTCCCGCCAAGCGATCTCGGACAGGAATTTGTGCGCATCATCGGCGAGAGACTTCTTGGCTGCAGCGGCCTGATGGGTTTGATGCCAGACAGAGCGCGGCGAGATTTCGCCAAAGTGAAGATGCGGTGACAGGCGGGACACATTTGGAAGATCCGGCCGGTTGCGCAGGTCTCCATATCCTTGAAGCTCGTTCTGGAGAAAGGTCGTCAGGCGTTGGTGCGCGCCCTCTTCCCCAGGCGACCAAAGCTTTTCCCAGCCGGCCGCCCAGTTCGGCCGGCGCGGTAACAGATCAAGCTCAGTAATCTTGATACCGCCGTCATAGGAGATCGTGTCCAGCTTGTCCGGGGCGGCCAACGGTTCCGGAACAGGCTTCTGCTGGGCACTTTTCCAGAACGGCGTGTAGACTTTAAACGGGCCGCCGCTTTTTGTTTCCATTTCCCAAGGTTCGAACAACAACGACGCCTTGAAGCTTTTGACCTCAAAGCCATCGTCCTTCAAAGAGGACTTAAGATCGGTATCGCGCTGAATGGCCTTCGGTTCATAACAGCGGTTCCAGTAGACAGCCTCCGCGCCAACGTCTTTTGCCATCTGCGGTATCAGATGGCGGGCATCACCTTTCATGATGACCAGGCCGGGCAGCCGTTTCTTTAGTGACTGCAGACTGTGGTGCAGCCACCATTGGCTGGCGCCCCCCAACGGATGACTTTCGCCAGTCTCCTCAGCCGGTTCAAAAATATAGACCGGAAGGATCGGACCACGTTCTGCTGCTTCATGAAGCGCGGGATTGTCGGCAAGCCGCAAGTCCTGCCGGAACCAGACCAGTGTTGTCATTATACCCTATCTCTTTGTCTTGCCTCATGGATACGCAGCCCGGCAGCAGCAGATCAATGTATCAGGCCTGAAAGCCACGCGTTGAACAGCCGACAAAGGCGCGGCGCCAGATTGCGGTAACCTCACTGTTATCGAGATCAATTGACAAAAATAAACTGGAGAGTTTACTTTTCGACGACGTGACATGCCAAACGCGCGGTTTTGATTGAACCGCTGTCGGATCGTGCCGTATGATCATGGCAAGAGGACACAAATGCGGGGAGAAAAACGTGAGCGATGAGGCCATCAAGGTACCGGCGGAAAGTGAACTACCCTTGTCGACCGCCCCTACCCCGATGATCGATCCTTTTGGCCGTGCAGTTACCTATCTGCGGGTCTCGGTCACGGACCGTTGTGATTTCCGGTGTGTCTATTGCATGGCGGAAG
Source organism: Roseibium denhamense (assembly GCF_009711415.1). Classification (GTDB taxonomy): domain Bacteria; phylum Pseudomonadota; class Alphaproteobacteria; order Rhizobiales; family Stappiaceae; genus Roseibium; species Roseibium denhamense. The sequence continues at coordinate 404,510 of NZ_SMLZ01000116.1, forward strand.
ACATGACGTTTCTTCCAAAGCGCGAAGTACTCAGCCTTGAGGAACTGGATCGCCTCTGCTCGGCTTTCATTGCCAAGGGTGTCCGCAAGTTGCGTCTGACCGGCGGTGAACCTTTGGTGCGCAAAAACATCATGTCTCTGATCCGCAGCCTTGGACGCCATATCGACACGGGCGCGCTTGAAGAGCTCACCCTGACCACAAACGGGTCTCAGCTCGCCCGGTTCGCGAACGAACTCTATGACTGCGGCGTTCGGCGGATCAATGTTTCCATCGACACGCTGGACCGGGACAAATTCAAGGCCGTGACCCGGTGGGGCGATCTGGACAAGGTGCTGGATGGCATCCGTGCAGCCACCAAGGCCGGTCTGAAGGTCAAGATCAACATGGTCGCGCTGAAAGGCGTGAATGAGCATGAAATCGAGACGATGCTCAAATGGTGCCATGAAAACGGGCATGATCTGACCATGATCGAGACGATGCCTTTGGGCGAAATAGATGGCGACCGGACGGACCAGTACCTTCCGCTTTCAACCGTAAGGGCAAGGCTGTCCGAACGGTTCACCTTGACGGACATTCCCTACAAGACGGGTGGCCCGGCGCGCTACGTCACCATTGAGGAGACCGGCGGCCGCCTCGGCTTCATCACACCGCTCACCCACAATTTTTGCGAAAGTTGCAACCGTGTCCGCGTGACATGCACGGGCCAGCTTTACATGTGCCTAGGTCAGGACGATATGGCGGACCTTAGAGCGCCGCTGCGGGCCTCGGAGGGGAATGAGCTGTTGAGCGACGCGATCGACGAAGCCATTGGCCGCAAGCCCAAAGGACATGATTTCGTGATTGACCGGAAGACCCGCCAGCCCGCGGTCTCACGCCACATGAGCGTTACCGGGGGCTAATCTATCCGGCTTTTGATTTGTATCGATTGTGACGAATAGAAACGGCCCGCGGAACGGGCCGTTTCTTATTCAGCTGCAACAATGGACGACACTCTTGCAGTCACTGGCCTGATCAAAAGCGCAAAAAACAGGCTCAATCCCATCCCAAGTGCCATGACCGCCAGCATCGCCCAGGCGCTGGCCTGCATCAGGCCGCCTGCAAAAGCGGCTGCCACCAATGTTCCGGCAACGGCGCCCAAGCTCATTTGAAGAGATGCAGTCAGGCCCGATGCCGCGCCTGCCAAATCCGGACGGACGCTGACGGCACCTGCGAATCCACTTGGAACACAAAGGCCGTTGCCAAGGCCAAGGATCGCCATGGGCACAAAAAGGGTCAGAGGCGACAGGGCTCCGGCCAGTGTAAATGCGGCCACAAGAGCAATTGCGAACAGGCCCAACCCGGAACCGGCCAGGATCATCGGGACCATACCGAACCGCTGTGTATACCGGCCGGACAGGAAATTGCCGCCAAAATAGCCAAGCGCAACGAAGGTCATATACCCGCCGAGGCCCGCCGGGGAGACGGAGAGAATTTGCGACGCCACAACAGGTGCGCCACCCAGATACGCAAAAAACGTGAACGCACTGAAGCCCACGGTCAGGGCGTAGCACCAATAAAGACGTTCGCGGGTGAGCTGGACGTAGGACCGGATAATCTCACCGGGCCCCGCCTCGCGCCTTGAAAAATGGGTCTCGGGCAGGCCGACAATACTGGCCCAAAGCGCTGCAAATCCCAGACCCAACATCAGGTAAAAGCCGCCCTGCCATCCAAAATAGGGATCAAGAAGACCTCCGATTGCAGGCGCGACCAGCGGCATGACCGTAACGCCCATTGTCAGGTATCCGATCATGCTTGCAGACTGCGCGGGACCGTAGATATCCCGCACCATGGCCCGGCCAAGAACAAGGCCCGTACAGCCGCCGGCAGCCTGGATCACACGGGCAATCATCAGGCTCTCAACGGTGGTCGCCAGCACGCACATCAATGTGCCTAGAACGAACAGCGCCATGCCAAGAACAATGATCGGTTTACGCCCGAACTGATCCGACAGCGGCCCCCAAATGAGTTGTGAAATCGCGATGGCGATCAGATAAGCGGACAAGGTCCACTGAAACTCGTTCGCGGTCGCGGAGAACTCTGTCAGCATGCCATTGATCGAGGGCAGATAAATCTGCATGGCAGCCATGGTGACGGAGGAAACAACAATCAAAACAAGGATGGAAGGCTTACTGCCGGATATGCTCGGCCTAACATCGTCCAAAGCCATACCCCGCTGTCTCCCTGCGCCAACTTGAAACTGCGAGGACAACCTATCCTCGCACTCTACGGGAAGAACTGTAGACCAGGGCTGTGATCCGGACGTGAAATCGTTTTTGATACAGGCTTTACGGCCGTATCACGGCTCATTTCCGACCACACCCATAGAGTGTGGCCCGCAATTGATACATTTATCCGGATGAAGTCGGCAACAGGATGCGATTGCCGCCCTCGTGTTTTCACACCTATTCGAACACAATTTGCGGCGCAGCCCGTGCAGTCGGCCCCGTGTCATCATTGATCGCTGCATAGACCTTTTCAGCGATGTCCCGGTAAATCTTGGAGATCGGTCCATCCGGGTCCGAAATCACGATCGGCATCCCGGCATCCGATGTCTCCCGGACCTTCATGGTCAGCGGAACCTCGCCAAGGAATGGTACCTTTAACCGGTCGGCTTCCGCCCGCGCACCGCCATGCCCAAAGATATCCTGGCGGCTGCCGCAATCAGGACACAGGAAATAGCTCATGTTCTCGATAACTCCGAGAACCGGGACATCGACCTTCTTGAACATGTTCAAACCCTTCCGGGCATCGATGAGCGCAAGGTCCTGCGGTGTCGAGACGATAACCGCTCCGGCAAGCGGCACCTGCTGGGCCATGGTCAGTTGCGCATCCCCGGTCCCCGGCGGCATATCGACGATCAGCACGTCAAGCTCTCCCCAGGCAACTTCGCGCAGCATCTGTGTCAGTGCGGAAATCACCATGGGTCCGCGCCAGATCATGGGCGTTTCCTCTTCCACCATGAACCCCATGGACATGACCTTGATGCCATGGCCTTCCAGCGGTTTCAGCATCCGGCCTTCAAGTGCCTCGGGCCTGCCGGACACATTGAAGAGGCGCGGCACCGACGGCCCGTAGATGTCGGCATCCAAAACCCCGACCTTCACGCCGTTGGCCGCAAGGCCCAGCGCGAGGTTAGCGGATGTGGTGGACTTGCCGACACCGCCTTTTCCCGAGGCGACTGCGACAATGTTCTTGATGCCCGGGACCCCGGGCTTTGCCGGAGCTTTTTCTTGAGCCGGACGGGCCTGTGCCGAAACTGGCGGGCGCGGGGGTGGCGGCGGTGGAGGTGTTTTCCCTGCCCCTGCTTGCCGTTCGGCTGTCAAAGCCACCATGGCGGTTTCGATACCGTCGACTTCCTTTACGACTTTCTCGGCCGCCTGTCTCAGCGGTTCCAGCTCCTGAGCACGCTCGGCCGGGACCGTGATTGAAAAAGCGACGCGGCCGTCGGAGACAAAGATGTCGGAGACCAGACCGAGCGTGATAATATCGCTCTCAAGATCCGGCCCCTTTATCTGCTTGAGCCGTTCGGTTACGGCAGCTTTCAGGCTTTCGCTCATTCAATATTCCCATCAAGTCGGATCCCGGAACCGAAACCCAAGCTCAACCAGGTTCAGGCAAAGCTTTGGATTGGCAGGCGCCGTGTTTCCACATTTCATGCTGGATCAACACATAAAATCCCGTTGAACACGATACAAGCCCGGTCACAGCTGGCCGCGCCGATTTTGGCTGAAACCAACCGGCCTCATAGCAGCGGTTCTGGAAAAGGCAGGCGCCGGTTGCATTAGAATGCCCAAACAAGAGGACTTTCGTCATCCTTGCCAAACCAACAAGCAACGGTATTGTCACGTGTCCTTCCTGACCAACGCGCCGCCAAGGCGTTTCCAAACTCTCCGAGGATTTCATGCCGGTCTGCCTGATTACCGCGACGAATCGCGGCATTGGATTCGAACTTGCCAAGGAAGCCCTGCGCACTGGCTGGACCGTCTATGGTTCCGTCCGCAGCGATGACATGGCCAGGACAACACAAGATGCCCTTGGCGACGGTTTCACGCCCCTCATCTTCGACGTTACCGACCATGATGCGGTCAAGAGAACAGCCGGCACTCTGAGCATCGCGGTTGATCTGTTGATCAACAATGCCGGCATCATCGGCCCAAAGCGGCAACTGCCACTCGACATGGATTTTGATGGTTTCCGCCAGACCCTTGAAATCAACACGCTTGCGCCGCTTGCGATCACCCAGGCCTTCCTTCCGCATCTGCGCAAATCCAGCAGTCCCAAGATCATTACAATCTCCAGCCAGATGTCCTGGATGGGCTACCGTAAACCGGACACACTCGCCTACCGGGCGTCCAAGGTGGCCGTGAACAAGGTCATGCAGGGACTTGCAAGTGAACTGGAACCGGACGGAATTCCCGTCGCCGTTGTCGACCCCGGCTGGGTGCGGACGGATATGGGCGGTCCGGCCGCTGACAATTGTCCCGAAGATGTCGCAAAAGGCATTTTGAAAACGGCAGTTGATCTGGATATCTCCGGCACCGGCAAATTCTTCAAGTGGTCGGGCGAAGAGCGGCCTTTCTAGTCACCTGTCTCAGAAAATCGGTTCCTGTCCCGGCATGCGCTGAATGACCTTCAGAATCACCAAGAACACGTGCATGTTTATGCTTCTAGTGCGGTTGCCGGAATTGAAATCCGCTCTGGAAGCTGGCTCAAGTGTGGGACGGATTTCAGTTTCACCACACGAGCGCGTCCCAACCATCTAAGCCCCACTCACAGGATAAAAACCATGGCCTGGCCCACCCCCGTCACGCTGACCGGTACGTTCGCATCGCTTGCCCCGCTTTCGCACACTCATGCGGCGGACCTTTCCGAAGCTGCCGCTGAAAACGACCTTTGGAAACTCTGGTACACGAGTGTGCCGCACCCGGACAAAGTGGCGGCTGAAATCGAGAGGCGTTTATCCCTGCAAAATGACGGGTCCATGCTGCCCTTTGCTGTACTGGACCCAACGGGCAAGGCGGTCGGCATGACCACCTTCATGAACATTGATGCGACCCACAAGCGCGTTGAAATTGGCTCGACCTGGTACCGGACATCGGTGCAGCGAACGCCCCTCAACACCCAGTGCAAGCGGCTTCTCTTAACCCATGCGTTTGAAGACCTCGACTGCATTGCGGTCGAGTTCCGCACGCACTTCATGAACAGGCAGAGCCGGACCGCAATCGAGCGGCTGGGCGCGAAACTCGACGGCGTCTTGAGGTCACACCAAAGAACGCCGGATGGAGCGCTCCGGGACACGGCCGTTTATTCGATTCTCCCGCATGAATGGCCAGCCGTAAGGACCAGTCTTGATTTCAAGCTCAACAGCGTCGCTTAGATCGGTGGGCGATGAATCGGATCCGAATGAACGGCAGAAACTGATCGATTCTTAAGGGGGCGAGCAGCTTTGGGCGTTTTCAGCAAAACGCCCGATTCTCTAACTGCTTTTCCACATAAAGAAGTGGCGATGTTGTTTTGCACAGGTTTGTTGGAAGCTTTCCAGCAAACCAGATCGCCTAGGAACTGACAACTTCCAGGAAGCCACCGAAACGTCGGCCTATTCTTCGAATTTGATTAAAATTTTAAGCAAATGTGAGGAATTGAGTCGCAAGCTGGTTCCATCTGGAAAAGGATGGGACACGCTATGGAACTTTACCGGGCCTGCTACCGCAGCAAGATCAGATGGGATGAGATGCGTTTGGCTTTGCCGGACGAAATAGATCGCACTCTGTTGAGAATTCGCCGCATCAACCGCAAGGCCGGTGTGACCGGGGCATTGCTTCTGGTTGATCAGCATATTGTGCAGGTGCTTGAGGGCCACACCGGTCCCGTGCTTGATACAGTCTATTGTGTCATGAACGACCCCCGCCTGGAAAACATCGAAGGCATCATTCACGAGCCTGCCGATTACCGCATGTTTCCAAATTCCCTGATGTTTTTCCGGGATCTGACGGATGGTCTTGCTGCAGCCAAACATCCGGTGCTGCGGCCTCTTCTGGACCACCCCGGTGAGGTCACCCGCGATGAGGCATATCTCGCGCTGAGCCACTTTGCATGTGAACTTCAGGAAGGCCGCCTGACGAACGACATGCTGATGATCTGATTGGATCGCCGCCTTGCGGTGATGAGAACGGATCGGGCGCAATCTGATCTGTTCAGACGTTCCTGCGCCGGTTTAGTGTGATCGTCCCACCTTTTCGCGGATCACACGATGCCGGCTGCTCCTCAAACACTGATCCCACCGTCCTATCAGGCTGCATCAGCCGGCGTCTTGGCCGCTTTGGTCGGCTTCGCAAGCTCCTTTGCGATTGTCATTCAGGGCCTCAGCGCAGCAGGCGCTTCGCAACCAGAGGCGACCAGCGGTCTGATGGTCCTTTCCATCACCATGGGCATCAGTGCAATCGTTGCTTCATTCTGGTTCAAGATACCGGCCTCCTTCGCCTGGTCCACTCCTGGCGCGGCCCTCCTTGCGACATCCGGTCAACTAGACGGCGGCTTCAGCGCGGCGGTCGGCGCGTTTCTCGTTTGCGGCTTTTTGATCACCGCCGCAGGCTTGGTCCGGCCGTTCGGCCGGGCTGTCGCTGCAATCCCCTCGCCTTTGGCAAACGCCATGCTGGCCGGTGTTCTGTTCGGGCTCTGCCTCGCGCCGGTCAAAGCGGTTTCCCAGCTTCCTTTCGAGGCGTTGCTTGTCATCGGCGTTTGGGCTGTTGCCTTCAAGTTCCTCCGCTTGTTCGCGGTGCCGCTTGCCATGATCTCCACTTTTGCCGTTGGTCTTTCCAGCGGCCCTCCGCTGCAGTTTCAGACTGGCGGTTTGATCACCGAACCGATCCTTGTTCTTCCGACCTTCAGTCTTGAGGCCATTGTCAGTATCGGCCTGCCCCTGTTTATCGTGACAATGGCCTCTCAGAACATTCCCGGCATCGCGGTGCTCCGGGCCTATGGCTACCAGCCGCGGACAGGGTCCCTTTTCACGATTTCCGGGATCTTCAGCCTGCTGTCAGCCCCCTTTGGTGGCCACGCCGTAAATCTAGCCGCAATTACCGCGGCCATGTGCGCCAACGAAGACGCGCACCCCGATCCTGCGCAGCGGTATTGGGCCGCTATCACCGGCGGCATTGTCTACATCCTGTTTGGGCTTTTTGCCGGAGTGGTCATGACGCTGGTCGCCGCAACGCCAGCCATCCTGATCGAAGCGGTAGCCGGCCTTGCGCTTCTCGGTGCGCTGGCCTTTTCCATCAGCGAGGCCACGAAGGACGCAGCAACGCGCGACAGCGCGATCATCACCTTTGCCGTGACGGCCTCCGGGATCAGTTTCCTGGGTGTTTCCGGGGCCTTTTGGGGCCTGTTGGCAGGCGGCGCCTTTTTGGCACTGACCACCAAAAAGGCGTGAGAAATGCGGTCCTTGCGTTCAATGCCTGCAGCACCATAATCTTTAAATGCTGACTCGCATGGGAGAGACTGGAAGTGACCGGCCCGTACATTCTGCAACCCGACCCGTCCGATCCGGCTCTGTCCACCGAAGTGCCCGGCATTGATCAGACCGGTGCCCCGGTGATGACCAAGGTGGTGACCGAAAAGCCTTTGACGCTTTACCTCAACTCCCAGGAAGTGGTCACCATGATGACGATCGGGGACCATCCGGATCTGCTTGCAGTCGGCTATCTCAAGAATCAGAACATGCTTTCTGACACCGATGTGATCACGGGGATCGACTATGACGACGATCTCGAGGTGGTGGTCGTCAGGACGGAACAGGAAACGAATTTCGAAGACAAGATGAAAAAGAAGGTCCGGACGTCCGGCTGTGCCCAGGGCACGGTGTTCGGAGATGTCATGGAGGGCTTCGACAGGATCGATCTGCCGGCGAATGCCAAGATCAAGACATCCTGGCTTTATCACCTTGCCAAGACCATCAACATGACCCCGTCGCTCTATCTGGAAGCGGGCGCGATTCACGGCTGTGTGCTTTGTCAGGAGGACAAGCCGCTTGTCTACATGGAGGACGTCGGACGGCACAACGCAGTCGACAAAATTGCCGGCTGGATGATGCTCAACAAGATACCCGCCGGAGACAAGATCTTTTACACGACCGGACGGCTAACGTCTGAAATGGTCATCAAGACGGTGATGATGGGCATTCCGGTTCTGGTCTCAAGGTCGGGGTTCACGGCTTGGGGCGTCGAGCTTGCGCAAAAGGCGGGCCTGACACTGATCGGCCGCGCGCGCGGCAAACGATTTGTAGCCCTTGCGGGCAATGAACGGATTGAATTTGACATGAACCCGGATCTCGCGGGCGACGAACCGGAAAACGCCAGGCGCAAAGGGAGCATGGCCGCGGAATGACACTCGGAAGCAGCCCTTTGATCCCGGCGCAACTATTGGGATGCGTGCTTGCCGGCGGTCAGTCCCGGCGCATGGGCGGCGGCGACAAGACCCTTGTCGATCTCGGCGGCAAAACGATGCTGGAAATCATCCTCAACCGCCTGCGCCCTCAAATCGGATCCATCATCCTCAACGCCAATGGGGATCCGAAGCGTTTTTCTGAATTCGGACTGCCGGTCGTTTCCGATCCGGTTGGTGAGTATGCGGGGCCCTTGGCCGGCGTTCTGGCGGGCCTGACCTATGCGCGGGATGAAATGCCGGATGTGACACATGTGGTCTCAATTGCCGGCGATACCCCCTTCTTCCCGGCGGATCTGGTCACTGCCATGGCAGCGTCAGTGCCCGGCAACAAACCTGTGATCGCATTGGCCTCCTCGTCAAACAAGCTCCATCCGGTCTTTGGGCTCTGGCCTGTCGCCCTTATTGATGATTTGACCGAATGGCTGGAAACAGGAAAAAGCGGCAAGGTACTGGCGTTTGTCGACCGTCATGACAGTGTCGAGGTTGCGTTCGCCCCCGACCCAGAAACCGGCCTCGATCCGTTTTTCAATGCGAACCGTCCGGAAGATCTGTCTGAAGTCCGCCGCCTTCTCAGTCAGGAAGCATCATGAACAACACTCCTGTCTTTGGCGTGACCGGATGGAAGAACTCCGGCAAGACGCAGCTTGTTACAAGCCTCATTGCCGAGTTCACGCAACGCGGCTTGAAAGTGTCCACGATCAAACACGCGCACCATAACTTTGATATCGACCGCCCGGGTGCTGACAGCTACCGCCACCGGGAAGCGGGCGCCAGTGAAGTGGCCTTGGTTTCCGGGCGGCGATGGGCCTTGATGCATGAATTGCGGGATGAAGACGAACCGCCGCTGGAGGCGATCCTGCCGCGTCTTGCCCCGTGTGACCTTATCCTGATCGAAGGATACAAGCGCGAGAACCATCCGAAAATCGAAGCCCGCCGCCGGGAGAGTTTCGACAAGGGCCCGCTGACAAAGACGGACCCCAACATTCTCGCCATCGCAGCCGACCACGATGTGCCAGGAGAAAGTGTGACCATCTTCGATTTGAATGACATCAATGCCATCGCCGATTTCATTCAATCCCATCTCGGCCTGAAAGGTACATCCCAATGACCGGTCCGGCACTGCTGAACGACTGCTTCCTGCACGATAAGGACCGTCTACGCCACCAGGAGGCCCTGGACATTCTCAAGAGCCGGGTCTCGCGGGTCACGGAAACCGAGATCGTCCGGCTTGAAGAGGCTTATGGGCGGATTGCTGCGCAGCCGCTCAAGGCACCCCGCAACATTCCACTGGCCGATAACTCGGCGGTCGACGGCTATGCGTTCCGGCATGCCGATCATGAAGAAGCTGGCGGGTTTTTCCCATTGCAGAACCGTGTTTCTGCCGGACACCCGAGTGAGACCGCGCTTGCCCCCTGGGCCGCCATGCAGATCTTTACCGGCGCCGTCATGCCGGAAGGCGCTGACACGGTTGCCATGCAGGAAGACTGTGAACGGCACACGCAGGACGGCAGGGAGTTCGTGATCGTTCCGCAGGGGCTCAAGCCGGGCGCGAACTGCCGCAAGGCAGGTGAAGATGTGTCCGAAGGCACGGAGATCTTGTCGGAAAAAAGCTGGCTCCGGCCACAGGATCTTGCTGGAATTGCCTCAACGGGTACGGCCGAGCTGAGCGTTTTCAAGAAACTGCGCGTGGCCCTCGTCTCAACCGGGGACGAACTCCGCCGCCCCGGAAAACTGATAACCGTGGGCGATGTTTACGACAGCAACCATTTCCTCTTGCGCGGCCTAGCTCAATCCCTCCCCGTGGACATCGAAGACCTAGGGATCTTGAAGGACGACGGTGATTTGGTGGAAGCCATCTTGAGAGATGCAGCGGAACGCTTTGACGTCATCCTGACAACGGGGGGCGCAAGCCGGGGCGAGGAAGACCACGTGCTTGCGGCACTCGACCGGCTGGGCCAACGTCACATGTGGCAGCTGGCGATCAAACCAGGCAGGCCCATGATGTTCGGACAAATTGGAAACTGCACCCTGCTGGGCCTTCCCGGAAACCCGGTCGCGGCCATGGTGTGTTTTCTGCTCTACGCCCGCCCCGTCATGAGCGTTCTTGCGGGTGGCCCGTTTCTCGAGCCGCAACGCTTTCAAATGCCCGCCGGTTTCGACGTGCCGAAGAAGAAGCCGGACCGCCGCGAGTTCTACCGCGGTTTTTTGAAAACAGAGGCGGGCGGCACGGTGACCGCTCACAAGTTCGAGCGGGATGGGTCGGGTCTGATATCCGGCCTTAGGGCCGCTGATGGATTAATCGAAATACCGGAAGAAACCGTCTCGGTCCGCAAGGGTGACACGGTTACGTTTCTCCCATTTTCAGGCATGGGCATCCTTTGACGCGCAACACGGCAGACAACCCGCCGTGTTGCATCGTCTCAACGTCAGAACGTGTAGGGCCAATCCGCCGCCGCGAACCGGTAGCCATCTCCGTCCCGTGTTACGTATCCAAAGCCAGGGAACGGAATATGCATGCCCGCGAACAGAACCCGGTCGCTGGCCGCTTCGTCGAAAAACGCTTTCCGTGCGGCAACAGCCTGTGCGGGATCGATGTCGAAACCGATCGCCCATTCCGGCTTCGCGAACTGATAGACCGCTGCATGGAGGATGTCGCCAGCAATAATCAGCCGCTCGCCGTCGCTGTCGATCACATATCCGGTGTGTCCCGGCGTATGGCCCGGCATCGCTTTCGCCGTGATCCCGGGCAGGATCTCCTTGTCGCCCTTGAACAGTGTTTCGGTTGAACTGTAGGCATCAGCCGCCGCGCGTGCGCCCAGGAAGAACGGTTTGAACTGTTCCGGAGCCGCATTCATGTTGGCATCGTCATACCAGAAGGCCTTGTCGGTTTCGGGCATGATCAATTCGGCATTCGGGAAGGCCTTTTGCCCGTCCGGCGTCAGGACACCAAACAGATGATCGGGATGAAGGTGCGTAATGAGGACCGCGTCAATTTGGTCGGGCGTCACACCTGCGGCGGTCAAGGCTTTGCCAAGATGACCAAGCGTCGGCCCCATCTTGTCGGACGTACCAGCGTCGATCAGAACCAGCTTGTCCCCGGTATTGACCAAATAGGCGCTGACCGGGCCGGTCAGATCGGTCCCTTCAACGAAGGCTGCCTCACGAAGTTTGGCCGCTTCCGCGTCATCCAGTCCGACGAACAAATCCGGGCCCAGTTGCAAAAATCCATCGAGCAAAGCTGTCACTTCGAAGGAGCCAACCTTCCGGCGCAGCGCACCGGCCATGGGACTTCCGGCAAGCGGGGCTGCGGCGTTTGCGGTTCCCGCAGCAAGGGTGAGCTCGCCCAGGGCACCGACAGCCGTTCCTCCGGCAAGGGCTGCGCCAAAAAAGCCGCGGCGGCTCAGGCCAAGTGTTTCTAGGGTCATTTGATTCTCCGGTCGTACTGAAATCGGTCAGAAAGCCTCCGGTGGGAGGCCATACGTCTATAGATCGATTTATTATTCTGGATTTTGAAGAGGCCTATGATTTATATGAGATCTAATTTTTTCTTATGAATGATGCGCATCGCGCGCCTTGGAGATTACATGGACAAACTCAGCGCATTGACCAGCTTTGTGCAGGCAATCCGCCTTGGAAGTTTTTCGGCCGCCGCCTCTGATCTCGGGGTATCGCAGCCCGCAGTCAGCCAACAAGTGCGCGCCCTGGAGGAGGATATCGGGACCCGGCTCATCAACCGGACCACCCGGCGATTGTCCCTCACTGAGGCCGGAGAGCGCTATTACGCTTATGCGTGCGACATCGTCGAGCGTATCGCGGAGGCAGACCGGTCGGTCCAAAGCACAGACGCCCAAATGAGCGGCCGGTTGACCGTGAGCCTTCCCTACGGATTTGCCGAAACGGTCCTTGCCGATTTCCTGATCGCGTTCAAGAGATCATATCCAGACATCTATTTCGACGTGCAGCTCTCGGACGCAATTGTCGACCTGCAAACAGAACGGGTCGACCTTGCGATCCGGATGGGAGTCATTCAGGACGACAAATTGATTGTCAAGAAACTCGGAGATGCTCAACGCTGTCTCGTTGCAGCCCCCGCTTACCTGGACACGGCCGGCCGGCCAAACGAGCCAGCCGACCTTAAAGACAAGGATTTTCTTCTCTATCCCCATATGGCGGAAAAAGGCCTGTTGCCGCTTCATGGCAGCTGCGGACGGCACATCTCCGTTCCGGTCAAGCCGGTGATGGTCATCAACAATTCGGCAACGCTGCGCCACGCAGCGCTCGGCGGACTTGGCATTTGCCCGGCCCTGCGCTGGCTGGCCGAGCCCTATCTTCAGTCGGGAGAGCTGGAGATCGTTCTGGAGGACTGGATGTCGGACCCACATCCTGTCCACGCCATCTACCCGTCCAACCGGTTCATTCCCTTAAAGGTGCGCCGGTTCGTGGCTGATCTTGAGACTTATATGACCGCAAAAGGCGCTTTTTCGCGTACCACGACGGCCGTGGCGGCAGAGTAAGCTTCAGATCTCGTCTTCAGCTACGATCCAGGTTTCCTTCAAGGCGTCAGTGCGCCACTCGCGCCAGGCTTTCGTACCTGTCATCGCGGCGCGGTACGTGGCGAAAACCGCGTGATCGGTGAGCGAATAGGTTTCAAACCGGCTGACGACTGGTGCGTACATGGCATCTGCGATTGTGAAGGATCCAAACAAGAAAGGTCCCCCGGACGCCTCCAGGCATTCGGACCAGATGCTCAGGATACGCGCGACATCTGACTTCACCCTATCATTGACAGCCAGTGTTTCAACGGGCCGGCGCATGTTCATCGGGCAGGCTTGCCTGAGCGCGCCAAAGCCCGAGTGCATCTCAGCTGAAATGGCACGGGCATGCGCACGTGCGCTTCTATCCTCCGGCCAAAGGCCTTTGCCGGGAAAAACATCGGCCAGATATTCCAGAATCGCCAGGCTGTCCCAAACCGTCAGCTCGCCATGCTTGAGCACCGGCACCTTCATGCTCGGCGAAAAGTCGCGGAATTCCGGATTTCCGTTCTCAAAATCAAACGGGACAAGGACCTCTTCGAAGGGAATGTCCTTTTCAACAAGCGCAATCCAGGGTCTGAATGACCAGGAAGAATAGTTTTTGTTGCCAATAAAAAGCTTGAAGTCAGACATCCATATCTCCTGATTGGATTGCAACTCGACCACTGGCAGCGAGCCTTGTCTGCATCTGATTAGGGCCGTTTGATTTCTTCATCAAATTCAATCCTTTCATGAGAACCATTCAGATCGTGGATGGGTAAAGGCCCCCTACCGCTGAGGAAGGATCCCCAATTGCGCAGGGTCCTTGCCCGCTGGAAAATTCATCCTCTTCCATCGGCATATTTGTCATTCCCTTGCGGAACACTCTGTTTGCCTGAAAAAAATGCATTACTGGCCTGTGATTTTTTCGCAGGCACGCTTGAAATTTGGTTCGGAATGTATGGAATAGTGCGGCCGGGCGAAAAGGCGGGACAAACCTGCCATAAGACCCAAACAAGATATTTAGGGGAATGAATATGCGTTTTGTGCGTATGGCTGCAGCTGCAGTCGCCGTTCTGGCTGCCGTGGGCGGTGCTCAGGCTAAAGACTGGTCCAAGGTCCGTATCGGCACCGAAGGCGCCTATCCTCCGTTCAACTCCCTGACCGCTGACGGTCAGCTGGTCGGTTTCGACATCGATATTGCAAATGCCCTTTGCGCGGAAATGAAGGTCGAGTGTGAATTCGTCACCTCTGATTGGGACGGCATCATTCCGGGCCTTCAGGCTGGCAAATTTGACGCCATCATCGCGTCCATGTCGATCACCGAAGAGCGTAAGCAAAAGGTCGATTTCACCAACAAATACTACAACACACCGCCGGCAATTGCCGTGCCGAAAGATTCGTCCATCGCCGGTACGTCCGCTGCCGATCTGGACGGTGTAGCCCTTGGTGCTCAGTCTTCCACGACACACTCCAACTACGCTGAAGAAAAACTCAGCGGTGCGGAACTGAAGCTCTACCCGACCCCGGATGAGTACAAGCTCGACATTTCAAGCGGCCGTATCGACGCTGTAATCGACGATGTCGTTGTGCTGTCCGATTGGCTGGCGACAGACGATGGCGCATGCTGCAAGCTGCTCGGTACCCTGACACCGGATCCGGTCATCAACGGTGAAGGCGCCGGTATCGCGATCCGTAAGGAAGACGGCGAGCTGAAGGCCAAATTCAACGAAGCCATCGCGGCCATCCTCGCCAACGGAAAGTACAAGGAAATCAACGACAAGTACTTCTCGTTCGACGTTTACGGCGGCTGATTTTTCCGTTTGCTGAACAAGGCATGGCACGGTCTCCGTGCCGTGCCGCATGTGTAAAACCGAAAGGTTTTGCCATCCGGCCTGAGGGGCGGCCGGGAAAACAACAACAAGAACAGAAAGACGCGCCAGCTTATGAATGAAGCTTTGACGCTACTCTCTTTCGGGGAAATGGGCTGGGGCGATACGATTGCCTGGGGCGTGTTCATCACCGTGACCCTGGCCCTAGCGACACTGCCATTTGGTCTCGTGCTGGGCTTTATCATCGCGCTTGCGAAAAAGTCCGAAGAGCCGAGCCTCAGAATGGCGGCGAATGTCTACACCACGATTTTCCGGGGCCTGCCCGAACTTCTGACGCTTTTCCTCGTGTATTTCGGCATCTCGATCGCGATCCGGAACGGTCTTCAGCTTCTTGGATACGACATCTATATCGAGGTCAATTCATTCGTTGCCGGCATGGCAGCGCTTGCCCTGGTGTTTTCGTCTTATGCATCGGAGGCTTTTCTCTCTGCCTTCCGCGGCATTCCTCAGGGGCAATATGAAGGTGGCTACGCGCTTGGCCTGACACGGTTCAAGACCCTGCGTCTCGTTATCTTTCCGCAACTGGTCCGTCTCGCCCTGCCCGCGCTCGGCAATCTCTGGCTGATCCTCCTGAAGGAAACATCGCTTGTTTCCGTCATAGGGCTTTCCGACCTGGTGCGTGAAGCTGGCATTGCCGCCCGTGTCACGAAGGAACCCTTCCTGTTCTTCGGCGTTGCCTGCCTGATTTATCTCGTGCTGGCAATGATCTCCTCCGGTGGCCTGACCGCGATTGAACGCTGGTCGAAACGGGGAGATGCAACACGATGATTGCCGCAAACCCCGAAACAAGCGCACAGCGCCCGCCTGCAGCTCCCAAGAAGTGGACCAATGCCCGAATTGCAGGCCATGTTCTCATGGCCCTGTGGATCGTCTCCGGCGCTTATCTGGTCTATTTTCTGGCCTCGAATATCGTCAGTCCGTTCTTTCAAAAATACTGGCCGGAATATATCGATGGCTTCATAGTCACCGTTCAGATCGTGAGCTTGTCGCTGTTGATCGGCGCCCTGCTCTCGATCCCGATTGCCGCCGCCCGGGCCTCGTCCTGGAAGATCTTCAATTGGCCGGCCTACGGCTATGTCTATTTCTTCCGCGGAACGCCTCTGCTTGCGCAGACTTTCCTGATTTATTACGGCGCTGGCTCCTTCCGGGCCGAACTGGAGGCCGTTGGCCTTTGGACCTTTTTCCGCGAAGCCTGGTACTGCGTGATCTTCGCGTTTTCCATGAACACGGCGGCCTATCAGGCCGAAATCTTGCGCGGGGCGATTGAGAACGTACCGAAGGGTCAATGGGAAGGCGCGGCTGCCCTTGGCATTTCCAAACCGGTCGCCTTTTTTAAAGTGATCCTCCCACAGGCCATGATGGTGGCGCTCCGTCCCTATGGCAACGAGATCATCCTGATGATCAAGGGCTCGGCCATCGCATCCATCGTCACGATCTACGATCTCATGGGCGAAACGCGCCGTGCCTATTCGCGCTCCTACGATTTCCAGGCCTACATCTGGGCGGCGGTCGCCTATCTGATGATCGTGGAGACCCTGCGCCGGATCTGGGACAAGATCGAAGAGCGGCTCACCCGCCATTTGAAGAGGTAAGGACCTGAACTTCCGGTGCCGGACCCGGCACCGGAGATCATTCATCCGGCGCTCCCAGCCGTCTCTCATCCTATGTCTCCTTGCGGAGGGGTCCTGTGGGATGAGAGAAAACCGGAATTCATATCGAAACGCCCCCTCATAATCTTTCAGCGTTGGTCCCATGACAAAATCCCCTTTCAAGATCTCCGGCCTTCATTCAGACAGCCTGCTGGCCCATGGCGGCGGCGGGTTTGATGCGGCAACAGGGGCCGTTGTCCCGCCGATTCCGGTTGCAACGACATTCGTACGGGACGAGGCTTATGAACTCGTCAGCTCCAGCCACCTTTACAGCCGGGATGACAATGATCTTTTCCGCAAGACCGAGGGCCTGATTGCGCAGCTGGAAGGCGGTGCGGAAAGCCGCTTGTTCGCCTCCGGCATGGCCGCTGTTGCTGCGGTTGCCCGCTGTGTGAAACCAGGCGGCACGCTTCTGGTCCAAAGCGGGATCTATTGGGGCACCACGCTGTTCCTGCGCAAACTCTGCGCCCGCACCAACATTGCCCTGATCGAGGCCGATGCCACGGATCCATCGGCTTTTTCCGACGAGTTGTCGGTGACGAAGCCGGACCTGGTCTGGCTGGAAGTGCCAAGCAATCCGTTTCTGGATGTTGCGGATATCCAGGAGATTGCAAAGCTTTGCCAAGGGGCCGGGGCACTGCTCGCGGTCGATGCAACGGCAGCCACACCGCTTGTTCTAAAGCCCCTGGCGCTCGGGGCGGATCTCGTGATGCATTCTGCGACAAAGGCCCTGAACGGCCACTCGGATGTTCTGGGCGGTGTCGTGACCACCAAAGATCCTGATAGCGAAGCCTGGGCGTTTCTGACCGAAGAACGCAAACTCGGCGGCGCGGTCATGGGATCCTTTGAAGCTTGGCTTCTGTTACGGGGCCTGCGCACGCTGAGCCTGCGCGTGGAACGCATGAATACAAATACGCAAAAACTTGCGGAGCACCTGAAGGGCCATGCAGCCATCGCCGAGGTGCTCTATCCGGGGCTTGAGAGCCACTCCCAGCACACCCTCGCAAAGTCCATGATGACCGGCGGTTTCGGCTCGCTCATGTCGATCCGGATCAAGGGGGGCAGGAAGGTGGCCATGAGAACCGTCGGTGCCCTGGACCTGTTTCAAAGGGCAACCTCTCTTGGCGGTGTGGAGAGCCTTGTCGAGCATCGCCAGACAATTGAGGGCGATGCGTCAGGCATTCCAGATGATCTGCTGCGGCTGTCCATCGGCATTGAACATATCAGCGATCTCATTGCCGACCTTGATCAAGCGCTCGGCGGCCTATAACCGGAAAGGACGGGCTGTGGCCGGACGGTAGCTTCGCTCCGGTCTTCCGGCAGGCCGGGACGGGTTCAGGAGGGAGACGGCAGAATGATCACCTTTGCACTGGCTGTTTTCTTTTTGATCATCACCCCCGGGCCGGGCGTTCTGTCCGTTGCCGGTGTCGGATCGGCCTTCGGGTTCAACCACGGTGCGCGCTATATCGGCGGATTGTTCGTTGGCACCAATCTTGTTGCCATTGCCGTCGTCTCGGGCATGGCAACCGTGATCCTTGCGAACGAGAACATCCGCGCCATCCTTCTGATCGCCTCAACCCTCTACCTTCTTTATCTTGCCTACCGGATTGCCTTTGCAGGCGCCCGCATTGCCTTCAAGGAGGCGCCGAGTGCACCGGGCTTCTGGGCCGGTGTCACACTTCAGCTGGTCAATCCGAAAGCCTATGCGGTGAACACGACGCTCATAACCGGCTTTGCATTTCTGCCATCTAGTCTCATCGCAGAAACACTGCTCAAGTTTCTGATCATGAACCTGATTTGGGTGCCGATCCATTTTGTCTGGCTTTATGCCGGCATGACCGTGCACCGGCTCAATCTTGCCCCGCATATTCAGCGCCGCGTCAATATTGCGATGGCCATCTCCATGCTGCTCGTGGTGGGGCTGGCCCTTGCCGCGCCGAAGTAAAACAGATGCTCCGCTCAACTGTCCTTCAGAGAGCGCAACCATTTCACAAAGGCCTTCATCGCGGGACGCTGCACACCGGGCCGGGTGACGATGTGATAGCCGTTCGTACTTTGCCGCAAGTCTTCAAACAGCACCCGGATGACCCCATCCTCGATTTCGGACTGGATGAATGTTTTCGCCATCGCCGTGATGCCGTGACCTTTTTTCACCCCGTCGAGGATCATGTAACCCGGCAAGTGCGAAATGTTCAGCCGGGACGGTGCGACCACGCCCTGACGTTCCAGCCATAGGGCAATTTCATTGGTACCGAACTCCTGAAGCCACGGAAACCGGATCAGATCTTCCGGCGCAAAGGTTTCCTGGTCGCCCACCAGGCAAGTCGCTCCGACAACGACATAATTGCTGTGAACCAGCATCTCCGCCTCGAGCCCCGGCCAATTCCCGGCCCCGTACCGTATGGCAAGGTCTACCCCGCCCGGCTCAAACGGCACTACATAAGGGGATGGGTTGATCATCAGATCAATATCAGGGTGCTTGGCGCGGAAGTCCGATATCCGCGGCATCAGCCAGCCCACCGCAAAGGACGGCGTGGTGGTGATGTTGATCGGGCGGGCATCATCGGCCCCGGACACCTTGTGAACCGCTTCCTGGATGGACTCAAAGCCGCTTTTGAGCCCTTCAAAAAGAACGGTCCCTTCCGGGGTCAGGACGACGCCCCGCCCTTCCCGCTGGATCAGCGCAACGCCAAGGTGTTTTTCAAGGCCGCGCACCTGCTGGCTTACCGCTGCATGCGTAACGTTCAGTTCCCGGCCAGCGGCCGACAGGCTGTTGCTTGAAGCGACGGCACAAAAGGCCCGCAAACTGCTTAGTGACGGTATGGAGCGCCAATCCATTTGTTAGTTGACCTTATATTTTGAAATTCTTACTGACTCGCAGTTTCCGCACTCAATCGGCATATTCACAGCATACAAACCAGCACGAGGATGTAAGCACATGTTAGACATTTATGCACGCTCCTTCCTGGAGGCAAGCCGTTTCACTCCGTCCACACGGATTGACCCGCGCACGCAGCGCCACCTTGATAAGGACGCCGAAAAACGTGAGCGGCACACCCGTCTGTGGCGCCGGGGGCCGTACTGGATCTAAGCTGACAGGACGCGGCAAATGCCCTAAAACCATGGGACAGTTTCAAACGACAGGCCCGGCAGCCATGCCGGGCCTTTGCCTGTAGGGGAGCATTTCATGGCAAAGGTTGCATTCATCGGTCTTGGCGTAATGGGATATCCAATGGCCGGATACCTGAAAACCAAGGGTGGACATGAGGTTACAGTCTATAACCGCACAACCGCCAAGGCGGAAAAGTGGGCCGCGGAATATGGTGGCGGCTTTGCCAAGACGCCCAGGGAAGCTGCCGAAGGGTGTGATTTCGTCTTCTCTTGTGTCGGCAATGACGATGACCTGCGCTTTGTGACGACAGGACCCGACGGCGCCTTTCATGGCTTGAAGCAAGGGGCCATCTTTGTCGATAACACAACCGCCTCCGCCGGAGTTGCCCGCGAACTCTATGCGGTGGCCACGGAAAAGGGCTGCGGCTTCATCGATGCGCCGGTCTCCGGAGGGCAAGCCGGAGCGGAGAACGGTGTTCTTACCGTGATGTGCGGCGGCGATGATGATGTCTTTGACAAGGCCAAGCCGGTCATCGAGTGCTTTTCCAAATTCGTTGGCCTGATGGGTCCAAGTGGCGCCGGGCAGCTGACAAAGATGTGCAACCAGATCTGTATTGCCGGTCTCGTTCAGGGGCTGTCGGAGGCCATCCATTTTGCCGAAAAGGCCGGGCTTGACGTCGAAAAGGTGATTTCCGCCATTCGCGGCGGGGCTGCCCAGTCCTGGCAGATGGAAAACCGTTGGGAGACCATGCATCAGGGCAAGTTCGATTATGGCTTTGCGGTCGACTGGATGCGCAAGGATCTGGGAATCTGCCTGAAAACCGCCAGCGACACCGGCGCACGCTTGCCCGTTACGGCCCTGGTCGATCAGTTCTACGCGGAAGTCCAGGCCATGGGCGGAAACCGCTGGGACACGTCCAGCCTGATCGCAAGACTACGGAATGCCGGATCTTAGACTGTCTTAGGGCTTTAGCGCGTTAAGGGCGGGTTTCCGGCTCGCCCTTAACCATTTTTCCCGTTTCATACTTGAAAATATTCGCGCAAATTTTTCCAAAGCTGTCGGACATGACCGTGAAGGTCAGTGGATCCGTGAGCTTATCCTGATCACTGAACATCTCGACACATTGCGCCCGCCAAAACAAAAAACGCTCCGGGTCGGCGCGCCGTTGCGAAGCCTGGATATAGGACAGAAATAAAGACAGCGAAAAAGCAAATACGCAGACAGAAACAAGAGCCCCGCTGTGCGGCTGAGAGTCAGAATCAGCCTTTTTGTGCAGATCGGTCGCAAATATCCAAACGACGACTCCGCCCAGCAACCCTAATACAGCGGCTGTGATCTCACCGACCGCCCCTTCCCGGCTCAAGCCGCCGAGAACTCCAACCGTTGCGCCTAGAGCCGTCAGGCCAAGCAGCACGACAAAGATTTGGCCCAGCAGCTTGCGATGAACAAAGGCAATAAGCGGAAACCAAACAACCAGGGTGATGCCCAAACAAACCAGGGCCCAGAGCCAGAAGATACCCACCGTTAGACTGCTCCTTCCGGAAGTGCCCGCCGGCGCAGGTGTTCAAGACTGAATGGAGCGTCGAACAGATCCAGATATGGCGTGTCGTGCGCCAGTTCGTTTTCGAACTCCTTAAACTTGACTTCGTTCTCACAAAGGCTCCGCGTAAACGCGTTTATAGCCCCTTGTGCCGCATATTTGGCCAGGCAATCGGCGATGATCTTGTCCGCATCTAACTGTTCCAGCTTTGGAGTGAGGGGCTCCTCGGACATTGCTGGCGTGTTTGGATCTTCCACGCTTACTGCTCCGTCCTGAGGTCCGGAACTGATCGCAGGCCCCGCTTCAGACTGTGCCTCGGCAATGCTAAGTGCGCCGTAAACAGCCCATAGAAGAAGCACCAGGCCGCTGAATGCTCTGCGCGCCTGCGAAAAGGAGCAAATTGTCTGCGCAAGACTGTCCATAGGCCCTCCCAGCCTTCAACCTTAGAGGGCTGGGCGAACCTGTTCAACCAAAACCAGAGTGATTGTCCGTTGACTAAACTTCCACTTCCACGGTTCCGATCGGATTGGAGCAACAGGCCAGAATAAAGCCGGCGTCCACGTCCTCGTCGCTGATGCCGCCTGAATGGACCATGTGAACTTCGCCCGAGGTCTTCTTGACCTTGCAGGTGCCGCAAACGCCGAAGGTGCAACCAGAGGGAATGTTCAGCCCGGCATCCTTGGCAACTGCCAAAACCGTATCGGTTTCCGAACACCAAGCCGATACGCCGGAGTTTGAAAACACGATCTGCGCCTGGGTATCTTCCTGCGGCACGACATCGTCGAATTCGGTAAGTTCCGCTTTGGTTTCCGCCGGTGCCTGGAAGCTTTCCTGATGGTAGCGGTCCATGTCGTAGCCGAGCGCATTCAGGATCTCGCGAACCCCCTCCATGAACCCTTCCGGGCCACAGCAGTAAACGTCGCGCTCAAGATAATCGTTGCACATCAGACCCAGCATCAGCTGGTTGAAGTAGCCCCGATACCCGGTCCAAACCTCATAAGGGTCGGCCTGATTCACCACGAAGTGGAGCGCCAGACCGTTTGTGCGGCAGGCCATGTATTCCAGACGCTTGCGGAAAATCAGGTCCGCCGGGCGGTTGGCGCATTGAATGAAACAGATGTCGGGCTCTTCGCCGCGTTCAAACAGTGTCCCGGCCATGGACATCATCGGCGTAACGCCGGATCCGGCGGAAATGAAGAGATACTTTCCGTCCGGATTGGGCGGTAGATGAAACAAGCCTGCGGGGCCGAACGCCTTGATCCGCATCCCTGCCTCAAGATGGTCCAGCATCCAGCGGGTGCCGATGCTGCCTTCCTGCGCTTTGACAGTGACCGACAGATAGGCCTGGTTCACAGGCGATGATGAGATCGTGTAGGTCCGCTGAACGCTGCCCCCTGGCACCGGCAAATCCAGCGTGATGAACTGGCCCGCCTTATACACAAAGCGGGCGCCGGAGGGCGGCCGGAACGTGAATGTTTTCACATTCGGCGCCTCTGGCAGCACATTGACGCATTCGAGCGGTTCATTGTCGGTCCAGACAGACGTGTCTTTTCCCGGCATTGGAATCATCGCCATGGTCTACTCCGCCGCCACCCGGAAACGCCCGACGAGCGCTTGTTCAAGCGTGCGTGCATACCAATCAACAAACTGGATGACGCCGCTTTCCTGCTTGACCGAGTACGGACCCGGCTCATAAGCGGGAGACAAGATACCGCGCTGGTTTTCCTCGATGATCTGGCGATCTTCGTCGTTCGTGTGTTCCCACACCTCCGTCAAACGCTTGAGGTCATAGTCCCTGCCCTCTTCCGCATCCTTGTGCACCAGCCAGAAGGTCGTGACTTCAGTTTCCATCGGACCGATCGGCAGCACCCGGAACACCAGTGCCTGATCTGACAAGAAGTGATTCCAGGTGTTCGGATAGTGGAAGAAGAGGCAAGAGCCTGCATTTTCAAATGGGACCGTTCCGATCCGTTTGGAAACGGCCGCTTTCCCATCCATTGTATAACTTACAGCATCACCCAGGAAGGGGATCCGAACAAACCGCCATTGTTCGCTTGGATCAATCACGAACTTGGCCGGGAGGCCTGCCTGCTCGCAGCGATCCACATGGGCCAGTCCCTCATTGGACGATTCGGAGGGATCCGCACCAACAAGGTTTGGATCGTCCGAGAAAGTCCTGCAAAGCGACGGATGAGAGCCAGAGCAATGATAGCACTCGCGGTTGTTCTCCAGAACGAGTTTCCAGTTGCCCTTTTCTATAATCGATGACTGATGCGCGACCTTTAGGTTGCCAAGGTCATGCGGGCCCATGTACCGCGCTGCCTGCTCCTTCAATTCCGTGATGTCCGGGGCATGATCGGCAAGGCAGATAAAGATCATGCCAGAAACATCGGCACAGTGAACAATCTTCAGGCCGTGGTCCTGCGGCTTGAAGTCCGGCCCCATCTCGCGGGCCCACAACAATTTCCCGTCCAGCTCATAGGTCCACTGGTGATAGGGGCACACAAGTTTCGGCGAAGATCCTTTGGCGGCCGCGCAAATCCGGCTGCCACGGTGACGGCAGGAATTGTGAAATGCCCTGACAACGCCATCGGCCCCTCGGACAACAATGATGGAATAGGCGCCAATTTGAAGGGTCGCGTAGTTTCCACTCTTGGAAATATCCACGGCAGGCAGCGCGAACATCCATTCCTTGTGCCAGATGTTCCGCATATCCGCGTCGAAAACGTCTGCGTCGGTGTAAAACGCCTGCGGCAGGGAGTGGTTCGCCCGCCGGCCCATCAAAAGAGAGAGAATGTCTGCGTCGCTGAGCATTTTGCTATGTCCTATCAAAACCGTTGCCTACGGTTTCCTCTGGCTGCGAAAATAGGCTCAACCACCCCTTCCGCCGTAGTGCAAAAGCGGCATTTGATAGCCCAAGACAGACGCGCCACAGCAAATCCTATTGCAGCGCAACAACTGTCATAAATCCTTGACCAAGCGTAAGGCGTCGTAGATTGCGGCATGTGTATTGCGGGCGGATACTGCATCGCCGATCCGGAAGAGCGCGAAAGCCCCATCCGGGTTCCTGTCGAGAGGCTGCGGCCGGCCGAATATCAGTGATTCCTGTTCAATCGCGCCAAGATTTTTGGAGTTCGGCTTCAACTCGAAATACAGCTCGTCGAGCGGGATGGTACCATGATTGACAACAATCTGGTCGAACTCCCGCTCCTCGGTATGCGCGGAATAATCGGTGCCGATCACTGCGGAAATCATGTTCCCGGACCGTTTGGCGGCCTTCAGCCGGTATGTAACCGTAAACCGGACATCCTTGTCTTGCAGCACCCTCATGTAGGGCACGAGGTTCATGGCCATCACGTCCGGGGCAAACGACCGGTCCGGCGTCATGATTTCCACATGGGCACCGGACTTTGCAATCACTTCCGCGGCCTGAAGCGCGGCGTGATCACCTGCATCATCATAGACCAGTACGCGTTTTCCAGGCTTTACATCTCCCGCGATGATGTCCCAGCTCGACACGACGAGGTCATTTCCCTCAGTCAGCACATCGGTATGCGTCATTCCGCCGGTTGCAACAATCACAACATCCGGTTTTTCCGAAGTCACATCATTGACTTCCGCGAATGTGTTGAAGTGGAACTTAACACCCCTCGCCAGACACTGCTCCATCCGCCATTTGATGATCGAGATCATCTCGCGGCGTCTCTCGGACTGGGTTGTCAGGCGGATCTGACCGCCCGCATCAGGCGCCGCCTCGAAAACAGTGACATCGTGCCCGCGTTCGGCCGCCACCCGGGCGGCTTCCATACCGGCCGGACCCGCACCAACAATCACAACCTTTTTCCGCTGACCGGCCGGCGGGATCTCATGCGGCATTGTCAGCTCGCGGCCCGTTGCAGCATTGTGGATGCAGAGCGCATCGCCTGCCTGGTAGATTCGATCAAGGCAGTAGGTCGCGCCGACACACGGGCGGATGTCCTCTTCCCGTTTCTCAGCGATTTTCCGCACGATCATCGGATCCGCCATATGCGCGCGGGTCATCCCGACCATGTCGAGAAGGCCTTCCGCGATTGCGTGGCGCGCCGTGGCTACGTCCGGGATCTTCGCCGCATGAAAGGTCGGCAGTCCGATTTCCTCTCGGATCTTACCCGCAAAGTCGAGATGGGGTGCGTTCCGCATGCCCTGGACCGGGATGACATCGGTCAGCCCCGGATCGGTATCGATGTGGCCCTTGATCACATTCAGGAAATCAATTTTGCCGGTGGCTTTCAGGCGGCGGGCAATTTCCAGTCCCTCCTCTTCCGAGATACCGCCTTCAAGATCCTCATCCGCTGTGAACCGGATACCGACGATAAAGTCATCACCTACCCGCTCACGCACGGCATCAATCACCTCAACGGAAAACCGCATGCGGTTCTCCAAGGAACCGCCATAAGGCCCTTCGAGCGTGTTTGTCAGCGACGACCAGAACTGATCCATCAGGTGCCCGTAGGCCTGCAGCTCAATACCGTCCATGCCGCCGGCCTTCATCCGTTCCGCCGCATCCGCATAGTCCTGGACAATGCGCTGTATGTCCCAGTCTTCAACCTTTTTTGGAAAGGCGCGGTGAGCCGGTTCGCGTTCGTGGCTTGCTGAAACGGCTGGTAGCCAGTCGCCCTTGTTCCAATGAGTCCGGCGCCCCAGGTGGGTCAGCTGGATCATGACCGCGCAGCCGTGATCATGACAGGCGTCGGTCAGCCGCTTCACCCAGGGCACAACCTCATCTTTGTACGCAAGAATGTTGTTGAACACCGGTGGCGAGTTTCGCGATACCGCTGCGGATCCGGCCGTCATGGTCAGGGCAACACCCGCCTTGGCCCGCGCTTCATGATAAGCGCGATAACGGTCCTTGGGCATGCCGTCTTCCGGGTAGGCCGGCTCATGCGACGTAATCATGATCCGGTTTTTCAGTGTCAGATGTTTCAGCTGGTAGGGCTGTAACAACGGATCTTTCGACATACGCGGACCTCTCCTCAACTCCGGGCGCATTCCAGGCGCGACAGAACCATACGGAACGCTCGTGCCGGATGAAAAGGCCTGAAAACGACATTCATGTCGCTTTTATTGACACCGGTGTCAATTTTGATTGCAGCACCTGTTTTGCGCTGCTATCGGTGCCCAATGACCGAGCATTTGACCGAAAAAACCTCTGGCTGGCGCGGCACCCGGGACATCTGGCTTCAGGCAGCCTATGAGGCGCTCTTGGAACATGGCATCGACGGTGTGAAAGTCATGCCCCTGGCAGACCGGCTGAACCTGTCGCGCACCAGCTTCTATGGTCACTTCTCCGACCGGCAGGACCTGCTGGACGCTTTGGTGACCCTTTGGCAATCGAAGAACACCGGCAATCTCATCCGGCGCTCGGAGGACTATGCCGACAGCATTACCGAAGCAATCTTGAACATCTTCGATCTGTGGCTCGTGCCGAATCTGTTCGATTCGCAGCTTGAGTTCGCTGTGCGGAACTGGGCGCATACCGATGAAAGTCTTGCGTCCTTGCTCGAAACGGCCGACTGCGTGCGCATCGATGCGCTGCAAGCCATGTTCGAACGGTTCGGATTTGAGGCCGGTCACGCAAACATCCGGGCCAACACGGTCTATCAGACCCAGATCGGCTACATATCCATGCGCAAGGATGGACCACAGGAGCCGCTGGCACCAAGGCTCTCCCGCATGCCCTATTATGCTGAGATCTTCTCAGGCCAGAAGGTCACCGATGCGGAGCTGGCAAGGTTCCTGTCCCGCCATGGCGGAACCGGCTGACCAGCTTATTCGGATTTATCCGCCTTCGGCTTTTCCGCTGCCACGTAGCTGAGCGGCAGAGCCGTCGTGTTCTTGATCTGCTCCATGGCAAAAGTTGTTGAGACGTCCGTGATATCAATCTTCGCAATCAGCCGCTTGTAGAAGGAATCGTAGGCCTCGATATCAGGGACCGCGACCCGCAGGAGATAATCCACCTGCCCCGCCATGCGATAGAACTCCACGACTTCAGGAAATTCCTGGATCACGTCCGCGAATTTTTTCAGCCAGTCTTCAGAATGCTGACTGGTCGTAATCGCGACAAACGCGGTCACCTTGGCGTTTACCTTAGCCGGGTTGAGCAACGCCACCCGACCGGTAATGACGCCATCCTCTTCCATCTTCTGGATCCGCCTCCAGCAGGGCGTCGTCGACAAGCCGACCCGGCGTCCGATTTCGGCCACAGGTACTGTGCAGTCTTCCTGCAGAATGGACAAAATACGGCGGTCGATGCGGTCAATCATTTGCGTGGATCCATGTGCGGATAAAAAGGACCGTCTTGAGAACATTTTTCTAGACGAAGGCCTCTCTGCCTACATCGGCATCCACCAACAAGTCAATTGCAGCGTTCATAAAGGAAATTTTTCTCGATCTTAGTCACCTAACCCCGAAGTCCGGCTTATGTCCCGGCATGCTCCGAAAGTCCTTCAAAGTGACCAAGGTTTAGAGCAAGTCCAGGTTTCTAGCGGGCCGGGATTTGGTGAGAATATCCCAGTTCTCCATCACTCAACACTAGTCCACGAGCCTTTGAACTTCCGAGCGTAGAACGGGCAGCAAATCGATTTCAAACCACGGGTTCTTTTTCAGCCAGGCATTGTTGCGCCAGGATGGATGTGGAAGCGGCAGAACTGCAGGCCCCGCGTAGGGCCGATCGGCGTGCAAATACTCACGCCAATTCGCGACCGTTTCGGTCAGGGTTTTCTTGCGTTTTTGGCCGAGGTGATAGGCTTGGGCATATTGTCCAATGACCAGGATCAGTTCAATTTTGGGCAAGGCCTCAAACAGCTGATCATGCCAAGCGGTCCGGCATTCCGCCCTCGGCGGAAGATCACCGCCCTTTTGATCGAGACCGGGAAAGCAGAAGCCCATCGGCACAATCGCCAGCCGGTCCGGATCGTAAAACACCGTTTCATCAATCCCCATCCAGCCCCTCAGACGATCACCGGACGGATCCGTAAAGGGCCGGCCACTTTGGTGAACCCGCGTCCCGGGCGCCTGACCGCAGATGCACAGCCTTGCACTCGATGACACTTGGAGCACGGGACGGGGATCATGCGGCAGCGGCGTTTTTACCGGGTTTTCGACACAAATCCGGCAGTTTTCGATGCGGTTTCGAAGGACCGTCACGCTTTCCAGTTCACCCGTTTGTGGCAATGGGAGCCTCCCTGGATCAGCCGCTTAAGACATTCCTAACCATGATCTTGAGGACGATCTTAAGGAATGGTGAGTCACAAACAACAAACACGCAGATATGCAATAACGAAATCAAAACTGTTTGGGCGGCACTGGATGGAGTTTCCAGCCAAAGAACCGGGCGAAGACCAAGACGCCATCAATGAAGACCGGGCGCGCCGGCGCCGGGAAATGGCGCGGTCTGTCAAGGATGTGCACAGCCGTCTGGGGGCGCCGGAAAACCAGCGCACTACCTTTGATCTCGAGCGCCAGCACCTTTTTGCGGACACACGCCTGAATGCTGCCTATGCGGCCCCGCTGCTGGCCCTCATCGTTGCCGCCATTTCCGTTCTTTGGATCGAGCCGATCCTTCTGGGGGCCTGGTTCGTCATTACCTTATGCATGCACTTTTTGATGGTCGTCACCTGCCATTCGTATGAGCGGGCGCCGTCGGACCAGCAGGCGCGGGTCTACTGGCGCCGCCGCTTCATGTTCGGGGATCTTCTCTACGGTTGCAGCTGGGCCATCTTCTTCCTGCTTCCGCAAGCAGGGGACAGTTCCGAGGGCCTTCTGATTTTCCATTTCGCGACGCTGTTGATCGTTGTCGCGATGAACACAATGCAGTCGGCCACCCTGCCCCGCTGTCTGCTGGCAAGCACTCTGCCGATGACCTTGGTGGTCACCACCACATTTCTGCAGCAGATTTCACCGATTCACTACACGCTGGCGGCGATGGCAATCGGCGCCCAGGGCTTCTTCTTCATTCTCGGCAACCAGCTCTTGAAGAACGCCAACACGATGCTCGAATACCGGGCCGATAAGGACCATCTTATCGCCGAACTGGAAACCGCCAATGCCATGTCCGACGAGGCGCGGCGCCGGGCTGAGTCCGCGAACATCGCAAAGTCGCGCTTCCTGGCAACCATGAGCCATGAACTGCGGACGCCCTTGAACGCCATCCTCGGATTTTCGGAAATCATGAAGGATGAAGTCCTGGGCAAGATGGAAAATGCGAGCTACCGCTCCTATGCGGAGGACATTCACGGGTCCGGCCAGCATCTCCTCAACTTGATCAATGAAATTCTGGATCTGTCCCGCATTGAGGCCGGACGCCATGAACTTCACGAACAGCCGCTTTACCTCGACGATATCGTGGACGAATGCGGCACCATGATGCAGGTTCGGGCGAAGGCGAAATCCATTTCCCTTCACCACACTCATCAACCGGATATGCCGCAAATCTGGGCCGATGAGCGGGCCCTCCGCCAGGTGGTCCTGAACCTGATGTCAAATGCCGTCAAATTCACGCCAGCGGGCGGCGAAGTGCGGATCAAGGTGGGCAGAACCACGGACGACGGCCAGTATGTGTCCATCACGGACACCGGCCCCGGTATTCCGGAAGAAGAAATCCCGATTGTGCTGGAAGCTTTCGGGCAAGGGTCGCACGCCATCAAGTCGGCGGAACCGGGCACCGGCCTTGGCCTGTCAATCGTTCAGGCCCTGGTTGGCATGCATGACGGACAGTTTTCCTTGAAATCCCGGCTTGGCGAGGGAACCGAAGTCATCGTCTCCCTGCCAAGGGCGCGGGTCATGAACTATGCGCCCGATGTGGTGTGGGCCGATCCGGATAGCGAGAACATCTCCGTCAGGTTCGGTTAGACCAACGGATTTTTTTTAAACTGAGCCTGGGCAATGCGCTCCGCCAGGACAACCACCCAGCTGCCGCTGTTCAATCAAACAATGCCCGCAAACGGAACGTGCTTGCCGAGAGCTGCGAGGGCTGCTCAGGCTTCTTTCAGAGCGGCTTAGCCTTCCTTGCCCGAAACGCCCGCCGTTGCGAACGTTGCCATGCCGGAGTGCATTTCGGCAGCGGCCTTTGCAATCCCGGCCGCCAATGCGGCCCCTGAGCCTTCGCCGAGGCGCATTCCGAAATCAAGAAGCGCTTCCTTGCCCATGTGCTGAAGCACGCGCCGGTGCCCCTGTTCGGCGGACACATGCGCAAACAGGCAGTGATCCAGACCGTCCGGCTCCAGCGCATAGACAACCGCTGCTGCGGCTGTCGCGACGAAACCGTCGACAATCAACGGCACCCTTTGTAGGCGGGCCGCAATGATCAGCCCCGCCATGGCGGCAATTTCCCGGCCGCCAGTCTTGCGCAGCACTTCAAGCGGATCCTTTTCGCCATTCAGCCGGGCAACGGCCGCCTCGACCGCAGCCTTCTTACGGTCAAGACCTTCATCATCCACTCCGGTGCCCCGGCCAATCCAGTCTTCCGCATTTCCGCCGAAGAGGCCGCAGATCACGGCAGCGGCAACCGTGGTGTTGCCGATGCCCATTTCGCCGAGACAAACAAGATCCACACCGCCCGCCAAAGCTTCCATGCCATAAGCCATGGTCGCGGCACAGTTGGCTTCGTCCAGTGCATCTTCTTTCGTGATACTTGGCGTTGGCATATCGACGGCCAGATCAAAAACCTTCAGGCCCAGATCATAGGCACGGCAAATCTGGTTGATTGCGGCCCCGCCAGCAGCAAAGTTCTCAACCATCTGCCTGTTCACGCTGCTTGGAAAGGCGGAGACACCTTCTTCGGCAACTCCGTGCGCCGTTGCGAAAATCGCCACAAGCGGACGGGTGATCTTTGGCGGCGCTTTGCCTGACCATGCGGCCAGCCATTCGGCAAGGTCTTCAAGCTGGCCCAAAGACCCAGCAGGTTTGGTCAGTTCGGCATCGCGCGCGCGCACTTTTCCGAGCGCTTCCTCATCGGGTCCCGGGAAGGATTTGACCAGATTTCGAATGTCATCAAATGGCAGCGCGGTTTCGGAAAGTGTCATGTCCATGCCGTTCCTGAATAGGTTTGAATGCGCCAAAACCTTGGCCATCCCAGATCGGCTGATCTATAACGGCGCACAATCAAAAGACAAGCGCGGGACCCGGCCGGATGCCTTCTGAAAACGACCAACATTCTGAAAATGCGCCAGAATCCGCGTCTGACATTTCTTTGGATCACCAGGGAACCCAAAATGGGCTCGTGAATGGCCTGATTGCCGACACAGCGGCCTGCATTCGATTCTTTTCCCGCATTCCGCTTGCCTCCGTTTCCCGGCACGACGATCCGGCGGCACTGCCGGACTTCACTAGAACCGCCCGGGCAGCGCCGCTTGCTGGATGGATAATCGCCCTGCCCGCGGCCGCCCTGGGCATGGTGCTTGCACTGACGGCCCTGCCGCCCCTTGCCGCCGCGACGCTCGTTGCCGCCTGTCTTGCGGTGATAACAGGAGCCCTTCACGAAGACGGGTTGAGCGACGTTGCAGACGGCTTTTTCGGGGCGATGAACAAGACCCGCCGTCTAGAAATCATGAAAGACAGCCGCATCGGCGCATTCGGCGCACTTGCGCTCATCCTGTCTGTGGCTCTGCGCATTGCACTCCTGGCAGCCCTGTGGGAGCGGTTCGGACCGGCCGATGCCGCCGTGATCTTCCTCTGCGGCGAAGCGCTGAGCCGCGCCCTTCTGGTGTGGCAATGGCAATCCCAACCCCTTGCCCGCCCGGACGGGCTGGCTGCCCGGTTCGGAAAGCCGGGCGCTGCGGCCCGTAACACAGCATTTGCACTTGTTCTTCTAACGTTTCTGCCTGTCTTCGCCGCTGCCGGTTTGGCCAATCTCATAGCCGGGGTGGTGCTGGCCGCAGCCGCCGCAGCAGGCGCCGGAAAGATCGCACTATACAAGATTGGCGGGACCACCGGCGATGTGCTTGGCGCCATTCAGCAGATCAGCTCGCTCGCCTTTCTTGCCGGAATACTTGTGGTGCCGTAGGGCCACAAATGATAAATCACTTGAATGTTTTACTGGCACGCTCAAATCGCTGAAGCGAACCTCTTTCCGCATCTTGGCAGGACAGCCGCCATCATTTTGATGTGCATGCTGGTTGCCGCGTGTGCATCGCGTCCGGTAAGTGGCGCCCTTGAGATCAATTCCACTCCGGCCGAAGGCGCAAAAGTGCACGACATTCTTGTCGTCACAACCCGGCAGCGCGACGCGGAACCAGACACGTATTTCAATGGTGAAAGGTCCGAAACGGTCAATTTCGCAGATGTCAGTATTTCCGTTCCGCCTGCGCACAAACCCGGCATGATCGAGTGGCCAAGAAGCCTGCCCGGGGATCCTTCCAAGGATTTCGTAGCGCGGAGCGCGGCCTATATCGACACCAGGCAGGACTTCCGGGCGCAGCTCAACAAGCGGCTGTCAGAACGGCCTGCGTCTGATCGTGAGGCTGTCCTTTTCATTCACGGCTACAACACGCTCTTCGCGGAAGGCCTCTACCGTTTCACGCAGTTCGTTCACGACCGGGACGGACAGGCGGTCCCGGTTCTTTTTACCTGGGCATCCCGCGGTCAAGTGCAGGACTACCTGTATGACCTGAACAGCGCTGCAATTGCCAGGGACGCGCTGGAAGAAACACTTCTTCTCCTGGCGGACAGCAATGCGAGGCGCATATCGATCCTGGCCCATTCCATGGGCAACTGGCTCCTCATGGAAACGATCCGCCAAATGTCCGAATCGAACCGGCAAAAAATTGGCCGGAAACTCGAAATAGCTGTATTGGCGGCTCCGGATATCGACATTGACCTCTTTAAATCCAGCTTGCGCAAATTTGGAAATCCGGACAAACCCTTTGTGATCGTGATCTCAAAAGATGACCGCGCATTGCGCCTCTCAAGAGCTCTGGCAGGCGGTGTCGAACGGGTCGGAGCCTATTCAAATGACCAGGAGCTGGCCGCGCTTGGCGCGGTCGTCATCGATGTGACCGACCTGGAAAGCAACGACGCGGCCAATCACTCCAAGTTTGCAGAGCTTGCCGAGTTTGGACCGGAAATTCAGCAAGCAGTTGTTTCTGGTGGCCTTTCGAACACATCAAGTGTGACCGGTCCGACCAATCTTGGCGATGATCTGAGCACGTTTGTGGGCGCAACCGCACAAACAGCCGTCTCACTGCCGATCCGGATCATCACCGCTCCAATTACCGCTGTCACTGGCGGTTACTAATCCTGTGGAGCGAAACGGCGAAGTGTTTTTGCCGTATTCCGGTCTTGGCAAAACCGCATTCTGCGGCCATATCGGTTGAATGGAATCGCCTTGTATTAAGATCTGCAAAATTGATGACACCCGTGGCATTTGCACGGGCTGCTTTCGCACGCTAGACGAAATCGTGCGGTGGGCGCGGTACACCGATGCGGACCGGCGCCGCATCATGAGCGAATTGGACGGCCGCCGCACCGACCTGGCGTCCGCCGAGGCGGCACAGTGAATTCGGCAGGAAAGCTCCGGGGGCTTGTTGTCGTCGTCCTTGTCGCGATCATGGGGATCGCGGTCTTCTACTTTCTGTTTGGTGATCCGACGGATCCCGCCAATGCCAACTTCGACGACGAAGGCCCGCGGATCGTGGCCTTGTCAGCACTCGCCTTCGTGTTTTTGGCCAGTTTCATCTTCGGCCAGCCGAAAGTCCGGGACATTTTGCAAGGGACTTTGTTCTGGGGCGGCCTCTGCGCCCTCCTTGTAGTGGGGTACACCTACAGGACCGATCTTGTTCAGGCAGGATACCGTGTGCTTGGCGCCCTCGCCCCCGGCATGGCCGTAACGCAGCAGGATGGCACAGTCCTGATCGTACGGGATGCGGGCGGGCACTTTGTGCTCAGCGGCCGCACCAATGGCGCCAGAACCGAATATGTCTTGGATACAGGTGCAAGTGCCGTTGTTCTGACCTATGCCGATGCGAGGCGTGCCGGCTACCAGCCGCAAGACCTTTCTTTCAGCGTTCCGGTTTCCACCGCGAACGGCCGCACTCTGGTTGCGCCGATACAGATCGAAACATTAGCCGTCGGCGATCACACTTTGCGCAATGTCCGCGGATTTGTGGCAAGGGATGGATCACTTGAATCCAGCCTGTTCGGCATGACGGCGCTTGATCGGTTGCGCAGCTGGCGGATTGAGGGCGACCGGCTCATCATGACGCCTTGACAGCGTGCACCTGAACACATGGCCGCTACTCGGCGGCTTCCAGACCCGCATCTGCCGGACTGACGGCCGCCAGGGCGCTCTCCACAACCTCGAGCCCGGCACCGGGCTTAATCGCTTCGACGGTCAGGATGCGCCGCCACGACCGCGCACCTGGACGACCATGAAATACGCCAAGCATGTGGCGGGTCATATGCGCCAGTTTCACACCTCTGGACAGCTGTTCTTCCAGATAATGCATATGGGCCTTAACGGCCTCCCAGGGTGAAACATCCGCGGCCGTCCCGCCGTAAACGCGCCTGTCCACCTCACCCATGATTTGCGGAGTGTGATAAGCGGCGCGCCCGAGCATGATACCGTCAAGCGTCTCCATGAACAGGACGGCGTCGTCCAGCGATTGCAGCCCGCCATTCACGCCGATGAACTTGTCCTGGAACCGGGCCTTGAGCCGTAAAACCCTGTCATAGTCCAGGGGCGGAATGTCCCGGTTTTCCTTCGGGCTCAGCCCCTGAAGCCACGCCTTGCGGGCATGCACCCACAGCGCATCCGATCCGGCTGCAAATGTGGCGCCGGCCATGGTGTCGAGGGCAGCTTCCGTGTCCTGGTCATCCACCCCGATGCGGCACTTCACCGTCACAGGAATATCAACGGCCTCTTTCATGGCAGCGACACAGGCCGCCACAAGGTCCGGCTCCTCCATCAAACACGCACCGAACCGGCCGCTTTGAACGCGGTCCGACGGACAGCCGACATTGATATTGACCTCGTCATAGCCGAAGTCCGCAACGATCTTAGCGGCCTCCGCCATATGGGTGGGATCGGAGCCGCCGAGCTGGAACGCGACAGGATGCTCCAGGCTGGAAAAGCCCAGCAGATGGTCCCGGTCGCCGTGAATAACGGCACCCGTCGTCACCATCTCAGTATAAAGCAGCGCATGAAGACTCAACTGCCGGTGAAATGCCCGGCAGTGGCGATCGGTCCAATCCATCATCGGCGCCACAGAAAAGCGCGGCTGATGGTCGGTGTAAAGGCGGCCAAAAGACTTCATGGCCGCCTAAATATCACCGACCGGACCAAGAGGCAAAGGCCCACTGCGGCATGGCCGGACTGCGCTCAACGCGCATCGTGCCGGACACACTCCGGGGACGAGCCTTAGCTGGTTCCCTAAGCGAAAACCAGCCTTACACCCGCTGTGTAAACGTTGCCTCTTTCAGAAGCGTGGCATAGTCCTTAGCCAATTCCAGGAAGGCATTGTAGCTTTCCTGCACTTCGGCAAAGGCGGGATTCGCGGCAGCGTTTTCAGCCATGACTTCGGCCACAGCCGTTTTGAGTGCGGCAATGACATCGTCCGAGAACGCTCCGAACGTCACGCCTTCTTCCTTCAGCTTCTTAAGCGCGACCGCGTTGTAGTAATCAAACTGCGCCGTTGTCTCGACCGAAGATGCCTCTGCTGCATTGGCAATAACCGCCTGAAGATGAGCCGGAAGGCTCTCGTAGGCTTCCTTGTTGACCACGATCTCAAGCGCGGCGGACGGCTCATGGAACGCGGGCACGTAGCAGTATTTCGCGACTTTTTGCAGACCGAATGCCTGGTCCAGCATTGGCCCGACCCATTCCGCAGCATCGATCGCGCCAGACTGGAAGGACGGGAAGATTTCCGGAGGCGGCAGAAGAACAGCGTTCACGCCGAGCTTGCGCATCGCTTCACCGCCCAGACCGGCAATGCGCATATTGAGGCCAGACAGGTCATTCAGGCTTTCAATCGGGTTCTTGAACCAGCCCGCCGATTGAACGCCGGAGCTTCCCGAGTAAAACGGCTTCAGGCCCCGTTCGGCATAGATGCCATCCCAGAGCGCCTGACCGCCGCCATAGCGGAGCCAGGCGGTGGTCTCGACCGCCGTCATTCCGAAGGGAATAGCCGAAAAGAAGTGAAGGGCAGAGTTTTTAGAGGCCGCATAGTAAGGCGTGGAATGCCCGATTTCGGCAGTCCCCTGCTCGACCGCATCCTCCACACCGAAGGGGGGGCACAAGCTCACCGCCTGAAAACACCTTCAGGGTCAGTTGACCATCGGACATGGCCGCAACACGCTCGGCGAATGTGGTCACGTTGGTCCCAACGCCGGGTGCTTTTGCCGGAAACGATGTGGGCAGTTTCCACTCGATCTTGCCCTGCGCGATGGCGGGCGCCGCCAGCATGGTTGCAGGTGCAGCCAAAGCACCGGCCTTCAAAAACGTGCGTCTTTTCATCTTAATCCTCCAGGAACTCAGAACAGGACCGACGGCAACCACGTTGCCAGCGGCGGAAACAGGGCGACGGTTGCCAGCGCCAGAAGCTGGATCAGAACGAACGGAATGACGGACATGTAGATCTCGGACGTCCGTATCTCCGCCGGGGCAACAGACCGGAAGTAAAAGAGTGCGAAGCCGAAGGGCGGTGTCAAGAAGGACGTCTGCAGGTTGAGCGCGATCAGAACCGCAAACCAGACCGGACTGATATCCGATTGCAAAATAATCGGCCCAACAATCGGCACCACAATGAAGATGATCTCAACGAACTCAAGGATGAACCCGAGCAGGAAGATCACCAGCATCGTAACGACGAGCATGCCCATCGGACCGCCCGGCACCGCTTCCAGAAATTCAGCCACATGCTCATCACCGTTGAAGCCCCGGAACACCAGCGAGAGGATGCTGGCCGCCATGACAATGCCGAAAATCATGCCGGTAACCGTCACGGTCTCGCGTAAGGCTGGAAACAGGACCCCGGATTTCATCAAGGGCGCCATGATCGAAAGCAACAATCCGAATGCTGTTGCGGTCAAGCCGACGGATAACAGCGTGCCGGCGGACCAGACGATTTTACCGCCCTCAAACTCAAGCCCGAACACGCCTGCCTGCCGCAACAAAAGCAAGAACGTCGTGAGAGCTGCGCATAAGAGCGCGATGCGCGCGGCAACCGAGGTTTGATTGGCAGCTGCGATCAAGATAGCCCCGGCAACCCCAACACTTGCCGCTTCCGTGGGTGTTGCGACACCAATCAGGATGCTGCCGAGCACTGCAACAATGAGGCCGAGGGTCGGCGCGATGTTGCGCAGCAAACGGCCTTTGAGCTCAGGAGATGCACCCGCCACCTGCTGGCCAGTCGTTGCGCCTGCACCGCGCAGGCGAACGCTGACATAGGCTGCATAAAGACTAACAAGCAAAAGCCCTGGGAGCAGTGCGCCGGCAAACAGATCGCCGACAGTAACGGGATCGGGGGCAAAGTTTCCAGCCTCTTGCTGGGCTTCGAAATAAGCATTTGAAATCTGATCTCCCAACAGGATCAGAACGATGGACGGTGGTATGATCTGGCCGAGCGTTCCGCTGGCGCAGATCAGGCCGCTGCTCATCTGTTTGCCGACACCTGCACGCAAAAGCGCCGGCAAGGTAATCGTGCCCAGCATCACGATGGTTGCCCCGATAATGCCGGTCGAGGCTGCAATCAGCGCGCTCACAAGAACGACCGACAGGGCGAGTGACGATTTGCGCCCGCCAAGAGCTTCCGTCAGGCTTTCCAGCATACGCTCTGCCTGCTTGGATTTTTCCAAGAGGACGCCCATGAAGACAAAAAGCGGAACGGCCAGCAGCAATGGGTTGCTCATGATTCCAAAAAGCCGCTGCGGAATGGCCTGGAAATAGACAAGGTCGAACGCGCCGGACAGGGAGGCCAGAACCGCAACCAGCGTCGGCGCACCCGCGATTGCAAGCAGCACCGGAACACCCGACAAAATGCAGCCGAACACGGCGACCGCCATCAGGCACAACCACATGAGATCTGCTGTCATTGCAGTCCCCTGCGCAGGGCACTGGCCAGACGGGTGAGCACCAACAGCAAGACAAGGCCTGGCAAGAGCAGAAGCACTGATTTTACGAGAAACAATCCTGGCAAGCCGCCGGTTTCGGGTGATCCTTCAAAGATCGCCCACGACGCTCTGATCAAAGGAAAGGCGGTCCACAACAGAATAGCAAATACCGGAAGCGCCAAAAGCAGGTCGCCCGCACTGTCGATCCATCCGTTGACGGCTTCGGAGAGCCGCTGGCTGAAGACATCGACGCGGACGTGCTTGTTTTCTTCAAAGGCAACAGCAACAGCCAAGGCCGCAAGCGCTGCAAAAGCATAGTTCACGGCATCCTGCATTTCTAGAAAACCAAAGCCGAGCAGATAGCGCATCAGCACCATCGCCAACTGCCCGAGAAAAACCACCAAGGCGAACGCCATACACGCCCACTGCACCACCTGAAACACTGTCCGCATCAATTTTCCGAACTGCAAAAAACAAATTCCGGCTGTGTTGTATCGGCTTAGCTGGCGGTCCGGCAATAGCGGCCCCTCTCCTAACACCGTCAATAGACGATCTTTTTGGGTACAGGCTGCGTGAACTGTTGTTTGCCGTGAGAGAAGGCAAACCTCGGCGGACGGAAAAACGACAGCCACTATTGTAGCGAACGTTCGTTCATTATATTAAGACCACGGGCATTCCGGAACTCCAGTGCCCGGCTGATGATCGCCCCTTCCCTTCACCGTGGCAGGCCTGTGTGCTTGCTCTTCATTCCAAATCCTGAGCCACCACATCTCCGCCTCCACTTCATGGACAAGAAAATGTATAGCTTTAAGTCATTTTGTATCCGGCTCGGTTTCGCCGCCGGGCTCCTCATCGCCGGAGGGGCCAGTGCCCATGCCGGCTCTGTGCGCATATATTCGGTCGAACTCGACGGAAAACACGTTGGCCAGATCTTGCATGAGTATTCCCGTTTGCCGGACGGGGCGCACGATTTCCAGCTGACGACAAAAATCGAAGCGAAGGCCTTTTTTCGCAAGGTGCGGATTACCAGCGTTTTGAAGGAGACGATTTCAGCAAACGGCTTTCTGGATGAGGCCTCCAACAAACTCGTTGAAAACAAGAAGACGTACTGGACGAAAATTCAGCGCTCCGGCGACAGCTATCTGGCCTTCACTGCACAAATGAAAACCCCACAAGAACTTGAAATCGAGGAAGTCGCCGGGCTGGCGAAGGAAGTCATTGCGACGGTTGTTCCTTATGCGGGAGAAGCAATGACAATTGCCGGGATACTGCTGTTGGATGAAAGGGGTTCCCCGCAGCATAAACGCCTAACGACGGACCATTTCGAGACATCCCTGATCGGGTTGCCGCTCTATTGGCAGTCGAGAAACTATGTCCTCCCAAAGACACTGACCATAATCGACACGGAAGAGATGTCGGTCTTCAAAGCGGCTGTGACAGACCTTGGAGACACTCAAGTCTCCCTTGGCGGACGGCCCGTGACCGCAAGGCAAATCAGGCTCAAAATCGCCAATTCAAAACCGATGGAAATCTGGATGATCCGGCCCGAGACAGGTCCAGCTTACTTCTTCCAGATCAAGGGAAAGAGCGACGGCGCCAGTTTCAAGGTTTCCCTGAAAAACGCTCATTAACGGCTCAAGGAGTGTTGCCGGGCCGCGCCAGCAGGACGCGGCCCTTGTGCCAGCAAGCTGTGAATTTGGAGATATTGAAGGTGGGGTAGCATCTTGCCGCATTGCAGCAAGTGCGGTAGGTCGAGCGCGTTCTTTCGCTTCTGGTTCGGCTCCGGCTGCCATTTCCTCCACTCGGACAGCCGCCCTCCCGCCACACTGGAAGCAAATCCCTGATCCACTTTCTGGAGACTATGTATGCTCGGCAAATACGTTCCGTCCGTCACCTTCCGCACGCGCGTCCGCGATGAAACCATCGAGGGCCCGAATCCGTTCCGCTGGGAAGACAAGACCAGTGATGACTATTTCAAGGGCAAGAAGGTCGTTCTGTTCTCATTGCCCGGCGCATTCACACCAACATGTTCGACCTATCAGCTGCCGGACTTCGAGAAGCTGTTTGCCGACTTTCAGGCGCAGGGAACCGATGAGATCTACTGTATCTCGGTCAATGATGCCTTTGTCATGAATGCCTGGGCCAAAGCGCAAGGCATCGAAAACGTCAAGGTCCTGCCGGATGGGTCCGGCGAGTTTACCCGCAAGATGGGCATGCTCGTTGCCAAGGACAATCTCGGATTTGGCATGCGTTCCTGGCGGTATGGTGCCATCGTCAATGACGGTCTTGTCGAGCAGTGGTTCGAGGAAGAGGGTTTTTCCGACAATTGCGAAACCGACCCTTACGGCGTCTCCTCGCCGCAAAACATCCTTGAACATCTTCGGGCAGGTCAGACTGCAGCCGCCTGATTTGCGTCAGATCGCCTATAAAAAAGCCTCGGATTTTTGTCCGGGGCTTAATTTTTTATGAGAAAGGTTTAACGGCCCGACGCGGGCTGTCAGAGAACTGCGGCACATTCTTGAAGCTCGGGCGCTGGTTCAATCCTCACCCGGCCCGTAGCAAGGTCTTCCTTCACTTTTTCGACCTCACCTTCAAAATCGGCAACAAGTGCGCGGTTGTGATCATCGACTGCCCAGTCCACCCCGTTTTCCCGAACCGACATTGTTGACATTCCAGGTGTCCAGGATCCGTCGACAGCGGATTTCCAAGCCGAAAAAGCGGCTTCGTCGACACGCTTCAAGGCACTCGTGAGCACGCTTCCAGGAACAAGTCCGTTCTGATTGGCATCCACCATGATCACGAAGCCGTCTGTCTTGCCCGCAGCCTTGGCAACACCTTCCGCCGCGAAACCGGCCGGAGCAAAAATCACATCAGCGCCTTCCATATAGTGCTGTTCGGCAAGCGCCTGTGCGCCGGAGATGTCGCGGAACGCCGTTATGTAAAGGCCGACAAAGGCGGTGTCGACCTCAATACCGGGATCGGCATGTTTGGCTCCGGCGACAAAGCCGCACATGAACCGCCTGACCGGTGGGATGTCCATTCCGCCAATTGTTGCCACGTGCCGGGTTGCCGACTTCAGGCCTGCAACATAGCCCGCAATAAAACCGCCCTCTTGCTCCGAGAACACAATGGAGCGGACGTTGGGAAGGTCTGAAACAACACCGTCAATTACCGTGAATTTCACGTCAGGATAAACAGGCGCAACCTCGCGCACGGCGGCGGAATGGTCGTACCCGATCAACAAGATGTGGTTGACGTCAACCTTGGCAAACGCTCTGAGAACCTCAGACAGGTCATCTTCATCCGCCAGTATCCACTCTTCGACGGCAAGATTGAACTGGTCGACCGCGCGCTGTGTGCCGACATGGGCAAGCTGATTAAAGGAGCCATCCTGCCGGGCACTGGAAAAGATTATGGCACCACGGGTTTCCGCAATGGCAGCAGCACCGCTGACACAAGTGGCAAGCACCAGCGCGAGCTGGAGAAGTTTTTGGACCAGCCCCCTCATACAGCTGCTCCGGTTCGATTTCCGGCGGTTGTTTTCATTGCACCTGTCATCTGCGCCCTCGGAATGGCGCCTCTTATTCCGCAAGGGTACACCTTTATGCTAGACGTGCGCTCTTCGGCACACAACTGTCAAATACATCAAGCTCTTTCCGCCCGAAGGCCGGACTACCCCAAAATATTTACAAATCCCAAATAAAGAACCCCGGACAATGCCGGGGCACTTATATTTTACTCTGCAAGTCTTCAGTGAAGCCTTGTGGTTAGAGAACGTCTGCACATCCTTCAACACCGTCAACCGGCTCGATGGCGACGCTGCCTGCGGCAAGATCGGCCATGGCTGTATCAACCTGGCCTTTGATGTCCTCAACGACTGACTGGTTGTGTGCATCCACCGCCCAATCGACGCCTTTATCCGCAGCCGTCATTGTCACAATTCCGGACTGCCATGACCCGTCCATTGCGGCCTGCCATGTCAGAAAAGCGGCTTCATCAACCCGTTTCAAGGCAGTTGTCAGAACAGTTCCTGGGATGAAGTCATTCTGGTTGGCATCCACCATGATGGCGAAAACGCCTGCCTTTTCAGCTGCTTTCGCAGCCCCTTCGGCCGCACGGCCAGCCGGTGCGAAAATGACATCGACACCATCGGCCGTCATCTTTTCCGCAATTGCCATACCGCCATCCACATCACGGAAACCGGCCGGTGTATCGGCAACATATTCGGAGACAATCGTTACATCCGGATTTGCCTTCTTCGCACCAGCCGCAAAGCCGCACATGAACTTGCGGACCGGCGGGATGTCCATGCCGCCAATGGTGCCGACTTTATCGGTCTTGGTTTTCAAACCCGCGGCATAGCCCGCGATAAATCCGCTTTCCTGCTCGGCAAACAAAACCGACCGCACGTTCGGCATATCCGGGATGTAGCC
Source organism: Roseibium denhamense (assembly GCF_009711415.1). Classification (GTDB taxonomy): domain Bacteria; phylum Pseudomonadota; class Alphaproteobacteria; order Rhizobiales; family Stappiaceae; genus Roseibium; species Roseibium denhamense. The sequence goes on from NZ_SMLZ01000116.1 coordinate 447,210, forward strand.
GTCGATGATTGTGAACTTAACGTCCGGATATTCGGCAGCGACCGTCTTGACCGCTTCCGTGTTTGCGAACCCAAGGGTCAGCAGGTGCTCGACGCCGCGATCAGCAAAGACGCGAAGTGCTTCGATCGTTTCAGCTTCATCAGCTGCAACACGCTGGCGGATCTTGATACCTACTTCCTTTTCGGCACGCTCCGTGCCGATGAAGCCAAGCTCATTGAATGCGCCATCGTTCTTCATTCCGTTAAAGACAATCGCGCCGCTCGTGTCAGCCTGGGCCGCGGTCGCTGCAACGCAGCACAGCAGTCCGGCGACAAAAGATGCCTTCTTGAGTACGTTCTTACGCATTTCTCACCTCACAAGTGAACCCAGCCATTCGACTGTGCCCCCATATGGTGCCTGAGGTGTAAAGAAAGGATGATGGAACAAGTCCCAAAAAGACTATAATTTGTCCTTTTGGTCAATTTTCATAAGTTTTCAAGAAAACAGGTTATCGCACTCTTAATCTAGCCACCGGGTATACATGCTATCTGCCGCCCTATCTGAACGGCATCAGTATTCCTTGAGCCCCAAATAATAATAACTAACACTGCAATAAATGACGATCGCTCATATGTTGGCATTTTCTCCAGTAGCATCTGAAAGCATCAATACACCTGCCAATTGTCCATTGGTGGTTAAACCATATCGAAAAACTTGGCCGTTTCGGAGCCACTTTTCATAGTGCGGATAAGCTTGCCCAGCCGCTCGGCAATTCTCTGCCCTTTTGCGTGCGCCGCACCACTGGCCCAAGATCCACACTCCTTTGGAACTCGTGATGAAGTGACTCGAGACCGGTAATCCGCAAGACCAACACCAAGGGCCTTGCTCCCCGTCAAAGCCGTCTATCCAGCCAGGGGACAGGCTCGTGAATCCGGCCTAAAGTCAGCAACTTTCTAACTTGAATGCCCTAGTTTCGTGCCTCAGGGCGTCCAATCGGCCCGATGACCTTGCTGGATAGGTTGTCCCCAGAACTTAGTCGCGGCCGATTTCGTTGAGACGCTCATCGTCGGACCGCAGTTCAAGCCACATGGCATTGAGGATTGCCAGGCAGCAGGCCAAGGGCATTCCGAGGATCCAGGCGAAGTACCACATCGCAATGTTCTCCCAGTGGCCAGCTCAATAGGCCGTATGATTATCCCGCTCGATCGTTTGTTCGTCCACCTTGCCCCAGAGAACCCGGTAAACCCAAGCGGTGTAGGTCAGAACGATTGGCAGAAAGATGATGGTTGCCACCAGCATGTTAAACAAGGTCCGGTGGGTTGACGAGGCATCCCAAACCGTCAAGCTCGCCTCCGGCTGAACCGAAGACGGCAGGATGAACGGGAACATGGACACTCCGACCGTGGCGATAATCCCGAATACAGCCATCTTGGAAAATGCGAAAATCAGTTTTTCCAGACGGGTCTGCAGGAGAACGAGTGTTCCGGCCAGACCGAGAAAGCCCAATCCCGGTGCTGCCCACAGGGTCGGATGCGCCGCGTAGTTGCGCATCCAGCCCCCTGCTTCCACAACGGCCTGCTTTGCCAAAGGATTGGCCTGCATGTTCGGATCGATGTCGGATGTAATCCTGAACCCTTCCACATAACCGGAGGCGACAAGATATCCGCCAGCCGCAAACAGGACCAAACCGAAACCCGAGGCAATGGTCCCAAACCGCCGCGCGCGCTGAGCCACCTCCCCGGAAGCACGCATGACGAGCCATACGGAGCCATGGGCTACCAGCATTGCCACTGACAACAGGCCGCACAAAAGTGAGAATGGCGAGAACAAGCCGAAAAACGACCCCTCGTAGGTCATGCGAAGGTCAGGATCGAGTTTGAATGGCACGCCCAAGAGAACATTGCCAACGGCAACCCCAAAGACGAGCGCAGGCACGGCGGACCCGGTGAAAAGCGCCCAATCCCAGGCGCTCCGCCAAGCCGGGTCCGGCCGCTTCGAGCGGTATTTGAAGGCGACAGGCCGCAAGATCATGGCCGCCAGCACCACAAACATGGCAAGGTAAAACCCGGAGAAGCTGATCGCGTAGAGCGGCGGCCAGGCTGCGAAAATCGCGCCGCCACCGAGAATGAACCAGACCTGGTTGCCCTCCCAGGTCGGACCGATCGTGTTGATCACCACACGCCGTTCGATGTCTGTGTCCGCCACGAACGGCAACAGCGTTCCAACGCCCATGTCGAAACCATCCGTCGCCGCAAAGCCGATCAAGAGCACCCCGAGCAGCAGCCACCAGATCATCTTCAAGGTGGAGTAGTCGATAAGTTCGTGCAAAACCAAAGTGCCTACTCCGCTGGAACGGGAATGGACCGGGGCGCAGACCCCGCGGACATTGCGGACGGAATGGCCTCCTTGTCAGGCGTGTGCTCTTCCGGACCGATCTTGATGTATTTGATCATCAGCGCGATCTCGATCACCAAGAGTGTGCTGTAGAGGATGACAAACCCTGCCAGGGTGAGCAGAACCTCTGTGACCGACAAGCTGGAAACACCGGCGGATGTCGGCAACATGCTCTCGATGATCCACGGCTGGCGTCCGTACTCGGCAACGAACCATCCCATTTCGCATGCGATCCACGGCAGAGGGATCGACCAGACCGTGATATGCAGGATCCAGCGCCGCTTTTCCCGCAAGACATCCAGCTTTCCGGTGGACGAGTAGTAAAAGAAAACCGCCGTCAGAAGGATGAAGAAGAAGCCGCAGGCAACCATGATCCGGAACGCATAGAACATGGGAAAGACGTTCGGCACGGTCGACCAGGCGGCCGCATCAATTTGTTCCATTGTCGCCGTGAGCGGGTCGTCTGTGTAAGGCAGCAGAAGATAGCCATAACCGAGCGAACCGGCGTTCTGCCGGAACGTTTCACGAATGTCCTCGCTGGCTTCAGCCGGATTAGCACGGATCTTCTGCAAGGCATCCCAGGCAATCGCCCCCTGGCGTATGCGGTCCTTTGACCGGTCCACAAGCTCATTGATGCCGGGGATGACCGTATCCAGTGACCGGGTCGCGATCAGCCCCATCACATAGGGAACCTCAATTGCAAAGAGGTTCTCGCGATTCTCCATATCCGGCCAGGCGACGAGATTGAACGCCGCCGGTGCGGGCTCGGTTTCCCACATAGCCTCGATGGTTGCGAGTTTCATCTTCTGGTTCAAATTCGCTTCGTAGCCGCTTTCATCGCCGAGGACGACAACGGACAGCGCGGAGGCAAAACCGAATGCCGCGGCAACAGCCATTGAGCGTTTGGCAATCTGCAGGTGGCGCCCTTGGAGCATGTACCAGGCCGAAACACCGAGCACGAACATCGCAGCTGTGACGTATCCGGCCGACACGGTGTGAACGAACTTGGCCTGGGCCACCGGATTGAAAAGGACGTCGAAGAAACTCGTGACCTCCATCCGCATGGTGTCGGGATTGAAGACCGCACCGACCGGGTGCTGCATCCAGCCGTTTGCGATCAGGATCCAGAGCGCGGAAAAATTCGTCCCTAGCGCAACCGCCCAGGTTGCTGCCAAATGCTGACGTTTTGACAGCTTGTCCCAGCCAAAGAAGAACAGGCCGACAAATGTAGCCTCAAGGAAGAAGGCCATCAGACCTTCGATCGCAAGTGGCGCGCCAAAAACATCGCCGACATACTGGCTAAAATAGGCCCAGTTCATCCCGAACTGGAACTCCATGGTCAAACCCGTTGCAACGCCTAGGACGAAATTGATGCCGAACAGCGTCCCCCAGAACTTCACCATCCGCTTCCAGATCTCGCGGCCGGTCATGACATAGACCGTTTCCATGACTGCGAGCAGAATAGATAGCCCGATGGTGAGCGGCACAAACAGGAAGTGGTAAAGCGCTGTCATGGCAAATTGCAGCCGTGACAGATCGACAACATTCAGTTCCATCGCTCACCCCCTTTGAGTGCCGGACCGGCTTGAGCGCGTTGCAAGATGTTGGCTTACACTCGCGCTGGGGTCAATGCGATCCATTTCAATGCGGCGCAAAGCCTCACCGAAAACGCCCGGTCTTTTTTTCGATATCCGAAAGAATTAACAAGGATTTACGAGAGTTGCGGCGCTTAATGGAGGTAAAGGACCTTGTCGGCCGCTTCAAGCTCGAGGCGTTTGTGCGCGATGACCATGGCGCCTGCGCGCCCCTTGAACGCCATGAACCGTTCGAGAACATCTGCGGCTGTGACCGAATCAAGTCCTTCGGTCATTTCGTCCAGGATAAACAGGTCCGGGCTCGTCAAAA
>NZ_SMLZ01000041.1 GCF_009711415.1 Roseibium denhamense
AGCGGGTCAGTGGATCCGTGTGGTCGGCGGATGGTCGGCCGACCAGTTTGCGGAAAAGCGCTTGCCGACCATCGACGAAATCAACGCGGTCGCGCCGGAAGTGCCCGTTTATGTCCTGCACCTTTATGACCGGGCCTGGCTCAACAAGGCGGCACTGCGCGCCCTTGGCATCGACCAACACTTCTATGAGCCGTTTGTCTCCGGCCGCCTGGAGCGGGACGACGAAGGCAATCCGACGGGGCTGGCCATGGCGCGCCCGAACGCGCAGCCTCTCTATGCCTTGCTCGACATGGCGCCGAAGCTCGACTTCGAGCAGCAAGTCACCTCGACCAAGCACTATTTCCGGGCGCTCAACGGACTGGGCCTGACCTCGGCGCTCGACTGTGCCGGCGGGTTCCTGAATTACCCGGATGACTACGGGGTCATCTCGGAGCTGAACAAGCGCGGCGAACAGACCGTGCGCATCGGGTACCAGCTGTTTGCGCAGCGTCCGCTGTTTGAACTTGATGACTTCAAGCGCTGGAACGACATCGTCAAACCGGACGCGGGCGACGACTATCTCAAGTGTGTCGGCGCGGGCGAAATGCTCGTGGCCTCGGCCTATGACTTCGAAGATTTTTCCTATCCGCGCCCGGAGTTGTCAAAGCGCATGGAAGGGGATTTGCGCCCGGTGCTGGAATTCCTGCTGGAGAACCGGTGGCCGATCCGCTTCCACTG
>NZ_SMLZ01000085.1:0-54280 GCF_009711415.1 Roseibium denhamense
CGGCCCGATTTGCACTTAAAAGGTGTCTGTCGGGTGGGGACGGTTTTCAGGATCAGCATCGTTCATTCGCCAAAGCAGGCCAGAAGCCGGTAAAAAATGGCTTAGAGGGGCCAATCAAAGTGAACCAAAGGGAGAGTCCTTTGGCACGATATGCCGCCCGCAAGGATAAATCGGGCCGGCCCTTGCTGGAGCCGGAGCAAGTGCGGGCAGGCGAACGGTTACGAGAAGACTATACGTTCGCGCAATTGACGCCGTCCCTGAGCCGCGGTTGGCAGACAGAGAGGATATCGGGCAGCGGGCCACAGGCCGGGTCGGCCGACATGACGACAGACGTGATTGCGGCGCGCGCACGGGTGCAACGGATCCTGTCAAGCATGGAGCCGGTATTGGCATCTGTTGCGGTTGATGTCTGCTGCCATCTCAAAGGACTGGAAGTCGTGGAGGCAGAGCGCGACTGGCCGTCCAGATCCGCCAGATTGTTGCTGCAGGTCGCCTTGAGCTCGCTAGCAACGCGTTATGGGGAACGCGTTCAAGGGCCACCCGGCAAAGGCTGAAGCTCGCGCAACCCCTATAGGGATAACGTTGAGATCACAACCGACCCCGTATGCGCCAGGGTCGCTGCTTTCAGCAGTCTTTGGGGATCCATTGGTGCGGGCGCCCTGCTCAGGCGGCAGCGAGGGCCGCCTCCGCGTCCGTGCGGATTCTACCGACCATTGACTTGAGGCCATTTGAGCGTTGTGGCGTCAGGTGCTCTTGAAGACCAAGCTTGTTAAAGACCGCATCGACATCCGTCTCCAGGATCTCATTTGCCGGCCGGCCGCTGAAAAGTGCGGTCACGACGGCGACGAGGCCCTGCACGATCAGCGCGTCGCTGTCGCCGCGAAAAGTCATCACGGGTTTGCCGCCCGCTGGCGTGTCAACAGACGTAATCAGCCAAACCTGCGAGACACAGCCGCGGACCTTGTTCAACTCGGTCTTTTCCGCGTCATCGAGGCCCGGAAGCTCTTTTCCCAGATCGATCAGATATTTGTAGCGATCTTCCCAGTCGTCCAGGAAGTCGAACGTTTCTACAATGTCATCGAATGAAGTTGCCATATCGCCGGTCTTATTGTGTCGCCTCATGCCTCATATAGCCGGAAGCTGGCAACTTGCAATCTGGTTGTGGGAAATTGGGCAACAATAAAAATACGCCGCAGATGGAATGGGCAGCTATCCATCTGCGGCGCAGCGGACGAACCGCTGAAGTGAAGCCGTCTTTGCGATGTGCGTTCACATCGCTTCAGCGGGGGCGCAAATGCCGTTTCCATCCGGAGGTCGATGGATGGATCCGGCAAGACCCACTCAGGAGCTGGTTCCCAAGCGGGGTTTGGGCCGTGGTACCGGCCCAAAGGTCGTCTCTTCTGAGGAGACTTTTGTTTGAGTTTCGCTGTGCGTATCTTCGTTCGCAGCAAACATATCGGCCGTTGGGAGAACATTAGTCGACCCGGTTACGATCTCGGGAGCGTCCCCTGGAGGGGCCAGCTGGTCGTCCAGAAATTCGTAAACGATGCGCGCCCCATCGCGCGCCCGGCTTCCGATAACATTCAGTGCGGAGCCGCCAGCCTCGCAAGCTGATGGATTACGGTCACAAAATGATCCGATATCAGAAACAGTGGCCTGAGCTGCCAGGAACGCCGAGACAGGGTCAACCTGCTCTACAGGTTCGCTGGCCTTGTCAGAGCCAAGCGGTATCAGGACCAAAACAAGTGTCAACCAGAAGGCTGTCCGGAGAAGAAAGAACATAACGCTGCTACCCATAGTATGTTCAGGCTGTGCCGGTTCTTTCTTCGAGAACCAGCTGTTATGAACTCACACTAACAAACACATCAGAACGCCCGGTTGAGTCAGAAAGTCCAATTTTCATAAAATAAAACATGCATTTAAGGCGAATTTTCTGAGAGATTGATTCAAATTTTATCTAGTTTCCACTAACTGTCTGGCTGTATTGGATTTTCCGCTTTTTTACGCCAAAGGCCAGTTATCCTTTATCGTTCCTTAAGTGGTCGCGCAGACAATAGTGTCGAGTAGTAACCGGGCAATCTGTCCGGACGGGTCTCGTGTGAGTGTTAAGTGCGTAACCTACTGAAAAATTTGAGAAGTTTTTGTGGTGTCTGGGTCGATTGGTCTGACGGACTGATTCATCCCGATGCTGCAGGTGATCCTTTTCTGGCTCCTTTGCACCGATCTTTTTTTCTGAGCTGTTTTGGATGTGGCGCAGTTGCGCTTCTTGTTCTGCCTCTGCACCTTGCGCTTGCCGGAGCGCCACATGTGACTGCGCTGTTGGCTATGGCTTGGATGTTCTGTCAGTGGCCTCTTGCGCTTTATCTTTCCCGGACAGGGTGCCTTGACCGGGCAATCGGATTGTCCGGCATCCTTTTTGCCGTATTTCTGGGCGCGATCTGCTTTTTGACGGGCGGGCTCCAGTCGTTTGCCATTATGTGGCTTGTTCTTCCGCCCATTGAAGCCGCATTCGCCGGGCGCAGGACCACCGCGGCGACCGTAACCGGCGTTGCGGCTGCCATTCTGACCGGGTTGGCGATATTGGCTCCAATTGCCCCTATAGTTGGCCCGGTGCCGCCGTTTGCTCAGGCTGTAACCGTTTTTGCGGCAGTCGTATATGCCGGCGTTCTTGCGTTGCGGATCGCTTCGGACCGCCAAACGGCTCGGGAACTTGTGGCTTGGTCAAATCGCAAATTTGAAACGCTGAGCACCCTTGGCTCTGATGTCGTTGGGGAACTCTCAGACGGTGGCAAGGTTCAAGTACTGGGCGGACCGGCGGCGGAGATTTTCGGTGCGGCTCCTGCAAGAGCCGGGTCGGACTGGCTGTTCCATCGGGTACATGTTGCAGATCGTCCTCTGTTTCTCACGCAGTATTCCAATGTCCGGGAAACCGGCAATCCGGTATCTTTTTGTTTGCGCATCCGCACGGGAGAGGAACTTCCGGGAGAAGCGGGGCAGGCGACCCATCAGAGCATGCAGGTGCGCTTAAGTGCGGATCCGGGTTTGAAGCCGGGCAATGGCGGATCAAGGGACTTTCCCGTCCTTATAGCGCTCAGGATTTCAGAGGCAGATGCAGAGCCCTTGGCCGAGCAAAACCAGGCCGGCGAAAAGTCAGTAACGTCAGATCTCATGCAGCTGCTTGCGCAGCGCCATTGGGACGCTCTTTCAAGGGTTGAGCAAGTGCATGCGTCGCATCGGTCTCCAGCTAATGGCGACCTCGATGCTGCCATTGTGGCCGCCAGAGCAACCTTGCAAGATTTCCAGGGCGTTTTGAGTGACCATGCCGTTCCTAAAGGTGCTCCCCCGGCTGCCATGCGCCAGGTCCGTTTGGCAGACGTCTCGGAGCGTATCTGTTCTATGCTCGCACCCGCGGCTGAAAAGGCAGGTGTCACGCTCCAGCCGGAAGGCCTTGAGGGACTGCCTGAAATCTCCGCCGATGGCGGCCTGTTGCGGCAAGCCATGTGCGTTTTGGTCTTCACAATGATCGAAACCGCAGAACGGGACGCCCAAGTCAGCATTCATGCATCCCGTCTGGGCGCGCGGGTGGAGGTCAAGCTAAGCGTGAGCCAGCCGAATGCGGCGCTCAAATGGAGCTGCTGGCCGTCAGACGCCGTGGTCAACAAAGCCGGTTTGCAGCTGAAGCAGGCGGGGGCGGATCTTAGGATCGACCGGACACTCGGATCCGGAGACCGGATTATCATCAGTTTTCCGGTTCATCTTCCAACGGCCATGCTGGCCGATGGCTCTGAACTGAAGAGCACTGTCCAGTCACCAATTCAGAAAGCAGGATAATCGGCGTAGTGGCTCGCAGAAGCAAAAAGGCAATACAGCCGAAACAGGCTGATGGCATGATGGGACGGGCCGGAACGGCGGCGCGTGACAATCCGGTTGCGGCCGGTGGAACCGTGGTGATGGGTTTAACCGCTTGTCTGATCATCGCCAACGCGATTGGACTTCAGCCCGGACGTCATCCAGCGCCATTGTTTGTGACCAGAGACCGTCTGGACGCCGCTGCCGTACCTGAACCATCTGACCGGGTGATGCAGCCGGAGATCCAGGAAATCTCAACGCTGGTTCTGGATGTTCAAATCGCACTTCGCAAGCTTAGCCTCTATGAGGGGCCGTTGGATGGGGTGCGCGGTCCGGCAACGGAGCGCGCTGTCCGTGCGTTTGAGCGCAAGGCAGGGCAAATCGAAACCGGAAAGGTAACCGAGGCGCTGCTGGCACTGATCCTGATGCATCGTGATGTTCCCGCCGAAGCAGATGTACCGGTTCCCAGGTCAAAACCAAGTGTATCGGGAACTGCTGCCGCTGTAACCACCCGGGAAAGCAACGCTCCGGTCGATACCGATCCGCGGCTGAAACAGATACAGATGGTTCTTGCTGATCTCGGTTATGGTCCCTTGGACGTTGATGGTGTGATGGGCGCAAACACGGCGGCAGCCATCAAGCGGTTTGAATTTGACAGGGGGCTGCCGCTGACTGGAGCGCCCGGGGCAAAAACAATCGAGCGGCTCGAGATGGTCAGCGGCCAAAGAATTACAAATTGATGGTTCGTGAAAAGAGTTAAAGTAACCGGCGCAGAAACAGAGCCAGACGGCAACAACCGGGTGTCATGATGCGGGTTACATCAGATTTGTATGCAAGTGCATTGGTCCGCTGCATTTTCACAGAGGGTGGGTTTGCCGCAGTTTCAAAACGCGGTGCCCCGGAAGCGGGAGCCGTGTTCGTCCTGGTGGACCGCCTGGATGGAAGTTTTGATTTTTATGGTCCTGCACCGCAGGCAATGTTTACCGCGCCGGTCGATGGACGGCTCTTTGAACCGCTACTTTCCAAAGCTGACCGGGAGCAGGTTGATGACCGGTTGGGCCGTGAATCACGAATAGACCCGGACTATTGGGTGATTGAGGTTGAAGCGCGCGACGGGCGTATCGATTTGCCCTTGGCAGAGGACGAGGCGCCGGAAAACCCTGCAGACCGGTACTTCAAACTCTAGGGATTGTGGACCGCGCAGCAAGCCACAGTCACCGTTTTCGAGGATTAGCCCAAGAAAGAGCAGCGTGCGAAACCGGCATCAGGCGGTCTTTTGAACGGAACCTGCGCCCATGGACGGCCGGTCTCTCCGGTCGGCCTGCTGGCTGCGCGAGCGCTTCGATTCCTGATACTGATGGACGCTTCTAGCACTGCCGTTGTTGGCATCATGTGGCTGCATGCTCCAACGGCCCACGAGTATTTCAGCAGCACCGGCGCTCAGGTTCCGGTGAAACCGAAGCAACAGCCGGATTTCATTCAAGGATAGGTGTTCGCCCAGCATGCGGATCAAAATCGTGGTTGTCCGGTTCCTGTCCATTCTCAGCGCTTTCAGCGCAACCGTCAGTCCGTCGGATTGGTCGATGTGGAGAAGCATGTCTGTCACGGTCTGAGGAAGGCTCAAACCTTGGGCCATGTAATCTGAAACCCGTCTGTAGTTTTGCACCATTGCGGCTTTGAGGATCGCGCCTTGCAGGCGCAATTGAGCTGTGTTGAGGCTTTGGCGGCGCGGAAGCGGCGGTGTCTGTGCCGTGCGAATGAGGCTTGCGGTTTCAGCTGCCGCTATGGCCTTGGCCTTCAAGGAGGGTGGCAAGTGCAAAAACTGCCCGATCAGACCATCGGAATCCAGTGCGTCCCGTCCTGCCATTTCAAGGCCAAGCGATTTCACGATTTCGCTCCGCCTGGTCAGCAGCGCCTTTTGGGTTGGGCTCAAGGTAATGTCGTCGCGCTCCAGCAGGATCCGGATGGTTCCCGGGCCTCCAGTCTTGCAGAGCGCTGTGATCACCGAATCGGTCAACGAGGTCCTGTTCGCAATTGCCTTTCCCAAAGCATCATCCGCGGTTTCAGCACGGGCTGCCAAAAGATCCACAGAAAGGTCCGGGCTGTATCGAAGTGCCGGATAGGCAGTTAAAGGGTCTTCGTCTGCCGCTAGAGCATTCAGTACTTCTGCGGGGGTGTAGGCATAGCGGGTCAAAAGCGATGCAATTCGCCTTCGGTCTTCCAGCGGTGTCTTGACAATCAGGTTGCATGCCAGTTCGGAAAAAACTTTTGTCTCTTCAGTGGTGTACCCGGATTTGCTCACGAAAAGCTCTACAGCCGGCAACAGCACATTCAGGGCTGTCTTGCTTTCGTTGAGCTCTGGTCTTGTTGCGGAAGAATAGGGCAAGAGCTGATCAGGGTTCTGGGTTTGGCGCATGACACTCGGTGACTAAAACAGATGAGCGGGCCGCCGAAAAAGACGGTTTCCATCAAATTGCGCTAAAATCGTTAGGATCCCATTAACCCTGACATTCACTTAATAGAACTTCAGAATGTAATGCGTCGCCCGTTTGACCGACCCCGCCTGGTAATACTGCCGTGCGGCTCGGGAACCGAAGGAGGAGACGATGGGCACCTTGTTGGATTTCACGTCCGCACAAAGGCCCGCTGCGCGTGTGGGCCATCGTACTAGCATCAACCGCTCGGCCACGGCGGCAGCATCTGGCGAAGTTATCCTCTTTCCAGGTGTCCGTTACGAGCATCATCAGCTTGATCTTGCCGCGCGAATCGCGACCATCGGTAAGGCTGCTGGACCAACAGGCTCCGACAAGGACTGACGGTTCAAGCCTCTCCAGCCGCAGTTCAGTCTGAAGACCTTCGTTTGGAGAAACGCCCCATGGGCCGCCGGCAGGCAAAGAACCCGGACAGCTTCGGGTCACGCTGGAAAACAGCGGACATCAAGCGCTTTATGGCGCTTGCCTGTGGTGTGACAATCGCCGCCGGGCTTTCTGCATGCGTTCGGCCAACCGGCGACTTCGATCGTGCAAGACCCTCGGTGATCCATGACAAGTTCATGCCGGCAACCGGGGAGCAAGCCGCCCGCTTGCGCGGCGATCCGGTTTCAAAATTCAATTACACCAATGATGAAAAACTGCTGCGTGACCGCGGCTGGACGCTGATCCGCCCGCCCTGGACGAAAGACTGGATCGGCGGGACGATGGTGGAGCTGGCCCGGACCCGCGTCCTGCCCGAAACCGAGGGCCGCGTTCCGGTCGACCTCTATTATCTCTACCTTCGATCCGACAAGTTCAAATCATCGGATGCGCGGTATGACAAGATCGCGTCGGATGCCACCGGCGATGCGGATTTGGTGCTGCCGTTCTGTGAAGTCGCCTTGCGTGTCCGGAAGGCTGATGATGAGCGTCTGCGCGTACTGGATACAAAACAGCTGACCACCGAAGAAATGTACGAAGGGGCCAAAGCGCGGGTCTGGGAAAACCGGGTCATGACCAAATGGGTTGGGCAGGCATTGCGGTTCCGGATCACCGCCTACAAGAAGGCCCTGGACAGTCTCGAAGTAGAAACCCCAAGCCAGGACCGCTTGTGGAAGGTCAACCAGGCTATCCGTCAGCTCGAGGGGCAAGTGCAGTTGGCAGAAGCCGGTTGCGATAGCAGCGGGCTCTCCGCAGCCGACCCGCCTGTGCGCCGCTCACGCATCTTCAAGAGCTGGGGCACGGAACGGCCCCCGGTTCAAAAGTAGACGGCCTTTTTCCAACTTGTTAGAAGCTACCATCCGCGTTTGGACGGCACGGAGACTGATGCGTTCCGTCAAAATCCAAACACGGATGACCGGGGGTGCCACCGAAATGGTGTGGCGCTTTGAGTTGGAGACACTCTCCGGCTAGCGGCATTTTTCCTACCAAGGGTCTCAATTCAGGTATTGCGGAGAACTTCATGAATTCGAAAGTCGACCGGCTTGTGCAGGAAGCCATGGCCCTTCAGCAAGCAGGGCGTATCGAGCCCGCATTGGGCATCTTCCAGGAAGTTTTCACGCTGGACCCCAAACACCCTCAGGCGAACTTTTCCCTCGGGATTGCAGCCTATCAGACCGGCAATATCGGGCTTGCCATCAATCATTTGCAAACGGCGGCCCGCAAGGCCGGAAAACAGCCGATGGTTCATCAGCTGCTTGGACTGGCCCTTATGAATGCGGGCGATTTGCCCAATGCCCAGGCCGCTTTGAGAAAGGCCTCCAGCCTGGCCCCCAAGAACGCCGATATTCATGGACAGCTTGGCGATCTTTACAGGATCAAGCGGCAACCGGTCATGGCCCGTCAGAGCTATGAGAATGCGCTTCGCATCGATCCTGAAAACGGGTACGCGCTCCATGGCATGGGGCAACTGGAGATCACGATTGGCAATGTCGATGCAGCGATGGACTGGCTGCAAAAAGCGATTTCAGCGGGAAAAGAACTCCCCGCGGTCTACAACACGCTGACCTTGGCCAAAAAGTACAAGGAACGCCCTGAAGAGCTCGACCAGATTGAAGCCTTAATCGCGGATGGAACGGGGCGCGCCGCGCCCGATCAGGCAGGTCTGCACTGGGCAGCTGGCAAGATTTACAGCGATCTCGGCGATGTCCCGAAGTCGGATATTCATTACCAGAAAGCCCGAAGCTTATCTTATCAGCCGTTCGATCTCGGGGCGCATAAGGAGCGGATCGATTTCATGAAGTCTGTCTTCAATGAAGACTTCTTCCGTGAGCGGGCTGAGTTTGCAAATGACACGGCCCGGCCGCTGTTAATCTTCGGCATGCCGCGGTCCGGAACCACCCTTGTTGAGCAGATTGTCTCCTCCCATTCACGCGTTTCAAGCGGGGGCGAACTGTCTTACTTCCGGCATTTGCAGGACGAGCTTGGACTGAAGGCCCGGCCAAGTGCCGCCTTGGAAACCCGTTTGAGAGGATTGGGGCCGAAGGAGTACCGGACATTTGCGCGGCAATATCTTGCCATTCTGGACGGGATCGACCGCCGTTCGGCCCATGTCACAGACAAGATGCCTCATAACTTCGAGATGCTGTGGTTGATCGGTGTTCTGTTCCCGAAAGCAACACTTGTCCATTGTGAGCGCACACCGGCGGACACATGCGTGTCCTTGCTGACCCATTCCCTGTCACCGGCGCATAACTACACGGTCACACCGGACATCCTCGGTCACTATTACCGGATCTATGCCGATCTCATGGAGCACTGGCAGAAAGTGCTTCCGGGCAAAATCTATCAGCTGAACTATGAGAAGCTGGTTGAGGATCAGGAGGCGGAGTCAAAAGCCCTCATCGGGCACATAGGGCTGGAATGGGAGCCGGGATGTCTGGATTTCCATAAGAACGAGACACCGGTTACGACGTTTTCGAATGTGCAGGTGCGCAGCCCAATCTTCCGGTCTTCCATCGGGCGTTGGAAAAAGCACAGGGATACACTCAAACCGCTTTTTGAAAGCCTCGGGCCCCTCGCACCCAAGACTTAGACAGAACCTGGCACGGGACCAAAAAATCATCTGCCGCCCGGTTGATATTGAAGCGATTGCCTAGAGCGTGCGGCAGCTGGCTTCTGTAAGGGCGTCGTCAATGCTGTCCGCTTTTGAGGGATGGGGAACAAAAGCCCGCAAAAGACCAAACCCGCTTGTCTGTTCGACTTCAAGAACGATCAGCTCGTCCAGGTTCTCCGGCGGGTTTTCACGCAGGATCGATAGCTGTTCCGGGGTCAAGACCAGCATGGAGAGGCGTTCTGCGCCGGCGGTCCTATTGTTCAAGCTGTAGATTGTCTCTCCGCTCGAATTGAAGAGTCCTATCGACCAGAACGGGACCGGGATCCGCGCATCAAACAGGACCGGTCCATTTTGCAGGTCAAAGCGGCAGGCGGCATGTTTCATTGCCGGGTCCAGATCGGGCAGGGGTTCTTGTCCTGGCCGGGTGTCCGGGAGCAGATTGAATTGCCGGTCGGGGCCATAACCGGAGATGTTGTCATAGGCACTGTGCTGAACGTTCTGCGGGATGCTCAGCACCACCAGAATATGGATGATCGCGGCAAGGCACAGAGTTGCAAGGATACCGATGATAAGGCTGAAGCGCAGGGAGAGGGTCATGGACAGGCGAGCCTCTCGATCAACGGCATGGAAACACCGTCCAGAGCCGCACCGGTTGTGACTGGCGCATCATAAAGGCGCAGAACAAATCTCAGGCCGTCGCTTGCCGACGCATTGGCTGACAGCGGAAGCCAATTCCCGGATTTCGGATCGCGGGCAGCCACGATCTCAAACGTTCCGTCGCTATCGCGCAGAAGTGCGTTGCTGACCAGATGAGTCCGTCCGGGAAGGGTTTCGGTTAGCCGCCCCCGGCCATCGACGGCCGTAAGCGTCCATAAACGTGCCGTCGGCGTCTGGCCGGCGATGCGATAAATGCAGGTCGGGTCAAGCTCTCGGCCAGCGCTGTCCTCGCGCGCCGTCAGCGCGAGGCCTTCGCCGATTGCCAGCGGAATAACCGCGCCCCGGGTGTAGATCGCAACGGAGTAAGGGTCGGCTTCGGGTGTGCCGGCATTGGGATAGGCCGCCCAAGGCCCAAGCCTGACTGCGTCCAGGGGCTGTTCCCGCTCAACAATGAGATAGGCTGAGATGATTCCCAGAAGGGCCGCTGCGACCAGAACCAGAAGAAAGCTTGCCAGGGTCCGGATCGGATGGCTGCGGTGCGGCCGGATGATCGGCGGGAGTTTTTCATCCTGCCAACCAGTTTCACTATAGGCAGAAAAGGGCAGGCGGTTTTGATCGCTCATTGGACTGCGGCAACATCCGTCTTGTCAGGGTCTTGCGTCCCGGCATTGGCAGCCTGTGTTTTGGGCAGCAGGTCACGCATGGTCGTGCCGATCCGTTGGAGCAGGAATTGTGTGCGCCGCTTCAGAACCCGCGGCTGGGCGGCATTTTCCGGCGCTTGTGCGGTCAAAACTCTTGAGGGCGCTGAAAGGCGCGGCAAGGTGTCCGGTGTTACCCCGGGCATTGCGGCCAGTTCAATTCCGTTGTGAGCATATTCCATGAAGCTCTGCCAGGCCATGGCGGGCAGGCTGCCGCCCGTAACACGGCGGGTCGACGTGAAATCGTCGTTGCCGAACCAGACGGCGGTCGTGAAATTCCCCGTGTAGCCGACAAACCATGCATCCCGGTAGGCGTTGGTAGTGCCTGTTTTTCCCGCTGCAACGACCCCGTCGATCCTTGCCCGGCGCGCCGTTCCCGCTTCCACGACATTCACAAGGATTTCGTTGATCTCATGGACTTTTTCTTCTGGCAGAATGCGCTCCGGGCTCGGTGCAGTCCGCTCGCGCTGGTACAGCGTCCGTCCATTGCTGTTTTTCACTTCTAAAATTGTGTAGGCGCTTGCCTTGTAACCGCCATTGGCAAGCGCGGAGTAGGAAGACGCCATGTCGATTACCGTCACCTCGGAAGATCCGATCGGCAGGGACACCGAGTTCTCCAGTTCATGGGTGATGCCCATCATGTAAGCTGTGTCGATGATGGTCTCACGCCCTATGGATTGGGCCAGGCGGACCGGTATCGTGTTGATCGACTTGGTGAGGGCGGTCTTCAACGTGACTGGGCCGCGATAATTCCGTCCATAGTTGCGCGGGCACCAGTTTCCCAGACAGAATGGCCGGTCCGGAACAATGCTCTCCTTGTCGAAGCCGTTCATGAACGCAGCCATGTATACGAACGGCTTGAAGGAGGAACCGGGCTGGCGCAACGCGTTCGCCGCCCGGTTGAACTGGCTCTCACCGTATGAACTGCCACCGACCATGGCCACAACACCGCCGTCGGTTGTCATGGCAACCATGGCCGCTTCGCTGACATCCCTGAGTTTTCCGTTTTCGCGCAAGACCGTTTCAATCGCGAGATCAGCTTGTTTTTGAAGCGCAGGATCAAACGTCGTCCGCACGGTCACGATCCGGTCACGGGACATTTCCGGCATCCTGCGGGCGAGTTTCTTCACCTCTTCCAGCGCCCAGTCGAGAAAATATTCGGGCAGTTGTTCCTGTGACCGGTCAACCGCCAGGGCAGGGTTGCGCCGTGCGCCGATGACCTGGCCTTCTGTCAGGAAATCCGCCTGGACCATGTTGGTCAGGACCTCGTTCGCCCTTGCGCGGGCCGCCGGAAGGTTGATGTGCGGTGCGTATTTGGTGGGCGCCTTGTAGAGCCCGGCAAGCATGGCGCTTTCTGCAAGCGTGAGTTCCCGGACATTCTTGTTAAAGTAAAATTCCGCGGCGGCCGTCACGCCAAATACACCGCCGCCCATATAGGCCCGGTCAAGATAAAGCTTCAGGATTTCCTGCTTTGACAAATTGGCCTCGAGCCAAAGAGCGAGATAGGCTTCCCGGATTTTCCGGATCAAGCTGCGTTCATTTGTCAGGAAGAGGTTCTTGGCAAGCTGCTGGGTAATGGACGATCCGCCCTGAACGACCCCGCCCGCACGGGCGTTCTCAACCATGGCCCGGAAGGTGCCGACCAAATCGATCCCGAAGTGGTAGAAAAACCGCCGGTCTTCGGTTGCCAGCGTGGCCTTGATCAAGGAATCCGGCAGTTCGTCCAATGGAACGCTGTCGTTCAGCACAATGCCGCGGCGGCCGATCTCATTGCCGAACCTGTCGAGGAAGGTCACGGCGAAATCGTCCGTTGTCTTCCAGTCGGCATATCGTGTGACTTCAAAAGCAGGCTGTGCAAAGGCGAGGGCAACCACGAGCCCTAGCACCCCGAAGGTGAGCCCGTCCGAGCCTAACTCCGCCAATCCCCGCCAGATGCCCTTTGCCCGGAAACGGCGGAGAAACGCATCATATCCTTCAACGGTTTTCCTGAAACCGGTGCCAAGCTGCCACAGTCCGGTGTCGACCGATGCATCCAGACCGAGAAAGAACCTGCGGATACGGTTCCGCTTGACCGGCTTCTCCGGTTCGTCTGGTTTTGATGTGTCAGGTTCGTTGGTCACGCCGACGCCCATGTTAGGAGAATCTGTGTCAGGTCAAAATACTTCGTTTTCCATATCTGGAAAACAGTAACCGGCAAGGTTTAAGAAAGCACCCTTTCCCTTGGAAAACCAATCACAAACTCTGCAAATGACGGCGTCTTGCGGGTTTCCGGACTTCATGGTACGCGCTCCCAGATCCGAACACCGAAGAAGACCAGCAATGAACCATCCCCCAGCCGATACGCAAGGCGGTGCCCGTCCCTTCTGGAAGACAAAGACGCTGGAGCAAATGTCCCAGCCGGAATGGGAATCATTGTGCGACGGGTGCGCGCGCTGTTGCCTGAACAAGCTGGAAGACTACGACACGGGTGAAATCGTTTGGACCGATGTGGCCTGTACCCTTCTGGATGGTGACAGCTGCCGGTGCCGGGATTATCCGAACAGGGCCGCAACTGTCCCCGACTGTATTCAGCTGACACCGGAAGAGGTTCGCACCCTGACCTGGTTGCCGCCGACCTGTGCGTATCGGCTGGTCCGTGCCGGTCGTGACCTTTACTGGTGGCACCCGCTTGTCTCCGGAGATCCCGAGACCGTTCATCAAGCAGGCGTTTCGGTGAGGGGCCGCACTGTTCCTGAAGACGGTATGCCGCTTGAAGCGTACGAACACCACGTTGTTGCCTGGCCGGCAGAGCCGGTCGACTAGGCGGCAGCCGCATCCTTCGAGGTGCGCGGTCTTATTTTGGTGCCACGGGGATCAGCAACGCCTCAATATGGCGGTAGAGGCGGGCCCGGATGAGGTCACGATCATCGATCTGATAGGAGCTGTATAGAACGGCGCCATGTATCAGGAACGCATAAACGCCCTCAAGCATCTCTTCTGGCGAACGGTCTTGGCGAAGCTGGGGAATTACGGTTTGCGACGCTTGCCAGGCCTTTAAGAAGGCCGCGATCTTAATGCCAAGAGCATCCAGCTGCTCGGCGAATTCCGGCGCGCAATGGCCTTTTGTCACGCCAATGTTTTCCATGAAAAGCCGAAGCATGGTTCGACTTTCAGTGATGATGGTCAAAAGTGCCATGACCTGGTCTGTCAGTGCCCCAACGGGGTCTGCCAAATTCGCCGGTGATGGCAGTGTTTCTTCCTCAGCCGCCATGCGGAACTGCTGTAACTGTCCCAGCAAAAGATGTGAAAAAAGCCCGTCCATGTCACCGAAATGGGCGAAGAGCGTCCCTTTCGCGACCCCGGCCTCCTTTGCAATTGCTTCCGCCGTGAGATCATCCAGCCGCTTCCCATTGGCCAATACACCCGCGGCATGTAGGAGACGGGCACGTGTGATGGCGGTTCGGGTTTGTTGTTTCCGGGGGCTCGCGCCGGGTTTCATATTTGCGCTCACAATAATTGACCATGGTCAAAATAAGGGTTGACCCACAACAATACTTCTTGCAAAAAATGACCATGGTCAATTAGCCTGTGGTTAACATCTTTCCCAAGGCTGGAACTGTTGGAGTTGGATTGATGGTTAAAATACTGGTTTTGAATGGTCATCCGGCGAAGAAGAGTTTTTGTGGGGCGTTGGCGCAGGGGTACACGGATTCCGCAAGAACCCATGGACATGAGGTGAGAGTCCAGCAGGTCTCTGCTCTGCGTTTTGATTCAGATTTCGGTGTGTCCAGCTTCCGGGATGCAAAACCCTGGGAACCGGATCTTGAGGCGTTCTGGCAGAATCTGGAATGGTGTGATCATCTCGTCCTCACCCACCCGCTTTGGTGGGGTGGCATGCCAGCCAAGCTCAAAGGCTTGATCGACCGGGTTTTTCTCCCAGGGCTGGCGTTCCAATATGTCAAAGGCAAGCCTTTGCCCGAGAAATTGCTCAAGGGCCGCACCTCCGAAGTTCTGGTGAGCTCGGACACACCGGGTTGGTTTTTCAGATGGGTTTACGGTGCCGGGATCAAGAAGCAGACAAAAATGCAGATCCTAGATTTCTGCGGCCTCAAAATGAAACGCTATTCCTGGTTCTCCACCATCCGCGGGTCTTCCGAAGCAGAGCGGGAAAAGATGCTGGAACGTGCACGAAAGCTGGGGGCGAAACCCAGCAGCTAAGGTTGATAGTCCATCAATCGGAACTGGTGTCAGCCCCCGTTTGGCGCCGTTCCGCTTCCTTTGAAAAAATCACATAGTACTTGTAGATGTTGCCGACATACTTGACCGGCTCATAGCTGATCCTCCGGCCGACAATCCATTCAACATTCCCGAACCACTTGTCCGGATCGTAGCCCGCGTTTTTGGCCTCCCGGCGGATCTTATCAAACCGCGCCGGGCCCGCATTATACGCGGCCAGGGCGAAGAACAATTGATTGGCAGGATCGCCCTTCAGATCATCGAAATAGGTATTGGCGAGGTACGTCAGGTATTTCACACCGGCTTCGACATTGCGGTCCGGATTTGTGGCAACCCCCTTTATCTCAATTGGACTGCCCGCGGCTGTCGACGGCTTGATTTGCATGAGACCGACCGCACCAGCGTTGCTATGAGCCTTTTCGTCAAACCGGCTCTCCTGATAGGACTGTGCGGCAATCAAAAGCCAGTCAACCGAGTATTTATCGCCGTATTTTTTGAAGAGACCGGACAGGTTTTCGAAGGCGGTTGCCTTGTCTTCCGACTGGAGCTTTTTGAGGTAGCCCGCATCGGTCAGATACCGCTTCAGGATGATGTTCCCAAGCAATGTTCCCTTTTCGACCGTTTTTGCGAACGCGTTCATCTCGGCAAGGAGGTTGGGAGCATCCTTGCGCACCGCGAATGCGATCTGCGCATCCGTCCGGATTGCGGCATCTGGATGGGTTTTGAGACCGTCAAGGATTTGCATCCAGAAATCGGCTTTGTGCTCATCGATGATGATGAGCGGTATCGTGCCAGCCTGCACCAGCTCCAGCAGATCTTCGTCCTCGAGCTTTTCATCAACCGGCACAATGTTGACCGGGGCCTTCCCAGCCGCTTTCAGTTTGGCATTCAGCTTTTGAAGGCTATCGGCATAGCTGGAGGAGAGCCTCACATGGACGTCTTGTCCCGACAGATCATCGGCTGACGCCAGAGCGCCAAAACCGTCATTGGTGAGGGGGACCTCGTGGGCCTTGTTGTAAATTGGGTCCGAAAAATCGACTAGCTTTTGCCGTTCTTGCGTGATCGTCAGGTTGCCGAGCGCAATATCCCCTTTGCCTGCGGCCAGATCGGAGAATAGATTTTCGCGCGGCGTGGGAAGAAGAACGATGGCGTTTTTGAATTTTTTCGAGCCGTGGCGCTTATCGAGAAACTTCTTGAACTCGGCCATCATATCGACGCTTGTGCCGCGCTGCTGGCCCTTGTCGATAAAGAAGAATGTCTTTGAGAATGGTACCAGAGCGCGCAGATATCCGCGTTTTTGGATGTCTTCGAAATCCCCATGGAAAGGTTTGCGCAAATTGGCTTCCAGTTCCGCACCGAGATCCTGCTCGAATGCCGAAGCCGAACCTGCAAACGGCACAACGGCGAGAAACATAGCAATTGCTATAAAAGCGGAACGGAATAAAAGCATTTGAACGGTCTCCGGCGCCATGACCTTTGCCTCAGTAAGCCCTGCTTGTGTGAAGCATTCAAGTCAAGCTTGGTGTGTGGCGCCGGACACCCAGTTGGGCAGGGTCAGCGCGCAAAGGTCAGGTCCACTGTTCCGACCAGAATTCCAGCCTTCAGAACTCTTGCCGTGTTGCGAACCGTACGCCGGTCAACTTGCGTCAAGGTGTCGTCAAATCTTAGGAGAATAGACCCGTCTCCCCTGGGAACATCCGCGATATAGGAAAATCTGAGGGCGCCATCTTCGCCCTGAAGGACAAGAACCTGGCCGATAACATCGGAACGGTGACCGATGTAGCGTCCGTCTGACAGCTTCTCGAAAAACCAAGTCTTGGTGTCGCGTTCGCCATCCTCGTAGACGAAGTCCTCCCGAAGGCGGAACATGGACGTTGCAGGTGACCAGGTGCCGGTCAGATAGACCGTGAAGGGGCGGCGGACACCGGCAATATCGCTTTCGAAAACGCCCTTGCCGATTGTTTTGCCCTGAAAGAACTTCTCAAGGACAAGCGGCTGGCTGCTGTCAGCGGACGCACTCGTCAAGTAGGATAAGACCAGGATGCAAATTGCGGCAAAGAGGCGGTGAAACTGGATTGGCATCAATTGGAAACCCGGTTTGTTGAAGACACAAGAGAGTACGTCTTCGGCCCGGCATCAGATTAGCGGATCAGATGGCAGCTGTTTTATTGAGTGCCAAACCGGTTTTGCCACGTTGGAACCGGGTCACCTTCAGCTGAGGTTGCGTTAAAAACACCGCGTGCGATTGCACGGGCAAGGCATGAGGCTGCAGCCGCGCCCAGACGCACCATGTCCTCCAGCCCGCTTTCCAGTTTCCGCTCACCTGTAGAAAGCGCGAAGACAAGGTCGCCATCAAGAGGCGTATGGGCCGGCCAAAGCGCCCGCGCCAGCCCGTCATGCGCCATAACCGCGAGCCGCTTGGCTTCTCCCTTTGTCAGAACCGCGTCGGTTGCAACCGCTGCAATGGTTGTGTTGGCGCCCGCTTTCAGGCCATCCAGCTTGGTTCTGACTTCTGTTGCCTCTGGCGGGAGGGGATGAGGAAGACCTCTTCCGCCAAACTCGGTGCCCATTTCAAACGGGGATGCCCAGAAGTTAGCGGTGTCGCCAACCGTGGCACGGCCGAGCGCATTGACGGCCACCACCGCTCCAACTGTCACACCATTCGGCAAGACCTGTGACGCCGATCCGAGCCCGCCTTTTAGGTTTGCCGTCGTGGCCCCGGTGCCTGCGCCGACCGAGCCGAGTTCGAATGTATCTGAAATATTATCAAGGGCCGCACGGCCAAGATCCCGGTAGGGCGCGAACTGGCCCCAGCTCTTGTCCCCGCCATTTAAAAGATCAAACAGGATTGCAGTTGGGACAATCGGCACGCGCACCGGACCAACCTGAAAGCCGTAACCCAGTTCGGCAAGCCGTCCTTGAACGCCGGCGCCGGCATCAAGACCGAAGGCGGACCCGCCTGCCAGAACAACGGCATCAATCTTTTCAACTGTTTGCTCGGGCTCCAGCAGTGCAATCTCCCGCGTTCCGGGCGCGCCGCCGTGAATGGCAACGGAGGCAACGGCTGGTTCGTCCGGCACCAGGACCGTTGCGCCGGACTTCAAATCAAAATCGGATGAATTGCCAACTTTGAGCCCTGGAACGTCTGTGATGAGATTGCGCGGACCGTGCATGGATAAGTCTCTTCTGGAGGACAAGCAGCAGTGTCGGCCAGCGTGACTTATCTGTCGAGGCTTTTGTAGCCCCGGCGCACATAGATCAGGGAGCCTGCCTGGTCGGTCATGCGGATATCGACAACCGTGCCCACGATGATGGAATGGGTCCCGACGTCTTGAACCGAGTGGACTTCACAATCGACACTCAGCCGTGCCGTGTCGAGGGCAGGGCATCCGGTGGCCAGTTCGGTCCACCTCCCGGATTGGAAACGGGCGTCCATGCCGAGTTCTTCGCGGCCTGCGAACACATTCGAGATCGGCTCGTGTTCGTCGCTTAACGTATTCAGGCAAAAGCACTTGTTGGCCAAAAGCGCTGCATGGATACGTGTTTTTCTGTTGAGGCAAATCAAGATGCTCGGCGGTTCATCCGTGACGGAACAGGCGGCGGAAACGGTCGCGCCCGCGCGCCCGGCCGAGCCGTTCGTTGTGACCACATGGACGGCGGCCGCGATCCGGCTCATGGCTTCCCGGAAGGCCTGCGTGTCCAGCGGCAGGCTGGCCTGCGTGCTCAGGGGCGAAGCTTCGTTGGACATTAAAACTATTCCTTGGCCAGGAGATCAAAGGCTTGATGCTTAAGAGTAGGGCATCTGCAAGTGTCTGCAACAGCGTAGCAGATTGGTGGTTACACTTATCTGATACTGAGACAGGGCTTGCATTTTCAAGGATAAACGACAGTCTGCAAATCGCGACCAGTGGACAGAAACAGTTTTGATATCAAAAGGGATCGATATGAAACTTGGCGTCAGCGCGCTTTTAGCATGGGCCATGACACTTTGCCTTGCCGGTGTTTCAAGGGCTGAAATACCGATTGCCGTTGCCGGCCCCATGAAAGGCCAGTTCGGCATATTTGGTGCGCAAATGATTGCCGGGGCCCGGCAGGCTGTTCAGGACATCAACAGCGCGGGAGGGGTTAACGGGCAGGCGCTGACACTGGAAACCGCCGATGACAATTGCGATGGCGACCAAGCGAATGCCGTCGCCAACCAGCTGATCGGAAAAGGCGTGGTGTTTGTGGCGGGGCATTTTTGCTTTGTTGCATCGGTCGCTGCGAGCCGGGTCTACGCGAACGCCGGGATTATCCAGATATCACCGGCAACGACCCTGCCGGGTTTCACAGACGACCGCCCGGGCAAGGGCATCTACAGGCTGGCCCCGCGCGATGATGCGCAGGCGGAGGCCGCGGCTGCTTTTCTGGCTGAAAATTTTCAGGCAAGCGACATCGCCATACTTCATGACAAAACGGCTTATGGGAAAGGGCTTACGGATGCGGTCAAGGAGCGGCTGAACGACCTGGATATTATTGAATCCTTTGCTCTGGGTTTCGATGCCGGAGAGGACGATTACCGCTACTTGGTGTCCCAATTGGCGCTTGAAGGCGCCGACGTCGTTTATCTCGGGGCCTATCCGCCCGAGGCCGGCTTGATCAAACTAGAAATGGCCCGGCAGATCCCGAACGTCGTTTTGATGGGGGCCGATGCACTGGTTTCCGAGGAATTCTGGTCAACGGCTGGAGAAGCGGCCAACGGCACAGTGTTGACCTATCCGGAGTTTCTTACCGAGGTACCGGAAGCTGCCGCGCTCATGCGTTCGCTGGAGGATCAGGACGCAGTGGCCGAGCGATATTTTCTGTCCACCTATGCCGCTGTTGAGGCCTGGGCAGCGGCGGCAAACCGCGCGGGAACTACTTCCTTTGAGGAGGTTGTAACTGAACTCGAACAAGAATCGGTCGACACGGTGCTTGGACCAATAACCTTCAACGCGGTGGGAGATGCCTCCCGGCCCGGATTTGCAGTCTATGAATGGCAAGACGGCGCTCTGAGGCGCCGTCAGTGATGAGGGCTGTGACCGTTGATGATCAGCTTCTGCGGCCCTTGCCCTTGATGTTCAGGTTGACTTTATCCGCGTAGAGCGGAAGGCCGGCATCCATGCCGTAGCGGCTGCGGAAAAATCCGCCTGATACCTCAAAGGAAACAGCGTTTCCGGTGCCATTAATGGTAACCGTCAGTTTCGTCCGCTGTTGTTTGCCCCTCAACGTGAGTACACCGTCAACTTCAGCCGCGTTGCCCGACAGGACGCGCACGCGCGTGCTCTGGAACGTTGCGACAGGGTGATTGGCAACGTCAAACATTGCGCTGCTTTTCAGAAAACCGGTGATCCGGTCGTTGGGGGTGTGGACGGTTGTTAGGTCAACCTTAACGTTGACCCGGCTTTTTTCAGGGGCCGCTTCATTCAAGATGATCTTGCCGGATACGTTCTTGAAACCGCCCAGAACCGGTTTGCCGCCCAGAACCCGGACCGAGAAACCGGTGTCAATTTGTGCCGGGACCAGTGAGTATGTGCCCGTCAGCGAACCGGCGTGAACGGGGGCTGCGAGTGCAAAGAGAAAACTCAGTAGGGCAAGTGCGCGTGCAACCGGGCGTGGGGACAAGGCGGCACGAAGACTATTAAATCGGGACATTGGTCTTAATCCTTCGCAAGAGAGACTACATTCTGGCCAGCCAAGGTCTTTGTTCGGTGCGTTCAATCGCGGGTTTCCAGCTGGCCGGCCGTCTCTAAACAATCACGTCCTATCCGCTCGGCCATGTGCCTTCGGTCACAGCAAAACCGCGGGCGGGGGCATTAACCCTAGGTCAAGAAAATAGGTTGCGATCAGTTCTTTCAAGCGCGGTGACCCAGTACTTTCCTTCAAAATCAGGAGAGTTTCATGCGTTTGTCCCGGATAAGTGCGTTTGTCATACTGGCAGTTGCGACCGCGATCCTCATTGTCCCGACAGGCAGATCGCATGCTGCGGAAGTGGTGGGCTTCAGCGATTTGCGCTTCCGGCCGGGGACGATTGTCGTAAAAAACTCAGAGCGCAGCCTCTATCTTGTGCTGCGTGGCCAACGGGCGATCCGGTATCGCGTGGCGGTAGGAAAACGCAGCAAATCCTGGACGGGATCGGCGTATATCACGGCGAAATACGTCAAGCCCGACTGGTCGCCTTCGGCGGAAGTGCGGCGCGATTTCCCTCACTTGCCGGCGGTTATCCGCGGCGGGGCTCCCAATAACCCGATGGGTGTGGCTGCGATGACCCTCTCAAATGGAAACTACGCAATCCATGGGACCAACCGGCCGGGGTCCATCGGCCGCGCGGTTTCGTACGGCTGCATTCGCATGGCAAATCATGACATTCAGGACTTGTTTCAACGGGTTGGCGTGAGAACACCGGTCATCGCGATCCCGTAGGCGAAGTGAGCGAGCACCTTTGTTCGCCTCTGAGAAAACGCACGATGTTCTCAGTGATCGCAAGTCCGGACAGCTTGCCGCATTTACTTTCGTATTTTCGAAAGTAATGTGATGTCCGGATCACTTGTGGTCCGGTTTAGCACTCCGCCGGGGCTGTGTGCCCCAAACCGGCTCCGGTGGGGGCGCCCGTCACACCGTAGATGTTTCCTTACTCGTCGCAAGTGTCATATTCTGGCAGGTACTTCATCCACTTGTCGTTCAGCGCCTGCTCAAGATCTATGTTCCTATTCTTGCAGAACAGGAGAAGATGGGCGAACAGATCCGCAGCTTCCCGCTCAAGATCCTGCCGCAAGTCTTCGCCGGACCGGTTTCCGCATCGCGCCTGGCCTGTGCACTTCAAATCAGCGGCCGCAAGTTCCCCGAGTTCCTCGGTCAATTTCGCAAGATACCAGCCTCTGTCACGTTCAATGGAATATTGTTCAGCGTAAAGGTCTGAGACGTGTGCAACATCTTTTACAAGTTCGGGCAATGGTCTTGGCGTTTTCGGCATAATGTCCAACGCTGGTAAGGTTACAGCCAATTCCGGGGCGCGTGGCCATTGTCAGCCTTTGAAACAGACAAGGCTTTTGCGAGATCTGAAACGGCATCCAAAGAGTGAGCGGCTCGAAATTCATCAACGTGCGGTAGCATAGCCCGAATTCCCTTGGCTTTGGCCTCAAATCCTCCAAATCTTAGGAGGGGATTGAGCCAGACGAGCCTGCGGCACGACCGGTGCAGCCGATCCATCTCGCGATCAAGGTCTTCATCCGTGTCCCGTTCCAGCCCATCGGTAATCAACAGCACAGTCGGTTTTCCGGACAAAACCCGGCGAGACCACTGCCGGTTAAAGGCATGAAGCGCGGATGCAATGCGGGTGCCACCGGACCAGTCCTCAACACCGCTCGAACACGCTTCCAGCGCCTCATCCGGGTCTTTCATCCTGAGTTGCCTGGTGACGTTTGTAAGGCGGGTTCCGAACAAGAAAGTGTGCACATCCCGGCGCTCATCCGTAAGCCCATGCAAAAAATGCAGAAGCAGGCGCGAGTACTGGCTCATGGAGCCCGAGATATCACACAGGGCAACGAGAGGCGGCCGCTTTTCGGCGGGGCGCCGGAATTTCATGTCGATCATGTCGCCGCCGGCCCGCATCGACGCCCGCAACGTGCGTCTCGGGTCAATCCGTCCTCTTGGAGAGGGGACGAGACGCCGCAGGCGGATCTTGTCCATGGAAAGCGACATGGCCTGCAACGCCTTCTTTGCCTCTAGAACCTCTTCTGCAGTCATTTGCGCGAAGTCCTTGGTCTGGAGAAGCTCTTTGCCTGATACCGTGAACTTGGCGTCGACCTCGATTTCTGGCCGGGTTTCTTCCGCAACACGTTCCTTTGAAGCCTGGAAGGCTTGGGACACCCGCGTTTGCCCAGCCTTCGGTTTGTCCGGAGTGCCGCGCGGCGGAGCGACTGGCGAGAGGATCGCCAGCATCTTTTCGATCAAGCCGCGGTTTTGCCAGTAGATCCGGAAAGCCTCGTCAAACAGCACCTTGTGATCGCGTTTGCGCACGAAGACCGCATGGAGGGTCCAGTAGAGATCTTCCCGGTTTTCAATTCCAGACACTTCAACGGCTTGAACTGCATCCACAACGGACGCCGGACCAACAGGCACACCCGCCTTTCGCAGTGTCCGGGCGAAAAACACAATGTTATCCGTGATGCGTGAGCGCGGTGCTGGAGCCATCTTTGGAAATCTTCAAACCGCTGGCACGGACTGCGCCCTGGGAGCATCCTTCCGGATGTCATCAACGATCTGCCGGAGTTTCGATCCACGGACGCGCTCAATATCGTCTTGATATTTTAACAGCACGCCAAGCGTGTCGGAGGCCATGTCAGGGTCAAGAGCGATTTCGTTGAGCTCGGACAATGCTGTTGCCCAATCCAGTGTCTCGGCAACGCCGGGCTGTTTGAAGAGATCCTCTTCAGACCTGAGCTTTTGAACGAATGCCACCACGTCGGCGGCAAGGCGCTCCGACGCCCCCGGTACCTTCCGGCGAACGATCTCCAATTCCCGTTCGGCATCTGGATAATCAACCCAGTGGTACAGGCATCTGCGCTTGAGCGCGTCGTGGATTTCGCGGGTTCTGTTGGTGGTGATGATTACGATCGGCGGGGTGTCTGCCGTTATTGTTCCAAGTTCCGGAATGGAGACCTGATTGTCTGCCAGAACTTCCAGAAGAAAAGCTTCGAATGCTTCATCCGCACGGTCCAGCTCGTCAATCAGGAACACCGGCGCGGCACCGTTTGAAGATTCCAGCGCTTGAAGCACCGGCCGCTTGATCAGGAACCGTTCGTCAAAAATGGATTTCGAAAGATCCGCATGATCGGTCTTTCCGGCGGCTTCGGCCACCCGGATTTCCACCATTTGGGCCGGATAATTCCACTCGTAAACGGCGGACGCGATGTCCAAACCTTCATAACACTGGAGCCGGATCAAGTCTCTGCCGAGTGTTGCGGCAAGAACCTTCGCTATTTCGGTTTTTCCGACACCTGCTTCACCTTCGAGGAAGAGGGGGCGGCGCATTTTTAGCGCAAGATGAAGAACAGTTGCCAAGGACCGGTCCGCGACGTAGCCCGCGCCGTCCATTAAGCCAAGCGTGTCATCGATTGATGCTGGAAGCGGCGTCTGGCTCATGGGTCCCCCGGAAAGTGTTTTGTCAATTCAGCCATATAGGGCTGTTGAGCTGAAAGCCACACCGAACGTCGCCGTGCAAGTGTTCCCCCTAATGTCCCAGCTCAAGCTGACCTTCTATAAAAAGGCGGGATGATTCAAGAGAGGGAGACCCATATGTGCAACAGGATCGCCTTGGCCATCTGCATGATGTTGAGCAGTTGCCAGTTGGCTTTGGCCGGCGGGGGAGCTTATCCAAGTGACCCGGCAAGCTTGGCCAGCGGCCGCGAACTTGCCGAGATTCATTGTGCGTCCTGTCATGCAGTGGCAGTGGATGACGTCAGCGCGCAACCGGGCGCCCCGGCGTTCCGGAACCTGTCGGATCGATATCCCCTGGAAAGTCTGGAAGAAAGTTTGGCCGAAGGCATTGTGACCGCGCATGGAAACATGCCGGAAATTGCCTTTGAACCAGATGACATTGATGATTTTCTGGGCTATTTGACCTCCATCCAGTCAAACTGAATACAAGTCTTGTGCAGCAGGTCCGTCCTGTTAGCAGTCGGTGGCTATTGCTGCTAAAATACTGATTTGTCGAAGTCTTTTTCGAATAATGGTTATTGGTTAACCTGTTAGGCGTGAAACTTTTCTTTTGAAGAAAGGACGACCGCGCATGATCAGAGAAAATGACTTTGAAAAACGGCTTCTGGGCTACGGACTTCTGACTGCCGAAATCCTGTACCAGCTTCCAGATCATCCGAAACTTCTTCAAAGCTTCGTTTGGCAGACCGAAGATCTGGCGCCGAAGTTTCCGGAGCTCACCCGTTTTCTGTCATTTTGGGAACGCGAGATTGACGGCCCGATCCATACTGTCCGGATTGCGCATCAAAACCTGATCCAGCCTGCCGAGTTCCGGTACGCCGATGGGGAAATCGTGATGCACTGAAGCTGATCGATTTTGAAGGGGCCGAGCATCTTCGGGGGCTTCTATATAAGCGCCCGATGCTCCAAGGATTCGACGCACGCGCTGATACGGTTCCCAAGGAAGCAGCGAACCTCCCGAGGCTACGAGGAGGTTGGTACTCTTTTCCTTAGTCCGCGCCGCGCCGCATCGGCAGGCCCAGTCCCGCGCCTTCCCTTAAGACGCTTTTGGCCTCGGGCGTGAAATCCGAGCCATCATCCGTGTGGATGACGAATCCGGACAGCAATTGCAGGGGCGCTTTGCTGGAGCGGACGGCGCGCACGAGTATCCGGGTCGCAGGTGCATTGGACCTCGGACGAAGGGGTAGGACGTCAATTGCGCCAAACCTGCCCTTGAGTACGCCTAAAAGCTCCTGAAGACCTTCGGCGCGGAAAATCATGGTCAGTGTCCCGCCTTGCCTGACAATGTCGGTGGCGGTCTTTACCCACGGCTCGAGTCCGCGTTCGTCGAGCATATGGGCCCCGGCACGTGCCGAATTTGGCGAGGCGCGGAAGTGTCCAGCCGGATAGTAGGGCGGGTTCATGATCGCATGATCAGCGAAGGAGGATGTCAAGCCGGACAGATGGCGCTCGCTGCCCTTGGCGGTGATGTCGGCCTGAAGAACCGAAACACGGCAGGAAAAGGCGGCATTGGCCGGATCTTTCAACCCGCGTTCGGCAAGGTTGAGAGCCGCTTCATCCAATTCCACCAGACTGACCTTGATCTGCGGAAGTCTCGAAGCGGCACAAAAACCTGCGGTTCCGACGCCCGCTCCAAGATCCACCACATGGCCGCTTACACTATCGGGCAGGGCTGCTGCGAGATAAACGGCATCAAGACCGGCCCGGTGGCGGCCGCGTTTCGGCTGGTGGATGTAGACCTTGCCGCCCAAAAATGCGTCGTGGCTGACATCCTCATCAGCGATCGTGACCGCATCGTCCATGTCAACTGCCCCCGGAATGCGGGCGCAGCTCGTGGGCAAGGCCTGCGTCTGTGATCAACATACGCGCTTTTTGCAGTTGGTCTGAATCGACCAGAACCCGCCTGGGAATCATTGCCAGCGACCCCTCCAGAATGCTCATATTGCCATCTGCGACAAAATGCTTGATCCCCGCATCGTCGAGAATGGACTCCAGGAATGAGATCAGCACGGGATCATTTGTTCTGACAATTTCTTCCATGAAAATCCCAACCTAGGTTCATTTTCCGGTGGCTAGATGAATATTGCCAGTTCAACTGGCGTTGTCCAAAACCAGCTGTTTGCGCCATTTCTACAGTTTGTCAATGGATTGCCGTCTTGCCCCGGACGCGTTCGCGCCATATTGTCCGCACAAATCATAATGGGAGTGCCGTAAGTGGCCGTGGTCGCAACTTTGTCAGACAATCCGTCCCCGTCGCCAAGCATACAGCCGCTGGTGGATATTGTTTCCGGGGGTATGGCTGAGGTCAATGAACTCATCCTGTCCAAGGCCGGCTCCAACGTGGAGCTGATCCCCGAAATCGCGAAGCATCTGATTTCATCTGGCGGCAAGCGTCTCCGTCCCATGCTGACACTGGCCTGTGCGGATATGTTCGGGTATCGCGGAAACGGACATGTGACCCTCGCAGCCAGCGTTGAGTTCATGCATACGGCCACGCTGCTTCATGACGATGTTGTTGATGAAAGCGACATGCGCCGCGGAAAGCTTGCGGCCCGCAAGCTTTGGGGCAACCAGGCCAGCGTGCTGGTCGGCGACTATCTGCTTGGACAAGCATTCAAGATGATGGTGGATGTCGGGTCTCTTGAAGCGCTGCGTATTCTCTCGGAAGCTTCGGCAATTATCGCGGAAGGCGAGGTTCTGCAGCTGGGCGCTGCGAAGAACATCAATACCAGCGAAGCGGATTACCTGCGGGTGATCGAGGCCAAAACCGCGGCGCTGTTCGCAGCTGCAGCGGAAGTCGGTCCGGTGATTGCCGGTCAGGATGCGCCTATGAAAAAGGCGGCCCGGACCTACGGTATGGAGCTTGGATATGCGTTCCAGCTCGTCGACGACGCCCTTGATTATGGCGGCTCGGCATCGGATCTTGGAAAAGACATTGGTGATGATTTCCGTGAAGGAAAAATCACGTTGCCTGTTGTCCTTGCCATTCAACGCGGAAGTGATGCCGATACTGCCTTCTGGAAACGTTGTCTGGAAGGCGAGGGGGTATCTGACGCGGATCTGGAGGAAGCGATTTCGCTTCTCAAGAAGTACGACGCTCTTTCCGATACGATCGAACGTGCACGGACTTATGGCCAGAATGCGCTGGACGCTCTTGATGCCTTGCCATCAGGACCTCACAAGGATGCGCTCGCGGATGCCGTGGCCTTCTGCATATCCCGCGTGAGCTGATGGCCGTAAGGTGCTG
Organism: Roseibium denhamense; assembly: GCF_009711415.1. GTDB lineage: Bacteria > Pseudomonadota > Alphaproteobacteria > Rhizobiales > Stappiaceae > Roseibium > Roseibium denhamense. Next base: position 27,430 of record NZ_SMLZ01000085.1, read on the forward strand.
AACCAGGATTCGAAATCAGTTCGCAGGCAAAGCTTGCCCGGGCGGGCGCTTCAAGTCCTGGTTTAAGTTGATGCCGGAGCCGTCAGCCCTTTGATTTGCGTTATTCACGCGAGGGGACCAGAGGCAACCCACCAATCCGGATGATTTGCCCGGATTTCCCGTTCCAGGGGAATGGCTTCGTTCAGCGGGCACAGGGCGAAGCAAGTCGCACCTGATCCGGACATGCGGGCCATCTTGATCCGGCGGTCTTTTTCCAGTTCTGTAAGTACTGTGCCAATGGCGGGGCAAAGATCGATGGCAGCTGTTTGCATGTCGTTCCGGCAATCTGCCAGGTAGCTCGCCAGAGCTTCAAGGTTGTCAAACTGTTCGGGACGGTCCGGCAAACCGGCATTGTCCCGGTTGGCAAGCGCCTTGAAGATTGCAGGAGTTGAAACCTGCTGTTTCGGATTGACAAGAATGATGCCTGCCTCCGGTAGAACCGGACCGTCTTGAAGGCTGTCGCCAATTCCCCGCATGATCTGGCTCTGCGGCTGCAGGCAGACTGGAACGTCCGCCCCAAGGCTTAAGGCGAGGGAATGGAGTGCTTCCTCATCCAAAGAGACTTCGCAGGCCTGCTCCAGCAATCTCAAGGCTGTTGCAGCATCACTCGACCCGCCGCCGATGCCCGAGGCAACTGGCAGCCGCTTGGTCAGGGTGAGTTTGACCTTAGGCAAGGCGATCGAAGCGGTCTCGGCAAAGCGCTTTGCTGCTTTTACAATCAGGTTGTCTTCGGAGCCGCCGACCAGGTCCCGCGCAAATGGACCGTCAACGACAAGCTCGAAGGTGTCCGCTGGCTCAACTGCGACCCGGTCGCCAATTTGCGGGAAGGCAACAAGCGAGTCGAGCAGGTGGTAGCCGTCTGCTCTTTGCCCTGTGATATGGAGCGCGAGATTGACCTTTGCCCGGGCGAGACTGGCCCGGCAAGCCGGTGATCTTTGGGCTGTCATGTCGGAACGTGTCTAGCCGCCGTTATTGTCTGACTCAGCTTTTGCTGCATCCGTGTTGGCGGTATCTGGCAGTCCATTTGCAATTTTGTCCAGGATCTTGGGCAGCTCTTTCTCATCCGGATCAAGGTCACGGGCATGGTTCCATTGGAACCGGGCCTCGTTCCGGCGGCCGACCATCCAGTAGGCGTCTCCGAGGTGATCATTGATCACCGGATCCGAAGGGCGGAGCGCGATGGCTTTTTCGAGTTCGACCACTGCTTCTTCGTACCTTCCGAGCCGGAAATAGACCCATCCAAGGCTGTCGACAATGTAGCCATCCGTCGGCCGCAATTCGACAGCGGTCTTGATCATCTCCAGCGCCTCATCGAGCTTGAGGCCTTGGTCAACCAGTGAATAGCCAAGGTAATTCAGCACTTGAGGCTGGTTTTCTTCAAGCTCCAGGGCCTGGCGGAAATCCGCTTCGGCAAGATCCCATTTTCCAAGACGCTCGCGCGCAATGCCGCGGAAATAGAACGGGATCCAGTGCTGCTGCTTGATTTCGTTGATTGTGTCAAGACCGGCCGTGTAGACCACTTCGGCTTCGTCATAAAGCTCGTGGGACCGCAGAATATTGCCCAGCGCGATCCCGGCTTCCAGGTCGCCCGGATCTTTTGCAATCAGTGCCTCAAGATGAGCCCGTGCTTCATCAAGTTGATCCAACGCATTGTAATTGATTCCGATTTGGATTTCGGCTTCGCGTTTCAATGCACTGTCATCCGGGACCATGGACAGGGCTTCAATCGCGCGCTCTGGCTGGTCAATCCGCTCAAACAGGCTGCCGAGCGCAACGGCTGCGAACTCAGCGTCCGGATCAAGAAAAAGCGCAAGCTGCAGATAGGAGGTGGATAGGTCTTCGCCGCCATCTCTGCCTATCACCGCGCCGAGGCCATAAAGGATCTCGGACATTCCGGCTGCAGGGTCTGTCACCATTGGCGGGATGACCGCCCCGCTTTCAATCGTCTCACGGGTTGCATCCAGTTTCGGGTGTCCGCGGAACCGTTCGTCGAATTGGTTCAGAACCGCAATGGCGTCGTCCTGCGCATCATTTGCTGCCAGAATTCTCGCGAAAGCATCGACGACACGAATTGCGCCCTGGTCGATGGCATAGGCGGATTCAATCGCTTCTTGAGCCGCATCGGTGCGGCCAGCAGCAAACAGAATATGCGCCTTGTGAGTCGCCTTGAAGACGTCGAACCATTCCGGGCCGTTCAGATTGTCGACAACGGATAGAGCCTCATCAATCTGGCCTTGCCCGTAAAGCGCCCAGGCGCGGGATATGCCAATTGAAAGCTGTGCAAGCGGGCCGTTCTGGCCGTGTTCCAGAATTTCGTTGGCAGACTTGTAATTCCCGGCAACCATTTCGCTGCCACCGAGCACGAGCTGCGACAGAAATCCGCTTACCCCTGCCTGCTGCAGGGAATCGGCATAAGTGAAAGCCTCTTCCACCTCACCATTTGCGAGTTTGAGCAGGAAGACACGTTCGATCAGCATCGTGTTGGTGGGATCAGCCGACAGTGATTCTTCGTAGAACGCGGCTGCGTGGCCATAGTCCTTTTCGAAACCTGCAAGCCGGCCGGCCAAATAGCTTCCCGAAAATGTCACAGGAAGATCAGAAGGGGTGCCGTATTCCGTGTCTGTTTCGGCTTGAGCGCTGGAAGGTTGCCAGGCAACAGATGTCATCAAAGCAGCTAACGCCAGTTTCGACAGGTATCTCGAGATTTTCGGCAGTTTTGCGGTCACTTGGTCTCTCGATCCTCGCACAGTCGCTCGCCCTCTTGGCCAATATTTTTGCAGTGTTGTCGGTGACAATGGCGTCTTTAAGGCTACGCGGCAAGGTGATCAGGATAACTTTCTGAGGGTTTAAATCCTTTTGATTTTGCCCGTCGTCGGTTTCTCTACGACTTAAGCGGTATGCGTCCCTGATTCCGTCAAATAGGGCTTGAAGCCTACCGCGCCCCGTAGCAGGAATGTGCGGTGCAAAAAAAAGAGGGCGGATCACCGTCCGGACTGGTGAGGAGGCTTCGACATGGCCAAATGGGTCTACACTTTCGGCAACGGATCTGCGGAAGGCGCCGCAGACATGCGCAATCTTTTGGGTGGGAAAGGCGCGAACCTGGCCGAAATGAGTGCCCTCGGCCTGCCTGTGCCGCCCGGATTTACGATTACGACAGAAGTCTGCACCTGGTACTACGAACACGGGCAATCCTATCCCGAGACCCTGAAGAACGCGGTTGCGCAAGCGCTCTCCACCGTGGGAACTGCCACCGGGCGCGTTTTTGGAGACCCGGACCGCCCACTACTGGTTTCGGTCCGGTCCGGGGCCCGCGTCTCCATGCCGGGTATGATGGACACCGTTCTCAACCTTGGCCTTAACGACCGGACAGTCGAGGCGATTGCCAGCGAGACCGGCGATGCACGCTTTGCCTATGACAGTTACCGGCGCTTCATCCAGATGTATTCAGATGTGGTTCTGGGGCTTGATCACCACGAGTTTGAAGAAGTCCTGGAAGACCACAAAGAGCGGAACGACCTGACGCTCGACACGGACATTACCGCGGAAGCCTGGCAGGGCATCATCGAGAAATTCAAGTCCCTTGTGGAAGAGGAGCTTGAAAGGCCGTTCCCGCAGGATCCGCAGGAACAGCTTTGGGGGGCCATTGGTGCCGTCTTCAGTTCCTGGATGACGCCCCGGGCTGTGACCTACCGCCGCTTGCATGAGATCCCGGGCGATTGGGGAACAGCGGTCAATGTTCAGGCGATGGTGTTCGGCAATATGGGAGAACGATCTGCCACTGGCGTTGCCTTCACCCGGAACCCTTCGACCGGTGAAAACACGCTTTACGGTGAGTTCCTTGTCAATGCGCAAGGGGAAGATGTCGTGGCCGGCATCCGCACGCCGCAAGACATAACGGAAAAAGCGCGCTTGGAGGCGGGGTCCAGCAGCGCGTCGCTCGAAGCGCTCATGCCCGAGGCCTTTGCCGAATTCCAGTCCTACTGTTCCCAGTTGGAAAAGCACTACATGGATATGCAGGATCTCGAGTTTACCATTGAAAATGGCAAGCTCTGGATGCTGCAGACACGGGCCGGGAAACGCACGGCGAAGGCCGCGCTCAAAATCGCGGTCGACATGGTTGCCGAAGGCTTGTTGAGCGAAGAGAAGGCGATTGGCCGTGTTGAACCGGGCGCCTTGGATCAGCTTTTGCACCCGACAATTGACCCGAAAGCCGAGCGCGACATCGTCACGACCGGGCTGCCGGCGTCTCCGGGCGCAGCGTCCGGGGCCATCGTCTTCAGTTCGGATGCAGCGGAAGAAGCGAAGGCCGCCGGCCGCAAGACCATTCTCGTCCGTGTTGAGACGAGCCCGGAAGATATTCACGGGATGCATGCAGCCGAAGGTATTCTTACAAGCCGGGGCGGCATGACAAGCCACGCGGCCGTGGTTGCACGCGGCATGGGAAAGCCGTGTGTTGCCGGTGCCGGTACCTTGCGGATCGACTACCGCAACGGCGTGATTAATGTAGCGGGCCGCCAACTGAAGGAAGGTGATACGATCACCATCGATGGCGCGACCGGTCAGGTACTCACCGGCGAAGTGGCCATGCTTCAGCCAACGTTGTCCGGGGATTTCGGCATTCTGATGGGCTGGGCCGATAGGGTTCGCCGGATGAAAGTCCGCACCAATGCGGAAACACCTCAGGACGCCAAGGTCGCGCGCGACTTTGGCGCGGAGGGGATCGGGCTCTGCCGGACAGAACACATGTTTTTCGAGGGCGAGCGCATCATCGCTGTCCGGGAGATGATCCTTGCGGAAACGGAAGCCGGCCGCCGGGATGCACTGGCCAAGTTGCTGCCCATGCAGCGCAAGGATTTCACGGAGCTGTTCGAGATCATGCACGGGCTGCCGGTGACCATCCGGCTGCTCGACCCGCCGCTTCATGAGTTCTTGCCGAAGTCGGATGAGGAACTTGAAGAAGTGGCGAAAGCCATGGGGGCCGATGCCGATCTCCTGCGGGACCGGGCACTTGCGCTTGAGGAATTCAACCCGATGCTTGGCCACCGGGGCTGCCGGCTTCTTGTGTCTTACCCCGAAATTGCCGAGATGCAGGCAAGGGCCATTTTCGAGGCTGCGGCTGCTGCTGCGAAAACAACCGGTGCACCGGTTGTCCCGGAAATCATGGTGCCTCTCGTGGGCCTCAAGGGTGAACTGGATCTTGTCCGCCAGAGCATTGACGCCATGGCTGAGGCGGTCATGGCGGAAACTGGCACGACAATCAGCTTCCAGGTTGGAACCATGGTCGAGTTGCCGCGCGCTGCCCTGAAAGCGGCCGAAATCGCCCAGTCCGCAGAGTTCTTCTCGTTTGGCACCAACGACCTTACACAGACGACATTCGGCATTTCGCGCGATGATGCAGCCTCGTTCCTGGGAACCTATCAAAGACGGGGCATCATGGAGCAGGATCCTTTCGTCTCACTGGACACTGATGGCGTTGGCGAACTGATCCAAATTGCAACCGACCGGGGCCGGTCGTCGCGTCCTGAGATAAAACTCGGGATCTGCGGAGAGCATGGCGGGGATCCGTCTTCTATCGCGTTCTGCGAAAGCGTAGGTCTGGACTATGTGTCGTGCTCTGCTTTCCGCGTCCCGATTGCCCGTTTGGCGGCAGCTCAGTCGGCCCTGAAACACAAAAACTCCGGCTGAGGGCATGTTTCCAGACCTGGAAGAGCTGAGGTCGGCAGGCAAACGCACGTTGGCACGGGTCCTCACCAAGGTCGAGACCGGCTTTGGGGACCCTCAGACTGCGGCTTTTCTGGATCAGTCGGCGGCCAATCCGAAGGGCCACGTTCTCGGGCTCACGGGTCCGCCGGGAGTTGGCAAATCGACGCTTACGGATGCACTGATCCGGTTTTACAGGGCCTCTGGCAAACGGGTAGGTGTGCTGGCTGTTGACCCGTCTTCAATGCTGACAGGCGGCGCATTGCTCGGTGACCGTACCCGGCTTTCCGGGGATCCCGAAGACGACCATCTGTTTGTCCGGTCCATGGCAGCAAGAGACCGGTTGGGCGGTCTTTCCGATCACGCGGTTGCTGCGATTGTCGTGTTAAGGGCCGTGTGCGACCTGGTTCTGGTGGAAACTGTTGGCATCGGCCAGTCCGAGGGGGATTTGAAGCAGGTGGCCGACACGGTCGTCCTTTGCATCCAGCCCGGGTCTGGCGACAGCCTGCAGTTTATGAAGGCCGGCATCATGGAATTGCCCGATGTTGTTGCGGTCACCAAGTCGGACATGGGGGCGGTCGCAAGGCGGGCGGTCGCCGATGTTTTAGGCGCGTTGTCCTTGTCATCAGCTTTCGGCGACGACTGGAAAGTTCCGGTCTGCCTTGTATCCGCTGTTGGCGGGGAGGGGCTCCCGGAGCTTGTTGGCGAAGCTGATGCGCATATCGCATTCCTGATCGAAAGTGGCCAGCTTGGGCGGCGAAGACAGGCCCAGAAACAAAGCTGGTACGTCGATATGGTGCGGACGGAGTTCGGGAAAATGGGCGTTGACGCCAGCCGCATTGTTGACCCGGGCGGTGAGGCTGACCCGTCACGCGCGCCGTTTTCAGCATTCGCCGCGTTCTCTACAAGGCTGAAGAAAAAGCTGCTGAGCACTGCCAACGGTCATGATACCGATCAGAATTGACCGCGCTCACTAACCGGCGTTGAAGGCCAATCGGTCAAGCGCTTGGCGTGGTACGAGCACAGGAAGCCCATGAGAGATCCCGAACCCGGCTTGCCTTCAATTCCCACAAATTACGCCTTAGCGATTTTGGCCTCGTAGTAATAGTCCGGCCCGTCGGGGCCGTCGGTGCGCTCAAAATCCTCTAGGAATTTCCGCAGTGCAGCCTCATTCAAGGGTTTCGAAATGAAGTAGCCTTGCATGCGGTGGCAGCTGTGAGCTTGCAAAAAGCGGATTTGTTCAATCGTCTCAATGCCTTCTGCGACAATTGTCATACCAAGGGCTTTGCCAAGCTGGATAATCGACACGAGAATGGCTTCGGCTTCCGCATTGCCGTTCATGTCCGAAACAAAGTCCTTGTCGATTTTCAAGGTGTCGAACGGAAAACGCCTCAGATAACTGAGGCTGGAGTAACCGGAGCCGAAATCGTCCAGGGCAACTTTGACTCCGAGGTTTTTCAGGCGCCGCAATGACTTCAGAACCGTGTCGTTCCGTCCTGCAAAAACCGTCTCTGTGACTTCGATCTCAAGCCTCTGCGGGGGCAGATTGTTTGCCGCCAGGATCGCCATCACCTTCTCGACAAACCGCGGATGCTTGAACTGGTTCGGCGATACGTTGACCGACATGCTGAGGCTCGGCCATTCATGCGCCTTGGCGCAGGCCTTGTTGAGGATCCAGAGGCCCAGGTCGTTGATCAGACCGGTTTCCTCGGCAACCGGGATAAACTGAGACGGTGGAACCACGGTTCCGTCCGGCTTCGTCCAGCGGGCCAGAGCCTCAACTGACACGATGCTCTTGGCATACGTATCGGATTGCGGCTGATAGGCAAGATCCAGCTCGTCAAACTTCATTGCCAGGCGCAATTCGCGCGACAGCTTGTCCTTTGACTGAACGTGATCTTCCATCGTGGGCTCAAAGAACGAGCGGCGGTTCCGGCCATTTTCCTTGGCATCATAAAGCGCAATATCTGCCCGCCGGAGGAGGTCGTCCGGGTCTGTGCCGTCCCGGGGCGACACGGCGGCGCCCATGGAAAGGCTTGCGTGAAGCTCACGGCTGCCGATCTTGATGGGCTGGGCGATTTCGTCCTGGACCTTGTCCAGGATGTGATCGAGCCACTCGTCATCCACACAGTTGCGGATCAGCATGGCGAACTCGTCACCGCTGATGCGGGCCACAAGGCTGCCGTCGGGAACCACGCTGTGGAGCCGCCCTGCAATGGCGGCAATGACCTTGTCACCGGCCGAATGGCCAAGCGTATCGTTGATATCCTTGAAATGATCGAGATCGATATAGACCACGGCCGTTTCGGTGCCGTTTTCAGTGCCTTGTTCAAGCGTATCTGAGAGCAGTCTGTGAAAATGAGACCTGTTGGGCAGTCCGGACAGGGCATCGTGGCGGGCCGTGTGGATGGCCTGCTGCTCGCTTTTTGCAAGCCTCCTGGTCATGTGCCTCGTAAAGAACGCAACTGCGATGACCACAGCGGCAATCATCGATGCGGCCACAACCAGATACGGATTAATGCGCTGCAGCAGTTGGCTGCCCGGCCGGTTGGCGTTCCACGCGACCACGCCGATTGTGTCCCCGCGGGGATTGGTGAGCTGATATTGGCCGATACCTGGCCGGTCAATTTGGCGGTTTGCTATCACGAAGCCGGCGAGCCCGGTCATTTCGGAAATTTCTGCAAGGCGTTCGCCCCTCAAGGGGACCATGCTGACCAGAACCGCCGGGGGGCGCCGTTCTGAGATAACGGTCTGGATCTGCTGCATGACGGCGGCGGCGCTGAAAAGATAAGGCTCACCGGCAAGGCTCAACACGCCCGTTTCAGCTATTGAATGACCGGAATTGCTTGTGTGGGGCACGAAACTGTAGAGGCCGCTCGGCGTCTTGCGGAATGTATTTATGTAGCGGGCCCGCACTTTCGCAATGGCTGGCCGCATCTGATTGAGCAGATCCTCATTCATCCAACGGTCAGTATGGTTCTGCGCGTAGATGAATTCCGGCTGATAATCGCGGTCAATCAGAACGGACTTTGTGAACCCGTGGTTTTGAAAAAGCCAGTGGGTCACGTTGTTGTAAAGCCAATAGGTATCCAGCTCGGCCGCATGAACACGGCGGTAGGCTTCATCCCAGACAGCGACGCCGACCTGCTGCTTGACCATGTAATTGCTGGTGAGCTGGAGGGCGCCGCTCAGCAGGTTTGCTTCTGAATCCCGCGCGCTTTCATCCGATATCCGGGCGGACCAGTGCATCAAGCCGAAGATGCTGACGACAGATACAAATACGATCACAACCATCGGGATAATGATCGTGTTGGCGATTTGACTGCCCGAAATGTTAGACGTCTTTAGCATGTACTGATCCAGCTATACTGGTCAGAGTATCAATCAAGGCCGTTAAAGAATGCCCCAAATTGTTGGTAAAAAAAGTCTTTATTAATAGTGTGTGCGCCGGTGGTTTATCAGGCGTGATAAGGTATTAAGCTTGTATTTTCTAACGGTTCATCCTTCCTTTCCGGGCAAGAGGTTGGTTTTGAAGGAGAGCTTTTTTATTGAAGACTGCTCAGCATTTTCAATAATTATTCTATAATAGACTTGGAAGTTTCAGTTTCGTTTTGTGAGACGGTTAGATTTCCATTGGCCTAGATTAGCTGCAAACCCCGAAAACTGATGTTTGACCTTAGGCCGATGATGATATGGTCGTGAACTTCGACGCCCAAGGGTTTGGCGATGTCGACAATCTGACGAGTCATTTGAATGTCAGCCCGTGATGGCGTTGGATCGCCGGAGGGGTGGTTGTGAACCAGTATGATCGCTGTCGATGCCAATTCGATTGCGCGGCGGATCACTTCTCTTGGATAAACGGGTGTATGATCAACCGTCCCGATTTGCTGAACCTCGTCGGCGATAAGACCGTTCTTCTTGTCCAAAAACAAAACTCTGAACTGTTCGCGGCTGTCCAGCTCCATTGAGGCCTGAAGGTATTCAGTTACTTTCGACCAGGAATCGAGGAGCTTGCGCTCTTTCAGCTCCGCCATGTGATACCGCGCGATGGCCGCATGAACGGCTTGCAACGTGTCGATGCTGATGTCGGATAAGCCTTTGACTTCCTTAAGCCGCGCCCGTGGAGCCGCCAAAGCGGCCGGGAAGGAGCCGAACCTTTTCAAGAGTGCCTTCGCGATAGGCTTGGTGTCCTGGCGGGGCAGGGCGGAAAATAACAAGAATTCCAGAAGCTCATAGTCAGCGAGTCCCTGCTCGCCGGTTTTACGGAAACGGTCCCTCAGTCTTTGCCGATGGCCCTTGCGGTCGTCTATCTCCGGTGTTTTTTCCGCAAAGCCGTTCCGGTGGTCGCTCATCAGGCTCCTGTGTTGTCTGGACGTCCTGGTTTGTGGATACCGCTTGGCGATGTTGTGAATATCTGGCAGCCCTCGGCCGTAATTCCAATGGAGTGCTCGAATTGAGCCGACAGGGACCGATCCCGGGTCACTGCGGTCCATCCGTCACTCAGGACTTTCACATGGGGGCGGCCGATATTCACCATCGGTTCGATTGTGAAAATCATGCCGGGTTTCAGTTCAACGCCTTCGCCAGGCCGTCCGTAGTGGAGGATATTCGGTGTGTCGTGGAACAGGCGCCCGAGCCCGTGTCCGCAAAAATCACGCACAACCGAACAGCGTTCGGCCTCCACGAATGTCTGGATCGCAGCGCCGATATCCCCTGTAGTATTGCCGGGTTTCGCCGCCTGAATGCCGCGCATCAGCGATTCGTACGTTACATCGATCAGCCGTTCGGCTGCACGTTTGACCTCTCCAACCGGATACATCCGGCTGCTGTCCCCATGCCAGCCGTCGAGAATGAAGGTTACATCGATATTGACGATATCGCCTTCGCGCAGGCCTTTGTTATTGGGAATACCGTGGCAGACCACATGATTGATCGAGGTGCACGATGACTTCGTGTAACCGCGGTAATTCAGCGTTGCCGGTATTGCATTGTTATCGAGGCCGTATTGGAACACGAAATCGTCGATTTCCTGCGTGGTGACACCGGGCTTGATCATGGCTGCAATATCGTCGAGGCAGCGGGCCGTGAGTTGTCCGGCGCGCATCATGCCCTCAAAGTCTTCGGGTCCGTAAAGGCGGACTTGACCGGTATTTTTCAACGGGGCATCAGCGGCGTCGATATAGGTGACCATTGAGTGTTCTGTCTCGCAGTTGGCGGAGCCCTTGGCGCGAATGCGGCTACCGCATCTTGGCATGTCTTCTTCCGTTCACATACAGCTCATGCGGGCAGATTTCCAGTTTATGGTCCGCGAAAGTCACTGCGGCGTGGAAACAGGTGAATACCGCTTGCGAAATGTTGAGGTGCCCGCTTGCCTAAACCGGCGCGGACGGCTAGGTGAAGACAAACAGCGGGCGTGGTGGAACTGGTAGACACAAGGGACTTAAAATCCCTCGGCCCTAGGCTGTACGGGTTCGAGTCCCGTCGCCCGCACCAAATCATCAAAAATTTCTTTTCTTTTTAGGCCGAGCGCCTTTTGGCCGACGCCCGGACCTGTGTTTGCGAGAACGCGTGCAGGCGGTTGCGCAATTCCCCCACTGGAACCGGCGGACAGCAGAAGTAGCCTTGCACACCGTCGCAGCCAAGGCTGCTTGTGAGCCCATACTCTCCGTCTGTTTCCGCGCCCTCCGCAATCACCCGGAGGCCAAGCCCTTTTCCAAGGTCGACGATTGCTTTGAACAGCTCTGACTTTGACACCTTGCTGTCCGCATCGGTCAGGAAAGCCCGGTCGATTTTCAGCTCCTGGAAAGGCAAACGGTGGAGGTAGCTGAGCGAGGAGTAACCAGACCCGAAATCGTCCAGGGAAAGCTGGACGCCAATGTCCTGGAGTTCCGACAAGATGTCGAGAACACGTTGCTCACTGGTGTCCACGAAGACATTTTCGGTGACTTCAAGGCACAAGCTGTTTGCAGGAACCCCGTGAAAGCTCAGGATTTCGCGAACCTGTTCGGCAAATGACGACTGGCGGAACTGGATCGGGGAGACATTGACGGACACCTGGTTGAAGTCGAACCCCTCAGCACGCCAGATCGCGATCTGGCGGCAGGCCTCTTCAAGGACAAAGTGGCCGACATCCAGGACCAAGCCTGTCTTTTCAGCAATTGGAATGAAGTTGCTGGGTGGAATATAGCCGCCTTTTTCGCTCGGCCAGCGGATCAGGGCCTCCAGGCCTATGAGCCGTCCGTCTTGTGGCCTGAACTGAGGCTGATAGTGAAGCTCAAGCTGCTTGGTTCTGATGGCCGCCCGCAAAAGCGTCTCCAGCAGCATGTCCGACTGAACCTTTTCGTTCATCGGCGCGGAGAAAAATTCGTAGCTGTTTACATCCTTGGATTTGGCTGCCCTGAGCGCCAGACCGGCAATACGGTGGGCCGTCTCCGCATCATCTGCATCCTGGGGCAGAAGCGCGATCCCGATACACGGATCAACACGGATTTCGCCTTCCTCAAGCTGAAAGGGAACGGAGAGCATTTCCAGCGCTTGAATGGCCCGGTCTTCCGCCAGCGTTCCCTCTTCGTCACAGGGCAGCAAGATGCAGAAGTCATCTGCCGAAATGCGGGAGATCTTGGCATTCCGGCCAAACGTGCGCACAAGCCTTGCGTAGGCTTGGAGCAGAACGCGGTTACCTACTTGCTGGCCAAATGTGTCGTTGATTTTGGCGAAACCGCTGAAGTCCAGATGAATGAGCGAGAAGCACCGGCTTGAGGTCCGTGTCTCTTTGAGGGCCGCATTCAATTCGGAGAAATACCGCGTGCGGTTCCCGGCCATGGTGACCGGATCCGTATAGGCCAATTTGTGGAGCTTGTCCTGGAGCTCCGTCACCTTGACCAAACCTTGTGCAAGATGGCCGATTTCGTCATGGCGGTGGGTGAACGGCACGCGCCCGGCCAACCGGCCGCCCGCAAGCTGGTCAGCTGTTTCCGCCAGGCTGACAAGCGGTTTGAACTCGGTCCGCAGCAAAAGAATGCCAACAAGACTTGCGAAAACCACAATAATGGCGGCTGCGAGAAGAAGACGTGCCTTGTGCCGGTTCTTTGCTGTGCTGAGATCGTCAATCCAGCCAACATCGACTGCGAGCGCCCCCTTGAGCGTGTCCGCACCGGTCATGATCGGCATAATATAGGCAAGGCGCATCCGGCCCTGTACGGGCACGTTGCCGATATATCTCTGTCCGTTGGACAGACTTTCAAACGCGGGATGGCCGGATGATATGGAAAACGGCGGTGGCGGGCCTCCGTCAGGCGCCCGGAATGTCGAGGCGAAACGGTTGAACGCCTGGTCTTGCTCCGACCAGCGGAACATGTTCGCAGCGCCCTGATTTGCCCGCCCGATGGTCGCAAGAAGATCGTCGAGCGCACCACTGTGGGTCAACGTCCGCTCATCCGCATCGTCTTGTAGTGTCAACAAAAGCGGCTGACCGTCCTCATTCAGCACCGGCTTTAGAGCGTCGTCGGCCCCATAACGCATCAGCGCCGCGGCGGTCCGCGCAGCTCGATCAATCCGGATTTTTGCATTTTCTGTCGTGGCCGTGGTGAGTTCGTAATAGCCAAGGCCGGATACAAGACCAATAGTGCCGAGTACCATAATGACTAAAATTGCAGCGATCCGGAATACAAGCGAGTGTAGTCCAAACCTAGGAATGGCGACGTATCCTTGTTAATTTCACCTATAAGGCGATGATTGTCGCATGGACACGCTGAAGTAATTGTTAAGGTGACTTCGGATCTGTTTCTCAATAAGTGAAATTTCAGGGATTGCGGCCGGGCGGTACGGCGCTGCTTGCAGTTTTGGCCGGCCAACCGTGCGGGCAGCCCGGGCGGCAGACTGTTTGATCAATCGTGAACTTTGGGGAACGGAGAGCGGAAAGCGTTGGAAATTCGGCTCAAACGGGTTAGGACCTTGAGTCCGTGTGGATCAACCTGTCATCGGACCACATCGCACTAACCATCGGGGCGCGCCTGCTTGATTTCTTTCCGACCCGTTTTGAATGTCCTCGGCTTTCTGTATGTCGGCCTTGCCACCGCCATGCTGATCCCGGCAATTGTTGATGTGGCACAGAAGAACGCCGATTGGCAGGCTTTCGTCTTCTCCGCACTGCTGACCGGCATGATCGGCATGCTCTTGTCCCTTGCCGTTGGCGGCACGCTGAAAGACGGGCTCGACACCCGCCAGACCTTTATTTTGACCACGCTGGCCTGGGCAACCCTGCCTGCATTTGGGGCACTGCCCTTCCTGTGGCTCGGCATTGGCTATGCGGATGCAGTTTTTGAGGCGGTTTCGGGCTTTACAACGACAGGGTCCACCGTTCTGACCGGTCTGGACAGCCTGCCGCCGGGCCTTTTGGTGTGGCGTTCGATCATGCAGTGGATGGGTGGGGTCGGCATCATCGTTATGGCGATCGTTCTGCTGCCCTTTCTGCGGATTGGCGGAATGCAGTTGTTCCAGACGGAGAACTCCGACCGGTCCGAGAAGATTGTCAGCCGGTCGGTCGAGCTGATCCGGCTGCTCGGCCTTGCCTATGTTTTTCTGACTGTGTTGTGCATCGCCGCCTATCTGGCGACAGGCATGACGCTTTTTGATGCCTTCAACCACGCCCTGACAACGATTGCGACCGGTGGCTATTCCACCAAAGATGAGTCCTTTGGATATTTCACCAACCCTGCATCCGGCTGGGTGGCGATTGTGTTCATGATCATTGGCGCCTTGCCATTCGTTTTGATTATTCAGGCCTTGCGCGGGCATCCCCTGCAGCTGTGGCGGGATCCGCAGGTGAGGGCGTTGCTGGGGTTCCTGGCGATTGTTTCGCTGACCCTGACCATCTATCTCGGCCTCGAGATGCGGTTCCCGTTCGATGAAGCGTTGTTGCGCGCAACATTCAACGTGGTGTCGATTGTCACCGGAACAGGCTACGCGCTGGGCGATTTTTCCCAGTGGGGCGCGCCGGTTGTTGGGATCTCGCTGCTGCTGATGTTCGTGGGCGGCTGTACCGGCTCCACCACGGGCGGTATCAAGATCTTCCGTTTCCTTGTCTTCTTTGGAACGGTCCGGGCGCATTTGCGGCGGATGGTCCGCCCGCACAGGATTATGTCAGAAGAGTATTCGGGAACCCGCCTAACGCCGGAATTGTCCTTTTCGGTTTTGGCTTTCCTGGTGCTTTACATGGGATCGGTCGGGATCATTACCGTGGCGCTGTCGTTCTTTGATCTTGATCTCGTAACTGCGATTTCAGCTGCGGCAACTTCGGTTGGTAATGTGGGGCCGGGTCTGGGAGACGTGATCGGCCCGGCTGGACATTTTGCGCCCTTGCCCGATGGTGCCAAATGGCTATTGTCCTTCGCCATGCTTGTTGGCCGTCTCGAGCTGTTTACAGTTCTGGTTTTGCTGGATCCGGATTTCTGGTCCAAGTAACCGGCCTGATGTTTTTCAAACCGTTCGAGCGTCCCACATGAAATTTCCAACACACCTTGTCAGCGGCCGGCTCGTCAAACGGTACAAGCGTTTTCTTGCCGACGTGGTTCTGGACGAAACCGGCGGCGAGGTGACAGCACACTGCGCCAATCCAGGTTCCATGATGGGTTTGAAAGAACCGGGATCGCGGGTCTGGCTCTCGGTCTCCGATAATCCGAAGCGAAAGCTCAAATACTCCTGGGAAGTCATTGAAGCCGATGGGGCACTGGTCGGCATCAACACAGCGCATCCAAACAAGCTGGTCGAAGAGGCCCTTCAGGCGGGGCTTATTCCGCAGCTTTCTGGGTTCAAGTCGCTCCGGCGGGAAGTGAAATACGGCAAGAACTCAAGGATCGACATATTGCTGGAAGGTGCTGACAACGCGCTCACATATGTTGAGGTCAAAAATGTTCACCTGATGCGCCAACAGGGCCTTGCCGAGTTTCCAGACAGCGTAACTGCACGCGGCGCCAAACATCTGGGTGAACTCGCCGACATGGTGCGGGAAGGCCATCGCGCTGCCATGGTGTTTCTGGTCCAACGGCCTGATTGCTCGAGGCTGGAGCTGGCCGATGATATCGACCCGACATATGCATCCGCATTCGCAGCTGCCAAAGATGCGGGCGTTGAGGCCTACGCAATCGGATGCGAGGTCACGCTTGACGGGATTGTTGCCAACAAAATCGTAGACCTTGGAAGTTAGAGCCTCGCGGGCGGGGATTGAACGCCGTCAGACTTGGCGCACCACGATCTTGGTCTGGAGTGGAACACGCCCATAAAGGTCGATGATATCCTGCTGCAGCATGCGGACGCAGCCTGAGGAAACGGCTTGCCCGATCGACCAGGCTTCCGGTGTGCCATGGATCCGGTAGAGGGTGTCTTTTCGGCCCTCGTAGATGTAGAGAGCCCGGGCCCCGAGTGGATTGGACAGTCCGGGCGGCATGCCGCCTGCATATTTTTCAAGTTCCGGCTGGCGCTGGCGCATTTCAGCTGGCGGGAACCACTTGGGCCATTCTCTTTTGGCCCCGATCCGCGCGGTTCCGCCCCAATCAAATCCCGCCCGTCCGATCCCGACGCCGTAGCGCAAGGCTTTGCCGTCCGGTTGTGTCAGATAGAGAAACCGTCCCGGTGTATCGACAATGATCGTGCCGACCGGTTCCTCGGATGTAAAATTGACCTGCTGGCGGTAATAGGCCGGATTGATCTTTGAAATGTTGACGGCAGGAATAGGAAACTGCTCGTTCGGCATAGCGCGATAAAGGCGCGCATAATCCGTTGCTGGACGGCTGGCTCCGGCAGATGCAGCCGTTTGGACCGAGGGCGTGCCAGGACGCGGAGGCAGCTGGGCGGTGTTGTTGCACCCGGCAAGAAGCAGTCCTGTTGAAGACCATAGAAAAGAACGACGTGACAGCATGAAGGCCAGGTCTTCCGATCACAAATTGTGTGTGGCACCAACCGGCGGCAAATCAGTCCGCCGGTACCCGCCACTTTTTTGGCCTTCAAGCGTACTTCATTTCAAGTCACAACCTGAGGAGGCCCGGGAACATATCCAAAGCAATATGTCCTGCTGCCCACGATTTAGGAGAAACCGCCTCGCTCTCAGGCCTGCAAGACCACGATTGGGGTATCATCCGGCACCCGATTGTACAGATCGATTATGTCCTGGTGCAGAAGGCGCACGCAACCAGACGACACCGCCTGGCCAATGGACCAGTATTCCGATGTGCCATGCAACCGGTAGAGCGTGTCCTTGCCGCCTTCGAAAATGTAAAGGGCGCGCGCGCCGAGCGGGTTTTCAAGGCCGGGCGCCATGCCATTCCTGAATTCTTCCAGCTCCGGCTCACGTTCAATCATTTCCGCGGGTGGTGTCCAGGTCGGCCATGGCCGCTTGTAGGCGATCCTCGCCCGGCCGCCCCAGTCAAACCCGGCCCGGCCGATGCCAACGCCGTAGCGCATGGCTTTGCCGTTTTCCATGGTCAGGTAGAGGTAGCGGTTCGGCGTATCGACGATAATCGTGCCTGCGCGCTCTGGCGAATAGTAGTCAACGAGCTGACGGTAATAGGTCGGATCGATCTTGGTCAGGTCGACTGCCGGAATCGGGAACTGTTCTTCCGGCATGGCCCGGTACATTTGAACATACTCAGCCGCGATGGGACGGCCCTTGTAGGTCAATCCCGATGGCTGCGGGGCCGGAGCGCGGGCTGTTGAACAACCTGCTGCCAATGTTGCCGCCGCGGATGCGATAAAGATACGTCGGTTGAGCATTCCAATTTCCGTTGCGTGGTTTCTGTCGGCCTGCAGGAAGCACGCCAAATAAAGAGCCGGTCGAGAGGCTTCCCTCAACCGGCCATTCACGCTTATCAGCAAAATTTCGTCGGAAAAGAGGCACCGACTTCACCTTGCGGTGAACCTCCTGCGCCAGAGCGTCAGGGTGTGTCTTTTGCGCACCGGCCGTTAGCCGGCGGTCTCTTTGGCCAGCGGCGGCTGGAACTGCCAACCCATGTCCCACGGGAAGTAGATCCAGGTGTCCTGAGACACCTCGGTCACAAAGGTATCCACCATCGGTACGCCGACAGGCTTCGCGTAGACCGTTGCGAAATGGGCTTTGGGCAGCATTTCGCGCACAACTTTCATGGTCTTGCCTGTATCGACAAGGTCATCAATGACGAGAACGCCGCTGCCTTCCCCGTCATCAAGGTCGACGACCTTCGGGTCGACCGGCTTGATGACATCGAGCCGGCCCTGAGTGTCGTAATCGTGGTAGGAAGCGATACAGACCGTTTCAATCGTGCGGATCCCGAGTTCGCGCGCGACAATACCGGCCGGGACCAGTCCGCCGCGGGTGATGCAGACAATCGCCTTCCATTCACCGACACTGGACAGCCGCCAGGCAAGAGCCCGGGAATCGCGGTGAAACATATCCCATGAAACCGGGAAGGCTTTGTCTTGTGCTGGGTTTTCCATTCTAAAATCCTTCGCGTTACCCGGAAATCTCTGTCACGGCTTGCGACACGTCTTTGGCCGCGGCGCTCAGCACGGCTTCGTCTCGCGCCCGGATAACAATCTGTGTTGTGAATTTGCCATCTGTGGCTTTCGGATAGGAACCGATCAGGGTGTTCGGATGCGCATCTTGGATCGCGGCAAGGCGCTCCGCGATACGGCTTTCCGGCATGTCGGCAGACACGGTTTCAGACAGCATCCTGGTGCCGGTTTTCAACGTGGGCGCCACCGCATCCATCATTGCCTGCATAATTGACGGCACACCGGCCATCACATGGACATTGCCAATCCGGAAACCAGGCGCTTTTGAAACCTTGTTTTCAATCAGATCTGCGCCTTCGGGGATCCGCGCCATACGTTTGCGGGCGTCCGTGAATTGGCCGCGCGCGTAGTGGCTTTCCAGAATCGCCACGGCCCTTGGATCCAGGTTTAGTGGAACCTTGAATGCGGCGGCGACACTTTCCGCAGTGATATCGTCATGGGTGGGGCCGATCCCACCGGAGGTGAAAACGTAGTCATACCGCTGGCGGAGGGCATTTACCGCTTCGACAATGTCTTCCTTGATGTCGGCAACAACCCTGACTTCTTTTAGATCTATGCCAAGAGACGTCATATAGTCGGCAACAAAGCCGATATTCTTGTCTTTGGTCCGGCCGGACAGGATCTCGTCACCAATGACCAGGAATGCAGCTGTAACGATGCTTTCTGCCTTTCCGCCGGTCATGCTGAAACGTCCCCTCATTGAATGAAATCTGGCTTTATAGCAGCTTTCCGCTGAGCTCAAGCGCAGGCTTTGTTATTGCGGCGGTGTCCAGCCGTAAATGTTGTCGAATCTCGCCGCCAGTTTCTGCGCGCCCGACAGGCGCAGGACTGTGTTCCGCGCTGCGGCAAGAATGCCGTCCATATGAAAAGTCCTAGCGTTCCGGAAAGCTTGTGCCTGAACCGTTCGAACACGCGCCTTGCGGCTTTCTTCATAAGCGCGCAAGGCGGCCGGTATGTTTTCGGTATTTGGCGGCAAATGGTGCGCGAGGACGGCGGCGTCCTCAATCGCCATCGCCGCGCCTTGCGCCATGTAGGGAAGCATTGCATGCGCTGAATCGCCGAGCAGAGCCACGTGACCATGGGTCCAGGGTCCCGATGCATCCACGCTGCACAAGGCCCATTTCAACCAGCTGTCCGGAGCATTCAGGAGGTTGCGCACATCAGAGGGCCAATGTCTGAAATTGTGGATCAGATCCTCCTGGCGCGCGGGCGCTGACCAGGTTTCGTCCTGCCACGGCTCTTCGACAAGAGCGACAATGTTCAACAGCTGGCCGTCCCGGATCGGGTAGTGCACCAGATGCGATCTCTTGTGTAGCCAGAGGCCGGAATTCTTGTGCCAGCGCTCTGGAACGTTCTCAATGGGGACCGTCGCGCGATACGCGACCTGTCCGCTGAAACGCGCGTTTTGGTGTTCCGGGACCAGCTTTCGCGTCTTCGACCAGACGCCGTCGGCTCCGATCAGAGCTTTGCAGGTCTGTGAGTTCGCATTTCCCCCGGTGTGAAATGAACATGTCAGACCGCCAAAAGGTGAGGCGGTTATGTCTTCAACGGTCGTGTCCACAATCAGGCGAATGCCGTCATCGGAGCTTGCCGCCTCAAGCAAGACGTTTTGGAGATCGGCACGATGAACCACCCAAAAGGGGTTCCCGTGCCGGGTCTTCAGAAAACCGCCGAGCTCGACGCGGCTGATCTTGTCACCGGTTTGACCGGACCAGATCTCCAGGTTCGGCGGCGCATAGACCTTGGGTGCCAGGGCATCAAGCAGCCCCAGCTGGGCGAGGACAGCGCAGGCGTTGGGAGACAGCTGCAAGCCGGCTCCGACCTCCTTCAGGTTCGTCGCGCGCTCGAGAACAACAATCTCATGCCCGGCTTTGCGCAAGGCTAAGGCGGCGCTCAAGCCGCCGATGCCTGCGCCAGCAATTACAATCGGTGCCGATGATGGGGTTTCAGACATCCGTATTGCCTGCGGTCAGGCTGCTACTGGTGTCCAGGTGCAGTCCATTGGCGAGGATTGGGCCGGCTCGAGGGTTGCATCATATTTGTAAAGCGTAGAGCAGTAGGGGCAGACAATTTCGTTCTCGTCGCCCATGTCCAGAAACACGTGCGGGTGGTCGAACGGGGGATGCGCCCCGATACACATGAATTCACGTGCGCCGATTGCAACAGAATCATGTCCGCTTGAGTTTTGAAAATGCGGGACAACCTTATCCGCCATGGTCAAATTCCTCTAATGATGTGGGCAAACCACCCTCTCAAAATTTTCCGGACCATACCGGTTTGAAATCAAAAAGTGTAGTGCCGTCGCGCTGCGGTTCACGGTCACACACGCGAATTGCTGTCTTGCCTGGAGGGATTCAGCTTTGTTTCCAGATCCTTTGCCAAAGAAGACGCTTGCCCTTACTGTAGAGACTGACTAATAATTCCGTTTACGTAAAGGTTATATACAAGATGCCTCGTTTCGAAGCTGATGAAATTGCCTTGGCCTATTTGGACGAAGGGGAAGGGGAGCCCATCCTGCTTATCCATGGCTTTGCCTCCAACAAAGAGGTCAATTGGCAATATCCGGGATGGGTGGATCTGCTTGTGAAAGAAGGCCGCCGGGTGATTGCGATTGATAACCGCGGCCATGGCCAGAGCCAGAAGTTTCATGATCCGGCTGCCTATGGGGCGCCCGTGATGGCGGAAGATGCCCGGCGTCTTTTGGATCATCTTGGTATCGAGAGCGCCGACGTCATGGGATACTCCATGGGTGCGCGCATCACAGCTTTTCTGGCCCTCAATCATCCAGACCGCGTGCGCCGCGCTGTCTTCAGTGGGTTGGGCTACGGCATGGTCACCGGGGTTGGGGACCCGGAGCCGATTGCAGCGGCTCTTGAGGCCGAACGCTTGCAGGATGT
This sequence comes from Roseibium denhamense, assembly GCF_009711415.1. GTDB lineage: Bacteria > Pseudomonadota > Alphaproteobacteria > Rhizobiales > Stappiaceae > Roseibium > Roseibium denhamense. Next base: position 48,609 of record NZ_SMLZ01000085.1, read on the forward strand.
GAGCGACCGGACCGGCCGAGCGTTCAGGGCTTTCGCCGAGCAAACCGGTTCGGACCGGTTGGCCCTTGCTGCCTGCATGCGGTCCTCCCGCCAGAAAATCACCGAGGCTGACGTAACCCGGATATCCCAACCGGTACTTGTGGCTGTCGGTACCAAAGACGATATCGCCGGGTCTCCACAGAAGCTTGCAGCGCTTATGCCGCATGCGGACGTCCTTGAGATCCCGGGGCGCGATCACATGGTTGCCGTTGGCGACAAGGTTCACAAGCAAGGCGTGTTGGCCTTTTTGAACAATGTCGACGCCTAGAGGAATTCCCACTCAGAAAGAAACGCGCCGGTTCTGTCTGAGTGGGAGAAATTGCTCTTGATTTGAGCGTGTTAGAGCATCTTTTTCCGATCTGATTGATCGCTCCGGCGGTTCAATCTGACCGGCAGATGCTTCAGTCAGTCCGGCCGGGAGGGCCGGTCCTTGGGAGGGGTGATGTATCCGAAGCGTGTGACATTTCAGGGCGCAGAACAAAACAGTCTGGTTGCCGACCGGTATGGTTCGGACGGGCAGCCGGTTGTTCTGTTGCATGGCGGCGGCCAAACCCGCCATTCGTGGGACACAGCAGCGGCGCGCATCGCGGATCTGGGCCACCGGGTTTACTCCATCGACCAGCGCGGACATGGCGAGAGCGATTGGGTCGAGACCCGGAACTACACCTTTTCGGACTTCGGGAAGGATCTTGTCGCGGTTACCCGCCAAATCGAAGCCCTCCACCGCGCAAAACCAGTTGCCGTCGGTGCCTCCCTGGGAGGCTTTGCCGGAATGCTGGCCGAAGGTTTGGAAAAGCCCGGATGCCTCTCGGCTCTTGTGCTTGTCGACATCACGCCGCGGATCGACATGGGCGGGGTCAGCAAGATCATCGGTTTCATGGGCGAACGGGTCGAAGAAGGGTTTGAAACTGTCGAGGAAGCTGCCGATGCCATTGCCCGTTACTTGCCGAACAGGGCGCGGCCGAAGGATCTGTCCGGTCTCAGCAAGAACTTGCGGCTTCATGAGGATGGCCGTTACCGCTGGCATTGGGATCCGGCCTTCCTGAATTCAAGGCAGAATCACGATCCGGAGCTGGCCAGCGAAGTCCAGGCCAACATGCTGAAAGCTGCGCGAAACCTTCGCCTTCCGGTTCTCCTGATCCGTGGACGGAATTCGGAGCTTGTGTCGATGGAACATGTCGAGGAGTTCAAGGACTGTGTTCCGCACGCGAAATTCACCGACATTCATGACGCAGGTCATATGGTGGCCGGTGACCGGAATGATGTGTTTGCCGGGGCTGTTGAGGATTTCCTGACTGATCTGAAAGCGGAAGCCGCGATTGCGTAACGTCTCCGCTTATTCGCCCTTGAAGACGGGGGACCTTTTTTCCAGGAAGGCGCGGCACCCCTCGGCGTAGTCCGCGCTCTGGATACAGGTGTCAGCGTCCTGGAAAGCAGCCTCCAGCTGGTCTGGGCGATCTGGTGCGGATTGCAGCAGGTTGATGGCTCTCTTGGCGGCCAGGAGGGAAAGAGGCGCGTTTTCGGATATTTTTTTGCAAAGGGCATTTACACGCGCATCGAGTTCCGCTTCGTCAATGACTTCATTGACCAGACCCATTTGCAACGCAGTCTGGCTTGTTAACCGCTCGGCCGTAAAGAGTATGTGCTTGGCATGGCTCGGTGTCACTGCGGCCAGCAGGTCGCCGAGCGCTTCGGGCGGATAAGCAAGGCCCAGCCGGGCGGCAGGGATCCCGAAAAAGCTGGAGCGTTCTGCAATGCGGCTGTCACAGGCCAGGGCCAGACCCAGTCCGCCGCCGAGACAGGCGCCCCTGATGACCGCAATGACGGGAACGGAAAGGGTCCGGATCGCCGAAAAAGCAGCTACGTTGATTGCGTCATATAGTTTGGCAGCCTCTGGAGAGGCGCGCACGTCCTGGAACTCCGAGATATCCGCTCCGGCGCAGAATGCCGCTTCCCCAGCGCCCCTTAAAATGGCCACTCGGATCGACGCGTCGTCCCGGATGCGCTTGCACAGACCCGGCAGGGCCTGCCAGTCTGCAAGCGTTAAGGCGTTCTTGCGCTCCGGCGCATTCAGGATGATCTGCGCAACCGGGCCGTTCCTGGATAGAACGAGATTTCCCATTTGAAGGTCTTCAGACGTTTGGCTTTGCATCTTGTCTCCCGGCGGATTGGTCCAGCCTTCAGCTGGGGCATCATAAAGAACTGGAAACGTTAGCGCTTCTTTGCCTATAAGCGGCACTCATATCTGATATCAGGAACTTTTGTTTGGGAAAACTGACGGCTGGCCCTATCTTAAGGGCGCAATCGCGAGGGCTGTCAAAGGGAGATAAGCCATGTCTGCACCAATCAAGAAGTCTGGATTGGAGACAGTCACAAGCCATGACCCGGTTTGGCGGCAACTGAGAGACGAAGCCCAGGCAATGGTCGCGGCAGAGCCCGCGCTGTCTTCCTTCGTCTATGAAACCGTTCTGAATCACGACAGTCTGGAAGAGGCCGTGCTTCACAGATTGGGTGACCGGCTGGGGCGGGACATCGTCTCCGCCTCTTTGATCCGGCAGACCTACCTTGAAGCGCTTTCGGATGAGCCGGAGCTGGCTGAAATCTTCCGCGTCGATATTGTCGCCGTCTTCGACAGGGATCCTGCATGCTTCCGGTACCTGGAGCCCGTGCTCTACTTCAAGGGGTTCCATGGTCTGCAAACCCACCGCCTCGCAAACTGGCTATGGCGCAAGGGGCGCAAGGATTTTGCGCTTTACCTGCAAAGCCGTGCTTCGGAAGTCTTTCAGATCGATATTCATCCGGCGGTGCCTGTCGGACGCGGCATCTTCATTGACCATGGAACCGGCATCGTTGTCGGTGGGACTGCGGTGATCGGGGATGATGTCTCCATCCTGCAAGGCGTGACGCTTGGCGGTACCGGCAAGGAAGGCGGGGACCGCCATCCCAAGATCCGCCATGGTGTTTTGATCGGGGCCGGTGCCAAAGTGCTCGGCAATCTGGAGATCGGACATTGCAGCAGGATCGCTGCGGGGTCCGTCGTTCTTGGAAATGTTCCTGAAAACTCGACCGTTGCAGGTGTGCCGGCGAAAATTGTCGGGAAAGCCGGGTGTTCGGAGCCGTCGCGCAGCATGAACCAGCTGCTCAGCGAGGATTTGGCCATGCGGGGCGAGGAAGACGGGGAAAGCTGACGGAAAGTGTTTGGCAATCCGGACAGGTCTTGTAGGTTCCGCGCGAACGAGCCAAGAGCCAATCAATAAGGAGACAGCGCTTTGAAACCTGATGAAATCCGCAAGATCGAAGCCTATTTGCGGGCGAAATTCGAGCTGCCCAGCATTCAGGTCCGGGCGCGCCCGCGCAAGGACGACTCGGCGGAGGTTTATATTGGCGAAGAATTTATCGGCGTGATCTTCCGAGACGATGAGGACGAGGATCTAAGCTGGAATTTCCAAATGGCGATTCTGGAAATCGATCTGGACGAAGTCAGCTAATACAGGCTTTGCGAACCTTTGAAACAGCGCTCTCGGAGCGCTGTTTTTTATTGGTCCGCACCGTTCAAGCAGCTGAGGCAATCAGCTCAAAGCGTGGGACGTTTTGTCAGAAGCGTCCAAAGCCAATTGCACACTTCAGATCAAAAGCGATTTTCCCCAACAGCCGGAACCGGCACGTTTCTGTCTGAGTGGGAGTTGGTCTAGCCGGGCTTTATGCGGCGGAAACTGGTGACTTTGCCCAGGATGCTGTGTTCGATCACCTGCCAATCCGCAAGCAGGTCCCGGTCGAAACGGTAGCGAATTTCAATACCTTTTTGAAAGGCGACAGCCCGGTGGCAGACCGAGTTGCCCGTACTGGCATCTTGGCTGCAGCGCGCAATAAAACCGTTGGGCGTCGTGGGATCGAAGGCGATGATGTCACTGGATGCGTTTTTGCGTGACAGCCTCAAGACCGTTAGCCCGGCCGGGCCATCCAACTCACCGCCGCGCGCAAGCCGGCGGTAGAACGGATCAAGCCTGGCCCGCATAGTCTCCCGCCCCGGGTTGCTCTCAAGGTCAATGGTGATCGTCCTGTTTGCCGTTCTGGAGGCTGGATACTTTTGCGGCACCGCCGACAATTCCGGCCAAGTTACCTCAAGGCTGAGCTTCGGCACGGACCTGCGGCCTGAGGCGAGCGCGGCTTTCTGACGGGTGTTCACAAGAAGGTCAGAGGGGATCGCAAACGCGCTTGGACCGATCTCCACATCAAGGATCTGCGGATACTGGAACCTGGATGCTGCGGTGTCCCAGTTCCAGGTCCAATAGGCGATACGATCGGCAAGATAGGCTGCAGCCAAGACTGCAATGGAGACCGCAAGAACCGAAAACCGTCCTGGTTTGAGACCGATCGGGTCGGGCAGGGACATGGGGGTCATTGCACTGCCTTTGACCTGATACGGCACAATCTGTCCTGGAACGGAACAATTTTCCCGGTATGGGAGTCCGGCCGCCCATGTCTGATTGCCATATTCTTTGGGTTTTTGCCCATTTCCCAGCCCGGCACGGAGTTTGCTCTTGACCCTTTACGAATTCTTAATCACCCTCCGGGTGAAAGGGTTAACAGGGGGTTAACGGGCGACATGTCGAGTTTACTAATCGTTGGATACATTGCTTGCGCGGGGTTTGTGGCAGCCGGTGTCCTTGGAAGCCTGTACCAGCTGGTAACGAGCCAGCCGCCGCGTTTCAATTTTGCAGGTGAGACCGTTTTGAGTTTCCTTGCGGGAGTGATGATGTGTGTGTTCGCCGGCCCATTCATCATTATGCGCAATGCAATCCGGGGGCGCCGGATCGAAAACCGTCCGCTGGGCTGGCTGGTCGCTTCATCGACCATCGCCGGCATGTGGAGCATGTGCTCGGGTGTCATGGTGATGAACGTCGCCCTCATCGTCGCCGGCTACCCGTAATACCAAGATGCCTGTCTACAGCCTTGACGGACGCAAACCCGTTTTTCCCGCCGAAGGCGCGTATTGGATCGCCCCAACTGCAACGCTTATTGGAGATATCCTTCTGGAGACCGATGCCAGTGTTTGGTTTGGCGCGGTTTTAAGAGGGGATAACGAACGCATTTCGGTTGGGGCACGCTCCAACATTCAAGACGGTTGCGTTTGCCATACCGATATGGGGTTTCCGCTGAACATCGGGGCGGACTGCACAATCGGGCACAATGCCATCCTCCATGGCTGCGTGATCAAGGACGGATCTCTTGTCGGGATGGGCGCCACTATTTTGAATGGTACCGTGATCGGATCAAACTGCATTGTCGGCGCAAATGCGCTGATCCCCGAAGGCAAGGTTATCCCGGATAATTCGCTCGTGGTCGGCATGCCAGGGAAGGTCGTGCGGGAGCGGAGCGAAGCCTCTGCCAGCGATCTTGTGCGGTCTGCCGCCGGTTATGTCGCGAATTGGCGCAGGTTTAGTACAGGTCTCGGCGAACTTTAAGCTCATCGTCACAACCACTGATCAGAAAAACGGGAACCGGCCTGCGGGGGCGGGCCGGTTCCCTGGATCCGGTCGTGGTAGGGATGGGGAGGGTGGGGACGCGACCGGATCGTCCAGAAGGCCCTTCCGGGCCAACCCTGAAATGTCTAGTTCGAAACGCTGCTGACC
>NZ_SMLZ01000085.1:54481-55196 GCF_009711415.1 Roseibium denhamense
CGGGTGTCTGCAATTCCGGTCCACTTGACCGGAGAGCGTGCCGACTGCCGCTTGATGTAGCGATAGGGCGTTGAGTACCAGGGCAGAACCGCCTCGATCTGATTATCGAGGATCATGTCGCCTTGATCCGTGCGGACTGTCAGAACCGCGTGCCCGGAATTTTGCGTGTCTTTTGCAACCGTGATCAGCACCGCGCTTTTGGGCCAGCCGGCCGCAATCAGGATGCGCTGCTTTTCAAGAACATACTCTTCGCAGTCGCCATAACCGTTATGCGGGTACGCCCAATGCTCAACCTTGCCGAACAGATCCTCGTCGGTCATCGGCCGGACCCTGCGATTGACGTCGGCGTTGACCCTAATCAGTTCCTGCCAGCGTTCTTCCGTCAGGCGGACAACAACGGGTTCATAGCGTTCATTCGGGCATGCACGCCTGTTGTCGGCGCAAAATTGGCGGTGGCCAATAGGCGCTTTCACAGGTTTGTGCAAGTCCATGAACCGGCCGGTGTCTGCATGGGCAGCTGGAATTGACCAGGAGCATGTCAGCGCGGCAACGGCAGCAAGTAGAGTTCTCTGAAGTAATTTCATCGTAACGCCCTCCCCAAGGCTGACGTAACGATGACTCAATGCTTTTTACTTCGAGAAAATCTCCAAAGTAAAACTATATTATTACTTTAGTAAAACTCGAATAAAACTTAAGACGAATTTGATTTAGTTTT
>NZ_SMLZ01000093.1 GCF_009711415.1 Roseibium denhamense
TCGTACCGAACTGCCTACCCGTGCATCTTCGCGCCTTTGGAAATCTTGTCCGCGATCTTCTTGTCCGTGTGAAATGCGATGCCAACGACTTTCGCATTCTCCGGACTATGCTCTTTAAAGACCGCCCGGTTGGCACTGTCGTGACCGGTTGAGAACATTTCTTCGATATAAAGGCTCGATTGGACTTGCCGCTGGAGCGTGCGTTGGTGGATTTTCATTAGTTTATCCGCATTGGCAGCCAAAACGATCACGGGCTGGACACTCATCGGATGATAAAGATTGCCGTCCGCATCTTGATAAGGCATTCCGATTATGTCGGGCTTGGCGGCGGAAACGCCGGTGGACAGAAATGCTGTGACGTTGAGCTTCTGCCACATAGCGAGGTCGTCGCGGACTACGATGACAAATTTGGTATCGAACATGAATGAAAATTCCATCATGGGATTTGAGGAAAGGTGCGAGATAGCCAGCCTAAGTGGGGCGGCCGAAAATGGTCTTGAACGTTTGTGCAAAATAAGCGGCGACGGTATTCGCTCGGCGCCTACCGAAGCCGGGATCGAGCGGATCGAAGCGAACTTCCAGGGCAACGGCTTCTCGCCTCATCGGCATGACACCTATGCCATCGGCTTGACACTGCACGGTGTTCAGCGGTTCAAATACCGCGGTTCAGAGCGGGCTTCATGCCCCGGACAGGTAATCGTCATACACCCGGACGAAGTCCATGATGGCGGGGCCGGGACAGAAACCGGCTTGCGTTACCGGATGATGTATATTCCGCCGGAGATGATTGCGCAGGCTCTTGGGCGTAGAACGCTTCCCCACGTATGTAGCCCGGTGCTGACGGATCCAGTGTTTCGAAAAAGCCTGATCGAGGCTTTGCAGGATCTTGAGGCCGAGATGGGCGACTTAAGGGTCTTCGATAGTCTTGCCGAGTTGGCTGCGTGTCTGAACCGGTTTTCAGATGATGCACGACCGATGGGGCGGGCCCTTGATTGGCCGGTATTGAAACTCTGTGCCGATTTTTTGAGAGAACATGCTGCAGATCCGATTGGATCTGCCGATCTGGAGGCAGTCTCGGGTCTGGACCGGTTTTCCCTTTCACGCCAGTTCCGGGCGGCCTTTGGAACAAGCCCGCACCGGTATCTGGTGATGCGCCGTTTGGAGCGGGTAAAGATTGGACTTGCGGACGGCGAATGCCTGGCCGGTGCAGCAACGGCAAATGGTTTTGCAGACCAGAGCCACATGTCCCGTCATTTCAAACAAGCGTTTGGTATGTCACCTGGCAAATGGCGGCAGCTGAACGCCGCCATCGCTTAGAGGCTTTTCGGTCCAAACCTGTTTGACCGGGGGAAACCAGCCGGGGGCAGGCGGCCGGCCTGGCCGCGGTCGCCGAGCCACTCGGAAAGCTCCTCCAGCGAGCGCGTGAAGCTGCGCCCCGAACTGTCGGTCCAGGTGAGACCCTCTTCGCCCTTGAAGACCCTTATGTCGGAGACACTGCCATCGCGGTAGCGCTGCAGGCGCACACCGCGGCCCCGGCCCATCTGTGCGATTTGGGCAAGCGGGAAGACCAGCAGCTTGCGGTTCTCGCCGATAATCGCAACATGGTCCCCGGTCGCATCCACACAGAGCGAGGCTTCGGCCGGTGCGCCCAGATTGAGCACCTGCTTGCCCTTTCGGGTGTTCGCAATGACATCATCCTCACAGACGACAAAACCTCGGGCCTCATTGCTGCTGAGCAGAAGATTGCGCCCCGGCTTGTGAACGAAGGCGCTGACAACATCTTGGGCCTCGTCCATCTCCACCATGAGGCGGATCGGTTCGCCGTGCCCACGCCCTCCGGGAAGCCGGTCTCCCCCAAGGGTGAAGAACTTGCCGCCGGTCGTAAACACGATGATCTTGTCCGTCGTCTCGGCATGGAAGGATAATTTGAGCTTGTCGCCTTGCTTGAAGGAGAGGGTCGACAGGTCAGCCTGATGGCCTTTCAGCGCCCGGATCCAGCCCTTTTCAGAGATGATGACGGTGATCGGTTCCTTTTCAATCATCGCCTGCTGGATGTCGACAAGATCGGCCTCGGGCGCTTCGGACTTGTCGGTGCGCCGTTTGCCAATCTCCGTTTCCGGACCGTATGCTTCTGAAATTTCGCTGATTTCCCGGGAAATCTTGGTCCACTGCCGCGCTTCCGAACCGAGAAGCTTGGTCAACTGATCCTTTTCATCCGAAAGCTTTTCATGCTCTTTTCGGATTTCCAGTTCCTCAAGCTTGCGTAAGGAGCGCAAGCGCATGTTGAGGATTGCTTCGGCCTGAACATCGGTCAGCTCGAACGCCGCGATCAGGGAGCCTTTGGCATCGTCTTCCTCGCGGATGATCCGGATGACCTCATCCAGGTTCAGGTAGGCAATGAGATAGCCTTCCAGAACTTCAAGCCGATGATTGATCTGGCCAAGCCTATGTTCGGACCTGCGGATCAAGACCTCTTTGCGGTGATCAAGCCATTCTCTGAGAACCTGCTTCAGCCCCATCACCATGGGGACCTTGCCCATGGAAAGCACGTTCATGTTGAGCGAAAACCTGTTTTCCAGGTCCGTCAGCTTGAAAAGGGATTCCATCAGGAGGTTGGCATCCACGTTTTTAGAGCGTGGCACCAGAACGATGCGGATGTCTTCAGCGGACTCATCCCTGACATCGTCCAGAAGCGGAAGCTTCCGGGCGGTCAAGAGTTCCGCGATCTTCTCGATCAGCCGCGATTTTTGAACCTGATAGGGGATCTGGGTAACCACAATGGCCCATTGGCCTCGCCCAAGATCCTCTATTTCCCAACGCGCGCGGATGCGGAAGCTGCCCCGTCCGGTCGCATAGGCTTCGCGAATGGAACCTTGGTCCGACACAAGAAGGCCACCTGTTGGGAAATCCGGGCCCTTTATGAATTCTAGCAGAGCATCGACATCGGCATCCGGGTTCTTGATGAGATGAAGACAGGCTTCGCACAGTTCATGGGCGTTGTGCGGCGGAATGGATGTTGCCATGCCAACTGCAATCCCGGACGATCCGTTGCCGAGAAGGTTTGGGAAACCGCCCGGCAGCACAATCGGTTCGCGATCTTCGCCATCGTAAGTCTCACGAAAGTCGACCGCATTTTCGTCCAGACCGTCCAAAAGCCGTTTTGCCGTGTCGGTCATGCGGGCTTCGGTGTACCGCATGGCGGCGGCGTTATCGCCGTCAACATTGCCGAAGTTGCCCTGTCCGTCGATCAGCGGGTACCGCTGGGCAAAATCCTGTGCAAGCCGGACAAGGGCGTCATAAACCGCCTGGTCGCCGTGCGGGTGATACTTACCGATGACGTCACCCACGACACGCGCGCATTTTTTGAAACCCTGGCCTGGATCGAGCTTCAAAAGGCGCATGGCGTAAAGAAGCCGCCTGTGCACAGGCTTCAAGCCATCGCGCACATCGGGAAGGGCCCGGTGCATAATGGTTGACAGCGCATATGCGAGATAGCGCTCTTCCAACGCGTCCTTGAGGTTTACGCCTTCAGTGCCGCTGGGCGGTGGTGTCGTCTCTTTTCCCATAAATGCTAGCTATCGGCTCAGCGGGGCAAAGGCAATTGGCGCTCTTGCCAGACCGGTGCGATCTGGCCGATTTTCAACGGATTTCCGGCAGTTTCCAACAGATTTGCGGATTTTGCCTTGGCCACATGAGCCGCGGAGCAGCGAACAAACCCTACGGACAGAAACTTTCCGGAAGAAGCGATTTAAACGCAAAACCATCAAGATTTAGATGTCCGGTTTAAAGGTCTTGCAACGAGATTTCCGTAAGGGTTGGACCTCTGGGAATTTGATCTTCTTGCGGCTGTTGGGCGGATAAACAATTGCATGAATAGCCAGTCTAAAATCTCTGTTATAAAGTTGTTCAACCGGTTCTTTGTTGATGAACGCAATGATCTCGACCTTGCACGCGCGCAATTCGACTCTGTCGTAAGGCAGCTCCCTTTCCTCCATGGCATTTGTCTTATCGGCGGTTGGATTTTGTCGCTAGGCCATTGGTCGGTCGCACCAATTTGGGCAACACTCTACCTTCCACTTGCCATTACCCTCATTGCCGTGCCGCGCATCATCATGTTGTTGCGCGCGGATTGCACAGAAATGAACGATCTTGATCTGCGGCATTGGCAGGTTCGAACTACGGTTATCGCGGCCCTTGCACCAGTTGTTTATGCAGTTTGGGCTCTTGTGCTCTTCGCCTATGGAGATGTTCAGCAACAGACTTTGGTGGCGTTCACTATCGGCATCATCAACTTGGCCTGTATGTTTTGTATGATGCATTTACGCGTGGCCATGGCCTCCAATTTAGTCGCGTGCAATACAATCTACCTTTCCTTCTTCGTTGTGCACGGTGATCCATATTTTATCTTGTTTGCGGTGTGCAGCCTGCTGGTCAATCTAGCGGCATTCATGGTTTTAACCAGCTACTATAGAGACTTCATCACACTTGTTGAAGCGCGCCGCGACTTGCAAAACACTGCAGTCGCGCTTCGGGAAAAGCAGCGGGAAACCCAAAATCTAAGCGATATGAATCTTCATATCGCCAATCATGACGCGATGACTGGTCTTCCAAATCGCCGTTGTTTCTTTGAGACCCTTGAGGACCGTTTTGTAGCGGCGGTCGAGAATAAGACGCGCATTGCGGTGTGTATCTTCGACCTCGGAGGTTTCAAACCGATCAACGATGTGTACGGGATCGAAATCGGGGACAGCCTCTTGCTTGAAGTGGTCAAGAGGACTTTGCGAGCGATCCCCGAAGATACATTTGTTGCAAGGCTTGCCGGCGACGAATTCGGCATAATCCTTAAGGGTAACCATGACCGGATTGAGCTCAAGGATCTCATGGACAAGGTTGCCTCGATCTTCCAGGTGTCCTTCCCTCTACCCGAGGGCAACGTCAAGCTGGGCGGGTTTGTAGGCGGGGCTTTGATGTCGGAAAGTTCAACAACTGCAACGGAACTTTTCGAGCAGTCCCTTTTCGCGCTGCAATCTGCCAAGAAGAGCGTGACCGAGCGCGTCGTGATGTTTGGCGAAGCTCAAGAAGCGGAAATGCGGCAATCCATTCAAATTACTCGTGCGTTGCAGGCAGACAATTTGGAGGATCAGCTTTCTGTTGCCTTTCAGCCCATCATTGATATCCGCACGCAGACTGTCGCCAGTGTTGAATGCCTGGCGCGTTGGCATAGTCCTGAGCTTGGCAACGTTCCCCCGGCCGTTTTCATACCGGCTGCGGAGCGCTCCGGTCTGATCAACCGTCTGTCTCTGATCATCTTGGACAAGGCCCTTTCGGCCACAAAGACCTGGCCTGAAAATGTGCGATTGTCATTCAATCTGTCTGCCTCAAACCTTTCTTCGAAAGGGTTCATTCTCGAGTTTTTGCAGAAAGTCGAGAATCATAGGTTCGATCCGAGCAGGCTTGATTGCGAGATCACCGAGACAACCGTGATGTGGGATTTCAACGAGGCTTGCCGCGCGATTGATGTTCTGAAAGAGACTGGAATTGGCATTTCCCTGGATGATTTTGGTACAGGCTATTCAAGCCTGTCGCATGTCCACCAGTTGCCATTGGACCGGATCAAGGTCGATCGCAGTTTCGTGACGGGTATTCAGCCCGATTCTGTCGGTTATGGGATTGTAAAATCTCTTCTGGCATTGAGCCGAGACATGGGGATTGCCTGTGTTGTAGAGGGCGTTGAGACTGACCAGGAATTACGAGTTCTGGAGGGGTTGGGCACCTGTCACGTGCAGGGCTACCTGTTTTCAAAGCCCTTGCCGGCGCGTGAGTTGCCGGACTTTTTCCAGTCATTTGATACCTCCGGCGCCCAGGCGTTTCCCTCTGATGCCGCTTGAGTGTTGAGAATTTAGAGGTTGCGCGAATCTCACGCGAAATTCCAGGGAAAAGCGTCCCGGTATTCCTTTTGCAAAGCGGCACAGAGCTGAGACCGTGTGTCCGCGCCAGATGGCTTGCCGTGTTCCTGGCTGTATCGGTCCAGAAAAAAACCCGTCAGGCGGAACCCTTCATCTACATCTTTCCAGGTGAGTTCACTGCCCGCCTGGCGCTGGCCGGGCAGCAGAAAGCTTGGAAGCGGCAAAAGCTTGTCATGGTAGGGTGCGCCCGCATCGCGGCTCACGGCACGGGCGGAGCGCGGCGAGACGTAAGCCAGATCATCCTGCGTTCCGGTGGCCGCACAGGACTGAAAGTCGAGGCCGGCGCCAAGATCCCGCAGCACTTCCAGTTCAAAGCGTATCAGGAGGGCCGCGGACGTATCCGGTTCGGTGATGTGGTTCAAGACAACCTCCAGCGCACCGAAGAGCCGGGGGTAGGGGTGCCGCTCCGGCATCATGCGTAAAAGCACGGCAAGATGCTGAAGACCGGCAAGTCCGATCCCGGACAGCATGAGATCGCCCGCACGCAGGTTGGACGGTTCGATCTGAAACTGGCCAAGATGGTCAGACAGGCGGGCCTTCCAGGTCAAAAACAGTTCGTTTCCGGGCTGTAAAATGGGCCGCTGGCGTTTTGAGCGGCCGCCACGCACCAAGCCGAGATGGCGGCCATGATCCTCGCTCATGACCTCCAGTATCACATCGGCTTCGCCATGTTTGCGGGTGGTCAGCACCACACCGCGGCCTGTCCATTCCACGCCGCTACCTCGTTTGACCAGTCAGCTGAATGATGACGGATTCGGCGCCCGAGGCAATTATTTCGGAAACTCCAGACCCATTTCGCGGTAGCGTTCCGGGTCGTCTGCCCAGTTTTCGCGGACCTTTACAAACAGGAAGAGGTGCACCGGCGCGTCGATGATGTCCGAGATTTCCTGCCGAGCTGCCTGCGATATGGCTTTGACAGTTTGCCCGCGCTTGCCGAGCACGATGCTTTTCTGGCTGTCGCGTTCGACATAGATGGTCTGCTCGATCCGCGCGGAGCCGTCCTTGCGGGCCTCCCATCGTTCGGTTTCCACCGTCGAAATGTAGGGCAGCTCCTGGTGAAGGCGTTCGAAAAGCTTCTCGCGTGTGATTTCAGCCGCCAGAATGCGCAGCGGCAGATCCGAGGGCTGGTCGGCCGGATAAAGCCAAGGGCCGTCGGGAACCTTCCCGGCAAAATGATCAAGGATTGTGCTGGTCCCGTCGCCGGTCAGCGCGGAAACCATGAAGGTTTCTTCAAACTCAATATGGGCATTGGCCGCTTGCGCCAGATCCAGAAGCTTCTCCCGCTTGGCGACATCGGTCTTGTTCAGGATCAGAACCTTCGGGGCCGACTGGCCCTTCAGCCGCTTCAAGATGCTCTCGACTTCCTCATCTATGCCTTTGCGGGCGTCGATCAGAAGCGCAATCAGATCGGCATCCCGAGCGCCGCCCCAGGCCGTGTCCACCATGGCGCGGTCCAGCCGCCGTTTCGGTTTGAAGATCCCGGGCGTGTCGATGAACACCAACTGCGCGGCGCCGTGCATGGCCACCCCCCGGATGATCGACCGGGTTGTCTGCACCTTGTGCGTGACAATGGAAACCTTGGTGCCGACCAACTGGTTGATCAGGGTGGACTTGCCGGCATTCGGTGCGCCGATCAGGGCAATAAAACCGGCCTTTGTGCCGCCTTCAGGTGCCTCAGGCAATGGTGCCGGCAGCGGGATGTCGAACCGGCCGGACGGGGGAATAAACCCGGTTTCGTTATCATCATCCGGGTCGTTGAAATGGGAGTCGTCGCTCACGTGTGGCCTATTCTTTCCAGACGCCTTCCCGGCGCAAAACAGTTTCCGCAGCACTTTGCTCGGCAATGCGTTTGGAGCCGCCGCTGCCTTCGCCTTTTTTCAGACCTTGAACGATGACGGCAACGGTGAAGCTCGGCGCATGATCCGGTCCGCTGCGATCCATAACCTCGTAACGCGGGGTTGGCAGGCTTTTGGATTGCGCCCACTCCTGCAGCGTTGTCTTCGCATCACGCAGCGGCCCGGACCAGGATAGCATACGCGGCTCCCACAATCGCTTGATAAAGCGCTCAGCTGCCGGGAAACCGCCGTCCAGATAGATGGCTGCGATGATCGATTCGCAAATATCGGCAAGCAGGGCGGTTTTTTTCCGCCCGCCGGTCTGGGCTTCCGCCTGGCCAATGCGCATGGCGTCACCAATGCCGAGTTCCTGCGCGATTTCGGCGCAGGTCTCCCGCTTGACCATGTGATTAAAGCGTCTCGCCAGCTCGCCTTCATCCGCCTTCGGATAGTGTTCATGCAGCATGGTGGCGATGGCCAGTCCCAGAACCCGGTCCCCCAGAAATTCCAGACGCTGGTAACTTCCGGAGACCGTCTCTGACGGATCGAGTGCGCTTGCATGGGTCAAAGCAACCCGCAGCAGCTCCAGATCCTGGAACTCGTGGTCCAGAGCCTTTTTCAGCGCCGCAACGGGACTTTCTCTTCTTGGTCTATTCTGCATCCAGCTGACTCATGCCGCTACGCTGCTGCGCAGCGTTCGCTCAAGGGGCCCGCCCGATGCGATTCCAGCGGACATCCGTCGGCCACGACCAAATGTGCCAGGCAGGTGTTTCGTTCTTGATGGAGAAGAAAATCAGGTCGGCGCGCCCGATAAAGTTTTCAAACGGGACGTACCCGACCTTGCCCAGAACGCGGCTGTCGGTGGAGTTGTCCCGGTTGTCGCCCATCATGAAATAATGGCCTTCCGGAACGTTGTATTCACGGGTGTTGTCCAGCCAGCCGTTCGTCGTTTCGTCCAGGGTCTCATAGCTGACCCCATTGGGCAAAGTCTCGCGGAAACGCGGGATACGCACAACGGCGCCGGATGGAAGAGTTTCGATGTAATCATCGATTTGCTCGCGCTCGACGGCCTGGCCATTGATGTAGAGTGCACCATTGCGCATCTGGACCGTGTCGCCGGGCATGCCCACGACCCGCTTGATATAGTCGGTGGCGTTGTCTTCCGGTGTCTTGAAGACCGCAATGTCACCGCGCTCGGGCTCATCGGCCCACACACGGCCTGAAATCGGGGCAAGCCCGAATGGGAACGAATACCGCGAATAGCCGTAGCTGTATTTGGACACAAACAGGTAGTCACCGATGAGTAGGGAATCCATCATCGAGCCGGAGGGGATATTGAACGGCTGAAACAAGAAGGTTCTGACGACCAAAGCGATGACGAGGGCCTGGACGATGATCTTGACCGTCTCGTAGACGCCGCCTTCCTTATCTTGCTTGTTGTCTGTCACGCTCATGTTGTCCCTACGTTGTCCGGTCAGTGGCTTGCTCTGAAAATTTCCAAAGTACCGCCGGACTCATAGCTGCTTGCGGCGGGCGAAGCAATCTGTGGAGGGGCGGATAGCCCCGGCTTTATTTCTGCTGTGCGGAAGGCGGTTGCGGCCAGTCGGCAGGCCATGCGCTTATAACGACAAAAGCTTGCGCCAAAGGGAAATCGTCGGTGATGGTAAGATCGATCGCGGGCGTGAACCCTTCGGGCGTCATGGCTTTCAGTCTTTCTGCTGCCCCGCCCGTTAGCACGATTGTCGGTTTTCCTGACGGCAAATTGACCACGCCCATTTCCCGCCAGGCGACACCCATACGGATGCCGCTGCCGAGCGCCTTCGACACAGCCTCTTTGGCGGCAAAGCGTTTTGCGTAAGAGGCTGCCCGTTCCGCCCTTCGGTCCGACTTGGTCCGCTCGACCTCGGTGAACACGCGATTGGTGAACCGCTCGCCAAACCGCTCAAGCGTCTTTTCAATTCTACGGATATCGATCAGGTCGCTTCCGATGCCAAGGATCATGTCATTTCTGCCCAGAAAAGCCGTCGTGCAAGGCACCTACATGGCCATCTGGACCACATGGTTCAAGCATGCGGGTCATCTTCCATCGCCCGCGCGGGATGGGGAAACAAGCGCCGCTTCTTCTTCTCAATGGTACGTTTGCGCCGCCGCTGATAAACCTCGACGCTTTTGTAAACCGCAAAATAGGAGACGGTAGCGAGCACGAGACCTAGCGGAATTGCGCCGATAAACATGGGTTTCAGCATGGGCCATAGCGCGTCGAACGATTTTTCAAAAAGCCCGTGCTGAAACTGCTGGTGCACTTCCTGCGGACCAGCGTCCGATGTCCGGCCATGCAACACCCACTGGCCAATCTTGAAGGTGACAGCCCAGATGAACGGAAACGTGATCGGATTGCCAATCGAAGTGCCGAGCGCTGCGGCAATCATGTTGCCGCGCATGAGGTAGGCGACCGCAAACGCTGTCAGGAAATGAAAGCCGATCAACGGGGTGCAGGACGCAAAGGCTCCGCATGCAAATCCGATGGCAATCGCATGCGGAGTGGCCGTCAGCCGGAGGACGCGCTTTCCAAGATAACGTGTGGATCGTGACCAGCTGTGCCGCGGCCAGACAGCAACCCGCATGCGCTCAAGGCGCGTGGGACTATGGCGGCGGCGGAACAACATATGTTTGCGGTATCCCGGTTGGGTTAGCTGAGGCCGCGGCTTCCCGGCTTGACGGCCGGAAGAGACGCGAGCTCTGGTGGCAAATTGTCCGGTTCGTATGCCGGAACCTTGTATTCTGTCAGAGCGACCAGTGGAACGCCCGTATCAGCTTCGCCGCCCGACCGATCAATCAGGCAGCAAACAGCCACCACTTCAGCACCAAGAGATTTCAGTGAAGTTACCGTTTCCCGGCAGGACAGGCCTGTGGTTACGATATCTTCGACAATAACCACCCGAGCCCCTTTTGGCATCTCAAACCGGCGCAGGCGGAACTCGCCGTCCTCGCGCTCCACCCACATTGCCGGGACACCAAGGTGCCGTGCCGTTTCATAGCCGGGAATGAGACCGCCGAGCGCGGGGGACACGATATAGTCGATTTGTCCAAGGCCCGCTTGCGCAATCTTGTCCGCCAGCGCCTTGCAAAGCTTCTCGGTCTTGTCCGGATACATGAAAACACGGGCTTTTTGCAGAAAGACCGGGCTCCGCAGGCCGGAGGTCAAAATGAAATGCCCTTCAAGAATGGCGCCTGCTTCTCTGAAAACGGTAAGGACCTCGTCACGGGTCATCTTAAACATCCTTTCATCTCGCACGTACTCAACCGTTTACACGCGAGACGCTTGAAACATTGGGCTTGGTTCGCAACTGATTGATAATCCGGTTGAGGTGTTTCAGGTCCCAGACTTCAAGGTCAATAACCATCTGGTGGAAGTCCGGAGCTCGCTGCACCATTTTCACATTGTCTATGTTTCCGCTGTTCTCACCGATGATTTGCGCAATTGCCGCAAGGGAGCCGGGCTCGTTTGCAGCGGAAATGTCAAGGCGGGCGGGAAACCGTTCCGGGTTGTTGATGTCGATATCCCAGCGCACGTCCACCCATCGTTCGGTCTGGTCATCAAACTCCTTCAACGAAGGAGATTGTATCGGATAGATGGTCAGCCCCTCTGAGGGGGTCAAGATGCCGACAATGCGGTCTCCGGGAACAGCGCCGCCGTCTGGGGCGAAGGACACCGGGATGTCGCCGGACAAGCCGCGGATTGGCAATGCCGGGCCGCTTGCATCACCATCTGGTGAAGAAACGTTCGCGCTCTCGTCCGAAAGTCCACTGGGCGGTATGCGGAACTTGAGGCCGTACCCCTGTTTCAGGCCGAACCAGCCCTCCTCGGATGGCGGGCCTGGAACTGCAACCCGCTCGTCCTGATAGTCCGGGTGGGCGGACTTCAGCACATTTTGCGCTGTGATATCACCGCGGCCGACAGCCGCCAGCAGATCGGCGACACTGCTCACGCTGTGCTCGTTCAAAACTGCTTCCAGCAGGTCCTCAGAATAGACCTTGGACGCCCGGTCAAAGGCGCGTTTTAGAATGTGCTCGCCGAGCGCACCATATTGCTTTCGAACCGATTCCCGCGTCGCCCGCCGTATCGCCGCCCTGGCCTTGCCTGTGACTGCGATGGCTTCCCAGGCAGGCGGGGGTGTTTGCGACTGCGAGCGGATAATGTCGACTTCATCGCCGTTATGAAGTTCCGTTACAAGCGGCATGATCTTGCCGTTGACCTTGCAGCCAACGCATGTGTTGCCGATGCCGGTGTGAACGGCGTAAGCAAAGTCGATTGGCGTGGCGCCGCGCGGCAGCGCGATCAACCGGCCTTTCGGCGTAAAACAGAAAACCTGATCGTGGAAAAGCTCGAGTTTCGTATTCTCAAGAAACTCTTCCGGCGTGTCGCCCTGGGCAAGCAGCTCCGTGGTCCGGCGGAGCCATTCGAAGGCGCGGCAGTCCTCGCTATGACGGGCAATGTTCCGGCCGCCAAACTCGCCGTCCTTATAAAGAGCATGCGCCGCGATGCCGTATTCGGCAATCCGGTCCATGGTGATGGTCCGGATTTGCAGTTCAACACGTTGCCGCGATGGTCCTACAATCGTGGTGTGGATCGACTTGTAGTCGTTCTGCTTGGGCGTTGAGATGTAATCCTTGAACCGGCCTGGCACGGTCGGCCACGTTGTGTGAATAACACCGAGAACCCGGTAACAGGCCTCCATGGTCCCGACCGTGACCCGGAAGCCATAGATGTCTGACAGCTGTTCAAACCCGATCGCCTTGCGCTGCATCTTCCGGAAGATGGAGTAGGGCCGCTTTTCCCGGCCCTTGACCAAAGCTGCCATGCCGCGATCCGAGAGGCGCTCGGTGAGCGTCTGTTCAATGCTTGCAATCAGATCCCGGTTGCGTTCCCGCAGGTCCGCCAGGCGTTCTGTGATCGTCTCGTAGGCTTCGGGATTGAGTGTGCGGAAGGAGATGTCCTCCAGCTCCTCGCGCATGTCATGCATGCCCATGCGGCCGGCAAGTGGCGCATAGATCTCCATGGTCTCTTCAGCAATGCGGCCACGTTTGTGCTCCGGCATATGCCCAAGGGTGCGCATGTTGTGCAGGCGGTCCGCGAGTTTGACCAAAAGCACGCGCACATCATCTGCAATCGCAAGCAGGAGTTTGCGGAAATTCTCCGCCTGCTTGGCCTTCTGCGACACCAGATCCAGCCTTTTGATCTTGGTAAGACCATCCACGAGCTTTCCGATTTCCTCGCCGAACAAGGAATCTATCTCGGTTCGCGTTGCGTCTGTGTCTTCAATCGTGTCGTGGAGCAGGGCGACGGCAATCGTGGCATCGTCCAGCCGTAGATCGGTGAGGATCGCCGCCACTTCGAGGGGATGGGAAAAGTAGGGGTCGCCAGAGGCCCGCATCTGGGAGCCATGCTTTTGCATGGCATAGACATAAGCCTTGTTGAGCAAGGCTTCATCAGCATCTGGATTGTAGCGCGTTACCCGTTCGACGAGTTCGTACTGACGCATCATCGCCGTGATCGTCTCATGCTACCGGCTGGTTGGCTGCGGTAAAGAAATAAAGCACCAGAGCGCGGTCGGTGTCCCGGCGCGCTCTGGCATAATCTACAAGCCGGTTGACGCTTAGATGTCGTCGGTGCGCTCCGGCGGCACGAGGCCTTCCAGGCCCCGCAGAAGGTCTTCCTCGGACATGCGGTCGAATTCGACAGCGCTGTCATCCACATTGTTGACCTGGGTCGCCTGGTTCTGTTGGCCAACGGCAACGACAGGAACGGCCTCAGCCTCAGGCTCATCCACTTCAACATATTTTTGAAGCGAATGAATGAGGTCTTCCTTCATGTCTTCCGGGCTGACGGTCTGCTCGGCGATCTCGCGAAGAGCAACGACAGGGTTTTTGTCGTTGTCCCGATCGATTGTCAGCGGAGAACCGCTCGAAATCATGCGAGCGCGGTGCGCAGCAAGCAGCACCAGCTCAAACCGGTTTTCGACCTTGTCGATGCAGTCCTCGACGGTCACGCGCGCCATACGACGTCTCCATAAGCTTAAATGAACTTGAAAGATCAGCGTATAGAGACCCGGCCGGTAAAAAGCAAGCCCCTGTCAGAATTCGGAAAGGACCATATCTAACACTGGAAATCGCATGGTTTTTGCCGTTCGAGCCAGCTTTTGCGTTGCAGCTGTATCACAGAATGGTGTACGCCCATTGCATGGTCTAAAGAAGAATCTAAATGACCGCAGGGAACAATGAAAACAATAAGCTGTTTGTTGAGGTCAAACAAACTACAACCAAACAGCAACGTATGCGTTAAAGCCAGTTGATTGCGTTGTGATTTCGTTGGTGGGTATTCGAAGTCCGTTTTGCAAATCTGTGATCAGCGCATACTACTTGGAAAGGTTTCAGTAAAGATGTTTGATGCGCGCGAAAAAGTTGCTTTGTTTATTGATGGGGCAAATCTTTATTCGACCGCTAAGGCAATCGGTTTCGATATCGATTACAAGCGGCTCTTAAAAGAGTTCCAAGGGCAGGCATATCTTCTTCGGGCTTATTACTACACCGCTCTTATTGAAGATCAGGAATACTCTTCCATTCGTCCGCTGATCGATTGGCTAGACTATAACGGATACAAGGTTATCACGAAGCCTGTTAAGGAGTTCGTAGACAGCGCCGGTCGCCGTAAGGTCAAAGGCAATATGGACATCGAGTTGGCTGTTGATGCGATGGAGCTTGTTGATTCCGTCGACCATGTGGTCCTGTTTTCCGGCGACGGCGATTTCCGGTCGCTT
This sequence comes from Roseibium denhamense, assembly GCF_009711415.1. GTDB lineage: Bacteria > Pseudomonadota > Alphaproteobacteria > Rhizobiales > Stappiaceae > Roseibium > Roseibium denhamense. Next base: position 14,620 of record NZ_SMLZ01000093.1, read on the forward strand.
GTGGAAGCACTCCAGCGCAAGGGCCGCAAGGTTAGTGTCGTCTCAACGCTCAAAACACAGCCCCCAATGATCGCCGATGATCTGCGCAGGCAAGCCGACCATTTCATCGACCTTGCAAGCCTTGCGAACAAGATCGGCCGCGACCCGTCTGAACGTCCCGTCCGTCCTCAGGCACCGTCTCAGATGGATGATGACGAAGACGACGACGATTACTAATACGAGCACGAATTCGACGGCTGCCGATATGCATGACATTCAGCCGACAGAGCCGCCGGTGGATTGCCAGGCCTGTGCGAGGCTCGTTGACTTGAGGCGTCAGCTTCAGGACCAGTTTCCCGATTGGCACAACGCTCCAGTTCCGACCTTCACAGCGCCGGAGCCAAGTCTTCTCGTTGTCGGTCTTGCGCCTGGAATGAAGGGAGCCAATTGCACGGGCCGCCCCTTTACCGGCGATTATGCCGGTGACCTTCTCTACAAGACAATGCTTGAATTCGGCTTTGCGGAAGGCGTTTATCAGGCCCGGCCGGATGACGGGCTCGTTCTGAAAGACGCCATGATTACCAATGCGGTCCGGTGTCTTCCGCCGCAAAACAAGCCGACTGGCGAAGAGATCAAGAATTGCCGCCCGTATTTGCTCGCAACACTTGACGCGAACCCGTCGGTGCGGGCCGTTCTCGCGCTTGGACGGATCGCTCACGATACTTTTTTGACTGCGCTGAACCTGCGTAAAGCTCTTTTCCCCTTCGCTCATGGGGCCGCTCATAAGTTGCCCGGCACGAACCTTACCATGTTCGATAGCTATCACTGCTCACGATACAACACGAATACCGGCCGGTTGACCGAAGACATGTTCCGGTCCGTGTTCAATGGGATCAGGGAGCATATTCCGCACGAGTGATTGCGGGACTTGGGCGTTGGGGCTGGTCCGGTTTACTCGACGGGCACGACCCATCCGTTCGGGCCGAGATGCTCTTGCGGTTTGAAGCGGGACTTGTAGGCCATCTTCTGGGACCCATCGACCCAATATCCCAAATAGACATAGGGAAGCCGCATCTTCTGGGCGCGCACGATATGGTCCAGAATCATGTAGGTCCCAAGCGGCGTATCCTTGAAGGCCGGGTCATAAAAGGAATAGACCATCGACAATCCGTCGGAGAGCTGGTCGCTCAACGCTACGCCGAGCAGGGACCCGTCGCCTATACCCGTTATGAAACTGTCGGGACCGCGCCTGCGGTACTCCAGGACGAGTGTTTCGACATGGGTGTCCTCGACCATCATGGCATAGTCGAGAATGCTCATCTCCGTCATTCCGCCATCCTCGTGGCGGGTCAGGAGATAATCGCGGAACAGATCGTATTGTTCGGCTGAGGGGCTGGCCGGAAGGCGGGCGCCGACAATGTTCGCACCGTCTTTCCACACGCGTTTGAGGGATTTTGTCCATTTGAAATCGTGGGCGCGCACCCTGATCGAAATGCAGGACTGGCAGTTTTCGCAGGCCGGGCGGTAGGCAATGTTCTGACTGCGGCGGAAGCCGCCCTGGGTCAGCACTTCATTGAGGGCAGGGGCGCCATGGCCAACCAGGTGCGTGAAGACTTTCCGCTCCTGTTTGCCCTCAAGATAAGGGCAGGGCGCAGGTGCGGTCAGATAAAATTGCGGATGATCCGTCGGATGCCGTGTCACCTTTTAATCCCGCAGCGCATCAAACCAAGTCTCACAGTCCATAGTACCATGGAGCGACTAGTGAGAACGTCAACCATAAGATAAGAGCAAGCGGGACGCCAGCCCGGACAAAATCAATGAAACGATAGTGTCCGGGGCCCATCACGATGAGGTTCGTTTGGTATCCGATGGGCGTTGCAAATGATGTATTGGCCGCAATGATGAGGCAAACGACGAAAGCTTCGGGGGATTGCCCTATCTGGTCTGCAAGATTGATTGCAACCGGTGTGAACAGAACGGCTGCGGCATTGTTGGATAGGAAGTTCGTGAGGATCATCACAATAAAGAACAAAGCCGACAGAATGACCGGCGCGGAGGCGCCGTCAAGCATAAAGGCGAGGCCAGAGGCGATCGCTGTGGCACCGCCGGTCGATTCGAGGGCAACCGCAGCGGCTAGAGATGCCCCGATCAGCATGAAGATCCTGCTGTCGATTGCGCGCATTGCCTGCCGGATGTTGAGGCAGCCCGAAGCGATCATGGCAAAGGTTCCCGCGACTGCAGTCGAGACGATCGGGACCAGCCCGCTGGCGGCAAGCGCCACGACGCAGGTGAAAATCACCAAGGCTCGGGGCGCATAGCGTTTTCTGGGGACTTCGGTCATCGACCAGTCGAGAAGAAGGACATCGCGGTTGCCGCGCAAGCGCGCAATTTCCGCCTCGCTTCCCGCGACCAGCAAGACGTCGCCAGCCTCCATGCGGATGTCGTTCATAGCCATGCGCGGCATGCGGCTGCGGCGCTGGATGCCCATCACCAGACATCCGGTCTCGGTATAAAAACCCGATTGCGGCAACGTCCGGCCCATGAGCCGCGAGGCCGGGGCGACAACCACTTCGGCGAGACTTATTGTGCCGGGGGCTGGGGGCGCAGCTGTTGCCTCTCTTGCGTTGCCATTTGTGTCTGTGTCCGCCTCCATCAGCGGCTGCCGCCGGGCAAGCGCGTTGGCAAGAGCGGTCCTGGTCGCTGCAACGATAACCGTGTCGCCGGGCTTCAAGGTGACATTCTCAAACGGCGGGAGGAGCGGTTTTTGGCCCCGCTGAACCAGCCGGACGGTCATGTCCTTCAGCTGCGGGAACATGCCCGAGACGGCTTCGACGCCGCTCAGCGGGTGGCCATAGGTAATTTCGATCTGGGCGATAAACTGTTTGCCCGACGTCGACTGAAACTCCTCTGCCATTGTTTTGCGTGGCTTCAGGAACTTTGGCATCACAAACAGCACGTAGATCGAGCCGACCGCGGCCAGGATGAGGCCGATAGGTGTGAAGCTGAAGAATGTCAGTTTCAGATCAGAGCTTTGTGCCGCAAAATTGGCAACCAGCAGGTTCGTCGACGAGCCGATCAGCGTCGTCATACCACCGAGGATCGCAATGAACGAGAGCGGCATCAACACCCGCGACGAGGATTGACCGATCGTGGCCGCAACAGCGGTCAGGATCGGGAGAAACATGACGACCACCGGCGTGTTGTTCAAAAACGCACTTAAAACAGCGACCACGATCAGGATCGGGACGGCTGCGTGTTTGGACCGCCCTCGGGTCCATTTCACAATGGTTTTGGCAGGCGCCTCTAGCGCATCGGTTTGAAACAGGGCCTGTCCGATGATCAACAAGCAGATCACCGTGATTAGCGCGGGATTTGCAAATCCGGCAAGAAACGCGCCCGTCGTGACCCGTGCCCCATCCGCGTCCATGATTGGAATGACGGAAAATATGGCAATGAAGGCAGTCACCGACCCGAGCGCAATCGTCTCAATCGCATAGCGCTCAAGCGCGTACAGGATAACGGTCGATGCGATGACCACGAAGGTCAGTGCCATGGCAATATCAACTGAGTGCATTCACCCGCCTTGTCCCACCGAAGCCGGTCCCAGGAACGCGCACCTTAGAACAGGCGGGCGGAGGATTGAAAGAGCAAAGACTGGCCCGGTTGCCGCTTATGCGGCGCTATCATGTTGATAACCGGGCTTTTTCAGATCCAGAATGCCAATGGACTGAAACAGTGGGCCGAGGTTCACGATTTCCATGAAAAAACGGCACTAACCCAATGGGCTATAAGCCGGAAACCGCGCGCCCGTTTCCCGAAGAAACAAGCTGAGGCAAGTGCCTGAGGCCGTTTAGGCGGGGCGCGCGGAGAATTCGCGGTGATAGGCGGAGTTGATCACCACGGTCCCCAAAATGAGGTCATGAAGCAAGCGCTTGCGGTCCGAAAACAAGGAGACCAGTAGAACCAGCGGCGTGAGAAACGATACTGAGAACCAGAATAGGATCGCATGAACGGCCGCCAGGAGCGGGTAGGGTTTGGCGCCGTACCACAAACGCATTTCCAGCCCCATGGCTCTCATGCCCAGGGTTGAGGCCGACGGGCCGCCAAGCGTCATGGCAACGTAGATCAACGCAACAGCGGTGGGCAGGATTGCATAAAGCAGAAACCCAAGGCCTAGTGTGAACACGCCCAGCACGAAAACGAGGATCCCCGCGCCGAAGGTCAGAAGGGCGATAACGATCAGATCGATCAGAAAGGCAAACATCCGCCGGCTGCGCACTCCGCTGAACAGTTCCGGGTTCAAGGCCGGGTCAAAGGCGTTCTGACGGCTGTGGTTGCTGGCGGTATCTGCTGACATTGTGGTCTTGTCCTCACTCATCTTGCCCATGGATGTAGGAGCGCCGGACGGGTTTCGCAATCTTCTGCCCGTGCTCCCTCATGGTGTCCAAAGGCAGGAGGCTCCTATTGATCGCCTGCAAGCATCTCCGCAACAGCAGGCGCAAAATAGGTCAGGATGCCATCAGCGCCAGCCCTCTTGAACGCCAGAAGGCTCTCAAGCATCGCACGGTCATGATCCAGCCACCCGTTGCCGCTGGCCGCCGCAATCATCGCATACTCGCCGGACACCTGATAAGCGTAGGTTGGGACCTGAAACTGGTCCTTGATGCGCCGGACAATGTCCAGGTAGGGCATGCCCGGTTTCACCATCACCATGTCGGCGCCTTCCGCAATGTCGAGCTCGGCTTCCCGGATCGCCTCATCGGTGTTGGCCGGATCCATCTGGTAGGTCCGTTTGTCCCCCTTCAGCGTGCCGGACGATCCGACCGCATCGCGGAACGGGCCGTAAAAGGCCGAAGCGTATTTCGCGGAATAAGCCATGATCTGCGTATCGCGATGGTTTTGGCTGTCCAGAGCCTGGCGGATTGCGCCAATACGGCCATCCATCATGTCCGACGGCGCAATAACATCGGACCCGGCATCGGCTTGCACAAGAGCCTGCCGGCACAACTGATCGACCGTTTCGTCGTTCAAGATCGTGTCGCCTTGCATCAGGCCGTCGTGTCCATGGCTTGTGTACGGATCGAGCGCGACATCGGTCATTAGGCCGACATTCAGTTGCTCGCTCTTGATTGCCCGCAGCGCGCGGCACGTCAGATTGTCCGGGTTAAGAGCTTCACTGCCGGTCTCGTCGCGCAGATCCGGGTCCGTGTAGGGAAAGATGGCCATCGCCGGTATGCCCAGCTCAGCTGCCCGGTTTGCCTCCCGCACCGCCTCGTCGACGGACAGCCGGAACACGCCGGGCATGGACGGTACCGCCTGGCGCACGTTCTCACCGTCGGTCAGAAAGACCGGCCAAATTAGATCATCAACGGTTAGATGATTTTCACGGACGAGTCGGCGTGTCCAATCCGTTTGCCGGTTCCGGCGCATGCGAGTGCCGGAGAGCAGGGTATCCATATGGGCGGGGGTAATCGGCGGAAGAGCTTTCGACGGCATGAAAAGGCCTGCAAGTCTGATGAGCGCTGTTTGGAGTATCAGCTGGTTGGGATCGCGAAAATCTAGCACGCATGTTCGTTCATTCCAATTGCCTGAAAAATAACTGAAAATAATGAAGAAAAAGAGTTTGTTTGACGTTTGCGTCAAATATGCTTTAGTGCGCGCAATGTCAAAATGTCAGCGCGTGGAACGATCCAGATTCGCGGTGCTGAATACGGTCGGGAGGTTTGCCGTGGATTTCGAACTAACGGAAGATCAGCGCGCCTTTAAGGATATGGCTGCCAGCTTCTCAGATGCAGAGCTCGCGCCCTTCGCCAAGGAGTGGGATGAGGAAAGCCACTTCCCCATCCCCACGATGCGCAAAGCGGCGGAACTCGGTTTTGCGGGCATCTATGTCCGTGAAGATGTCGGCGGGTCCGCGCTGAAAAGGCTCGATGCGGCGCTGATCTTTGAGGAACTGTCCCGGGGCTGCACCTCGACGGCCGCTTATATCTCAATCCACAATATGGTGGCCTGGATCATCGACACTTACGGGTCGGAGGAGCTTCGGCAGAAGTATCTTCCCACGCTGTGCAAAATGGATCTGCTGACCAGCTATTGCTTGACCGAGCCGGGATCCGGCTCTGATGCCGCCAGCTTGCGCACCTCTGCAAAGGATGCCGGAGACCACTACATCCTGAATGGATCGAAAGCCTTCATCTCCGGCGGCGGCGTCAGCGATCTATACGCGGTCATGGCACGGACCGGCGGGGATGGGCCGTCCGGCGTTTCTTGCATCTTGGTTGAGAAGGGCACGCCCGGCCTCAGCTTCGGCGCAAATGAAGTCAAGCTCGGCTGGAAAAGCCAGCCGACCGCGCAAGTGAACTTTCAGGATTGCAAGGTTCCCAAGTCCAATTTGATTGGCGAGGAAGGGCAGGGGTTCAAAATCGCAATGTCCGCGCTTGATGGCGGCCGCTTGAACATTGGCGCCTGTTCCCTCGGGGCCGCGCAGGCGTGCCTCGATCATGCACTTGGGTATGTTAAAGAGCGCAAGCAATTCGGCAAGCCAATCGGCGAGTTTCAAGGCTTGCAGTTCCGCATTGCGGATATGGCAACCGAGCTGGAGGCCGCACGCCTTCTGTTGCACAGAGCGGCAAGCGCTCTCGACGCCAAATCACCGGATGCGACCAAGCTTGCGGCGATGGCAAAAAGGCTTGCAACGGATACAGGCTTCAATGTTGTCAATGAGGCCCTTCAGCTCCATGGCGGTTACGGTTATTTGCGGGACTATCCCATCGAGCGCTTTTTCCGTGATGTGCGCGTCCACCAGATCCTCGAGGGGACGAATGAGGTCATGCGCATGATCATCGCCCGCCAGTTGTTGAAAGACTGATTGAGCCGGCCCCTATTTGGTATTGAAGCGACTCCGGTTTTTGATTTGAGGACTGCCCGTGACCGACCACATCCTTTTTGAACAAAAGGGCCATGCCGGCTTTATTACGTTGAACCGGCCAAAGGCGCTGAATGCACTGAACCACGCCATGGTGACGGAGATGGCGCAGCAGCTTCAGCGCTGGGCCGGAGATCCGGCAATCGCGCATGTTGTGATCAAGGGGGCAGGCGACAAAGCCTTTTGCGCCGGTGGCGATATCCGCAGCATATATGACGCAAGGCAAGCCGGGGAGACAGATGGGCTAAGCAGCTTCTTCCGGGATGAGTATCTGCTCAATGCCCAGATCAAAGCCTATCCAAAACCGTTTGTCGCGCTCATAAACGGAATTGTCATGGGCGGCGGCGTTGGTGTTTCTGTTCATGGCAGTCATCGCATTGGCACTGAAAAAATGACATTTGCCATGCCGGAGACTGGGATCGGATTTTTCCCGGACGTTGGCGGCACATATTTTCTTCCGCGCATGCCGAAACAAACAGGCGTTTACTGTGCCTTGAGCGCCGGACGGATGAAGCAGGCGGATGCACTGGCAACAGGCATCCTGACCCATGCGGTTTCGGAGCAGTCCCTCGGCAAGATTGAAGCGGCGCTTCGGCAGGGCAGCGTGGACGAGGCACTGGAAGCCGTAGCGGTTCTGCCGGAAGAGGGCAGCATGACCGTTCAGGCTGATCTTATTGAACGGTGTTTTTCTAAGCCGGATGTTTTCAGCGTGCTGGAAGCGCTTGAGTCGGAACAGTCGGATTTCGCCCAAAAGGCTGCCGAAACAATCCGCCAGAAGTCGCCAACAAGCGTCCTCTTGGCATTTGAGCAGATGAAACGCGGTCAGTCATTGGCGTTCAATGAATGCATGAAGCTGGAGTACCGGATCGTCAGCGGGATCTTGAAAGGCGATGACTTCTTTGAAGGGGTGCGTGCTGTCATCGTGGACAAGGACCATGCACCGTCCTGGCGGCCGGACACGCTTGAAAAAGTGGACAGCGGCGCGCTTGCATCGTATTTCGAAGCTCCAGATGATGGCGACCTGCCGCTTTCCTAGGAGCTCTTTGCCCGCATGATCACCAGCTTTCAGGACCTGCTTGATTCCCGTCCGCCCTGGAGCACCGTGCTCATTTGGTACCTGCGTGTGATTGCCATCATCCTGATGGCAGGCGGTGTGATCTATTGGGCCCGGATTGTGGGGATCGTGGAATGGCGCGGGCTTTGGTTCTGGGACATGCCTGTGTCTATGCAGGGTGCCATTGTATTCTTCGCAGTACTCGACCTGGTTGCAGCGATCGGCCTTTGGCTCACCGTGACCTGGGGCACCGTCATGTGGATCTTCAGGTGCTTCTGTCAGATTGTGATGCACACGGTTTTCTCGGACCTTTATGGCCGCCGGCCCTATGAGATTGCGTTTTATCTGCTGACCATCGCGATCTTCGTGTTTCTCACCTATCTCATGGAAAAAGAGAACAAGGCCCAGTCCGGCGCGCGCTCAGATTGAAAAGCCGCGCACTTTCGAATTTGCTTCCAGCTTTTCTCCTAACCGACTCTGATGTTTCGGGATTTGGATTTGGTCGTGCATTGAAGCAAAAAAAAATTTACCAGAGAAATTATCGTTTACAGAAGGTTACCTGAATTCAGGTGTTGCAGCGCTGCAGAAGGCGGGTTTGAACGCTCTTCGATTGGCGTTTGGCACGGGTTTCTGCCGCTCGTAAAAATCATACTTAACAAGTATTGAATCCGATCAACAAAACACCCCTCGAGTGTTAACAAACGATTCAGCGTGTCTCTTAAGTGGATCTTAGAATCGCGTCTGTAGATTGCAGATCAAGGCGGGAAGATATCCGTCGAACGACAGGTATTAAAAGAGGCGCAAACAATGATCACCGCAAGTAGGGCAGTCGATGCTGTGGCACAGGCTGAAGGGGAAGAGACGGAACTGAAGCCGCTCTACCTGGAAGCACTGACACTTGTCGAGCGACTGCATCGTCGTCTTCTCGACGTCATTAAAGATGAGTTTGACCGCATGGGACGGTCGGACGTCAACAGCGTTCAGGCGCTTTTGCTGTTCAACATCGGCGATTCCGAGTTGACGGCCGGCGAACTGCGCACCCGCGGCTACTATCTCGGGTCGAACGTGTCCTATAACCTGAAGAAACTGGTCGAGACCGGCTACATCCATCACCAGCGGTCCCGCATGGATCGCCGCTCGGTTCGGGTTAGCCTGACAGACAAGGGTCAGGAAGTGGCGACGATCGTGAACGATCTTTATGAGCGTCACATTCTGTCGGTGGAGCAGGTTGGCGAAATCGGACCGCAGGACTTTGTTGCACTCAACAAGTCGCTGAAGCGTCTTGAGCGTTTCTGGACCGATCAGATCCTGTACCGCCTCTGATAAATTCGCGGCAGATCCAGATGACAAAGCACCGCCCTTGAGGCGGTGCTTTTCTTTTTGCGCCGGGATTTTGCCAAGTCAAAAGTTTAAGCTCACCGTCTCACGCATTTGTGTGCGGCAGGCAAGGCGGCGGGGTTTCTGCCAATAACGGGAAATTGTCCTGAAACCGCCGGTGCTTGCGGCGTAATCGGACATCTTATGGTCACATTGAAATGGCTTTTTGCGGGTCGAAAAATGTTCAAGGTTAAGAAATCTTGCGATTTGTTAACTTGAGCAGGCTAGGAAGGCTTTGACGTCCGGCGCCGGCAGTGAGCAGAAGCTGCTTTATGAGTGTTGTGCGGACGTGCGAATGCAGATCAACGTAGCTTATGGGGTCGGCAATGAACCTATTTTCCGGACGGGCCGGGATCGGATTTCAAGTTCCACGCATGGCAGGTGCGCTTGCAAAGAGCTTTGGTCTCGCGGGGCTGGTACTGCCCTTGACGATGGCGGGCGTGTCCGCACAAACGGCTTTGCAGTCCCTTCAGCAGAACCGCCAGAACGTGGAATGGGCCGATAACTTCGATATTGCCACGGAAAACATCACCGAGGTGAAGTCCTACGCGCCGACACTGTCCCCGGAAACAGCCGATTATATCTCCATTGCCATCGACCGGTATCAGCGGATCGTCCAGGCCGGTGGCTGGGGCGGGGTGACTGCTGGCGGGAAGGCCATGCGGATCGGGGCAAAAGATTCGCGGGTCGTTGAACTGCGCCGCCGCTTGATCGCATCCGGTGATCTTGAGCAGCACGCCGGATTATCCGACACGTTCGATTCATATGTCGATGCTGCCTTGCGCCGTTTTCAGTTGCGCCACGGATTGATACCGGACGGTGTCATGGGCGACAGCACGGTTCAGGCGCTCAACATTCCGGCCCATGTGCGTTTGCGCCAGCTTGAAACGAACCTTATCCGCATGCGGTCCATGTCCGGCTTTCTGGGCGACCGCTACGTGATGGTCAATATTCCGGCCGCCGAGATCGAGGCCGTCGAGGATGGCCGCGTCCGCTCCCGCCATACGGCGGTGGTGGGCAAGATCGACCGGCAAACGCCGATCTTGAACAGCAAGATCTATGAGTTGAACTTCAATCCGTATTGGACGGTTCCCGTATCCATCATCCGCAAGGACCTGATCCCGAAGATGAAGGAGGACCCGCAGTACCTCGCCAAGAACAAGATCCGCATCTTCGACTGGAGCGGAAACGAGCTTCAGTGGCAGCAGATCGACTGGAACACGGATGAAGCCACCCAGTATCGGTTCACTCAGGATCCGGGACAGGAAAACTCGCTTGGATCAGTGCGCATCAACTTTCACAACAAGCATCAGGTCTATCTTCACGACACGCCGTCCAAGACCCTGTTTGGCGAAGACTACCGCTTCCATTCATCCGGCTGTGTTCGTGTGCAAAATGTCCGCGAGCTTGTGACTTGGCTGCTGCAATCGACCACTCCGGACTGGAATCGCGGCAAAGTCGACAGCGTCATCCGCACAGGCGCACGCGAGGATGTCCGGTTGAAGTCCCAGATCCCGCTTTACATGACCTATGTGACTGCCTGGGCAAATTCCGACGGCGTCGTTCATTTCCGTGATGATATCTACAATCGCGACGACCTGGCAGGCACCGGGGAACAGGCCCGGCTTTAAGCAAGGCCATCGTTATAGGGCATTTAGCCCGCACGCATCAAAACGCCGGTCTTGAAGAGGCCGGCGTTTTGTGTGTTTAAAAGGCGGTGTTGAGGAGTTGATGCGCATGAACCGTGATCGGCGGCAGGGCGAGATCTATCTGGAATTCTATCCCGTTGGCGGTCAGGTGAAAGTCACTGCCATTGACGCCGCCACCGCGATCGAAGTGTCCACTTTCGGCCCTGCCTCGGCATCGCAGGAGGACCTCAAACGGATTGCCGTGCGAAAACTGAAACGCCGGATCGAGCAGCTGCGCGCGCAGGGTGACCTCAAGGACGATCCAACCCTGTATTGACCGGGATTGATCAGCCGGCGGACTGTTTCATCAAAGTGTCCAGTTCATCGGAGCAGACGTTGCACTCTGCCGACTGAACCTGGTTTCGCCCGGCGCCTTTCGCCCTGTAGAGGCCATCGTCTGCGCATTTGAACAGCTCATCAATGGCATCCATGTAGGCTCGGCTCTCGGAAGGAGACGGACCGGTAAACGTGGCAACGCCAAAGCTCGCCGTGAGCGTAAAAGCCGTCCCATCGGAGGTGATCTCAATTTCCGACAAGGTCTTGCGGAGGCGGTCGGCGAGTTTGTGCGCGTCTTCGCTGCTTGCATTGGGCATGAGCAGGCCGAATTCCTCGCCGCCCCACCGCGCGACCACATCACTCTGCCGCAAGCTGGCTTCCAGTGTCCTGGCAACCACTCTGAGCGCTTCATCACCGCCCGCATGGCCATAGGCGTCGTTGATCTGCTTGAACCGGTCAATGTCCATCAGGGCAACGCTCAAAGGCGCTTGCGTGCGGACTCGAGATTTCAGCTCATGCGTACACAGTTCCAGGAAATGTCCCCGGTTATAAATCCCGGTCAAATTGTCTGTGATAGCCTGGATCCGGAATTCTTCGGCCAGTTTCTCGCGGGCCGTCACCTCTCCCTCCAATCGTTCCTTCACAGTCAGCAGTTCTTCCTGCATCCGGTCACACAAGCGCACCATCCGCTTCTGTTCCCGGACCGCACGTTTGTATGCAGTGGACAGGGTCTTGATCAGTTCTGTGGTTTCATCGAGGCCATGGAGGATCGTCTCCGCGCGTTCCAATACGCGGTCTTCATTGTCGAAAAGCGTAAAATCTGAGGCCTTTTTATCGCGTTGCGTCATGCAACAGTGCCCTCGGGTGTCAGATTGAAGGTCGCGTGTTCAAAGTCCTCGGCGAAATCCTCTCCCATCTCCTCCATCATGTCATCGTCAGGATCATAGTACCAGTTGATCACGATGCTGTGGCCGCCCTCGGCCGCCTCTTCGAGCATCTGGAAAAGGTTCATGATCGCCTTTGCGCTTGAGGAATTGAAGTAGACGAAGCGGATATTGGCGGTGAACAGTTCGCCCTTGCGGGCGTTCAAGAAGCCCTTCACTTCCTGGAACACTGGTCCGTAAAAGGCGCTTGCGTCTTCCGGATAGCTTTCGCCTGAGATGCCCAGCGTCCGGGACGTTGGATCAAGATGAATTTCGGGCGAACGCGGGGTCGCTTCAACGGTGTAAGGAGCATCATAAGTCATGTCCGGCCTCCTTACACAAATGCTTTCAGGACGAAGAACTTGCGCCCGTCATCGATGTCATAGAAGTCGAACTCGAGGGGTTCGGTCGCCCGTCTTGCAATCTCCAGCAATCCGATGGAGCCGCCTTCACTTTGCTCCTCCGGGTCTTCGCGCAGTTTTGTGCGGTAGTATTTTCTGAGCGTGTCCTCATCCATTGTTGAGATCAGCTGCAATCGTTCGGAAAGCTTGGCGGCCTCGGCCGCTGGAAGCGGATTGCCGCAGATTACGAAGAAACGGTCGTTTTCGTGACCGAAGGCCACGACCCCTGAAGACAAACGGTCCGTGATCGTATCGGAAAGCCAATGCTTTTCATCCGAATAGCGGATGACATTCTGAACCTGTTCCACGAACACTGAAAACACCCTGCGGGCAACTTTGCCGTCGGCGTTTTTCAGTTCCATCTGCTGTTTTACCGCGCTGCCAAGGGAGTGCAGGAGGTTTTCAGAAACCATGCCCGAATAGGCGAACAGCGTGTTGCGGGTGCTGAGTTCCTCACGGAAGTTATAGATGTCTTGAGCCAGCATTTAGATCTCCTAGTTGACCCGCGTCCCGCCGGCGGATGACTTAAGGTGAGGAGAAACGGCCAGGACCGTGTAGTCATCACGTGCCGGTTCATCACCTCGATAGTCCTCAAGAACGGTTTTCAGCTTCGACAATTGTGTTTCAAGATCGGCATAGGCATTGGCCTCAAGCACATCGAAAAGGCGTTTGCGTCCGAATGCGCGCTTCTTGTCGCCGCCGATGTGGTCGGTGGTGCCGTCTGTTGCGAGATAAAACGTATCATCCGGGCCGAGCGTCATCCGATGCACTTTAAAGCTCTCCGGGCGGCGCAGGCTCCGGTAACCAAGCCGGTGGCGGTCGGCGGAGACACGCGTCACACCGTCCTGTGACAGGACGAACAAAGGAATACCCGCACCGACATAGGTGAGGGAGCTGTCTTCATAGTCGAAGATGGCCAAGGCGGCCTCGAAGCCGTCATCGGTTTTGTCGATGCTCAATGTGGCACCTGAGGGATCTTCCTGGCCAAGTCTGCGGCGCACGGTCTTGTCGAGACGCAGCATCAGATCTTCGGGATCCAAAACATCGAGATCATCGAGGAGTTTGGTTAGCTCGGAGGAGACAACCATCGTCAGCAACGCGCCTGGAACGCCATGCCCGGTGCAGTCCGCGACAAAAAAGATGGCCTTGTTGTCCCGCCGGGTCGACCAAACATAATCACCGCTGACGACTTGCAGGGGCTCCCACAGCAGGGCGACATCGCGCATCGAGCTCCGCATATCTGCAAGGTCGGGCAAAACACCTTCCTGGATCTTGCGGGCATACTGAATGCTTTCCAGCAGCTGATCATTCACGGTTTTCAGTTCGGCCTTGTTCGCTTCCGAAGCGGCCAGAGCGTCTTGCAATTGCGACATGGTCCGCTGGATCGTGCGGGCCATCGGCCGGAAGATCAGAAGCACTTCCAATGCGATCAGAAGCAATGTCAGCAGCCACATGTACGTGATGAATTCTGTTAAGGCATTAAGCGATTGCTCGCCTTCCTCCTGAAAGCGCCTGACCAAGGTGTTGAGCTTGCCCGGCAATTCCTGATTTGCCAGCAGCAAGATCTTGTCGAGGTCCGCCTGCTCGGGATACTCCTGCGACGCAATGTTGACAGCTGTGTCGATGTACTTCCGCAGGAGCGTGTCCAGGGGGCGCTCACCACCGAAAAAGGCTTCTCTCAGCTCCGGTGACAGGTCTCCGACCGGATGTTGGGTCGCAATCCCCGGCTCACATTTGATGGCGTCCGCCAATGCCTTGTTGATGAGGTCCAGATTTGTAGATAGCAGCGCAACATGCGCCCGCATCATCTGGTCAGCACATCCTGCCAGCAATGCATGGGCGTCCACATTGTTCACGCGCTGATAGTCCGTCATGTCCTGCGCGATCATGCCGATCCGCTGGCTCAGCATCCTTTGACGGCCGGACAAATTGACTTCCGCGCCAATCCGGTTCTGCTCGGCAATGAAGCGCGTGTCCGCCACCCAGATCGTCGTGACGGTCATAGCAATCAAGCCGAGACCAACACTGTAAGCGATTGTAGGCAGTAACCGGGATGTTTGCAGCAACTGGGTCAGGTTCATGCAATAGATGCCGTTGTTGTTTGTGACGCCGTGTTTTTGAGCAAGTTCTGAATGATGGAACCGGAAAATCATTAAGATAGAGTGGATTTGCGTGAGTGCCCTAGCGGCAACAGTCTGAATTACTCTAGGGGAGTTTCTGTCGGGGCGGAGGGGCGGCGGACTGAGGGGCGTGGCCGTGAGTGGACGTGTCGGTGGATCAGGTGTGTCGCATTCCTGCCGGACCGCGTCGGTATGCCCCTTGGTTCTGCTACATGCCTATGGTACTCCCTCGCATCACAACGGCGCTGCTCTGAGTTGCGTTTCATCGAACGCCTTGCTGCTGCCAGCCAACGACATTCAAAAAAGGATGGTGCGATGTCTTTGATGGAAACGTCCGATCAAGCCCTGCAATCAGGCTTCTTCACCCGCGGAGTTGCGGAAACCGATCCGGAACTGTTCGGCACCATTGAAAAGGAACTCGGCCGGCAGCAGCACGAAATCGAGCTGATTGCATCGGAAAACATCGTCTCCAAGGCCGTTTTGGAAGCGCAGGGCTCTGTTCTCACCAACAAGTATGCGGAAGGCTATCCAGGCAAGCGTTATTACGGCGGTTGCCAATATGTCGACCTGGCGGAAAACCTGGCCATCGAACGGGCGACCAAGCTGTTCGGTTGCGAGTTTGCAAATGTTCAGCCGAGCTCGGGCAGCCAGGCAAACCAATCGGTATTCCTGGCATTGATCAAACCGGGCGACACCATTTTGGGCATGAGCCTCGATGCTGGCGGCCACTTGACCCACGGTGCCAAGCCGAACCTCTCCGGCAAATGGTTCAATGCCGTTCAATATGGCCTGAACGTCGAAACGGGCCTGATCGACTATGATGCGATGGCAGCCCTTGCCCGCGAACACAAGCCGGCCCTGATCATCGCAGGCGGATCTGCCTATTCGCGCACAATTGACTTTGCGAAGTTCCGCGAAGTTGCCGATGAAGTGGGCGCCTACCTCATGGTGGATATGGCGCACTTTGCTGGTCTGGTTGCCGCTGGCGAGCATCCGAGCCCGTTCCCGCATGCCGATGTTGCAACCACCACCACACACAAGACACTGCGTGGCCCACGCGGCGGTATGGTGCTGACCAACAAGGAAGAAATCGCCAAGAAGATCAATTCGGCGGTTTTTCCGGGTCTTCAGGGCGGCCCGCTCATGCATGTTGTTGCGGCAAAGGCAGTCGCTTTCGGGGAAGCCCTGACCGATGATTTCAAAAGTTACGTTAAGTCTGTCCGCGAAAACGCTCAGGTTCTTGCTGAAACACTCCGCTCCGGCGGCCTTGATATTGTCTCCGGCGGCACCGACACGCATTTGATGCTCGTGGATCTGCGTCCGAAGATGCTCAATGGCCGTGATACGGAAAAGGCACTTGGCCGCGCTAACATCACCTGTAACAAGAACGGTGTTCCGAACGATCCGCAAAAACCGATGATCACGTCTGGCATCCGTTTGGGCACACCGGCAGCAACAACCCGTGGCTTCGGCGTGGCCGAATTCCGCGAAGTCGGCCTCTTGATCACGGAAGTGTTGGACGGTTTGAAGTCTTCAAACAGTGAAGAGGGCAACGAGGCTGTTGAAGCCGCGGTCAAAGCCAAGGTAGAAGCACTGACGGCCCGGTTCCCGATCTACTGATACGCCGGGCTCGATCAGGAGCTTTAAAATATGAGATGTCCGTTTTGCGGCGGTGAGGAAACCCAGGTCAAGGACTCCCGCCCGACCGAGGACAACACCACGATCCGCCGCCGCAGGATTTGCAGTACCTGCGGTGGCCGTTTCACGACTTTCGAACGGGTTCAACTCCGTGAACTGATGGTTTTGAAGCGGTCGGGGCGCCGTGTGCCCTTTGACCGCGAAAAGCTCATGCGGTCCGTTCAAATCGCGGTTCGCAAGCGGCCCGTAGATCCGGACCTCATTGAACGCATGGTCAGCGGCATCGTCCGCCAGCTGGAAAGTTCAGGCGAAAGCGAAGTTACGGCCGAAACCGTCGGTAACCACGTCATGGAAGGCCTCAAAGGCATTGACGACGTGGCGTATGTCCGCTTTGCGTCCGTTTACAAGAATTTTCGGGAGGCCAAGGATTTTGAGGCTCTTCTCGATGAATTGAACGTGCCGGATGGCCATCCCCTTAAAGACGACTGATTTCCCCAGTACCCGAGTTTCATGTCTTCCTTAACCGAGATTGATCAGCGCTATATGGCTGCGGCCGAACGCCTGGCCCGACGCGGGCTCGGGCGTGTTTGGCCGAACCCGTCCGTTGCGGCCCTCATTGTTCGCGATGATGCGGGCGGGCAATCCTACATTGCTGGCCGGGGTGTGACATCCCGGCCGGGGATGGCGCATGCTGAGGTCAATGCGCTGACCCAGGCAGGGGAAGCTGCGCGCGGAGCCACCTGCTATGTCACGCTAGAACCCTGTTCCCACTTCGGGCGCACACCGCCTTGCGCAAACGCGCTGATGAATGCCGGTGTTAAACGGGTGGTGATCGGAATGCTGGATCCCAACCCGCGTGTCTCCGGCCGGGGTGTTAGGATGCTGGAGGCGGCCGGGGTCGAGGTCGTGGTCGGTGTGCGCGAGAACACCATCAGGCACCTTTATACAGGTTTCAGCCTGCGGCAGTTGAAGCACCGGCCGGAAGTCTTTTTGAAGATCGCGGTGTCCCGGGACGGCTACATCGGGCGGAAAGGATGCGGCCAGGTTAGAATCTCTGGTGATCTGTCCATGCGCAAGGTTCACGGGTTCCGTGCCGCCTATGATGCGATTTTGGTGGGATCCGGGACCGCGCTGGCTGATGATCCGCAGTTAACCTGCAGGCTGCCGGGGCTGTCCGGACGGTCTCCGGTGCGGGTCGTTGTCGACCGCTGCGCACGTTTGCCGCTGGACTCGAAACTGGTGCGCACCTGCGTTGATGTAGCCGTGTGGCTGTTGTGCGGCAATGATGCGCCCGTGGAGCGGATCGAAGCCCTTGGTGCAGCGGGTGTGAACATCATCCGCGTCCCGGCGACCGAAAGCGGAATTGCGCCTTCGGTTATCTTGAGCGCTCTTGCAACGCGGGGAATTACCCGGGTCATGGTTGAAGGGGGCGCGCGGCTCGCCTCTTCCTTTTTGTCAGCGGAGCTGGTGGACGACTTGTGTGTTGTCACCGGCGATATCGAGATCGGCGCTGGAGGCATATCGGCCCTGCATGGTCTTGAACTTGCAAATGTCATGTCGGGTCCCACATTCGAGCGGGTCGGCGCCGGCCTGTTCGGGCCGGATCGCTACATCTACCTCAGACGGCGCGGAGCGTAAGAATGTTCACAGGTATTGTCACCGATCTGGCCGAAATCCTCTCGATCGAAGATATCCCGGCCGGCAAGCGCACCCGCATCCGCACCATTTACGACACGGATACATTCGATATCGGAGCGTCCATTTCATGCTCGGGTGTTTGTCATACGGTCACGGCGAAGGCCAATGATCCGGCGGGAAACTGGTTTGAAGTGGAATCGGCCGCTGAGACGCTTGCAATTACCAGCGTTTCGGATTGGAAAGCCGGTCAGAAGCTGAACCTTGAACGGTCTTTGACCATGGGTGCGGAACTGGGCGGCCATCTTGTGCTCGGCCATGTCGACGGTCTGGCACGTGTCGTGAAACGGCAGGATCATCCGGATTCCGTCTATTTCCAATTCGAAGCTCCGGCGGAATTCGCACCCTTCATCGCAAAGAAGGGGTCGGTCGCCCTGGATGGCACATCGCTGACAGTCAACGATGTCGATGGTTGCCTGTTCTCTGTGTTTCTGATCCCGCACACGCTTGATGTGACCACATGGTCCGACCGGCACGAGGGTGACAGCATCAACCTCGAGGTGGATATGATGGCCCGCTATGCCGCGCGGCTTGCGGAATTCTCCAAGACCGGGTAGGGGACGGTCCCAACACTTTCGAAAAGAGCTACACCGTTTCGTCCTTTCTTACAGGCGGTTGTTTACCAGGCTTTGGATTAAAGCCCTGGCATCATCATTCCTGAACGAATGAGACTGGACAAAGGGCAGGGGACATGGTTCCTGTCGCGGCCTTACAAGGATCTATTGATATGAGCGCAGCACCGAAAATTCTGATCATTGAGGCCCGGTTCTACGAAGATCTGGCGGATGCGCTCGCCGATGGTGCGATCAAGACCCTTGAAGCGGCCGGTGCGAGCTATGAGCGCATTGCCGTGCCGGGTGTCCTGGAAATCCCGGCCGCCCTGTCCATGGCCATGACCGCCATGGAAACCAATGGCGAGCTTTATGACGGGTTCGTCCTGCTTGGCGTCGTCATTCGCGGGGAAACCACGCACTATGACGTGGTGGCCAATGAATCAAACCGTGTCGTCATGGATCTTATCGTTGACGCGGACCTTGCGGTCGGCAACGGGATCTTGACCGTCGAGAATTCCGAACAGGCATGGGCGCGCGCGAAAGTTGATGACAAGAACAAGGGCGGTGCGGCTGCACAGGCAGCCCTGGACATGATCGCCCTGCGCGAACGGCTTGGAGTATAAATACATGACCGGAAAGGCCGACCCGGACAAACCGGCTAAAAATATCCGCCCGGCAAACAAACGTGGTGTTGCCCGTTTGGCAGCGGTTCAAGCGCTCTACCAGATGGAACTGAGCGGCGCGCCGCTGACAAGCGTAATCAGCGAATTCACCGCTTTCCGGCTGGGCAAGGAAATGGATGGCGAGCAATACCGCGACGCGGATGAACAATGGTTCAAGAGCATCGTTGCAGGCGTCGTCGAAGATCAGAAGTTGGTCGACCCGTTTATCCATACCGCCTTGAAAGAAGATTGGCCGCTTAAGCGGATCGACAGCCTTCTGCGGGCCATTTTGCGCTCGGGCTCTTTCGAGCTTCTGCGCCGCAAGGATGTTCCTGCGAAGGTGATCATCTCCGAATATATCGACGTGGCAAAAGCCTTCTTCGAGGATGACGAACCGGGTCTTGTTAACGGCGTTCTCGACCGGCTGGCGCATGAGCTGCGCAATGCCGAGTTCGATGCTGGACAGGCGGACGGGTCTGCCTGAGCATGACGGATGACCGGCCGGGTGAGTTTGAGCTGATCAAACAGTTCTTTGCGCCGCTGGCCAAAGATCCGGGCAGTTTGGGACTGACGGACGATGCGGCGGTTTTATCCCCGCGTTCAGGTCAGGATCTGGTGCTGACCAAGGATGTTTTGGCTGCCGGCATTCACTTTTTTGCAGATGATGCGCCGGAGGCCATCGCGGCCAAGGCGCTGCGGGTCAACCTGTCAGACCTTGCGGCAAAAGGTGCAAAGGCACGCGGCTATCTGCTTGGGCTTGCGCTCCCGTCCGATTGGACAACGGATTGGTTGGCGCGGTTTTGCAATGGGCTTGCGGCAGATCAGACAGCTTACGACGTCCAGTTGCTCGGCGGTGATACGATCCGCTCCGGAAATGGCCTTCAGGTCTCCATCACGGCCATTGGCGAAGTGGCTTCAGGCACGGCTGTGCGCCGGAGCGGCGCCAAACCTGGAGATGTGGTTTTTGTCTCCGGTCAGATCGGGGATGCCGCAGCGGGCCTGAAAGCACGGCTTGATGCAAAGTTTGTCAAGGCGAACGACCTGACCGTTGCCGAAGAAAAACACATATTGGCCCGCTACCTGTTGCCGCGCCCCAGAGTGCGGCTGGCGGCTTGTATCGCAGAGTTCGCGTCGGCAGCACTAGATGTATCGGACGGCCTTTTTGCCGATGCCGCGCATATGGCAAAGGCATCCGGAGTGGAATTGGTGCTTGATCCATCGCTCATTCCCTTGTCCGCGGCCCTTCATCACCTGCAGATCAAAAGTCCGGCGGATTTTGCAAGCTGCCTGAACGGCGGGGATGACTATGAAATCCTCGCTGCCGTTCCGGCTGAGGCTGCTGCGGCCTTCGAAGCCTCCGCCCGCAAAGCAGAGTGTCCCGTCACAGAAATCGGAACGGTCCGCGAAGGTCGGGGCGAGGTCTGTCTGACGGCCGGAGGCACCTCCATGGACAGCGTCCTGGAAACCGGGTTCCGCCACTTCTAAGGGCTTGCCGGAGTTTCGCGCTTAACGAATGCGTGTTATCGGTAAGATCTCTCCTTAGCCGACCACCACATACTGAGCCCGGAACTGTCTCATGACGATTGCAACGTCTCACCTGATCGTCGACGATCGTCTGGCCAAGCAGAATGCTGTTCTTCTTGGTCTGGCCCAGGCAATCGGTGGGGCATCCGCATCAATCGTCATCGCCACGGGGCCGCTTGTCGGCTACATGATGCTCGACGAGGACAAGTCGCTAGCAACAGTTCCGGTGTCCGCGATGGTTCTCGGAACCGCGTTCGGCACAATTCCGGCCGGCATGATCATGCGGCGGTTTGGCCGCCGGGCGGGCTTTTGCAGTGCGGCACTGTTGGGGGCATTAGCGGGGCTGCTGGCATCCTTTGCCGTGTTCCAGAACCACTTCCTGCTGTTTTCGCTGGCATGTGGTCTGGGCGGATTTGCCGGGGCCTTCGTGCAGCAATACAGATTTGCCGCAGCCGATACCGCAAGCGACGATTTCAAGCCGAAGGCAATTTCCTGGGTTTTGGCGGGCGGTGTTCTTGCGGGTATCGTCGGTCCCCAGACGGTCATTGCCACCAAGGATATGTTTGCTCCGATCCTTTTTGCCGGGACCTATCTGGCGCAGGCTGGTCTGTCTCTCGTGGCTCTGTGTCTCCTCGCGTTCGTCAGGATCCCCAAACCGCCACGGCAAACCCACAAGCAAGCGGGCGGCCGTCCGCTTTCGGTCATCATGCGCCAGCCCCGCTTCATCGTCTCGGCGGCCTGCGGGATTTGTTCCTACGCGCTGATGAGCCTCGTCATGACCGCAACGCCGCTTGCAATGATCGGCTGTGGTTTGAGCGAGACGGATGCAGCGCTCGGAATTCAGTGGCATGTCTTGGCCATGTTCGGGCCAAGTTTCTTCACCGGAAGCCTGATTGCAAGGTTCGGCAAGGAGCGGATTGTTTCGATTGGTCTTGCGCTTCTGGCTGCCTGTTCGGTGGTGGCTTTGATGGGGCTGGAACTTGCCCATTTCTGGAGCGCGCTGGTGCTGCTGGGGCTCGGCTGGAACTTCGGTTTCATCGGCGCCACCGCCATGCTGACTGACACCTACCGTCCCGAAGAACGAAATCTCGTCCAGGCAACCAATGATTTTCTTGTCTTTGGGTTCGTCGCGGCGGCTTCCTTTTCCTCCGGTGCCATTTTGAATCTGTTCGGCTGGGCAACCGTCAACATTCTCGTATTTCCCTTTGTGGTCCTGTGCCTTGGCCTGCTGGCATGGCTCGTCATGGCTGAACAGCGTTCAGATACAACTGCTTAAAGTATCTTTGAAAAGTCATTTCGTCGGCGCAGCATAAATTACTGCGGCGCATCATAGTATGCCCTTGGGGAATGTCCTGATTAAACAATGGAAGTGCTTGACGGGACGCGCCGACATGCTGCTATCGTGAATACTCCTCACGTGGCGGTAGCGTTGCGCGGGGATATCAGGCGTAAAAAAGAACAATAAAATACATCGCCGCAGTTTTGGGAGGAAGCATGATCGAGCTTGTTGTCATAGTTATTTGTGGCCTTTTGTCCATTGCCTACGGGGCGTGGGCCATTCAATCCGTCATGGCGGCCGATGCCGGTAATGCCCGGATGCAGGAAATCGCCGAAGCAATTCAGGAAGGGGCAAGCGCCTATCTAAACCGCCAATACACAACGATCGCGATTGTCGGCACGGTCGTGTTCGTTCTTGCTTGGATTTTGCTTTCCGGACCTGCGGCAATCGGTTTTGCGATTGGCGCGGTTCTGTCCGGTGCCGCCGGTTACATAGGAATGATGGTGTCCGTGAGGGCAAATGTGCGGACCGCCCAGGCAGCGAGCCAAAGCCTGGGAGCAGGACTGGAAATTGCTTTCAAGGCCGGTGCTGTCACCGGCCTTTTGGTTGCCGGCCTCGCGCTTTTGGGAGTTGCCGTCTATTACGCGATCCTGACCGGGATGATGGGATATGAGCCAACCAGCAGAACCGTCATCGACGCACTTGTCGCACTTGGGTTCGGAGCATCCCTGATTTCCATCTTTGCGCGCTTGGGCGGGGGTATCTTTACAAAGGGTGCCGATGTCGGCGGCGACCTGGTTGGGAAGGTAGAGGCCGGTATTCCGGAGGATGATCCGCGCAATCCGGCGACCATTGCCGACAACGTCGGGGACAATGTTGGCGACTGTGCCGGAATGGCAGCCGACCTGTTCGAGACCTATGCGGTCACCGTCGTCGCAACAATGGTGCTTGCCTCCATCTTCTTCACCGGCGCGCAGGCGCTGGAGCTCATGATGCTGCCGCTCCTGATTGGTGCAAGCTGTGTGGTCACGTCGATCATCGGGACGTTCTTTGTGAAGCTCGGGGTCAATAACTCGATCATGGGTGCGCTCTACAAGGGCTTTATCGCAACCGCGGTTCTGTCCGCGGTCGCGCTCGCCATCATTGTGTTTGGCTGGGTGGGCGCTGGAACCCAATACACCACGTCGGGTGACGTCAGCTTTAACGGGTTTGATCTGTTTGTCTGCGGCCTGATCGGGCTGGTTGTCACCGGCCTTATCATCTGGGTCACGGAGTATTACACGGGCACGGATTACCGGCCGGTGAAATCGATTGCCCAGGCATCGGTGACAGGCCATGGCACGAACGTCATTCAAGGTCTGGCGGTATCGTTGGAGGCAACCGCGCTTCCAGCCATCATCATCATTGCCGGTATCTTGCTGACTTACAGCTTTGCGGGTCTGTTCGGGATTGCGATTGCTGTGACCACAATGCTGGCGCTTGCGGGTATGGTGGTGGCCCTCGACGCATTCGGTCCTGTAACCGATAATGCGGGCGGCATTGCTGAGATGGCCGATCTTCCGGCCGAGGTGCGCACCACGACGGATGCCCTGGATGCGGTTGGCAACACAACAAAAGCAGTGACCAAAGGCTATGCGATCGGCTCTGCCGGTCTGGGGGCTTTGGTCCTGTTCGCAGCCTATACCGAAGATCTGAAGTTCTTTTCCGCACAGGCGCAGGAAGGGTCGATCTTCTTCGGGATTGATGTCGACACTCTGTTCTCGCTCTCAAACCCTTATGTGGTTGCCGGCCTGCTGTTCGGTGGTTTGCTGCCCTATCTCTTTGGCGGCATTTCCATGACGGCCGTCGGCCGGGCAGCGGGGGCGGTTGTCGAGGAGGTTCGGCGGCAGTTCAAGGAAAAGCCCGGTATCATGCAAGGCACGGAACGGCCTGATTATGGCCGGGCGGTCGACATGCTCACCAAGGCCGCCATCAAGGAGATGATCATTCCATCCCTGCTGCCGGTCTTGTCTCCAGTCGTCGTGTTCTTTGTCGTGCGCGCTGTGGCAACACCGGCAGATGCCTTTGCAGCGCTTGGCGCCATGCTGCTCGGTGTTATCGTTACCGGTCTCTTCGTGGCCATCTCGATGACGGCCGGTGGCGGTGCCTGGGACAATGCCAAGAAGTCTTTTGAGGACGGCTTTACCGACAAGGATGGCGTTACCCACCAGAAGGGCAGCGAGGCGCACAAGGCATCGGTGACGGGCGATACCGTTGGTGACCCTTACAAGGATACTGCCGGGCCGGCGGTCAATCCGATGATCAAGATCACCAATATTGTTGCCCTGTTACTGTTGGCGATCCTGGCGCACTAACAGTCTCCAGAGGAAATCTCCCTCAGACAGAAACGCGCCGTTCCTGTCTGAGTGGGAGATGCTCCAAGACAAGAAAACCCCGGCCATGCGGCCGGGGTTTTTGCTTGCTGCAGGAAGTGTGCTCTCGCCTAGAGACCAAGGCTCGGGTTTGCCGCGCCGCGCAGGATCTGGGTCAGGAAGCCGTAATCGGCGCCGCCGGTGCGGGTCTTGCGGGTGACGATATCGACAATCCTGCCGTCCTCGAGGGTGTAATTGCCCATGTCCTGGACAAAGCCATCGTCATCGAAATAGACCGCGACAACACGCTGCTCGACAATGTCCGGCGCGAAGAAGGCCGTCGTCGCGGTTTTCTGCGAGATATAATAATAAGCATCACCGTTGAGGCTCGACGTGGTCGACGGAGACCCGAGGACAAGTTCGACTTGCTCACGGCTCGAACCCACCTGGACCTGGCTCATCATGTTGTTCGTGATGACATGTCCATGCGTATAGGTGCTGGTGAAACAGCCGCCGAGCGGCAGCGTTGCCAGAAGCGGAAGGATCAGGGCGCCTGCCTTGACGTTCATCTAAGAATTCCCATTTCGCCAGAAGCAGCTGGCTGCTTGTCGATTTCGTTGCTTGGCAAAGTCACTAACGTGGGTTAGGGCACATGGCAACACCTGTCTTTTGAGGAGAGCGCATGCTTTTCGGCCTGTTCCGCCGCCGGTCCCGTGATGCCGAGCACCGTGTATATTGTGAAATCGTGGCTCAAGCGCGGCAGCCGGTCTTCTATACCGACTTTGTTGTGCCGGACACGATTGATGGCCGTTTCGACATGATCGTGGCCCACGCAGTTCTCTATTTCAGGCGGATGCGCGGCGAAGACAAGAAAACGTCCGAGTTCGCACAGAACGTTTTTGACCTGTTTTTTCAGGATATGGATGCATCCCTGCGGGAAATGGGCGTCTCCGATACGCGGGTTCCTAAGAAGGTAAAAGTGATGGGAGAGGCCTTCTATGGGCGTGCGGACGCCTACATGCCGTTCATTGATGCAGACGACATGGAAAGTCTCGCAGAAGCGGTCGGCCGGAACATCTACACAGATAATCCGGAGCCGATTGCACAAAAACGCCTTGCGCAGTATTTGCTGCAGGCGGCCAAGGATTTGGAAGCCCAGTCAACTGATGACCTTCTTGCAGGGACCATTCATTGGCCCGACCCCGATACATTTAAGACCGCAGCGGTTTGACAGGCTCTGATTGAGCTTAGGACGATAGATGAACACCTCAACTTTTCCGTATTCCAACAAGGTCACAGCCGCATCGGTCGTGGATGCTGATGTCAAACGCACGTTTGAGCCCGATGCAAAAGACCGTCAGAAAATCGCCGACGCCTACGAGCTGAATGCCATACCGGCCTTGTGCGCAGACCTGATCTTGAAACCCTACCGTAAAAACGGATTGCGGGTTGTAGGAACTGTCAAGGCAACGCTGAACCAGACATGTGTGGTCTCCCTTGAACCATTCGACAGTGATCTTGTTCTGGACATTGACCGCACCTTCGAGGCCCACTCGTCACGCCCCCGCAAAATCAGGGATCTGAATGAGGAGGGCGAGATCGAGATCGATCTGGAGTCGCTTGATCCTCCTGACGTTATGATGGACGGCGTCCTCGATGTTGGGGCCGTTATCTGCGAAGAGCTGGCTCTTGCGCTGGATTCGTTTCCCCGCAAGCCAGGCGCGGAATTTGAAGGGGGAGACGAGGCGGACGCCTATGAGACATCGCCGAAAACCGAAGTGCCGTCTGCGTTTGCAGCGCTGGCCGCTCTCAAGGAGCCAAACAAGAGGTAGCAACCCGTTTTGTGCCACGAAACTGGGCCGCGATCCGGGTTTTGGCACGGTTTTCAACGGCAGCCTATTCATCTGGCAGGAAAACGGTTGTCTCGGCAGGCAAAACCGTTATGTTCGCGCCCGTCCGGGCACCTCATGGCCCGTTCAAATATCTTGTTAGGCACCGGCCGCAGACGCCGGGAGAGCGTGTGTCAAAAGACTAGCGAATGGCGAAAACGATACCGATATCTCTGGACGTCATGGGCGGCGACCACGGAGCCAATGTGGTCATTCCAGGCGCAGAAATCGCGCTTGTCCGCCACCCTGATATCCATTTCCTTCTTTATGGAAACGAGCAGGTTGTCCGGCCGTTGCTAGAGCAGCATCCACGGGTAAGGGACGCATCGACCTTTCATCATTGTGATGTTGCCATCGCCATGGATACCAAACCGAGCCAGGCTTTGCGCCAGGGCCGCTGGAAGTCCTCCATGTGGAAGTCCATCGAGGCGGTCAAGACAGGTGAAGCGTCCGTGGCCGTGTCTGCCGGCAACACCGGCGCGCTGATGGCCATGTCCAAATTCTGCTTGCGGACAATGGCGAATATCGAGCGCCCAGCAATCGCAGCCATCTGGCCGACGTTGCGCGGTGAATCCGTCGTGCTGGACGTTGGTGCCACCATCGGCGCGGATGCACAGCAGCTCATCGATTTTTCCATTCTTGGCGGTGCCATGGCGCGCGCCGTATTTGGCATCGAACGCCCGACGGTTGGCTTGCTCAATATCGGTGTTGAAGAGGTCAAGGGGCTCGAAGAGGTCCGCACCGCCGGCCGTTTGCTACGCGATACACCGCTGCGGTCGCTGCAATATGCCGGCTTTGTCGAGGGCGATGACCTTGGCAAGGGAACGGTCGACGTGGTCGTGACCGAAGGGTTTGCCGGTAACATTGCACTGAAGACAGCCGAGGGAACGGCGAAGCAAATCGGCAGTTACCTCAGATCGGCCATGAACCGGACTTTCATGTCGAAGATCGGCTACCTATTTGCGAAGGGCGCTTTCGATCTGCTGCGCGAGAAAATGGACCCGCGCAAAGTCAACGGCGGTGTGTTCCTAGGCCTGAATGGCATCGTGATCAAGAGCCACGGTGGAACGGATGCTGAAGGGTATGCATCAGCAATTGATCTGGCCTACGACATGGTCAAAAACGAACTGACACACAAGATCGCCCAGGATCTTGTGCATTATCATCGCGGCCGCTATGCCGAAGCCGCGCCGACATCGGAAGGTGATTTGTGAGCGTCATCCGTTCAAAGGTAATTGGCTGCGGGAGTTTCCTGCCAAAAAAAGTACTAACAAATAATGACTTGGCGGAGATGGTCGATACTTCGGACGAGTGGGTCGTCCAGCGGACGGGCATCAAGCAGCGCCATATTGCGGCCGAGGGTGAACTGACTTCGGACCTGGCGCTTGGCGCCGCACAAAATGCTCTGGCGTCTGCCGGGATCGATGCCTCGGATGTCGACACGATCATTTTGGCAACCGCAACGCCGGACAACACGTTTCCGGCCACCGCGGTAACGGTTCAGGCGCGTCTTGGTATTACCCATGGTGCGGCATTCGACGTTCATGCCGTATGTTCCGGTTTCGTCTTCGCAATGACGACGGCGGACGCCTATATCAAGGCGGGGCTGTCCAAGCGCTGTCTTGTGATTGGCGCCGAAACCTTCTCACGCATTCTTGACTGGCAGGACCGGACGACCTGTGTCCTGTTCGGAGATGGGGCCGGGGCCGTGGTGCTTGAGGCATCGCAGGGAGCGGGGACAACCGCCGATACGGGGATCCTGACCTCCCATCTGCGGTCTGACGGACGGCACAAGGACAAGCTTTTTGTCGATGGCGGCCCATCCTCGACGCAAACGGTCGGACACCTGCGCATGGAAGGCCGGGAAGTCTTCAAACATGCCGTTGGGATGATCACCGATGTGATTGAGGACGCCTATAAGGCAACGGGGACTTCGTCAGAAGATCTGGATTGGTTCATCCCGCACCAGGCCAACAAGCGGATTATTGACGCAAGTGCCAAGAAGCTCGGTATTGATCCGGCCAAGGTCGTAACGACGGTCCAATGGCATGGAAATACCTCGGCGGCCTCGATCCCGCTGGCGCTTGATATTGCGGTGAAGGACGGACGTGTCAAAAAGAACGATCTTATCATGCTGGAAGCCATGGGTGGCGGCTTCACCTGGGGATCGGTTCTTCTTCGCTGGTAAGCCCTGATTTCTTTCAGACGAACAAATATGAACTTGGTG
The DNA here is from genome assembly GCF_009711415.1 of Roseibium denhamense. Taxonomy (GTDB): domain Bacteria; phylum Pseudomonadota; class Alphaproteobacteria; order Rhizobiales; family Stappiaceae; genus Roseibium; species Roseibium denhamense. The sequence continues at coordinate 43,182 of NZ_SMLZ01000093.1, forward strand.
AATAGTTCCGGTTGACCGGCTCGCCGTGAGGCAATACCGTACGCTCTGCATTCGAGTTCTTGTGCAAAATCAGCCAGATCGTGGCGTCCTTGAGGAGGGGTTATGGGCAATCGGACTATCACCCGCGCGGATTTGTGCGAAGCTGTTTATCAAAAAGTCGGCCTCTCACGGACAGAGTCATCTGAATTGGTAGAGCGTGTGCTGTCGGAAATTTCCGACTGTCTTGTGACCGGAGAATCGGTAAAATTATCAAGCTTCGGTTCTTTCGTGGTCCGCTCCAAGGGTGAGCGTATCGGCCGGAACCCGAAGACCGGTGAAGAAGTGCCGATCCTTCCGCGCCGGGTCATGGTTTTCAAGCCCTCGAATGTCTTGAAGCAGCGTATCAATGACGCTTTGGCGGGACGGGGCGCTAAATAAACAAAGTCCATATGAGTTCTCAGGAAAAAAGCCCAGACGCGTTCCGCACAATCAGCGAAGTGGCAGACGATCTTGATCTGCCGCAGCACGTCCTGAGGTTCTGGGAGACACGGTTTTCGCAGATCAAACCCCTGAAACGGGGGGGCGGGCGCAGATATTACCGTCCGGATGACGTTGAGCTGCTCAAGGGCATACGGCATCTCCTTTACGAAGAAGGGTACACCATCAAAGGTGTTCAGCGGATCCTGAAGGAACAGGGGCCGCGCTTCGTCATGCAAATCTGGCAGGAGGACCAGTCTTCGCTTCAGGCCGTGTCACAGTCTGAAAAGACAAGTACTCCCGGCGTCGCAACACCCCTTGAGGATGCAAAAGATCATTCTTCGGCTGACGCCGCCGCCAGCCGGTCAACGCCCTTGCCTAAAGGGGTGCTTCCAGATGATGCGCCAGAGGCGGGAGAGGGGCAGGCATCCGGCTTCAGCATCCTGGGCCGGTTCCGGACAGAAAAGCCAGTTACCGCTGGGCCCGCGTCTGAAAAACCGGTTTCCAAGGAAGATGTCCGCCGCCTGCAGGCAACACTGTTTGAGCTGCTTGAATGCAAACGCACCCTTGATCAGGCACGCTGACATATTCTCAAACCAGCCCCTGATGTTCTGACCTGAAAAATGACGCCATTTCCGCGCGAGCGATTTGCCCGCGTGGTGCGCGGACAGTTACTCCAGGCCCATGCAGGACGCATAGAAGGTTGTTGTCGCCGGCCAATCAGAAAACACGCCCCTAACACCAACATCCTGCGCCAGGACATGCAGCACCTCGAATACGGCGCCATCGTCCTTGATGGCGTCCGTGACGGTCTGGAAGTACCAGCCACCGCCATTGGTGAGCGGGCCGGAGCGTTCCAGCGTCCAGGTGATGATGGATAAACCCGCGTCCTTGGCTGCCTTAGCATAAGCTGATGGAACGATCTGACCCTTCTCAAGGCTCAACAATACGAACAACGGTGGTGCGATGTAATTGACCCCCATGGCTTTAAGCTCATCCATGCTGGGAGAAAAGGTCGAAGGATCAGAGGAATCGAGGTTGCGCCGTCCATCCAGATAGACGGCTTGCTTGCCGAATTCTGGTTCATTTTCAATCCAGTAGAGCACATCCTGCAGATCGAAGGACTGAGGGAAGACGTCCGCCGGGGAGACACCCGCAGCCTTGTACTCATCAATCAGCTTTTGCGCATAGTCCTGCTGGGTGAACCCATCAAAAGGCATGTCCACCTTCGGCGCCTTGAGTTCTGGCGTAAACTTGACACCGAAATCCTTGAACAGGGCAATCGACTGCGCGTGGGTCAACAGCGTCCCCGTTTGACCGTAAAGCTCGGTTCTCCAGGGGGCTGTTCCTTGAAGATACTGTTCAACCGTTTTTGCGGATTTGTCGGCGCTGTCCATTTTTCCGCGAAGCGCCTTGAATTCGGCGAGCGTAATGTCGGAGGTGCGGCATTCTGCGGATGCCGGAGTTTCCCCGATGGAGGGTTTGAAACCGGCTGTGCATTTGCCCGCCAGATCTGTCACGAGAATGTTGGTCGTCGTATGCAGGTCGGATTGAGAGTGCCGACAGACCAGTTCCTTGTCCTTTGTGAACGTAACATCGCATTCCTGCACGCCTGGGCCCATGACGTGCGCAGCGCGATAGCTTTCTTCCGTATGTTCGGGAAATTGCAGCGGTGCCCCGCGATGGGCGATGGAAAAACCCGTCCGGCGGGCTGGTTCTCCGATGCAGGACAACAATTTGTCCTTGAGCGGACCATCCGTCATCTGCTCAACCAGATAGGCTGGCCGCGGCCCCAGTTCCGGTACGTCCCCGCTCGCATGCGCTGGAAGCAATTGGCCGAGACTGATGGTTAAAACGGCAAGGCAGATCAAACGCATGGGATTTCCTGAAGTGCGGGACACGTGGTTCTTGTAGCCAGCCGGTTTTCCAAGAGGGCTAGGCTGCGGGCGTTTGTTTTGTTTAGGCGGTCTTCCAGGTGATTGGAAGCGATACTGGTCCTCGAACCGACAAACCACGTTTGTAGGCAATATCATGTGAGGCCAATTCGATTCTGCTGAACCGCTTGAGCAATGTCGAAAAAATGATGTCCATATCGAGCCTAGCGAGGTGATTGCCAAGGCAGAAGTGAGCACCGCGGCCGAAGGCTATGTGCCAGTTTGGTGAACGGCCCACATCAAACGTATCAGCGTTTGGAAACTGCTTCGGATCCCGGTTGGCGGATCCATAAAGAACGCCGAATTTGGTGCCGCGCTCAAATTTCCGGCCGCACACATCCATGTCTTCGACCGCATACCGGTGAAAGAAGGGAAGTGGGGATTCGTACCGGAACATTTCCTGGACAGCCGTTTTCATCAGGCTTTGATCCTCCCGCAACCGGCTCATCTGATCTGGGAATTTCAGGAGGGCATGCATGCCGCTTCCCAGAACATCAATTGTCGAGCCATGACCGGCCATGAGGATCAGCATGGCCGTTGAAATGAACTCGTCCTCGTTCATGTTTCCGGCACGCTCGGCTTCGATCATGGTGGAAATCAGATCGTCTTGCGGAGCCGCTTGCCGCTGGCGCTTCAGTTCGCTGAGATAGAGGTAGAACTCTGTCGTGTTCTTTTCGGCGAGTGCCTTGCGTTCGTCTGACCGGTCGATGTCGAAATACTGGACGATGTTCTCTGACCAAATGCGAAGCTGAGGACAGTCCTCATCCGGCACGCCCAGAACCCGTCCAATGATATGGCCCGGCACATGGGCTGCCAGATCCTCGATGAAGTCGATTTCGGTCCGTCCGGAAAGACGGTCGACAAGCCCGTCGACGTAGGTCTGGATCTCGTCCCTCAACTTGTTGACCATCACCGGTGTGAACAGCTTGAAGACCTGCTTGCGCAACCGGTCGTGGATGTCGCCGTCGCTGTCCAGCAGGGAGAACTGAACAAAGCGGGCATGGTGGGGCATGTCGTGCCAGTTTTCAGCCCGCTTTTGTGCGGCGATTTCCTCTGAAGTCGCAACATGTTCCATTGACCGGACCATCTTGCCGTTCAGGACGATTTCCGAGACGTCTTCAAACCGCGCAGCTAACCAAACATTAAAATCTTCAAAGTAGGTCAGGCCCTCTTCAGCGCGCAGCTGCTCGTAAAACGGGTAGGGATCTTGGGCAAAGGCCTCGGACAACGGATCAAAGGAGAGGGCTGTGGATGGGGGCATATGGGGGCTCTTGCGGTGGCTGGCGATCAGCTAGCATTGGTCATGTGATTCTTGCCAAGGCTCTGAATTTGGCTGGTAAAACGCAAGCAAAAACTCAAGTCATCGCGCCGATAAGCACAGTTTCGGATACTGTCCGGCGTTTTGAGGACGGGTATTGGGGATTATGAGGAAATGCCTGTTCTGACAATATCGAGACGGCCCGCGTCTTCTTAACGTTCTTTAACCATTCGGCCCCAAGGGGCTCAAATTTCGGCTAGGAAAAATCGGGCGACAGATGCGAGTGCCACCCTCCTTACAGACTGAATACCAAGCGTTCCTGAGCGAAAGCGGCTTTGACAATCCTTGTCCGCAAAGCCTTCTGATGGAGCTCGCATCCCTCAGCATGGACGTCTACTTGAAAGAAATCTCGTGGCTGTCTGACTTCATCGGACGGGTCCAAAAAATAAAGACCGCTGCTGCATAGGGAAACGGACGTTTTTCTTGGGAACGATCAAAACTGATCTCATGGCAAACCTGAACGAATGAATGCAGACCAGCGGGTAAGCCTGCTGAAACACTAAGCCAGTCAGACGCAAATAACGATCCTGCTCGGCGTCAAGGGCAGGGCCCTTTTTAGGCCAGCCTCCCGCCCCAGTCCTGATGTCCTGAACCGCCTCAAACAGCGCCGTCTCACCCGAGAAATACGATCATTCACAGACGGGCAAATTCCGAAACCTGCTCTGTCAACGCGTTCCAGTCGGTGAATTCCCGCGTTTCCTCAAGGTCTTCGTTCACATGGGCCGCAAGGTCGCCTTCAAGCAAAGCGGACTTTTCAAACCAGTCATAAAGACCCGGCTTCACCGCGCCCGCGATCAAAACGGTTTGCGCCGGTTTCCAATGGGCGGCTTCAAGGAACGTGTCTGCATAACCCTTGGCCTCATCTGCCGTATCCGGGAAAGCTGCGGCAAGACTTACGGAGATGAGCATGCCCGGTTTGGCGCCAAGTTGCTCGCGGTTTGCAAAGACAAACAGTTGAAGATCGGCCTGGTGTTGTCCCGAATGTACGGAGCCGGCAACGATCACCCTGTCATACTCGCTCACGGAAAGACCGCCGGATAAGTCGCTCACATTGTGAAAACGGACCTCGTGACCTTCTTGAGACAGGATCTTCGCGATGAATTTGGCGATCTTGTCCGTTTGGCCCTCGGTGGTTGCATAGGCAATCAGGTAATTCACGCGTGCCCCCATCTGCTTGCACTCGATAGCGGAACGCTAGCATAGGCCGGTTCGGCCGCACGTCCGCATTTTCACGTGTTTCTTCTGAGGAACCTTGCGGCAAATTGACATGGCATCCGGCACGGTTTTGTCGCGAATTGTAACCCGCAGGAACGAGTGGCCTTTATGGGTCACTTGGGATTGGGCGAAAAATTGCGCGGACTGGCCGTTTTGAATGGCCTTGAAGGATATTTTAGGCCGCATTGAAGTTCTCTTGGGGCAGGCTTGATTGGCTCAGTGTGTGGTTTTTGGCGGAACGGACGACAATGGGCTTTAAAAACAGTCCGAATGCGGCTCCAGACACGGAACATCTCAGAGCCCGAAATCGGCAAATACCGTGTCTTGGTAAACATCTGAACTCGACATGCGGAATGCCTTGGTTATGGTCGAAAAGGTTCGGATGCCGTCCCGCTGGTCGTGAAGTCGGCCTAAGGGTTGGCTTTCCAAATGCCAAAAAACCCGCATGCGGGCAGGGATGCGCGGGAGCAAGTTAGGGGGCGAGAGGTATGTTGATCTGTGATTGAAACGCTCCTCTTCACCGCTGCGCGCATACAGACGCTCAGTCAGAGTCAAGTTCTCACCAATGCAACAGGGTTCTTTTACAAGCGGGATGACCGGCTTTTTCTTGTAAGCAGCCGCCACGTCTTTATTGATGAGGCTAACCAGCATTTTCCAGATTCATTGCAGATCGAACTTCATACATCTGCAGATAATGTTGCACAGACTGTCAGCTTCCTGATTCCCCTTTACAGGGACGGCAGATCTTTGTGGCGCCAAGGAATGGACAGCGGTGGTCAGATAGACGTGGCACTGATCGAACTGGATCGGCACTTTCTTCCCGTCCCCTGTATTCTCCATGCTTTCAGCGAAGCGCATTTGATCAATCCATCGGTCAGTCAGCCAGAAGTCGGTGAACCACTTCTCATTCCTGGATATCCTCTTGGATTTTCAGACACTTTACATGCTTTGCCGGTTGTCCGGCACGCCATAATCGCTTCATCGTTCGGCATGCGCTTTCAGGGTCAAGGCTACTTTCTCACAGATGCGCGAACACATCGTGGCAGCAGCGGTGCACCCGTTCTGATGCGCTCGCCCAACGGTCATGTCGGAGATGGCGAACTGAATTGCTATCTACTGGGCATCCATTCGGCGCGGCTCGACGTTGTGACCCGAGATGTAACGGTGGACGAAGCACTTGGCCTCAATTGCGCTTGGTATGCCGATATCTTGATAACTCTGACGGATGAAACGTCTCCGTCACTTAAAGGTAGCGGCTAAATCTTGGGGGCAGGTTCAAATGAAACCGATGCCATCCGTTCGTGCGCGCTACAAAACGGGATCGGATTGCACCGGTCCTGTTCGACCCTGCCGCTAAGTAACATTCACGTATGAATTTGGAATTTGTTGGTCGGGCAGGCCGGATTTGAACCGACGACCCCTTCACCCCCAGTGAAGTGCGCTACCAGGCTGCGCTACTGCCCGAACAGACCCTACCTAACTTGTTCGAAGACCATGCGCAAGCAGCTTGTTGGGGGCGGACCTATGGTTTTACCCAAGCGATCAAGCGCGGGCTAGCTCAGGCTGGTGACCCAAATCAGCGGGCGGTAATTCGGGATCGTATTGCCGCCCAAAGCTGACCGGGCATCTTTGGGCGTTTCGTCCTAAACGCCCGATACCTTTGTTTGCCACCACCGCCTCTGCTCCAGCTTGTTGGCGGCAATAAGCCCCCAGGCGAGACCGTAGAGCAGGTACATATGCCGCCAGTGATCGGTATCGATGACAAGCGAAAGCATGAGATGCGCCGTGAAAACGGCGAATACGCTTTGGGCAAACGCGGTCCACGGCCTGGATTTGAAGACCAAGGGCACAAACGCGACCAGTGTCCAGATCGCAAGGAAAATGTAGACGGTCCCGCCCAGCCACCCATAGGTGGTGAAACCCTTCAGGTAGACGTTGTGTTCGTCTTCAGGAAAATACTTGTTGAACTCAAGAGGTCCGATCCCGAATGGGTGCTCCATGACCATTTGAAAGCCGAGGAAATAGCGCGTGAACCGGCCGGTGCGGCCAGTGTCATATTCCTGCACCAGCTGTGCCCGTTGGGTGAACATGTCTGCAACGGCATCAATGGACAGGGCTGCCGCCAGCAGGCCGAAAAGGGCAAGAATGCCGCCCGCGCCCAGAAGAACCAGCCGCGCCCGCCTCAGGGCCGTGCGCTCTGTCACCAGTGCCAAGAAGTAAATGATCAGCGTTGAGGCAATCAGCAGTCCCCAGGCGCCCCTGGAAAAACTGAGGAAAATACCGAGTATGAGAATGGCCAGAGGGACCAGCAGGATCAGGTTTCCCAGCACCGAGTCCCGCATAAGCTTTTGAACCAGCAGCAGGGTCGGGAGAACCAGAAAAGGTCCGAACACGTTCGGGTCCTGGAACGTGCCACGTGCCCGGTCGTAGAGCGTGAAGTAGTCCGCGCCGGGGAAGAGCTCGAAATAGCCCGCCACACCGATGGTGGCGACAAGGACGGCGCAGGCAATATATCCGTTTTGCAAAACCCTGTAGCGCCATGGGTCTTCCGCAAGGATCGCGGCATAGAAGATCGAGGTGATGGCGAGAAAACCGGACACGGCAATATACATGGCCGCATCCCCCATTTCCTGGGCGAGCGGAATGGAAAGAATGCCGCCTGCAATATAGAGCATCATCATGATGATCAGCGGGCCGAACTCCCGCCGCAGCTTCAGGCCGGCAAGAAGCCAGACGACCGACAGAAACACCATGTAGAGCTCATAGGGAGCCGGTTCCCTGATGACGAAGCCGGACAGGAACGCGGCAATCCACAAGGATCCGTTCCCCAGCGACTTGACCGGGAGGCAATAGTGCGGCGCCGCAGACGGCGTGCCGCGATAGATGCCATCCCAGGTGGTCAATAGGCGTTCTCCGTGTTCAACAGCCGGAAGGGTGTCAGAAACAGGATCTTCAGGTCAAACAGAACAGACCAGTTCTCGATGTAATAGACATCGCACTCGACCCGCTTCTGGATCTTCTCCGGAGTGTCGACCTCTCCCCGCCATCCGTTGATCTGTGCCCAGCCCGTGACACCCGGCTTGACCTTGTGGCGGGCGAAGTATCCGTCAACGACGTCATCCCAGGCCTTGTTGTTGGTATGGGCATTGACGGCATGGGGCCTTGGCCCCACCAGCGACAGGCTTCCGGCCAGAACATTGAAGAGTTGCGGCAGCTCATCAATGGAGGTTTTCCGGATGAAGCGGCCGACCCGTGTCACGCGCGGATCGCCTTTGGTGACGACCTTCTTGGCGTCCGCATCGCACATGTCGGTATACATCGACCGGAACTTCAGGATTTCGATGATTTCATTGTTGAACCCGTACCGTCTTTGGCGGAACAGGACTGGGCCCTTGCTGTCGAGGCGCACGGCAATGGCGGCTGCGATCATCAACGGGAACAGGCCGACAATGGCCAGAGAGGCAAAGACCAGGTCAAACACACGCTTGGCGACCATATCCCAGTCGGCAATCGGTTTATCAACCACATCGACAAAGGGCACTGTCCCGATAAAGGTTGCGCCACGGTTCCGGAACCGGACTTTGTCTGTGTGGGCGGACAAGCGGATGTCGACCGGAAGCACCCAAAGCTTCTTCAAGAGTTCAAGAACACGGTTTTCCGCACGCAAGGGAATACAGACAATCAGCATGTCGATGCGGGCCAGCCGCGCGAATTCGACAAGCGCGCTGATGTCGCCCAACTTTGGGTAACCGGCGACCACCGCCGGTGAGCGGTCATTCGACCGGTCGTCGAAGATCCCGCAAATTCGGATGTCATTGTCCGCTTGGGCTTCCAGGTCGTGGATGAGCTCCTGTGCCGCTGTTCCCCCGCCGACAATAATGGCTCTGCGCTCGAGCCGGCCTGTTTTCATCCAGTGCCGCACCAGCTGGTACACCACAAGACGGTTGAGACAGAGCGCGGTCAGGCTGATTGCATACCAGGCCCCGATCCAGCTTTCCGAGAATTGCATTCCAATGCCGGTCGTCGTCCTCAAGACCGCAAACATTGCAAACACGAGGGTCCAGCCCGCCGCGACACGTCCGAGCTGAGCAAGACCCTGGCGCATGACCGGAACCTGGTAGACGTCGGCTGCCTGGAAGAAGGCGAGGGCAAACAGAACAGCAAGGCCGACTGCGAACCCATGCGGCCAGGAAATCGACGTGATTTCCGGCAAAGTGAGCACGGCGGCCAAGGCTGAGATAATGATAATCGAGACATCCACCAGGCGGAGCGTTCCTCCCAGTACGGGAAGGGAGACGCCTTTCCCGCCAAGTCCCTGTGCAATCTCAAGAGCGTCCGGCGAAAGCAGATTGTTGGCGGCTGCCGGAGGGTCTTGGTCCGATAGAAACTGTGACGGGTGCCTAAGATGTTTCTCCAAGCGCTGACGCAGTTGCGGTCCCCCGTAAAGAGGTGCGACCGGTTCCTGCGTTTCAGTCGGTTTGAAGGCGCGTTCGTTCATTAACGGTTACCCGTCCTTGCAAAAGCGGTAGGGGCACCGGCAATGTCATTGCCAAGCGTCTTTGTGCCAAGAGCCTGGCCGTCAATCGGTTTCAGTCCGTGAAGTTCTTGATAGAGCGTGGTGATCCGGTCGCTCATCAGCTCGACGGAAAACGTTTCAGCTAAACAGGATCTCAGCTCCTTGGCATGAGCTTCCTGCGCCTTGGGATTAGCCAGAGCCTCTTCCATCGCAATGGTCAGCTTTCCGATATGACCGGGTTCGATCAGCCTGTTGGCGTAACGGCCAAAGATCTCTGGAACGCCGCCAACGCGGGTTGCGATCAATGGGCGTTCGGCGGCAACCGTTTCCAAAATGATGTAGGGCATCGCCTCTGCACGCGAGGGAACAACAACGGTACGAGCCATTTCAAAGGCCTCGCGGGCGCGCATAGGCCCTTCAAAACGGACGGAGCCCGAAAGATCCAGCTTGTCGACCATTGTCTTGTAGCGCTCGGCATCCGGCCCTTCACCAACGATAACTGCCTGAGGTGCTTTGCCGGTTTTCAAACGGATATTGTAAAGCGCTTCAATGAACAGATCCGGCCCCTTCAAATCCCGAAGCATGCCGATGTAGAGAAAATCGGCCGCATCCGCGCGGGGTTCAACCTTGTTGAACTCAGCTGGCGTCAGGCCGTTATAGACGATCCGGGTCAAGGCACGCGGGCGTCCGACTTTGCTTTCATAGGCGGCATTCTCGTAATCGGATACGAAGATGAGACCATCTGTAAGCGGTCTGAGAAAACGTTCGATTGTGTGGTAGATGCGCCCTTCAAGGCGATGCGGGTCATAATGCAGGCTGCCGCCATGAGGGCAGTAGACACGGGCTGTCTTCTTTCCGCGCAGCCGCAGGACCGTGCCGATTAAACGCGCATATGCGCCCCCCTTGGCCCCGTGCCCGTGCAAAATGTCGGGTTTCAGGTCGCGGATATGCTTATAAAGTGCCCAGGTGGCGGACAGGTCCTGAATGGTCAGCTGGCGCTTCATGGGAAAGCGCTCGACACCAAGACTTAGGTGCGGTTTCAGCTCCTCGAGCTGCTGAAGGTCGAAGGCGCTGCCTGTAATGCTGTCACAAATCAGGCCGACATCATGTCCTGCCGCGGCTTGCGCGGTCGCCAAATCGCGGACGTGGCGGAGAATGCCACCCACTGGCGCACGGACACAATGCACGATCCTCATCGGGGTCGGTGTCATGGTGCAGTTTCCCTGTTGTCGCCCTCAGGTTTCTTCGTGAACCTGTGGGGCCCCATGACTGCACCCTAACAAATGGAAATGAGTCCACAGTTAACTTGCCGGACGCCTAAAAATAGCGCTCGCGCACGTAGATTGTGTCTCCGGGACGGACCGGGTCCGATATAGGCACACGTCCGTTTAGAATTTCGCCGTTGATCTGACGGGTCACATCCACGTCCGCCTGCTGTGCTCTTGAGCTGAAACCGCCTGCTGTCGCGATTGCATTTTGAACGGTCATGCCGGCAACATAGTTGTATTGGCCTGCATTTTGCACCTCACCCATCACAAAGATGGGGCGGTATGTGTCGATCTCGACGGAAACATCCGGATCGCGGATGAAGCCCTGGCGGAGTTTCGCTGCGATTTCCGAGGCAAGGCCTTGCTGGGTTTTGCCGCGCGCAGCCACGTTTCCGATCAGCGGGAACGAAATATAGCCTGCTTGATCAACGATGTAGGTGTTCGAAAGGTCATCTTGACCGAACACGATAATGCGCAGCCTGTCGCTGGAATCCAGACGATAAGGCTGTGTCAGCGTTTCATGAAACGCTGTCGGCGGCTGCCGGTACCCGCTGCATGCAACCAGGCCCAGGCACAGGCCCAGAACAAGAAGCGCTCGAATTCGCATCAACGACTCTCCTACAATCCAGCGCAGAATCGCAGGACATGGTTAATCGAGCGTGAAGAGCGGGGAGAGGTTGTTTGTGACCTGTCAGAAATACGCATGCAGAAATTAACACATGCGTTAATCCGGCTGGCGGGGCTTTAACGGATCGCTTACCCTAATTCGACATAGTTTGCCAGAACTTCGGAGTTTCGAGAAATGAACGCTGGTCGGCAGACGACACCAGATGACGACTTGGCCCTGGATTTGGGAGGGCTGATCCGGGCGATTTTGCGGTCGCTCGGTTGGCTGCTGCCTTTGACCCTATTCGTGGCGGTGGGTGTTTTCTTCGGCTTGCAGCTGATGGCGCCCAAGTATCTTGGGGAAACGCGCGTTCTTATCGAAAGCACGGACAACAAGTTTCCGGGTGCTTCCCGCGGGGCCGAGGAAGAGCGGGCCGTGCTGGACAATGAAGGTGTTGCCAGCCAGGTGCAGCTGCTGATGTCCGCGGATTTGGCACGCCGTGTCGCCCGCAAACTGGAACTGGCCAGAGTTCCGGAGTTCGGTGCGCGCGGACAGGGGGGGCTGGTATCCCGCCTTATGTCATTGGCAGGTGTCGGAGGCTCATCAGCCGGCAACACAGAAGAAGAGCGCGTTCTCAAGCACTATTATGAGAACCTCGACATCTACCGTCTCGATGAATCCCGTGTGATTGCGGTTGATTATTCGGCGGAAGATCCGCTTTTGGCGGCCGAAGTCGCAAATACAATCGTTGATGAATACCTGGCCGTCCAATCGGCGGCGAAGCGCGAAACGACGGAATTGGCATCGTCGGCGCTCGAGCCTCAGATCGAAGAGTTGCGCAAGGAAGTGCAATCGGCCCGCAAGGCTGTTGCCGATTTCCGTGCCCGTGCGGATCTTCTGGTCGGGGCCGACAATATTCCTTTGAACCAGCAGCAACTGGCGGAAACCAGCAGCAACTATTCCGCTGCGCAAGCGGACAAGGCCGAGGCGCAGGCCAAGGCGGACCTGATTCGCGAGTTGCTTGATAGTGGCGGTTCGCTGGAGACGGCCAGTGACGTGCTCAATTCGCAACTTATCCAAAGATTGCGGGAGCAGCAGGTCGCCATCCAGTCCAACATCGCGGAACTGTCGATCACCCTCCTGCCGAACCACCCTCAGCTAAAAGCACTGCAATCGCAACTGAGTGACTACAACCGCCAGATTCGGTCTGAAGCCCGAAAGATTCTTGAAGGCCTGGAAAATGACGCGAAGGTCGCCAACCAGCAGGCGCTGGCGCTGGAGACCAGTTTGAATGAACTCAAGACCGCTGCTGCCAAGTCCAATGCCGATCAGGCCCGTTTGAGCGAGTTGGAGCGGGAGGCGGATGCGAAAGCGGATCAGCTTGACCAGTTACTGGCCAGCTTCCGGGAGGCCGATTCCAGATTGCGGGCACAAGTGTTGCCCGCAGATGCCCGCATCGTTTCAAGGGCCAGCGTTCCCGTTGAACCGTCTTCTCCGAAGGTCATCGCCAGCACAATTGTTGCCGCCCTTGCGACACTGGTGCTGGGGATCGCCTTCGTCATCATGAGGGAGTTCTTGAGCGGGAACGCGCTGCATCCGATGTCGGCAATGCAACCGGAGCGCCGGTATGACACAAAGCCGGGCAATGGAAACGCAGACCCTTCGCTCAACGCATCCTGGCCGCAAGGGTACGGCAATTCCTATGCGGCCTACACATTTGACGGTTTGCGGGCAAACGCTTCTGAACCGCAGCCGGAATCGGCATTGAATTCCAGCCGGGCAGAAGAGCCGCTCGATATGGACCTGCCAGAAAAGCCTGAGACTGCAGAGCCCATACCTTCGGAATTGGCTGAGGATCTCCGCCCCTCGCATGATGATCTGGATCAGGACATGGTGGAGCGGGAAGCGTTCAGCGCGGCGGCCGCGCCCACGCATGAAGAGGATGTTGATGCGATTGGGCGGATCGTGGTGTTGAGTGTTGATGATGAAACACTGTCACACGAAATGGCGTTTGGTCTTGCGCGCCGGGCGGCCGGTCAGGGCCGGTCCACGCTGATCATGGAAGTCTTTCCCGAGCAGTCTAACAAGCAGGCTGCGGAAGGGTTTTCAGATGTGGTTGCTGGCCGGGCGCCCTTTGCCAAAGTCGTTTACCGCGACGCCGGTTCGAAAGCCCATATCATTGAGGCTGGCAGAATAACGATTTCGGATGGAATGGTCGATGCGGATCGGTTCAAAAAGGCTTTGGATGCGATCCGCAGCACCTATGAGACGGTTGTCGTGGATCTCGGGGCGATTGACGGCAGTCTGGCAAGCGCGCGCATGTTGAGTTTTGCGGATAGGGTCCTGATCGCAGCGAGCGCCCCGGACAACTCGCATGAGCTTGAAAGTGCCGCGAACCTTCTTGCGCATAACACCGGTGCGCGGGTCGAGGTTGTGATTGCAGGCGGTGAGGGCCCAGGGCCGCGCCGCAACGATGATGGCCACGCGGCCTGAACAGTCGAACCTTGACGAAACCGAGGTTTGGCGGCTGTGAAATCGCAGACAATTGAACGTCAAGCACTGTGAGGTTTTAAGTGCCGAGTGTCATTAGTCGCCTTTGAAAGAACGGAAGCTTCTTCAACTGCCGTTTCGCCATTTGCGGAGCCTGCGGATCATCAGCCATAACACGGCCGACGAGCGGATTGAGGCTTTCAATCGGATTTTCTGAAGCTCAATCCAAGCCCATGCCTGCCCGCGCAAGGTTATGGGAAGGACGCTGTTCTTGAGAGTAACCGGCTCCGCCCAACCGGCTTTATAGCGCTCTTGCCCCAGTCCGAGATCGAGTCTGTGCAGGTGTTTGGACGCGCAAGCATAGGCCACCAGCTGCTTCAGCAGGACAAGCCCCGGACTATGAGGCAGTGTTTCGTCATGCGCCACACTGTTGCTGTAAGCATAGAGGCAGCCGCGATGTTCATGGCAAAGATAGGTGGCCCGAATAACGCCGTTCGTTTCCAGCCACCAGATATCCATACTGCGCGGTGCACCTTCTAGACCGGCCAGTTGTCCCAAGAAGCGCTGCGAGGGCGCTGTGCCGAACGCATTGGGGATGCCGGTCTCCCGGGCACGTATCGCGCGCTGGTCCAAAAAAGCTGCAAGGCCGGCGTCCATGTCCTCCAAAGAGGATGCTTTTATGATTTTCAAGTCGCCGGAGGCGGCGAGATGCCGTTCCTTCCGCAAGAGGTTTTTTCGAGCCGACTTGGTATGCGTTTCCTTGAAAAACTGTTCAAAATCAGTTGGCAAGTCGCGGGCAAAGACTGGGTTAGGGCTCACGGTGCTCCGCTCCAAGACCAAGGGGTGAGGTCTGCCAAGCAGAACATCCGGAACGTTCTGCAGGCTGATCAAGTCCGCTCGAACCTCTTTTGCAAGCCGCGACAAGATATCCAAAACGGCCTGGCGATCAAAGGCGGGAAGAGCATCCTCGTCCCAGATGCCCTGGTAGTGGTTCCCGTCCTCATGACCAAGACAGGACAGCTCCTTGATACCAAGACGGGATTTGAGTGAGAACGGCAGGAACGCGAGCGGCTTTCCGGCACATGCGACCGCCGCCAGGACCGGCACCATTCCGCGCGAAGCCCCGGCCGTTTCCGACCAGGCGGTTGTCCATTCAAGGCTTTGATAAGGATTACGGGATGATGCTACTATAAATTGTTGCCATCCGTGTGGGACGTCATTAAAGCTCGGAAAAACGATCAGTTCAAAATTCTGAAGGCCAGACGGCACCGTAGTTTTGGCAGGCGAAAATGGGGGCCGAGTGTCCTTGTCCAGTTTCGGATCAATGATGCTTGGCGATGGTTGCACGAAAATCACTCACGGGGTCTGTTATCAGCTTTCAGCGGTATGTAGCAGGGTTTCTTAAACAAAACATGCGCACTTGGCACTTCCAACGGGATCGGGCATTTTAGCCACATGGGCATCCGGCAAAAAGCGTTCAAACAGGCGTTCCAGGTCTTGAATAAAACGGGGATGGGACGGCTCCTGTCTCCATTTACCCAGGGTTGCGGCGCTGTTTTCATGTTGCACCATGTACGGCCCGCCCGCAGCGATGCGTTTCAACCGAACCAGCTTTTGGAAATATCGCCGGAGTTTTTGAGGCTTGCTGTCGAACGGATCCGGCAGAATGGCTACGAGATTATCTCGCTCGACAAGGCGGTCGATCTGCTGAAATCCGGTTACGGCCAGAAACGCTACGCCGTCCTGACCTTTGACGACGGCTATCGCGACAATATTGAAATCGCATATCCCGTCTTGAAAGAGCTGCAGGCACCGTTCACCGTCTTTGTCGCAACCGGTTTGATCGACCGCACGACGGAGTTGTGGTGGGTTGCCCTGGAACGGATCATTGCCGCGCACGATGAAATCGTGCTGTCACCTGACCGCTCCGGCGCTGGCATCGCTTGCCGGACGGTGGACGAAAAGAACGCCTGTTTCGACAAGCTGACCAGACACATCACCCAGGAGCTTGGTGAACTGGATCAGCGCCGGGTGATCCGCGCCTTGTGTGACCGGTATGGCCTGGATTTGGCAGCGCTGGCCGACGAATACGTGATGAGCTGGGACGATTTGCGCGCACTGGCCCGGGACCCGCTTGTGAGTATCGGGGCGCATACCCACGATCATTTTGCTCTGGCCCGCCTTGGGGAAGAAGATGCGCGTTTGGACGTTTTGCGGGGATTGACGCGGCTGGAAGCGGAACTCGGGCGCCGTCCGAAACACTTCGCATATCCTTACGGCAAACCCTATGCCGTATGCGAACGGGATGCGCGCATGTTGCGCGAGATCGGTTTCGCATCATCGCTGACGACTTTTCCGGGGGTCTTGCAATCCGCAAATGCACGCGACCCGATGATGCTGCCGCGCGTTTCCTTGAATGGCCGGTTTCAGGACCCTGCCGTCATTGATCAGTGTCTGACGGGCGCGCCGTTTGCACTTTACCGGGCCGCAAGATGGGCTGCATCAGGCTTCGGGATCAGGTCCGGGATTTCCCGCCTCTTTCCATCCACCAGATGATCGCACCCGCCGGGACAACCCAGAACAGTCCGGCGACCGCAAAATAGACGAACTGGACAAGGGTCGGTGCGGATTGAATTCCGGGCGAGTCGCCGACGACCATTGCGACGAGCGCATAAACAATCACGAAAACCACCAGGGCAACCATGCCGACGAATTTGCGGAAGGAGGGAACCATTCTTGCGCATTTCCTTTTCTGAAGGCGGAGCGGTCAATTGCCGCAAACCGTTCAATTCGGCTTGCCGCCATGCCCCTGCACCTATATCTCACCCCCACAAAGGTCAAATTAGAATCTCTTTAGACAGTGAGTATTCGCCAGATGACGCATATTGGTGTCTCCGCTCCGACGTCCCCAACCCGCATACCAGCCGCGCGTCTGGAGAAGATCCAGCGGGACCGGGTCTTGATCAGGTGGTGGCTTTACGGGGTCTGTGCCCTGATCCTAGCGATGGTTGTGGTCGGAGGCGCGACACGGCTGACTGAATCCGGATTGTCGATCACCGAGTGGAAACCGATCCACGGCGTCATTCCCCCGCTCACCGAAGCAGAGTGGGAGGAAGAGCTGGAAAAATACCGGCAAATCCCTGAGTACCAGCTGATCAACAAGGGCATGAGCCTTTCGGAGTTCAAGTTCATCTTCTGGTGGGAGTGGGGGCATCGGGTCCTCGGCCGCATCATTGGTGTTGCCTTTTTCGTGCCGATGGTTGCGTTTTGGGCGATGGGACGCATTGAGCCCTGGTTGAAACCGCGGCTCCTGATCGGGCTCGCTCTTGGCGGTTTGCAAGGATTTGTCGGCTGGTGGATGGTGACGTCCGGTCTGGTGGACCGGGTTGATGTCAGCCAGTACCGGCTTGCGACCCATCTAACCCTTGCTCTGATCATATTTGCGTATCTGTTTTGGATCGCGCGGCGTCTGACACCCTTGCCCGAACCGACCGTTCTGGAGCAGACGAGGCTCAGGGGATTGAGCACGCTGTTCCTGGGCTTGGTGTTCATTCAGATGTTTCTTGGCGGCCTGGTGGCGGGCCTCAATGCCGGGATGACGTTCAACACCTGGCCTCTGATGGACGGGAAATGGATCCCGAATGGTCTGTTGATCATGGACCCGCTGTGGCGGAATTTCTTTGAAAACGTCATGACCGTCCAGTTTCAGCACCGGATCACGGCTTATGTCCTGATCGTTGCCGCGATTGCACTGTGCTTTGCGACCTTCCGTGTCAGCAGCCAATCCCATTTGAGACGGGCAGGCGCCCATATAGCCGCATTTGTCGCGCTCCAGGCCGTCTTCGGGATCCTGACCCTCATCTGGGTCGTGCCGCTCTCCATGGCGCTTGTGCACCAGGGCTTTGCGGTCATTGTTCTGGCGTCAGCTGTCGACCATCTGGCCTGTCTGAAAGGCCCGTATCCGATCGCCAAGCGCGCAACTGCCTGACGAACAAAAAGCCCGCCGGTTGGCGGGCTTTTCTTTAGGTGGTTTTGCGTGCGCGTAAGTTACCCGGCCAGGGCCTGATCGAGGTCCGCAATGATGTCCTCAACGTCTTCAAGGCCGACCGAGATGCGCACCACGTCCGGTCCGGCGCCGGCGGCAGCCTTTTGCGTGTCGGTCAGCTGCCGGTGCGTGGTTGAAGCCGGGTGAATGATCAGGCTGCGCGTGTCACCGATATTTGCAAGGTGGGAGAAAAGCTCCACTTTGGAGACCAGATTGACACCGGCTTCATAGCCCCCCTCAACGCCGAAGGTGAAGACAGCGCCTGCGCCTTTTGGCATGTACTTCTGCTGCAGGGCGTGATGCTTGTCTTCGGGAAGGGCCGCATAGGACACCCATGAGACCTTATCGTGCGCGGCCAAATGTAACGCGACCTTCTTCGCATTGTCGGAGTGGCGCTGCATGCGAAGGGGAAGCGTTTCGATCCCGGTTAGGATCATGAATGCGTTGAACGGCGAGATTGCTGGTCCGAGATCGCGCAAGCCAAGCACCCGGCAAGCGATTGCAAAAGCAAAATTGCCGAACGTCTCATGAAGAACGACGCCCTGATACTCCGGCCGGGGTTCGGACAGGAGGGGGTAGCGGCCGCTTGACGACCAGTCGAATGTGCCGCCATCGACAATAATGCCGCCCATTGAGTTGCCATGTCCGCCCATAAACTTGGTCAGTGAGTGCAGAACGATGTCTGCGCCATGCTCGATCGGCCGGCACAGATACGGCGTGGCCATCGTGTTGTCGACGACCAGCGGAATGCCCTTGGCCTTTGCAATCTTCGAGATAGCTTCGATATCGACAATGATCCCGCCAGGGTTTGCAAGGCTTTCGATAAAGATGGCCTTGGTCTTGTCGTCAATGGCCGCCTCAAAGGCGGACATGTCTGCGGGATCAGCCCAATTCACGTTCCAGCCGAAGCTCTTGAAGGAGTGGTTCAGCTGATTGATGGAGCCGCCATAAAGCTTGTTTGCAGCGACGATGTTGTCGCCCGGCTGCATCATGGAATGGAAGCACAAAAGTTGCGCCGAATGACCGGATGCGGTGGCAAGCGCCGCGGTCCCGCCTTCCAGGGCGGCCACGCGTTCTTCAAGAACCGCCGTCGTCGGGTTGGTGATGCGGGTATAGATATTGCCGAACGCCTGAAGCCCGAACAGGGAAGCTGCATGGTCAACGTCATCAAAGACAAAGGATGTCGTTTGGTATATTGGGGTCGCCCGCGCGCCCGTAGAAGGGTCCGGCGCCGCTCCGGCGTGAATGGAAAGTGTTGAAAAACCAGGTATTTTGTCGCTCATTAAATGACCTCCCGAGGTTGTCGGCGGCCAGTTTCGCCGATGGGGCCGCAGAGGTCAAAGACTGGTTTTTCAAATGAATGGCTGATGGGAAAACAGATTTGTTTTCATAGCCTTGTTTCAAGGCGGTAACGTCCGGTGCGATGAAGCCCGCGCGTCAGTTGGTGATGTTCTTCCGCACCTCGAGCTTTACCGCGAAGTAGACACCGAACAGCAGGCAGACGGCAAACACGGGCAACGCCAGCGTCAGCAAAGGTGTTCCAGCAAGCAGATCAAACATCTGGGGTCCCTGTTGGTTCAAACACGTATCGGTGACGTAAGGTAATGCTAACAAATGGATGAAGCGCAAAGAAAGCCGGTCGCATTCGGAACAAATTGAATGAAAGTTTTTGTAAATCCTGACTCAAATGCCGCGCGTTTCAATCCGTTTTGCTCACCACCGCATCGTGTTCGGGCGCATCATCGGCCCAATGTTCGTCCCGCGATGCGAACGGAGATCCGGGCTCGGCCTTATGAACGATCGCGAACAGGACGAGAGTGATCAACCCGGACATGGCTGCCAGCACCCACTCCATGGCGGTAAACAAGGTTGGATCCTGGGTCATGCCCACCCTCCATTTGATCGCTTGGCCTGCCTGTGCCCTGGTCATTGCCTGCGTTAACGAATTAGAGAGCGAGGATTGCGCGAAGCTTGTCAAATGTCAGGAATTAACCGTCGTTTTCACCAGAAAGGCCACGATGCTGGAAACCGCTTTTCAGGGCAGGGCGTTTGGAAGAAAGCTTGCGCGAATTCACACCGGCCCACCCGATCTCCCCAGAGAGCCGGCCGTACTCGATTTTCGGACAGCGGTTCATGACAACCTTGATACCGGCAGCTTCCGCGCGGGCCGCAGCTTGATCATTGCGCACGGACAACTGCATCCAGATCACCTTGGGCAACCGGCCGCTTGAAATCACGTGGTCGACAACTTGTCCGGCTGCATCGGAGTTCCGGAAGATATCGATCATGTCAGGGATGGCTGGCAGGTCATCCAGGGACGCGTAGACAGTTTGCCCGAGAATGTCCTTGCCTGCTTGACCGGGATTGATCGGCCAGACCGTATAGTCCTTGGCGAGCATGTATTTCAGAACGAAATAGGACGGGCGGACCGCATTGGCGCTCGCACCTACCATGGCGATGGTCTTCACCGCGTCGAGGATGTCCTTGATGTAAGCATCGGAGTAGCTGTCGTGGGTCATAGCGATCAGCTGTCCGTCCAATCCGGCTTGCGCTTTTGCAGGAAGGCGTTGATACCTTCTTCCGCATCCTTTGCCATCATGTTTTCAACCATCGTGTTGGCCGCAAAGTCGTAGGCCTTGGAAAGCGGCATCTCCAGTTGCTTGTAAAAGGCTTCCTTGCCGACCTTCAGCGTGTGGGATGATTTTGAAGCGATGGCCTCAGCATATTTTTGAACGACCTGCTCCAGATAATCACTGGGAACAATCCGGTTGATTAGGCCGAAGTCCTTTGCAGTCGAGGCATCAATGCTCTCGCCCGTCAGAAGCATTTCCATCGCCTGTTTGGGGGCGACGTTGCGTGACAGGGCCACCATGGGGGTAGAGCAGAACAAGCCGATGTTCACGCCCGGTGTGCAGAAAGTCGCCGTATCGGTTGCAATCGCGAGATCGCACGAGGCCACAAGCTGGCAACCGGCCGCCGTGGCCACACCTGTAACGACAGCGATAACCGGTTTGGGAAGGGTCACGATCTGCTGCATGAGATCGGAACACTGGCGCATGATCTGCTCATAGGTGTCACGGCCGCCATCCGCCTCGGCGCGTGCAGCGGTCAGTTCCTTCAAATCATGTCCGGCGCAGAACACCTTGCCCTCAGCGCCAATAAGGACAACGCGGATGGCCGGATCAGCGGCAGCCTTTGTGAGCTCGCCGGACAGGACTGACATCATGTCCCGTGACAAGGCATTCATCCGGTCCGGACGCTGCATGACGATGCGATAAACGCCTTCATGCAGAAGGGTGGCCAGCATCGGCTTTTGCGTATCATCGTTGGCTGCTGTTTCGCTCATAAGTCTATCCTTTGGGCCAGTCTCCCAATTGGTATAACTGATCTGGCAGCAATGGGAAAAGGCAAAGCGGTTCCCGGCAGTCTTTCGATCACAGATCCTTTATGCCGCTGCGTCATATGCCGGATGGCCAGTCGCGGCCAATCTGCTATCCTCTCTGGATGCATCCGCTCCAAATTCTTCGATGTCTGGTTTGTTCGGTGTTCAGCGTATTGGCCGCTGTGCTTCCTACGCTCGCAGAAGAACATGTTGATGTCGCTCTTGTTCTTGCAGTGGACGTATCGCGCTCAATGTCTCAGGAAGAGCTTGACCTTCAGCGCAGGGGATATGCGGCGGCGATCTCAAGCCCGGACGTTGTCCGCGCGATCGAAATCGGCGCGCGCGGCCGTATCGCAATGACGATGTTCGAGTGGGCCAATGACAGCCATGTCCGTGAAATCGTGGGCTGGCACGTTCTTGCGGATGCGGAAGATGCCAATGCCTTCGCAGCAAAGGTGCTTGCCGACACCAGCTATGGCCAGCGCCGCACGTCAATTTCCGGTGCGATCAGACACGGCACGGCCCTGCTTTCCAATTTGCCGTTTCTTGCGGACCGGAGAGTTATCGATATTTCAGGGGATGGTCCGAACAATCAGGGGGCAATCGTGACGGCGGCGCGCGATGCGGCCTTGAAGACCGGCATCACGATAAACGGTCTACCGCTGATGACGAAAGGCGGCTTTGGCGCCCAATTCAATATCGATGATCTTGATGAGTATTACCGGCGCTGCGTGATTGGCGGACCGGCAAGTTTTGTCGTTCCGGTCAACGGCTGGGAACAGTTTCCGGAGGCTGTCCGGCGCAAGCTCATTCTGGAGATCGGCGGCATAAGACCGGCCGAGCCTGCGAAAGTCATGCAGGCCCAGTTCAACTTCGAGAAGCCGTATGATTGCGAGATCGGCGAAAAGATCTGGCGCAAGTTGCGGCGCCAGTTCTTTCTCGATCCCTGACAGTCAGCGGCCAACTGCCAAAACCAGCTTGAAGATGGTTTAAGGCTCTCAAGTGGTTTTTGTGTCTG
Organism: Roseibium denhamense; assembly: GCF_009711415.1. Taxonomy (GTDB): domain Bacteria; phylum Pseudomonadota; class Alphaproteobacteria; order Rhizobiales; family Stappiaceae; genus Roseibium; species Roseibium denhamense. The sequence goes on from NZ_SMLZ01000093.1 coordinate 65,431, forward strand.
GCCTGATG
>NZ_SMLZ01000055.1:0-2496 GCF_009711415.1 Roseibium denhamense
GCCTGATCGATAGAGTGAGCAATCAAAGGACGTCCGTTAAGCGGGCGGATGTTTTTGCCGGGGAGACCTTTTGAGCCGCCTCGAGCACATATAGTGCAAAAGGAGTACTTGCGATTCATGTCAACCTAAACTGTTCAAGCAATGCTAGAAGAGCGGTCCCATCCGCGAGACGGCACAACCCAGCCTTGTCACCGATAGCGGCACGGTGCATGTCTCTGTAAGACTGATCGCGCTCCACTACCAGATTTTCGATATTTCCATTAGTCGAAAATGTGCCGGATACGTAGTCCGCCTCAAACGTCGCATCTTCGGTAATCACAACCCAGCACCGGCGATCGGTGCGATCAAGGTAGTTCGTGCTTACAGAAATTATTGGGCAGCTTTGTCCGGAAAAAATGGCTGCGGCAACATCTTCGCTGTCAATTGTAACACTGCTGACCCGTCGGCCAACTCCCGATAGTAATGCCAGTTCGCCGAACAAATGGGCCGCTAGGTCATACTCATGTGACAAATCACGTATGACGCCCCCACCTTGCTTGGAATGTGCCGAGTATGTTCGCAGATGATCGCGTTCGGAACGCCAGGTTGAAAGATGCTGCCCCGTCAACACATGAGCAGCATAGACATGTCGTCCTTCGAGTTCTTGCTTCAGCCGAAATGTTAATGGATGAAACCGCAGATTATACCCCACAAATATATCAAAAACATAGTTGGTCTCCACAACGGGAAGGTGATCGAATATAGGTTTTTCGACCAGGGCTGTATTAGTGAACCCTGCTTTTTGTAGCTCTTCCAAGTGTTTGTGATGCAGACTAGTAATACTGGCAATGACACAATATTCGGGATTAAAAACAGCAACTGCACTTCTCACTGACTTGTATATAGGATACTCAGTCAAATCTGTACGTCCAGTCACGACGGCCACAGAGCAGCCAAGTTCTTGCAAAATTCGAGCATGTCGTTTGCCAATGGAGCCCTGCCCAACAACCAGCACTCTACGCGACACAGGCTACACTCCGCGAAGGATTTTGAGATACAAATCAGCAAGCATCTCATGCCCTCGATGACTCAGATGCATGCCATCCTTGTCAAGCATAGAACCTGTTCCGTGTTGCCACATCAATCGGTCTATTTCTAGCACATTGGCTCCAACCTGATCCGCAATCTGCATGATTGCCATGTTGTAGGAAGTAAAATTCTTGACTACGCCGGGAGTAGATGGCCAGAAACGCATCGGAACCAACACAATCGTCGAAAACGTCAAGCTTTTTGCGCCATTTTCTTTTGTTAAATTTGCAATTTTGAACAAATTAGATTGAAAAGTATCTAGAGGTACATATTGATGATGCGGAAAAGCTTTGACGAGATCAACTCGGTAAACACGTGCGAATTCAAGCACTTTTTCGCGGATTGCCGCAGGCAATAACCCACACGCGATGCGTTGTGGTGCCATGAACATACGGATGGAACAGTCGTTCAATCCAACATGTATGAGTACATCAGCACCTTTAAGGCTCTCGGGCCGCTCATACATAAGAGCAATTACTTCGTTCGTCGTGCAGAACCGCTGGCAATTGGTGTCCAGATGTTCATTTCCGTTGCTTTCTTCCGAAAGGAGCCGCATCAATTGGCCGCTATATGTCAGTTTTACTGTGCTTTCGTATGCGTCCATCTCTTGTGGGCGCGGTAGACCAAGCGAATCTGAATAAACCGTAACGCGTCGTTGTGGGTTATCGGAAGAAAGACCTAAAAAGTGCTCCCTCATCTGATCCGCTTCTGTACGAAGTTTCACCTGCTCAAGCTTTACCCTACGTTCGAGTTCATTCTTGGAGGCACGGGATGCCAACATAACACGGCAGAGAGCAAATGCATGTACAGCTTCTTCTTTGTCGCCCACGCGCCCCATCTCGAGTGCACGCGTGATGAGGCGGTCTATCTGCCGCTCAAATGTTTCGAGTTCGAGAGTACTCATATTCATTCGATGCTTTCGTGCGGCTACAATGTGGCGCTGCTTGGAATGTTGACGAGGCGGGCTGAGATATTTCGGGCTACTGTCAAATCCGATGATGGACAATTACTGAATAATTCGAGTTCAGACATCAAAGTCCAGCACGGCCGCGTCATTAGGCCCCTGGCATTCATGTATTGGAGAAACTCGTCCCGCTCGCGTGGTTCGTCGAGGATAACCGCATGGAGCCAATAGTTGCTCGCGCAATTCTTCGGCTCGCAGAAGTATCGCAGACCGTCTATGGATTGCAGGCTCTCGGCATACCGTACGGCGAGCTGCCGCTTTCTGGCAAGGAACCCTGGAAGCTGCTCAAGTTGCGCGCAGCCAAGGGCAGCGTTGATGTTGGGCAAACGGTAGTTGTAGCCAATCTCATCATGCACAAACGCCCAAGCATGAGGAACCTTGGCCGTTGTGGTAATGTGCTTTGCACGCTTGGCAATCTGGGCATCATTCGTGAGAATCGCACCGCCGCCACCGGTTGTTACGAT
>NZ_SMLZ01000055.1:2730-3362 GCF_009711415.1 Roseibium denhamense
GAATGTATGCATTGGCACGACAGCCGCAAGCCGTCGTCCGGTCTGACGATTGTACAAGCCATTCTCCCGGCGGTCTCCGATTTCAGACAACCAATTGTCCAGCTTGGCGGCGTCGAGACCGAGCGTACTCCACTCGCTATCGACGAAATGCGGTACTGCTCCGCAATAGTTTACGGCATTGGCTGTAGCAATGAAGGTTAGGGTTGGAATTACAACCTCGTCATTGGGGCGGACGCCCGCGATGAGCAACCCGATATGTAATGCTGCGGTTCCGTTCGTTGTCGCTACGGCGTGTCGAACACCGCAGATCTCCGCCAGCATCTGCTCAAAGAGGTCCACATAACTGCCGACCGAGGAAACCCACCCCGTATCCAGGCATTCTTTAACGTAGCTCCATTCTCTCCCGCCGAATTGCGGTTCATGGAGCGGCACGAATTTATCGCCGCCCGCCACATCCCTTAAGGCCTGGTAAGTTCGGTCCAGATCAAGTTGGAGCACTTCCATCAGATTGTGTACCTGTCTGTCTTATATCGTGCCAGGTTAGCAGGGTCATTGAACCATTCGACGGTTTTTTCTATACCTTTCACGAAGCCGTCTCGACCGGAATGACTTGGCGTCCATTTCAATAGACG
>NZ_SMLZ01000094.1:0-48808 GCF_009711415.1 Roseibium denhamense
TAATTCCAGATCAAAGGGAGTTGGGAGAAATTGGCCGGAAACAATTGCGCATTGATTCTAAAGGACTTTTCGAATTTGCGTTAACCAAACCGGTTTTACGGTGTGCAGATAAAATGCAATTGACCCTTGGTGACACGTCCATCACCTTAGGCTGGTAAACGCTTTATAGTTGATATCCCGCTGTCATATGCTTCCTAGAAGGTCCCGGCCGGCAGCATCTGAAAACGAACACTCAGAACGGCAGGAGCGGAAGCTCCCGGATATCGGCAAACGGAGACGGAGAAGACACTTGCCAGCGATCATTAAACCATCGCGGATCTCGGTAGCGCACCAGACGGAGGCGGTTAAAGGCGGAGCCCTGACAACCGTCTCGGCATTTGTCCTGTTCGACTTTGCCGAACCAGGCCGCCTCCTGACCGAACAGGCACTGTGGCCGATGGTGACCGACCAGATGCCGAATGGTGCCGTGTTCGACAAGGGTCAATTGAAACCGCGCGCGGAACTGATGATTGCGGGCAGCGCCCTGTCGCCCGCCGACACCCCCGTTGAAGGCATGAAGGTGAGCGTCCGCTTCGGCTCCTTTCAAAAACAACTTGCTGTTTTTGGCAACCGCTACTGGCGCCTGACCGACCAGGGTATTCAGATGACCCGGGCCGAGCCGTTCATGCAGATGCCCATTGGCGACGTTCAGGCCTTTGGCGGCCAGGGCTATGCTCCCAATCAACGGGGCAAGGGTTTCGGCGCGCGCCAGATGGCCGAGGCCGGCTACGATGCACCGCTGCCCAATGTCGAAGATCCCCGTAACCTGATCAAATCGGTCGATGATCTGCCCATGCCAGCCCATTTCGGCCCCCTGCCCGCCGACGATGCGGCACGGCTGAGGTACCTCGGCACTTATGATCAGCACTGGATCGACCATGTATCGCCAGTCAAACCGGATGACTTCAATCCCCTGTATCACTGCGAAATGCCGGAAGAACAGCGTTTCGACGCTTTCTTTGAAGGTGGTGAGACATTTGCCATCACCGGCATGTCACGCGGAACGGGGTCGACGGGCGGAGAAGTCCCGCGCCTGATGGCACGGTGTTTCTACAAGCTTGATGGAAGCAATGATCTGGTTGAGACCACCATGCGGTGCGACACGATCACGCTGTTTCCGAACGTCGAGAAAGCCACCATGGCGTTCCGGGGCCTGATCCGGGGTAAGGACCGGTTTGCCGAGGACATCACGAACCTGATGGTGGCAATCGAGGATCTGGAGTCGCCGCGCCGTCCGGCCGATTACTATGTAGACGTCTTCAAGAAACGCACCTCAAAGGATGACGCGCACAAATATGCGCTAGCCGACTGGCAGCTGCTGCCGGAAGTCGATCAGGCCGTTCGCAGTGCCAAACGCCAGGCGAAGCTGGAGAAGGCTGCCGCGGATCGCGCGCGTTTCATGGACAATCAGAATTGGGCTGCCCAAAAGATGCTCGAAGATCAAGGGCTGCCGGGTGATCTGATACCGCCTCCCAATAGCGACATCATTGACGACATTCCCTTGGTCGCACACCCAACACAGGAAGAAATCGAGAACGGCGATCTGGATCTTGCCGAACTGTTGGACGATGTGAAAGCGGTCGAGACGGCGGTTTGGGAAAAACGCGACCGGGAGATGGTCAAGGCGGAATTGCAGCGGCGTGCCATCGTGGCCGCAACGCCGCCTAAACTGCTGCCGCCACATGCGAAAAAGCCCATCGTGGACGATGAGCTCATGGCAAAATTCCCAGACATTGAGCTCGATCCGGATCTGGAGAAAGGCTTGAGTGAAGCGACCGGGCAACTGACCGCGCTGCGCGAACGCTCCGATCTGGACCTGCCCGAGGAATTCAAGAGCGGCAACGATGCTGCCAAGGCGCTGGACGATGTTCTGGACGGTCTCTTCGACGAAGAGGAGGAAATCGATCCGGAAGAAATCGAGGCCCAGTACAAGAAGGCGGTTGCGCGTGCCATGCGCATGCCGGAGGGAAGCATTCTGTCCGATGCCCGCAAAGCCATGAATGAAATGGATTTGTCGCCGCTGGACAACCTGGACAGCCAGTTGTCAACGCCGTCCGATGCCATCGATGACACATTCGCCAAGATGATTGGTGATCTGGAATCGCCCAAGCCGGCCCCTCAGGCGGAAGGGCCTGATGCGCCCCTGGTTCAGCTGTTCCCGGAGGACGGTACGGAAGGGTTTTTGGACCCGGCGAACGATCCCTCCAAGATCTTGAGCGAGGCGCTGGATAAGATCGACTCGCCTATCCTTCCCAAGGATGGCTCGGCACAGGAGCGGATCCAGGACCTGATGAAGCGGGTTCAGGACATCAAGCCGGAAGGCCAGCCTGACATCGAAGGCAAGTCTCCGGGCGAATTGGCGGTCTCCTCGGTAGAGGGCGCGAAGGAAAAGCTTGATGAGGCCGATGAAACAATCGCCGAAAGCATGGTCACTTCGCGCCAGCAATCGCCAGCCCCGCTGTTCCCGCTCGAAGCCTTGCCCGCAGATGTCCCCGCGCGGCTCGGCAGTTTCGTTCTGCAAAAACTGGATGAGCGCTACGATTTCAAGGGCGCCGATCTTGCCGGAGCTGATCTGCGCGGTGCAGATTTCAGCGGCATGGACCTGACGGACACATTCTTCGAGCAGACCGATCTGACCGGTGCCACCTTCAAAGGCTCAAACCTGTCCGGTGCCGTGTTTGCCGGGTCCGTGCTGGATGAGGTGGATTTCACGGATACCAATCTGGCCAAGGCAAACTTCAGCAAAACCACAATGAAGCAGGCCCGGTTGGTCCGCGCGAAAATGCACGAGCTTCTCGTCATCCACGCTGATTGGACGGGAACGGACGCCAGCGGCGCAGACTTGGGTCAGGTCCGGTTTATCGAGTGCACACTCGATGCGTTGAAACTTGACCAGACAAACATGAGTGACTGCCAGTTCCTGATGGGATCTGCCAAAGGTCTGTCGGCCGCGCAGGCAAGTATCATCAGAACGATGTTCGTGACACTGCCCATGGACGGCGTGTGTATGGATGGAAGCCGGCTTGAACGGATCGGTTTCATGGAAGTGCCCGCTGCCGGCTCGTCTTTCGTGGAAGGGGACTGGCTGTCGGTTGGTTTCATGGGGGCTTGTGACCTCACGCAATCCCGGTTCGACAGCTTGCGGGCAACCGAGTGTTCTTTCAACACCGCGAAAATGTCGGAATGCTGCTTCCTGCGGGCAAAGTGCAACAGCTGCTTCTTCAACACATGCGACATGGAAGTGAACGACTTCAGACTGGCCTCGTTCCATAACAGCCTGTTTGGCAGGTCCAACTTCGCCGGGAGCGACTTCTTCGGCGCCAACCTTTTCGGCGCAGCTCTGACAGGTGCGGACCTGAGGCGCTGTTCCATGCGCTCGGCCAACCTTTATGCGGCCAACTTGCTGGAAGCAAAACTCGCCAGCTGTGACTTTTCCGGCGCCAACCTTGGCATGACCATGATGGAGCAACCGACCCATGCCTAAGATGCCAGACCGAAAGCCGATCACGTTCGACGATATCGTGGCATTTCACGCGCATGAGCAACCGGTCATGCTGCGGATTGCCGCCGGTATGTCCTTCAAGAACATGAATCTCAAGGAGATCCGTTTTATCGAGTGCGATTTGAGCGGATGCGACTTTAGCGGATCCATCTTGACGAATGCGCAATTTGTCTCCTGCGATATGAAAGGTGCTGTATTCAATGACAGCACCCTCACCAACACTCAATTCGTCAGCTGCAACCTCGATGGAGCCGTTCTGGAAAACACCCCGGTGGAACGGGTCCAGTTTGCGGCCGGAACGATAAAAAATGCAAAACTGAGCGGCAGCGGCTTCGACCAGGTCTCCTTCGCAAAGCCGGAGATGGACGGGACGGACTTTTCCGGCGCGACCTTCTTCCGCGCCGCCCTGCTCGACACCACACTGGAGGGGGCGAGCTTTGCGAATGCGGTTCTGTCCAACTTCATGTTGACCGACGCAGACCTGCGGCCGGTCAACATCACCGGAACCTATATCGACATCGCCGTCTTTGCTGACGCCAACCTGTCAGGCCTGGATCTGTCCGGACAATCCTGGCAGCACTGCACCTTCCACAAGGCGCAATTCAAGGGAACCAATCTCGACGGCGCGAATCTGAACGCATCCGTCTTTGCGGAATGCGACTTTGAAGGCGCCACGCTGCGCGGTGTGTCGGCCAACACGACCAGTTTCACCAAGAGCAAGCTGGACGGTGTCGACATGAGCGGCAGCAAGTTTCCCCTGTCAAACTTTGCCGGAGCAAGCTTGTCAGGCGCCCGGTTTAACAACTCGCAAATGTTCTCGGCCGTTTTCCAGGAAGCCGATTGCCGGGCCGTCCTGTTTGAGCAATGCGACATGCGGCAGGCGGATATGTCCCATGCGGATCTTTCCGGGGCCTCGCTGTCGGCCAGCGCTTTTTCGAACACCAAGTTTCATGCGGCAAAAACAGATCAAACCGTCATGCTCGGAACGACAGGAAACCGCATCGGCACCGATGCGGACCGGGCGATCGCCGAATTGTATCAACCCGATAAAGTCGCCCTCGACGGCGACGGACAACAAAACGGGGGACGTATCTGATGTGCTTTGTAAACTCTCAAGGACCGATTCCCGGCATGGATTTCTCGGTGCCGGACATTTACCTGCAGACAACCCCTGCCGGTCCGGTGCCGATTCCGCTGTTTTCCATGGGCTACCGGTCCACGGAAATTCCAACCTGTTTCCGTACACTCTTGATGTGCATGCCAGCCCATAACATGGCGAACCTGGCTCCGGTCACGGTCAGCGGCCCAGGACCCGGTGTTGCGTCAGGCATGGTGTGCTCGAACAGCCGGAACGTCAAAGGATCGGTTAAACTCTTTCTTCAGTGCATGCCCGCAACCCGCGCACTGCTTGACCCGACACTCCAAAATGGCGTGTCCCCCAATTCAGTTGGCACCACGTTGGTGCCTTCACAAATACGAATGCTCAGCCTGTCATAAGAGCTGACAAGAAGGAGACGTGACGATGAGCAATGAAGGCAAACAAGCCCATATGAACATCACGCTCCCGGGCATGTCCCGCAGCGATGTTTATGTGGAGCGCGTCAAAGGTACGGAAGCATTGAACGCCGGATATCGGTTCACGGTCGACACTGTGACGAAGGATCCGCTCAAGCTGCCCGACATGATGGGCAAGACGGCGACCCTCACGCTGGAAATGGACCAGGAGAAGCTCCAGGTCGTCGGTGTCATTGGCGGGGCTGAAACACGTGACCCCACACCAAACCGTCAGTTTTGCTATCGTTTCGTCTTGGAACCGGAACTGGCCATGCTGCGTCACAGCGCACAAAACCAGGTATACGGAACCGACAAGGATGTGACCGTCGTCGATATCGTGCAAAGCGAATTGAGCGATGCGAACAAGAAGAACTCCACGACCTCTTCGAAGCGGGTTCCGCGCCAGATCCAGTTCGACATGCTGCCGTCTGCCGGTGACTATCCAAAGCTGCACTTCGTCATGCAATACCGGGAAGACGACCTGAACTTCCTGTGCCGGATGTGCGAGCGCTTCGGGATTTTCTTCTCGTTCGATCATTCGTCGGACAAGGAGAAACTGATTTTCGGCGACCGGAAGGAACACTTCACGAAGTTGTCCGGTAGCAAAATTAGCGAAAAACTGCCCTATCGCAGCCGTGAACAAGTTCTGGGGACCGGCGATTTCGGTATCTGGTCCTTCAACCAGTCCTTCATCACCCAGAGCGGTTCGGTGGCCCTTCGCGAATACAACGAGGAAACACCGAAGGTGGACCTGGGCGTGTCGCAGGATACGAGCTTTCCCGGCCAGGGTGTCACCACCCGCTACGGCGAGCATTACGCAACCGTTTCGGAAGGCAATTTTATCGCCAAGCGCCGCGCGGAACTGGTCGAGAATACCCGCCAGCAGTACCGTGGGACCAGCAACATTCCGCAAATGCGGCCCGGCCTTTTCTTCCAGCTGACGGATCACCCGATTAGCGATTTGGACGGCCTTTACATCATCACGGAAGTCACCCACAGCTGTACCAACACAACGCCTTTGGGCTTCAGTTCCAGCGACATGAGTCCGGAGCCATATAAAAACGAGTTTGTTTGCGTGCCGTTTGACGGTGGTTTCCGGCCGTTGCTCGTAACGCCAAAGCCGAGCATTCCTGGGTATCTTTCTGCCGTGATTGACGGGGAAACCGAAGGAAAGCGTGCCGAACTCGACAAGGCTGGCCGCTACCGGGTGCGGATCCTGGACGAGGAAAGCGGCTTGTCGAAGGGCAAGGCAAGCTATGTGGTCCGGAAAATGGAGCCATATGGCGGCGGAGATGGCTATGGCTCACACTCTACGCTTCTGATCGGAACAGAGGTCCTGCTGGGGTTCCTTCACGGTGACCCTGACAGGCCGGTTATTTTGGGTGCCGTTTCGAACGGCGAGCAAGTGAATCCTGTTACGGCAACCAATCAGAATGTTGCTCACCGGACGCGGACCGCATCAGGTATTATTATGCAAATCAGCGACGGGTCGGCCTGACCTTAGCTTGATCCGAGGAGGACTAGGGAATGTCCAGCGTTACTCTTGATGACCTGCAGACTGAAATTGACGTTCTGAAAACGCTCACCGATGAGGACGCGCTTGTTCAGGACGACACTGGGACGCACTATCAGACGACATACACGTACTTCTACGTGCCAGCGTCTGCAGGCAGCGCATCGTCTTCGACCGACGACAGCGGTCTGGGAACTCTCCTCCGGCTCGGCGAGTATTCGGATGTGGAAGAGACTGCCTATAATGCAGGCTCCGATATCTATTCCGCCTACTATCCGGCACAGCATATAGAGGATGAGAGCGCCGCCGCGATTTATACCAACGCAGCCGGTGGCGGTAAGGGCATCCTGATGGCCTGTGACGGCCGGATATTGGTCCGCGGTGGCGAGAAAATGTATCTCAACACGGCGGGCAACATCCATGTCCAGTCGGATGAAGGCTCGGTTACAATCGAATCGGGTACGGATTCAAACAGCGCTGCGCAAAATATCTACCTGATCGCGGCTGATGGGAATGGGGATCTGGAGACCACCGTCTTTAAAGATACGAAGACGGTCAATGGCGAACAGTACGAGAAGGTGACCAGTGTTTCCAGAAAATACTACGAAGCCAATAAGTACGATATCTACCATGCTGAGCAGTACAAAGAGGTTCACGAAAAAACCACGTCGATTCATCACGCGGAAAACCACAAGTTCTTTTATGGCGGTGCGTTGAGCATCAAGTTCGCCGGAGAGTTCATTTTCACCTTGGCCGTGTCTTTGAACATAGAACCGATTTCGAAAATCACGCTCTACGCCCTCAAGACCGACATTGGCATCGCGAAGATTGATATCCTTGCCTTCAAGACCGAGATCAAAGATGGCAAATTCAGTTTCATGAAGGCCTCATTCAAGGGCAAGGCCGTTGAAGCGAAGACGACTGCTGTGAAAGCCGAATCCACGCCCGTCAAAGCCGGGACCGGAATGGTCACGGCCGAGCAGATCCAAGCCGATTGCAAAAACGTCAATGTGAAAGCAATGATCGCAGCTTGGGAGGCCAAGATCGCAAGCACAGCCCAGATCTGACGCGTTCAACCATAAAGAACAGGCACATGACCCAAAAACAAAAAACAACTGCCCGAGAAGCGCAATCCGCTGAAACAGCTTACGCTGCAGCAGCTGCCGGGCTGGAAACAGGCACTGTAACCGCGCTGATCACCGAACAAGAAGCAATGGTCACGCTTCAGGGCGGCGCCCAAATCCACGCGGACCAAGCCGCGGGATGTCTGCTCGCACCGGCAATCGGGGATACTGTGTTGGTGTTTCAGCAAGACGACACTGCCTATATCTTGTCTGTGCTGACACGGCATAACGAGGTCGCTGCCGAAATTGGAGTTGCAGGGGCTCAGAACGTAACGCTTAAGGCATCCAGGAAGCTCGCTGTGCAAGCACCTGAGGTGAATTTGAATGCGCGCCATTTCGCAGTTCTGGCGGAAAACGTGACCCAGACCGGCAAGCAACTGATCAGCAACTTTACGAAGTCATTCGAGACCATTGTCGACAAGCTGGTCAATGCGCGCAGCATTTCCACGACCGCCCAGACGCGGACCAGTGCTGTCAAGGAAACCGAAACGTTGAAAGCCGGCATTTTGGTGCAAAACATTGACAGCGTTGCGACCCAGAACAGCGATATCTCCATGATTACGGCGCAGGAAGACGTTCGCCTTGACGCGAAACGTGTCAGCGTTGGCTAACTCTCGACCAAACCCTAGAACCGGACAAAACCATGCTTCTGGTCGATGACCGTTTGAAAGCTGCCAAAGACCATGCCAATGCCGGACGGCATGACAACGCGGCGCTGCTGTTTGAAAGCATATTGGACATTTCTCCGGGTCATCCGGAGGCGCTCTCTGGCCTGCTGAAGGCCCGCCTGGAATCCGGTGATCTTGAAGGGGCACAGGCCATCTTGTCCCGCGCGTCCGGACAGGCAACACAGGACCCGGATTTTCTGTCGCTCGCGGCCAAGGCACTCATTTTGAGCAACAAGGCGGAAGAAGGCGAGCAATTGGCCGAGCGCGCGCTTGCCCTGGATCCTGCCCACTCACAATCCGTTCTTTTGAAAGCCGAGTTCCTTGCAACGCGCGGACAACTGGAGGAAGCCGAGCTTCTGCTCAATGGCGTTCTCCAGCGCAACCGTGGCGATGCGGACGTGCTTCAGGCGATCGCAAAGCTCTACTTTGCCTATGGCCTGTTTCCCCCTGCGCTCGCGATTGCGCAAGATGCTCTGACCCTGTTGCCGGACGATGCAAGGTTGAACGCTTTTGTCGGTCAGATCCTGACGGCACTCGGGGATCACGGAAAAGCGACGCCTTTTCTGGAAAAAGCGCATCTGGCAGAACCCAATCACCCGGAATACATGCTCGCAATCGCAAACAACGCATCGGCTCTTGGACAACACTCCGATGCCTTGCGCGTTGCCAGCCGGGCCAAAGCCATGTTCCCGGAACTGATGCCGATCTGGCTTGTCTACATCAAGATCATGGCTGACCGGGGCAATGCTGCACAGGCGCTCAAGGAATTCGCACCGGTGGCCAAGGCAGCCAAGGACCGGATGGAAGCGACCCTGACCCTCGGCGCGGCTTATCGCCTGGCAGGCGAGCCGGAAAAGGCAATTGCCCTGTTGGAGCCCCTGAAACCCAGTGCCGCACGGCTGGCCGACCCTGTCCGGGCACGGCTTCAGAGCATCCTGAGGGATGCCTATCTGTCGACCGGGCGCATTGATGAGGCCGCGGACACTGTTGCTCCGGTTTTTTACGAGACGCTGAAACTGCCGGAAGCGGAACGCGACAATCCCGAGGCGATCAAGGCCCGCTCCTCCCAGGCGGTTCTCCTCCTGGATCCGGGGCTTACAAACCTTGAATTCATGGTGATGGCCCGGTTCTTCGGCACCATCGGGAATGGCAGGGAGACGCCTCTGGCCGGCCCAGGGTCCCTTTCCCAACTCGCCAGAATGTTCGGCTACACCACCTATATTGCAAATGATGCACCGGGAGGCGCGAGCCCTCCGGACGGCTATCCTTATTCCCTGCCCGTCTCTCAAATCCTTAAGCTTCCTGAAGCCGTCCGCGGGAAACCGGCCAGCGGTCTTCCCTATTTGCACAGTCAGCCGAACTATAACGAAAAGTGGCAGTCTGCCCTGTCAGAGTTCCCGCGTCCTTGGATCGGCATCGCCTGGAACGAGGCAACGCCCGGGCTGACCCTTGACACACTCATGCCGGCCGTCAGCGGTTTCCCCGGAACATTGATCGCAACCAATTGGGATCACAGCCGCCAGCAGCTCTCCGGACATGCCGGCGTGATCGATGCCGGGCGCCATCTTCAGTCCATGCCGGACCTGGCAGCCCTGATCAGCTGCCTTGACATGGTGATCGGTCCGGACACGCTTGTGCTCCATGCTGCGGGGGCGTCTGGAAAACCCGGGATCGTGCTGAACACCTACTCAGAGCCCTGGTACTGGTATCACACCGGAGATGGATGCTTGTGGTATCCAACACTTAAAGGCATCACCGCACCACGCGCTGCGCATTGGGCGGAAACCATGCCCGAGCTGCATGCATTGATCCAATCAACCGGATCTTCCATTCTAGACACCCTTCCACAGCCGAGCGAGACCACGCAATGACCTCCTGGCGCCCCGCCACCCAAGAGCCGATTGCCCTTCAGGCCTGCCTCTATGATTATCTGCGCAACCGCTCTCCGAAGGTGTATCTGGACGGAAAATCTTCCGTGACGGCGCTTGGCCAAACCACCGAATTGATGAGCGATGGGCAAAAACTTACCCTCAACCTCACAATCATTCCCGTGGGGTCGGGCAAGATCAATGGCCGTGAAACGGTCGAGTTTTCGGTGACCGGCCAAGCAGCCGATAAAAGCTCGGGTTACAATGTGGAAGGCCGGGTCGTGATTGACAGCAAGACGCTGGCCTTCCTGGCGATCGAAGCCACACCGACCGTCGTCAATATCCGATAGGGCAAGAACCGTCATGACCGACCAGGACGATGACAAAACCTCAGGTATCAAATCCTTTTCGGTTGGACTTGGCGACGGGTCTCAGCGCCCGGGCGCACGCACGCCGCCGCCTGCATTCCGTGTTCTGATTTTCGGTGACTTTGCCGCAAAGCAAGGGACCAGCGCGGAAATCACCGGCAAGGACATGGCAGAGCTCCTGGAACAGTTTTCCCCCACCCTCACCGTCGAGGCGGAGAATCTGCTTGGCAGTCTTCCGGCCGTCCTGTCCGAGGAGCTGTCATTTACGCGTCCGCGTGATTTCAAGCCGGCAAATCTGGTCAAACAGTTTCAGTTCACTTCAGATATCAAGACCGCTCTGGCAGCCGGTGGCGCGCAGGGCTTGAGAGATGCCGGCCAGCGCTTCGACAAGATCGCCGGCCTGATTTCAAGAACCGGGGCAGCGGCTTCTACCTCGCAAGCGCAATCGTCATCCGGCGATCATGCCCCAAACACAGCTTCACCGCAGACGCCCATGGCCAGCCCGGCAGATGGCGGAACGGGTGAAGATGACGGGTTAGATGCTCTCTTTTCAATGGTTGACGCTCCCAAAAAGAGCCCCGATAGCCCGCAAACGCAGGATCTTGCGAAGCAGGCAGTGGAAGCGTTCCTGTCACAAACCACATCCGGCACCCCATCCCAAAAAGCGCAGGATGATGGGGTGTCCGCCGCTTCCGGCACACCGGAAGCCGAAGCAGCACTGACCGCCCAGAGCCTCCTGTTCCTGAAAGACAAGCGGCTATCCCTGGTTCTGGAAAACTGGTTGTCCTTGAAAACGCTCCTGAATGAATTGCCGCGAGAGACCTCCATCCGGCTGTTTCTGGTGCAAGTCGATACGGATATGCCAGCAGAAGAAGCGGCCAGTCTTTTGGAGGGTAATGGCAGCCTCCTTGCAACGGCTGCGTTCGATATTCTTCTTTGTGCCAATCGTCAGGCTCTGCAAAAGGCGGGGGCCCAAGACCTCAAACGGTACGCGGCCTTGGCCGCCGAGCACGCCTCTTGCGTGTTTGCCGGCCTTTTTCCGGACTTCGCCGGCCTGCCTGCAACGGACCTTGGCCTGCTCGACACACCGCATACGCTGCTGGAGGGGACCGGCTTCGAACACTTTTCCAGTTTGCGGCAATCAGAACCGGCGGGTAGCCTTGGCCTTTTCTGGAATGATGGCGTCACGACGGCCGCGGCTGAGGATCAGCCGGCAGCCTATATGCCGTCCGCCTGGATCGCTCTCCTTGCCCTTTTGCGCGGGCAAGCCGCCGACGGCTGGCCGAGCCTTCCCCAAGGCGAGCGGCTTGAAATAGACGATCTGGAAACGACAGAGCGGAACGCGAAAGGCAGGGTGTTCGCAGACAGCGTTTTGGCCCATGTCACACCGGATGCAGCCGAGTCGCTTGCCAGTGCGGGGATCAATGCGCTTCAGGGACAGGCCAACCGGACCAGTGTCTATTTCGGCAGCGCACGTGTTGCCCGGTCTGTTTCTGATGATGCGCAGGACGGACGGGCCAATCTGACCCACGCCTTGTCTTTGGGCCGGTTGAACACCTTGCTTCAGGTCGCCTTTTCAGAAGCTCCCCCGGATGCTGCGGACATGTCCGGAACGGTTGCCCGGCTGCAAGACCAGCTGAACCTCTTGTCAGATGGCCTTATGGACCGGGTCCGTTTCCAGGTGACCGCCGATACGGATGAGGACGGCGACAACGTTCTGGACATTGACGCAACCGTTGCAGGTGTGCCCGGCATCACCAAGCCCTTCGGCTTCCGGATCGGTCGCTAAAGAAACCTGAAATACCTTATATCCGGCGGTTTAGGTCCAGCTGAGGTGTGACCGCAGCCAGCCCGTTGTAGTCTGCTTGCTCGCGAGCTGAAAGCCGGCCACGAATTCGGCGATTGACGCCGTACGCTCTTCATCCTCGAAAGCCAGGGCCTGCGACAGAACCTTCCACTGCGCCGAAGACACGTGCTCGATCCGCTTGGGCCGCACTCCAGCTTCCATGGCCTCCAGCGCGTTTTTCGGCCCGAAGGGCCGGTGACCGGCCAGACACAGGTAGATGAGAAGGGCAAAGGAGAACACGTCGTCCGCCTCGCATGTATCTGCTCCCTGCAATTGCTGCGGGGATGCATATGCCGGTGTGACGGCTCCAAGGCGCACCAGGATCTTGAGCGTGCTCTCTTCCTTTTCGCGCATATGCGGCGCGATCGGCGCGGAAATATTGAAGTCTATCAATGTGATGGAGCCATCATCATTGATAAAGATGTTCCCTGGTTTCAGGTCGGAATGCACAATGCCCTTTGAATGGGAATAGGCCAGCGCACTTCCAACATCATGGACGATGCGCTGAACATGTTGCATTTCCAGCTGGCGCTGATCCTTCTGCTTCAGGACTTTTGAAAGCGGGTTCCCGGACAACAGTTCCATCACCATGAAATGGAGCGCGCCGGTCTGGTCCATGTCATACACACGCACAATGTTCGGGTGCGCCAGGTCCCTCAACCGTCTTGCTTCACGGTGGACGAGACTCACAAAGTCCTTCTGCACATCGGTGTTGTCCCAGATCAGTTTCAGGGCCACATCGACATTGTCGAGGCCTGCGCGATACGCAACCAGATCCCGCGCCTTGTAGACCTTGGATTGGCCGCCGACACCGATTTCCTTGATCAAAAGGTAGCGGTCCTTGAGCACTTGTCCGGGCTGCAGCGCCGGAGTGTCCTCCCAGCGGCAGGTCTTGACCGCCAGGCTATATCCCAGATCCGAACTGTCATCACTCATGGAAATCGACCCATGCTACAACCAGTGTGATGTCGTCTGATGTACCGCCTGCAATGGCTCTTGCCAACAACCGGTCCGCAGCCCCCTCGCTGCCTTCTGCCAGCGTGTTGGCGATCAGTTCCTCATCCGCTCCCTTGAACAACCCGTCGGTGCACAAAACAAACGTGTCACCGGGTTCGGTCCGGATGATGCGGCGTTCCACATCCATGTCCTCCGCAGCCCCAAGCGCCCTGGTCAGGCGCCCGGCGGTATCGGAGTGGTCTTCGGAAACAAGAAACAGATGGCCACGGCGCAAGAGATAAAGGCGGCTATCGCCCACCCAAAGGCAACCGGCATAGTTTTCGTGAAGCGTCAGTGTCAGGCCGGTGCAGCCGGAGATATCGCTTTCGGGATCCGCCAGATAGGACCCGAACAGGCGTTCGTTGACCCGGTGAAAGGCTGCATCGATGCGCTGAAGTTTTTCTTCAATGTCCGCTGCGCCATCAAGCTTCAGGGTCTTCAGCTCGTCCACAAAGGACCGGCTGGCCAGATGGCCGTCGCGATGACCGCCCATGCCATCGGCAACGGCAAACAGGCCAGTATCTAGAGCGACCAGGAATGCGTCCTCATTGCGGATATGCCGTGGCCCCTGCCGGCTCACAGCCTCACAGGAAAAACTGCAGCGGGCGGATTCAATCTTGTTCATGCAGGGGTCGTTGAAACGTAAATCGGAAGTCCAACCTAGCAGTGATGCACAGCCACAGCACTAGGGTGTTTATCCGTTTTCCCTGCTTTTCCAGCCAAAGCTCTGCCATTGGCCCATGAACATGCCGATGGCCGCAGGTGCGGCCGGCATCCGTGAGAACACACAATACTCGCTGACCCGGTCCGGGGAGCCTTCATGCCACCAGAATCCCGGTTGCCCGGGGCCCTTTTCACCATGAGCCTCCTTGTAGATCAGAACCTCTTCCGGATGTTCGTTGGGCGCGATCAAATGGGCCCAAGGCATGCACAGCGCCGTCTCGTCCTTGGCAAGATCCGGGAATGTCACCGATATCTGTGGGATGTCTTCCTGCAGTGCCGCCCTGATGGAGGCGGCGGCAGCAACAATCCTGTTCTGAAACTCCCGCCGCGTGGTTTCACCGGCAACGAAGGCCAAAAGTGACAGTTCCAGCCGGTCCATGACCTCATCGACATGAAACAAAACGTCGTTGGAAAACGCCGGACAGTCCGCATCCATCAGGATCACAAGCGGAAAGGCGCGCCCCATTTCGTCCGCCGAAGCTGCCAGCATGCCCAGCCAGGCCCTGTCGCTGAGATGTCCCTTGGGGATCGCAAAGCGCCAAACCGGGGCGCTGTAATAGGCCCCGTGCCAGGTCTGCGGGTCAAAGTCGCGGCAGCCGGTCAGCCAGCTGCTGACCGCACCGGCCCAGGCATCGGTCACCCTGGCGGGCAGCCCGTCATAGACGAAGTCGCGCTCAATCGGGCGCTTCCCAAAATAGCCGCATATGGTCATGGCCGAATGCCCCCGCGGTCTGAAACTGCTTCCAAGCACCCAGTCCCTTAAAGGGACGCCGGGCAGCGGAAGGAGGAGTAGAGCCCAAGATTGAACGGATTGACGACACTCCCGGCAATCAGCGCAAAGCTGCCGGTAATCTTCTCCACCTCACCTTGAGTATCCCGGTTTGGCGCCGGTGCCGGCGGCACCTGCGGCTTAGGCTCGATTTTCACGTCTTTGGTTATGGAGAACACGAACCGGTCCTGACCAGTCACGCGGGACAGCCCGGATTCGCTAAGCAGCCTGAAGATGGCCCAAGTGCCTTCCTGCTGGACCGTATCCTTGGAGTTGTCGAGCAGCGTGATCGACAATTGAGCGACACTGGCATCGGCTTGGCTCGGCCATGAGAAATCCTTGGAGCGCACAGGACCATGGCGGTAAATCATGGTCTCGTCGTCAATTTTCAAGGTCGAGCGGAGCGCCTTTGGGTCCAGGAAAGACGGACGGATGGTGAACTTCGCCTCTGGGCTGCTGCCGCCCTTGGCAAAGAAGGCATCCTTGATGGTTTGCGCCGTGCTGATCTGGTTCAAGGCTTCCGCAGATAGCCCAAGTCCTGCCCCCTGGGTCTGGACTTCGGTGTACTGACGGCCGCGGATCAAGACGAATGGTTTCAGATAGTTGTTGAAATAGGCGTCAATCACGCCGGACGGGCCGAGCAGGTCGGTAAAGTCCTGAAGGGCAACATCTTCCTTGGCTCCCGGATCAAACGGGTACCGGCCGGCAATGATGCTGTTGCAGGCAGGGACGACCTCATCTTTCCAGCGGCCATTCAAATAAAGATAGGCGGACTTGTTCAACAGATCCCATGTCCGGTTGACGATGGACAGCACCATGGACCGCACGGGCTCCGGCTTGATCGCGGCCTCAGAGCGCAGGGTTGTGAAAGAATCGTTTGTCGGTGTTTGTGCCCGCCCCTTGACGAAGTCAAAGGCCGCCTTGTTCGGGTCTGGTGCGGTCACCACCCCGGCAACGTTGCCGTAAAGATCTCCGAAGAGCTGCTGCACCCGGTCCAGAGATTGCTGACCAGCCGTCGGATCGGTCAGATTGTTGAGCGGCCGGAATGCATCTTCGATGGCAATTCCGGGCCAGGGCGCATCCCCAAAGGCCGTTTGAACAGCTGCTTTTTGCGCCGCTTCGCTCGCAGACGCCACGATACCTCCGGCTGCCGCTGGTGCTGCGTTGGCCGCAGCTCCGGCGGCCTGGCTTTGCGTGTCACTGCCTGGAAGCGGCAATTGCGTATTCTCTCGCAAGATGCTCAGGACATTCGTCAGAGGTGACTGCGGGCTGGACAGGTCCTGCAGAACGATCTGTGCACGGCCGAGCGAGCCGATATCGACCACCCGGATGTAGCTGATCCCTTCCCGCCAGGTCCGGATGTAATCCTGCGTGTACATCCGCACGATTTCCTTGGCCAGCCGGTTGTAGGTGGTGTCGCTGACCTGATTGCCAAGCACCCAGTCCGAGCCGGTAGAGGAGCGGATATATTCCGGCAAGCGCGCCAGGAAGAAGTTGTAGAACCCGTTCTTCGTGTAAAAACCGGGGATCAAGCTGCGCCCTTGCGAGGTGGCGCTGTCGATGTAAAGCGCCCCTGAACCGAGCGATGTGGTCAGATTGACCGGTGCAACCCGGTACCGCTGCGCCGAATCCGTCACCATGCGATTGTAGATCGAGCTTGCTTGCGGCACCTGCTGGATCCGGTCCCTCGCCTCCTGCACGATCGGTTGATCGACGGCGGCCTGGATCGGAAGCAACTGCAGGAGGTTGTTCATATGCTCCTGCATGGCGCCCCGGTTTTCCGGATTTAGGATAAAGGCGGCCTCATTCTGCGCACGGAAAGCCGACTGAACCTTGCTGGCATTATAGTTCTGGCCCGTTGTCAGCATGAGGTAAGTTTCAAGCTGATCCCGCAGCAGCGTGGAATTGCTGTTTGCCGCGTTCGACACCAACTGTATCTGCGCTTCCAGCCGGGAGGTGATCGACGGCAGCAGATATTCCCTCAGGTAGGATTCGTAGGTTTTTTCCGCCGCCGGATAGAGCTTGGACTGGGATTCAATCGAGAACGGCATGACAGTCAGCCAGTTCTCTTCTTCTTTGATCTCATCCCGCATTGCCTTAGCAGCATTCAGTGTCGGCAAGATGCTGATCAGTGACCGGTCCCGGTCGGCATCCTGGCGCATCACCCGCAGGCGGTTTGCCAGTTCCTCGACTTCATCCGCCGTTTCATCCGCATGGTAGAGACCGGCCAACCAATAAGCAGACAGACCGACAACAACTGCCACGATTGCCGCCATGCTGCCCGCGTATATGGCCGCCAGACGGCGTTCGAGGCGCGTGTTGACGCCAACAAGATCCTGCTCACGGAACACGATGTTCGAGAGCAGATTTTTGATGAAATACGCTTTTCCCTGCCCGCTCAGCGGCATTTGGTGTGCGGGAGCCAGCTGGAAGCTATTGCCCATCGCCCCGAGCAACCGGTCGAAGGGCGTGCCTTCTTGGGTCCCAGACGTGAAGTAGACACCGCGCAGCAGAGGCTGGGCTTCGTAACGGCTAGACCGGAACACTTCCGAGACGAAGCTTCGAAGCACCGTCGACAAGGTACCAAATTCATGCGGAAATCCGTAGATCCGGCAGCGGCGGCCATTGTTGCGTTCTTCGGACAGCCGTTCGGGCAACTGCTTTTCGAGGCGGGCAACCAGATCCGTAAAGCCCTGCTCGAAGGCCGGGCCAAAAGTCATTTGCTGCTGATCATAAGGCAGCGTGACACCCCAGACCTGTTCCCGGTCCCGTTCCTTGATACCGTCGAAATACTCGTCAAAGCCTGCGATCAGGTCACACTTGGTGAACATGATGTAAACCGGCAGGCGCATGCCGAACGTGCGGTGAAGCTCGCGAAGACGCTGGCGCAGGATCTCGGCCTGGCGCGACCGGGCATCTTCATCGGCCAAAGCAACGTCCTCGATGCTTATCGCAAGGAGAATGCCGTTGATCGGACGCCGGCGGCGGAACTTGAGCAGAAGTTCCAGGAACCCGCTCCAAGCTGCTGCATCAACACCCTTATTTACATCTTGAGTGGTGTAGCGGCCGGCCGTGTCGATCATGACGGCTTCGTTGGAGATCCACCAGTCGCAATTCCGGGTTCCACCAACCCCTTGAAGGGCTTCCTGGCCATTTTCGGCGAGCGGAAATTCAAGCCCGGAATTGCGCAGGATCGTGGTTTTACCGGTGCCCGGCGGGCCGATGATGATGTACCAGGGCAGCTCGAACAGGAAATTCCGGTTGCGCTTTCCATCTAGCGGATTGTCACGCAGCTTCTTGAGTGCAGCCTCGAACCGTTCGCGGATCAGCTCGACCTCGTCCGCAGACATGTCCGGTCCCATGGAGACCAGCTCGTCGTTCGCGAGCATCGAGTTGATCAGTTTTGCATTTGCCCGCCTTGCGAGGAAATGGCGCAAGAACGTTATCAGGAAAAACAGAACGAACAGAACCACGATTGCGAGGATGCGCGGTTCCATGTTGGCAAATGGCGTGATGCCGGCCACGGTAACAATGCCGCCGAAGAAGTAGAGGGCGACAGAAATCAGGATCAAAAACAGCAGGATAAGAAGGCTGGCCGGTCGGAGCAGGCTGGCGAAGTAGGTTCTGAACATTCGCGGCCCCTCTAGCTGACTTCGAGCGATTCAATGTCGCTCAAAGGAGGCACGAGTTCTCCTTCCAGCATGAAATCAGAATAGGCCCATACGATAAACAACACGGCCGCTGCACAGATACCGATCAGCCACATCGGCGGAAGGGAGCTGACCTTGCGCCCGCCCTTTACGCCTTCGGTCACTTCTGAGAGCGGCTGGTCCGGCTTGATCCGGGTGTTCCGTTTGATGATGCGGGACAGCTCATTCCTCAGATCATCCAGCTGGTCCCGCCCGCCCTCAAGCACACGGTAGCGGCCCTCGAAGCCGAGCATTAAGCAGGCATGCAAAAGCACCAGCAAAGGCATTTTACGGCCCGGATCGTCCTTGATTCGGTCCAAAATGCTGAAAAACTTCTCTCCGCCCCAGGTCTCGTTGTGAAACTGGTTCAACAGGCTGTTGGAACTCCACTCACTGCGGCTTCCCCAAGGCGTCATAAGCACGGTTTCATCGACCGTGGCACATAGGACATACCGGGCAGCGATGATATCCCCGGCATCGACCCCTTCTTTTTGGGCGTATTGCTCAAAATGGTCTATTTCGGCAACCACTTCCTGTCGCAGGGTGTGGACATCGGCGCGGTCGATGGAGTTTCTCAACTGCGCAATCAAAACCATCAACGGCGCGGCAGCGCGCACGAGAACACGCTCGGGGATCTTGTCGAACAGCCGGACAATAGACGTTGCGGCTTCAAGCGTTGCACCGGGTGCAGCTGATGGTCCGCTACCGGGCTGGGGTGACTGAGACGTCTGGTTTTCCGTCTGGCTGACAAACGCGATCGTCGGCTCGTCGCCGGCTTAACCGGCGGCCGTTTGAGCCATCGACGTGCGGGCCCTGGGGGACAGGCGCTGCGCTACAGTCGGTTGATCGAGATCGTCATTGCTCATCAGCTGCTAGATCATTTGCCTTTCTGAATTGCCCAGAGCTCGAGCCCGAGCCCGGGATAATCGCCGCTCAAATGCAGGGCGAACGCCGCCGTGTTCTGCATTTGCGGCCAAAGGTCGTTGTTGTCCGTATCCAGAGAGAAGTAGACAGCGTTCTGGATAAACGGGATTTGCCGCGGGGCAACCGACATCGGCGTGATCGCAATACCGGGAAGTTGGAGGTTCACCAGTTCGCGGATCTTCTCGACGGGACCGATCTTGATCTGGATCGGCATTTGCGAGCGGAGCGTCTCAAGCGCGACATTCGCGTAAGCGATCAGTACGAACGACCGGTCCTGATACACCATGCGGTCGGTCGTCTCGCCAAGCCAGATACCATACTCGCGCTTCGCCAATGGAATGCTGACCGCGTTCTGTTCCGCGACAAAACTCAAGAGATCGCGCAGAACCGCAACGAGCCCCGAATAGGTCGCGCGCAAGTCCAGATGATCATAGACAGGTACTTCGGGCGGACGGCGGCTGTCCGTGCCATAGGCGGCGATTTCACCAATCAGGGAAATCATGTCCCGGTAGACGGCCTCGGGTGCAAGGCGGCCAGAGGCAATGAGATGCCCCAGCAGGATCTCGTAGCGGTTGACTACGCCCAGCATCATCAGATCGATCATGCCGCCGCGCGAACTGCTGCCCTGCCCGGCAGCATTCCCGGCCATCATCTCGCCGCGCTTGCGCAAGAGGCTCCGGATTTCCTCCAGCTGGCCGAGCAGCCGCTTGCTCGCGGACAGATAGACCAGCGGCGGCACGAAAGTCTCCGACAAGGTAATTGCCCCTTGGGCGTCGACACTGTCGATTTCCGCAATAGGTATGCTCGCCGTTTCGTCCAGGCTTTCACCCTCGATCAGAAGGCGCGCGGTTAAGGTGCCAACGGCAATGTTTGCTGGCGGCCGGTCGGCTTCCGCCGTATTGCGCGCCTCGGACATGTTGCGGCCGTAGCGCAAGTTGACCTGGCCATCGTCGCTGACTTCAAGGCCGCCTGCAGTTTTCAGCGGAACGGCCAGGAAGATCTTCTTTCCCTGATGTTCGGCAGTGATCTGCCGTGCGTTGGCAATCTTGTGAAGCAATTGGGTGCTGAAGACGGTCCCGTCGGGCAGAATGATATCGGCCTCGGCGAGCTGCAGCTGGCCGATCCGCAAGGCGTCAGGGTCAAACTGGATCAGGCGCGCGCCCCAACTGTAGGGCAGCTGATCCTTAACACGATGCTCGAGGGAAGTTTCTATCCAGCGGTCATACTGCTGAAGATGCTGCGGCCGAAGGAACATCCCTTCCAGCCATAGCGGTTTGCCGCTCGCGTTCAATGCATCCCCCTAGGGTAAACTCGTTGACCGATTCGAAACTTGGATCAAATTGCATGCGCGGCTGAGTATCGGTGAAAGGATTCAGCTGCGCAAACTCAATTCCCAAAGAAATTGTGTGAAAACAACCTAAAAGACGCCAAGCCGACGGTTCCGCAGCTTCTGTATACGCACAGCCAAACTTGTCACGTAGATGACGAACTCGTTTTTTTCTTCAGCCACGAGCTCGATCGAATCCCGCCACTGGGCGGATTCAATGTCCCGGAACGCGGCAACCACACCCAAATATCTGGCTTCGCTAGAGATATCCCGATTGTAGTCAAGCGACTGGCCCGGGGTCATTTCATACTCCGTATTGCCGATCAAATCGCCGCCGAGAAGCTTCTTGTCATTGTCTGCGAAGTCGAAGAACTCGCCGTTGTTGAAGGCGGTCAGTTCCTTGAGCTCATAAACACGCACGACCACAGGAGACGGATCGCCATTCTCATTCGGGTTCACATTCGAGTCGGCCTGGAGCTCAACCTTGATCGGTGTCGGCTTCGCGGTCCTTGCGCACCCAACGAGGCTGAGGGCTGAACCAGCCAGCAGACCAGAACAGAAATGGCGCCGGGTAAAAATCATTTCTTCCTCTTGTTCCAGTAGTCTTTCGACATGCGCCGGGCCTGCTCTTCCTGCACCTGCACAAACGCTTCGGAGATGGTCTGCCGCATGACAGATTCAAATTCCTTGCGCATTAGTTCGTAGTTCTTGCGGGCGGTATC
Organism: Roseibium denhamense; assembly: GCF_009711415.1. Taxonomy (GTDB): domain Bacteria; phylum Pseudomonadota; class Alphaproteobacteria; order Rhizobiales; family Stappiaceae; genus Roseibium; species Roseibium denhamense. The sequence goes on from NZ_SMLZ01000094.1 coordinate 21,633, forward strand.
CCACTTGTCGCGGCGTCCCCCAAAGTTTCTTAAGGTCAAAGCCCCGTCACCGTCAGCAGTATCGGTCAAAGCTTCTGGGGATAATCTTTCAAACAACAGCCGCATGGCCCGCTGCATCGCCGACATGGTGATCATGGTATGGCTTTGCAGATCCTGAAAGGCGTTCCGGGTGGCCTGCTGCGGCGGCAGAAACCCTTCTGTACGGGTCAGCAGCATTTCATCGAGCAAAAGCTCGCTGACCTTGAAGTACTTGAAGGGGTTGTTTTCTTTCGGTTCGATCCGGGTCTCGTCCATGCGGAATTCGGATTTGACCATCTTGCGCGCCTCCATGAGAGCAACAAGACCAACCGACATTTCGCGGACCATGCCGCCCACATCTTCCATCAGCCGGTTCACGTCAGCCTCGCTCGCATCCGCATTGGGGAACCCCAACCCTTTCAAAAGGGCCCGGACCTGATCTTCGGCATCCCCCTCACCACCAGAGGGCGTGGTGCTTTTCGGCGTAATCGCCGCTGATGCGGGAATTCGCGCCGGTTGCTTTGCGGCAGGAGTGGAGGTGGGCGGCGCTGGCTGCGGTGTCGGCCCGGTTTCAGCTGCAGCATGCGCCGGCGACGATGCAGGTGCTTGGGCCGTCGTATAGGGGCTTGAAACAGGTGCCGCCGTTCCTGCGGCGGCCGGCAACGGCGGCGACTGTGCAGGACCACCCGCCAGCCGGGCTTCGTCTTTGTCCGCACCCTGTGCTTTTGCATTAAGGGCCGCCACCCGCTGATCGCGTCTGGACTTGAGCGCTTCCAAGTGCGAGAGCCCGCCTGCCGTCCCCGGCCGAGGAACTGGGATGGAACCGGCTGCCATCGGCATACCAACGGCTGCAGCCGGGGAGGCCGGTTGTTGTGGCGCTGGCGGCATTGGTCCGGGAGCCTGGGAGGCAGGCTGAACGGGCGCTGTTGCTGGTTGTGCAGACGGTGCAGCCGCTCCTGCCCCAAGGCCAAGATCAAAAGTATCCGGGATTGCACTCTGCCCGGCCGGCACCGCTCCGGCTTGCCCCGGGGTCTGGCCTTGCTGTGCCACAGGCCTACCGGTTTGCGGCTGACCTGCCGCTCCTCCTTGTGAACCCGCCTGCCCCAACGCACCGGCTGGGCCGCCCGGAAGCGAATTCCAGAAGTCATCCGGTATTCCGGCCTGCTGCGGCGGGGTTGGCGCCGCCGATGGCGCTGACGGGGCTTGAGGCGAGACAGGGGAAACCGATGAGGCGGCAGGCGCGACTGGTTGGGTTGGATCTGCAACTGGCTGCGTTTGCGGGGCGGGTTGAGCCGGTACGGCGGCCGGCGCAGCCTCCACCGGTGAAGGCTGAACCTGAACGGTGGTCTGCTGCGGCATCACTTGCGTCACCGCGGGGGCGGATACGAAAGGCGTTGGATCCTGAGGGATAATCTCCTGGGGCAGAGGCGTTCCTGCCACCGGCGCCTGTGACGGCTGGCCGCCACCCAGATAGTCAAGCGGATCAAGCGACTGCTTCTTTTTTGTCGGCGCGCCGGAGGTCTGGCCAGGCGCCAGAAACTGATTGTCGGGACTGAAGGCGCTTGCAGGCGGATATCCGGCCTGAGCGGCAGGCTGTTGTGGTGCCTGCTGCATTGGCTGGACTGGCTGAGCAGGCTGCTGTGCGCTTATGCCCGGTTGCGGTTGCGGCGCAGCACCGGCCGGCTGCTGCACTTGCGGTTGTCCGGCGACAATCTGGGCAGCAATTTCATACGGCCCGGCGACGATCACAGTACCGTTGGACAGCGGAACGGACTGGCCGCGTCCGATCGGTTCGCTTTGGCCTGCAACAAATGTCCCGTTTGTGCTTTCGTCGATCACCAGAAACGTACCGGCCTGATGCACAATGCGGGCGTGGATGGAGGAGAGAATGCGATTGGGATCGGGCAGCACCCAGTCGCATTTTTGTGACCGCCCGAAGGTACCGCCGCTCACGCCAAACCTGAACTGGCTGTTTAGCGCTGAACAAGTCAGGATCAGTTCTCTGCTCATGACATCACCAGTTGGCTTCAGTTTCAGGATCGGCCTTCGGTTTGCGGGCGGCCGCCAGCTGCCAATTCATGACAACTCTTCTTGGACATAATCTGGTTCGTTTAGGATTGGAAGGCCTGTTAACCTTACAGGATTTTCCAGTTTCGTCCGGTCATCCGCATCGAGCCAGAGCGATACACCAAGCCTGGCTCCGCCCATCTGGCCAGACTGTACCTCGTTTTCATCAAACACAAATTGCAAATCCCACTCCAGCGGATCGCGCATGACCATCGCCAGGAGCTCCGCAATTTCATGGTGACGGGGCCCGCCCGGCATGAACGGTTCGAGGGTCTCGAAGGACGCCGTGCCCATCCGCACTGTGAATTTGCCCAGATCATCGGTTACTTCCTCGCCGAGCACCATATCACCGCCGAGCAGCGTGTTCCGGATGCCCAGTTCCATCATGGCCTCCGGCCCGATCTGAACATGCCGTGTGACATACTCGATGATCTCGCAAGGGACCTTGAAAAAGCTCGACAACACGGACCCTATCGCTTCTGCCGAATTGGAGTAAAGCGACATGAGGCCAACATGCGGCAGCAGGGCCGAACGCTTTACCGTTCCAATTTCAGCCCGGTCCTCGATCGGAAAGCCGCAGAGCGCCAGAAAACACTTGGACGTAGCGTCAAGGCCGTCGTGCTCGAACCGGATGTAGTGCCGTGACCGCTGCCAGATCTGGTAGAGCAGCGTGATCAGGCGGTGGTTGAAGACATCGAACAAATCTTCAACCGACGACGGCGTCTGATCGCTCTCGATAATCCGCTCGGTCATGTAGGGCGGCAGGGGCGATGCCGGTCCGTACAGACCCATGAAGTTCACCCGGATCTGAAATCTGTCCCGTGCGGCATCGTATTGAATTTCGGATACATCGCTCGCGCCGAAACTCAACGACCGTGTTGCGCGGAACAGGATTGGCTCGTCCTCCGGCGCATGGCCCGGGCCCATTTTGCTGATATCGGAATGAACCAGCCCAATCAGGTAGACAAGCTGAAAGAACTGACTGTTGGACAGGTGTTCGGCCAGCGCCGTCTGCTGCGCCACCTCCAGCTCTGTCACATCCGGTTCAGCAGTCAGGGCTGTCATAGCTGCTCGGCGCTCCCTTCCTTGGGAAGCCATGACAGAAGCGTGTTGGCATCCGTTCCGACAATCGACAGCCGGTGAAGACTGTTGATGCTGGCATAGGACTTCAAGAAGCGGTCCAGCACGCACCCGAAGAGATACATCTCCGCCTCACCGCCCATGGCGCTTTCGGCCAGCCGCAGCACGAGTTCATAGGCCCGCACGGGACGACCATTGCGGAAGATATCAACACCCTTGCGCTCGAAACTCTTGAAACTTTGCAGAAGCAGATCCCGTTGCAGACCTGCCTGCCGGTCGACATTTGCCCTGAAGTCATAAGCACCGATCACGGTCCTGAGCGCCTCTACGTCGATCAGGGATGCATAGTTGCGCGACAGGTTGGCGATCAGGGTCCACAGGACCTTGTCATCGAGTGGGGGTGGTACTTCGCCCAGTATACGGGTGATGTTCGTAAATACCAGCTTTGCCGGAGTTTCCGAGGTGGGTTGGCTGACAGATCCAATACCGAACTTTCCAGCATGCACCCCATTGGAGCACAGAAGATTGAGCGAAATCGTTTCGGTTTCCGGCAAGCCCGCCTGATTCAGCCGGGTTACGAAAGAAACATAGTGGTCGATCCCCTCCCCGAGAACAGAGGGCTTGATGGTTGACCGGTAATAGAGCTTGCCTTCCTGATCGCCGCCGGAAGTGTCATGCGCAAAGCTCTCGAACGGCTGGTAGTTGATGCGGCGGTTCGAGCCCTGGACCCAACCCGTCACCGACAGCACTTCATGAACGCTGCGCAAATCCGTGCCGCCAACCGGCCGGACGGGGTATTCGCTCCGGTTATGGGATACCAAAAGCGCTTGGCCTTCCGCCTCGAAAAGGTTCACGGCTGGGGTCGTGTTCAGCTGGATCTGATGCGGAAGCACGCGGCTCAAGTTGGCAAAACCGCGGTTGAAGTTGAACTCCAGTTTGAAGCCGTCAGCGTTCAGCCTTGCATATTTTTCAAGCCCGCGGATCCGGATGTACATGAACTTCTCAGGGCAGGCGAAATACTCCTGCATGATCCGGAAGCCGTCAAAAGAGCCTTCCGGATATGGCAGGGTTGCTTCCCTGCGGTCAAAGCCCATCGGCTCAAGCTGCACGTCCGCCACAATGGGATCCTGTCCCTTGACATGAAGGCGAACCGAGCGCAGGCGTTCCATGAGATAGAAGAACAGCTGGCGGCCGGTTGTCGGATCTCCCTGCCCGCCGAGATAAAGACTGAGCGGCGCGGCAGACAGGGCCGCCAGACCGGCGCCTGCACTCTTGGTGATCGACACCGTCAGCTGCGCGCTTTCCTTGCGCGTTTCAAATGCGACGTCCTGAACCTCGAGCGGCAGGACGTGAAGATCGTAGCTGGTGCGGAACGGCACGGCTTCGCCATCAATCGGAGCTGTCTTGACCGTTGTCCCCTTGGGAACGTGAATAGACAGATCGCTCACATCCGGTGCGTGCCGGAACTTGATCGTGGTGATTGGCGGAACCGGGCGCAGATAGTGCGGCCAGATCAGTTTCAGAAGAGAATGCGCGACTTCGGGCATCTCGGAATCGAGACGCTGGCGCAACCGGCCGACAAGAAAGGCAAAGCCCTCCATGAGCCGTTCGACATCCGGGTCGCTGGGATCATCGTCCAGGTATTTGGACAGGCGCGGATTCGCCTTGGCAAAAGCCCCTCCAAGCTCCTTCAGGTAGTTTAACTCGTCCTGATAGTAAGAGTTGACGGACATTCCTGAAGCGTCTCCTGAGCGTTATGCGGTTAGCCGCACCTTTCCGGTGCTGTCCAAAACAGAATCGAAGCGAATTCTGACAGACCTGCCGCCATATTCGAGGTCTGCTTCGACGTTGAACACAAATTCTAACGGTTTATCCGGGTCTTCGATGGAACGGACAACGGGATTTCTGAGCCGGGGCTCAAACATCTGGATCTGCCGTTCAATGTCGCGGCACAGCTCGGCAGCCGTATCCTTGTGACTTTGATTGACTGAGTTGAAATCGGCAAGACCGAAGTCTGGCCGCGTTTCGCAACATCCCGACATTGAATTGAGCAGGATGCGGAGATCTTCGAGGATGCTGTCCATAAGCGCGGCTTCGAACTGATCCAGCGACGTGTACTGGCCCTCGGTCACATCTTGCTCAAGGCGCTGCAAAAGCGATATCGCCAACCCGGCCTCCTTCCGAAACAGAACAGGGTGCCAACCAATGGCACCCTATCCAGATCATGGCACCCGGCGCAACGCATGCGCAAAACGCCGGGGTTCAGCTCAATCAGGCTTTGTCCAGCTTGCCCTTCAGGGACAGGGTAAAGTCTGCGCCCATGTACTTGAAGTGCGGCTGCACCGCCATGCCGACGCTGTACCAGCCTGGTTCGCCCTCGACATCCGATACGGTGATCGATGCCTTGCGCAGCGGACGGCGCGACCTGACGTCTGCAGACGGATTGTCCTGATCGGAAACGTACTGACGGATCCAGTTGTTCAGCTCTGATTCCAGCTCGCCGCGATTCTTCCAGCTGCCGATGTTCTCCCGCTGAAGCACTTTGATGTAGTGTGCTAGGCGGTTGATGATCATCATGTATGGCAGTTGCGTGCCGAGCTTGTAGTTCAGCTCCGCGTCTTTGCCTTCCGGCGTGTTGCCGAAGAACTTCGGCTTCTGGACAGAGTTTGCGGAGAAGAAGGCCGCATTGTCCGAGCCTTTGCGCATGGTCAGCGAAATGAAGCCCTGTTCGGCCAGTTCGTATTCCTTGCGGTCGGAAACCAGAACCTCGGTCGGGATCTTGCTCTGAAGCTGACCCATCGATTCAAAATTATGGACCGGCAGATCCTCAACGGCACCGCCGGACTGCGGACCAATGATGTTCGGGCACCAGCGGAACTTCGCAAAGCTGTCGGTCAGCTTGGTGGCCAATGCGAAGGAGGCATTGCCCCACAGGTAATTGTCGCTCTTGCCGCCGGCTTCCTCTTCATAGTTGAAGGCTTTGACCGGAACTGTCTCGGGGCCATATGGGGTGCGCAGCATGAAGCGCGGCATGGCCAAGGCGAAATAACGGGAATCTTCCGACTCGCGGAAGGAGTTCCACTTGGCGTATTTCGGACCTTCGAAGATGGACTCCATGTCCTTCAGGTTCGGGATCTCTTCGAAACTGTCGACACCGAACATGCTCGGCGCAGCCGCCGCAATGAACGGCGCATGGGACATGGCGCCAACGCTTGCACAATATTGCGCGAGTTTGATGTCCTGCTGGCCCGGGCCGAAATCATAGTTGGTGACAACGGCACCAACCGGCTGACCACCGAACTGGCCGTACTCGGCCGTGTAGATATGCTTGTAGAGGCCCGACTTGACCACTTCAGGGCTGTCTTCGAAATCTTCCAGCAGCTCATCTTTCGAAACGCTCATCATTTCGAACTTTATGTTCTGGCGGAAGTCCGTGCGATCGACAGTAAACTTCAGGCTTTTCCAGGCGGACTCCAGCGTCTGGAAGTCCTTGTGGTGAAGGATCTGGTCAACCTGCGCGGAGAGCTTGCGGTCAATCTCGGTGATCATCATGTCAACGGCGGCGCCGGAGACCTGGCTTTGGCCGTCTGTCGGCTTCAGCAGTTCGGAGATAAAGGCGGCTACGCCCTTTTTGGCGACATCGTATCCGTCATCGCTCGGCGCGAGCTTTGTCTCTTGAAGAATCTGATCCAGTAGGGATGCATCCAACTCTTCGGTCTGCGCAGCAGCGCCTTGTTGCTGGTTTTCAGTATCAGCCATGTTTGCGGTCTCTAAGTCTGTCGTGGTCGGTAAAGGTGCGAGCAGAGGAACGCGCTCGCGCGGTCCCCGTCAGCAGCGATTACTCGCCGTCGGCCGGCTTGTCGCTTGCGTTGGTGAGTTCGGCCAGCAGCTTTTCCCGCGCAGCGTCATCGCCCAGAACGTTCTGGATCGCCTTGCGGAAGGCCGGCACATTGCCCAGCGGCCCTTTAAGCGCAACCAGCGCTTCACGCAGCTCAAGGAGCTTGTTGAGCTCCGGTGTCTGGCGCACGACAGCCTCGGGGGAAAAGTCGGCAAGGCTATCGAATTTCAGCGACACGGCCAGCTTCGGATCTTCTTCGCCTTCAACCGGGTCCACCAGCTTGTTCTCAGTAGACAAGTCCAGCTTCAGGTCATGACCTTTCATCACCTCGTTGAAGTTGTCCTTGTTAATGCTGATCAGTTCGCGGTCTTCGACAGGTGTGTCATCCGGGCGCATGGTGTAATCGCCCAGCATGACCAGCTTCAGCGGAAGTTCGACTTCTTCCTTAGCATCCCCGGTCGCAGGCTTGTATTTGATATTGACCCGCTCCTTGGGAGCGACTGAAGACTCTTTCGACATGGTTTTTCCTCATTTGGCCTGCCGCCCCCAGCGCTTGCCGCAGCGGCTTCATCGTCCTGGCCCCAAGACCTCCGGTTTTGGTCTTAAGTCCGCTTCATGTCATTTCTGTCTACTCAGGTATTAAAAAAATGCCCACAAATACCAAAATAACGGGCGTTTTACGGCAGATTCAGCTTGCGCTCTCAACGCTTGCCCGTCAACTCGGCAGCTGCCGTCAGATCGAGAATAGACAGAGTTTCCATTACTGATGCCTTCAGAGGCACCAAATCCGCGTCAGAAACAAGCTGACGGATGTTCTTGTGATTGAGGCTTTGCCACGACAGCCGCGCCAGCTCCACGACAAGTTCCGGTTCCCACGAGGAGAGCTGGCGCGTTTCGGCAATCGACCGCAACTTCGACAATTGCGCGACCAACGGGTGCAGCACATCGAAGCGGAGACACAGCTCCGCAAGTTTCAACTGCGCCCGGAACCACTCCCGCTCAGACGGGCATGTGTCGCAATAGGTCTTCAGGACGCGCAAGCCCTCCACGATCTTACCGGACTGGGCCAGACCGGCTGCTTCCGAGGCAATGCCCAAGAGCGCATCGCTGCCTCCTCCGCCTCCGCCGCCGCTTCCGGACAGGTTTTCCGATATCCAGGCTTTGGTCTCCGCGCTCGCGAACGGCGTTCCGTCGCTAAACGCAAGGTCGAGCACCTCTGGCACGCGCCGGATGAAGCCTGACAACTCGCCCTCCACCAGCGCGGCAGCCGCCGCATAGTCATCGCCGAGCCCCTTGAGCGCCTCGGCGACCATGTGCTGGGTGTCGAGCCAGAAGGGCGACGAGATGAAGGCGGACTCAGCGGCCTTTGCCAGGCCCTCCATGTTTCCAGCGCCCTTGAGCGCCTGCAGTTCCGCAATTCTGTTTTTCTGCGGAGCCGGGAGGCTTGTCTTGCCACTATTGGCTGGCGGGGCCGCCAGAACACGGCCCCAAAGTGCAAACCGCGCACAATAATAACCGCGCGGGTCCGCGGGCGCATTTTGCCGGGCGGTCGTCGCCAGTTTGCTGGCTGCGTTGAAGAGTGACAGAAAACCGGAATTCAAATCACCGTCAGTCGCCACCTCAGGAATGTCGACCGGTGCGGCCGGGGCTGCCGGTGTTGGCGTCGGCGCTGGTGCTGCTTGAGCGGGTTCTGGCGCAGGGGCCGAAGAAGCTGGTGCATTTGCGGACGGTTCCGGTTCGCTTTGCGCCGGCGCAGCATCGGGTGCCGAAGCCGCGGCTTCCGCCTCCGCTTTCTTCCGCGCTTCTTCTTCAAGAGCGGCACGCGCGTCCTTGGCAAGCGGACGCAAGGCCCGGATCAGCGGCCCCAGTGCAGCGGACGATTTCGTGAATTTCTGTTCCAGCGCCGTATCAAGTTCCAGCAGGTAATCGTGCGCTTGAAGAGCGGCAAGCCCCTCCGCCCCTTCGGGCTTCTTGGCCTCCACCAGTGGGCCCAGCTTTTCCGCACACCAGTCGAAAGCGCCGGCCCGGCCACGCTCCCGGCGCACCGGCGGTACCAGTGTTTCCCAGTGCTCCTTGCTCATGTCCTCCAGGATTTTGATCCCGATGGCGAGGCCCTGATACCCCTCCTCCAGAAACAGCCCGTAGACAAGCCGCGTTGCCAGAACCAGATCTTTCGACTTTTCCTGAATGACCTTGACCGTCTCGTCATTGAGCATTTTCCAATTGACTGCGGATGGCCCATCGATTTCCATTTTGCGGAATTCGGCTTCAAGTTCCTCGAACTCAGGCGTGTCGCGAAAGGCTTCCTGTCCGTCTCCATCGGCAATCGCGTGACGGCCGGCCTCGGCGCGCGGGTCCGTGAGTTCAGGAATTTGTAAGTCTTCCGCCATATGAAATGCCCTACGGATTCGGAGAGTTTGACTAAGGAGACATGTATAGAAATGCGAATCTAATCGCAGCAACAAGTCTCCGAGATTACAATGACTCTCACTTCACAGGAAATATGTCGCTTTGTTTCTAGTATTTCCGCACACAAACCGCATCCGGCTCAGATGCACCACATGCGCTTGCCCGTCCGGATAATGCTTGCGGCAACCATACATTTACGTGCCTGAAAGGACGCATAATTGATGGCTGACACCCCTCACCTGACAATTGAGGACGAATTCCAGGACGGTTTCCGAATCATCCGCCCCGCCGGAAAACTGGAGACCCTGACCGCGAAAGCCTTCGAGGCCCATTTGCGTGAGGCGGCCGGTGCCGACAGCAACAGCCTTCTGATCGACATGACAGGCGTTGATTATGTGACCAGCTTCGGGCTGCGGTCACTGTTGATCATCACCAAGCAGATCGCTCCGGGCGGACGAAAGCTTATCCTTTTCGGCGTCAACCCGTCCGTGCACGAAGTTCTGCGGATCTCTGGCTTCTTGAAAATCCTGACCGTCGCAGACAGCCGGGAAGCCGCTCTTGAGCTTGTGTCGCAAGATCCCCAGAAGGCTGGATGATCATGATCAGAGTGACAGACTGACGGGACGCATCAGCCATGCCGGAGGCGCAGCTACATCTCCTGGTCGCCAATGACTTGTCGGAACTTTCCCGGATATACGAGTTTATCGACCAGACTGCCGAAACCTGTGACCTGCCTGACGATACGCGCCGGTCGATTGCCCTGGTGATCGAGGAATTGTTCTCAAACACAGTTTCCTACGGGTACCCATCTCGCACGAAAGATGAGATCCGGATCACCATCGAATGTGCACGCGATGGCGTTACGATCCACCTGCTGGACAACGCCCAAACCTTCGACATCAGCGAAGCGCCCGTCCTGGATCTGACAAACGATAACATTGACGACATGAAAGTTGGCGGACTGGGTCTTTTCCTCGTCCATCAAATTTCCCGCGACATCCGCCACGAGCGGACTGAAAACGGGAATTCCATCACAATTGAGCTCGACATCGAGCGGTCCTGACAGCGCAGCCTAGAAAGGCAATCAGCAGTCCGCCGGGGCTTAGAACGCGAGTTCGATCATCGTGTAGTCGTCCGGCAGTTCCGCCTGCCCGGAGAGCCGCTTCAGCCAATCGTAAATGTGCCCGGCCACCGGCCCGGAAGCCGCCCTTGCCTCTTCCGCCAAGCCTTCCAGCGTCAGAACCGCGCTGTCGACACCCTCAACTTCATAGGTGCCGTCGCTCAAGACCAGAAGCCGGTCTCCGGACTGCATCCGAACTTCGTCCTGTTCAAAGACCATGTCGCCTATTGCCCCAATCACCATACCCTCGTCCGATCCGATGAAGGATGTCTGGACATTGCCGTCTTCGCCCTTGCGCAAGAGAACAGCCGCAGGGTGTCCGCCTGAGGCATATGCCAACATGCCGGTGGAGCGCTTGTAGACCCCGTACCAGATCGTGAAGAACATGTTGTTCTGCCGTTCCATCGGGAAGGCGTTGTTCAGCTTGAACAGGACTTCGGACGGATTGGAGAAATCAGTGTCCGGCAACGCGCAGGATCTCAGCACATTGATGATGGACACCGACAAAAGAGCCGCGCCGACGCCGTGACCGCAGACGTCGATCAGGTAGATTGCAAAGTGGTCGGAATCCAGATCGTGGTAGCCAAAGGAGTCCCCGCCAAGTTCCGTCGATGGAACCAGGAGCCAATCCGCACGCGGTCCCTGCGCTCGCGGAGCCGGTAGGATCGACATTACGTAGCTGCCCGCATCCTTGAGTTCAGCTTCCAGGCGCTCCTGCGTCTGTTGCAGGAGGATGTTGTTTTCCGCAAGCTGATCTTCGACGGCCTCGCCATGTTCAATCGTTGCCTCATAAAGCAATTGCAGATCCGCATGTTCTGCCTTGAGCGCGTCGAGCTCAGCTTTCAGCTGATCGCGCTCGTTCTGCAAGGCTCCGGCGTCTTCTGCCATGCCCTTGGCAACTGATGACGTTGGCACAGTCATTTCCAACATTTCCTCAAAGTTGGCGGGTGCCGCACTGCATTCGCAGCCCCCAGAAACATGGAGACACAATATTTCCAACGTGCCACCGACCCGAATATCAGTTGTAATAACAATGCTTTTGGCATTCATGACAACGTGATTTCGCTATAGTACACCGACATATATGATCGCATCAGGAAATTCATAATAATTCATCGGGCTATATGTAGCGCGTCTACGAAAACTATGCTTAGAGAGTTTTAAGTCGGAAGCTCCCAAACCGAAGGTGCCAATCATGCCCGAAGCGTCATACAGCCCGAGTTCGCCAAACCCGGCAGGGAACATGATTGAACTCGACCTGGATGTGCAAGACTTTGCGTCGGACTGGTCCAACTGCGATTCGATGTCGAGCTACGTCTCCCGCATGGTCTGCCACAACCGGACTGACTCGCTGCTCTTTGCAAATCTCTATTCATCCGCGCTCAACGAGCTTCTTGAAACCGCTTTCCGGGTGCATGGCCGGACGGGACAGCTGGTGTGCCGCTTCCGCCGGACGGGCGACGTCGACCGGATTGAAATCGACATGCCGAGCGATGACGGGGTGCTGTCCTTCTATCAAGGGGCCGTGGACCTTGCCCGCGGGCCGGACGCACAAACCGTCTATCTCGACAAACTCTTCTCTTCTGATGTGCCGGACATGGCTTTGAGCCTGCTCGAGCTGAGCGTCGACTACGGGGCGGACCTGAGCCTGACCCGTGATGACCAAGCCCAGCGCCTCTGCCTTGCCGCTGAACTCGTTCTTGAGGAACCGAAACCTTGATATCGTCCGACAATGCACAGACCTTTGCCTGGCAATTCAACGAGAACGACCAGGAATTCTCGCTGCAGGGGTCACTGCGCCCGCAGCGGGTTGACGATCTGACCGGCTGCATGACGGCGCTCGAAAACGCCGTATCGACCGTGAAGGGCCGCTTTTATCTGAATGTCCGCCGTCTGGTGCGCATGAACAATGTCGCCTTCCAGGCGATCGCGCAGAAACTGGCGGATACCTGCACGAACCGCCCGGACCTCAACATTCAGATTACAACATCGAGTGTTGTCGGCTGGTCCACCCGCAAGTTTGCCGCCCTTCAGGCGACGAACGAGAACATCTCCGTCAGCGAATATGACAGCGAGTTCTATCCGGGACAGACGTTCCTCGAAGAAGGCGGCTTCATTCCGATCCTCAGAACTCAGACCAAGCTGACCTGGCATCACGAGCGCGAGATCCTGCGGCGCCATGGTATGCAACCAGGCCTTCAAATGGCGGATATTTGCTGCGGAATCGGCGACTTTGCCGTGCTTGTTCAAAAGGAATTCGAGCCCGGCCGCCTGGTGGCCCTGGACCACTCCAAATCCAGCCTGGACTATGCCCGCAAGGTTGCCGACGAATTCGGCGTCCGCGGGATCGAATACGTCTTCGGCGATGCCTCGGAAATGCTGCTGGAGAGCAACCAGTTCGATTTCGTGACCTGCCGCCACTCCCTCCAGGTCTTCAACCACCCGGAGCACATCCTTCAAGAGCTTTTTAGGATCTGCAAGCCCGGCGGCCGCGTCTACATCACGAACGAGAAAAACTCCCATTGCCTTGGAGAACCCCGCTCGGAAACCATCCAGTGGACCTATAACGAGGTCGCGAAACTCTGGGCCCATTTCGACATGGATATCGAGTTCGGCCCCAAGAGCCGCCGCTACCTTCAAGATGCCGGTTTCGACGACATCAAGATGGAAAGCTTCATGGTGACGAACCTGGATGGAAACCCGCAAGACTTTGCGGATATCATCCAGTCATGGGAAAACGTCTATGCCGGTCAGATGGCCGTCGAGCGCGGGGATAATCCCGAGTTCATCGCCCGCTTCCGGCAAGGATTTCAGGACCATATTTTCGCAGCCAAGCACCCGAAAGGGTATGCTGGCTGGCCAATCTGGGTCGCCTCAGCACGGAAGCCGAAATAATGGATCAAACAGCGCCTGCCCCTGTGACATCCGAGGGCAAAGAGACCACGGTCAACAAGTTTTCCCGCCACAGTTTCCGGGCAAAATTCATGCTCGTTGTTGGCGCGGCAGTGGTTTTCGACCTCATGATGGGCGGCGGGATCGCGATCTGGAACGTGCAAAGGCTATCGAAAGATGCCACGCGACAAGTCAGTGCCGGCCTGACCAGCACGATGGAAGACTACCTGCGAACCTATATTGAGACGACCGCATTACGCACCAACTTGTTGCTTGACCAGACCTTCTCGGAAGTTGAAGCGCTTGGCGCCTCCATGCAGACGCTGATTGATCACCCGGAAACCGAGCGCAAGATCGGGCGCGTCGTCGAGGAGGACCAGGACCTCGGCGATAACCTGCTGTACAATCCGGATGGCAACTGGTCCCAAAACCCGTCCGGCCCGAGCGTCGTCAGCATTTGGGGTTATCTTCTGGATGACGAAGGAAACCCGCTTCCGGACGTCCAGGAGCAAATCGAGAACAGCTCGACCTTCAATCTGGTCGCACCTGGCTTGATGACGTCCGGGTCGCCCAAGCTGCAGATGTATTACGTCGGCCCGAAAGACAAACCGATCATGCGGACAACGCCGCATACGGAACAGGCTCAGACATTCGACAAGCTTTACCCGGGGCACAACGAAGCAAACTTCTGGGACTTCTTTTTCCCTGGCGTTTATGAAGGCTGGCAGTCCTGGATTGCGGATCCCTCCAACCGCCCGGTCAACCGCAACATTGTAGGCACCGAACCTTATGTCGATGCCATTACCGGTGCGCTTATCGTAAGTTTCTTTGAGCCCCTATGGACCGAGGACCGGTCTGATGTTGCCGGCATGGTTGCGGTCGATGTCACACTCGACCAGTTTGCAAGTCTGGTCGAAAACGTCCAGATCGCGGATACCGGCTTCGGATTTCTGACTTCGTCGGGCGGCAATGTGATTGCGACCAGCGAAATCGGGGCACAAGAACTCGGTCTGGTCGCCGAAGACGCCACCGGTCAAGGCGTCACAGGCGTGAATCGCTACCTCTCGGATAGTAAGTATTCATCAATCGCCAATCTGGCGATGCCTGTGAATACTGACACCATCATCGACCGCATCACGATCGAAGACGGCGACAGGAAAGAGAGCTTTCTTGTTATCTTGAAGCAGCTCGAGCCGATGAACCTGTGGAATGGCACGGGTATTCAATCCGAACGCCTGACCCTGGGTTTCATGGTGTCGGAAGACGAAGTCTACGCCCTGCTGACAACGATTCAGAATGAAATCTCCGAAGCGACCGAACGGATCGTCTATTGGCAGATTGCGGCATTGATGGTTGCGCTGGTGATCGTCTTCATCGCCGTTTACGCCGTTTCCGGCCGCATCACGGCAGGTCTCAGCAAGCTGGCGAATGCCGCCCAGGCACTTGAGAACAAGGACTACTCGGTCCGTGTTGCGATCCCCTCGCGCGATGAAGTCGGCGCCGTGGGCCTTGCCTTCAACAGGATGGCCGCAGAGATCAGCTACCATACGGAAAATCTCGAGAAGCTGGTGGACGAGCGGACCGCGAAACTGGAGTCCGCCAACAAGGAGATTGTCGCTCTAAACCAACGGCTGAAGGACGAGAATCTGCGGCTTGGCGCCGAACTTGATGTTGCCAAGCGCATTCAGGAGATGGTTCTTCCGCGCCGCAGCGAACTCGAAGGCATTTCTCAAGTCGAAATCGCGGCCTACATGGAGCCGGCCGACGAGGTTGGCGGGGACTATTATGATGTCCTTCATGACGGCGGGCGCATCAAGGTCGGCATCGGTGACGTGACTGGGCACGGTCTGGAATCCGGTGTGCTCATGCTCATGGTGCAGTCCGTTGCCCGAGCTTTGCAGGAAAAGGGCGACCGGGATCCGATCGCGTTCCTGGGGGTTCTGAACCGGGCCCTTTACAAAAACATCGAGCGGACCAACTCCGACAAGCACATGACACTGGCCTTCGTCGATTACGAAGACGGCAAGGTCACCTTGTCCGGACAGCATGAGGAAGTGCTGATCATACGGGCAAATGGCGATGTGGAGCGGATCGACACCGTGGATCTCGGGTTCCCTGTCGGCTTGGAAGCAGACATCACCCCATTCGTTCAAACGCTGGATCTCGGATTTTCGAAGAACGACATCCTCATCCTTCACACGGACGGGGTGACGGAAGCCGAAACGCCTGGCGGTGAGCTTTATGGATTTGACCGCATGTGTGATTGCGCTAAGGCCAATATCGACAAACCTGCCAAAGGTATTGCCGAAGCTATTATCCGCGACGTGAAAGAGCACATCGATACTCAAAAAATGTTTGACGACATTACCCTTGTCGTAATGAAGCATAGGTAACCGATGACAGAAACATTCGGAAACGCAGACCTGTCGAATGGTGAAGCGGCAAAAACACTGCATATCAATCTGGGCGCTGAGCCTTTGGAACTGAGTTGGCAGCACTGCGGAACCACGTCTGATTTTCTTGGCGAATATTTTGCAAAATGTTGTGAAAAAGGCGTGGATCAGGTCGACGCCCGGCACAGCATAGGCTACCTCCTCAACGAGATTTTGGAAAATGCCGTCAAGTTCCGGCACAAGGGCAACGTGGAAATACGCTGCTCGATGGAGCGCAATGTCTTTGAATCGACCATCTCGAACATGGTCGATCCGCAGACCGCCGAAAAGTTTCAGGCGCTCTTGCAGGAGTTGTTGTCCCGGGATCCCGGTGAACTGCTTCTGGAGCGGATCGAAGCCAATGCGTCGGATGCAGGTTCCGGTGGTTCGGGCCTCGGGCTTTTGACGTTGATGAACGATTATGATGCGCGCTTGGGCTGGAGTTTTCGCTCCGATCATGCCAATGGAACAGTACACCTTCATACGGTCGCAGCTCTGACATTCGCTTGACCGCAGTCTCATTCCTAGGGGAAAAATAAGCATGGAAATCAGCACGAACGATTATCGTGTTTGGTCTGAGGGCGCGAGGATCCATTACGAAGGCACAATGCGGCTGTCCGGCACGGAAGCTTACGCGCCCATCCTTGAGTTGATGAACAACGTTCTGGCGACCAAACCGGCGGAGATCATCCTTGATCTGACAGGCCTTGAGTTCCTCAACAGCTCCGGCATCAATCTGCTGGCAAAGTTTACCATCGAAATTCGAAAACAGCCTGATATCGGCGTAAAGGTGCTGGGATCCAAGTCAATCCCGTGGCAGTCTAAATCGCTCCGCAATCTGCAGCGGCTTCACCCTGCCCTCGAGTTGCAGATCAACTGACCACTGCGCCGGGATGGGGCGTGACTATTCGCCCGAAGGGCATTGAGACTGGGATGATTGGTTTCCGCCGGACATTGCTTGTGACCTGCACAGCCGCCTTGGCCGCGGCCTGCGTGTCCGGCGGCAATCCCAGGATCCGCACCGATTTCGATGGAAAACCGTCAGCCGATTTTTTCAACAAGTACGGCCCACCTGACCAGGTCATTGCCTATCAGGCGATCCCCAAGGGCGCGGATCCACTCAACTATCCACAGGGCGATCCGAAAGAACTGGTCTATTACTGGTCTTCCATCAACAAGACCACAATGACTTCCAAGAAGCATCCCGAACCTTTGACCCAGGAGTGCAATCTCGCAATCCTGACCGAAGCCGACGGCAAGATCCTTCGGGTCGAAGTCCAGACCGACAGCGGCGACATTCAAAGCGCAAGGACCTATTGCGAAAGCGTGCTGAACCAGAGCACGGGGTGACCGCCGCAAATTGCAGGTGGCGATGGCGCCGGGGTCCTTTCGAAAACGGCGCATCTGATTGCGCTTTGCTGCTCCCTTTCGGAAAAATGCGCCCGGCAGCGAGAAACAATTGTTTCAGAAATTGACAATGTAAAAAACGAATGAAACAGTACCGGCATGGAGATCAAGCCGCCTGTCCAGATCCGGTCTGCCATCTCGGCCAACTACGCTGATTTAAGCGAAACCTTGCGTATGGCCGCAGACTTTGTCGCTGAAAATCCATTGGAAATTGCGACGCGCAGCCTGCGTTCGATCGCATCGACAAGCGGCGTTTCTCCGGCGAGCTACACGCGCCTTGCAAGAGCAATCGGCTATTCTGACTATGAAGAACTGCGCGAGCAGGCGCGGACCGAGCTGGGCCGGAAGGAAACCAGCGATTTTCAAGGCAAGGCCAGGCGCCTTCGCAATGATGCCGATCATCCGTTGCTGCCCCGCCAGGTGTCCGCCTGCATCGACAACATCAAAAGCCTTCAAGATGATATCGATCCGCACATGCTAGAGGCGGTTGTCGACAGATTGGCCAAGTCCCGGAAGATCGTCCTTGTTGGCGCTTTGGCATCCGCCGGTTTTGCCGACTATTTCTCCTATCTTGCAAATTGGTTCGACGACCGATGGACGGTTGCGGGGCGCAACGGAACCACCCTTGGAAGCACGCTGGCCGGATTAACGTCAGCTGACACGGTCCTGATCATCTCAAAGCACCCGTACGCGCACCGCTCCGTTCAGGCAGCGGATCTTGCGGCAGCAAAGGGGGCAAAAGTGGTTGCCCTTACTGACAGCCACGCATTTCCGGGCTTGCGTTCAGCGGACTTTCATTTCATACAACGCACTGAAAGTCCTCACTTTTTCTCCTCTTATGCGGCCACATTGGTCTTGATTGAAATCATCACTGGAATGTTGGTCGCGCGAGCCGGATCCGAGGCGGATGCCCGGATTCAAGATGTCGACAGGCACAACCGTCTGCTCGACGAAATTGAAAGCGTTTAGGATGCCGAAGAGCGTCTGGCGCAAAACGTTATAAAGGGAAGCCAAGTCAAATGATGATGAAACTGAACCTTGCCGGTGCCGTTGTCGCCACCAGCATCGCATTCACCGGCGCAGCCAGCGCCGAGGAATTCATCACCATCGGCACCGGTGGTGTGACTGGTGTTTACTACCCGACCGGCGGTGCGATTTGCCGTCTGGTGAACAAGGGACGTAAAGACCACGGCATCCGTTGCTCGGTCGAGTCCACAGGCGGATCCGTCTACAACATCAACACCGTTCGCGCCGGCGAACTGGAATTCGGTGTTGCCCAGTCCGACTGGCAGTATCACGCCTATAACGGCACTTCGAAGTTCGAAGAACAAGGTCCGTTCGAGAACCTGCGCGCCGTGTTCTCCGTTCACCCGGAGCCGTTCACCGTTGTTGCCCGCGCCGATGCCGGCATCACATCTTTTGATGACCTGAAGGGCAAGCGCGTGAACATTGGCAACCCGGGATCGGGTCAGCGCGGCACCATGGAAGTTCTCATGGAAGCCAAAGGCCTGACCACGGATGATTTCGCTCAGGCAACCGAGCTGAAAGCGGCCGAGCAGTCCGCAGCGCTTTGCGACAACCAGATCGATGCCATGGTCTACACGGTTGGACACCCGTCCGGCTCCATCCAGGAAGCAACGACCGCTTGCTCCTCCGTTCTGGTGACCGTTGACGGCGAAGCTGTCGACACGCTTGTCAATGACAACAGCTACTACCGCACCGCGACCATTCCGGGCGGCATGTACCGCGGCAACGACAACGACACCCAAACCTTCGGTGTCGGCGCGACCTTCGTAACCTCCGCAGACGTTTCCGAAGACACTGTCTACGTGCTGGTGAAGTCCGTCTTCGAAAACTTCGATGCCTTCAAGAAGTTGCACCCGGCATTTGCCAACCTGCAGCCGGAAGAAATGGTTGCAGACGGTCTGTCCGCTCCGCTCCATGACGGCGCTGCGAAGTACTACAAGGAACAGGGCTGGATCAACTAAGACCTGACTGTTCAAGGGCCCGGCTGGATCAGCCGGGTCCTTTCTCCATGACCGCCATGATTGGGCAGACGATGGCGCGATTGAAATGCTTGTAAGACGGCTCCGGAGTGGCCGAAAATTCCGGGACTGTTGGGAAAGAAGCGGACAACCCGTATTCCGGGGAAGAGACCGCAGGGGGAAATTATGTCAGATCAAATGCAGCCGGCAGGCGGACGCCAGGATAGGCGCGGCTTGAGCGAGGCAGAACTCCAGGAACTCGTCGCCTCGTCAGATTCGGGATCGAGGAACCCTCCCGGATCGGTTGGCCTCCTGATCGCGGCCACAGCTCTGATTTGGTCTGCATTCCAGGTACTACTCGCCTCCCCGGTCGTCTATTATGTCTTGCCTTCCGACATCATAAATAACAGCCGCCAAGTCCACTTGGCCTTCGCCATGTTCCTCGCGTTCATGGCATACCCTGCTCTTAGCAGCAGTCCCCGCCACCGGGTGCCCCTGCAAGATTGGGCACTTGCTATTTTCGGGGCATTCGTCGCCCTTTACGGTTTTTTCTTCTACGACAAAATCGTCAACAATGGCGGTCTGGCAGACAATATGGACAAGTGGTTTGCGCTTGCCGGGATCATCGTGCTTTTCGAGGCAGCCCGGCGCGCCCTCGGTCCGGCAATGGCAATCGTTGCGACCGTGTTCCTGCTCTATGTCTTCTTCGGTTCCTCCCCCTGGGTCCCGGAAGTCATCCGCTGGAAAGGCGCGTCGCTGCAAAAGGCGATGAGCCATATGTGGATTACCTCTGAGGGTGTCTTCGGTATCGCACTCGGCGTCTCCACCAAGTTCGTCTTCCTCTTCGTTCTCTTTGGCGCCTTGCTGGACAAGGCGGGTGCCGGCAACTACTTCATCAAGATGGCGTTCGGCGCGCTTGGCCACCTCAAGGGCGGTCCGGCGAAGGCGGCTGTTGTGGGGTCTGCCGCAACAGGCCTGATCTCCGGATCCTCCATTGCCAACGTGGTCACCACCGGTACCTTCACTATTCCGCTCATGAAGCGGGTTGGCTTCACCTCCGAACAAGCCGGTTCGGTCGAGGTGGCCTCATCGGTAAACGGTCAGATCATGCCCCCCGTCATGGGCGCGGCCGCCTTCCTGATGGTGGAATATGTCGGCATCTCCTATGTGGCGGTGATTACACACGCCTTCCTGCCGGCCCTGATTTCCTATATCGCGCTGGTTTACATCGTTCACCTGGAAGCCGTGAAACGCAACATGCCGGTCATCGGCCACAAGACCGTTTCCACCTTGCGGACGGTCCTGGGGATGTTCTTCTTCTTCGCAGGCTTTGCCGCCCTTTGTTATGGCATCCAGTATCCGATCAGCTGGGTTGTCGCCTTGGTTCCGGAAGGCGCCAGCTGGGTCCTCGCGGCGCTGGTTTTCCTTGCTTATGTTGTACTTTTGAAACTGGCAGCAAGTGTAGACGATCTGCACCCCGATGATCCGAACGCCAAAGACGTACAGCTTCCGGAAATTGCGGAGATCTACAAGTCCGGCCTGTACTACCTCCTGCCGATAGTGGTGCTGGTCTACTTCCTGATGATCGAGCAGAAGTCGCCGGGCCTGTCGGCCTTCTGGGCAACCGCGCTCCTCATCGCGATCCTTTTGACTCAGCGGCCGCTGAAAGCAATCTTCCGCGGTGAGAGCGAGACCGTGGCGGCAATCAAGGCCGGCGTAAACGATCTTGCACATGGCATGATTGACGGCGCCCGCAACATGATCGGGATCGGCCTTGCGACTGCAACCGCTGGCATCATCGTGGGCACGGTTACGCTCACCGGCATCGGTCAGGTCATGGCCGATCTCGTCGAGTTCGTCTCCGGTGGCAATCTCGTGTTCATGCTGATCTTCGTCGGGATCCTGTCACTGGTTCTCGGCATGGGCCTGCCCACCACAGCCAACTA
Organism: Roseibium denhamense; assembly: GCF_009711415.1. Classification (GTDB taxonomy): domain Bacteria; phylum Pseudomonadota; class Alphaproteobacteria; order Rhizobiales; family Stappiaceae; genus Roseibium; species Roseibium denhamense. The sequence goes on from NZ_SMLZ01000094.1 coordinate 42,827, forward strand.
CATTGTGGTCTCGTCGCTGATGGCTGGCGTGGTTGTCGAACTTGGCGCGCAGTCCGGGCTGATCGTGCCGCTGATCGCAGTCCATCTGTTTGTCTTCTATTTCGGGATCATGGCGGATGTGACGCCTCCTGTGGGACTTGCGTCCTTCGCCGCGGCGGCGGTGTCGGGCGGCAATGCGATCAAGACGGGCTTTACCGCCTTCTTTTATTCCCTGCGTACGATTGCCCTGCCCTTCGTGTTCATCTTCAACACCGACCTTCTCCTGATCGACGTCACTTGGGCCCAGGGCATCATGGTGTTCATTGTCTCGACAATCGCGATCCTTGTGTTCACCGCCGGAACCATGGGGTACTTCATCACCCATAACCGCATCTATGAGAGCATTGCGCTCATCCTGGTGTCCTTCATCCTGTTCCGGCCGGACTTCTTCATGAACCAGGTGCAACCGCCTTATGAATTTGTCCAGCCTGCCGGCTTCGTCTCGGCAATCGGCGACGCTGCCCCTGGAAGCGAGATCAAGGTCAATCTGAAAGGCCCGGATTTCGATACCGGCAACACGACCGAGACAACGATCCTGATAACAACAGGCGATGAAAGCGGCGGCGAAGAGCGCCTGTCCGCGCTAGGCCTGACAACAATCGATGAAGGCGGCGTCCTGAAGCTCGACGAACCCTTCCCCGGCACGCCGTTCTTCGAACAGCTCAGCAACTTCGACTTCTATGCCGATGAGCCGGTCGTGATCGAGACGGCTCAACTCGAGGCGGATCAGCTGCCGAAGGAACTGATGTTCCTCCCGGGCTTCCTGCTGCTGGGTCTGATCTATGCTCTTCAACGCGGCCGTGCCGGCCGGAGTGCCCGCCAGGAAGAAGGAGTTCCGGCATGACCAGTTCGGTATTGTGTGCTGTCGATGTGAGCCAGGACCATGACAAGAAGGTGCTGGAAACTGCCAACAAACTTGCGCAGCTGGACAATGCGCAGCTTGATGTGATGACCGTCATTCCAAGTGCCGGCATCACGTTGGTGGCGTCCTACTTCGACGAGAACTTTCAAGGAGAGCTGGTCGCGGAAACCCAGAAAAAGCTGGTTGACAAAGTTGCCTCTGTCTTGGGCGAGGACCGCAACAGCGAAATCCGGCATGTGGTTGCGACGGGATCGATCTACGAGGAGATCCTCGAGGGGGCCAAAAAGGCCGGTTCCGATCTCATCGTGATCGGCGCGCATCAGCCCCATTTGAGCGAATATCTGCTAGGGCCGAACGCTGCCCGGGTCGTCCGTCACTCCAAATGTTCCGTTTATGTGGTGCGGGACTGATCGGTTCACTCCGCATCGGTTTAGTGCAAATCGCATTTAATCGGTGTCGTCTTTCACTTTCTGAAATCAATGATTTCAACGCAAAAGACGACACATGATGAATACGAATTAATGCGACACGCGCTAGATCAGTAGAAACGAAGCCGCTCCCGAGGGGGCGGCTTTTCCTTTGGTGATGCCGGGATGAGGGACTAATACAGCTAGAGCGGTTCTCGATAATATTGGATCATTTGATGAGGAATTCCGGCTCACTCGGCTAGACGCGTCGTGCCGCACGATGCGGTGTATCGTGCAAGCGGCGCAACGCCGCCGATGGGCCGCAATTCCTCACCCCCGAGAGGGTGAATGCATTGGAAATTCATGCTGAAATGGGCCAGGCGATTTTGCCCCATGGCATCGTTGGCCTCCCCTTGTGGTGGGCCGCACCAAGGCGGGCAATCCGCCTAGCCACAGGGTAAAATCGCCGCGGTCAAACGCTTCAATATTATCGAGAAACGCTCTAGCAATGCGCAATCACTATGCCTTTCCGCCCGCAACAGCTGCTTGGTTGCGCGACGGTTTTGGTTCGAACCCGACATGGGCGTCCTATGCTTGATCGAAAGACCGGAAATTGCGTTCAGACGTTCAGCTGCGCGCGCAAACCTGTACTCTACCCCTAGGCAAGTCCGGTGTCACATCCTATTTGATCGTAAGATTACGATGACTTCGGCGCCGCCCGGCTCCCAAGTAATTGTGGATCATGATTTGATTTCAAACCGCCTGGAGCGCATTTTTCCATGAGTGATACGTCTTACACCCCGCCGAAAGTCTGGACCTGGGAACAGCCGAGCGGCGGCCAGTTCGCGAGCATCAACCGCCCGGTCTCCGGCGCGACCCATGAAAAAGAATTGCCGGTCGGAAAGCATCCGTTGCAGCTCTACTCCCTGGCGACCCCGAATGGCGTCAAGGTCACTATCATGCTGGAGGAGCTCCTTGCCCAGGGCCACCAGGGCGCGGAATATGATGCCTGGCTGATCAAAATCGGTGACGGCGATCAGTTCGGCAGCGGCTTCGTCGGCGCCAACCCGAATTCCAAGATCCCCGCGCTGGTCGATCACAGCACGCAAACACCGACCCGCGTCTTTGAATCCGCGTCGATCCTCATGTATCTGGCGGAAAAATTCGACGTATTCCTGCCAGAAGAAGGCCCGGCCCGGACTGAAACGCTCAACTGGCTGTTCTGGCAGATGGGGTCTGCTCCCTATCTGGGCGGAGGCTTCGGCCACTTCTATGCCTACGCGCCGGAGAAATTCCAGTATCCGATTGACCGCTTTGCCATGGAAACAAAACGCCAGCTTGATGTTCTGGACAAGACCCTGGCGGAACGTCCCTTCATCGCCGGAAGCGAATACACTATTGCCGATATGGCGATTTTCCCCTGGTACGGCGGCCTTGTCCTGGGACGGCTTTATGACGCTGCGGAGTTCCTCTCCGTTCAAGACTACAAGCACGTTGTCGCCTGGGCCGAGAAGATCGACGCCCGCCCGGCCGTCGCCCGCGGGCGCCGGGTCAACAAGGTCTGGGGCGAGGAAAGCGAGCAGCTGGCGGAACGCCACGACGCTTCCGACCACGACACGCCCGGTCAGGCCGCCGAGTAAGCTTTTCTCCGGCGGCGGTCCAAACCGCCGCCGGGCCCGCAAAGGGACCGCTTCGCGCCTAGAAAAACGCGTTGAGAACTCTATGAAGATCTGCGGGGAGACAGTCCGGATCTTTCGGAGACTGTTTAAGAGACCTTGAGGCGGTCAGTTATGAGGCGATGCGCAGCCTCGCCCGCAGCCTCAGCATATTCTGGATCACGATGGGTCAACATGGCAGAAAAAGCTCCGTCCATGAGCAAAGCCGTGTGTCTGGCAAGATCAACGGCTTCTTCAATTCCTGCCTCCGCAAATCTGTCGGATAGCCAGTCTTCAAACTTCTTCTTGTGCGCAGCTCCGACAGCGACCGCGGGGTGGCCTGGCATATTGGCCAGCTCAGCCACAGTGCGAAGAAAGCCGCAGCCTTTCCATTTGGGGTGCCGCGCATTTTCAGCGACCCGGTTGAAAATCGCGAATGTTTTGTCGGCGGCACTTCCCTCAGCCTCTTCGAACCAGCATTGAAACGCCGCCAGGTTTGGCTGGTCCCGCGATACCAAATATGCCTCGATCAGATCGTCCTTGCTCTTGAAGTGGTAGTAGAGCGTCCGTTTCGTCAGCCCGGCTTTTTCGGCAATGGCATCGACACTGACCGCACGGATGCCTTCACCGTAGAAAAGGCTGTTTGCAGCATCGAGGATCCTGTCACGGGTAGATATCGGGTTTTGCTTTGTCATGTATACCGACCAGTTAGTTTACATCATTATGAGGGACACCCTAGGCTTCCGTCAACGAAATGACGGAGGGTACAGACATGACCGATACAGTTTTGATGACTAAGCAGGGTTCAATTGCGGTTCTAACCCTCAACCGGCCCGAAAAACTCAACGCGCTAAACTACGCGGCGAACGACCGGCTGATGGAACTCCTGGATGTCATAGAGGACGACGACACCCTCCGTGCCGTGGTGCTGACAGGGACGGGAGAGCGGGCCTTTTCGGCGGGCGGCGATATTCATGAGTTCGCCGAAAGCGTGAAGGCAGGCCCAGATGCCGCCATGAAGGCGTTCGTGCGCCGGGGTCAGCGCATGACACGGAGGCTGGAATCCTACACCAAACCCATCATCGCTGCCGTCAATGGGATCGCATTTGGCGGCGGATGTGAGATTACCGAGGCCGTGCACCTTGCTGTTGCGTCAGACAAGGCGACCTTCTCAAAGCCTGAGATCAACATCGGCATCCCGCCGACTTTCGGCGGCACCCAACGCTTGCCGCGCCTTGCGGGCCGCAAGCGCGCTTTGGAGCTTCTGCTGACAGGCGACGTATTCGGCCCGAAGCGCGCTTATGAATTGGGGCTTGTGAACAAGGTTGTGCCGCATGATGACCTCATGCCCGCCGCCTTCGACCTTGCGGAGCGCATTTTGCGGCATTCCCCTTTGGCCGCGGCGCGGATCATCACGGCCGTGACCCGAGGCCTGAATGCGACAATTGCGGAGGGGCTGGAAATCGAGAGCGAGCAATTCGGGCGCATGGCCGCAACGCAGGACATTCATGAAGGACTTTCCGCCTGGATCGACCGCCGCACGCCATCCTATTCGGGCACCTGAGAGAACGGCGCGCACCGGCCCGCAAGGCAGCCCTGCTCAAAAGACTAACGCTGCGCACGTTCACGCTTCAAAAGCGGGACAAAAGCCAAACCGGATAGACAGCCAGCGCGGCAAGGCCCGGCATGCAGCGCTCTATGTCGGTAAGCAGCTGCAAGGGAGATCGGCGTGGCAAGCCGTCCGCGCCACCCTTGCAGTGGCCATGCCACCGCGCGGCAAAAAACCGCCGTTTCGCTCGGTTCTTGAGATTTTCTGAAGGGGAAAGTGGCGGAAAGGAAGTCCGCCTATATTTGAGTCTCAATCTCGATCAATCGATTTCACGCACTATGGTTATAGCATTATAATTCAACAACTAATTGACCTTCCGCGTTTCCTTTTCGTTTCTATCTCTATCATCATGAGGCAGCAAATATCGCGCCGTGTGATGGTCTGGATGATCGGCTAAATTGTTTCGGCCACGACGCGCTGGGAGACAGGCGATTGCTGACAGATGCTAAAGCCAGGAAAACCAAACCCGGCGAAAAGCCGGTTTCGGATGGGACTGTTCAAGGGCTCTATCTCTTTCCCGGAAAGTCAGTCGGCAAGGCAAAGTGGGTATTCCGGTTTGTGTCGCCTGAAACCGGCAAGCGTCGCGACATGGGGCTTGGGAGCTATCCGGCCGTCCCCCTGAAGGAAGCTCGAGACAAAGGCATCCAGGCGCGGCGGCTGTTGGAGAACGGCAAGGACCCACTGAATGAACGAGATAGGCTTTTGGAAACCGAGCAGCGCAAGATGTCTTTGCCGACATTTGCAGAGGCAGCGCGCAAAGTTCACGATGACCTGAAGGCAGGGTTTCGAAATAAAAAACACTCCAACCAGTGGATCAACACGCTGGAACAATATGTGTTTCCGTCGATCGGCAGCATCCAGGTATCCAACCTGTCGCCCGCGGATTTTGCCGGCGCGCTGAAACCGATCTGGCTGGAAAAGCCGGAAACGGCCTCACGTGTCAAACAGCGGTGCGATGCCGTGATGAACTGGTGCGCCGCACATGGATACATCATGGCGAGCCCCGTTGGTGTCGTCAGCCAGCTGCTGCCAAAGCAGCCCGGCAAGCGCGAACGGGTTGCCAACCAGCCCGCTGTCCCTTGGCGGGATGTGCCGGCTTTCGTAAAGGGTGTCCTGCGCACTGGCCTAAAGACACGCTCCAAGCTCATGCTTGAAATTCTGATCCTGACGGCGGCCCGCTCCGGTGAGGTCAGACTGATGGAATGGTCGGAGCTGGATCTGGAAAAAGGCATCTGGACCCTGCCGGCCCAGCGCATGAAAGCAAAGGTCGCGCATCGGGTGCCACTTTCTCCTTATCTGATCGAACTATTCGAAAGACTGCGGCAGGACGCAGACTTGGAAGTCACCGAGCTGGTCTTCCCTTCGCGAAACAATACTGCTGTCAGCGACATGGCGCTGACCAAATGCCTG
>NZ_SMLZ01000094.1:48818-68106 GCF_009711415.1 Roseibium denhamense
CGATCACAAGGTCGCCAGCGACACACCGGGGCGGATCGCCACCGCGCACGGATTTCGGTCGAGTTTTCGGGACTGGGCATCTGAAAATGGCTACCCGCGTGATCTGGCGGAAAGAGCTCTAGCGCACACGATCAGGAATGCGACTGAGGCTGCCTACCATCGCACGGATCTGCTTGAGCAGCGCCGGGAGATGATGATTACTTGGGAAGCATGGGTTTTGAAACTAACCAGCGGGTGATGCCAGACAAAAACAAATAACACATCCTACGATCACTAGTATTTCGTGGCTTTATACCGGAAGACGAAGCGAACGGCCTCAAAGGGCGGGAAGCGGACATTTGTTGCGGATTAAATTAATGTCCGCTCCGCGGGACGAAGCGAACTTACGCTGCGGTCGCGCCAAGTTCTGCTGTGTCTCAGTACGGACGCGTCGCGACTTAAATCAGTTTGCCTGGTCAGGACGCGGTAACTTTGCTCGTCGATGAACCTGAAGTCACGGAGGAATTTATCTTGATATTTGATATTTGATGTTCAGCTGACCAAATCGGTCGCGGCTTAAGCATTGGACATTAACAGTACATCGGCCGCAGCTGCGCCTCGCGGGCGCTGCTCTGCGCTCGGGCAGCCAGGTCAGCCTGCCCGCTCTGCGTTTGCTCGAGATGCCTTTGACCGATCTGCCCGAACACGCCGTGTTCGCGAGGTAGAGGACCGCCCCGCCCATGGGTTAACGCGACGCCTTGATGGCGTCAGCCAGCAACTTGGCCATGACCGACGATGCCTTGACCGACGGATGGACCCGGTCCGCATCATAATACGACATGTCCCCCGGATCGATCGCCTGATGGGCTGGCACGAGGGTTACGCCCTCCAGTGCATCCAGCCTATCCGCGAGCGCCCGAAGATCGGCGACGCAGCCGGAAAAGTCGTTCCCCCCGGTCGGCGGGTCCGGATAGCCTAGCACGAAGACCTGGGTGCCATCCGCAACGACATTACTCAGGAACGCGCCGAATGCGCCGCCCCCATCTTCTGTCAGCAGCCTGTCGACCTCTTCGGCGCAGCCCTCGCGGCACCCGCACCTTTCCCCCAGATCATTGCCGCCGCCCGTCATCACAACGATATCGGGCCGGTCACCGCCCAGCTGTGCCCGGATATCGAGCCCTTGTCTGCGGTTCCAGAACCCGGTGCTGACCTGCGAACCGGCAAGGGACCGGTCATCGACGGGAACGCCCAATTCCCGCGACAGCTGGGCCGGGATCGACTGCGCGCCGTTCCAGTACATGATACTGTCGCCGATGGATATGATGTCCTGCGCCTGCACCGGCGCGGCCAGCAAAAGGGAAAGGGCCAGCGCGGCAGAGCGAATGATCATGAACGCCTCCGTTGGACAATGTCATATGATCATCGTCCCGCAGCATGACAGGACAATTTAAGTGTCATCTCTCGTCTCCGGCGCAGGCGCGCAAGCGGCGCTCGGGGTCACCCCGGCCACCTAGTCCTGCACGACTGGCCGCAGGCGCGTCCCGTCGCCAAGCAGGCCGACGCCGCATTCCCGGGCGGGCAAGAGGCAATTCTCGACGATCATTTTCATGATCTCGGGATCCCAGCCGTTCATCCAGTCTGCGTGCAGGCTCACCCCGGGTGCCGTGACATCCGGCCGGTCCGACGAAAAGCGCCAGGTCGACGGCGGCCCGGTCTCGGCGGTCACGTAGATCGCGAAATTGTAGGAAATTTCCGGAATGGCCACTGGGTGGGACGCCGGGCACCCACCCGTTCCCGCCATGGGCGGCTCCGCTTCGCGGGGATAGGCCATGTGGCTGCGGTTATCGGCCGCGGAGAGGGTCTGCCCGTCCCAGCACTGCGGGAAGACCACGCGCACCTCGAGCAGCTCGTCCTCGGGACAGTCCGGCAGGGTATCGACATGATCGAGCGGATCGCCGGGGTCGAACCATCTGCGCTCGGGTTGCCAATTCGCGCAGCGGAACCTGACCACATGCGTCCCCTGTGGCGCGGTCGCGTGGGCATCCCCGGCGATCATCCGAAGGCCCTCCGGTGGCGGCACTACTGCCGAGGCCGGCACATGATAGCCGGTCTTGTAGTAGAAGAGCGGCTCGACATATTCGATCCGCTCACCGCGCCCGTCGTAGATAGCAGGCACCCAATAGGCGGACCGATTGAGCGTGCCGCCGTCACAGGTCGTGCGACCCGCGTCGTTCAGGTCCGCCACGGTGGTGTGCGCGTCGACGCCTGGATTGCCGAAGAACACGTGGTGATGCGCTGCACCCGGCTGTCCGGGAAACACCAGCGGGTCGTCATGGCTGGTGTGGGACTCCAGGCAATGCGTGCGGAACGCGCCGCTTCCATCTTCGCGCTCATCCACGAAGTCATTCGCCCGGACAAGCCCATCGGGCGCGGTCTGGGCAAAAGCGGGCGATTGCGCGACGGTCGTGCAAGCCAACACGGCCAGCACACTGCCGTTCACCAAGATCGCAATTCGGTCCGAAAACAACCTCATCTCAACCGACAACCCCCAAATGGCGTACTGTTTGACGCGAAGATTACGTGGATCGGATCTCTGGACAAGCATTTTTGGCCCGAGCGCTGTCGGCAGTCGGGTAGGTTGTTTGAACTGGACGGATCAACCCGTGCCGCCGTCGTGTTCTAGCCTTGCGCCGGCTATTCAGTGTACCGGGGAGACTTGGCCCACCTTTTTCCTTCCGTTTTGGCCTTGATCGCGGTCAAGGGCATAACGGAGGCGCTCTCAAACGGCGGATGGTGGCGAGGATCACACGCATCATCGCGCCTGCAACCATAACCTTTGCCAGCTTGAAGTGATGGCACGGGCGTGACGCCCGATGCGGGCCCCGATTTTGATCAGCTTTGATTGTAGACTGATCAATGACCAATCGGCCATCACGTCAGGCAGTTAAATTCAGCTCAGGAACGTGTCCAGATTAAAGGCCAGTGCAAGCAATTGTAGTTGCACGTCGTTTTCACCGAGGATCCAGCATTACAGCCGCGTCCGGCGAAAGCCATGTTTGTCTTCTTTATTGTGCTGCTTGGCTGTGCCGCGCAGATGATACAGCTGCACCACGCAATCCAGCGCCATCCGCAGCTTAAGAAGCGGACATTGGCGCAGCCGTATCATCAGTTAAAGAAGGCTCGGAACGGACCTTCGCCGCTGCGTGATCGAATGTCCGCTTAGGACCGGAAGTGTCGCGACCACTCTTACTTGGCCAGGCAATTTCAGATAAAACGCTGACCGCCCGAGACGTGCTCTTAGGTCTGAAGCCAATCGTTGATTTCCTTGACAAGCTCACCCCGGCTCGAAGAGCCGAACGTGGTTTCAAGGGGTATACATCCGGTTGCGGTTCTTGGCGCCAGCCGCTCGGTCGGTGCGTCATCGGTCTGGTTCTTTCAGCGTAGACACGTTCGATTCTTGCAAGTCCAATGACCTGCCGGTTGGTCCGTCCCAGTCTCCGGCGCTCGCTGACAACATTGCCTGCCCCTTTGTCAAAGACAATGGTGTGGTTCGGGAAGAAGAACCGGCCGGTAGCCAGAAACACTATGCCGGCAAGGCTCATACCGACTTGGCCAGCCGTATCATGCGGTTCGGCTGTCCAGGCCCCGTAGAACGGCAGGAGTGCGCAACAGGCCAACCCCAATTGTGGAAGTTTGTGCTGGCTTTTCAAAACCAATTTGGTCTGAGTGTGTATGACGGTGAACATGGCGGACAGTGTATGACAACAAGTCCATATGACGAATTGAGATATCCAACACTTCAGTTGGGACGCACAAATCCCATTATTGAGCAATTCTTTTCGGGCCTTTGCCAGTCGATTACACTGTATGACACAGCTCGGTTTAGGACAGAAGCGTTCCCGGCCCGAAGCCGTCATCGGCCGCTGCAGCGGTTGATGGCGGAATTTCACGTCCCATTGGGTTTTCTGGTTCCAAATTCAAATCTGAAAACGGATATTTGGTCGGGCCGTTAAACTCACTCTAGCGCATGCTGAAAGAAGATAAGTCGCGGCATGTCGTTGATCGTTCATCTCATAGCAGCTCGCTTTTGCCGACCCAATTGGCAAGACCTACCCAGTTGGAATAGGAGGCCATCTTATTTTCATCGGTTGCATTGCCTTGCGCGATATCAGGATCTCATACATATTCAAATATAAGAATTTAAAGTGAGGGAACGCCATGTCTTTGTCTCGCCGTGCCTTTCTGTCCGGCTGTGCCGCGATGCCGATTTTTTGTATGCCTCTTGCCAGGTTCGCTGTGGCGGAAACTGCCATCGGCGACGGCACGCTCACGACCCTGAGCGACGGGCATCTCACCCTACCTGGCAGCTTCATCTTCGAGCCCATGCCGCAGGACGATCTGGCGCCGCTTTTGAGCCAGACCGGGATCTCCAAGACGACGCTGACACCAGACTGCAATGTCTCTCTTTATCGGGACGGAACCAATACCGTGCTGTTCGATGTGGGCGCTGGACCTGACTTTCAGCCTTCGGCCGGAAAACTGCTCGATGCCTTGGGCAAAGTAGATGTCGCACCTGAAGACGTCACCCATGTGGTCTTCACACATGGCCACCCTGACCACATTTGGGGCCTGCTCGACGAGTTTGACGATCCGCTGTTTTACGATGCGACCTACATGATCGGCCGGGCGGAATGGGACTATTGGATGAACCCGGAGACCGTCAACACGATCGGAGAGGCCCGTGCGTCCATGGCCGTCGGTGCGAAACGGCGGCTGGAGGCGATCGAGGACGCAGTTGAGTTCTTTAACGGCGGAGACGAAGTGCTGCCCGGTATTCAAGCCGTCTCGACACCCGGCCACACGCCGGGACATATGAGTTTCGAGGTGCGTCAAGGTTCCGAAGCGGCGCTGGTGATCGGCGACGCAATCGGCAATCATCATGTTGCGTTTATGCGGCCGGAATGGCCGAGCGGTTCGGATCAAGACAGCGATCTGGGCGCCAAAACCCGCGCGGCTCTTTTCGACCGGATCGTTGCCGACGATCTGAAGATCGCAGGTTTCCATTTGCCCAATGGCGGAATTGGTCATGTGGAGCGCAACGGCGCCGAATTCCGCTTTGTCCCGGAGGCTTCGTGATGCGCGTTCTTGGAGTGCTTATGTCCGCCGTTCTGGCGGTGTCCGCGGCGCATGCCAGTGAGGACATTGCCGACCAATACCCGGGCTCGCCGCTGTATTCAAAGCCGGTCGAGGTCATTCCGCATGTCTGGTCGGCAATCGGCGCCACCGCGCCGCCGACCTACGAAAACTCCGGACACAACAACAATCTCAGCTTCATCGTCACTGGGGATGGCGTCATCGTGATCAATGGCGGCGCGGCATATGTGCTTGCCAAGGCGCTGCACGACGAGATCAAGGCCATTACCGACCAGTCCGTACGACTTGTCATCGATGAGAATGGCCAAGGTCACGCGATGCTCGGCAATTCCTATTGGGCTGAACAGGGTGTTCCGATCCTGGCCCATGTCGACGCCGCCCACGAAATCGAAGAGCGCGGCAACCAGATTCTGGAAGCCATGAAACGCTATAACAGGGACAAGGCCGAGGGCACGTTTGTTGCTCCACCGACCGAAACATTTGAAGACAAGCATATCATCGAGATGGGAGATTTCTGGATCGAGGTGCTGCACCTCGGCCCGGCCCACGGCCCCGGCGATACCCAGGTCTGGCTACCGGAACAGAGCCTTGTGATCGCGGGCGACATGGCGTTTCACGAACGCATGCTGCCGATTTTCGAAGATACAATTGTCGCGGACTGGCTGGAGACATGGGAGACCGGCTTTGAGGCCCTGAACGCAACCTATGTCATTCCGGGCCATGGCCACCCGACTAACATGGCGCAGGTGCGCCGGTACACGCGCGACTACCTTGCCTATCTGCGGAAAAAAATCGGCGAGCATCTGGACGATGGCGGCGACCTTGCCGACGCCTACTATGTCGACCAGTCTCCCTATGCGCATCTCGACACGTTCGAAGAACTTGCGACCAAAAATGCCGGCCGGGTCTATGAACAAATGGAATTTGAGTGAGGCCGCAGCGTTACGCTGCGACCGGCCGGCGTGCCAGTTCGCACCGGGTCCATAGGCTCTCCAGCGCGGTCACCAGGTGCGCGATGTCCTCTTGGGAATGAACCGGAGACGGTGTGATGCGGAGGCGTTCGCTCCCCTTCGGGACCGTCGGATAATTGATGGGCTGGATGTAGATCCCGTAGTCTTTCAACAAAACGTCCGAAATGAATTTACACTTCACCGGATCGCCCACCATAACCGGGATGATATGGCTCGGATTGTCCAGATGCGGCAGACCGATTTCATCAAGACGCCGGCGGACTGCAGCAACATTCTCCTGCTGCCGGCGGCGCTCTTCACTGCTGCACTTTAAATGCCGGATCGAAGCTGCTGCACCCGCGGCAACTGATGGCGGCAGAGCTGTGGTGAATATGAACCCGCTGGCAAATGAACGCACAAAGTCGCAAAGCTCGGCCGATGCGGCGATGTAACCGCCCACAACTCCGAACGCCTTTCCAAGAGTGCCCTCAACCACGGTAATGCGGTCCATGACCCCGTCCCGCTCAGCGATACCGGCACCGCGCGCGCCATAAAGCCCGACCGCGTGCACCTCATCAAGATAGGTCATCGCCCCGTAGCGATCTGCCAAGTCACAGATCTCGCGAATTGGGGCAATGTCGCCGTCCATCGAATAAACGCTCTCGAACGCGATCAGTTTTGGCTGCCCGGCCGGGAGCTCGGCGAGCTTTTCCTCCAGATCCTCAAGGTCGTTGTGTTTCCAAATCACCTTTTTGGCGCGGCTATGCCGGATCCCCTCAATCATAGAGGCATGATTGAGCGCATCAGACAGGACAACACAGTCCGGAATGCGCGCGGCCAATGTTCCAAGTGCCGACCAATTCGCCACATACCCGGAGGTGAATAAAAGCGCGGCGTCCTTGTTGTGCAGATCGGCAATTTCAGCCTCCAAAAGCGCATGATCATGCGTGTTTCCGGAGATGTTGCGCGTGCCTCCTGCCCCGGCGCCGCACCGGTCTAGGGCCTCATGCATCGCAGCCAGCACAGTGGGGTGCTGGCCCATACCGAGGTAGTCATTTGAACACCAGATCTTCACGTCCCCAGCACCGTTGTGCCAGCTGGCATTGGGGAAGTTGCCGCAGTGGCGCTCAAGTTCTGCGAAGGTCCGGTAATTCCCGTCCTCTCGCAGAAAGTCGAGCTCGGAGCGAAAGAAACCGTTGTAATCCATCAATTCCCCACTGCCTCCGCAACGATTTGCTGCATCAGGTTCTCAACTGCCTGCATGGATCCATCCGGATAGTCCTTATGTCCAATCAACACGCCCTCGTCCGTGTCCATGACAAAGATGCCATAAGGGCAATGGGTGATGTTCATAGGATCTTTTTCCATGACCTGGCGCGATATCACAGCCGAGCAGAATAGGAAGATGTCAGCGTTTTTGAAGATCATCGTGTCGCTGCCCACATCGGCTCCGGTCCGGTTAAGCATCTCGCCCACATGACTGACAAAGTCTATGACCAGCCCCTGTCCCACGATCGCGCTTTCAACCGCAAAGGTCGCGTCTTCGAACGACCCGTCAAACGGATACGTAAAAGGCTTTTCAGCGAGGGCAGAACCACCAAGAGCAAGCCCGAATGCTGCTGCGATTAGAATCGATTTCATAGCGTAGTCCTCCGTTTGTCGGGCAAACCTTTTATAAGCCCGCGCCCCGCGCATTGAGCCAAGTTAATGCCGGGACGCGGAATCTTCGATCAGCCGAGCATGTCCGAGGTGATACCCGTGTACCAGCCTTCCGATTCCTCGTAGGTCGCCTTGCGCAGGTCGGCACTTTCGCCTGTCTGAGAGATGAAACCGTCGACCTTGGCGATTTTCTCCGGCGTTGCCTCATAGGTTGCGCCAACCTTGACGCCGTCATTCGGGGCAATCAGGGACCAGCAGGTGTTGGCAAACTTCGCCGGGAACACCTTTGACCCTGTGAGAGCACCTCGAACCGCATTGGCGCAAACCTTGGCCTGAGAATTTGCAGAATAGCCTGACTTCGGCATGTCGCCCTGACTGGACGCGTCCCCGAGCACATAGATGTCGGCATCGGCTTTGGTCGACATATCCGTGGCGTTGACTGGAGCCCAGTTACCATCGGTGACACCGGCCAAATCAGCAATGCGACCGGCCTTCATGGCGGGTATGACGTTACAGACATCCACCTTGGTTTCTTCACCATCAATGGTGACGGTCATTGCGTTAGGGTCAACGGAAACGTTCCCGCCGCCGAAGTCCTCGCCAATCCAGTCAACCATGCCATCATAGTGGTTCGCCCAACCTTCCTGAAACAGAGCCATCTTGGAAAATTTCGGCTTCGGATCCGCGACAATGATTTTGGCTGTCGGATTGTTCTGTTTAAGGAAATGCGCAACCATCGATACACGCTCATATGGTCCGGGCGGGCAGCGATATGGGTTCGGAGGCGCAATCATGGCGAAGGTTCCGCCCTCGGGCATCGCCATTAACTGCGCTTTCAAAAGCTCTGATTGCGAGCCTGCCTTATAGGCATGAGGCATTGCGTTCTGTGCACTCAGGCCCCAGCCTTCGACAGCCCCTTCCACGAAGTCGATACCCGGGCTCAGGATCAACTTGTCGTAGGGCACCGACCCGCCACCGGCCAGCGTGACGGTCTTGGCGTCGCGATCGACACCGATGGCCCAATCGTGGACGACATTGACGCCGCCGGCGGCCAAACCGCCGTAGGAGTGGCCGATATCCTCGATTTCCTTAAAGCCACCGAGATATAGATTGGAGAAGAAGCAAGTGTAGTACTTTCTTGTTGGCTCGATCAGGGTAACATCGATACCCCCTTTACTATCTTTGGCCAGATAGCGAGCCGCCGTCGCCCCACCTGCACCTCCACCTACGACAACCACACGTGGTTTGCCTTGCGCCTTGACCATTGGAGCTGACAGGGCCGCCGCCATCGCAGCAGATGTTCCGATAAACTGCCGTCTATTCAGTGTCATTTTTTCCTCCATAAATGCACTGTTGTTATTCTTCGAGCACAGCAAAATAGGCAGCGAGCGCCGCTATCTCCTCCGCGTTCAGCCGTCCTGCCATCATTTGCATGACAGGATGAGATCGGTTCTTGTTCTTGTAGGCATGCATTGCGAGCACGAAGTCTTCCTCAGGCCACAAAACGATGGACGGGATGCCGTCATCACCTCCACTTGTTTGATGGCATGTGGTGCACTCGCTGCTCAGGTATTCGCCGTATTCCGGATCGCCTTTCAGAGCGAGAATGGCTGGATCGATGTCATGATCAGTCGGTGACGCGGTCGGATCGGCTTCCGGTATGTTGGCCGGGCTATCGGAAAAGACGCGTAAATATGCGATCAGATCCAGCCTCTCTTGAGGATTCTTCAGACCGCGGAAACTCATTCGTGTTCCACTGGCAATCGCTTTCGGATTTTCCAAAAACGCATCCAGGGTGTCCGCGTGCCATTCCAAGCCACCGGTCCCCGCGCGCATCAGCGCCTTGGAGTAACGGAAGTCGTCATGGCTTGCAGCCTGGCGCCCAAAAAGACCGTTCAGCTGCGGGCCGATCCGATGTTTTGCGCCATCACCAACTTGGTGGCAGCTTTTGCATTGCCGGTAAACTTTCTCACCAGCGGCCGGGTCCCCGAACTTATCAGCAACGGCTACAGTAGAGATGACCGACGCGGCAACACCAAAGATGATCCCGAAGACCCGCATCTCCCCCTCACTCTCCAACCGATTTTAGATAAGCGGTGATGGCGTCCAGATCCTGTTCCTTCCGCAGGCCGGAGAACGCCATTTTCGTGCCCTTCATGTAGGACTTTGGCTTGGCCAGGAATTCGGCCAAAGCAGCCTCGTCCCACACCTTGCCCTCTTCATGAGCAGTCTTGAACACCTTGGAATAGCTAAAGCCTTCAACAGAGCCCATCTGGCGCCCTATCAGGGCGTTAAGGTGCGGACCAGACTTGTTTTTCGCCCCTGAACCAACATCATGACAGGCTTGGCATTTGCGGAAGACCTTCTTTCCAGATGCAATAAGTTCCGGATCGACGCTGGCGCTCACAGCGGCGACGGTCTCCGTCCCGCTTGTCGTGTCGCCTGTTTGGGCACTCGCAACGAAGGTAGGCGTATCCTCGGCACTTGCATCGTTCATGACCGAGTCGCCGCCACCCTCCGGCGTCACGTCAAGGAACGTCGCACGCATTGTGATCTCGACGCTTGGCTTGCAGTCTTCCATGCAAGGCTCTGTACGCCAGTTGGAATACTCGAGTTCCGGACGGTCATCGATCACAAAGCCGTCCGTATTGTACATTTCAAACTCGGCGAAATTCTCGTGGCTCAGTTCAAAGTCATCGTCCACAAGATCGTTGGAGTAGAGAATGTAGGCTACGATCGCATAGGTTTCGTCGGCGGTGAGGGTTTGAGCCTCGCCGAACGGCATAGATCGATGAACATAGTCCCAAACAGTCGACAAATACGGCCAGTAGGAGCCAACGGTCTTTACCGGATCCTTGTCGGCCAGCGTGTCGAAACCGCCAGCAAGAACAGGCCAGTTGTCGACACCTTCGGCAAAGTCGCCGTGACAGGATGCGCATTTTTCGGCGAACACCTCATCGCCGGTAAAAACGTCCCCACGGCCTTCCGGAAGACCCCGACCATCGGGCAGAACATCCACATCCCAAGCCGCGACTTCTTCAGGCATCGCCCCGCGGCCTAGGCCAAAAGCGCCATCCCTCGTAGGGGCCGGTTCTGTCATGTCGCTGCCCGCAGATGCGCGCTCTTCTGCAACAGCCTGGATCTCGGCAACCTTCTGGCGGAGTTGGGAAACGGTTTCGGCCTCCTTGCTTGCCCGCTGAGCCGCGTCCTCAGCCCGCAAGGAGATCTGCTCAACCTTGTTTTCAAGGGAGACGATTTTCGTCTGCCCATAGTCCATATTTGCGATCAACAAGGCGGCGGAAAGGGCCAGAGCGGTGCCCCCAGCGACCGGGAGGACGATTTCCTTAAGAGACTTCGACATTCTCGGCGACCCCATTTTCGTTCACAAACCAGGTTTGAATACAGTTGTTGTGATAGACGGCGTTCTCACCGCGCACCTCACGGAGCTGGTTTTTCGTCGGCTGTACGTAACCGGTCTCGTCCATCGCGCGCGACTGTAAGAGCATTGGTTTCCCATCCCAGTTCGTGTCCAGGTAGAACCGGGTGAGTGCCTTGCTGTCGCCCTGCTTTCCAAGACGTGCAGTTTCCCAGCTAATGCCGCCGTCCTTCGACACATCGACACGGGTGATCTTCCCGTGGCCGGACCAGGCGAGCCCTGAAATCACAAGAGGGCCCTGCCCATGCGTGATTGGCATTTGCGGACTTGGCGAAGTGATCACGGATTTGGCGTCCATCACCCAGGTCCATTTGCGCGCAGTTCCATCATCGTAAACGTCCGTGTATTTGGAGGTTTCCTCGCGGCTTTCGACGGCCATGTCCGTGACTTCGATCCGGCGGAGCCACTTGACCCACATATTGCCTTCCCAGCCCGGAACGACGAGGCGAACCGGATAGCCATGCTCCATGCGGAGGGCTTCACCATTCGCCTTGAAGGCGACGAGAACGTCATCAAGGGCCTTTTCCATGGGGATCGAGCGTCCGTTGGAGGATGCATCAGCCCCTTCCACATAGACCCACTTGTTCTTCAGGTCTCCAGCAGCATCCAGCCCGGCCTCGTTCAGCAATGTGCGCAGAGGAACACCGGTATATTCCATGTTGTGGATCATACCGTGCGTGAATTGCGCGCCGTTCAGCTGGGCACCTGCCCATTCCATGCCTGTGTTGGCCGCGCACTCGCAAAAATAAACATGATTTTCGCGCGGAAACCGCTCAAGATCGGAATAGTTGAAGACGAGCGGCCGGTCGACCAGCCCGTTGATCATCAAGCGGTAGTCTTCCTTACGCAGCTCGATGGCCCCGGAATGATGCCGCTCAAAGGCACATCCCTGAGGCGTAATCGTTCCGTCGAGGGCATGGATGGGCGTGAAGTTGATCGATGAGATCGGTGACGCCGTAAGCCATTCAACATTCCGGCGAACGACATCTTTTTCGAAGCTAATCGGCAAACCGTACGGTGTCTCATCCACTCCGGCGCCTGTAAGCGAGGCCCATTCCTGAACCTCTGTTATCAGAGGGTCAGCTTCCTTTGCACTGGCAGCGCCTGCAACAGAGACCCCTGCCAGCGCTACGCTTCCCTTCAAAAAGGACCTGCGGGAGGTTTTCGTGTTCTTGTCCATCAATTCGGCTCCCTGCCTCACCTATGCACCAATGACGTCAACGCTGTTGTTGGGCTGCGTGGTGACCGTGCCCAATTTGCGGATATGGTCTTCAACAACGTCCCAGATCTGCGGGCCTTCTGTCCCCTCGTTCACACTCGCCCAGCCGGCGATAACGTAAGACCGAGCCGGGTCAATGGCTTCACCGGTCTTCAGAAGGGTCATGTTGGAGATGCGGCTCCCCTGCGGCTGTCCAATGTCGATGCGATAGCCAAGGCCGCCCGTGCGCACCATGTCGCCGCCCTGCTGATAATAGGGGTCCGGGTTAAAGATGTTGTCCGCGACGTCTTCCAGAACGACCTTCAGGAACTCGCCGGTCATTTCAGTCCGGTAAGCCTTGCCGTAGGTCATGGAGGTTACGTTGAAGATATCTTCGCGGGTAATGTCCTGTCCGGGAACAAGCGACGGCCCCCAGCGGACACCCGGACTCAGAGCAATTTCGGCATCTCGTTCGGAGAGCAACGCATCACAAATCAGGTCATCCCAGGTGCCGTTGAAATTGCCGCGGCGATACAATAGGCTGTCGGTCTTGCCGATCACTTCGGTAAGCTCTGGAAGATGAGGCGCACGTTGCTCGTCAATCAGCGCCGCAACTTCAGCATCGGCCTCGATCACATCGGCGAATACCGGGATGAGTTTGTGGCGGAATCCCGTCATTTGACCGTTCTGCACGTCCAGATCAACCCGGCTAACGAACTTCCCATTCGAGCCAGACGGTACAATGATCGTTTTTCCCGACAGAACCGGTTCTGGCAGCGCATCATGCGTGTGACCGGACAATATGACGTCGATACCGCTGACAACGGTGGCCATTTTCTTGTCCACGTCGAAACCATTATGGCTCAACACGACCACGCACTCCGCGCCCTCAGCCCGGACTTCGTCCACCATGGCCTGCATATTTTCATCGCGGATACCGAAGGCGAACTCAGGGAACATCCAACCCGGGTTGGCAATCGGCATGTAAGGGAACGCCTGGCCGATCACGGCAACCTTGGTGCCGCCGCGCTCGAACATCTTATAGGGTGGGAACAGCTCTGTCGGCTCGTCCCATTCGACATCGAAAATGTTCTGGCCGAGCGCTGCAAAAGGGAGGCTCTCGACAATCTCGGTAACGCGGTCGCTGCCCAGCGTGAATTCCCAATGGAACGTCATGGCATCCGGGTTGAGCGCGTTCATGACGTTGACCATGTCCTGGCCTTGCGTCTTGTAGCAGGTGTAGGACCCGTGCCAAGTGTCGCCGCCGTCGAGCAGAATGGCATCAGGACGATCGGCCCGGATGGCCTTGATCACGGTTGCAACACGGTCCAGTCCACCGACACGCCCATAGCCTTTTGCCAGAGACGCAAAGTCGCCAGAGCTCAAGGCATAATGGCTCGGGCTTCCGTCCGCGATCCCATAAAGTTTGCGGAACTGTGCGCCAGTTACGTGTGGAACTGCGCCTTTATTTCCGCCGACGCCGATGTTTTCAGACGGCTCCCGGAAATAGATCGGCTTCAGCTGGGCGTGAATGTCAGTTACGTGAATGAGCGAGATGTTCCCGAATGTGTCAAACTCAAGCAACTTGTCCTGTGTAAGGGTCTGTTGTGCAGCAAGGCGAGCCCATTTGCCGAACCCTGACGCGCCAACGATCGCAGACGCAGCCATCCCAACCTGAAGAAAATCGCGACGCGAAATCATAACTCTATCGGCTCCGTTAAACACATTCGAATAATTGAATGTTTTTCTTCCAAAAAAGGGCCCGAGCGGTTCGCCCGGGCCCTCAATGCAGTTTAGTTGCGTACGGACGGACCTTCGACGCTCAAACCGTTCCCGCGTGAGGCGACATACAGTTGAAGAGCGACGAACTCAGGCGAACCGGGCTTGAACGTTTCTGCACGCGTATCCCGTACACAGCCTTTGAAGCGGGCATGTACCGAGTTCAACTTCGTGTTCTTCAGCCTGTAAGTAGGAAAGCCGTTGATCTGTCCCTGGCTGAGGTGATCCGCCCTGATCATCATGCCATAGCTGTCTTCGTGGCAGTTGGCACATGATAACTCCAGCTGACCAAAGCGCGTGTAATAGAGTTCTTTGCCTTGCTCCCAAGTTTCCTTGGCCGGACCGTCAATGGCCACGTTCACCGGCAAGCCGCGGGAAACCGATGAAATCAGCGCGATCATGTCGGTCATGTCTCCGCCGGTGTATTTCCATTTTTCCGCGCCCATGCGCGTTTCGCGGCAGTTGTTGACCTCCATTTCAAGGGTGGTCACCTGGCCTTTGTCTTCATTCCATTTCGGATATTCAGCGCGCAATCCGGCCATATCTTCCGGTCCACCGTGGCAGCTTGCGCAGGATTTGCCTGCAGACCCGTCAACCGTTTCCCAGTCGACAGAAGCGTTCTCAACTCCAATCATGCCCGGATTGTCGAAGTCATCCATCTGGAAAGCCTGGGTTTCGTCAGAGCGGAACCGCCATCCGGAATAGATCGTGGAGAGGTTTTCTGCGTGAGCGGGCGCATCTGTCTCTGTCACGATCGAGATGTCACCATTAATGGTGAGGCTGTCCTCGTCGGGATCCGCAAATGCAAGTCCGGACACGCCGACCAAAGCTGCCACGGAACCGATTGCCATTTTCGTTATTTTCACGCCTGCCTCCCTCTCCAAGACGTTCGCTGGCTTGCTGTTCAGCCGACCGTGATCTTCTTTGATGTATCGTAAACCGACCCATCGTCGTCGTACCAAGTGAACTTGAACTCCCCAGATTCGGGAACGACAGCCTCGAATTGGAAATACGGATTGGTCGAAATTGCAGGTTCGAGGGTCACGTCCACAACGTTCTGACCGTTGAAGTCTGCGGTAAACCGGTTGATGATCGAGCGTGGAATAATGTTGCCGTCGTCATCCTTGCGCTGGCCGCTTTCCATCTTGTGGCTGATCAGCGTCTTGATGGTGATGGTCTCGCCAGCAGACGCTTTTTTCGGGACCTTCACCCGTGGTTTCACACCAGATGCCATGATTAGTCTCCTGATACTTTTAGGATCAGCCGCCGCAGCCGCCGATGGTCACTTTCACGTTCGCCTTCGCCAACTGGAAGGACCCGTCCTCCATCTTCGCGATCGCCACCACGTTTTGTGTACCGGCAAGACGGATGCGGGTTGAGGCACTGCGCGAGCCACTGAGCGGACCAAACTTGAAGGTCGCAACGCTCGGAACAGGGTTTCCGTCCGCAAACAGGGTGACTTCGGCAGCACCCGGCGCATCGAATTCAATCGGTACCGTGTTCCCGTTTTCGGCAATCTCCGGTGCAGTGAGTGTGATTGCGCCCTCACCCAGATCCGCACCGCCTGTCAGGGCTGCAATGGCATCATCTGTCAGGCTTGCAAACGCAGGCAGGCTGGAAATACTCGCCAGGGCGAATGTGCTTGAGCCGATTGCGAGTAGTTTTCGCCGTGTTAGTTCCATTTTGATCTCCATTTCAGGAAGCTCATTGCTCGTTGAGGGTCAAGAGAAACGCGACCACGTCCTCAACCTGCTGGGCGGTCAAGAGTGGCTGCACGTCACCGTCCCCATGAGCGTCGCCGGTATAGGCGTCTCCCAGCCGAACGAATCCCTCGGTTTTATAGAAAGAAGGCATCATGCTGCCTTCGAACATGACTTTCGCGTTAGCCACGATGCCGCGGATTTCCGCCTCGGACCAGCGATCTGCAACGCCGTCAAGCGGTGGGCCAATTTCACCATGAAATGACAAGTGGCTCAGAGCTGAAACCTGGTGACAGGCAATGCAGTTGCCGGCCCCCTTGTCCATAATTTCAGCGCCGGAAGCAGGATCTCCTGCTCCACCGGAAAGCGACGCTTCGATCGCCCCGTCAACAAATACAACATCTGCCGGCTGAATTTCAGCGGCCGACACCGAAGATGCGGCGACACAGGCTGCAAGGCCAAACAATGCGTGTCTCATGCGTCCTCCCAAAGACGATTCCTATCCGGTCTTGAGTGCGACGATACATCACATATTCGACTTTACGCAATAACAAATTCAATTAAATGAATTTATCGATTTGTTCGCAATTGCAGCATTTTACGTAATATCTTTTCCCGCGATGCGGCAAATATCTAATTTTGTTGATTTTCAAATTTGCGGGCGTGGTATTTTTGAAAAGGCTCATCGGTTTCATAGCCCTCTTCCACCACCCAGCTCAGCATGTTCAATGTCGTCCAGCGCCCGAACGCTCCCGGCATATTTGCCACAGCGGCCTGTGGCGCCGACTTGTCATCAGACACTTCGGACGGAAAGAAATAGATGTTCGGTGTAAACAGCGCCCCCCAGCGCCTCACCATATCCTTTTCCGGCAATGCAATGCCGTCAAAATCGGTCACCTCTACGTCGCCGAACATGTTGATCTGCACTACGAAATAGTTGTCCTCGATATACTCTTTTATTTCTGGAACGGTGAACACTTCTTCATGCATACGTTTGCAGTAAATGCACCCGCGCTGCTCGATGATCACCATGAGGCGTTTGCCTTCAGAATTCGCCTCCTCAAGATCTTCGGACAGATCCTTGAACGTATCACGCAG
This sequence comes from Roseibium denhamense, assembly GCF_009711415.1. Classification (GTDB taxonomy): domain Bacteria; phylum Pseudomonadota; class Alphaproteobacteria; order Rhizobiales; family Stappiaceae; genus Roseibium; species Roseibium denhamense. The sequence continues at coordinate 65,772 of NZ_SMLZ01000094.1, forward strand.
CCAGTCGGGTTTGTGCAGACCGTCATCCCCCAATTCCGCAGCATGAACCTGACAAGCAAAGACCAACGCGCACAGTACTGCAAACAGACGTTTCATTGCACTTCCTCCCAGACTAGCCGATGGCGCTGAACCAAGGGATCGTATCCAGCATCCATTGGGCAATCAGATTGATAGAATTGGTCGCGATCAGAACCCCAAAAACGATCAAAAGCCCTCCCATGAGCTTTTCGATGGTGCCGAGATATTTGCGAAACCGGGCCATCCAGGACATAAACGGCCCTATGAACAGGGCCGCCGCGACAAACGGCAACGTCATTCCGAGCCCGTAGACGAACAACAGCATCGCCCCTTGCCCGGCCGTTTCCTGCCCGGCCGCGGTGAACAGGATCGCGGCAAGAACAGGTCCGACACAAGGTGTCCAGCCAAAAGCAAAAGCCAACCCAACAACAAAAGCACCGGCAAGCCCCACACTGGACGAATTGCTGGTCTCGACCCTGAGCTGCCGGTACAAGATCCCAATTCGGATAACGCCAAGAAAATGCAAACCCATTGCGATGATGATCAGGGCGGCTATCCAGCGCAAAACGTCGAAATACTCACGCACAAGCTGGCCGAAGGTTGTGGCTGCAGCACCAAGACCCATAAAAACCGTTATGACACCGAGGGCAAAACAACAGGCGGACAGAAAGGCCCGCAGCCGGACCGCTCCTGAAATCGTCCCGCCCGCGTCAACCTGGTTCAGCCCGACACCCGCAAGATAGCTCAGATAAAACGGCACGATAGGCAAGATACAGGGGGACAAGAACGAAAGCAGACCTGCTGCCAAGGCACCGAAAAAGGATATTTCGAACATGGGCTGGGCTGCTTCTCAGCTTGTTATATTCATAAATTAGATTATGATTAAGTGTAAAGCTTCGTCAATCGAGGAAACATCGTGGCCCTGATAAAGACGCTGATCGTGCTTTTGATCGCGCTCGCGCTTCAGCCGGCAGCAGCCGAAACCTATCTCTACATGGCAGAGGAGGATGGCTGCTCGTGGTGCGCGAAATGGGATAACGAGATCGCACACATCTATCCAAAGACGGCAGAAGGAAAAACGGCGCCTCTAAAACGATTTGACCTTTTCAGCGATAAACCGAACGTTACCTTTAAAAACAGGGTACGGTTCACGCCGACGTTCATTCTCGTACAAAATGGGGTGGAAGTTGATCGAATCGAAGGCTATCCCGGCGAAGACTTTTTCTGGAGTTTGCTCACCATGATGTTTAAGCGGGCAAACATTCCGCTGGATCCGACAGGTTGAACAACGATGACTGGAAATGCGTCAACGACATCTGAGACTATACAAGACGGCCAGTCCCGGTTGCCCGTGTTCGATGCAGACATGTGCGCTGATGACATGGACCGGATGATGAAGAACGCGCAGCGGGCATCCAATTTCCTGAAAGCCATCAGCCACGAAGGACGCCTGATGATCCTGTGTCATCTGGCGTCCGGCGAAAAATCCGTGGCTGAGCTGGAAAGTCTCCTGTCTGCGCGACAAGCCGCCGTTTCACAACAGCTCACCCGTCTACGCCTAGAAGGTCTGGTTACCCCTCGGCGGGACGGCAAGGCCATTTACTACAGCTTGACAGATGACCGCCCCAAGCAAATCATGGAGGTGGTCTATGACTTATTCTGCCGTGAGGACTAGCGACACATAGTCAAAGATGTGCGGTTTCGGCGGGATCCGGTTTTTTGGGAGGAACCGGCTATGCTTGAGGCTCTTGGAGAAGCCAATACCGTTGCGTTAATTGGGCTGATGGGAGGCATTGCGCTCGGATTAGCTGCGCGGATTGGTCGATTTTGCACATTGGGCGCCATTGAAGACGTGCTCTACGGCGCGGATGATCGCCGCCTTCGGATGTGGGGCCTAGCGATTGGCGTTTCCATCATCGGCACCCATATGGCCATGTCGGCAGGAATGCTCGACGGCGCAAGCACAGCCTATCTGGACCGTGTCTGGAACCCCTTTGGATCAATTATCGGCGGTCTAATGTTTGGCTACGGCATGGCGCTCAGCGGAAACTGCGGCTACGGCGCACTTGCCCGCCTTGGTGGCGGTGATCTTCGTGCTTTCGTCATCGTGCTGGTAATGGGGCTTTCAGCCTATTTTGTCATGTCTGGCCCTCTTGCCAACATGCGTGTCTGGCTTTTCCCAGTCGAAACCGGTGCGGAGACACCGCAAGGTATAAGCCAGCTTTTTGACACCAAGCTCGGTATCACACCGGCTTTGACAGGCCTCATCGTAGGAGGTCTTATTGTTGCCTACTCCCTCAGTAGTTCAGCTTTCCGC
>NZ_SMLZ01000035.1 GCF_009711415.1 Roseibium denhamense
CGAAATGGCGACTGGCCTGCGTCATGTCAGGTACAACGGCCCGATGCTCGCAACTCTAGTCCGCGCGGTCGCCTTCTTTGTGTTCGCATCGGCGTATTGGTCCTTGTTGCCGCTCATCGCTCGGGGTGCGGCTGACGGGGGATCAGAGCTCTACGGAATGCTTATGGCCTTGATCGGTGCGGGAGCTGTCACCGGCGCTCTTGTTCTACCGCGTCTGACGCGCAAACTGACATCCAATCAGACAGTGCAGCTCGGCACACTTGGTACAGCGGCTGCCCTAGCGGTACTCGCATTGTCGGCAGAAGCCTTCGCCTTGATGGCTGCGGCCTTCCTTGGCGGTCTCAGCTGGATTGCCGTACTCACCTCGTTCAACGTGTCTGCCCAATTGGCACTGCCCGACTGGGTCCGTGCCCGTGGTCTGGCCGTTTTCCTGATGGGATTCTTCGGGTCCATGGCCCTGGGGTCCATTCTGTGGGGGCAGATTGCAACCCTGACGTCGGTCCCGGTCGCGCTTCTTGTCGCAGCGACGGGCTTGATCGCCGGAATGATCCTGACGCGCAAGGTGGAGGTCGGACAGGCCGAATCCCTGGACCTGTCGTCCGCCA
>NZ_SMLZ01000040.1 GCF_009711415.1 Roseibium denhamense
CCACGATATGGGCGTGATCGCGGAATCCACGGACCGTGTTGCCGTCCTCTATGCCGGCCGGATCGCCGAGATCGGACCGACCCGGAACGTGTTGAGCGCTCCCTCCCATCCTTACACGGTCGGGCTGATGGCCTCCACGCCGACCGCAACGGGCACGATGCACACGCTCAGCCAAATCCCCGGCGCCATGCCGAACTTGCGCGCCATTCCAAAAGGATGCGCCTTTAACCCGCGCTGCGAAAAGGGCTTCACGCCCTGTTTCAACGACATTCCGGTCCTCGAGCCGGTCAAGGGCAGCCAAGTCGCGTGCTGGCTCTACGACCCCGCCTACGAAGCCAAAACAAAAGAAGTCTCTGGAGCCTCTGAATGACCGGCGAAACACCCTTGATCAGCGCCCGGAAGCTCGGCGCGGTTTTCGATGTGTCCAAGCCGTGGCTCAACCGGCTTCTGGCCATGGAACAGAAGAAATATCTGACAGCTGTCGACACGGTCGATTTCGACATTCCAAAGGGCAAGACCTTCGCCCTTGTTGGCGAAAGCGGATCGGGCAAATCCACGATTGGCCGGATGATTGTCGGGCTTCAAAAACCGACCACAGGCGAAGTGCTGATCGATGGTGAGGACTTTTTCGCCATCAAGGACGAGAAACGCAAACTCGCGATGCGCCGGCGCATCCAGATGATCTTTCA
>NZ_SMLZ01000028.1 GCF_009711415.1 Roseibium denhamense
AATTCAATGCTATCAATGAGTTTTGACCCTAAGCAAAAATAAACATCTCCTCAAGGTAATCCCCAATTTCGATATCAATTATTTTAACAACTGAACCAGAAAAATTTATTATCGAGTCACCATCTTCGACTGTAAACACTATATCCTCTAACTGCACACTTGTATTTCTTACATATATCTTGTCTATATTGACCTCGAAATCCATTATAAGATCGTTACCGTCGTTGCCCACGAAATAAAAAATATCGCCTCCGCTTCCACCATACATAATATCATGACCGGCATCACCGCGAATGATATCGTTACCAGCACCGCCACGAATCTGATCGTTCCCAGAGTAACCGCGTAGATAGTTTTCGTCACCGTTTCCGGTAATAGCGTCATTGTATTTACTACCTAAAACTCTCTCAACGGCGACAAGCCTATCCCCTTCTGCATGTCCCCCCCGTTCTGTGGTGGAATTCCCAATGTTGATTGACACGCTGGCGTTAG
>NZ_SMLZ01000003.1 GCF_009711415.1 Roseibium denhamense
AACGCCTCACGACATCCGGAACTGCATCAGATGTTGCACTTACGGAAGCGAAGACGGATCTCGTGTTGGCCAAGGCAGCTCAACGCGCTGAAAGCGCGGAGCTTTCACTTGCTCGTACGGCGCTCGACAATACCGTGATCCGAGCGCCAATAGCCGGTTTCGTCGAAGATCCTAGAGTTCGAGTGGGCGCATTGTTGGAGTTCAGCTCC
>NZ_SMLZ01000016.1 GCF_009711415.1 Roseibium denhamense
ATCGACAAGAGCCCCCGGTGTGGCTGCATTTCCCGTTCCAGATCCACATGAACGCGATCGAAGGCATCCAACACAGGCCGGTACCGGGCGGCTACAGTCGCCCCCACAGACGTCAGTGCCACTTTCCGCGTGGTGCGCACCAAGAGCTGGTGCCCCAAATCCTGCTCCAGCCGCGCGATCACGCGGGTGACCGAGGCTGGCGTTATGCCAAGCGTTTTCGAGGCGGCTGCGAAGCTCTGCAGCCTGGCCACTTCCAGAAAGACGCGAATGGGTTTGAGATCCTGCATGGGTTTTTATTGTCACGATTGCA
>NZ_SMLZ01000060.1:0-1807 GCF_009711415.1 Roseibium denhamense
GCGTTGAAGGCTACCAATTGGTTTAAGCGCAACGCAGACAACAGGGTAATATCTAAGGTTGAACGAGGCCTTCGAGCCATTGTTCCGAGGCCGCTGTCCTACGGCAGTTTTGAGTCTAAAAATGTTCCAATTCAAGATTCTTTACTGTTCAACGAGTGTAATCACCGGCTTGTCATAATTGATGGAGATGTTCCACCAACTGCTATCTATAACATTGCACGAGGCGCGAAAAAGCTTACGCTTATCAAATACGGGGATCTTTACGGTAAGTTCGATATCGATGCCATCCGAGCATTAATTTCAGATGAAATTGAGATTAACGTAGAACATGCTCGCAGCAGGGCGGGGCGTTTTGAGCGTCGATATCACGATCTTCATCTTGAGACATATGACTGTGCAAAGTCCGTGATTTCAACCTTCATTGAGAATTCAAGCCGTTTGAATCGCGTAATAAATTTGGACCAGGAGACAGAGCAGTCATTGGTTCTACAAATCAGCGATAACCTATTCTACAAAGCGCTTCGATTAAACGCGATTTTTACGGCTGTGGAAGATAAGAGCTTCGATAGCGTTGTTGTGTCGTTTGGTTCTTCATTCGAGCTCTATCGAGCGTTGTACTCACGGGCGGAGATGATTAACGACAGACGCATCGTCTGTGGCTGTTGGTCGAGCAACGTTAGCATTCGAAGTAAATTTGAGGGGCGCATTGCAAATATTCATCACCTTGCGGTCAAGGAACGATTGCATTGGCACACTTATCAGAATTGGGAAGAACCTTCGATCCCAGACACAAATTTATTGTTGCCGGTATCCAGATATCTATCGGACGTTTCTACTGGCATTAGTTATAGAAGCTCTCGCAAAGGTAAGGCTGAGAAGCGCCTTGCATTCGTAGTAAGCGCAAACTCGGCTTACCTGCGCGGGGCCGTCGAAGTTGCGCTGCAGTTACAGAAAGCATATTCTGTTGACATAATTTGGACACACGGATCTCGATCAAAATTATCCAACGAAATTGAAAAGCAATCTACCAGCCTATTAAGTATTGCGAAAGATGAAAACGAGCCCTGGGGTCATCTTGCTACTCCGCCAGATGTAATAGACCACAATGTATTGAAGGCTCCGGCCGAAATTGGGAATGACTTTAAGCGTTATTTTTTGGGCGTAATTAAATCCAAAATTGAAGACATGTATGCCGATGCGGATATCGACCATGTCGTGAAAACGGCACTGGATTGCGAATTATCCAATACCCTCTCCTTTGATGTGCTCAGGAACTTAGTGCGCCGTTGTGCAGCTGACAAGTTGCTCCGAGCGGAACAGTATGATGCGTTAATCTTGTGCCCACCGCGTGAGCCCCGTAACGCGTTGTTTACCGGGAGCGCGCGACAAATGAAGATACCAAGTATATCTTTGGAAACGCACTGCTTGAATGCAGCCTATTGCCGGTATGGAAGTATCTCCTCTGACTTTGCGATTGTTAGTACTGAATATTTTCGTAGGGAGTACGAGGAGAATTTTGGTATATGTGCGGATCGTGCGTTTGCGGTTGGTTCTCCACGGCTTCATAGGCCAAAAAATTACGCATCAAATGAAGCGAGAAAGCGAGCCCGGGGCAAAATTAATGCCGAACTATCATTTGGAGACGCACCGACAGTACTGTTGCCGACCCAGCCACTACCAAGAAAAATTCAGAAAGAATTGTTTAAGACTTTGGTAAAAACGATCCGGGAAGTTGGTCAAGATATCAAGTTGATAGTTAAAATTCATCCTGAAGAAAATGAAAGCGACGCATCCATTTATCGTGAAA
>NZ_SMLZ01000060.1:2012-5192 GCF_009711415.1 Roseibium denhamense
TATGTAAGCTGGTCGATTATGACATTAAGGATTTAATTGCCTACAGCAATGTTGTTGCTGCTTACTATAGTGTTACGGCTCTGGAGGCAGCAATACTGGATCGGAGTGTCCTTATCATCGGGCGCCAAAGTTTAGACTATCCGATGCCTTATGACAAGATTCTTGGGGTGCCCTTCTGCTCAAGTGAAGCGCAGTTAAAGATAGCGTTGATGAAGTCAATAGACATTTGGCATCATGATCAACCAAACACTATTGAGTTTAGGAATAAAAATACCCAACTTTATAATGGTAGGTTTTACGACAATCTGATCGATACCATTGAGAATAGCGTCATTGGCAATGCATCTCTTCGACCAGCGTCAGATTTACCCAAGACGCCCTTTGTATCCGCAGAGTTCACAGAGTTTTTCGTATGACCAACATTGAAATTGGTAATCATAAGATTGGTGCTGTCGAGAGTACATTTGTAATTGCCGAAATTGGCGTCAATCATAACGGTGATGAACAGATGGCGCGGGCTCTTATTGACATAGCAAAGCGAACAGGAGCTGATGCAGTAAAATTCCAAAGCTTCAACGCCGACCGTTTGGTCGAAATAAACGCCGCGACTGCTGACTATCAGAAAACAAACACCGGCAAAGGTAATCAGCACGATCTATTACGTGAGCTGGAGCTAAGTTTCGACGCCCACAGACGCCTTATGGCATACTGCAATGAAGTCGATATAGTCTTCATGTCTTCTCCATTCGATCTTGAGAGTATAGATTTTCTGGATGAGCTGGGTGTTCATGCCTTTAAGGTGCCCTCTCCGGACTGTGTTTCGAGCCAATATCTTCGCCACATGGGCTCCAAGGGACGGCCGGTCATCCTTTCTACCGGCATGTGCGATATGGCGGATGTTGTATATGGTATTGAAACGCTTAAAGCAGCTGGCAGCGGGCCAGTCGCCGCGCTTCACTGCACGAGCTGTTATCCGGCACCGGTCGATCAGCTCAACCTTCTAGCGATGGAAACTATGGGACGTGTTACCGGCGTTCCGATCGGATACTCGGATCATTCCTCCGGTATTGCAATACCAATCGCAGCAGTAGCGCTTGGTGCATGCATAATCGAAAAGCACATTACTTTAGACCGTAACTTACCCGGACCAGACCATAGCGCCTCCATCGAAGAGGCGGAGTTTGAGGCAATGGTCGCGGCAATCAGAGAAGTGGAAAAAGCGCGCGGCACAGTATTCAAGAGGCCACAACCATGCGAGGAATCTGCACGCCAGCTCGCCCGGCGAAGTCTTGCGGTTAAACGAGATTTGCCTGCTGGACACCGTCTCACTCGCGAAGATCTCATTCTCATGCGTCCAGGGGACGGCTTCAGTCCTCAGATTGAAGATGTATTGGTTGGCCGCGTTCTCTCTACCGCAGTCCAGGCTTACAGCTTGATCAAGCCGGAGCATCTCGGATGACGGGAGCGTTGCCTCTTATCCTTCTTGGTGCCGGTGGCCATGCAAAAGTAATAGCTGATCTTGCCAGCGCCCAAGATCGCACTGTAATGGGCCATGTTTCTCCCGGCGTCCCGATCGGATCACCCGTGGGGCAGAGCGAGATAATCGGGAACGATCTGGATGAATTGTCAGATCAGTATATGGATTATGAATTTTTTGTCGCTATCGGCGATAACAGGATTAGGTTGCGTGAACTGTTCCGCCTGGAGAGGGCAGGTGTACAAATTACGACATTGATACACCCGCGCGCATACGTCTCGAAAGACGTTCAGGTTGGTTCCGGATCGGTTATCATGGCCGGTGCAGTGGTGCAGGCCGGCACTCGTATTGGTCGTGCTTGCGTTATCAACACAGGAGCGACGGTCGACCACGACTGCCATGTTGAGGACGGCGCATTCATTGCCCCTGGCGCGACGATTTGCGGCACCGTTACCATCGGACAATTGAGTTTTGTGGGAGCTGGAGCAAATGTTGCGCCGAACAAAACCCTGGGCAACAATGTGTTCATCGGAATCGGAGTATCGGTGATCGATAACATTCCCACAAATTCTAGAATGGTGCCGAAGCGCGCATAGGCAAGATTAGTTATGGAAATACGCTTATGGAAACCGGGCGACGAAACCGCCATTATCGAATTGTTCGAGACCGTTTTCTCACGGCCCATGTCGAGCGACTTTTGGAGGTGGCGGTTTCGAGACCATCCTTCTGGTGGGCCTTTGGTCGCGTTGGCATGGGACGGGGATAGGCTCGTCGGTCACTACGCAGCTAGTCAGGCGCCGCTGGTCATTGACGGCGAGATAATTCCGGCCGCCCTTTCCATGACCACAATGACGCACCCTGACTATCGGGGCCGGAGGCTTTTGGAACGGACAGCTGAGTGTCTTTATGAAGCGCTGGTGGATCAAGGATTTATTGGTGTCTGGGGCTTTCCGAATCAGAACGTGAATGCGTTACGCCAGATGAAACTCAGCTGGACTAATATCGATGATATTGCGGCTCTAAGTTGTGAAACTGGTCCTTTACTCGCTGACGATCCGAATGTTGTTGAAGTGGAGTTCATCGACGAAAGATTCGCAGGGCTGGCTGAACGGACCTGCAATCAGACTCGCATTTCCTCCTTGCGCAACACGAATATTCTGAAGTGGCGTGTCGATGAAAACCCAGTAAATTCTTACAGGCTTTTCTGTCTTGCGGACGGAAATGATATTCAGGCTTACCTTATCGGCAAGACCTATCAGGAAACAGATTTTGATATCGTCGAAATGAAGGCGGATGACGCCCAGTCGGCGAGCACAATCTTGCGGTCAGTCGTTGCGAAGAGTAGTAAACTTGGCATCACTCGCGTCAATGCTTGGTGCCTACATGCCGATCCTCACAGGATTGCTTATGAGAGCCTGGGTTTTGCCGCGAAGGAACCGATAACCTACTTCGGCGGCAGGACCTTCAGGCATTCGGCGGCTGATTTTGGCGACTCCCGCATGTGGCGACTGTCTTTCTTGGACTCTGACTTATACTGAGGTTATTTTGTCAAAACGAGTGTTCTTTCTGACCGGCATAAGATCAGAATACGATATTTTGGCTCCAGTGATTGATGCGGTTGATCGCACGGACGGACTGGAGACCTCCGTCATCGTGACAGGTGCCCATCTTATCGAAAAATTCGGTCATTCTGTTCAGCAAAT
>NZ_SMLZ01000060.1:5202-5910 GCF_009711415.1 Roseibium denhamense
CCGATAGCTTGTCGAGCCGGGTTCACGGCGCGGCCACACAAATCGCAGGAATGGCTGATCTCTTTGCAGAGAAAAGGCCGGATTTCTTGGTGGTTATGGGTGATCGGGAGGAGTCGATAACTGGGGCCCTATCTGCCGTTTACCACAACATTCCTGTTGTACATATCGGGGGCGGAGATCATGCGGAAGATGGTAATGTAGACAATCCGATCCGTCACGCAGTTTCAAAGTTGTCGCATCTTCATATGGTCACGACTGAACTGAGTGGTCAGCGTCTAGAGCGTATAGGCGAAGAGAACTGGCGGATAAATGTTGTCGGCGCATCAGGTATTGATCGTTTGTTGTCAACTCAACACATGTCGCGCGAGCAACTCGAGCAGGAGATAAATGTTGGCTGGGAAGGCAAGCCTTATGTTGTTGTCCTTTATCATCCGACGATCTCAGATTTCGAAGAGGCGCGTATTCATATGCGAACCATCTGCGATATCCTTGAAACATCCGGCCTTAACGTTGTCATCATGGCGCCGAATTCCGATCCAGGAAATTTTGCGATTGTGTCCGAAATTGAAGCTCTTGTTGAGCGGTGCGATAGAGTCCGCAGTTTTAAGTTCCTGCCACGCAAAACATTCGTCAATCTTTTGCGGCATGCCCATGCCATGGTTGGCAATTCCTCTGCAGGCATTATCGAGGCTCCAAGCCTAGGTCTAC
>NZ_SMLZ01000084.1 GCF_009711415.1 Roseibium denhamense
AAGTGTCGGTCGGTCTCGGTGTTTAGCCAGTGCAAAGATAACAAAGGGCGGATAACAGACGTTCGTTGCAGATGGAACAAATGCCGGCAGTGCGGACCTTTCGGACCTTTGACCAAATGGAAGAGACCGGCCCATTGCCGACCTTCGTACACTTTGCAGCAAAGGTCAGGATCGAGCCCGTCCAAGACCTTTGGCGCGGTGCGCTCAACTCGAAACTCGGGCGGGAAACTGTTGTTCGCTGCGGTCGGAACTAACGACGGGAACGGCCCGAAAGCGGACTCTCGTTTTGTCAAATGCGCAACTGAAGAAACAGCGTTTTGATATTCAAGCGGATTTGCATTTAAGCCGCTTCTCAATTTTGGCGATAATACTGGTCACTGGACGTGTTGGCGCAGACGCCTATTGCCCCAGAAAGAACATGTCAGCGACCCGGTCTCCTAAACGGCTTGAAAGTGCTTGCTCGTCTTCGGGCAGTGAATTTGGTGATATCGCTCCGGATTGCATCAGCGAAATCAGGGTTGGCGAGTTGGCGAACGTGGCGTGAGAGGCACCGTCTTGCCCGTCCGTGATGGTTGAAAGATCAATGACGCTGATGCCGAGACCTTGAAGATCTTCAATATTGTTGCCCTGACCAACTCTTGGTGTTCCGCCGCGCAGGTCGCGGGACAGTTTCAAAGCCTTATCCTTTTGGGAAGCCAGAATGATGAATGGCTCGGGCAATGGCCTGATCTTCACGATTTGCGCTTCAAACACCCGTTCGTCAATATCAGGGGCCGCCAGGATCAGGGGGCTGATGCGCCGCAAGACCGAAGTCTTTCCCGTGAGCGCCACTTGCCGCAGAGCCTCCATCGTCAAAAGTGTGCCCATGGAATGCGCAACAACCGCAACAGAGTTTGCCTTGCTGCGCGCAGCAACTTCGAGTGTGGCGACCAATCCGTCACGGGAGAACTGGACACTATCACGATCATACAAGTAGGCGCTGGTCTTGGCGGCCGAAGGCCAGGAATAGTGCAAGCCGGCCGCATTGCGGCCAAAGTCATGCAAGATTTGCGCATGCCGGTAAACGCCGGACACATAAGACACGTTGTAGCCATGGACAAAGACCACGACATCTCTCTTGCCTGGCGGCAGGCGGTCCAGCTGCCGGTTCAAAGCCCTCAAAGCAGCGGCCTCTGATGTTAAATCGGTCAAGCCGGTAATGCCGAACTGTGTCCGGGGATCCGGCTTTTCATCCGGCAGCTTGATCGATCCGGGTTTGCGGTTTTCCGGCACCCAGACATCGATTTCAGTGTAAGACAGGGATGCACTGCGCCCTCCGGCGAAGGGGATTGACCGGTCGTCCTCGGCGGCACGCGATGTCACGGTCAGGATCGAAACTGAGGTACCCTCCGCTGGCTGCTCCGGGTAGATGGCAAATTCCGCGGGACGGCCGCCGCAGCTTGCAAGCAGGACGCAGATGCCAAGGAGAATGACCTTTCCGACTGGGTATCCGTGCAGTTTAGACAGCCTGTGCTCCCTCCACTTCCGAAGGGCCTGAGCGCGTGTGACTTTCGCGTTTTTCCCCACGCATCAACAAGTAGCAAACGCTTGGGACGAAAATCAGTGTCATAGGCGATGCGATCAGCAACCCGCCAATCATGATCGTTGCCATGGGTTCAAACAGTGCGCCGCCGCTTATGGCCATGGGGATCAGCCCCCCAACCGTGGTGAGTGACGTCAAAATGATCGGCCGGGCGCGCTGCTCGGCGGCGTTCACTATCGCATCTTTGACGTCCATATGCTCAAGATTGAGATCGATCTGATTGATCAGCACAATTGCGTTGTTGATGATGATGCCCATCAGCGACATCAGCCCCAACATGGCAAAGAAAGACATGGGCCGGTCGGTGATCAACATCGCATATGGCGCCCCGATCAGGATAATTGGAATGGTCATGAAGGTCACAAGCGTGCGGCGTGCTGAATTGAACTGGAAGACCAGCGCCAGGATCATTACCCCGATCGCATAGGGCAGGTTGCCGCCAAGCTGACCATTGACGTCGGCATTGTCTTCCAGTTCGCCGCCAATATGGATCTTGTAACCGGGTCCAAGATCAAGGCCATCAATAGTCGGTTGAACCCGTTCTAGAAGCTGGTTCGCCGCTAAACTGTCGCTCTTGGCGGAAACTATGATTTGCCGGACCTGATTTTCCCGCCGGATTTCGGAAAATTCCAGTGTGGGACGGAATACAGCCACCTGGTCGACCGAAATCAGCTCACCATTCGCTGCAATGGAGAGATTTGCCAAGTCTTCGGCGCTATCGCGAAACGGAGATGCAGCCCGCAGCACGATGGGGATTTGTTCGTCGCCTTCCCGGAACGTCGAATAGGTGGTCCCCGAAAAGTACGAAGCCATAACACTGGAGATATCTTCCGACGTAACGCCAAACTCGCGGGCTTTGTCCTGGGCAATGTCGACAACGATCTTGATGACTTTGTTGCCCCAGTCGGCCTCGTTCTTGACGATATCCGGCACGTCCGCAAACGCTTCTTCCAATTTGCGTCCGGCGGCCATGAGGGTATCCGCGTCAGGACCGGATATTTCGACATCGACAAGTCCGGCCTCTCCGCCGCCATTCGATAACCGTGTCACACGGAAACGGGCAGCTGGAAACTGTTCTATAAAGGCGCGCCGCGCGCGGGCCGATGTTTCCACGGCAGCTTCAAAATCCGTCGTGTTCACCACCAGAAACGCACTTGCAGGATCCGGGTCCGCGGGGTCCAGCGACAGGTAGAACCGGGGTCCGCCGTCACCGATATAGGCCGTGACGGACTTGACACCGGGATTGATATCCGGGTCCGTCAGCCAGCCGGTGATCTCCAGTGCCTGCCGCTCGGTCTCTGAAATTGCGGCGTCCTTTGGCATATCCATATAGATCAGGAAGTCAGCCCGTTCGGTCAGCGGAAACATTTCGGACTTGAGCCGGGACATCTGCGTGCCGCTGAAGGCGACAGCCAGGTAAGTTGCAATGATGATTGGAATTCCAAAAGGCAACAGCCGGCGGGTCAAAGCGCCATAAGCGTGGATCAGGCCGGACTTTTGACCGGCCGTCTTGGCAGGTTTTTGCCGAAGCAGCCGGACACTCAGGAACGGCAGCACATAGAGCGCTGTCAACCAGGAACCCAGCAACATGGATGACACGACGGCTCCAAGCGAAAACGCAAACTCCCCTTCCACACCTTCCATCAACAGCATGGGAATAAAAGCAGAGACCGTTGTGATTGAGGCGGCAGCCAACGGGATCACATATTGCCCGCCAGCATCGATGGCGGCTTCTTGAGGGCTTTCGCCCGCGTTAATCCGGCCCTCGATGTCCTCAACGACGACCAGCCCGTTATCGACCAGAAGCCCAAGCGAAATGATTACAGCCGCGATGGACACTTGTTCTACGTCCACGCCGATCAACCCCATGCTGGTCAGGGCAAATGCGATGGTAAAGGGCACGATGCAGGAAATCACGACCGCGGGCCGGAACCCAAGGAACAACAGCATTGCGATGAAAACGACGACAAAGGTTTGCGCGACGTTTGACAATGCTCCAGACACGGCTTCAGTGACGTTTGTCTCCTGGAATGTGGAAATATTGGTGGATATACCAATCGGCTGGGTCCGCTCAAAACCCTCAATAACATTAAGAAGCTCCGCGCCCAGGATCTGAATATCCGTACCGCTTGCCATTTCAAGGCTCAGAATGATTGAAGGCTCACCATTAAAGAATGCAGGCGTTTCCTTCGGGTCGACATAGCCCCGGCGCACATCCACCAGATCAGACAGCCGCACATAACCAGCCAGGCCACTTACCTTGGTCAGAACACCGCGGATCTCGTCAACACTTTGAAGATCACCATTCGCCTGCAAGACCACATTCGTTCCGCCAGCGTCTATTTTGCCAGCGGGTAGAATAACGTTCTGTGCTTGAAGGTCACTGAGCAGTTGATTGAGTTGGACGCCAACCGACGCAAGTTTTCTCGTGTCGAGTTCTAGCCAGATCCGCTCTTCCTGGACGCCATGGAAAGAGACTTTGGTAATGCCAGGGACCTGATAGAGAACCCGTCTGAACTCTTCGGCAACATCTTCAAGATAGGCAAGGTCAAAACCGTCACCGGTCAGCGCAATGGTCGCTATCGAAACGTCGCCGTAATCGGTGTTGACGAATGGTCCGTTTGTACCTTCGGGCAACTCAACGACCACATCGTCCATCTTGTTGCGCAAGTCCTCCCAAGCGCCTTCGATGTCGCTGCCGGACACGCGATCATATAGGTGGATATAGAACAGGGCTTGACCATTGGTGATGACGGTTTCTATGTCTTCAACTTCACCAATTTCCCTGATTTTCCTCTCAATCGGGATGGCAATGAGTTCTTCCAGCCGGGTCGGTGCCATGCCGTCAAATGTCGCCTGAACAGCAGCGGTACGGATCGTGATTTCCGGATCAGCGCGCTTTGCGAGATTGGCATAGGCCCCCGCTCCCATGATCAAGACCAAGATCATGACAAGATAGGTGAACCTGGACTTTTCCAGGCCAAACCGGGTGAGGAAGTCCATGATTACTCGTCCGTCTCAAGGAGTTTGACCTGCATGCCATCGCGGAGGAACGACACTCCAGCAATTGCAATCCGTTCTCCGGGCTCAAGGCCATCAATAATCACGAGTTTGTTTTCGCGAATGCCAGCCATCATGACTTCCCGTTTTTTGACCGTGTTGGTCTGGGGGTCAAAGACATAAACCGGAACAGGCACTACGTTACCAGGTCCGGCATCTTCGGGAATCTGCCCCTCTTTGACGGCTGCTGTCATCGGGATAAAAAAACCCTGTTCTGCGGGCAGGGCGAATTCAAACGAAACCTCCACAGCCATGCCGGCGCGTATGATCGGATGGGTCTCGTCCAATCTCACGATTACCGGAAAGGACGATACGGTATCGGCGCGCTCACCCAGTTCACTGACTGTCGCTTTCAGCGCAATTGATGGATCATCAGCCAGCCTCACCGTAGCCGTGCTGCCAACCACAAGCTGTGCGACCGTGTCGAAGTTTACGGAAAAGGAGACTTCATATGCGGAGGCCTCATATAGGGACGTTATAACCGTACCAGACGCCACGGTAGCAAATGAGTCCACGTCGACCGCATTGATGATCCCGTCAAAGGGCGCGAAAAGTTTCGTGTCCTCCAGATCCTCTTCCGCAGAAATCAAAGTTTTTTGCGCTTGAGTAAGTTGGGCTTGCCGAGTTTGAACATCGGTCCGGGCGTTGTCGACAGTCACCTTTGAAACCACGCCGCGCTCAAAAAGGGTTTCCTGCCGTCCCAGGTCATTCTCATCCTGTTGCAGTAACGCCCGGGCTTCGTCGACAGCGGCCTTGGCGTTATCAATTGCAGTGATGAATTGCGTATCATCCAGGGCCGCAAGGAGCTGGCCTTCGGCGACCCGTTGGCCCACCGCAAGATCCACAGGCCCAAGCTTGCCGCCAACCTTGAACGACAAGGATGTAATTGACGATGGCTCCAGAACGCCCGGAAACTTTCGCTCGGTGGTTCCTGTGCTCTCCCGTATTTCTTGTGTCAGCAGCCCACGAATGGGGGGCGGTTCAGTGTTTGTTGTATCTTGTTGGGGATTACAGGCAGTAACAGCAATCCCCAACATGGCGGGCAAAAACCAAAACCGCATTCCGACCCCTTCGCGTATCCGTCCATACAGTATCACCAACGACCAACCTCAGGCTGACATTTTGATGCAATAGATGAAATGCGCGGAAATTTGGCAGACTATGCGCGAAGATGCGCATCGTGCGATCTAGCTCATCGGGCATTTTGGTGGAAACGCCCGAAGATGCGCGGCAACTCAAATTCGGCCGGCTTTGGGCGATAAACTGGTTCCGATTTAACGCCAGCTGATCTAGTCTTGGATCGCTTTGGTAAAGCGCAGAAATTCTTGAATTTTTCCAGTTCGATGCAGATCTACATGGGTAACGATCCAAAGAGGGGTGGACGTTGTCTGGTCTGAAGGCAGGACCTTTACCAATTCTGGCAACCCCTCAACATCATGCTCTGCCAAGAAACCGAGCCCAAGCCCCGCGCAGACCGCGTTTTGAATCACATATTGGTTAGTGGTGCGCAGGGCTAACGCTTCCGGATCCACGTTTTGCGTCATCCACCCCATGAAAGGCACAGGCGAAGGAAGGCCAACCGCGCCAACAAAACGATGGCCTTCGTATTCTCCCGGCTTCGGCATGCCATATCGGGCGATATAGTCTGTGCTGGCGTAAAGACTAAAGTGAACCTGTTTAAACGGAAGCACGACGTAGTCGGCGAAGTCTGGCTTGGCGCCTACCCTGAACGCGACATGGGCTTCACCATGTTCAAGCCGCGCGAGTCTTGCTTCGGCGATGAATTCAAGGTCGATGTTCGGATGCGACTTTTGAAATGCAGCCAAGGCTGGAACAATCAACGGCGCAACACCCGACAGCGATGTGAAGACAAGTCTGCCTGAAATCAGGCTCTCCCGACCGCGGCTTCGACCTTCGAGGTCGATAAACATTTCCTCGGCCCGGCCCGCGATCTCCATCATATCTTGACCGGCATCAGTCAGCGTATAGCCCTGTGCATGCCGGTGAAAAAGCCGCGCATTGAGTGCGCTCTCCAGCGTTTCGATGTGCCGGTTGACCGTTGCACGGTGGACACCCAGTTCCGAGGCTGCAGCACTCACAGTGCCATACCGCGCGACCATCAGTGCTGAACGAAGTTCGGTCCAGTGTTTCATAGTGCTGTATTAGCATTTTTACCATGTCACATCAACGCGCATATCATGCGCATATGGACACATTGTGTGCGAATGAATAACAAGCCAGAAATACTGCACGCCGGTCAAGTGAGGTATGGCATGCATCGTTACCATCCGTTTCTGGTTGCACTGCATTGGCTAATGGCTGTGCTGATCCTTCTGGCGCTGGCTGCTGGGGGCCTCGTGCTTGCCAACATGCCGTCCGACAGCGCGGAAAAGGTTGAAGGACTAGGCGGCCACATGGCTGTCGGAATGGCAATTGGCCTATTGCTTCTCGTGCGCCTCACGACCCGCCTCCTCACAAAGCATCCGCCCCCTGCGCGCACGGGCAGCGACCTGCTGGACCGCGTCGGCACACTGACCCACTGGGCCTTCTATGCCTTGATCGCTGGGATGGTGCTGACAGGGCTTGCGACGGCCTTCGGCGCGGGCCTCTTCCCGATCGTCTATGGTGGGGCGGCGGATCGGCTACCGCCAGACCTGGCAACACTGCCTCAACGGGCCGCTCATGGACTGATCGCGCTCGCGCTGGCCACGCTGATCGGCCTGCATGTTGTTGCAGCCGTTTACCACCAGTTTTTCCTCAAAGACCGACTGCTGCGCCGGATGTGGTTCGGTAAGCGGACCACCTGACTAACCTAAAAGGACAATTCGATGAAAATCCTCGCCTTTGCAGCGTCGAACAGCCGCAAATCGATCAATCGCGTGCTGGTTCAATACGCGGCATCCCGTTTGCAATCGAGGTTCTTGCCGAGCGCTGAAGTCGAGTTTCTTGACCTCAACGACTACGAAATGCCGATCTATTCCGTTGATCGTGAAAACGCGGATGGGATCCATCCACTGGCGCGGGCTTTCTTTGCCAAAATTGGCGGAGCCGACGCGTTGATCGTGTCTTTTGCCGAATACAATGGCTTCGTCACAGCCGCCTGGAAAAACATACATGACTGGATGAGCCGCATCGACATGCGGGTCTGGCAGGACAAACCCGTCGTCTTGCTGGCGGCGACGCCCGGTCCTCGTGCCGGGGCGAATGTTCTGGGCACCCAGGAGCTCACTGCCCCGTTTTTCGGAATGGATATCAAAGACAAACATGGCGTCGGCAAATGGGGCGAAGCCTGGGATGGCGAAAGGTTGATCCGGGAGGAAGATGTCCTGCGGATTGATGAGGCGCTGGGTGCGTTGTCAATTAAAGGCCAGAAAATGTCATGATCAAATTCTACCTTCATATTGGTGCGCCCAATCCAGCCAAGGTTGCCTTGGCGTTGGAAGAACTGGGGCTGGAATACGAGATCGCGCCCGTCGATATTTTCAAAGGCGAACAGCACACAGAGGCTTTTCGTGCCCTTAACCCCAATGGCAAGACGCCAGTAATTGAGGATGACGGCGTGCGCGTTTTCGATTCAAATGCAATCTTGCTCTATCTCGCCGAAAAGCATGACCGCTTTCTTGGCAAAGCAGAAGATCGCGCCGAGTTACTGTCCTGGCTGATGTTTATTGCGACCGGTCTTGGCCCTTACAGTGGCCAATGGATTCATTTTCAAACTGCAGGTGCGGCAGAAGGCGGCGACTACGCCAAGCGCCGTTATAAATTCGAGGCACGGCGTCACTATGAGGTCATGGACGATCACCTCTCCGGTAAGACCTGGTTCCTCGGGGACGACTACAGCATCGTCGACATGGCCGCCTGGGGTTGGGTAGAGCGTCACGACGGCGTCCTGGGCGCAGATGAGCTGGATACTTTTCCACACGTCAAAGCCTGGCATGACCGGATCAGCTCTCGTCCTGCAGCTGAACGCGCTCGGAATGTTGGCGCCGGTCTCCGCCGCAAACCTGAGTTTGACGATGAGGCGGTGCGCGCGCTGTTTCCGTCTAACTTCAGCTGAGAAAATGAACTCACCTTAGCAACCGCTTCGTGAATGACCATCTCATCAATTTTGGCAAGCGATCCGGTCAAAGCTGACTAGCACCAGGGTATTGGAGAAGAGCCAGTGACAAATTACAGTCAACAAAACTGAAAATCATCACAGTTCTATGGGTCATTTGGGGACTGGTCCATGCCCTCGCCGGTGTCCTGACCATCGCGCAAGGAGCACCGGATTCGATCGCGGGCGTCGCTGATGCGGTCGACCCGGCGATGTTCCATGCCACATACCACACGGCGACCGATGCCTTGATCAATCAGCATGGCTACAATCTGCTCTGGATTGGCCTGTTTACTGTCGCGGGTGGGATTTACATCTGGCGAGGAGACTTCACCTGGCTGTTTTTCACCGCTGTAGTCGGTGGCCTGACTGATGTCGGCTATTTCGTGTTCATGGATCTGGGGGGCTTCGTTCACTTCTTCCCTGGAACCGTGATGACCTTGGTGTCTGGCTCTGCGATCCTGCTCTCAGTTTGGGTTGGGCTGTCGCGGCGCAATTCCCGCCAGGAAGCCAGAACGACCTAACGTTCTTCGGCTCTCTTGCTCCCTCCCGACGAAAGCCCGCCAGATCTTATAAGAATGACGGGCTTTGGTACTGCTGGTACACATAAGGGGTGTCAGAGTTCTTGTATCCACTGAGGCGCCTTTCGAACAGCGCCCAGTCATAACCTGTCTGCGTATCCGGAGACGGAAGGTCGGGGTTCATATCGCGCGCGTATTCAACGGATGAAGATGCATCTTTCTGCGCAAAAAGAGCAGGAAGGAAGTTCTCGAAGGTGCCAACCTCGATCACATTGTGCCGGTGCCAGGCGGCGAAGAACTCAGGACCAAATTCGGATGCAATCTTGCGATTGATAAAACGTGTGACAGGATTGTTGCCTGTTGCCCCAATCACGACTTCGTAGTGGTAGTGCACGCCGACGTGCTGCCCGTCCTCAAAAACGTCCTTGAAGTGGATACGCAGCATCATAACCGGGCCGACCAGCGGCAGTGCTTTGCCCATGGCCCAGCCATCAGAACCCACGTAGTACACCTTCAATTTGGCATCGACTGGATACTTCCAACCAAAGCGGTCGTATTGCATGGCTTCGCGAATGTGAATGGAACACCCTTCCTTGGCAACACCGCCAGGTCCAAGGTTGCCCGAAAGGGTGGCACTGAGATGATCCACCGGATGCCAAAGCCAATAGCCCGGAACTTCTTGCAATACGTAGCCGGGAACATCCTTCAGCAGGACCCGCAAGCGTGTGAAGTTCAAAAACCACCAGTGGAGCATTTCTGCTGAAACACCGCGCAGCAAGGCATGATTTAAAACAACACAGAACTGACCGTTGCCCTTCTGATGAATGTTAAAGTGCGACGAGGATACAGGCTTGAGCGCCCAACCATAGTCCCGTGTGGCTGGCATTTGCAGGTTCGTCATGGATTTCATCTCTCCGGTCAATTGCCCCTGAGGGCGAAAGCCGTCGATCTCTAACGCAGAAATCCTGTCGTTGATGAACCTGGGTTAACTGGTTCCGGATTTTCTCATTCGCAGGAAACGCGAAAGTCCCTGAGGCGTAATGCCAAGAAACCGGGCAATATCCTTCTGTGGCACGGATGAGATAACGTTCAGGTGATATTGTTCAAGAAACTGATAGCGTACCTCGGTCCGACCGGAGGTCTTTGCGCAAATGAGTTCTTTGTCAAAAAGATGCGTGTCCATCGACTTGATCCGCAGGTAAGTGCCAAACAACCCTCCGTCTAGATACTCGCGCTTGAAAACATCGTCGGGAATGGCAAGACCGGCCACATCCGTCATGGCGATAAGATCATCTGATGCAGTGTGACCTGAGACCCGAGTTTCTTCCAATTTAGCGCGGAGTCCTTCATTTGATTTTTGACCTCATGCGGCCTGTTTTTGCAATGTCATTTTCAATGCGAATTCGCAGGGCGTGAGATTGCCCAGGGATGAGTGGGGTCTGTTTCGGTTGTAGTCCTCCTTCCACGCGGTGATTTGGGATCGGGCTTCGGAGAGTGATGCGAACAGTGTCTCGTTGAGGCATTCGTCCCTGAAGCTGCCGTTGAAGCTCTCGACAAATCCATTCTGCATCGGCTTGCCGGGCTGGATGTAATGCCAGTCGATGCCGGTCTCCTGACACCATTTGAGAACGGCCATGCTGGTCAGTTCGGTTCCGTTGTCTGAGACCACAGTAACCGGTTTGCCACGCAGACGAATAAGCGCATCAAGTTCACGGGTGACCCGCAAGCCGGACAATGAAGTATCAGCCACAAGCGCCAGGCATTCGCGGCTGTAATCATCGACCACCGCCAGAACCCGGAAACGGCGGCCGTCCGTAAAGGCATCCGACACAAAGTCCAGGCTCCACCATTCGTTTGGTCTGCCTGGCAACACCATCGGCCGTCTAGTGCCCAAAGCTCGCTTCCGGCCACCACGTTTGCGGACTTGCAGCTTTTCCTCGCGATAGAGCCGTCTCAGCTTCTTCTGGTTCATGGTAATGCCCTGACGTTCCAGCATCAGGTGAATACGCCTGTAGCCGAAGCGCCGGCGTTCACCCGCAACCTTCTTCATGGCTTCACGCAGATCGGCATCATCAGATCGAAGGCTTCGATATCGAACACTTGACCGATCAACCTGCAAAACCGCACACGCCCGACGCTGGCTCACGCCGTGTCCTGTGCACAGGTGAGCCACAGCACTTCGCCTTGCATCGGGCGTTACCATTTTTTTGAAGCAACATCCTTCAGCATGGCGTTGTCGAGCATGGCTTCTGCCAGGAGTTTCTTGAGCCTCGAGTTCTCGTCTTCCAGCGCCTTTAACTTGCGGGCATCAGACACATCCATACCGCCAAACTTGGCCTTGTATTTGTAGAAGGTGGCTTCCGAGATGCCATGCTTGCGGCACACATCTGCCGTCTTCATCCCCGCTTCCTGCTCCCGCAAAATGCCGATGATCTGTTCTTCCGTGAACCGTGAACGCTTCATTCCGTCCGTCTCCTGATTGTGACGGACTCTACACGAAAATGGAGGAGATTCAGGGTCGCAGGTCAAAACCACAAGACACCAGCAACCCAGTTGGGATCAGCGCAAATCGTAAAGG
The DNA here is from genome assembly GCF_009711415.1 of Roseibium denhamense. Classification (GTDB taxonomy): domain Bacteria; phylum Pseudomonadota; class Alphaproteobacteria; order Rhizobiales; family Stappiaceae; genus Roseibium; species Roseibium denhamense. The sequence goes on from NZ_SMLZ01000084.1 coordinate 11,838, forward strand.
GTCTGGCTTTGAAGGTAATTCAGAGATGCGGCGCGGAGACTCCAACAGAGGAAAGTATTAACAATAGCGGGCATTTGAACCAAGCCCTTTATGGCCATCCGCTTAAGTGCATGAATTGTAGCGGATTTCGCCTTGCTCCAGCCTAGTGCTGTTTCCGTCCCTGTAGACTAGGACTTCTGAGCCATCTTGGCCGAGCAGTGCCATCACTACACCATTTATCGATTTGGAGTTGCCGGAATAGCTATACGCTGTCATTGCGCGGATCTGCGCACCATCAGAGGAGACAAGCGCTTCCATTTTCCGTTAGCACGCGCAAGTATCTGATAGTCAATTTAGCCAGGCTGGTTGTCAGGATTGCAAAAGACACCGAGATCCTCCGTTTTCTGAAACATAACGACGGACCACTCAAGTGGGGGAGCACTACAGTCTTACCGGGCCGACTCCAGCTTGTTGAGCGCAACAGTTGAGCGCAGGCCAGCCGCGACCGCGTGATGGAGCGAGTGGGCAAAGGACCGCCCGGCCAGCAGCCGGTAGCGATGTCCGCTCTCCAGGCAAATGAGAAAACAGCCGATATGCTCGATAACGGTGCGGACTGCCGTGCCCTTCTTGAGGTCATGAACATCCGCGTTGACCAGACGCTCAAAGACGCTTGAAAGGTCCGCTCCTTCCACATCAAGGCAGACCCAGCCGTCGTTTTGTTCGCTGACAGAAACCTGTTCTCCAAGCTTGTCCTTCAGTTGGCTTGCCAGCAGCTCGTTGCTGTCATGCGATGCACACACCATCCACTGATCGGAGCTCATCCAGAAAGCGGCGAATTCGTCGCCGGTGGTATAGGAACCAGGCCCTGGCGCAGCAAAACCCAAAACCTGGTCCACGGCGGACCTTGCATCGTCCGTGCGCAGTGCAAGTGAGGCCATCGCAAAGCCGGTGTTTTCTTGCAGCCGGAACCGGCCGATTTGCGTCGCTCCAGCCGCTGTGCCGCCGAGGGCGGGGCTTGCTTTCAATTTAAACTCAGCCACGCAGACGCTCCCCTTCCGGATCGATAAAGTGCGGGCTGACGACTTTTGCTTTGAGTATTGCCCCCTGGACCGGGTTGGCGATCTCGATTTCTTCGCCAAACCGTTGATCGCCCTTTAGAAGATATCCAAGTGCTATCGATTTCTCCAAGTGCGGCGAATAGGCCGCAGAGGTGATCCAGCCCTCGTCATTGCTGGCTTGTTGCGGTTTGCCCCTTTCAAACAGATGGCCTCCGGCCGGCAGATCTACATCTGCCTCCACTGCCTCCAGACCGATCAGACGCCAGCCATCTGCATCGCACAGCCCCTCCCGCCGGGACAGGACCGCACCGATGCTGTCTTTCTTGGTCGAGACCATCCGATCCATGCCCAAATGGGCCGCGGACGTCTGCCCGTTCAGCTCGTTGCCCGCCGCATGTCCCTTTTCGATCCTGAGAACACCGAGGGCTTCCGTGCCATAGGGCGTGACATTGAAGTCCTTGCCGGCCGTCATGAGGGCACGCATCAGGTTGTCGCCATACCGGGCCGGAACGGCCAGTTCGTAGGCCAACTCCCCGGAAAAGGATATCCGGAACAGGCGCGCGCGCACTCCGCCGCAAATGGTGATTTCGCCGCACGCCATAAACGGGAACTCCTCGTTCGACAAATCGAATTTCGGGTCCACGAGCTTGCACAGCAGTGCCCGCGAGTTGGGGCCTGCCACCGCATATTGCGCCCAGGCCTCCGTGGTTGAAATCAGCTGAACATCAAGATCCGGGCACAGGCACTGGCGCACAAACTCCATATGCCTGTAAACACTAACCGCGTTGGCAGTCGTGGTAGTAACGACATAATGGTCTTCGGCCAAACGTGCGGCCGTTCCATCATCCATGGCCATGCCGTCCTCGCGCAGCATCAAGCCATACCGGACCTTACCGACCGGCAGTTTGGTAAACCCGTTGCAATAGACCTTGTTGAGGAATTGCGCCGCATCGGCGCCCTGAACATCGACCTTGCCGAGGGTGGTCACGTCGCAAACCCCAACGGACTTGCGAACCGCCAAAACTTCCCGGTCAACGCTTTGCCGCCAATGGGTTTCCCCCTCGCGCGGGAACCACTGCGCCCGCAGCCACATGCCCGCTTCCACGAAGACCGCGCCCTGCTCCTCGGCCCACCGATGGCTGGGCGTATGGCGGACCGGACGGAATTCCTCGCCGCGGGACCGGCCGGCGAAGGCGGCGATGGGCACCGATGTGTATGGCGGACGGAAGATCGTCGTGCCGGTGTCCTGAATGGACTTGCCGGTGAGTTCCGCCATGACGGCCAGTCCGCCCAGATTGGACAGCTTGCCCTGATCGGTCGCCATGCCAAGCGTGGTGTAGCGTTTCAGGTGTTCGACGGACTTGAAGCCTTCCTGATGCGCCAGCCTGACATCCTTGACCGTCACGTCGTTCTGGAAATCGAGCCATGCCCGGCCCTTGCCTTCGCCCGTGTGCCAAACGGCAGAAACGGCCACCGGGCTGTCTTCGGCAACCGGGAGGGGGACCGGGATTGCCTGAAACCCGGCAGCCGCAAGTGCCTTGGCCGCTTTTTCGGCTGCATCGGCAAAGGCACCGTGTGTCGACAGCCGCCCATTGGCGGCGCCGGCAACGCTCATGCCGGACGGCAGTGAAGGTCCGGGAACGAACGCAGCAATGTCGTCCTGCCAGACGGGCCGCCCCCGCTGATGGCTGGTCAGCGACACGGCCGGGTTCCAGCCGCCGGAAACGCCAAGCGCTCCGCAGGAGATCTGCCGCGAGCTGCCGCCGGCCAGACGGACCTGAATTTCCTTCAGCCCCAGACGTCCGCCGGCATCCACGACACTGGCACCGGCCAGAAGTTCATAATCGCCGGTCTTGGGCGCATCCGGCCTGACGTCAACGACCGCTGCCACGTCCACGCCCTTGGCCAGCAGGTCCCGCGCCGTCCGGTGGCCGTCGTCATTGTTGGTGAAGACGGCGATCCTGGTGCTGGCCGCGGCTGCCCAGCGGTTGGCATAGGCCCGCATGGCACCGGCCAGCATGATGCCCGGACGGTCGTTGTTTTCAAAGGCGATCGGCCGTTCCGTCGCACCGGCACACAACACCGCCTGTCTGGAATAAATCCGCCACAGAATCTGGCGCGGCAAATCCGGGTCCGGATTGCCAAGGTGATCGGAGACCCGTTCCAAGGCACCATAAACGCCGTGATCATAGGCGCCGTAGACCGTTGTCCGCGACAGAATGCGCACGTTCCTGCACGCGCGCAGTTCCTCCAGTGCCGCGGCCAGCCACTCAGTGGCCGGTTTGCCATTCAGCTCCATGTTCTCCGACGTCAGGCGGCCGCCCGCTTCGAAATCCTCATCCGCCAGGACGACACGGGTACCGGACCGGGCCCCGGTCAGCGCCGCGGCCAGACCCGCCGGCCCCGCACCAATCACCAGAAGATCGCAATGCAGGAAGCCCTTGTCATAAGTATCAAGATCTGGCTCCATGGACAGGGCGCCGAGGCCCGCGGCCCGCCGGATGACCGGCTCGTAGACCTTTTCCCAAAAGGCCTTGGGCCACATGAAGGTCTTGTAGTAGAAGCCGGCGGTCAAAAAACTGGAAAACGCATCGTTGATGCCCATGGCATCAAAGCTCAGCGACGGCCAGCGGTTCTGGCTGACCGCGCTCAGCCCGTCGAAAAGCTCCGCAACCGTTGCCCGAGTGTTGGGATCACGGTGGGGCCCGGAGCGCACCTCGACCAGTGCGTTCGGCTCTTCCGACCCGGAGGCGACAACCCCGCGCGGGCGGTGATACTTGAAGCTGCGGCCCATCAGCCGGACGTTGTTCGCCAGCAGCGCGGACGCCAGCGTATCACCCTTGAAACCCGAGAAACCCCGGCCATCGAACGTGAAGGTCAAAGGGCTGGACCGGTCGATCAGGCCGCCGGACAGGCGGTTCAACTGGCTCATTTGGTGGTTCCCCCAGCTCTAGCAACATCGCGGGCCAGCTCGGCCTTGAGAATTTCGTGGGTCGTGGTGTCCCGGGTGACCACCAGCCAGGACCGGTCGCCTTGCTCATGGAACCACAGTTCCCGGTGGATGCCTGCCGGGTTGCCCCGCAAGTATTGATAGTCGCAGAATTCTCGGGCCGCGTTATCACATTGCCAGTCCGGCCGGTTCAGCAGGGAGGCGTCGCCCAGATAGACGAACTCTTGGGCGTCTCTCGGACCCAAAATCGGATGCGGAATGATCATTTTTTTTCTCGCCCTCAGTGCAGGTTCGGCTGGGCGCCCGCGCCCCGCTCGTCGATCATCAGCCCCTTTTCGAAACGGTCGAACCGGTAGGCGGTCGCTGTGTCGTGGGGCCTGTCATTTGCAAGAAGGTGGGCAAAGACCATGCCCGATGCCGGTGTTGCCTTGAAGCCGCCGTAACACCAGCCGCCGTTGAAATACAGGCCGTCGACAGGGGTGCGGTCGATGATGGGCGAACCGTCCATGGACATGTCCATGATGCCGCCCCACATACGCAAGAGCCGCGCCCGGCCAATCATCGGCATCAAGGCCATGCCGCCCTCGCACACGTCCTCGACCACCGGCAGATTGCCGCGCTGCGCATAGCTGTTATAGCCGTCGATATCACCGCCGAAGACCAGCCCGCCCTTGTCCGACTGGCTGACATAAAAGTGGCCGGCGCCAAAGGTGATGACCCCCGGCAAGACCGGCTTCAACCCCTCCGAGACGAAGGCTTGCAAGACGTGGCTTTCAATGGGCAGGCGCATGCCCGCATAGGACATTACCTTGCTGGACGATCCGGCAACCGCAACGCCAACCTTTCCGGCTCCGATGTAGCCGCGGGACGTTTCAACGCCGCGCATCTTGCCGTTCTCAATTCTGAAGCCGGTCACTTCGCAGTTCTGGACGATGTCCACGCCATGGCGGTCGGCCGAGCGGGCATAGCCCCAGGCCACCGCATCGTGACGCACGGTCCCGCCGCGCCGGTGCATCAAGGCTCCCTTGATAGGAAAACGCACATGGTCGAAATTCAGGAACGGCGCCTCCCGGCGCACTTCCTCCCGATCCAGGAGTTCGGCATCGGAGCCGTGCAGAATCATCGAATTGCCGCGGCGGCGGAAGGCATCGCGCTGCGCATCGGTGTGGATCAGGTTCATGATTCCGCGCTGGCTAACCATGGCATTGTAGTTGAGATCCTGCTCCAGACCTTCCCACAACCTTAGGGAATGCTCGTAGAATGGCTCGTTGCCCGGAAGCAGATAGTTGGCGCGGATGATCGTGCTGTTCCGACCGACGTTTCCGCGGCCGATCCACCCCTTTTCCAGAACCGCGATGCTGGATTTCCGATACACCTTGGCCAGATAGTGTGCCGTTGCCAGGCCATGTCCGCCGCCGCCCACGATAACAAAGTCATAATGGGGCTGCGGCTCGGGGTCCCGCCAGGCGGCCTTCCACCCCTTGTGCCCCGTCAGAGCCTCCTTGATCAGCCTGAAGCCTGAATATGTCACGATCACCTCGCCAGATTTCGTGACATGAGTTTGCCGGACTACGCAAATCAGTCTTCTCTATTCTTGCCGTATTGTTTTCCAATTACGCCATTGATATTGAGAAGGCATGACCCAAGATCCCGAGTTGAAGGCTGCCAAAGGCAACGACCTACGCAGAATCGGTTTTTTCTTCATCGACGGTTTCGCCATGATGTCGGCGTCCTCCGCTATCGAACCGCTGCGCGCTGCAAATCTATTAAGCGGGAAACAGCTGTACGATGTGAAGTTCTTCTCCAAAGGCGGCGGGCAAGCCATCTCTTCCTGTGGCGCAATGTTCGAGACCGAACCTTTGAAAAACGTCGGTAACCGGATCGACATCCTCTTTGTGGTTGTTGGCGGCAATCCAATGAGCTTTGACGACGAAGAGGTGATCGAACGCCTCAGACGGTTTGGCGTCCATGGAATGCCTCTGGGTGGGATTTCCAGCGGCGCGGTTCTCCTGGCCAAGGCCGGCACACTTCGTAACCGCCGTTTCACGGTACATTGGGAACACTTTGAGGAATTGAGAGCGCTTTCCGGCGACTTTCTGATGGAACGCCGGCTCTTTGTCATGGACCGGGACCGTTACACCTGCGCGGGCGGTGTTGCGCCGCTGGACATGATGCACGCCTTGATCCGCTCGAGCCACGGCGCGGAGTTGGCGGGCGCGGTCAGCGACTGGTTTATACACACCGGCATCCGCGCCGCCGACGCGCCGCAAAAATCCGGTTATGCCGGACACGATAAGCAGCTCCATCCAAAGGTTCTCACGGCCCTTGAACTCATGGAAAACCACCTTGCAGATCCGTTGAGCCTTAGTCAGATCGCAATGCTGTCGGGGATTGGCCCCCGCCAATTGCAACGCCGTTTCGATGAGGACTTCGGCAAGGGTATCATGCAATGTTATATGGACCTCAGGCTTCAGAAAGCCGATGAACTGGTCCGCAAGACCAGATTGCCGCTCATGGAAGTTGCAATGACAACCGGTTTCGTCAACCAGGCCCATTTTGCCAAGTCCTACCGGTCCAAGTTCGCTCTGTCCCCGACAGAAAGGCGCAATAAACAAACCGGATAGGAAACACCTGTGTCCCGGGCCGCTTTACGCCGCTCACGAACTCGTTCGCCTTGCCGAAGTATCCCATAGAACCGTCAGCTCGGCGTAATCGTGCTGTGCACCGGGCACAAGGTTTACCTGCTTTTGTCGGCCGGCTCCTCGGACGATTGGTTTCTGCCGGCAGGCAAAGCACTGGTCCGCAACACCGCATGACCCATCGCCCGTTCACGCTCCTGAGGATTTCAGAAAAATTGAAATTAGAATAAATAGTTTCGAATTGTATGAAGTTAAGGCCTGACCTAAGCTTTTTGCTGTTCTGTTTGCGCCCAAGAGCACAAGAAAGAAATCAGGCGAGACAAGCGGACATCCAAAGGGAGTAAGACATGAACAATACCAAAAAACTCTTGGCTGGCCTTGTGACCGGCTTTGCTCTGACAACTGCAACCGCGGCCCAAGCCGAATGCGGCGATGTCTCGATCACCGAAATGAACTGGGCCTCGTCACAGATCATCACCGAGGTCTCGAAGTTCCTGATGGAACAGGGCTACGGCTGCACGGTCGAGAAGGTGCCCTCCGCAACGACCACCTCGGTGGCATCACTGGCCGAGAACGGCGAACCCGATATCGTCACTGAGCTGTGGCTCAACTCGACCGGCGACGTCTATGCGAAGCTTGAGGCCGATGGCAAGGTCTCCCGGTTGGCCGACGTGTTCGATCCCGGTGGGGTAGAAGGATGGTGGATCCCCAGCTACCTGGCCGAAAAGCATCCCGAGCTGTCTACGATCGAAGGCGTGATGGCCAATCCGGAGCTTGTCGGGGGACGCTTCAACAACTGCCCCGATGGCTGGGGCTGCCGGATCGTCAATGATAACCTGATCAACGCGCTCGGTATGCGTAATAGCATGGAAGTCTTCGACCACGGTTCGGGTGAAACCCTCGCGACCTCGATCGCAGCGGCTTACGAAAACCAAGAACCGTGGTTCGGATATTATTACGGCCCCACCGCGGTGCTCGGCAAATATGCGATGACCAAGGTCGCGATCGGCGCCGTTGATGCCGACATTCACGCCAGCAACCAGAACAAAGACACCGCGAATCCGGGCGTTTCAGATTTCCCGCCGGCGCCGGTCCTTACCGTTGCGACAGCTGCTCTGAACGAGAAAGAGCCAGAGATTGCCGCCCTCATGGGCAAAGTCAGCTTCGAGACAGGGCTCTTGAGCTCGGTTCTCGCATGGCAGGAAGAAAACAGCGCCTCGGCCGAGGAGGCTGCCGTGTACTTCCTAACCAACCATTCGGATGTCTGGTCGCAATGGGTCAACGACGCTGCACGCGAAAAACTTGCGGCTTTTATCAAATAATCTTAGAGCGCCGCCGCTGACGATTTGTGCGGCGGCGCTTCCTACTCCGATTATCTAAATTAGCGGGGCGGGACAGGCCCTTTGTCGTGGGGGTACTTCGTCGTGGCCACATATGATTTCGTTTTTGACGGGCTCGGGTTACGAGACTGGTGCGACGCTGGAAATACTGGCAGTGCAACGATGTCGATGGCGGACCTGCTTGCGCAGAGCGGCGCCCGCGAGGTAAGCTCTATTTGGAACCTTCCGTTCCCCTCGCTCGACGAATTGAACAAGGCTTGTGCGCAGATCGTGCAAACGCGGGATGTGACCAAGGGCGTTGAAAACGGCTTCCTTGCAATGAAGGACGCGTTGCGCTTCGTCCTCGACCCGCTTACGCAACCGCTAAGCTGGATCCTGGAATCAACGCTCTCGCTGTTCGAGGTCACACCATGGTGGATCATGCTGCCGCTCCTAATGGTAGTGGTCTACTTCGCGTCAAAGTCGATGCGGCTGGTGGCCTTCGTCATCGCCTGCCTGGCGTTCCTGGCGTTTATCGATCATTACGATTACGCGATGCAGACCTTGGCGATCATTTTCGTCTGCGCTTTCCTTTGCGTTCTGTTGGGGGTCCCCATCGGCATTGCGATGTCACGCAGCGACAGGCTGCAACGCATGACGATCCCTGTGCTTGACATGCTCCAGACGCTACCGCCATTTGTCTATCTCATCCCGCTGATTTTCTTGTTCTCTGTCACTGAACCGAAGCTTTACGGCATCGCCATCATCCTATACGCGATCGTGCCGGTAATCCGTCTGACCGACCTCGGCATTAGGCTCGTCGACAAAGACGTGATCGAGGCCGCAGACTCCTTCGGAATGACCAGCCGACAGAAGCTGTTCGGCGTGCAGATCCCGCTGGCGCTGCCCAACATTATGGCCGGCGTGAACCAGACCATTATGATGAGCCTCGCCATGGTAGTCATCGCATCGCTGGTTTCGGCGCCAGGGCTGGGCGTGCTCGTGCTTCGCGGTATCCGCAACCTCGAGCTTGGCGTTGGTCTGATCTCGGGCCTTGGCATTGTGCTCCTGGCCATCATTCTCGACCGCGTCACCAAGGCGGCGCTCGACCGCGTGAACGCGGCGCAGAAGCATTGAGGGGCGCGGCGACATGAGCGACAAGATCAAGATTTCGATCCGCAATCTCTACAAGATTTTCGGTGCCAATCCAGAGGACGCGCTGAACCGCGTGTATGGCGGCACCACCAAGTCGGAGCTTTTGGAACAGAATGGCCATGTGCTCGGCCTGAGAGACATCAACGTCGATATGCGCGAAGGCGAGATCACGGTCATCATGGGCTTGTCCGGCTCGGGCAAGTCGACCCTCATCCGCCATCTCAACCGTCTGATCGAACCCACCGCGGGTGAGATCGACATCGATGGCGAGGACGTCTTGGCCTATGGCGAGGAGAAGCTCCGCCAGCTCCGGCGCGAGACCATGTCGATGGTGTTCCAGAAATTCGCGCTCCTGCCGCACCGAACAGTGGTTTACAACGCCGGCACCACACTCCAGGTCCGCGGCGTTCCTAAGCAGGAGTTCGTGGTCGAAGCCCAGAAATGGCTCCAACGGGTTGGTCTCCAGGGGTTCGGCGAACACTATCCACATCAGCTTTCCGGCGGGATGCAGCAGCGTGTCGGCATCGCACGCGCGCTGACTTCCAACTCGCCGATCATGCTGATGGATGAAGCCTTTTCGGCACTCGACCCGCTGATCCGCACCGATATGCAGGACCTTCTGCTCGAGCTTCAGACCGAGCTGCACAAGACAATTGTGTTCATCACCCACGATCTCGACGAGGCGCTGAAGTTGGCCGATCACCTTGTCATTCTGAAGGATGGCTACATTGTTCAGCAAGGCGAACCGCAGCATATCCTGCTGAACCCCAACGACCCTTACATCGAAGACTTCGTCAGCGACATCAACCGCGCCCGTGTGCTCAAGGTGCGCTCGATCATGACGCCGCTCGACGGCAATCCGGTGCCGCCGGGAGCCCACGGGGAAGTCGACTACGACAACACCCTCGAAAGCATGATTGCCCTGTCTGGTGGCGACACATCGCATTCCTATATTGTGATGAAGGACGGCGCAGCGGTAGGAACGCTCGACATGACCGAGCTCGTGCGCGCCTTAGTGCCGCGTGTGGCCTCGGAAGCTGGCGCGAGGAAGTACTGAAGCGCAGGCCTGCTTGACGACGAAAAACAAACCCGGCCGTCTAGTGACTGCCTGGTTTTCGTTTGGTTTGAACTCTCCGCGCCTGCGTTGGTGGCGCCCGCCGATTAGGTTTCGAGGATCGCCGCGATTCTATCGAGTGTGGCCACGTTGACGCCAACCGCGTGTGCGCGGGCCTGCAACCGCTTCGCTGCGCGCCCATCACCGGGCAAGTGCGCGCCTTCTTGATCATGGATCGCGGCAACGAGATCCGTCATACGGGCGGCGAAATCTCCTCCTGAGGTGGCGGCGGGGTCAATCGCGAGGAAGAACTGCCCGGTCTTCGGTGGACCTCCGACGGCGCCGGAGAAGGGCGAGGCATCAATGCCGAGGGTTGCCCCGGTCATCGCAGCAGCCATCATCTCGACCATCAGCGCGACGCCGACCCCCTTGTAACCACCCGACGGCGCCATCGAACCTTTAAGGCCCACATTGGGGTCTGTCGTCGGGTTACCCTCTGCATCGAGGGCCCAATCCACCGGGATCGGTCGGCCCTCGCGAGCGTGTTTCATCACCTCGCTCTTTGCAATGGTACTGGCGCTCTGGTCGATCAACACGGCCGGTTCGCCGTCAGTGCCAGGGGCTGCGATGGAAAATGGATTAGTGCCGACCACAGGTTTCGACCCGCCCGACGGCGCGATCGAAGCCGGAGCGTTGGTGAAGCCGATCCCGAGCAACCCGGCACGGGCGAGGCGCGCGGTGTGGTAGCCAAGTACGCCGCAATTGTAGCTGTTCCGGATCGCAAGCGCTGCAACGCCAAGCTCGCGCGCTCGCGGGATCAAGGCCTCGAAGCCGATGTCGATTGCCGGATGCGCAAACCCGGTCGCGGCATTGGCCGCGATCACCCCGGCTCGTGGCTGAGTGAGTATCGGCACCGCCTTGCCATCGACCTTTCCGCACTGAACGTGTTCGCAATAGATTGGGATATACGCCAAACCATGGCTCGCCACACCGTCGGCCTCGGTCGCCGCGGTCGCAACAGCAAGAGGTCGTGCATTTTCCTCCGAGGTCCCTGCGGCGACAAGCGCACGAAAGGCGAGGTCCTCGATTTCAGTAAGCGTAAGGGTTTGCGTGTCGCTCATGACATCCTCGGTTCAGTCGTTGTCGGAAATGCCTGCGCCGGCACCCGACAGGCGGGAGGCGTCAGTCGCAGGCGCATAAGTTCGATGTGCAAAACGTTCGAGAATGGCGCGGCTATTCTCGTTCGGCCGCGCTCGCTGTGAATGAGATTGCGCTGAAGGAGCTTCGAATCCCTGCTGAAACCCGATCAAAACGGTTGCGACAGTCACCTTTGTCTCGCCCACGACGTGAAATGTTTCACCGTCCGTGGCGATTTGGGCGCCCTCCCATGACAGCACCAGGGATTTCTTGAGATGTCGTGCGAACGATGCTGCAAACGGTGCCAGAAGGATTGGCCGCCTAACGTTTTCGATCCGCAAAGCGTTATTGCTCAAGGCCTCGGCACGATCAGACAGAGCACAGCCGGTCGCAACCGGACAAAGCCAGTCGCCCCCCCGCGAAATCCACGACAAACCAAGCACGGGTGCGCTGGCCGCATAGCCGTTGCCGTCTCTTGCGGTCAGGAGCTCGGCCAGTTCCAGACAACCGTCGATGTCGCGTGCGCACAGCCAACGGGTAGCCATGGCGGCTTCTTCCGCCAGGCCCCAAGAGTAACCGGCTCCACGTGCAGCCTTCTTGGCCAGAGCCTCGACCTCGTTCAAAGACAGCGTCATGGAGCACTTTCCGGGTAAACCCACTGGTCGGCGTTTTCCTCTGAGAGTTCCTCGGGGATAGGGCGCACCAGCAAACATGCATATCCGTACCCACCGGTCCGAGCGCGGATCGAAATGGGTCGCACCAAAGAACGAAAGTTTTGCGCGCAGCATATCGATCGGCAAAACATCCGCGGCGATCGTGTTGTCACGGATCTCACCATACGGTGCGTGTCGGCTGAGCTGTGCGCGACGCACAGTATGCCGATGTTCCGGGTGTTGCAGCAGAAAGTCTGCGACGGTTTGTTCCGTGTCCCAATCTGCCAAAGTGCAATGGGCCGCGGCTGCGTCCCGGGCGGGGGCAAGCGGCTGTTCATAGGGTTCTATTGGCTCCTCGAACCGTTCACCCAATCGTGGCTCAAGCTTCTCCTCAGAAACGTACCAGGCCCGCCCGCAGTTCGCCTGTGCGTCCCAGTCCAGATCGAGCGCCCAACTGAAATTGTCTTCGATCAGGTCACGCAGGTCCGCCACGTGCATGGTTCCATCGATCCGGAACGTCTCATCTCGGTCGTCGGCCATGCAATCTGCCAACCCGTCAACAAGTGCTGCGTGGGGCTCAAGAATTAGCGAGGCGAGCAATTCCTCACCTTCTTCGCTCAACGTGCGTTCCGCCCAGTCCATTAGACGGTTCCAGGGGTAGGGCTGATTGAAGTCGCAATCCGCGATCTCAGCGTTCAGCACTGTCAAGTCCCGGTACAGCCGGCTCAGCTTTTCGATCTGTATTTCGTGCTTGGAGCGCCAATTCCGTAGAGACATCTCCGCCCGTTTGAGGATGGTCCGGAAATCACGAACTTCTTCTTCACGTGCCCGCTTCACTGCGCGTACCCGGGCAATTGCCTCCTCGCGGACCATAATCCAGTTGTTGAACAGCACAGGGTGGTTCACGATATAGGGTGCCATTCCGAGCCCGGTGGAATTGCCAATCCCCAACTGGCGGGCAATTGATGGATCGAGCGTGACGGACTTTACCCCCCCCTTCGCATGCGCCATGTGCTGCACGAGATCACGTACGAATGTCCGTGTGAGATAAACTGACAGCATCTCGGCCTGGAAGGGCACATGCATTTCTGGCCGTGCTGCAATCTTTGCACGATCCGCTGCGCCGAATTTTCCTGAGCCATAGACGGCGGTGGTGCGCATCAGGTATCCGACATCGGCTATTCTCTCGGCTTCAGGCTGGCGCCCTGCGGCAAGCGCGTCGACGACATGTTCCCAGAGCCGGACAGAGCGGTTTGCCCGCGAGAGCGAAAGTTCGGTTTCGCTGACGCGGCCCGCCTCCTGAAGCGGAACGTTCGCCGCCAGACGGTCAAGGTCAGAGTCGGTTGGAACCCCATCAAACAAGGTGAAGGTCGCGTCCCATGCCTCTGCAATGACACGGTCCGACCGCTTCTCGGCCGGCAGATCGTGTGCAAATGCGACAAGCGAATAGGTGCGCTCTGGCCCCGTCGCAGAATAGACCGCGCGTCCCACACCATTTTCGTCGATATCAAAGACTGTGCGCGAAAATGACCAGCGGTCACGGGCTATTTGTCTCGTAAGAATGCGCATGAAACTCAAGCGGCACTGGTGCAGCGACCCAAGTCGTTTCAAGCGCATGACACGCGCTGGGTCACGCCGTGCGATGGTCAGGGCCTCGGTCAAGCGCCGTCCTCCGGCCCGAAATTCTCGCGGAAGAAACGATACCAGTTTCCGCCCATGATTCCGGCGACTTCGTCCGCATTCAGGCCGGTCGCGCGAAGTCCCTCTTCGATGTTACCGAAGTCGCGGTTGTCCCGGAACCAGCTGGGCATGGGAGGAAACCCGGCATTACTGGGCGATCCTTCACCGTAATCCGTTGTCTTGGTCCAGCGCCCCATGCGCATCCACTCGACCACGCTGTCGGGCTGATCCTGGCAAAGATCGCTGCCGATCCCGAGGTGCTCTGCACCGTAGCGCTCGGCGCTACGCGCTACCATTTCGCAGAAACTTTCCATCGTGCAGGCCGTACTGTTCTTCAGGTGATGTGGATAAAGCGAAAACCCGAGCATTCCACCGTTCTCCGTGACCGCGCTGATCACCTTGTCGCGCTTGTTTCGCAGCGCGGGGTGCCAGTCGTGCGGGTTGGCATGTGTGATGGCAATCGGGCGAGTAGAGTGCTCAGCAGCCTCGATGGTCGAACGATCCCCGGAATGGCTCATGTCCACCACTAGGCCAACCCGGTTCATCTCCGCGATCACCTCACGGCCCATCCGTGTCAGGCCCGCATCGTAGTCCTCGTAACACCCGGTCGCCAGCAGCGATTGGTTGTTGTAGGTTAGCTGCATGAAGCGAGCACCGAGGCTGTGGAGGATCTCGACCAGGCCGATGTCATCTTCCATCGGCGACGGGTTCTGGAAGCCGAAGAAGATGGCAGTGCGCCCGCTCTCGCGGGCGCGGTCGATGTCAGAGGCCCATTGAGCCTTAACAATTAGGTCAGGGTATTGCTCGAACCACCGGTTCCACTGTTCGAAGTTTAGCACCGTCTCGCGGAAGGTCTCGTGATAGGCGATGGTGGCGTGCACCGCATTCACGCCGCCTGCGTGCATCTGCCGGAAGATCTTCTCCGACCAATTCGCATATTGCAGCCCATCGATCCGCATCAGCGTGGCACCCCAGCACTGATGTAAGTGGTTTTAACGGTGGTATAGAACTCGGCTGCCGCCTTACCCTGTTCACGCGGCCCGTAGGAGCTGTCACCGCGCCCGCCGAACGGAACATGGTAATCCGTGCCCGCGGTCGGAAGATTTACCGTGACGACACCCGTCCGGGCATTTCGCCGGAAGTGCGTTGCCCGGGCCAAATCACGCGTGACGATGCCGGAAGTGAGGCCGAAATTGGTATCGTTCACGGTCGCCAATGCTTCGTCATAGCTGCCAACCCTGATGACGCTGGTCAACGGCGCAAACATCTCCTCCCGATTGATGCGCATATCATTCGTCGTGTTCAGGAAGACGCCCGGGGACATGTAATAGCCTTTGTGCGGCCGTTCGAGCCGGGATCCGCCGCAGGCAAGCTCCGCCCCTTCGGACCTGCCAATTTCGACGTAGGCCAGATTTTCCTGAAGCTGATCGTCACTAACCACCGGCCCCATCTGTGTCCCGTCTTCGAGTGCGTGACCCACTTTCATCGCCTTAGCGCCCGCAATCAGCTGGTCTACGAACGCATCGTGTATCGCGTCATGTACGATCAGACGGGAAGAGGCGGTGCATTTCTGACCCGAGCCTCCGAATGCACCACCAAGCGCGAGGGTGACGGCAAGATCAAGATCGGCGTCCTCCATAACCGCGAGCGCGTTCTTTGACCCCATCTCCATCTGTACCTTTGTCAGGTTCTGGATGGCCGACGCAGCAATATTTTTGCCGACCGGTACGGAACCGGTGAACGAAATAGCATCCACAACCGGGCTTTCGACGAGTTTTTGACCGACGGTCCGGCCCGATCCCATGACAAGGGAGAAGAGCCCCTTTGGAATATCCTGTTTTGCAATGATTTCGGTCAGGGCGACAGCGGATGCCGGGGTGACATTTGCTGGTTTCCAGACCACGGCATTGCCGTAACACAGAGCCGGAGCGATCTTCCACGATGCCGTGGCGGTTGGGAAATTCCAAGGCGAAATGACCGCTACAACTCCGACAGGCTCCCGACGGACGTCGATTTCCACACCGGCACGGACGCTGTCGGCATTTTCGCCGATCTGCCGCAGGCATTCCGCTGCGTAGTAGGTGAAGAATTGCCCGGCGCGATAGACTTCGCCCTTGCCTTCGGCCAGCGGCTTGCCTTCCTCGCGGCTGAGCAGTGTGCCAAGCTCTTCGGCCCGCGCCATCAGCTCGTTGCCGATGTTCATTAACACCGCCTGCTTGCGCTCCAGGCCATAAGCGGCCCATTCGCGCTGCGCCTGTTGGGCTTGTGCAAGCGCAGCTTCCAGATCGCCTTGGCTTGCCTGGGTGACAATGCCGACCAGATCGCTCAAATCAGATGGGTTGCGGTTCTCGATCTCGCTCTCGCCCGCGACCCACGCACCGGCGATGAAATTCAATTTGGTTTGCGTCATTCCCCAACCTCGGACTGGTTTTCTCCGCAGAATGGATTGCCATATCGTCATCAGTCAAACTAAAATTATTGAACATAATTTCAGAGAGACTGAAGCATGACAATCAAGATCGAAATGCTGCGATGTTTCACCACGGTCGCCGAGATCGGCAATCTCGCTGAAGCCGCCACCCGACTCGGCCGCACCCAGTCCGCAATCTCGATGACGCTTAAACAGCTCGAGGAAAATCTCGGTGACAGGTTGTTCGAAAGCGACCGGAAAAATCGCCTGACCACGCTCGGTGAGCAGGTTTTCGAGCTTGCGCGTTCCCAGCTGAAACAATTCGATTACACGCTTGAAGCTATCGAGACCTGCGCGAGATCGCCGGAGGGACTGCTGCGGATCGCTTCGATCCCGTCGGTTGCTGCCCAGGTCTTTCCCGCTGCGATCGCGGTACTGACCGGCCGCCACGACAACCTCAGCATCGAATTGCGTGACACCAATACGCAACAGGTGATCGATGCACTGGTTCGCGGCCAGGCGGACGTTGGGATAGTTTCCGGCCAGCACCGGATCAACGGGATTAGCGAGTTCCGCCTGTTTGCTGACCGCTTCGGGTTGCTCTGCGCCGCAGATCACCCGCTCGCCCGGCAGAAAGCAACACCAACCTTCTCGGAGGTGATCTCCGGCGCTTTCATCCGCAACGACCTGATCAGTATGATCGAAACTCCGGCCTTCCGTGAGGGTATTAAAGGATCGCGCGTTTCGGTCCAGAACACGATGTCTCTCATCGCCATGGTCCGCACCGGCCATTGGGTAACGATCTTGCCACAATCCGTCACACAGTTCATGAGTCCCGACCTCGCCTTTCGGGAATTGGCAGATCTGCCCGACAGGCGTCAGGTCTCGCTGCTCATGACTGAAAAGGCGGTATTTCCCCAATTCGCCGAGGAGTTGAGGGATTTCCTGCGCGATTTCGATTGGAACGGTCAATCAGCTGCGGAGATCGGGGACCGGATTTGATCTTTGACTGACAACAACAACCAGTTGGGTGCTTCCAGCGGCGTCTTTACTCATCTATTGGTTCCACGCTAGGGGCGTTCCTGTTCGTGCGGTTCACACCCGGCGGCTCAGAAACAGAAACCAGATTTGGGAGGTGTTCTGAAACGCTGCTTGGCTCGCAATGGAGATCGATTGGCGCAGCATAAATCACGGAAACCGCATCGCAGTCCAACCACGCAACGCCGTGGCGCAGATCGGATTCGTGCGGGGTTTTTTGGCCCTACCGATTATGCAGATCACCAGCCAACAATCATTGTTGTCAAAAAATATGCCGGAATCTCTTGGCACTCATTCGGCCAATCCGAAAGGTTAATTGCTCCTGTTTCTCCTGTCATAGGCAAGTTTGGACGTTTTACCGCGGAATGGCATTCGAATAGATGCTCTTCATGGCGCTATCGTAAATTCCCGGTCACACAGGCTGAGAATGTACGGGACATTTTGTCGTCAATTGAACCAAGGCATGCTGCTCGGCTAAAAGACGGTTTTGATTTCTGCGAGTTTTACGTGACAATTGCATGCTTCGGGGAAATCGAACCGCACACCCGCGAGTTGTTTTAAAAATATGGTCGCTAACCGCAGATAAATCTCGCGGCATCTGCATCAAGATGCTTTGTCCGCTTAGCGGACCTTCGTTCATACCGCACCGAACGTCCGCTTCCCCGCCCGAAGCCGACGTTTGTGCCGATCGCAATGACTGTCTCAAACGAGCCCCTTCCGTGAATTTGAAATTCTCGCTGCACGCGCATACGGCACGAATTTTGCCGTGAACGCGAAAAAATCATGCCGCGCCGCGATGTGAAAAGGCGCCGTTCATCATGGCGCAGCAGGCCGAGAGGGATACCCTACAGGAAAGGGTCCGAGAGAGGCTCCGTTTGGGGAATGCTCTATGCGCTCCCCCAGCGAAGGGAACGCTTTTGCTTTGAAAGCCGATCGAAAACCGCTCGGAACTCCGATTACTCAGGTTCAAAGTCACCCGGCTTCCAGCTTTTGTCGAACCAAGCTTCCAGTGGACCGTAGAGACGCAGCAACACATGGTAGCTCTGCTCCGGGTTTGTCTGAACCCAGTTGCCATCCTTCCCGTCCGGAGCCGTCGGTCCGAACCAGATCGTATAGCTGCCATCGTCGTTGACAGAAAGGTCCGGGCTCTTGGAGTCCACGCCACCGGATTTCTGGTCGGTCTCCAGGATCGATCGGGTTTGCCCGCTATAGACCATGAATGACCAGAAGTTCGCGGCCGGCACCGGGCCGGGCAAGGTTACGGAGTAGGTTCTTCCGCCATCGAGATAGGCGCCATCGATGTCTTTCGCGGTTGAGGCATAAACCGACCCCTGGCCGACCGGCGGCGCGGCCATCGCGGGTGTGATACCGGTCGCGAAATAGAAGAAGTAGGTACGATCATCGAGAATTCGGGCACCATCCTCGATGAACTGATAGCTCTGGCGCTGGAACGGCAGGTTCCACTGACGATCCTCGTAGAAGAACACGCCAGGGTCTCGCGAACTGAAAGTCATGGCGCGCGCTGTTGCGTTTCCGATGGCCGCCGCTTCTTCAAGAATGGCCTTCAACCGGGCGTCCGGCTCGAAAGGCTGGCCTTTCTTTATGCCGATGGAACGGAAAACCCCGAGGATCTCGGGTGCGAAGGCATCCGCCGGATTGTTCTCCAGGGCCGTGTGGATTTCTTCGAAGAAGGTGAAGTTGTTCGCGTGTACCGTGTTGTATTTCAGGCCGGAGACGTTGATGAATGTTTCTTCGGGCGGCGCATCGGCTTCGCTCAACGAGTAGATATTGAGCCCCGCCTTCACCTCCGCCACGACCGCATCCGTGCTGCCGTCCTCCGCTGGCGTACCCCGCAAGAGCAGCCAGTGTTCATGCGCCTTGGTCCGCAGCTCGAAATAGCCTTCGGGAACGGTTGTTTCGTCGTCCTTGTGAAGCAGAAGATACTTGCCACCCTTGCCCTCATCCGCTCCGAGGGCACCGATGTCGGCCACGTAATCAAAGCCGGCGTCATCCACGAAACCAAGCATTCCCGCCGGCACTTCGATCACCTGAGGCCCCTTCGAAATATCAACATTCGAGGCGATATAGATCGTCGTCGTGTTGGGGGTCAGCCAGATCGATCGGGCATCCATGAGCTCTTCCGTCATCACGACATCCCCGGGTGCAGCCCCGACGTCCTCATAGCCCTGAAACATCGCCCGCAAGGACGCGATCTGAATGCCATCGAGGAAGGCCGTCACACCGCGTATCAGATCGATGTTGTTGTAGACCTTTGAAACCGTGTCCGCCGAGGGCATGCCGTCGAAAAACTCGAGATCCCCAAGCGACCTGGTATTCACGACATCGGGCGTCTTGATGCCGTCGGGAACATCTGCCGCGAAATCACGGGTCTCGGCATGGAGTGCGCTTGTCGACAGGAGTGCAGCCGCCAGTGTGGTATAAACCGTCTTTTTCATTCCAATCTTCCTATCATTCAGCTTTTTCGACGTTGGGGAGCTTCCAGCCGCTTTCCATCCAGCCCTCCGAGGGGCCGTAAAGACGGAACAGAAGGAAGAAATCCTCTCCTGTCGGGATCCAGTTGCTCTCCAGTCCTTCGGGCGCCTCGGGCGCAAAGTACACGTCGGCCGAGCCGTCCTCGTTGACCTGCATGTTGGGAAGGTTGGGCGTGGCGAGCCCCACCCGGTCCACGCCCTCGACGAAGCCCTTGGTTTTCATGCTGTAGACGATCACCGACCAGAAATCCTCGGCGGGCGTATCGGCGGGAACCGTGAGCTTGTAGGTATCCTCGCCGTTGAGCATGTTGCCATCTGCGTCGGTCAGACCCGTGAGGTAGAACGTGCCGCCGCCGAGTTTCTTGGGAAGGTAGGTGATCCAGAAATAGGACCCACCGGCCCGATCATCCACGAGAACCATCTCGTCGGTCGCATAGGGGAAGCCTGCCTCGGGCTGCCCTTCCGCGAAATCCCAGACACCCCATGTCCGGTCCTCCCAGAGCGGCACGACGGAGTTGCTGATGAAATGCTCCTGCATCGTGTCATAGGCGCATTGCAGCCCCTCGAGCATCGCGGCCTGGGTGTCCTCGTCCGGCTCGAAGGCTTCGCCGCGGACCATGCCGAGGGAGGCCAGCATGCCCATCATCGCGTTGTCCTGCGCCAGGACGGGCTCGCGCTGAACAACCGTGTTGAGGTCGTTGTAGAAGGTCATGTCATAGACTGGCAGCGTGTTGACCGGGTTTGCCTTGATGTCGATGAAACCCGCGGTCGGCGGTGTTTCGGCATCTGCAAGGGGGTACCAGTTCAGCGTCTGGGCGTAGGCGGCCTGATCGGCATGCGTGCCACCATTCTTTGCGACGGGGCGGAAGACAAAATGAACACCGTAGGTGTTCGACTGATGCACGAGGAAGTCGCCCTCCGGAGCCTTGCCCTCGAAATCCGGCGGCAGGATCAGGTAACGTCCGCCCGCGCCGGCATCCTCGCCGGACGTGCCGACATCCGCGATGGGAACTTGCCAGGCATTGACAATGGTGCCGAAGAACGCGACCTTGTCGCCCGCCGGCGGGACGTCGATCACGATCGGGCCGTCCTTGGTGCTGAGAGCGCCGAACGTATAGGGCGTGACGTCATTCGCCGTCAGGAAGCCGTGGCGGCTGTCCATCGGCTCCGACATGAACCCCAGAGTACCGAACTCGGCCCCGGCATCGCGTTGCATGGCCAGCTCGATGTCATAGACACCGACTGCCGGCATACCCCAGATGGCTGCCTCGCAGGCACGGCGGACGACGAGGTCGCGCTGCACCTCGGATATCTCGGCCTGCGCCGACGTGCCGGCCAACACGATGGCAAGCGTTGAGAAAGCGCGTTTCATTGCATGTGGCATTGTCTGTCCATGTACTGTTCTGTGAGGGGGCGCGAGCGACATGGTACGCGAAACCGACGCAGGCCGACTATTCATTTCACGACAAAAGGCGAGGTCAGGACCTTAGGCAAGGTCACGTTCATACGACGCGTGGAAATGTCCGAAAATCCATCGGCGAGATCCCTTGCGACTTGCGGAAGGCCCGGCTGAAATTCGCCGGGCTGGAATAACCCAACGACGTGGCAATCTCGGTTATGGGGGAATTGGTCTCTCGCAACAGCTCGCTGGCGCGGGCGAGTCGTGTTTGCAGGACAATGTCGCGGAACGCGAGGTTTTGCGAGTCGAGATGCCGTTGCAGCGTGCGCACGCCGAGCCCGAGCTGCGCGCCAGCCCGATCGATACTCACCTGTCCGTCAAGCAACTGCATGCGGACAAGCTCCCGTATCTCTTCGTCAAAGCTGGTAGGCGCTGCGGGGCGCGCCTGTCGCCGCAAATCGGACAGGGTAACCGTTTGCGACCGCGGGCGCTCCGGGTTGACGACAAGGTCCATGTCTCGTCCGATGACAATTGTCCAACGCGGGGCATCGAAAATCACGGGGCATTGGAACAGGTCTTCGAAAAGCGCGGCGTGACGTGGTTTCGGGAAATCGAATTCGATCCGAAGCGGCGCCCAGCCCGGCGCGAGAAACGGCGCCACGATTGTCTGGACATACCGAACCGCCGCTATGGCGTAATGCGCATAGCCGATCATTCCTGACGACGGAATGTCATAGTGGAAATGAAGCTCGTTATCCACCGCGATCAGCTCCATGGAGTCATCCGCGCCGTGGAAAGGCAAGGCGCGCACGAGCCTTTGCAGCCGCTCCGCAATGCTTCCTCCTTGCAGGACAAAGGCACCGAACGCACCCCAGGTCGCGATGTGCAGGTTCGGTGCCATGCTCAAACCGAACGCAGGGTCGCCAGCCGACCGGGCGCCCAGTTCCAAGATGAGCGAAAATGCCCGATGGGGAATGAAATATCCCCTTCTGCCGATGACGGCTTCCGGCACATCGGCGGCGTAAAAAGCTCGAGATACGGCACCCGCCCCGGCTGACGCTTCAATGAACTCCGGTATCCCCGCAAGCGCGGTTGTAGATACAAGCGAATGACCGATCTTTGTTCCCCTTCGGTTATCTCGCCCCTCAGGCGATAAGGTAGAGCCGCGGTCAGTATCCATCAACTGATTGGAAAGACGAAATCCCGACGAAGGGCAATTCTATTTTGACGGATGCTCGTTCGTCATGCACGCAGCGAAGGGGCAGTTTGGGATTTGTCTAATTCCACTCCGTTGAACGTCCGCAAACGGAAAGTACGCGGCGCTGCTGCAAATTTGATGCCGCACATGCGAAGCGATGCAGCATCAGCGAAGGTGAAAAATCCAAGGTCGGAAAAGTCCGCAGAGAGGAAATTCGTTCTCGCCGC
>NZ_SMLZ01000038.1 GCF_009711415.1 Roseibium denhamense
AATTCTATTTCTCTGCAACCCGTAATACCAAGGCAACCAAGCGGTTCCTGGGCAAAGTCTTGAGAGGGCTGAAAGACTGGGAAAAGCCCCGTGCGATCAATACCGATAAGGTTCTCACATAGGGCGTGGCCATTTCCGCGCTGAGCGCAGATGGCAAATGCCCACAAGACACTGGACATCGCCAGGTCAAGTATCTGAACAATGTCGTTCAGACCGATCACGGCAAGCTGAAACAGCTGATCCGGCCGGTGCGCGCTTTCAAACGTTGGAGTTCGCCTACACGACATCAAGGGCTTTGAGGTCATGCGCGCTCTGCACAAGGCCAAGCCGGCATCTCCAACTTCTCAAATGATGTTCTCGGTGAAGCTCGCATCGTTGAACGAACGTTCGGCATTGGCACCTACGCTCTGGCAGAGGCGATGACCATGCTCAAAAACCATCTTCTGGATGCCAACGCCTGAACACGAGTCGGATACAATCCGACACCTGCCCAATTTTTTATATATGCAACAGCGACTCAATAATTCGGCTTACCCAGCTTGGCGCCTGATCCTAACAGTCTGGCCGTTTCACAAGCCGGTCAATAATAGGCCCAGATTGATACTTGGATACAATGCGATTAAGAGTTCCATCTTTCCGTATTTT
>NZ_SMLZ01000074.1 GCF_009711415.1 Roseibium denhamense
CTCAATCCCGAGGTTGAGAGGTCAGAGCGGGCGCTCTTTCCAGCAGCAACAACCGGGTCCAGCGCCAATGGCGGACGCCTATTCAGGCTCACCTGGAGTGACGCAGCTGTTGCGGGCACAAAAAAGGCCCCGGACGTTCGTCCGGGGCCTTTTTGCATAACATCAGCGCACTCAATCGGCGAGAGGAACCTTTGGAACGATACTCTTCTTTGAAGAGCCGCCTTTTCCAGCTGCCGGCTTGGCCGGTTTGGCCGCAGCCGCCTTCGTGGCCGGTTTGCGTTTCCGCTTCGGCTTTGCCTTTGTCTCCGCCTTTGGTTTCTTGGGCGGAGCCACGCGCTCCTCGACACTTTCAAGCAGCAGCCCCTGGCCGTCCTCGGACACGGACACTTTGACCATCCCGCCCTTCTTCAACTTGCCGAACAGCACCTCGTCAGCCAATGGCCGTTTGATGTGCTCCTGGATAATCCGCCCGAGTGGCCTTGCGCCCATCTGGCTGTCATAGCCTTTGTCCGCAAGCCACTTGACCGCATCTTCGCCGAGCTCGAAGGTCACATTCCGGTCTGCCAGCTGGGTCTCCAGCTGCATGACGAATTTTTCGACCACTTTGTAGACGACTTCGACCGGCAGATTGCCGAACGGGATCACCGCATCCAGACGGTTGCGGAATTCCGGCGTGAACAGCTTGTTGATCGCTTCCTGATCGTCGCCTTCCCGCTTCACACGATTGAAGCCAACGGGCATTTTCGCCATGTCGGCAGCGCCGGCATTGGTGGTCATGATCAGGATAACATTCCGGAAATCGACCTGCTTACCGTTGTGGTCGGTCAGCTTGCCGTGGTCCATGACCTGAAGGAGAATGTTGAATAGGTCCGGATGGGCCTTCTCGATCTCATCAAGCAACAGAACAGAATGCGGATGCTGATCAACGCCGTCAGTTAAGAGACCGCCCTGATCAAACCCGACATATCCCGGAGGCGCACCAATCAAACGGGAGACCGTGTGACGCTCCATATATTCGGACATGTCAAACCGGATCAGCTCCACGCCGAGAGACAGCGCCAGTTGGCGGGCCACTTCGGTCTTGCCGACACCGGTCGGACCGGAGAACAGATAGGATCCGATCGGCTTGTCCGGCTCTCTCAAACCCGCACGCGCGAGCTTGATTGCCGAGGACAGCGTTTCAATAGCGTCATCTTGACCATAAACGACCCGCTTCAGGTCTTTGCCAAGGTTTTCAAGCACCTCAGCGTCATCCTTGGAGACTGACTTCGGCGGAATCCGCGCCATTGTGGCAATCGTGTTTTCGATCTCCTTGACACCGATTGTCTTGCGCCGGCGCGCTTCGGGTACAAGCATCTGGCTTGCGCCGGTCTCATCCAGAACGTCAATCGCCTTGTCCGGCAGCTTGCGGTCGGCAATGTATTTTGCCGACAATTCAACCGCCGTCTTGATCGCATCATTCGTATAGCGGACCTTGTGGAAGTCCTCGAAATACGGCTTCAAGCCTTTCAGGATGTCAATTGCATCAGGAATGGTCGGCTCATTGACGTCAATCTTCTGGAAGCGGCGGACGAGGGCCCGGTCTTTTTCGAAGAACTGGCGGTATTCTTTGTATGTGGTCGAGCCAATGCAACGGATAGCTCCGGAGGCGAGCGCCGGCTTCAAGAGGTTCGACGCATCCATCGCGCCACCCGATGTCGCACCCGCCCCAATGACGGTATGGATCTCGTCGATAAACATTACGGCGCCAGGGTAGCTTTCAATCTCCTTGACCACCTGCTTGAGACGCTCTTCGAAATCACCGCGATACCGTGTTCCGGCCAGCAGCGACCCCATGTCCAGTGAGAAGATCGTGGCATCTTTCAAGACATCCGGCACGTCACCATTGACGATCCGGTGCGCCAGACCTTCGGCAATCGCTGTCTTGCCCACTCCCGGATCGCCCACGAACAGGGGATTGTTCTTGGAGCGCCGGCACAGGATCTGGATTGTGCGTTGAATTTCGCTGTCCCGGCCGATTAGCGGGTCGATCTTGCCGCCGGTCGCCTTGTCGTTGAGGTTGACGCAGTATGCCTCAAGCGCATCGGTTTTCTGGGACGGTTTCTTGTCACTTTCCCCGCTGGACAGAACATCCTCTTCTTCGGCACCTTCAACCGGACGGGCATCAGACATACCGGGTCGCTTGGCGATTCCGTGAGAGATGTAGTTCACCGCATCGTAGCGGGTCATATCCTGGTCTTGCAGAAAGTAGGCTGCGTGGCTTTCGCGCTCCGCAAAGATCGCAACGAGCACATTTGCTCCGGTAACCTCTTCCCGGCCGGACGATTGGACATGGATCACAGCGCGCTGGATCACCCGCTGGAAGCCCGCGGTCGGTTTTGAATCCTCGTCACTGTCGGTCACAAGGTTATCGAGTTCCGTCTCGATATACTCCACCAGGTTTCTGCGAATCGTATCCAGATCAACATTGCACGCCCGCATGACCGCGGCCGCATCCTGATCGTCGAGGAGCGCTAGAAGCAAATGCTCGAGCGTCGCGTATTCTTGCTGGCGCTCATTTGCGAATGCCAAAGCCTGATGAAGTGCTTTTTCAAGACTGCGTGAGAAGGAAGGCACGTGCGTTAGTCCTCACTTTTTTTCCATGACGCATTGGAGAGGATGTTGGTGCTTTCGCGCAAAATCCATGACCTGTGTCACTTTGGTTTCGGCAACTTCGTAGGAATAGATACCGCATTCCCCGACGCCGTGATGATGTACATGCAACATGATGCGGGTCGCCTCTTCACGATTTTTCTGGAAGAAGCTTTCCACAACATGAATGACGAACTCCATGGGAGTGTAATCGTCATTCAGCAGCAGCACACGATAAAGGTTTGGCCGCTTGGTAACTGTCTTGGTCCGGGTGGCAACGACAGTTCCGGTTCCATCACCGTCATTGTCAAAGTCTGATCCCGAAGACATCGTAGTTTTCGCCACCTTATTAAACTGGGCCATTTCCGGTTTCATTCCTGCCCCAGGTGCATTGTCCGGCGCAGATTGTAAGACAGTGTCAATGTCCGGCTCTGCAGCCTTATTGTTCGCTTCACGCTTAATCCTGCCGCGCAACTAGCGTCTGCGCAATGGTCGATTTCATCAACAATTGGGTGATCCGGGCATCAAGACACCGGCAACGCCTGGTAAAGAAGAATGTAGGTGTCTGAAATCTGAATAAAAGATCGTTAAAGTACGAATTCGCGGCCCGCTTATTCCAGGCAGCCACAGGCCCGGCAAAAAACAGGCAAATCTGTGCATAGAAAAACCCGGCTCGCTTGAGCCGGGTCTCAAATGTCCGTGCGCTTGCCAGATGGCGAAGGATTACTTGGAGAATTTCCCCATCACGCCTTCATAAGGCTTGTATGCCTCTTTGGACATGTCGGTCATCATTTCACCAAGCTTGGTCACTTCTCCGACGAAGCCTTCGTAAGCCGTCTTCACGTAATCAGACTGCGTCTCGAAAGCCTTGTCGAGAGACTTGGAAGCGACCAGTTTCTCAACAGCAGCAGAGCCTTCCTCGAAGGATTTCTTCTGATAATCGGCAACTTCAACTGCGATTGCCTGCATACCTTTGCTCATGGAACCGAAGGCTTCGAGAGCCATGTCCATGTTGTCTTTGCTGAGCTTCTGGAGTTCTTCAAAATTGGTCATCATCTGTTTGCCCTCATCCGGCGGACCGGCCACGAGTTACCGGCGCGCAAAAAGCGTTACCTACGGGCACCGTGATAATGCGCTGCACAATTCCTGTCAAGGCGATTTTGCAGCGCAACAACAACCCTTGCGCGCATTGATTGCATCCGGCCTCAGCGGCGCGCAGGGCAACCGCCCTCAAGCATCCTGAAAGGAAGCAGACGCTCTACAAGGCAACATCTTGCCCACATGCTGCGTAACAGCTGATTGCTCGAAGATTATAAGGTGTAATTTTTCGACTTATATTTCGAATATTAAAACTTTTGCTAACAGAGAACGCATACCTGAAATAACACGGCAAAAAAATGAGATTAACGAAAGATTAACTATAACCGAAAGGAACTTTTTTAAGTGATTTTATTGCCGCTCATTTACACATTCGTAACCGTGTTTCCATCAAATGATCCCCAACACCAGGGGCGCTGACGGTGATTCAACGGGGGTTTAGGATCTCCGCACCGCCCCAAACCGCAAACGGCAAAACCCGAATTGGGATAGTAACTGTGTTTGGTATGCGTCTCCTCCGCACTGTGCGTAAATTTGCCTCGCTCGGCAAAACCCTGACCCTCAGCGCCCTGCTCGTGTATGCCCCGGCAACCGCCATGGCCAATCCTCTTTATGCCGGGATCGTTGTAGACGCAAAGACGGGCAAGACACTCTACGCAGCACATGCGGATTCCTACAGATTCCCTGCCTCCCTTACGAAAATCATGACGACGTACATCATTTTCGAAGAGCTCGAGGCCGGCCGCTTGTCCATGTCCAGCCGTTTCAAGGTCTCGAAGAATGCGGCCGCTGAAGTGCCGTCCAAGCTCGGTTTAAAGCCCGGCACCACGATTTCCGTGAAGGATGCGATTGGTGCCCTTGTCACCAAATCGGCAAATGACGTTGCGACGACGGTCGCGGAAAACATCGAGGGCTCAGAAGCGGCATTCGCAAGACGCATGACCCGGACCGCCCGCCAGCTCGGAATGAACAAGACCACTTTCCGGAATGCGCATGGATTGCCGAACTCCAAGCAACGCACCACCGCACGGGACATGGCAACCCTTGGACGCGCCATTCAGGAACGCTTCCCCGAATACTACAAGCTGTTCAACACACGGGTGTATACCTACAAGGGCCGCCGGTTGAACAACCACAACCGGCTCCTTGGCCGTGTGAAAGGCGTTGACGGTATCAAGACGGGGTACATCCGGGCGTCAGGGTTTAATCTGGTCACATCGGTCAAGCGTGACGGGCGCCATATCGTGGCCGTCGTCATGGGCGGCCGTACCGGCGCCCGGCGCAATGCCCACATGACCGACCTCATCGGCCGGTATCTGCACAAGGCAAGCCGTGGTCCGAGAACCGCGCCCCTGATTGCTTCGCCGGGCAAGGTCAGGACGTTTGTCGCGGCCAACCTTGAAAATCCGCCGCTTCCCGCGAAGAAGCCTGGGAGCGAGCCTGCTCCGGCAACCGGCGCTCCGATGGTACTTGCCTTTACCGCAACCGGCAGCGCTGCCCCGGTACCGGCACCGGCCCCAGAGGATGTCATTCCAGCTGCCGCGGCGGCTGCGCCTGCCATCGTCCCCGGATTTGGAAGCGATGTTCCGCTGCCGCCCAAAATGGTCAAACAGCGGTTCGACAGGACATTTGCAGTTGCCAATGCCCTTCCACCGGTGCCACAGGCCGCTCCCGACGCGCCTTTAACAACGCAATCGATTTCCACGGCAGCGCTTAAAGCCGCCGCTCAGCGTGAAGAAGCCCCGGATTTGCCGACCCGTAGCGACGAGCGCGCACCGACCGCGCCCCTGCCGGTGAAAACGGTCAAGGTGGAGCCAATACAGATCACCCCGGGAACTGCGCCTGCGATTGTTGCCGCCTCAGCAGTTGGCGCACCGGTCGAAGAGGACGTGTCGCCTGAAGACAACGTCACTGTCGCCACAAATAACACGCCCGACATTGAGCCCGGCTGGCAGGTCCAGATCGCTGCAACGGAAACGGAAGGCCAGGCGATCACCATGCTGAAGCAAGCAAAGTCGAAGACCGGATCAGCGCTGCGGGGCAAGGTGCCCTATACCGAGCCGGTCGAAACCGGCGGACAGACGCTTTACCGGGCCCGCTTTGTTGGTTTCGACACCAAGTCGGCCGCCTGGAAAGCCTGCAAATCACTCAAGCGGGCCAGATATGCCTGCTTCGCCATCTACCAGTAACTGCGTAACGGATACCGTCAATGTCGTCTGAGAAGCGTGTCTTTAGCCTCGTTGATTTTCGCCGCGAGGAAACCGGAACCTCCCTGGTCGGGATGGACCCGCATCATAAGCCGTCTGTGCGCAGCTCGAATTTCCGCGTCCCCGGCGTCGCTCGAAAGCCCCAGGATCTGGTAGGCCTCCTCATCTGTCATGGGGCCCGAGCTCGCCGCGCTTCCCTGCCGCTCTGCTCCATCCGCCTCGAAGTCTTCACGCCAGCTGGGAAGCCGGCGGTCGAGATAGGCTTCGACTAGTTTCCGGCTCTGATCATCCTGGGCGGTCTCCGCCCACAGAACCTTGAGGTCGGAATCGGACAGGTCATCGAGTGTCTGTCCTTGAAAACTTCCAGCAAGGATCGTTCCGCTCATATCCCCGGTGTCATGGTCGAGCTCCATTTCAACCATAGCGGTGCGCACCCGAGAGCGCTGGCCAGATGCCTTTCCCGGCTTATACCCGCCAGAGCCGATGCCAGCTGAGCCAAGCAACGCCCAAGCAAGCCCGAAAGCTGGAATGGCGAGAAAAAAGCGGCCCGTCACCGCCAGCAATCCAGCCAACAGCAACAGAACGACGCCACCGCCAATACGAAGTTGGCGCGCAAGAACGGCCGGGTTTGCAGAAACAAAACTCCGCGCTGCGAGCACCAACAGGCACAAGAGTGCGCAGCCGACTATTAGATAAATCATAACACCTATTTCAGTTGTTCAAGCAGCAGGCGCGCGCCGGCTCCGCCGCTCTTTTCAAGCGCTGTCAAGGCACTCCGCCCCCCGCCCGCAAAAGCCGCCACGGCTTTGAGAAGATCCCTCAATTGCTGGGCCGCCCCCTGATCAAAACGGCAATAGGCCCCGCCGGAAAGACGCGCCATTTCCCGAAACGCTTGCTCTGCGACCGGATCACGCCCCTCTTGAAACAAAAACAGCGGGACACCCTTCAATCCAAGTTCCCCGGCCCGCTCGCACAGGAGATCAACGTTTTCTTCCATGCAGTCACCGACATAGACCACTCCGGCGATCTTGTCCTTATCTGCAGCCTCCAAGGCGGCCGATAGAACCTTGCGGATCTGGGTCCGCCCGCCTTGACAGGTAATCCGGCTCATGGCCGCGGCCAGTGCATTACCATCGGTGAACCACCTGGACGCGCGGCACTCACCAAATCCCCGAAAAAAGACAAGCTTGATCTGCAAACCGCCCACCCGCGCGGCTTCCTGAAACATTTCACCCTGCAAATGACAGGCAGTGTCCCAGGTCGGCTGACGGCTCATCGTGGCATCAAGCGCAAAAATCAGGCGGCCATCGCTGCCGGGCTGAGGTTTGAGAGCCTCTGCTTGTGCCAGGAAGGCGGACACATCCGCGTCCTTTGAAGCGGAAACGGTCTGTCCTTTGGTATTGGTCAGCGGTTTAGAGCGGTCCGCATTGGACATACTTCAAGCCTTCTCGTCACTCATTGTCATGAATTTGGGCTTGTGAAGTTGATTTGGCAAGACTGCGGAGGTCTCTTGCAACGCGTCATACTGACCTCTCAACAGCCGCATACTTGAGCGGACCGCAGCTGCGGTCAAATCAGGCAGAGTTCCGTAAGGTCCCGCCGCATGTCTTCGGGCATGGCTTTGATGTCGGTGCCACTCGAAAGGTCAGCGGGTGCATCAGCGGCCTTCAAGTAACGCCATCCCTGGAACGGCCGCTTTGGCTGATACTGGGTCAGGATCAATCTCGGATCGAGGACAAGATCGCAGCGTTTCACGCCGGACTGGTCCGTGAACGGGCGGATATCAAGCAGATGCTGCCGGGCCTGAATCTTTCCCTTGATCACCCAGTAGAGGGAGCCCGCCTTAAGAAGTTCCTCGCGGCGTGTCGGGACCATGCGCGTTGTGTGCGTCGTTACCGGCTCAAGACCTGCGAGCTGCGCCTGTTCGACACGGAAATCAATCCATGCCTGAAGCGTCTCAACGCTGTCCGCGCCAACACAGAGTTTCACCAGATGCAAGGTCATAGCCATGACCTATCAGTCCCGTCCCCAAGATCAAGAGGAATGCCATGACCGCAGTGGATTGTTCACAGGGACGCCATTTCCAGTCTTGAAACTCAGCCGGTGAACCGGTTCTGTCGTGGGATGGACGTATTCGTAACAGGTGGAACGGGCACCATCGGAGCAGCCGTCGTACACCGGTTAAAATCCGCCGGTCTCAACGTCATTGCTCTGGCCCGTTCAGAAAAAGCAGTTGAAGCGCTGCGGCTCGCAGGCGCCAATGCCTATCCCGGGGACCTTAAGGATCCGGATAGCTGGTTGAGCAGGGCCAATGCATGCGATGTTGTCATACATACCGGCGCTACCTTTGATGACGACATGGGCCGGGTCGACCGGCAAGCCATGCTCGCTCTCAAGGCCGCAGCCAAACACCGCAGGCATCCGCTGACGGTGATCTACACGGGAGGCGTCTGGCTCTTTCCGCCCAATCCAGATGGGCCATTAATCAGCGAGAAAACCGCATTTTCCGCACTGCCTGCCTTCCGATTCATGACAGAAACGATCCGCACCCTATCCAATGGAACGGATCTCAATCTGACCGTGATCCACCCTGGCCTGGTTTGCACCCGGTCGAAGGGCCCGATTGCCGAGATGACCAAAGCGTTGAAAAATGGACAGCCCTTTGAAACAAGAGCGCCCCCCGCTACGGTCTGGCCCTTGGTTGAAGCCGCTGATCTCGCCGACCTTTATCTGCGCGCACTCAATCTGGCACGGTTCCGGGCAACGCTAATTGCAAGCGGCATTGAGGGCATCTCTGCGGGGCACCTTGCATCTCATATATCCGCCCGCCATGGACTGCCGCTTGAACTGCAGACAATCGAAGCCCCCACCGGCCAGACGCAGGGCAAAGACTGGTCCGCAGGCTATGCGCGCTCACAGATGGTGGACACAAGTCATGCACGGCGCCTCACCGGCTGGCAGCCGGAACACGCAACCGTGGAAGACCTAGTGCTCGCCTTGTCCCGTTAAGCGAACCGCTCGTCGCTCGGCAATGGTCTGGTGGTAACTGACAATAGCGGTCCTTCCGCATCCGCGTTACCGTCGGCTCAGTCTCACAGCTTCGGGCAAGACCGTGATCCGCTTGAATCCATGCTGGTTTTATTAGTTCCGATATTCGCTGCTGAAGCGATGGACGGGGATTTGCGTCTTGGAACATTTCACATGACCAACACCGCCGCATTTTCCGAACGTGAAGGCTTGCGGCAGCCGCTACCGCTTGGGCTCAAGAGCCGCCGCGTTCACCTGTCGGCACATGACCAGAACAGCATCACACTGACCACCCAGGACACAGAGTTCACCCTGTTCCGGCTCGAGAACGGTCTGGAAAATATTTCATGGGATGCGTCGAACACCGACCTGTTGCATGTCCCTGACGTTTTGGCGCTCAGTCCGCAGACCACCCTCGCAGACGTGCCCGCCTGGGGCGCCACGATCGCGTGGCCCGGGCTCGGAGAAACTGAAATGGTGCTGATTGACCTGGGCTCGGGCAGGTATCTCGGGTTCCTGATCAGCCAACCGGCCGGTGCCACAGTCGTGCGTCAAATGGAGTTCAGACAGTTGTTCGGCCCAACGAACAGGCCCGCGTCCCCTTCCCCGGCAATTCCAGAAACAAACTGATGCTAACGAAAAAGGGTGCGGAGCTCACTCCACACCCTTTCGGAATTCAATGCGATGCCTGTCGATTACTTGGCGGCGGCAACGGCTTGCTGAGCACTTTCAACGTCATTGAAGAGAAGCACCATGGCCAGCCCAATGCCGACCGCAGCAACGGTCCAAAGCGTTACGCTCCAGCAAGACTTCTGCACGTTTTCGTCCATAAAAACCCTACATTTCTAATTCGGCGCCGGTCCCCTGCTGACCTGATTGTGGCGCCATTGAGGCGAGGAGGTAAACGATCCCTTACCGTTTCGCAAGTGCAAAAAATTGGCAGCTGCTTTCCGGTTTTCGCAGGGCTGGAATTCAGCCCATATTTCCCTGTACTTACGGCTCCGCCATAAAGCACTGCAGTGCGGGAGGTGATCCGATAGACTGCACGAATCGGATGTGATTCCGTCACATGTTTGGAGACCTCATGCACGCACTCTCGAGCTTAGACCTTGCTGCAGCAGCATGGTTCCTGATCGCTTGGTTCGGCTTCAATTTTGTTATAGACAGCAGCCCGTTGCGCAAGAAAACCCTTTCAAGCGCGATGGACGCGTATAGGCGGAACTGGATGGTCGCCATGTGCACGCGGGAAGTGCGCATAATGGACACCGGCATCATGGCCGGGCTTCAACAGGGAACAGCCTTTTTTGCATCGACCGCCTTTCTGGCAATTGGCGGCGGCTTCGCCCTACTTGATGCGACCGAGACCATCGTTCAAGTGGCCGGCGATCTTTCTATTCCGGTCGCCGACAGCCGGGCACTGTGGGAAATCAAGGTTCTCGGTTTGATGCTGATTTTCGCCTACGCCTTTTTTAAGTTCGGCTGGGCATACCGGCTGTTCAACTACGCCAGTATTGTCATGGGCGCGGTGCCCGAAAAAGGCCGGGCAAGCATGGAAGATATCCGTCAGATTGCGGAAAAGGCCGGCGATCTCAACGTCCTGGCCGGCCGCCACTTCAACAGAGGCCAACGGGCTTTCTTCTTTGCGATCGGCTTTCTGGGATGGTTCGCAGGCCCCATCGTCTTTGCTACGACAACGCTGGCGGTCCTTTTGGTTCTGCTCAGGCGTCAGTTCTTTTCCAAGGCCCGCGCTGCCGTGATCTCCGGGCAATACCCGGCTTCACCGCTTGTGCCCAAGTCCGGGGAATATACCGAAACCGGATCGTCAAACCCCTTCACGTGATATTTGCCGAACAAACCGGAGCGGCATCCCATGATGTCGGCGATGGCATCTGAGACCAGAATCTCCCGGTTGAGTTCCTTCGCAAGGCCCGCGATCCGGGAGGCAAGGTTCACCACCGGTCCAACCACAGTGAAGTCCAGCCGGGTCTGGCTGCCGACGTTGCCATAAAAAACATCACCGGCATGAAGAGCTATGCCGACACTCATATCCGGTGTCTCCGCACAGTTTTTGCACGAGTTGATGTCTTCTATCTGCTTCAGCGTGTCCCGGGCCGCAAGAAGCGCACGATGAGCTGCATCACGCGCCTCTTCCGCGGTCTCATACGGGAAGATCGCCATGACCTCGTCGCCAATGTATTTAAGCACCTCGCCGCCGTTGGCCTCCACAGCAGATGTCATAGCGCCGAAATACTTGTTCAGAAACAAGACGATCCGATCCGCCGGCAATGTATTGGACATACGCGTGAACCCGCGAATATCTGCAAAGCTCACAATTGCCTTGATCCGCTCGCCGTCCCCGAGCCGCGTGGTCCCGTCAAGCACCTTCGGACCAGCCCGCCGGCCGACATAGGTGTCTAGAACGGTCTCCGCCGTCCTGCGGAGTGTCTTGAGTTCACAAACGAGCGCGAGCGGACGGACCAAAGACTCGAACACACCGATTTGGGAACCTGAAAATCCCCCGGCCGCTTTCGTTGCGAAAGTGACGGTTTTGACTGATCCATCGGAAAACGGCATCGGCAAAGCCAGATAGTCCGTAAATCCTTCATCCCGAAGATCGGCAATGATGCCGAAATCGTCACTGCTTGAGGGCTGTTTGCTGATCGAGACACGAACCGGGCGTTTCGTTTCGTGGACCCGTTTGATCGGACTGCGGACATAGCCTTCATCATGCTCGGCGGAAGCCGTGAAGCGCTGTAGGTGGGCTTCGCCGGTGCTTGTCCAAATCGATGATTCGGCCCGGACGATTGGATGCACCACCCAAATTCCCGTTGTGACCCGGTCGACCGGGATCCCACCGGACTTCAGGCGTTCTCCGAGCTCGCTTACAACATCTAGCGTTCCATCCAGATGGGATGCGTCGCTGTAAAGCCACTGGACAACGTCCGCCGCGATGATCGGCGCTTCCAAAACCATGAGCCCTTGCCCTTAAAACCTGCTGAGACGCCTAACATATGGGATCGGGCGCTCGGTTTCAAAAGATGGGCGCCACAAGAAAAGTCCGCAGACGGCATTTCAATTCTAAAGTGACGGGCCTGGAAGGAATGCCGTACTCCGCCCACCAGCCCAATACACCCCCAAGGCAATCCATTCCCGGATCGTGATGTCGGACCGCCTCAACCCCTTGGAGGCTGCCGAAAACCAGAGTTTCTTATCGGCATCACCCCGGGTTCTGTAGTCCACCGGGTAGGCTGCCACACCTGTCCAGCCAGCCGCTTCAAAGACCCCCATCGACCGCGGCATATGATAGGCGGATGTCACCAGCAGCCATTTTTGACCCGGCTGAGGATTGATCAGCTCCTTCGTCAAAACTGCGTTTTCCCAAGTGTTGCGTGATTGATCTTCCAAGACAATACGATCTTTCGAGATCCCGAAATCCTGAAAAAGACGCCCTGCCCCCTCTGCTTCGGTCGCCTGGGAGGAAATGATGACACCTTTGCCGCCCGAGTGAATGAGCAAGGCATCCGGCATTTGTTGGGCCAGTCTGGCGGCCACGGTAATCCGCTCACCGGACGTCGTGAGCGCCGTATCGCCGCGGCCACCCGTAACGATGGTGTCGACTGCTCCGCCAAGAACGATAATGCCGTCAACGGCCTCGACGCTGGCAGGCCGTGGGTAACGCTCCTCCAGCGGCAAAATGAGCCAGTTCGTAGCTGGGGAATACCCAAGCACAATCAGCCCCAACACGGCCGTCCAACAGAGGACCAGTCCCATTCTCCGCCGGGCCTGGCGCAGACCGATCAGAAGCCCCGCTACGAGCAGAACGACAAGAACGTTGGACGGCAGCAGAAAAAACTGCGCTACCTTGGAAATCCAAAAAATCACAAAATCCTCCGTCGGGATCTTTGCAGGACAGTGCTTCCGGCAGTCTTCTTACCAGCATCCGTTCGTTTTTTGTTTTGGGCATGCGGGCCGTTTCGCTTTGCGCTGCGGGTCCAGATCAGCCGGCGACAAATCAGAAACGATTTACCGCTCAAAGCTGATCGATGATTGACTGGTCGAGCATCGGGCGTTTCGGACCAAACGATCAGTGCTTTAGCTGTAACACCGGTGACATGAAGTGTCGCCATACCGGTCAGGCATTGGTCGCGTTTGGACAGTGAAAGACCAAAGATCTTTTGCGTGATCAAGGTCACACGGAGCCTTACAAGAATGCGGCAAGGTCCCGGCACTTTAGTGATGGCAATTCGAGGACACCCTGATGACACTCTATTTGAGCCTTGGCGGGCGCGGAGCAATAGAACAGGCAATGCCGCGTCTGAAACAGCAGCTTAAGGACGATTCGTGCTTTGACTTGTCGGCTTTCGACAAGACCTTCGGCGGCTCGGACGACCTGTGCGAGTTTCTGATTTTCCTGCTGGGCGGTGCTCCCTTTTATGAGGGCAAACCGATCTGTGATCTGTTGTCACCGCTGTGCACCTGCGACGACGCATATGAGCGCTTCTGTGACCATCTTCTGTCGGTCTTTGGCCCCGGCACTCTCAGCGGGGCCGAGGTGAGCAGCTTCAGAGCCATACTCGAAGAGCTGCGGCCGCGAATTCTCGACCCGAAGCCCGTAAAACCTGTTCTAGTCTATTCCATTGAACCGGAGCGCATGCGGGCCTAACCCTGGCTGGTTCCGGGTGGAAAAAACAAAAAGCGCCGACGGGTCTGCCGGCGCTTTTCCGATTAAATTTGGTTTTCTGAATTTAACCGAGCTCGTTCACGCTGGTTACTGTCTTGCCGACAAGACCATATTCGATACCCTCTTCAGGGCTCATCCAGTAATCTCGATCAGTGTCTTTTTCGATCCGTTCGATTGGCTGACCGGTCGCATCGGCAAAAATCTTGTTGAGGCGGTCGCGCATCTTGATGATTTCCTTGGCCTGGATCTCGATATCCGTGGCCATGCCGCCAGCACCACCGGACGGTTGGTGCAGCAGGAAGCGGGTGTTCGGTGTGCAGAACCGGTTTTCCTTCGGAACCGAAACGTAGATAAGCGCTCCGGCACTGGCGACCCAGCCCATGCCCAGGATGCGCACTTCGGGGGAAATGAACTTGATCGTGTCGTGGATCATGTCCCCTGATTCCACATGACCGCCCGGCGAGGATACAATCACCGTGATCGGATCATTCGAAACCTGGGCCAGAGCCAGCAACCGCGCGCAAACATCGCGCGCCATATCCTGCGTTACCGGGCCCGTGATCAATACTGTACGGGCTTCAAAAAGATGTTTGTCGACCTGAATGGAAGGTTGGCTCTTCGGCTTTTCATCTTCTTCGTCGTCGAGATGAGCGGGAACCGTTGAAGAATAGTTTTTCATGCGCAGGATTTAGCTCCTTGGCTGTGTTGCACCGGTTCGCCCGGTATTTTGACTGAGCTTTGCATCGTTAAACGCCAAAGCTTTGCCCCATGTTTAAGCGAACTACCGCGCGCTCGCAAACCTAGAAACCGCCGTTCATATGAAAAGACGTTCCGACGTCCAAGATATGAACACTTGTCCAAGGATCAATCGCCGGATTGTATTTTCGGGCCGCCATGCTTCTGCCGTCTGCCCACAATCACATGCCATCCGAGCATCACGAGAAACGGAAGCGACGGCCATATGAACCAAAGCGAGGACAATCCGGAGGTGACAAGATTGAGCAGGAAGAAGAAACCAATCACGAAGACGCAGCTGCGGATGCGGCGCGGCTGCCCTCGAAGCCAAGACCTCAGCTGATCAAATCCATTGGCAACGGCGGCCGTTCCCTGCTCCCAATCCCGCTCGGATGCGGTTCCGGCACCATCGCCCGGCGGCACTTCATCGGAAACTTCAGGCTGGTTCCGCCCTCCCAGGCGGATGGCATAGGTCTCAACTGGATAGCTAACATTCTTGACGGATTGGGGCCCAAGACTTTCAAATCCAAGCGCCAGTTTCGATTTGACCTGATCATAGACCGATTGCGACAGCATGATGCCCCCCTTGGGCGCCAGCTCCTGCAGCCGGGCAGCGACGTTTACTCCGTCACCATAAATGTCGTCCCCCTCAACCATGATGTCACCGAGATTGATTCCAATCCGGAATTCCATCCTGTTGATGTCGGGCAACTCATTGTTTTGGAAAGAAAGTTCGTTCTGGATCTCGACAGCGCATTGAACGGCTTCAATCACCGAAGAGAACTCGATGATGACGGCATCGCCCCAGGTATTCACGATGCGGCCGTCATGGCGTTCGGTCAGCGAGGCCATCACCATTCGATAGGCCTTCAACCGGTCTAAAGTTCCGTCTTCGTCGCGCTCCATCAGCTTCGAGTAATGCGCAACATCTGCACACATGATTGCCGATAAACGGCGCTTTGCCCGCTGCATGCCTCTACCCCTGATTGGTCCTGCCTCAAGACCTACGATTAGGAATGGGAAGCCGGGCGCCAAATTGCAAGCTGAAATATCGGCGGCGGGCGAACGCTCAAGCCAAGTCCGCGTTCTCCTCACACAGGGAACGCAGCACCCTCAGCGCCGTTTCCGCCTTTTCTTCAGGCACAAAAACGTGGTCGTGAAAATAAGCAGCAACGACATTGGCGGGAATGCCTTCGCGCGCCAGCGCAGCCGACACCGCAGCTGTCAAACCAACCGCCTCGAGAGACGAATGCACTGTCAAGGTAATGCGCCGGAACCACTCGGCGTCGGCAAGGCCCAGCTCCCGGGCCCGCTCTGCCGGCAATATTGCTGTGGTCCCCTCGGTCTCTTGAAACAATCCGACCGGCTCGTATTCTGAGAGTTCCACTGGTCCTTTGGTTGCAAAGGTGCAGAAGACATAAGGAACCGGGTCCAGCATCGGCCGCATGTGCGAAAGAAGTGTCTTGAGATCTGTTTCGCCGGTCATGATTATCTCTTTTGAAAAATCTATGGAATGCGGTGGGTTCCAATACTGTGCACCCTTGAAACTAAATGCCAACGAAAAACATCACCAGCAAACCGGTGCCGATGGCCAAAAGCTTCTGCAAGGGTTTTGTGAAACCGATGACGCCAAACGAAATCAGCCCGAGGCCAAGACCGATCTTGGCGGCCGCCAAAAGCGCGAAAGCCGGTGTATCAGACAGGGCAATCACCGATGGGTTGGCGATCATCGCCAGAGGGATGACATAAAGCCCGATACCCAGTGCC
Source organism: Roseibium denhamense (assembly GCF_009711415.1). Lineage (GTDB taxonomy): Bacteria > Pseudomonadota > Alphaproteobacteria > Rhizobiales > Stappiaceae > Roseibium > Roseibium denhamense. Next base: position 16,147 of record NZ_SMLZ01000074.1, read on the forward strand.
ATCGCCGAGAAGGCTACTTTCAACCAGTTTTCACCGATCATCCCGGCCGCAATGAAGACGGCACCACAGACCGGGGGGGTAATCGTTGAGATCAGCGCAAACCAGAACACAAACAAATGCGCCTGAAGCGGCTCAAGGCCCTGCTCGATGAGCGCCGGCCCGGCAACAGACACACAGATGACGTAAGCCGCCGTCGTTGGAACTTCCATTCCCAAAACCAGACAGGCAATGGCTGTCAGCAATAGCGCTGGCCACAAGTAGCCGCCTGACCCGGACAGGATCAGCGAGGTGATCTTTACCCCGAGGCCCGTAATCGCCAGAACACCGATGATGAGCGACGCGCAGATGATAATCGAAGCGATGACAGAGACCTGGCGCGCCGCATTCACAAAGGCGCTTTCCAACCGGCTCAGGATCTCCTTGCGTGAAGCAACACCTTTTGCAGTGAAAAACAGAAGGACAAAGCCCGCCAAAATTGCAAGACAGGCGGCATATTGCGGCGTATATTGCCCACCAAACATCCCGTAGAGCAGGATTGCGAAAGGCACCATGAAAAAAGCCGATGTGATGAGCACCTGGCGGACCGGCGGCTGATCCTCCTTCGCCACGGCTTTCAGATCATGATGACGGGCATAGGCATTGATGCCAATCCAGACCGCGAAAAAATAGAGGATTGCCGGCAACAGCGCGGCCATCATGATCTGGGTGTACGGCACGCGGGTGAGCTCGACCATAACAAAGGCACCTGCCCCCATCAGCGGCGGCATGATCTGGCCGCCAGAAGACGCAACAGCCTCAACCGCGCCAGCCAAACGTTTGGGATATCCCAGCCGTGTCATCGCCGGCAGTGTGATTGCCCCGGTTGAAGCGACATTCGCCGAAGCCGAGCCGGAGATGGACCCAAAGAGGGCCGAAGAAAGAACGGACACCTTGGCGGCACCGCCCTTGAGACGGCCCGCCGCAGCCGCTGCAAGGTTCATGAAGCCTTGGCCCGCTTCCCCAGCATTCAGAACAGCACCGAAAATCACAAAGATCGCGACCACATTGACCGACACTCCGGTCAAGCTGCCCCAGATCCCGCCTTCGGCGATGGTCAGGGTTCCAAGGAAACTGGCCAGTGGCGTGCCGGAATGCCCAAATTCGCCCGGAATATGCTGCCCGAGCAACCCGTAGGCCAACGCCAGAGCAGCCACAATCGGCAGTGGCCAGCCGATGGCGCGGCGTGCGCCTTCCAAAACAACGATCAAAAGAACGGCAGCCAGCCAATACTGAAAAAAGCCTTCCAGAAAGCCGTATTGATCCGACAATACATTCTGATTGCCCGCCACCCAAAGGCACGCAGCCACACCAAGAAAACACAGCACAGCACCGCTTGCGCGCTTGAGCAGTCCGCCTTCGACGAACAAGAAGATCCAAGGCAAAGCCAATGCCAGGTGCAGCGGCCGGCTGACCAGATTTGGCACCAGTCCGGAAAAAATCAGCCCGAGGTGAAACACCACGAGGACCACGGCAAGGCAAAGCATAAGGGACCGCAAAAGCGGCGACGTCTGTGTGTCGGTGCTGATCATGGAAACTGTTCAAAATTAGAAATCCGGCGCCAAGGTCAGCGCCGGATCGGGAGACATTTAAGTTACTGCTGAACATCCGTAAGATCGATGCCCGCTTCCTGGTAATAACGCACGGCACCTGGATGGATTTTGCCGGTGATGTTTTCCATCAGCCCCTGGTCCACGCCGTTCCACCAGGCTGCGCCCTCGCCCATCTTTGCCTTTTGCTCCCAGAAAGTCTTCGTCAGGGCATAGGCGGTGTCGTCGTCCATCGCGGTCGTGGTGAAGGCAACCACCGGCAAGGATGTTGTGGTGATATCTTCGCTCTGTCCAGCATAGGTACCGGCCGGAATGACCAGCTTGGCCCGTTTGGATTGCGTGATCTGATCATCAGACAACGAGATCACATTCACCCCGGTCGACGCAGCCGCTTCAATAACGTTCGGTGCCGGCCAGGACCCGGCGGTCACAAACCCGTCGATCTGCCCATTCTTCAGCGCCGCAACAGCGTTGGACAGCTCCACCTCGGCAAGATCGACCTTACCCTCCAGGCCGAAGAGCTTGAGGTACTTCTCACCTTCACGCGCCCCAAAAGAGCCTTTGCCGAGCAGGATGGTCTTGCCTTCCATACCAGCGAAATCGGTCACACCGCTTTTTTTGGACATGACAAAGTGCATGGTCAGGGACGGGATCGGAAAGAGTGCCCGGATTTCATCGAATTTCGGATCACCCTTGCCCTCGAACATGGCCTTGCCACCCTGGGCAAGCCTGACCAGCACTGGCGGTGTCGTGAAGACATAGTCTCCGCCGCGCGCACGGGCTTCCATCACGTTTTGAACAGAGCCCTGGCTTTCTTCAACGGTGACGATGATGTCGCCGTTGCTGCCTTCCTTGACCGCTTCAGCAATCTGAACGCCCATTTGGTAGTAGGACGAGGTGGACTTCGCCGACTTGTAGGTGATGCGCGTTTCCGCCTGTGCGTGAACAGCACCAAGCGACAAGGACAGGCCGACGGCCAGTTTCAACAGACTGGATTTCATGCGTTCGCTCCCTTTGATTTTAATAAAGGGTATTGGCAGCTTGCCAGACGCGCAATGCCTCAGGAAAAGGAAACGGTACACCTGAGATCACTTCGGATCGACGAGCCGGTCAAGAACTGGGTCTACCAGGGAATTGGTTTTCCCATGTGATCAAAGTATCCGCCTGTATCTGCGGAGGTCAGCCCGTCGAGAACGGTCAGGATCCGGCCTGCGGCAACATCCGGTGACTGGACATCAAGTCCGGATTTCGCAAAGCCTTCGGTCAGCGGTGTTTGGACCGTTCCCGGATGCAGGGCAACGCAGATCGCCTCGGGCTTGCGCCGGGACACTTCGACGGCAGCTGTGCGCACCAGTTGATTGAGCGCTGCCTTTGAAGCGCGGTAACCATACCATCCCCCCAGCTGGTTATCGCCGATTGAACCGACCCGTGCGGAAAGCGTTGCAAATACAGCTTTTCCGTCCCGCGGCAAAAGCGGCAGGAAATGCTTCATCAAGAGCGCGGGACCGATTGCATTCAATGCATAGGACATGGCAAGCGCGTCCGGGTCGATGTCCTTCAGACCTTTTTCAGGCTTCCGCCCATCAATTGTAAGCCCGCCAGTGGCATCGAACACCAAACGGATATCTCCACCCTGTTCCTTCGCCCATGCCGCTGCAGATTGAACGCTGGCCTCCCGCAAAACATCGAGCTGCGGTTCCGAGTTCCGGCCAAGCCCGATCACCGTGTCGAATACGGGCGATTTCTGCAGGGTTTGAAAAACGGCCGCCCCAATTCCCCCCGTGTGGCCAATAACGATTGCAGTCGCCTTGGTCATGTCGCCTCCAATATCCAAACCACCACGATACGCGAACCGGTCGACAAAGGATCTTTACAAATACAAACCTCCGCGACGGGGCGCGGAGGTCCTGTTGGCAAAATGCGTGTCGGCTTATAGTCGGCATTTCCAGCACATGTGCCTAGTAACTGGAACAAACCGGTGGCCGACAAAGCGTCAGGTACAGCTAACGTCCACATTCAATTTCGCATCACCATTCTCCTGCATTGAGAAGGTGATCGCACCGATCGCCCGTTCAAAGGCCCCGGAACCACCAATGATGTCCCGCACCTGATCATTCGAGATCGTCCTGGTTTTCGGATCCAGCACCGGATCCGGGATCGTGTAGGCGCCGGAACGCGCATAAAGGTTGCCGCCTTCGAGGTTCATAATGACATCGGACGCCAGGCGGATTTCACCACTCTCCGATCCGGCCAGCACTTTCGTCTGCCAATCAATAGTGCCTATTTCCTGGCCGTCCTCGTCCAGCAATGCGTTGTGGCCAATACGCAAGTCTCCAGCTCTCGCATCTCCGCTGTCCTGGGCGATCAACTGAACGGTTCGGGTCTCGTTCAATGGCGCGGTAACGGAAAAAGGTTCGCAAATCTCCAGCGCATTTGCGCTGCCGGTACCGAATGCTATTGCGGCAAGGGTTGCCGTGGCGAATGTTTTGGCAAGTGTCATATCAGTCCTCCATAAGCCTGGGTGATTTCAGCACCCCGGAGGTGAGTCTTCGATTCCTAAATTCAACAATTATTTCAAAACTTTAATGATTAACAATCAGACATGAAGAGAGCAAAGAGGCGTTATTTCAAATAGCTACTCCAGAGTGTTCGGGTAAGCACTGTGGAGTAGCCGATATCAACTCGCGCTGCGGCAACAGCTGGCCCGTCGCCAGCTATGCGAGGTGAAATTGAAACTGCGCCGCCGCCCCATCAAGCCGTCTTGTTGAAGATTTCCCGGCCGATCAGCATGCGGCGGATTTCGGATGTGCCGGCGCCAATCTCATAGAGCTTGGCATCGCGCAACAAACGGCCGGTCGGGTACTCGTTGATATAGCCGTTCCCCCCCAGCAACTGGATTGCATCCAGCGCAATTTTAGTAGCATTTTCTGCGGCATAAAGGATTGCGCCAGCGGCATCTTCGCGGGTTGTCTCCCCCCGGTCACACGCTTTGGCGACCGCATAAACATAGGCCTTTGTCGCGTTCATCGTGACATACATGTCCGCGATCTTGCCTTGCACCAGCTGGAAAGTGCCAATTGGCTGGCCGAACTGCTGGCGTTCATGGACATAAGGGACGGCAACATCCATTGCTGCTTGCATGATGCCGACAGCACCGGCTGCCAGAACCGCGCGCTCATAATCAAGGCCGGACATCAGGACGTTGACGCCCTTGCCAACTTCACCGAGCACGTTTTCTTCCGGCACCTCGCAATCCTGGAAGACCAGTTCGCCGGTCTCTGAGCCGCGCATGCCCAGCTTGTCGAGCTTCTGGGCAACAGAAAACCCTTCAAAGCCCTTTTCGACGAGGAAAGCGGTAATTCCTTTTGGACCGGCTTCCGGATCAGTCTTGGCATAGATGATCAAGGTTTCCGCGGACGGTCCGTTTGTAATCCACATCTTGGAGCCGTTCAGAATGTAGCGGTCGCCCTTCTTCTCGGCCTTGAGCTTCATGGAGACCACATCCGACCCCGCTCCGGGTTCGGACATGGCCAGCGCGCCAAGATGCTCCCCGGTGATCAGTTTTTCCAGGTAGCGCTTTTTTTGATCCTCGCTGCCCCACCGCCGCAACTGGTTGACGCACAGGTTCGAGTGCGCACCGTAGCTCAGACCGATTGAGGCCGAGGCCCGGCTGACTTCTTCCATGGCAATGCAGTGTTCCAGATATCCAAGACCGGAACCGCCCCATTCTTCTTCCACCGTGATGCCGTGCAGACCGAGTTCTCCCATCTCCGGCCAAAGCTCGCGCGGAAACCAGTCGTCCCGGTCAATCTTCTCTGCCAAAGGCGCGATGCGGTCCTGCGAATAGGACCGGACGCTGTCGCGCAGCATATCGGCGGTCTCACCGAGGTCGAAATTGAAGCTCGGAAAATCGTTTCGGATCATACACTTTCCTCCCATTTGCGCTTCTCGTAGCGCACGAAATTGCTCAAGATGCCGACCCGGTCGTAAAGCTTGCGGGCCACCTTGTTGTGATCGTGT
>NZ_SMLZ01000097.1 GCF_009711415.1 Roseibium denhamense
TTTCGATCACCTTGATAGATTTATGACTCCAAATGGGGCACGAAATCAAGTTTCGAATCTTTCAAATTGATATAGATAATAATTCTTTTGAGGTTCATTTTGCAGCGCAAAACGAAAACAAAGCAAATTCTTTGCAGCGCACAACTCTAAATGACCCGCTTCGATTGGCGCCATATGCAAGTCGATTGGCGCCTGTTGCGAGGCCAATGTCCGATGCAGGCCCTAGATAAACCCTATGACGATTACCGCGCGGCTTTAAGCTCCGGGCTTTGACCAGCAGCTGATATGTCCGTGCCAGGAAGAAGAAAGGGACCCGATCGTGAACATACCCACAAGCACGCCCGTGCTGGTCACCGGCGCAACCGGCTATGTCGCCGGATGGATAATCAAGGATCTGCTTGAGGCAGGCGTAACCGTTCACGCGGCCGTGCGGGATCCGGACAACGCGGACAAACTCAAGCATCTGACGGATATTGCCGCCGCGAGCAAGGGGACACTCCGCTTTTTCAAGTCCGAGCTGCTTGAGAGAGGCTCGTTTGCAGACGCCATGAGCGGCTGCTCGGTCGTCTTTCACACCGCCTCACCGTTCACGCTCAATGTCAAAAACCCGCAACGGGACCTCATTGACCCCGCTGTAAACGGAACCCGGAACGTTCTTGAAACGGCCGCTAGCACACCAAGCGTGAAACGCGTTGTGGTCACAAGCTCGTGCGTTGCCATTTACACCGACGCGATTGATTGCGCCAAGGCTCCGGGGGGCGTCCTGACCGAAGAAATATGGAACACAACGGCTTCGCTTTCTTACGAACCCTACAGTTACTCCAAGACGATGGCGGAAAAGGAAGCCTGGAAAATCGCGGAAAAAAGCCCCGGCTTCCGGCTCGTGACCATCAACCCCTCCCTGGTGATCGGACCGGCCCTTGCCAAGAAACCAACATCGGAGAGCTTCAACATCGTGCGCCAGATGGGTGATGGCACCGCGAAAATGGGCGCCCCGAAAATCGGACTGGGGGTTGTCGATGTCAGGGACCTCTCAAAAGCCCATCTTGCAGCCGCCTTCCGCGACGACGCTGAAGGCCGACACATCGTGTCCGGTCACAACACCAACATTTTGGAACTCGGCAAGTCACTGATTGAGAAATATGGCGACACGTATCCGGTGCCGCGCAAATCAGTGCCCAAATGGGCGGTTTGGCTGCTCGGACCGATGCTGAACGGCATCTCGCGGCGGTTTGTCACCAACAATGTCGACATCCCCTGGAAAGCGGACAACTCGAAAAGCAGGACAAGGCTCGGGGTAACCTACCGGCCCTTGAAGGTCTCGATGGAGGACATGTTCCAGCAGATGATCGATGCCGGGACATTCAAGCGGTAAAAAGCTCCGGCGCAAATAGGCTGCTGAAACCTCGGGATGGCAGGTCAAACACCCAGATACGTCTGGGTGACCTGCTCGTCCAGAGCATCAAACCGCCCGCTCCAGACGCTTGTCCCGCGCTCGAGGATCACTGCCCGGTCAGCCACCCGGGCAAGCTCCTTCAGCGACTTGTCAATCACCAGGATCGACAACGCACCGGCTTGCCTCAAATGGGCAACCGCCGCCCAGATTTCCAAGCGGACCACCGGGGCCAGCCCTTCTGTCGCCTCATCCAGGATAAGCAAAGTCGGATTCGTCATCAGCGCCCTGCCGATCGCCAGCATCTGTTGCTCGCCGCCCGAAAGGGTCCGGGCTTTCTGGTGACGACGCTCTTTCAGGCGTGGAAACAGTGACCCGACACGCTCGAAAGTCCAGGAGCCCGGACGAGCCGCAGCCGTCAGGTTTTCAGCAACAGTAAGATCAGCGAAACACCGGCGGCCTTCCGGGACCAACCCTATGCCAAGGCGCGCGATTTTGTGGCTTGGCAACCTGCCAAGGTCCTGGCCTGAAAACCGGATGGTTCCGGCCGATGGCAGAAGCCCGCAAATGGTCTTGACGCATGTGCTCTTGCCCATCCCGTTGCGCCCCATCAGGGCAACAACTTCGCCTTCCCCAACCTCCAGGGACACACCGAACAGGGCCTGCACCGGGCCATAGGACGCCGTGACATTTTCAAGCGTCAAAAGCCCCGTCATGCCGCTTCCCCCAGATAGGCTTCCTGCACTTTCGGGTTCGCGCGGACCTCATCGACCGTTCCACTTGCAATGATCTCGCCATAGACAAGAACGCTGATCCGGTCGGCAAGCGCAAAAACGGCATCCATGTCATGTTCCACCAAAAGGATCGGCGCCTCAAGGCGCAGGTCATTCAGAAAGGCGGTCATGCGTTTGGATCCTTCAGTGCCAAGGCCTGCCATCGGCTCGTCCAGAATGAAGGCCTTTGGCGACAGACTGAGAGCGAGGGCCACCTCCAGCTGCCTGCGCTGGCCATGACTGAGCTCTGAAACCAGTCTTGATTGCTGATCCAACAGACCGACCCGCTCCAGGGCGGACCGCGCCGCGTCCACGAGATCGGCCCGTTCCAGCGCCGGCGTGAACATGCGGAAGCCCTGTCCTTTTGCTCCCGCAGCGCCCAACACCGCATTTTCGAGAACGGTGTTTTCCTGGGCCAATGCCGAGATCTGGAATGTCCTTGCCAGACCGGCGGCGGCCCGGGCATCCACAGACAGACCCGTGACATCTTGACCGTCAAACCGGATGGTGCCGCCATCGGGTCTCAAACCTCCGCAGATCTGATGGATCAATGTGGTTTTGCCAGCGCCATTCGGCCCGATAACCGCATGGATTTCGCCTGGCAACAGGTCGATGGAGATAGACTTGCTGACTTGAAGGGCTCCGAAGCTCTTCGTGAGGTTGCGCGTTTCAAGAACAGCATTAGCCATGCGCTGTTCTCCGGGAACTGAGGGCGCCGATCAAACCGCCCTTTGCAAACAGGACCACGGCCAATAGCAACAGTCCGAGGAAAATCAGCCAATAGTCGGAAATGTCCCCGAGCGTGTGTTCAAGTGTCACGAACACAATTGCGCCAAGCACCGGCCCGTAAAGCCGTCCCGTGCCCCCCAGGATGATCAGGATCATGATCTCGCCAGACATTTGCCAGGAAAACATGGCCGGACTGACAAAGCGGTTCAGATCGGCGAAAAGCGCCCCGGCCAGGCCGGTGATTGCGCCGGATACGACAAAGGCAACCAGCCTCAGACGGAATGGATCAAGTCCCATCGCCCTGACCCGGTCCGGCGATTGACGTGCCGCATTGAGGGCAAGGCCGAACGGTGAGCACGCAAGACGGCTCGCGAACCACAAAACGATGGCAAGCAGTGTCAGGCAAATCGCATAGAACTGAATCGGATCCAGCGTGTTCAAGCCAGGAAAGCCGTTCCTGACATAAATCGAAAGGCCATCTTCCCCGCCATACGCACTCCAGCTGATCGCAAAGAAGAAGAACATCTGGCCGAAAGCAAGCGTGATCATGATAAAATACCCGCCGGATGTGCGCAGCGACAGGTAACCAATGATCAGGGCGGCAAAGGCCGAAACGATCACCGCCACCAACCAGATGACGGGCATCGACTTGGTGCCCTCGATGAGAAACGGCACTTCCATCAGCGGTGTGTACGTTTGCGCGTGATAAGCCAGAAGCCCCATCGCATAACCGCCCAACCCGAAAAACACGGCGTGTCCGAGACTGACCAGACCGCCGAGCCCCAATGCAATGTTTAACCCGACAGCCGCCATGGCCAGTATAACAGTGCGGGTGGCAAGGGTGATCGTGAAGGGCTCATCCGTGACATACGCAAACAGCGGAATTGCAATCAGGCCTGCAAGCACTAGGGCATTTAACGTTCGTTCCTGCATCATGCCCGTGCTCCGAACAGGCCGGTCGGTTTCAGAACTAGGACAACCGCCATCAAGATGTAAATCGCCATGGATGCAAGAGAGGCTCCGATTGAGGTTGCGGCAGCGGGTTCTATCATTAGTTTCAGGGCTTCCGGCAAGAATATTCCGCCGAGCGTGTTTGTGAGCCCCACAAGCAGTGCACCCAAGAAAGCACCCTTGATCGATCCGATCCCTCCAATCACGATCACCACAAACGCCAGAATCAAAACCGGTTCACCCATGCCGACCTGTACCGACTGGATTGCGCCGACAAGAGCGCCGGCGAGCCCTGCAAGCGCTGCTCCGAGCGCGAAGACCAGGGTGTAGAGACGGCCGATATCCACGCCGAGCGCTGCAATCATCTCGCGGTCATTTTCACCGGCCCGGATCTGAATGCCGATCCTGGTCTTTGAGATCAGCCAGAAAAGACCACCGGCAACGGCCAGACCGGCGCCAATCAGTACGAGACGGTAGAGCGGATATTGAATACCCCCCGGCAACGTCACCGGTCCCGACAAGATATCAGGAACATTGAGATAGAGCGGAAACGACCCGAATAGCCAGCGGGTCCCCTCCGAAAAGATTAGGATCAGGGCAAATGTTGCGAGCACCTGATCCAGATGGTCTTTGTTGTAAAGCCGCCGGATCACGAGAACCTCGACCAAGGCTCCGGCAACAGCGGCCCCGGCAAGCGCCGCCATCAGGGCAAGCACGAACGAGCCCGTCGCCCCCGCAACGGCTGCGGCGCAGAACGCGCCAATCATGTAGAGAGACCCGTGCGCCAGATTGATCAGGCCCATTACGCCGAAAATCAAGGACAATCCGGCTGCCATTAAAAACAACATGACACCGAATTGCAGGCCGTTGAGCACCTGCTCGGCGATCAATACCAAAGACATGAAAACCCTGTGCAACAAGAATGGCGCGGCCAATGCAGGCCGCGCCGATCTGAGAAATCTTCAAGAATTACATATTGCATTCAGCCGCATAGGCGTCGGCGTGATCGCTCATGGCCGTTGCAATGATCTTGTTCGTGTAGACATCATCTTCCTTGATGACTTCCCGCACGAAGATATCCTGCACAGGATGATGATTGTTGCCGAAAGCGAAGTTGCCGCGCGTGGAGTTGAAGTCAGCCTCTTTCAAAGCAGCACGGAACGCATCGGCGTCCTTGACATCGGCTTTGCTCATCGCGGACAGCAACAGATTTGCCGTGTCGAACCCCTGGCTTGCATAAAGCGACGGTAAACGCCCGTATTCCGCCTTGAAGCTTTCCACGAACGCCTTGTTCGCCGGATTATCGATGTCCTTGTTCCACTGGCTTGTGTTCTTGACGCCAAGTGCGGCATCGCCCACAGCCTGCAGAATGCCCTGATCGAAGGAGAAGGCAGGCCCGACAACCGGCAGGTCAATGCCGCTATCAGCCAACTGCTTCAGGAAGGAGATCCCCATGCCACCGGGCAGAAAGAAGAAAATGCTGTCGGCATCCGACGCCCGGATCTGGGCAAGCTCGGCGGCATAGTCGGTCTGCCCGAGCTTGGTGTAGATCTCACCGGCAGGTTCACCGTCATAAAAACGCTTGTAGCCGGTCAGCGCATCTTTGCCAGCCGGATAGTTTGGCGCCAGAATAAAGCTGTTGTTATAGCCGGTTTCCTTGGCATAGGCGCCAGCTGCTTCATGCAGATTGTCGTTCTGCCAGGCTACATTGAAGTAGTTCGGGTGACAGCCCTTGCCCGCCAATTGCGACGGCCCCGCATTCGGGGACAGATAGAATTTTCCCTGTGCGGTCGCGGCCGGGACAACGGCCATTGCAAGATTGGACCAGATAATCCCGGTCAGGACATCCACCTTTTCGGACTGGATCATTTCATCGGCAAGCTGAACCGCGACATCCGGTTTGCGCTGATCGTCTTCGATCACGACTTCCAGATCTTCGTTCCCCGCCTGTTTGACGGCAAGCATGAATCCGTCGCGGACATCAATACCGAGGCCGGCTCCCCCGCCTGACAGTGTTGTGATCATTCCGACTTTCACCGGGTCTGCAATTGCAGCGCCGGTCAACAGTGCCAGGCCGCTCACCGCGGCAGCTAGTGACTTCAACATGGATGAAGGTCCCCTCTGTCTTGATCCCATCCTGGCGCTCTTTCCGGCGCCGGTTATGAAATACCTTACTCATAGGATTTGCGTTGGGAAACCTGCAATTGGTTGAATGCGGTACGGATTTCGTGCCCCTCACGGCGGTCAAAGACGCGTCCTCACGTGCCAAAGTTCTGGGAACAACTCGACTTCGAGCATCCGCTTCAGATAGGAGACGCCGCCCGTTCCGCCTGTCCCGCGCTTGAAACCAATAACCCGTTCCACGGTCGTGACATGGTTGAAGCGCCAGCGCCGGAAATAGTCTTCAAGGTCAACCAGCTTTTCACCAACCTCATAAAGCGCCCAATGCGCGGCGGGGTCGCGGTAAACCGTCTCCCAAAGGTCCATAATTTCTGGGACTTCCCTGTGGGGCTGGGAAGAAGGGTTATTGACGAGGTCTGCCGGGACAGTGAACCCCTTCCGCTGTGCGAATGCCAAGACGGTTTGGTAGAGTGACAGTCTTGCAAGTTCCGCATTCAGCAAAGCAACGCCATCCGGATCGTGCTCATGCGGCCTGATCATCGCTTCATTGCGATTGCCCAGAACAAATTCGATCAGCCGGTATTGAAGAGACTGGAAGCCAGAGGAGAGCCCAAGAGCATCCCGGAACTGGGTGTAATCGCTCGGTGTCATTGTCCGCAGAACATCCCATGCGGAATTCAACTGCTCCATGATCCGGCTGACCCGCGCCAGCAGCTTCATGGCCTCCGGCATCCTGTCAGCGGAAATCGCCTCACGCGCAAGGTGCAATTCGTGAAGCATGAGTTTCATCCAGAGTTCCGATGTCTGGTGCTGAATGATGAACAGCAACTCGTCCGAAGCGGTTGAAAGAGGCTTTTGCGCGCTCAAGATCTGCGCCAGATCCAGGTAGTCGCCATAGGACATCTTGTCCGCGAACCGCATTTCTGCGCCTTCGTTTTCTGGATTATAGGCACCATCCGGCGGCTGCTTTGTCATGGTCATTTTTCCTCCCAGCCGGCTCCGCCAGAACAACCGATGCGGCAAAGTCCGATAAGCTTGCGATGAGACCGCTTTTTCGCCGGGCAGGACAATTTTGACAAGAGAAAGAAGAGTGGCTTGTAGAGCCTGCCTGAACCGCTCCCCTTAGCGGATAGTGTCCGAGGCATTTTGTAGAAAGTAATGGTGCGTTGCCCCGATCTGTGAAAGTCTTGATCTCGAATTTAGTGTGTTTCAGAAACGGGTTTTTGATTTATGTCTATCCGCGCCAGCCTTTACCACCTGACGCATTACAGATACGACCGGCCCGTAACCTTAAGCCCCCAGATCATCCGGCTGCGGCCCGCCCCGCATAGCAGAACCAAGGTGCTGTCACACTCTCTGAAGGTTTCGCCGGGCGGCCATTTCGTCAATCACCAGCAAGATCCATATGGCAACTGGCTGGCACGGTTCGTCTTTCCCGAACCGGTGCGCGAGTTCAAGATTGAAGTCGATCTTGTGGCGGATATGACCGTCTACAATCCCTTCGATTTCTTTGTTGAGGAAACGGCGGAAGAGTGGCCGTTCGACTACCCGGAAGAACTTCGCGAAGATCTCAAGATCTACTTGCGGACCGAACCACTTGGCCCGCACCTCAAAGCTTTTCTTGAGAAGGTGCCCAAAGACAAAAAACGGATCACCGATTTTCTTGTCGACCTGAACCGCCGCGTGTCGGAGGAAGTCGGATACGTCATCCGCATGGAACCTGGTGTTCAGACACCGGAAGAAACCTTTGAGCGCGGCACCGGATCGTGCCGTGATTCTTCCTGGCTTCTGGTTCAGGCCTTAAGACAGCTTGGTATCGCCGCCCGTTTCGTGTCCGGATATCTAATCCAGTTGAAACCGGACCTTGAAGCGCTCGACGGCCCGTCCGGGACCGACCATGATTTTACAGATCTTCATGCCTGGGCCGAAGCGTATATTCCAGGTGCCGGGTGGATTGGCCTTGACCCCACATCCGGACTGCTAACCGGGGAAAGCCATATTCCCCTTGCCGCGACCCCTCACTTCTCCAATGCCGCGCCGATCGTCGGCATGGCGAGCAACGCTGAGGTGGATTTCGCATTTGATATGAAGGTGGCCCGCGTCGCCGAGCACCCCAGGATCACCAAACCATTTTCCGATGAGGCCTGGAAAGACCTCAACCGGCTGGGAGAGGAGGTCGACAGGGTTCTGAAGCAGGAAGACGTGCGCTTGACGATGGGCGGCGAACCGACCTTTGTATCGATTGACGATTTTGAATCCGCTGAATGGAACACCGATGCTGTTGGACCGACGAAGCGGTCCAAGGCTGACATATTGATCCGCAAGTTGCGCGACCGTTTCGCCCCCGGCGGGTTTCTGCACTATGGCCAAGGGAAATGGTATCCGGGCGAGAGTCTTCCCCGCTGGACCTTCTCGCTTTACTGGCGCCGGGACGACAAACCGATCTGGCATGATCAGGATCTGATCGCGGACGAAGGCAGCACGGCAGACCCGAAACCATCCAAGGCAGGGCCTTCGGAAGCGGAAGCGTTGCTGAAGCAGATCGCCGAAAACCTGGATGTCCAGCCTTCTTATGTGGTTCCCGCCTTTGAGGACCCGGCGGTCTGGCTGGTCAAGGAAGCCAATCTTCCGGACAATGTGACGCCTGAAAACTCCAAACTGGAGGATGCGGAAGCCCGTCACCGGATCGCCCGGGTCTTTGACCGCGGTCTGGCGACACCGGCTGGCTATGTTTTGCCGGTTCAGCCGTGGCAATCCAAATCAACTGAAAAACGGTGGCGCTCGGAGCGCTGGAGCCTCCGCCGCGACGCCATTTTCCTTGTTCCAGGAGACAGTCCGGTCGGATACCGCCTGCCATTGGAATCTCTGCCCCACGTTCCACCGGCGCAATATCCGTACACAAACATTGCAGACCCGACCGTACCGCGTGATCCGCTGCCGGAATTTCCGGCCGGACCAAAGGCTGACCGGCAACAGGACGTGGCCGAGTTCCGCGCAGGCGGCGTCATTCAGGAGCGCCGGGAGCAAGTTCCGCCGGATGCCGAGCTGAGCGGCGCTGCGGTTCGCACCGCGATGTCGATCGAACCCCGGGATGGCCGTTTATGCGTTTTCATGCCGCCGGTCGAACGGATCGAAGATTATCTCGAACTAATCGCAACGGTAGAACAGGCAGCGGCTGAACTTGACCTGCCGGTGCACATAGAGGGCTATCCGCCTCCGCCCGATCCGCGCATGAATGTAATTCGCGTTGCCCCCGACCCTGGAGTGATTGAAGTCAATATTCATCCGGCATCCAGCTGGAAAGACTGCGTCGAGATCACGGAAGGCGTTTATGAGGACGCCCGTCAGTCCCGCCTTGGCGCCGACAAGTTTATGATTGACGGTAAGCACACAGGCACCGGCGGCGGAAACCATGTGGTCATTGGCGGCGCCACACCGCTTGACAGTCCGTTCTTGCGGCGGCCGGACCTGTTACGCAGCCTGGTCTTACACTGGCAGCGGCACCCAAGCCTGTCTTATCTCTTTTCCGGCTTGTTCATAGGTCCAACGTCCCAAGCCCCGCGCGTCGACGAAGCACGCCACGACGGCCTCTACGAATTGGAAGTCGCATTATCCCAGATCCATCGTCCAGGCGAAGGGCCTGCCCGCTTCCCGTGGCTGCTTGATCGGCTTTTGCGAAATCTTCTGGTCGATGTGACCGGCAACACCCACCGTGCGGAAATCTGCATCGACAAGCTCTATTCCCCCGATGGACCGACAGGGCGTTTGGGGCTGGTCGAGTTCAGAGGCTTCGAAATGCCGCCGGATCCGCGCATGAGCCTCGCCCAGCAGCTGTTGTTGCGGGCGCTCGTTGCAAGGCTCTGGCAGCACCCCCTGTCAGGCAACTTAACCCGTTGGGGCACGGTCCTGCATGACCGTTTCATGCTGCCTCATTACGTTTGGCAGGACTTTGAAGATGTTCTGCAGGATCTGAAACACCACGGTTTCACCTTGCGGCCGGACTGGTTCGAGGCACAGGCCGAATTCAGGTTCCCGTTCTGCGGCGAAATCGAGATCGATGGCGTTCACCTGGAACTGCGCCAGGCGCTGGAGCCGTGGCATGTCCTTGGTGAGACGGGGGCGATCGGCGGAACGGTGCGGTATACTGACAGCTCCACAGAACGGCTGCAGGTCAAACTCACAACCGCTGATCCGGACCGGTATCATGTGACCTGTAACCGGCGGCGTGTGCCACTCAAGAAAACATCAATCAATGGTGTTTCCGTTGGCGGTGTCCGCTACAAGGCGTGGCAACCGGCCATGGCCCTTCATCCGGTCCATCCAGTCGACGCACCACTCACTTTCGACATCTTCGACAGCTGGAGCGGCCGCGCCCTTGGAGGCTGTGTTTATCATGTGGCCCATCCCGGCGGCAGAAACTACGAAACCTTCCCTGTGAATGGCAACGAAGCTGAAGCTCGGCGTCTCGCCCGGTTTGAAGCGCACGGACATAACCCGGGCCTTTACCTGCCTGAAACAGAAATCACGCATCCTGAGTTCCCATTAACGTTGGATCTGAGGCGGCCGTCTGGCGTATGATGCCGCCATGAGGGCAAACTTTTGAGCGTTGAGGCGACGGCAGGACAGAACGATGGCGGCTATGGTCTGATCAAATCCTACAGACCCTACCCTGGCGTTTCGGACGAACTGATGGACCCGGATGGCAACATCCGGCCGGTGTGGCGTCCGTTCCTTGACCACCTTTCCAGCCTGACTCAAGAAGACATCACGGCACGCTTTGCACGCGGTAACCAGTATCTCAACGATGCCGGCGTGTTCTTCCGGCAATACGGACAAGACGGACCCAATGAACGCGAGTGGCCGCTCAGTCATATCCCGGTCATCATCGATGATGGCGACTGGCAGACGATTTCAAAAGGTCTTGTGCAACGCGCGGAATTGCTCGAGCTGGTCGTCCAGGACCTTTATGGCTCCAACAACCTGATCCGCGGCGGGCACATTCCCGCCAGCTTGATCGCCAAGAGCCCGGAATGGCAGCGGCCGCTTGTCGGCATAAAGCCGAGATCGGGTCATTTCCTGCACTTTCTCGCCTTTGAAATCGGCCGTGGTCCAGATGGCACGTGGTGGGTACTGTCAGATCGCTCACAAGCCCCGTCAGGGGCCGGCTTCGCGCTGGAAAACCGGGTAGCGACCGGCCGTGTGTTCAACGAGTTCTTCGCAAAGGCTGATGTCCACCGGCTGGCCGGCTTCTTCCGCCGTTTCCGCGACCACCTTCTTGATCTGCGCGGTGAGAGCGACAGCCGGATCGCGATCCTGACGCCGGGTCCCCTGAATGACACCTATTTTGAACATGCCTATATAGCCCGGTACCTGGGCTTCATGTTGCTGGAAGGCGAGGATCTGACCGTTGAGAACGGCCGGCTGCTGGTGCGTACGGTCGATGGGCTGCGGCCCTTGAGTGTGATCTGGCGCCGCCTCGACAGTGCCTGGGCTGACCCTCTGGAGCTAAATGAAAGCTCGCATATCGGAACACCCGGTATCGTGGACGCGATCAGGCGTCAGTCTCTTACGATGATCAATGCGCTGGGCACCGGCATTCTCGAGACACGGGCCCTTCTGGCCTTCCTGCCGAAGATTTCAGAACATCTGCTTTCCGAGCCCTTGAGACTTCCAAATGTCGCAACTTGGTGGTGCGGCGAGGACAATGCCCGTGTATATGTGCGGGAAAATGCCGAACGGATGATGCTCAGCCCCGCGCTTACGACGGCCTTGCCGTTCTCCTCCGGACAAAAGGACTTTATCGGCAGGGCGTTTGAAAACGGCCAGCGCGCACCGCTGGAAGCCTGGATTGACGAGCAGAAGGGCAGCCTTGTCGGACAGGAAGCCGTCACATTGTCGACAACGCCGGCCTATCAGGATGGCAAACTTCTGCCCCGCCCCATGAGCCTCCGCGTGTTCCTCGCACGCACACCTGAAGGATGGGAGGTCATGTCCGGCGGGTTCGCAAGGATTGGGCACTCGGAAGATGCCAGTGCAATCGCCATGCAGGCGGGCGGATCTGCCGCTGACGTTTGGGTTGTCGGCGGGAAAAAGCAGATCAAGGAAACCCTGCTCCATCAAACGGAATCTCCCTATTTCAAGTCTCAGTCGGGCACACTGCCCTCGCGCGCAGCCGACAATCTGTTCTGGCTTGGGCGCTATGTTGAACGGGCGGAAGGGGCCGTGCGGCTGCTCAGGGCCTATCACGCCCGGCTAAGCGAGACGGACGATCCAGAAGCACCACTGGTCGCATTGACCGCAGACTACCTGGACCAGATCGGAGTTCCACCTGACGGCTTCGTTCCAGACGGCCTTTGCTCCATGCTGCAGTCAGCAGTTGGAAGCGCAAGCAAGGTCCGGGACCGGTTCTCGGTGGACGGATGGCTTGCGTTGAACGACCTTGCCCAAACGGCGGGCGGAGCCCAGCGCGCAATCCGCTCCAGCAGTGACGTTCCACCGGCGATGAGTCTTCTCTTGCGCAAGATCACAGGTTTTTCCGGACTGGTTCATGAAAACATGTACCGGTTCACCGGATGGCGCTTCCTGAGCATCGGTCGGGCCCTGGAACGGGCCAACCGGATGGCGGATCTACTGTCGGTTTTTTCGAGCACCAAGGCGCCTGACGGATCTCTCGAACTGCTATTGGAAGTGGGCGACAGCGCCATGTCGATGAGCCGCCGATACGCTGTTTCGCTTAACCGGGAAACGGTACTGGATCTGCTGGCCATGGACGAGCGCAATCCAAGATCGGTTCTTTATCTTCTGACTGAGATCAAGGATCACGTGGGGGTGCTGCCCGGCGCGCGGGAATACGGTCATCTTTCGGCCCTTGCCCGCTCCGTTCTCCAGATCCATACGAATCTCGCAATCGCAACACCAGATACGCTGACCACCGAGATCCTGGAGGACCTCCGGGATCAGATTTCCTACCTCTCGGTGGAGCTCACCGACACCTACATCCGCTAACCAAGTAACCTGAACCCGTGCTGTACGACATAACTCTCGAAATCGGCTACGAATATGCGAGCCCGGCCAATACGGGTCGCCACACCCTGCGCCTGCTCCCCGCCAATATTCCGGGCGAGCAACGGATTATCAATGGTCATGTCAGTCTGAACCCGTCCCCGAACGAACGGCACGACCGGAAGGATTTTTTCGGTAATGAAGTAACGGATGTTGCGTATCGCAAACCTCATACAGAGCTGCAGTTCAGGGTGAGGACCCGGATCGAGCGTACCGCCGCGCCAGTGGGTTTCGATATCTCGCCCGCCCTACCCGATCTGGCAAAAGAACTGGCAGGCATTCAATCGATCAGCCCTCTGGAACCGGTTCATTTTCTGGCGAGTTCACCGCGCCTTCCGCTTGATCCGGCGTTTGCCGCGTATTCGGCGGAAAAGACCACACCCGATATGAGTGTGATGAAGATAATTGAGGCAATCGGCAAGGCGCTTCACGAAGACATGAGCTTCGACGCGGACGCAACAACCGTCGACACGCCGGTTCTCGAAGCATTTGAGAACAGGCATGGGGTTTGCCAGGATTACTCACACATCATGATTGCCTGCCTCAGGTGCCTTGGCATTCCGGCCGGGTATGTAAGCGGCTTTCTGCGGACAATCCCGCCGGAGGGTCAGCCACGTCTGGAAGGCGCGGACGCCATGCATGCCTGGGTCCGGGCATGGTGCGGGATCGAAGGCGGTTGGATTGAATATGACCCGACCAATGCCCTGCGCGTCGGCCAGGATCATATCGTGGTCGGCTATGGCCGCGACTACGGCGATGTTGCTCCGGTCAAGGGAGTCATGCGGACGGCAGGCGGCCAGACCACCCATCAAAAAGTCGATGTCGTACCACTGTCCTGAAACAGGACTTAAAACGGCACACCTGATCTCAGAATGATGTTCGCATAAGGCGTACACTCTCCGGTCCGGATAACCGCGCGGGCCCGGGAGGTGCGGGCCTTGAACTCCTCATGCGGCACGCGCACATGCTCAATAGGCTTTCCCGTTTCAGCTGCCCAATGTGTAAGCCGGACCTCGATCTCCGTCGCCAGATTAGGCCCCGCTTCAGTCGCGAAAACAGCCTGTTCCACGATCAGCTCCTGCGCGACCGCGTCCAGAACATCGAAAAACCGGGGGACGCCCGGCGATACCGCCAAATCGATGACACCAACATTATGCGGGATGGGAAGACCGGCATCACCAATCACGATCTCATCCGTATGACCAAGAGACGCGATCAGTTTGCTGACATGGCGGTTCAAAAGCAGAGTTCGTTTCATATGGCTTTCCTTAGTCACGCCAATCAAGTGTTGCTGCTAAGTTTCTAGGTCAAGGAGATTAACGCCTCGCATAACGAAACAGGATCGTAGTAGGGCGCTGACTGGTCGGTTACCAGATCAAGCTTCAAAATCGTCAGACCGAGTTCTCTCAATTCGGGAAAGTCGTCTGGCTCCGCATTATGGTCGACAAGGACAAAGTTCAACAACCGGTCGACCGGACAGTCGGCGCCCGCATCCCGGCGCAAGTAACTCAGCAGCGTGTTCACCTTGTCAGACAAGCCCATCCCCGCGGTCTCGGGGTCGCTTCCAATACTCGGCACAAACACTTTCGGAACTGTTCGTTTGGAGATCGCTTGGCCTACCCCTTTTGGCAAGAGGTTGGCGACCAGGCTCGTATAAAAGCTCCCTGGTGAGTAACACATAAGATCTGCAGATTGCATGAGCGACCGGTTGCGCTCTGGAAATGTCGAAAAAGCAGGCTGTTTGTCTGCAAGACCAGCGTTCAGGAAGAACTCTTTGACGGGCGATGTTAACGGCGCGTGCTCTTTGCCTGTTAAAAGATGCTGGCCGATAATCGTCCTGCCGTTGGCAAGTTCAGCACCGAGGTGAAGGTTGTCATCGGTGACCGCCCGCACGATACCCTGTACGCCAACCAGTTTGGAGACCAGAAAGATAATCGGCTCAAGCTCCTGGCTTTGGTTGAGGTAGCCTCCTGCCAGAATGAGATTGCCGATGCTTGCACCGCGCAGATCAAAACTTGGCGGGCAAGCAGCGCGAAACACTCCGAGTTGGTTTTGGATGAGGGTCCGCATTGGCTGCTCAATCGCGCTGACCAATATGTGCGCGCCTGCGATCATACTGTCGAGCTCATCAGCCAGATTCGCTTGGCCTGCAGATTTTGAGAAGCGGTGCGTAAAAAGCCGGAACACCTCCGGGTGACCGAGCACGGTTTCATCTGCAAGCGCCATAAGCCGGCTACGCAGGTCGCCGATTGCCGGCATGTCGAAGGCAACCCGCAAACCTTGGGAACTTCCCCCGGAATCAAACGGTGTTACGAGATGGATTGAATTATGCGTGTATCGTTTGAGGGTTTGTGAGACCCCATTGAGTGCCGACCCGCCGCTGAAAAACAACAAGCGCGGACCCAGCTTGGGATTGGACAAAGACCGCTCAATCCGGAACAGGTCCGGCATTCTGACAGCGCGCGTGATGGTGATATCGGACAAGGCCTGGATCCGGAACGGGACTGGGTTCAATGTCCTAGCATGAGCGGGCGTCAGGACAAAATGCTTCCAAAGCAGACTTAGAGGCCGTCGCTATCCTTGCGCAGGCGAGCATTCAATATCGGCAACAAAGACGCCATCGATGCCCCCCTCACACAATTGCAGGATGAACCCGCTTGCAGTCACATGATCAGGATGCACCCCATAGGCCTCGAGCGCCTCGCGTCCGGTCGCCGTGACCAGCAAGCCGTATTGGTACTTGGACGACAGGTTCTCAAAATCACGGTTGGGTCCATGGCATACGTCGATAAGGCCGGGCACTTTCCCGACAAGACCCGATATTAGGCCCATAGCCTTGTCGAGATATGCCGGATTTACGGGATCTTTGAGAGATAACAGAACGCAATGTTGAATCATGGGTTTGGCGCCCCAATCAGTATGGCGCGAAAATCATTGACATTGGTGAGGGTCGGACCACAGACCACCTGATCCCCAATCGCTTCAAAGAAACCGTGCGCATTGTTGTTCTCGAGCTGTGCTTCCGCAGAAAGGCCCTCTTGCGATGCCTTTGAAAGGGTGTGCGGACCAATAATCGCCCCGGCGACTTCCGCGGCTCCATCAACACCATCCGTGTCACATGCAATTGCGTGAATACCGGGTGCCCCATTCAAGGCAAGGGCTAACGCCAAGGCAAATTCGGCATTTGGACCGCCAACACCGTCGCCCCGCCGTGTCACCGTAAGCTCTCCGCCGGACAGCAGAACGAGTGGTTTATCATTTCCTTTGCGTTCGATCTGGCGTTGCAGCGCAAGGTCGGCCTGCCGGGCTGCGACCTCCCGGGCTTCGCCTTCCAGCGCGTCTCCGAGCAACTCCACATCGCAACCGCTCTCTTCTGCAAGACGTCTTGCAGCTTCCAGCGATTGGGAAGGCGCGGCATAGATGCGATTGGTCACCCTGGACAAACGGATGTCGCCGGGAGGAACAACACCCGTTTGGCCGCCGAGAACCTCATCGACGGATGCAGGTACCTCAATGCCCCAGGTGCTGAGTATTTCCCGGGCGTCAGCTGCGCTACTTGCATCACCGACTGTCGGCCCGGACCCGATTTCCGCAGGATTGTCACCTGGAACATCCGAAATCATCAAGGACAGCATCGATGCCGGATAGGATGCTGCTGCAAGCTGTCCGCCCTTCACCTTGCTCAGGTGTTTGCGGACGAGGTTCATCTGGCCAATCGGCGCGCCGGATGAAAGCAAAGCCTGATTGACTGCCTGTTTCTCAGAAAGGGTTATGTGACCGGCCGGCGCCGTAAGCAAGGCAGATGCACCTCCGGAGATAAGCGCAAGAACAAAATCGTCTTCCCCGAGACCGTCCACAAGCTCGATCATCCGGCTGGTCGCTTTTAACCCTGCTTCATCCGGGACGGGATGAGCCGCCTCGACAATTTCAATCCCGGTACAAGGACGTCCGTAGCCATAACGTGTGATCACCAGGCCTTCGCACGGCCCCCATACCGCTTCCACGGCTTCGGCCATGCGGGCCGAAGCTTTACCAGCCCCTACGACAATAACCCGTCCATCCGGTTTTTCCGGCAGGTGACGGGCCAAGCTTTGCATGGGGTCTGCAACTTCGACCGCCTTGTCAAAAAGCGCGCGCAACAATTCTTCAGAAGACAAATTGAGATCCTCACGAAAATCCATCATCTTTTTGACAGGAAGTGCGCATGCCTTGGCAAGGGCTCATGACCAGAAAACAGTCGCCCCTGCACTGGCGGTCTGTGCAGGAACACGATTTTAGTCCGATACTGATGTCGGACGCACTATTGAAGCGTAACGCAAACACCCGATCAGCATTTGAGATCAACATGACGGCTCTGGAAAAAGTATTTGAAAACGCGATCCGGAATCCGGGCGACCCAGGTCATCTAATGGTGATCAAACCGGTGAAACGGCGTGTTCGGATCTACACAGGGGACGTTTTGATTGCCGACACGACCGCTGCGCTTCGGGTCATGGAGATCGGCCGCTCGGTTTACGATCCCGTCATTTATGTGCCAGAGCAAGACGTCTTGGTGGCCCTGGGAAACATCGAAAAATCGACTCACTGCCCGATCAAAGGCGATGCAAGTTATGTCAGTCTCGGCACAGTGGAAATTGGCTGGACCTATAAGAACCCAATTCCAACGTCTGAGATCCTGGCCGGCCACTTGGCGTTTTGGCCTGACAAAGTCCGCCTGGTCGAAGGCGCATGAGCGTCCGCCCTCGGTCCAATTTTCCTATCAATCGCTCCCACCTTTTGATCCGCGTGCTGTGGCTGCGACAAAACCAAAGATGCGATCCAGGATTGTCAGCCCAAGGAACACTGCCAGAAGCCCGATGAAAAACCGGAAATCGCGGAGCAATGCGCCGAACTCGTTCAAAAGTGGCCCGGCGTCTTGCCCACGCGGTATCTGGCGCACACCGATATTGGCGTAGATCCAGGTATAATAAGCGGCAGCTGTTACGGCGCCGGTCAAAACGAGAGCAATGAGGATCGTCTGCACAGGCGGACGTTTGGGATGCTGGCTCATCTCAAGACCCTCGCCGTTGAAAGGTCCGCCTTGAACACCAGAAGATCGTCCAAGCGCTCCACCTCGCCTTCAAGCTCGATGTAGAGCGCGAGCAGGTCCCTGATCTCATCGCCCAGGAGATTGCCGTCCTTGTCCGCCATCAGGAAAAAGTTGCGGCCTTCGACCGGACCGGTGGAGACGAAGACCGGTGGGATACCTCCGGTGATGCACAAATCGGCGCAGGCCTTGTGGGCTAGCCCCTGCCCTGGCCGCATGGCACCAGCGTAACACTTGCCGTCGCAGATTTCTCCGGCCAGTTTCCAGCGCCCAAGCGGCACGGCCTCGCTTGGCGTGAAGTTGCCCACGCCATCTTCCGTTGCCTCCACGTTGCCGACCTGGATCATGGTGAGCTCACCCCGGTTGACAGGAACACCGCGCAACGTGACGGGCGTCCCGGCATTGGCTTCCGCCGGGCCAAAGGCCCCGTTTTTTCCCTGACCGGACACCATATACGTGCGCGCTGCATTCTCACCGTCGCCGGGCACCCGGAACACCGGATAGGGCCTCAGCTCCAGTAATCCGGCCTGTTCAAAGCGGTTCCCCCATTGAAACCCGCCATTGCCCGGGTCGTTCTGCGTTGAGGAAAGCGCCAGGGCGGCCAATCCCATGCCGCCTGCAAAACACAGAGAAAAAACCAGCGCGAACACGGCAAGCGGTTTTGGAACAGCGTTCAGATAGCCAACGAAAAATGGCGCGTCCTTGGTTTGTTTCCAGCTCATGCGCCCTCTCCCAGTATGACCGGCTCAACATGCGTTCCGGGCGGCAAGGCTTTCGGATCTAGGAGCACTGTGGATCCAATTAGCTTCAGCCGGTAGGTCGAAATCTTTTCGGTAAATGGTTCCGGAGCCCGCCCGTCGGCGAGGTTGTACTGATATCCATGCCAGGGGCAGGTAATGCAGCCCCATAACACTTTTCCTTCCCCGAGCGGTCCGTTCTGGTGGGCGCAGGCATTTGTGATCGCGGACAGCTTGCCGTCATACTTGAAGATCGCAACCCGCTCTTCTTCGGCGAGCGTCACCACCTTGGCGCAATCCTCATCGATCTCGTCAACTTCTCCGGCAATCACCCAGCCCGCTTCTTGTAGCGAAGCCCTGGCGGTCGCCTCGCCGCGTTCCCGCGCTGCTTCCATCCGTCCGGTCGCAAAATGAAGACCGCAAACCAGCACAACGCTTGCCGTGACCACACTGGTGATGATCGGATCACCTGGTCCTTGCAAAGCGCCCAACGCGACATGCAGCACAACAGCCGCATAGGCGAAATAGATCGACATATGGAGTGCTTTCCAGAGTGGGGCTCCCAGAAAACTCAGCCAGAAATCATGGCTGGTTGCGGCCAATACAAAGAGAATCAAAAGGGCGCCAATGCCAAGAGCCTCGAACGGAAAGCCGAGGATCTGGCCGTAGCTTGTATTGGAAGACAGCAGAGCAACGTATCGGTCCGTTGGCGAGAAATTGAAGTACCAACCAAGCACATAATTGGCATGGACTGCGGCAATCCCGGCCGTCATGACCCCGAAATGCCGCCGGTTATACAATAGCGGCAGGAAACGGCGGTCGAGCCGGGCAAGTGGTCCAATACATAATATCATTGTGAGCATCAGGAACGCGCAGCTGCCAAAGGCGCGCATCCGTAGAACCGCACCATCGATCGGCTTGGTGACATCCTCAAATCCAGGTGCGACACGGATATAAACGTAGAGATACAGCGCGATAGCGATCAGGAGGACCGCATCATAGATGATCTTGTTCCGGTTCCAGAGCACCGGGGTGTACTGAACACTCATTGGTTCCCCTCCCCGGTTGCTGTAGCCCCTGCCGGCGCCTCTATCAGGATCGCCGGCCGGTCCGCAGGTGGGGTTTGCCGTAAGGCAAGGATGGCGAAGACCGCAAGTGGCAGCGCAATACCAAGCACGGTCCAGATCCGGGCATGGGCGGTGCGATGGGCCCGTTTCATGGCTGACCGCCTCGCGCGCGTTCAAGGCTGATCCATCTATACAGAACCAGCGGCCAGATAAGGCAGATGCCGGGGATCAGCAACGGACGGAAAGCATATGACCCGTTTGCGGAAGGCTCGACACGGTCAATGCCGACAACAAGGAAGGCAGCCGCAACAACGCCCCCTGCATATAGATAGTAGCGGCCCAGCTCGATCAGAAATGCTGCTGTCTCCACTGTTTCCCCCTAAACAAGATCCGCGTCGGTGACGATTTCCACCAAGGATGGCCCATCATGGGCGATGGCTTCGGCAATCGCAGCATGGAGCTCTGCTGCTTCCGTGACCCGGTGCCCCTGTCCGCCGCACAAACGGGCGAAGGCTGCAAAGGACGGGTTGGTGAGGTTTGTCTCCCAGACCGGCCATTCGCCTGACCGCTGTTCTTTCGAGATCTTACCGAGTTCGGAGTTGTTGAGAAGAATGTGCGTGATGTTCATGCCGTATTTGACGGCCGTGGTGAACTCCATCGCATATTGCCCGAAACCACCGTCTCCGGAGATGGAGATCACCTTTCGGCCTTTGTACGCGTCAAAGTCTTGTGTGGCACACCAAGCGCCCAGTGCAGCCGGAAGACTGAAACCAATCGAGCCGAGATATCCGGACATTAAAATCCGCTGGCCACGTGGCTCGAAGTAGCGGCCGAAGGAATAGGTGTTGTTCCCCACATCCACCGGAATGATCGCATCTTCCGGACACAGCTCCGTCAGCGCCTTGAAGACGGCCGCGGAATGGATCCCGCTTGTCCGCTCTTCTACAAGACGCCGTTCCTTCTCATCCCGCCAGATGGCCCAGCGCTCAGCAACTTCGACTGTTTGATCGGGTGCTCCGGCAGGTTTTTGCACCTGCCCAGAAACAGCATCACAGAAGGTGCCAATCTCTCCCCAGACCGGCAGCGTGACCGGATGAAACTTGCCAAGCTGCATCCGCTCGAAGTCCACCTGGATAATCGGTTTGTAGGGTGCGATGCCTGTGTGGTTCGAAAACGACGATCCAAGAGAGATGATCAGATCCGCTTCATTCATGAACCAGCTGGCAATGGGTGTACCAGACCGGCCAAGGACACCTGCAGACAAGGGATGGGTATCTGGAATAAGACCCTTTCCCTTGAATGTAGTCAGCACCGGTGCATCTAACTTTTCGGCCAGCGCGATGACTTTTTCCCGGACATCCTTTGCCCCGTAGCCGAGCACGATGGCGGGACGCTTGGCACCATTGATCAGTTGAACAGCCTCGTTCAAGTCCTCGGACGACGGCGTAACTTCAACCCGGCTCAAACGGCCTTGCGGATGTCCGGCCTCCTTTTCGCTGAGAAGCGTCTGCACATCATCTGGGAATATCAGATTGGCGACATCCCGCTCTACGAGCGCCGTCTTGAGCGCCAGAGACATGAGCTCAGCATGTTTGGAGTTGCTAAGAACCGGTTGGGAAAACCTGGACACCGATTCAAACGCCGATTTCAAATCTATGTCCTGAAACGCCCCTGGTCCAAAGACCTGCGTTTGCACCTGTCCTGTCAGGGCTAGGACTGGTGCGCGATCCACCTTGGCATCCCACAGACCAGTCAAAAGATTGGTGGCGCCTGGTCCGGCAATGGTCAGGCACCCGGCGGGTTTGCCTGTCAATTTGCCATAGGCGGAGGCTGCAAAGGCGGCAGCGCCCTCGTGCCGGATCCCGATATAGCCAAGCTTGCCCTTGGCCACCTGACGCCGGATGGCATCGGCAAGCCCAAGGTTCGAGTGACCGACCATACCGAAGATCCGCTTCACGCCCCAATTGACCATTGTCTCGGCCATGACATCTGTCACGGTGCGCTCGTGGTCGGGCTCCGGCTCGAGCCCCACGAAGATCTCGCCTCCCTCGACCTTCAGCGGATAAACAGTCTGGCCACTGTCCTCATGCCCACCTGGCGGTTTGCCGGTCAACGGGTCAAAATCCCATCCATGCCAGGGACAGCGGATCCAGCACTTGCCATCCGCACCCTTCTCAATGGAGCCTTCACCGAGAGGCCCACGCTGGTGGGGACAATGGTTTTCCATCGCCGCCCATTGACCATCGAAGTGGGACAGGCATATGGATGTGGTGCGCGCCGTAACCGTTTTGACGCGCCCTTCCGGTAAATCATCCACATTGCCGACCTTGATCCAGTCGAAATTTTGAGCGTCCATGAAATCCTCCCTCAAAACTGATTGGCCCGGATCAGGCCACCCCACCATAGGCGACACCGGAAAGATCCGCCATTTCCCGTTTCCAGGTGGTCAGATCCTGCTGATTGAGTTGGTTTAAATGCGAATAGCCACAGGCCCGCGCCATCACCTGCATTAGCTCCACTGATGCCTCGAAGAAATTGGCGAGCTGACGGGCGGATTTCTCGATCACAAGCCGGTTTGCCAGATGCGGTTTCTGGGTCGCGATCCCGACCGGGCAATTGTTGGTATGACAGGCGCGCATGGCGATGCAGCCGATCGCCTGCATTGCGGCATTGGAAACGGCAATCGCATCCGCGCCCAATGCCATCGCTTTCACGAAATCTGCCGGCTTACGAAGGCCTCCGGTAATCACCAGCGAAACGTCGCTTCGGCCAGACGTATCGAGATGCCGCCGGGCCCGGGCCAGCGCCGGGATTGTGGGAACGGAAATGTTGTCCCGGAAGATGATCGGAGCAGCTCCCGTTCCCCCGCCGCGGCCATCCAGAATGATGTAATCAACCCCAACCTCCAGGGCCGCATCGATGTCCTTTTCAATGTGCTGGGCAGAGAGCTTGTAGCCGATTGGAATACCGCCGGTGCGCCCGCGTACTTCATCGGCGAAGTCCCGCACTTGTTCGCAAACGGTCCAGTCGGGGAACCGCGGTGGAGAAATCGCCGACTCGCCCTCGTTCAGGCCTCGCACCTCCGCAATCTTGCCCTGCACTTTAGACCCCGGCAAATGACCGCCGGTTCCGGTCTTGGCGCCCTGGCCTCCCTTGAAGTGGAATGCCTGGACCTTGTTCAGCTTCTCCCAGTCAAACCCGAAGCGGCCGGAGGCCAGTTCATAGAAATACCGCGAACAGGCTTCCTGTTCCTCCGGCAGCATGCCGCCTTCGCCAGAGCAGATGCCGGTCCCGGCCAGCTCCGCCCCGCGGGCCAGTGCAATCTTTGCCGGTTCGGACAAGGCGCCGAAGCTCATGTCAGAGACAAATAGTGGTATCTTCAGGTGAAGCGGCTTTTGCGCATTCGGCCCGATCACCACATCGGTCCCAACCGGATCATCATCAAGCAGCGGAAAGCGCTGCAGCTGGGCAGTCAAGATCTGGATATCGTCCCAATCCGGTAATTCCACACGCGGAACACCCATGGCATCGACTACGCCATGATGGCCGGTCTTGGACAAGCCGTCCTTGGCGTAGGACTGGATCAGCTTGGTGTAAGGCTCTTCCGTTGTACCGTGGCTGGGGTCAGCATAAAGACCGAGATAGTCATCGCGCTGGAACGGCTGCGGGTTGCCTTTGGCCCAGGCCGCGATCTCCTCCGCATCCACCAGCACTTCGTCGTCTTCGATCCAGCTGGTGAACTTTTTCAAGACTTCCGAGTTGTTATATTCAGAAACACCCGTATCAATGCGGTAGTCCCAGTAATGAACGCCGCAGATCAGATTGTCTCCGTCCACATAACCGTCGGACATCAGCGCCCCGCGGTGCAGGCACCGGCCGTAAAGCACCGACACTTTCTCATCAAAACGGACAATCACCAGATCGACATTTTCGACCAGTGCATATTGCGGTTCCCGGTCCGGCAACTCACCCCACTTGGCGACGGTGTGTGCTTTCATTTTATATTCCCCAGCTAATGGCCCGCGGCTTGTTTTTGCGGTGCGTTGGCTAACTTCAGATCAGGTCAAAACTTCCTTAGAAACGTCTGGCCGCATGGGCGGCACCTCTTCCATCTCCGCCATCTTTTCTTTGGATTCCACGTGTGCGGCATACCACTTGGCAAAAGGTACGGCAGTCACTCCATGCAGAACAGCGCTGATCCAAACTGCGTTGACGGCGAGATTTAGGAGTTGCTCGCCGATCTCATGGTCGATTTCCTCGACGATCAACAATGCGAACAGGGCTGTCGCAAGGCCACGTGGACCGAACCAGCCAAAGAAAACACGCGTGACAGGTCCCGCGTCCGTTCCCATCAGGGAAATCCAGATAGCCAAGGGGCGAACGATAAAAAGGCTGATCAGGATGATGGCAAGCGTTTCAAACGACAAATGAGCAATCGCATTCGGCAACAAGGCCAGCCCAATCAGGAAGAATGCGCCCCAGGTCAGCATCTGGCCTTCGCCCTCGGTGAATTCGTAGATGAACCCGCAGTGGCCCTTAATGACGTTACCGAATAGGAGACCGGCCACAAAAGCGGAAATGAAGCCGTTGCCGTCAATCATGCCGGCCGCCAGATAGGCGCTGCCAGCCATTGCGAGCGCCCCAATGCCCTCGATCTGGACGGTCGTCATCCGATGTTTTTTGGCCAGGAGAAAGATCTTGCCACCGATCACACCAATCACGGCGCCCACCAAAGGCCCAAAGACAAGTTGTTTGGCTCCGAACAGGATCCAGTTGGTCGTATCAGCGTGCATCATTTGGGCGGTCAGGCTGGCAAATAGCAGGACGACAGGCAGGGCCATGCCATCGTTGAGACCACTCTCAACAGTCAGGGCGCTTCGAACCCGTTCAGGAACCTTCTTGTTGGTGACGACTGCCTGACCAAGGGCCGCGTCAGTCGGTGCCAGCAAGGCCGCGACAAGTGCCGCCACAACGACAGGATAGGCGGATGTAAAGGGAAGTGCGGCAAGGGTTCCAATGCCCACGGACAAGGGCAAGCCGATGATAAGCATCCGGAACGGCCATTCATGATTTTGCCTGAGACTGCGAAGATTGATCTGCGCAGCGTCGAGGAAAAGGAGCACGACCAGCGCGAACTCGGCCACAATGTGGAGCAATGCCTCGGCATCGTCCAAGGGCATAAAGCCGGTTTGCGCCATCAACAGTCCAAAGCCCAGAAAAAGCATCGGGGCGGTCAACATGCTGTCGGACAGTTTCTTCGCGAGCAGCGTATAGCCGACCGTGAACATGCCCAACATCAATAATCCTTGTGTCACGCCAAAACGCCCCTGTGTTGTTTCGGCAATCCTTTTCAGGACTTACGTAGCGTTTCAAATCATATGGTTATGACGATCATGTGTGAACTCTTTTATTTCACGATCCGCGAAACAGGCCGTTTCGTGACATGTGTCACACCAGCATCTTTTTTGGGCACATGAGGACCGGCTTCCCGATTTTTTATCGCTCACAATGGGTTTACCGGGTGCATCAGGCGACCGCAGATCCGGCCAATAGCGCGACGGCAGAAGGACGCAATTCGCCCGATTGATCTGCGTCAATTTTCTGAGACGATGAATGTGTCAATTTTAGTTGACACATATAAGAGGTGATCCCATGCGCATCCTGTTTGTTCATCCAAACTACCACTCTGGTGGCGCGGAAATCGCCGGGAGCTGGCCACCAGCCTGGGTCGCCTATCTCTCTGGAAGTCTAAAGAAGGCTGGCTTTGACGATATCCACTTCGTCGATGCGATGACAAACGATCTGACTGACGAACAGATCGCTGCTGAAATCCGGCGCATTTCTCCAGATGTTGTCGGGGTCACCGCTATCACGCCGTCAATTTATGCCGCTGAACGTATCCTTGAAATTGCCCGGGACGAACATCCGCATGCCGTTCGTGTCCTCGGTGGTGTCCATGCCACCTTCATGTACAAGCAGGTGCTGAGCGAAGCGCCTTGGGTGGATGTAATTGTCCGCGGCGAAGGCGAAGAGATCGTCATTGATCTCATGCGCACCATTGACGAGGAGCGCTGGCCGGAAGACCGCAGAAAAATCAAAGGGATTGCTTTCAGGGAAGACGACCAGATCGTTGCAACCCATGCAGCAGCGACAGTGAAAGATCTTGACGCGATCGAGCCGGACTGGGACATCCTGGAATGGAACAAATACACTTATGTTCCCCTCGGCACGCGCGTTGCCATACCTAATTTTGCCCGGGGCTGCCCCTTTACTTGTTCTTTTTGTTCACAGTGGAAATTCTGGCGCGATTACCGAGTGCGTGATCCCAAGAAAGTCGTCGATGAAATCGAAAAACTGGTCACCGACCACAATGTCGGTTTCTTCATCCTTGCCGACGAAGAACCGACCATCAACCGAAAGAAGTTCGTTGAATTCTGCAACGAGCTGATAGCGCGCGGGCTGCCGGATAAAATCAAATGGGGCATCAACACCCGTGTGACCGATATCATGCGCGACAAGGAACTCCTGCCGCTCTACCGCAAGGCAGGCCTGGTGCATGTGAGCCTTGGAACGGAAGCGGCCGCACAGCTCAAACTCGACCAGTTCAACAAGGAGACCAAGGTCAACGATAACAAGGAAGCCATCCGGCTCCTGCGTGAGGCCGACATCTTTGTTGAAGCTCAGTTCATCGTTGGCCTCGACAACGAGACCGAAGAAACGCTCGAAGAAACTTACCGGATGGCCTGGGACTGGCAGCCCGACCTTGCAAACTGGGCCATGTACACACCGTGGCCGTTCTCACCGCTCTTCCAGGACATCCGGGATCAGGTCGAAGTCTTCGACTTTTCGAAATACAACTTCGTCACACCGATCATGAAGCCATCCGCCATGACACGCGGTGAATTGCTGAACGGCGTCATGAAGAATTACCGGCGCTTCTACATGCAAAAAGCGTTGTTCCATTACCCATGGCGCGGTACCGGCTTCCGGCGGCGCTATCTCCTGGGATGTTTGAAAGCGTTCTTGAAGGCGGGCTTTGCACGCACCTTCTATGACCTTGGCAAGGCCGGCTACTGGGGTCCGCAGTCCAAGGACAAGGTTCATTTCGATTTCGACGAGACACGCACCCTTGCAGAGGCGCAAGTTGCTGATTGGGAATCAGCAGCAGATCGTGCAAGCAGGGCGGCAGAACGCAGAGCTGCCATCCGGGCACAAGGCAAGGAACGCGCGGCTGAGCGTGCAGCGGCGGCGAAGGTATGCGGGGGTGGAACGCAACAACTTCCCGAAAATGCTTAAAATGCTCAGTGCACCAAACACACCGGCTGGGGTGATTGGTCCAAACGCCCTGACCCAGTTTTTGGACCCGATTGACCGTCAATGCGGACCAGACGTCCGCAAGACCCTGTTGAAGACAGCCAGCATCGCAGCCTTGCCGGATATGAGTGGGCTCATTCCGGAAGGCCCCGTTGCCCGGTTTCATCAAGCTGTCCGTCGCACACTGCCGCACTTTGCCGAACAGCTCTGCCGACAGGCAGGCACCGGCACGGCTGACTATGTGCTTCAACACCGGATCCCCAAGCCCGCACAGTTTGTGCTGAGACACTT
The DNA here is from genome assembly GCF_009711415.1 of Roseibium denhamense. GTDB lineage: Bacteria > Pseudomonadota > Alphaproteobacteria > Rhizobiales > Stappiaceae > Roseibium > Roseibium denhamense. Next base: position 27,525 of record NZ_SMLZ01000097.1, read on the forward strand.
GCCGCCGCCCGTATCCGCCAAGCTGCTCGCCAAAGCCATTGCCCGCAACGCATGGACCTTCTCCGGATCCGGCCAATTTCAGATTTCATCCAAGGACCCGCTGGTCTTGAAGTTGTTCGACAATCCCCTGATTGCCGGAGAGGTTTCGCAAGCTCCCATCTGCTTCTGGAACACGGCCGTCTTCGAACGGCTGTATCAGGTACTTGTAAACCCGGCGGCCCGGGTCAAAGAGACCAGCTGCATGGCTTGCGGCGATCCAAGCTGCGACTTTGAAGTAACTTTCCGCTGAGAAGCAATGATCTGGGAGACCTTTACTTTACCCGGACACTGTCAAGCGCAGCGATATCGCGTGCCGGCGGAAATGCCTCAGAGGCGATTTCCAGTATCAGCTTCTTCCGGACAGCGGATGCAAATGTCTCGGCGTTATCGGCTGTGACAACAAAGGCGCCGGGACCACCTATGATTTCCGAAAAGAAGCGGTCTTCGAGGTTGTAGGACACCGGGCGGCCGGAACAATGTCGGCACAAAACCGCCAGGCCATTAATGACAATTCCGGAATTGACGACCGTATCCCGCGCTTCAGTGATGCTGGGACCGTTCCAGTTGTTGGCGCTGTCTGCCGACAGATCAATGACCCTGCGCAGCCCTGTGTATTCGTTCGTGTCGATCAGCTCTTTGCCCTTCAACAGCGCCGCTCCGATGGCATTGCGGCCAAAGGCCTGGCGCGGCGGTGCCATCAAGCGTTCGGCAAAAAGCTCGGCTGATTGCGGACCATCGATGACCATCCAGTCCACGACCACATCCTGGGAAAACATGTCGGCCCACTCGACGTAGGTAATCGCAATCTTTCCGTAAATGTTGCTGGTGATCGCATTCAGGACGCGCGGATCGGTGATAGCGTCCGCATATCCCTGCCGCTGAAACCTGATTTCCGCATCATCGATCGAACCTGTCGCATCGGCCAAGAGGACAAGCTCAAGATCAAGCTCCTCAGCCCGAAGCGGGGTCAGGGCAACACAACACCACAACAAAATTGACATCAGACACCGCATGAATTCCCTCCGGCTGAGAGCATCGGGCGTTTCGTTCGAAACGCCCAAATTAGCTCGATCAGTCCATATTCGATCAGCTTTTGGCGGGAAATCTGGGCCGGCTCACCGCCTGCTGATCCAAGTCAGGACCATACGGGTAGCTAGGGCGGTATCAATTCAAAGAAACAAAACACGCTCAAAACAAAAGTCCCGGCGCAATGCACCGGGCCTTGTTGCAAGTTCAGAGCGTCGGGCAAGTCTTACGCGACAGCCCGGGCTAGCGCACATTGTGACCAAAGGTCATTGATCGCATTTGCGAGATGCTCAATATCGGCAGCCGTATGAAGCGGTGTCGGCGTGAAACGCAGGCGTTCGGTTCCGACCGGTACTGTCGGATAGTTGATCGGCTGAACGTAAATGCCGTAGGTCTCCAATAGAATGTCCGAGATCCATTTGCATTTCTTCGCGTCGCCAACCATGACCGGCACGATGTGGCTCGGGTTTTCCATATGCGGAATGCCGCGCTTGTCGAGCGCAGCGCGCACCTGAGCGACCCGGTCCTGATGCGCCTTCCGCTCGAAGGGGCTGTCTTTCAGGTGACGGATGGACGTTGCCGCGCCAGCTGCGAGCGCAGGCGGCAGTGCTGTCGTAAATATAAAGCCGGAGGCGAAGGACCGGATGAAATCGACCACTGTCTTAGAGCCGGCAATGTATCCGCCCATAACCCCAAAGGCCTTGCCAAGAGTGCCTTCGATGATGGTGAGACGGTCCATCAAGCCTTCGCGCTCTGCGACACCACCACCCCGGGGACCGTACATTCCAACCGCATGGACCTCATCGAGATACGTCATTGCGCCAAACTTGTCGGCGGCATCGCAGATCTCCTTGATGGGCGCGATGTCACCATCCATGGAGTAAACACTCTCAAACGCGACAAGCTTTGGTGCATCCGGATCATCAGCCGCCATCAGGCGCTCCAGATCCGCAACGTCGTTGTGCTTGAAGATCCGCTTTTCGCAGCGCGCGTGACGGATGCCTTCGATCATCGACGCATGGTTCAGTGCATCGGAATAAACAATCATGCCCGGAATTTGCGACGCGAGTGTTCCGAGCGCTGCCCAGTTGGACACATATCCCGATGTGAAAATCAGCGCGGCTTCCTTGGCATGCAGATCGGCCAGCTCGCGCTCGAGAATAACGTGATAGTGGTTGGTACCGGAGATGTTGCGTGTTCCGCCAGCACCGGCACCACACTTACCGAGGACATCCTGCATGGAATCGACGACTTTCGGGTGCTGGCCCATGCCAAGGTAATCGTTGGAGCACCAGACGGTAACGTCTTGAACAGTTCCATCCTCGCGATACCGTTTCGCGCGGGGAAAATCGCCTGACATGCGTTCGAGATCTGCAAAGACGCGATAGTTGCCGTTGTCATGCAGTTTGTTCAGGCGCTCTTCAAGATACGCATTCACGTCCATACTCGGGTGTCCCCTCAATCCGCCAGACCGATGCCTAGCCGGTCTCACTTTAACTTTGCCCGCGCCGCGTCCTAACAAGCACCAGGCAGATCGGCAGGTCCGGACGTCTGCCGCTACTACCGAACCTTATAGTCATTCAAAACTGGATTACCACCCTGTACGCCATGATCAAGATCAAAACACCCATGCGGCCAAACGTCATATCCCCAATTCGGCCGTCACAAATGCCAAAAAATTAATATGCGCGGCGCTCCTCCGCAGGGCTTGCACAATCGGAGTAAAACATGAATAGTGATTCATGTTTCAGGAGAAAGAGGGAACCGCACGTGGGACCAGCAGCCGTCACACCAATAAACAATAAAGCCTCGTCCGGCGGTCTTCCCAAAACCGCACGGGGGGAAGCAACCCGCAAATCCATCCTCGATGCCGCCGAGCGTGTTATCGGTTCAAACGGCTACAGCGATGCCTCTATCGGCCAGATTACCCGCGAAGCCGGGGTCGCACAGGGGACATTCTACATTTACTTCAAGACCAAGGAACAGGTCTTTTCCGAGCTGGTCTTGGAAATGGGCAGACTTGTGCGGCACAGGATTGCAGAAGCGACAGCCAATGTGCCCAATCGTCTAGACGCCGAAAAAGCAGGCCTGACTGCCTTTCTGGGCTTTGTTCAAGCACACCCGGATCTTTACCGGATCGTTCAGGAAGCGCTCTTTGTCGACCCGAAAGCCTATCGCGCTTACTATGAGTCCTTCGCGAATGGCTACATAGATGGCCTGAACACCGCGCTCCGCGCGGGCCAGATTTCACCTGGCGATCCCGAAACCCGCGCTTGGGCCCTTATGGGCGTTGCCAGAGCCCTCGGCGAGCAGCTCGTCGTTTTTAACACAAAGACACCGATACAGGATCTGGTCGAAACCGGGTTTGATCTCATAGCGAACGGTTTGAAACCGTAAGGACAGACAGATGTCTTTCGTTGGCCGTATCGAACAAGAGGGGGTTGTCTGGCTCTGGCTGGACCGCCCGCAACGTCATAATGCACTGATCCCGGAGCTTGTCCGCGATTTGAGATCGAGCCTTGCGTGGTCGGCCGCCCAGCAACCAAAAGCCCTGGTTTTGACCGGTCGTGGCCGTAGTTTTTCAACCGGCGGAGACATTGCCGGTTTCATCGAACACGCGGCATCAGCTGAGGCCCTCTCAAGCTACGCCAATCAGCTTGTGGGAGGGCTTCATGACGCGATCATGGACTTGCTCAAGTTCCCCGCCCCCGTCATCACCTCGGTAAATGGGCCGGTCACTGGAGGGGCTGCAGGTTTTGTTCTGGCTGCTGACATGGTCGCCATGTCCGACAGCGCATTCATTCAGCCATATTACAGTGAAGTCGGCTTCGCACCGGATGGCGGTTGGACCGCACTGTTACCCGAGCGGATCGGCACTGCAAAGGCTTTGGAAATACAGTATCTCAATCGGCAAATCTCCGCGCAGCACGCCGAGAGGCTTGGGTTGGCAAACATTGTCCGGCCGACTTTCGCTCTGGAAGACAGCATCAGGGACTGGCTCGACGACCTGACACGCAGATCCGGACGCACCCACACGGCCACCCGGTCGAACATTTGGGACGCGGACCGGCTGACGGCGGTCAAACGCCGGCTCGATCAGGAACAGTCCAGGTTTCTTGACCTGATTACGATGCCGGAAACACTTCAGGGCATGCAGAGTTTCATTCAAAGGCGTGCCTAGGCGCGGATGCACGCGCTTCTACGATCAAGAGGGACTTGGGAGGACCGATGAAGTTCCTGACGGACATGGCTGCAAAACGGGCCGAACTTGCACCGGAACGGATCGCCTTTATCGATCATGGTACGGGATTGCAGTACACATTTGCCGAAGTGAATGACCGCGCTGTCCAGCTTGGAAATCTGCTCCTGCAGCGCGGTTTGGCTAAAGGAGACCGAATTGCAGTTCTTTGCCACAATCACCCAGATTTTTTTGTTCTGCTTTTCGCTGCACAGAAAACCGGCATAGTCCTTGTTCCTTTGAACTGGCGCCAGCCGCTTGCCGAGTTGGAGCCGGTGTTAAAATCCTCCAAGGCGACTCTTCTGTTTCACGACGAGCCGTGCTGTAAATTGGCGTCTGGTCTAGTTGCACAGACGGGCATTGATTGCCTGATGCTCGGTGCGGATGGGAAAACGGGATCGATCCTGGAGAGCCAGCCTGCCATCAATGATAAAGCACCCATCGGAGATGGCCGTATAGATCCGGACGCCCCCTGGTATCTTCTGTTCACATCAGGCACTACGGGACAGCCCAAGGCGGTCATTCAGACGGCCGGAATGGCCCTTGCCAACATGATCAATTACACTCAGGCAACGGGCCTTGGGACACAGGAACACGGCGTCAACTTCCTCCCACTCTTCCACACGGCCGGCATCAACCTTCCGACGCTGCCCATTTTCTTGAATGGCGGCTGCTCGACTATCCTGAGGAAGTTCGATCCGGATACGGTCTTGTCTCTCATAAATGACGGCAAGGTCACATGCTTCTTCGGCGTTCCGGCAATTTATCAGGCACTTGCACTTTCCCAGCGCATCGGGGAGACAGATTTTAAAACCGTTAGGTCGCTTGGCTGCGGGGGCGCACCGGTCCCCAAACACCTTTTGATAGATTTTCAAAAACGCGGTGTGACCATCTGCAATGGCATGGGCATGACGGAAACAGGCCCGACCGTGTTTTTGATGGATAAAGAAAAGGCTGCTGAAAAGATCGGCTCTGTTGGCAAACCTCAGATCCTCACGGATGTGCGGCTACAGGATCCAGCGGGCAGAGTTGTCGGCGGTGAGGGATCCGGCGAAATTCAGTTCCGCGGACCCAATATAACACCAGGGTACATGGACAATCCAAATGCAACGGCTGCAAGTTTCACGGCCGATGGCTGGTTGAAATCAGGCGATGTCGGGAAACGCGATGCCGACGGCTACTACTATATCATCGACCGGATCAAAGACATGTACATCTCCGGCGGCGAGAACGTTTATCCAGCCGAGGTCGAGAAGGTTCTCGTAACTCACCCGGCCATTCTGGAAGCGGTTGTCATTGGTGTTCCAGATGAAAATTGGGGCGAGGTCGGCGCGGCATTTATCGTGCCAAGGCCCGGCTCCGATTTGAACACTGACGAGCTTCCGGACTGGTGCCGTCAGCACTTGGCACCTTACAAAATCCCGAAAAGCTTCACCGTCGACGGTGAGATGCCTCGGACGGCTGCGGGCAAGGTCCGCAAGAACATTCTCAAGGATGCCTTCCTCGCCAGCACTCCAGTCACTTCTGCCTGAAATGAGTTTGAAATGAACGCCTCTTCAAGATCGCCATTTAGCGCAACGTATTTTTGGACGCCGCGCCAATCAGACTTTGACGCTTTCGCCCAATTGTCCGGGGACGACAATCCCATTCATGTCGATCCTGAATTTTCCGCCAAGACCCGCTTCGGGCGGACAGTGTCTCACGGCATGCTGCTCTACACCCGCGCTTTCGGTCATTTGAAAGCGCTGTTTCCGACAGAAAAACACGCCTTTCAAAGCCTGATGTTTCCCAATCCTTCGTTCGCTGACGAAGAACTGGTCTTTCACTATTCGGCCGACGAAACCGACACCTCTTCGGTTCATGTGGAGGTGACACGAAAAGCGGACGGTCTGGTGACCTTGAGCGGCACTTGCAAAATCGGAGCGGTTTCATGACGTTGAAACTTGGCGACCGCGCCAACGTAACACGCATCTTCACATCCGGGGACATGGACCAGTTTTGCGCAATTGCAGGGACCGGAACCAAGCCGCCCGGCGCTGTTCCAGGTCCCCTGATCGGTGGATTGTTCTCCTATCTGCTTGGCGTGGAGCTGCCAGGGCGGGGAACAAATTATCTGAAACAGGATCTGGAATTTTTGCCCCCTGCACCCATCGAAGAAGAGTTGACTGCCTCGGTCAAAGTCACGCGCATCCGGCCGGACAAGCATCTCGTAGATCTTAAAACCATCTGCCAAACGGCAAGTGGCGAGATAATCTGCCGGGGCCGCGCATTGGTCTATGTGGAGGATGTCGGCAAACTCTGAGGCAGGGCAACACGCCCGACTTCCCGCAAAGGGACCGCTCGTCCTGGTGGGCGTTTTGACCTGCAATAAACCTATCAGCCCATTTGCTTCCAGGCTTTTTCTTCAGCTATCCAAAACCACAGAAATACGGTTTTGAGCTCCGCGCAACCTTGACATGAATACTGATTCAGGTTTCATATAATTAATATGGTAAGCGACACAGCCGGTGCGCCATGTCATTGGGAGTGACAGGGTTTGATCGCGCAGCTTGCCCGACTCGGGAGGAAGATTTCATGACACCACGCATTTCGCGCTGGCCGGCAGCATTCGCCGCCGCGGCACTTCTATTGACAGGCACAACAGCCGTCTTCGCAGACGACATTAAAATCGCTCACGTCTACGGGAAGACAGGTGCGCTGGAAGCCTATGCCAAACAATCGCACACCGGCCTGATGATGGGCCTCGAATACGCAACCGACGGCACGATGGAAATCAATGGCCGGAAAATTGTTGTCATTGAAAAGGACACCCAGCTCAAACCCGACATCGCCAAGGCCGCGCTTGCGGAAGCCTATGGCGACGATGAGGTCGATATTGCGGTTGGTCCGGTCTCGTCCGGTGTTGCCCTCGCCATGCTGCCCGTTGCCGAGGAATATGAGAAATTGCTGATAGTCGAGCCTGCAGTTGCCGACTCCATTACTGGTGAAAACTGGAACCGGTATGTGTTCCGCACCTCGCGGAACTCATCACAAGACGCGATTGCAAACGCGGTTGCTCTCGGACAGGAAGGCGCCTCGATCGCAACACTCGCCCAGGATTACGCCTTTGGCCGGGACGGCGTCGCGGCCTTCAAGGAAGCGTTGAACGGAACAGGTGCAAATCTCGTATTCGAGGAGTATGCCCCGACCGACACCAAGGACTTCACGGCACATGCTCAGCGAATATTTGACGCTCTGAAGGATGAGCCTGGACGCAAGTTCCTGTTCGTCATCTGGGCCGGTGGCGGCAATCCGATTTCCAAAATACAGGCGATGGAACCGGGCCGTTTTGGTGTTGAAATCGCGACCGGCGGCAACATCCTTGCCGCTATGAAAGCCTACAAGGAACTTCCAGGCATGGAAGGCGCGACCTACTACTACTACGAAATCCCGGAGAACCCGATTAACGACTGGCTTGTGGCCGAACACTTTGAGCGCCATGGCACTCCGCCCGACTTTTTTACCGCAGGCGGCATGACCGCTGGTCTGGCAATCGCCGAAGCCATCAAGAAAGCTGGCTCAACGGAGACGGAAGATCTTATCGCGGCAATGAAAGGCATGGAGTTTCAAACGCCAAAGGGCAAGATGATGTTCCGGGCGGAGGATCATCAGGCACTACAGTCCATGTATCACTTCAAGATCAAGGTCGATCCCGATGTTGAATGGGGTGTGCCGGAACTTGTCCGTGAGTTGAAGATCGAAGACATGGAAATCCCAGTCCGGAACTAGGAACGCATTTTCACGCTGGCCAGGGCACGTCACCATCAGACCTCCTGGCCAGAACATTTTGCATGACCGCTAACGGCGTCAGATCGACCTGTTTGCGCGCCCTTTTTCGGAAAGAGATGCATTGACGAAAGAACATCCGATACTGGAGACAGAAGGCCTGACGATCCGTTTCGGCGGACATGTAGCCGTGGATCAGGTTTCTTGCGCGTTCGACCGGGGTACACTCACGGCAATTGTCGGACCCAATGGGGCGGGCAAGACAACCTATTTCAATCTCATCTCGGGCCAATTGAGGGCAAGCGGCGGCACGGTCATACTCAACGGAGAAGAGATTACCCGCATGTCCGTTCCCGAGCGCACCAAGCGGGGGATCGGCAGAGCCTTTCAGCTGACAAGCCTGTTTCCGACCCTAAACGTCCGCGAAAATGTCCGCCTCGTCGCACAGGCCAAGGCCAGCAAGGGTTTCGACATGTTGTCCATGGCAAGCCGCCATGTCCATCTGATCGAACGCGCGGAGCACGTTTTGAACGAAGTGCGATTGATTGACCAGGCCGACAGTGTTGTGTCTGCCCTGCCCCATGGCGACCAGCGGAAACTGGAAGTCGCGCTCCTAATTGCTCTCGGACCCCAAGTGCTGATGTTCGACGAACCGACCGCCGGGATGAGTGTCGATGAGGTTCCGGTCATCCTGGAGCTGATCCGAAAACTCAAGAACGATATGGACCGGACGATCCTGCTCGTAGAACACAAGATGGACGTCATCCGCTCGCTCGCGGATCGGATCATCGTGCTGCATAACGGCGCTCTTGTTGCAGATGGTGACCCTGCCGAGGTCATTGCTTTGCCGGTCGTTCAGGAAGCCTATCTCGGCAAAACGCCGGAGGCGGCATAATGGCGGACCATCTGCTTTCTCTATCGGGCCTCCACACGCACATCGGCCCTTATCACATACTTCAGGGCGTCGACCTGGCCGTTCCAGAAGGCGGTGTAACAGTGCTTCTGGGCCGCAATGGTGCAGGCAAGACGACAACCTTGCGAACCATCATGGGGCACTGGACTGCCAGTCAAGGTGAGATCCACTTTGCTAATCACAACATCACCAAGCTGGACACCCCGTCCATCTCCCGCCGGGGGATCGCCTTCGTTCCTGAAGACATGGCCATCTTCACAGACTTAACGGTTGCCGAGAACATGAGCCTTGCGGCGGCAAACGGGCCGATTGATGCCAAACGTTTGGCCTGGGTTACGGATCTTTTCCCGCCGATTGGAAGCTTTTGGAATTCATCTGCCGGAACATTGTCGGGCGGTCAAAAACAAATGCTCTCTGTTGCCCGGGCAATTATCGAACCAAGACGATTGATCCTGATCGACGAGCCAACGAAAGGCCTCGCACCTGCCATCATCAAAGCCATGACAGACGCGCTACGGGAATTGAAGGAAACGGATACGACAATCCTGCTTGTTGAGCAGAACTTCGCAATGGCGTCCAGCCTCGGGGACACCGTCGCCGTAATGGATGATGGCCGGATCGTATTTGCCGGAGCCATGTCGGAGCTTACCGGTAATCCAACCCTGCAGGAGAAGCTCATGGGATTGAGTTTGGAGGTACATCAATGAGCGAGACGCTCATCAAACCCCGGATCGAAAAGATCCCCCTCACGGACCGGCTTACCCAGAAACTGCCAATACTGCTGGTCCCGCTTCTTGCAACCGCCGGACTTGTTGCCATCGGCAGCCCTTCGACCTGGCTGACATTGACCGTTGCCGGCCTTGCGATGGGCATGATGATTTTCATTATGGCGTCCGGCCTGACCGTGGTCTTTGGACTGATGGACGTGATCAATTTCGGCCATGGCGCTTTCGTAACTGTTGGCGCTTTCATCGGATTTAGCGTTTTGAGCTGGCTCGCCGGCTGGACTGCATCGCCAAGTGTACCCTTGAACCTCAGCGCAGTCGTTATCGCCATCTTGGCCGCAATGCTGCTGACCGCGCTGCTTGGATACGCCTTTGAGCGGGTCATTATCAAACCTGTTTATGGACAGCATCTGAAGCAAATTCTGGTCACGATGGGCGGCCTGATCGTTGCTCAACAGATGATCCATGTCGTTTGGGGGCCGGATGAAATGCATCTTTCACGGCCAGAGGCCTTGCAGGGCTCTTTCATCCTGGGCGAAGCCGCCATCGAAAAGTACCGCCTGCTTGCGGTGGGATTAGGCTTGGCGCTTTTCCTGTCCATGCGGCATGTTCTGAAACACACAAAAATCGGATTGCTTGTCCGTGCCGGTGTCGAGAATGGCGAGATGGTTGAAGCCCTGGGCTACCGTATCAGCCGCCTGTTCCTGATCGTTTTCATGACCGGGTCCGCGCTCGCCGGACTGGGCGGTGTCATGTGGGGTCTTTATCAAGAAACCATCACCGCACACATGGGCGCGGATATCATGGTGCTGGTGTTCATCGTCGTGATTATTGGCGGGCTTGGTTCGATCGAAGGATGCTTCATCGGCGCTCTTCTTGTTGGTCTTCTGGCCAATTACACCGCCTTCCTCGCCCCGAAAGTTGCCCTGATATCGACCATCGGACTCATGGTTGTCATCCTGATGTGGCGTCCGCAGGGCCTCTACCCGGTTGTCAAAGCGAAGTAAGGACAGGCGATGCTGACACGACTTCTTTCAGGTGACATGCCGCGTAGCGGACTTTTGACCGTACTTTTGCTGGGGATCCTTGTTTCACTTGCCTTCGCGCCCTTCCTTTTCCCGGGAACAAAGTCCTTGGAAACGGCCGCAAAGATCTGCATTTTCATCGTTTTGGTGGCAAGTTACGACCTTCTGCTCGGATACGCCGGGATTGTCTCCTTCGCGCACACAATGTTCTTCGGAATTGGTGCATATGGAACCGCTCTGGCGCTTTCAACCACGGGGCCAACCTACAGCTCAATGATCTGGGGAACGGCCGCAGGAGCCATCGTTGCGGGCATTTTCGCCCTGGCAATCGGCCTGTTCTCGCTCCGGGTGAAAGCAATCTTTTTTGCAATGGTCACCCTCGCAGTCGCCAGTGCATTCGCAGTTCTGATGTCCCAGCTGTCGTGGCTGACAGGTGGCGAAGACGGTTTGAACTATGGTGTTCCGCGGGAGTTTAAACCAGCCTTCAAGCTGATCGACGAGAAGATCCTTGACGTCCGGATCAACGGCAAGCTGCTGCTCTACTACTTCGTATTTTTCGCCTCTGCCGCGCTTTTCCTGATCATGCTGAGGATCGTGAATTCGCCATTTGGCCGGACGCTCAAGGCCGTGCGTGACAATGCTTTCCGGGCCGAAGCAATCGGATACAAAGTTGTCTGGTACCGCACGACCGCAACGGTACTTTCAGCTGTTATGGCCGCGCTTGCCGGATCCCTGCTCGCCATCTGGCTCCGGTACACAGGCCCGGCCACGACGCTCTCGATGGAGATCATGATCGACATTTTGTTGATGGTCGTGATTGGAGGGATGGGAACTTTGTACGGCGCTGTGGTTGGGGCAACCATTTTCATTCTCGCACAAACCTACCTGCAGAACCTCATGGGCCTTGCGGAAACGGCAACAAGCTCAATTCCCATCGTCTCGACGCTGGTCGCGCCCGAACGATGGCTCCTTTGGCTTGGTGTTCTGTTCATACTGTCAGTTTACTTCTTTCCGTCAGGTATTGTTGGACGGCTTCGGGAAGGACGTGCGTGAAAGCGCCAAAGCTTAAGATCAAAGACACCGGAGCGGGACGGCCGCTGGTCATGTTGCATGGCTGGTCTTGTTCCGGCGTATTCTTTGCGCAACAGATGACTGCTATGGTCAATGAAGCCCGCTGCATTGTTCCGGATCTACCCGGCCACGGAGAAACGGGGGGCGCGTGTCCACTGACCATAGAAGCTGCGGCAGATGACTTGCACCGATATCTCATCGATCAAGACATTGAGGATGCCATCTTATGCGGCTGGTCCATGGGCGCATTGGTTGCCTTTTCCTTGATCGAAAGGCATGGCGCAGGCCGCATCTCCGCGGTTGTTTCGATCGACATGTCGCCCAAAGTCTTGAACAGCGGGGATTGGCCGAACGGCACGCTGAACGGACTGAACGACGAGGGCAACCAGCATTTCCTTAATGTGATGATTGCGGATTGGCCAAGGCTTCCCCCGCTCATCGCGTCGCGGCTTTACGCAGCCGATGGCGATACGCCTGCCGAACTGATTGCCTTTGCCCGAGACGAAATCCGAAAGGCGGACCCCGTACTTCTTCAACCGATGTGGCGGTCGCTTACCGAACAGGATTTCAGGCCACTGTTGCAAAAGTTTCCAGTACCCTTGCACTTGGTGGCAGGCGTTCAGAGCCAGCTATACGGGCCGGGGGTCCAAGCATGGCATGCTCAGAATGTACCCGACTTTACGCTACATCCTTTTGCCAATTCGGGTCATGCGCCGCATTTGGAAGAACCGGATGCGTTCAACAAGTTGCTCTCGGCTGTCTTGAGGGACACTCCAACCGCGCAGAAAGGCTGAGAGGCTTGGTCACTCTCTCGGACTAACGAAGGCGCTGCTCAGTCTTTGCATCAAAGTAAAATGCGTTTTGCGGATCAAAAGCGACCGATGCACTCCCCTTTGAGACCGGAACATCATCGCCGTGGGTTTCGACAATGATGCGTTCTCCCGTCGAACAGACAAGGTACGTGTAAGACACCCCGCCGAGCTGTTCGCAAAGATCTACCTCCGCGCCCGATGCGCCAGCCGTCGCCGTCAGGTGCTGCGGACGCAGCCCAACCAGCACCTTCTCTCCCTTGGGAGGCAGCGTAACAGACGTTTCAGCCCTGAAATCGCCGAAAGCGGGCACAATCACGGCCCCTTCATCGGCAATCCCCTCAATGAAGTTCATGCTTGGCGAGCCGATAAAGCCGGCAACAAACTTGTTTCCAGGGTTTGCGTAAAGCTCCATTGGCGATCCGACCTGCTCGATATTGCCGGCCCGCAGCACAACGATCTTGTCCGCCAGGGTCATTGCCTCAACCTGGTCATGCGTGACGTAGATCATGGTTGCCCCGATATCCTTGTGTAGGCGGGCAATTTCAACACGCATGTCGACCCGCAGCTCCGCATCAAGATTGGACAGGGGCTCATCGAAGAGAAAAACTTCTGGCCCGCGGACGATGGCGCGGCCGATTGCAACGCGTTGACGCTGCCCGCCTGATAAGGCTTTGGGCTTGCGCTTAAGGTATGGTTCGAGCTTCAGAATTCGCGCCGCCTCGGAAACCTTTTCCTGAATTTCCGCCTTCGGGTGACCGGTCATCTTCAGGCCAAAGCCCATGTTTTCTTCTACCGTCATGTGCGGGTAAAGCGCATAGGTTTGAAAAACCATCGCAACGCCGCGCTCTGCCGGATCCATCGCTGTTACATCACGCGCGCCAATCTCGATTTGGCCGTCAGTCGTTTCCTCAAGCCCGGCAATCATCCGCAGCAAGGTGGACTTCCCGCATCCAGATGGCCCTACGAAAACGCAAAATTCTCCATGATCAATCTGGAGATCCACGCCATGAATGACTTCCAGATCCCCATACTTTTTGATCGCTTTCGTCAAAGTGACGCCGGACATGAATTCAAACTCCCTGGAGTTTTTAGTTGGGGAACTGCCAATCCTGAACGGCCATGGCAATCCGGTTGGCTGTCTCGAGTAAGGCCGGGAGGGCCTGGTTCAATTCCTCAAGGCTCTTGCGCTGCGTGCTTGTTGTGATTGAGAGCGCCGCCAAGGGCCGCCCTTTGGAAGACAGGATTGGCGCTGCGACACACACAATGCCGGGCTCATGTTCTTCCCTGTCATAGGCCACACCTTCGGCCCGGATTTGGTCCAGTTCAGCGCGCAGAGCGCACTCACTGGTGAGCGTTGCCGGAGTGTATTGGTAGAACGCTTGCTTCCGGATGATCTGCTCAAGATCGCCAGGCTCCTGGAAAGCCATGAGCGCTTTTCCAACCCCTGTGCAGTATCCGGGGCCGATTTTTCCAGCTTGCGAATACATGTCGATGGGATCGGCCGCATTCCGCTTGTCGACATATAGCACCTGCCCTCCATCGAGCTGTGCAAGATGGACGGTCTCTCCAACAAGTTCAGACAACTGGTCGATGTAAGGCTGTGCAATCGGGGCGATAGAACTCTGGCGCCATGCCGCATGGGCTAGCCGGACCAGACGAATGCCAAGGGAATAGGTTTGCCGCCCATCATCATAGGCAAGCATACCCTGACTGACCAACGTCTGCAGGAGCCTGTAGAGGGTCGCCTTCGGGTGAACACTGTCTGCAAGCAGCTCGGAAAATCTTACAGGCCGCCCAATCGACGCAACGCGGTCGAGAACGTCGATCGCCTTGCCGACTGTGCCGTCGCCCTGAGCCTGCTTGTTCATGTTGCACTCCTCCCGATCCGTTTCTTGCGCCGGACTGTTGACAACTTAACCGCCCCAATCCAAAGTATCAATATACAAAACTAAGTTTCACATAATGGAACCACCAGGGAGGAAACCATGCGTTCCATGTTGAAGACGTCAGCTGCCGCGATTGCCATTTTGGCAGCATCCATAAGCGGGGCTACAGCCGACAGCCTGTCAGGCGACCTCAAAATATTCCTAGACACATCAAACCCGGCGCCGCGCGCGACGATGGAAAAGGCAATTGCCGATTTCCAGGCGCTTCATCCGGATCTGAACGTCGAAACAACGGTGATCGACCGGGAGGCTTACAAGACCCAGATCCGCAACTTCCTGACCGCAAATGCGCCGGACGTTGCGACATGGTATGCGGCTAACCGCATGCGCCCATATGTGGAAGCTGGGCTTTTTGAAGATGTTTCGGATTTGTGGGCAGAGCCGGAGATCGCAGAGGGACTTGCCTCAACAAAAGGCGCAATGACGATTGACGGCAAGCAGTGGGGCGTCCCCTACACGTATTACCAGTGGGGCGTTTACTACCGCAAAGACATCTTTGACGAACTGGGGCTTTCCGAGCCAAAGACCTGGGAAGAGGAAAAGGCCAACTGCCAGAAAATCATTGATGCCGGTAAAAAGTGCTACACGATTGGGACCAAGTTTCTTTGGACCGCCGGCGGATGGTTCGACTATTTGAACATGCGCACAAATGGCTTTGACTTCCACATGGACTTGTTGACAGGGAATGCATCCTGGCAGTCTGACGAAGTGCGCCAAACATTTGCCAACTGGCGCGAGCTGATCGACATGGGCGCCTTTATCGACAATCACCAGACCTACAGCTGGCAGGAAGCGCTGCCGTTCATGGTTCAAGGGGATGCAGCCGCCTACCTGATGGGGAACTTTGCAGTGGCGCCGCTACGCGATGCAGGCCTGACAGACGATCAGCTGGACTTTTACCAGTTTCCGGCAATCAACCCTGATGTCGAAATGGCAGAAGACGCACCAACCGACACATTCCATATTCCGGCAAACGCCCAGAACAAGGAAGCGGCCCGCGAGTTCCTGCGCTACGTCGTGTCACCGGACGTCCAAACCTGGATGAACAATGGCGAAAACCTTGGTCAGTTGCCGGTGAATGCGAATTCTTCGGTCGACAACGACAAGTTCCTCGTCGAAGGCTTTGAAATGCTCTCGACCAATTCTCCAGGTGGTGTTGCCCAATTCTTCGACCGCGATGCGCCCGCAGAAATGGCAAAGATTGCCATGGAAGGGCTTCAGGAGTTCATGGTCAAGCCGGACAATCTGGACCGTATCCTGCAGCGGCTCGACCGCGCACGTGAGCGCATTTACGACAACTAAGCTCCGCACAACCGGAATGCGGACAGGGTGCCTTTCGCGCCCTGTCCCTGCTTCAGCCAAACCATTGCATTGCAACACAAGCAAGCAGCATCAAGAGACGGTTTCATGGCCCAAGCGTCACGCGCGGAAAGACGCCAGACATCCTGGTGGCACCAAAACCAGCAACAGCTGACACCCTGGCTTTTCCTTGCGCCGGGCATCCTGTTTTTCTTGTTTTATGTCATCTTTCCGATTTTCCAGTCTTTCAACCTGTCGCTCTATGAGTGGGACGGGCTTGGGGAGGCTGAGTTTGTTGGGCTCTATAACTACGAAGAACTGTATTGGGACGATGCCTTTTACACATCGCTCAAGAACAACGTCATCTGGCTGGCGCTCTATCTGTTTGCGATACCGGCTGGTCTGTTCATTGCGTTGTTCCTGAACCAGACCGTTGTCGGTATCCGGCTCTACAAATCCCTCTTCTTTTTTCCATTTGTGATTTCGCAGGTGGTTGTGGGCCTTGTCTTTACATGGTTCTACGATCCGACTTTCGGTCTTTTGAATGCGATACTCGGCTCGGTCGGCATTCCCCCGGTCAACGTGCTGGGCGATGAAAACTGGGTCACAATCGGCATCATTGTCGCGGGTCTTTGGCCTCAAACAGCCTATTGCATGATCCTCTACTTGACCGGTCTGAATGCTGTCGATCCGGAGCAGATCGAAGCCGGACGCCTCGACGGCGCTAAAGGCTGGCGTATGCTTTGGTACATTATCATTCCGCAGCTCCGGCCCGCGACTTTCATCGCCTTCGTGGTGACGATTATCGGGGCTCTACGCTCCTTTGACCTGATCTCAATCATGACCAATGGCGGCCCTTTCGGTGCCAGCCGGGTTCTCTCGTTTTACATGTTCGAAGTCGCGCTTTCCGAATACGGCTTCAGAATGGGTTATGGCGCCGCCATCGCGGTTGTCCTGTTCCTAATCATGCTGGCTTTCATCGCCTATTTCCTGTGGTCGATGTACAAAGAAGAGAAGGCCCGCTGATATGTTTCCAACCCCTATCGAGCGCACATCGAGAACTTGGCAGGTGTCCTACCAGGCACTGTTGCCGCTGGCCCTCATCCTCTGGCTCTTGCCATTGATCGCGGTTGCGGTCTTCTCCGTCAAACCGGACTCAGACTTCGCACAAGGCAACTATTGGGGGTGGCCGTCTTCTTTCGAGGGGTTCACAAACTACTCGCTTGTCTTCCTGCAGTCAGACATGCCGCAGTATCTTCTGAATTCCTTCAAGATCACGATCCCGACGGTCATTGGCGCGGTTGCCTTGTCCTGTATGACAGGCTTTGCGCTCGGCATTTACAAGTTCAAGGCGAACATCTGGATCTTCTTCATGTTCGTGGCCGGAAACTTTGTACCATTCCAGATTTTGATGGTGCCGGTTCGAGATCTCACACTGCAGATGGGCCTTTACAACACAATCACCGGCTTGGTGCTGTTTCACATCGCATTTCAAACCGGCTTCTGCACCTTGTTCATGCGCAATTTCATCCGGGCGCTTCCGTTTGAGCTGATCGAGGCTGCCCGGGTTGAAGGGATTCCGGAGTGGAAGATCTTCTGGTACGTGGTGTTGCCTCTGATGAAGCCGGCCATTGCCGCCCTGTCCGTCTTGATCTTCACCTTTATCTGGAACGACTACTTCTGGGCTGTTGTGCTGACCCAAGGTGTTGAGAGCCAGCCGGTAACTGCGGGCATAACATCTTTCAATGCACAGTACCGCGCTGCCTATCATCTCATGAGCGCCGGATCGATCGTGGCCGCTTTGCCGCCCGTTGCGATGTTTTTCCTCATGCAACGGCACTTCATCGCAGGCCTCACCCTTGGTGCCGTAAAATGATACGCACATGGCATCTCGGCGGTCACCAGCAAAGTCTTGTTCTGGCAAGCTTTCATAACCAGCTGCCGGAAGCAGTCTATTGGGGCCCACCCCTTCCAGAAACTGATAATCTGGAAATGATTGCGAATGCTAACCGGCAAGACGTTACCGGCGGCATGCTGGACCAAAACCCTCCGCTTAGCTTGTCACCTGAAGTTTCCAAGACATTTCCAGGCGAAGCCGGTCACAGTCTGCGCGATAAAAACGGAAACAGTCTAGCGCCGCGTTTTTCGTTCCATGAGGAAGAAAACGCCGAGACCGGCGTAGCGCTCACCTTCAAGGACAGAGACCTCGGACTGACCTTGCGGTTCGCATTGGAAGTTTGTGGCAGGACATCAATTTTAAAGCTCGAAACAGAGTTGAAATCAGATGCCCCAATCCAAGCTGACTGGCTTGCAGCGCCAGTTCTTCCAGTGCCAAGCCAGACGAACCAGATGATCGAGTTTTCGGGCCGCTGGTGCTCGGAGTTCCAGACCCGGCGCCTTCCATTCGCACCGGGGGCGAGAACCCGTGATAACCGGACCGGCCGGACCGATCATGCGCATTTTCCAGGGCTCATTGCCGTAAGGCCTGGAACGACCAACACCTCCGGTGAGGCCTACGCCTTTCATTATGGCTGGTCCGGCGGTCACAAGATGGTGGCCGAAGAGCTGTTTGACGGACGGCGGCAAGTTCAGTTTGGCCATGCCTCCAGAACCGGCAAGCCTGGAACACATTTTCAAAGCGCGCCCCTTTACGCCACTTACACATCGTCTGGTTTGAACGGGGCAGCGGTCTCCTTCCAGCGTTACTGCAGAACCGGCCTTGTGACGGCCGCACGCAATCCGCGCCCCGTCCATTACAATTGCTGGGAAGCGGTTTACTTCGACCATAATCTGCATGAACTGAAATCAATCGCAACAAAGGCGCACGAGCTTGGCGCGGAACGCTTTGTTCTCGATGACGGCTGGTTCGGGCATCGAGACGATGACACGTCTTCCCTCGGGGATTGGGTCATCGATACCCGCAAGTATCCGGACGGCCTCACTCCGCTTATTGATCATGTGACAACGCTCGGCATGGAATTTGGCATCTGGTTCGAGCCGGAAATGATCAACGAGGACAGCGAGCTTTTCAGGGCCCATCCCGATTGGGTGCTGGGACCGGCGGACCAGATCCGCGGACGGCAGCAATTGGTACTCGATATGAGCCGAAACGAGGTTCAGGACTATCTCTTTGCGCGCATAGCCGCCGTGTTGCAGGACAATGCAATTGGCTACATCAAGTGGGATCATAACCGGGTGCTGCCGGTCGCCGACGCTGCACAAGCAGAAGGCACCTACGCTTTGCTGGACCGGCTGCGGGCAGCATTTCCGGATGTTGAGATTGAAAGCTGCGCGTCGGGCGGCGGCCGTATCGATTACGGGATCCTGCAGCGCACCCAAAGGGTCTGGCTCTCCGACAGCAATGACGCGCTGGAGCGGCAACGCATCCAGCACGATGCAGCGCTGTTTTTGCCCGGAGCAGTGACCGGGTCTCATGTCGGGCCACGAACCTGCCACACCTCTGGCCGGATGCTGGACATCCGCATTCGCGCCTGGACAGCCGCACAGCGGCACATGGGGTTTGAAATGGATCCCCGGGAACTGACCGATGAGGAGGCAGGCGTTCTCCGGAAGGTCACGAGCTGGTGGAAAGCCAACCGCGATTGGCTGATGCTTGCGGATATCCTGCGCCTCGACAGTTCGGATCCCGCCATAATTGCGGAACAGCATCTAGCGAAAGAGGGTGACCGGTTCACTGTGTTCGCCGCCCAGATAAAAACCTCCGAGCAGGTATTGCCGCACCCCTTGCGCCTAACTGGACTGGAAGCAGGTGAGACATATCGCGTCAAACTCTTGAACCGCGAGGACGCGCCTGGTTTGTCCCGCGGCACCCCGCTTCTAAAAGCGGAAGACTTGACGGTGGGTGGTCAATATCTGATGAGCCACGGCGTGACTCTGCCATGGCGCTTTCCGGGGACGATATGGGTGCTGGAAGGCCATAGAACTTGAGCGGTTTAGGCCGCAACAACAACACCGGCGCATAAGCTGGAGAACGTCGAACGGGAACGTTTTATGTACGCGAATTATCCGGATCTGAAGGGCGCATCTGTCTACATCACGGGCGGTGGCTCGGGCATTGGAGCATTCCTTACCGATGGTTTTCTAGCCCAGGGCGCAAAAGTGGCCTTCATCGGCCGGAGTGATGCCACCAGCTTTTGCGATACCATGGAACAAAAGCACGGCCGCCGTCCGCTTTTCCTTCATGGGGACATCACGGACATTCCTCTTTTGAAGCGGACCATGGACGAGGCCGCCGAGGCTCACGGGCCAATTACAGTGCTTGTGAACAATGCGGCCAATGATCAACGCCATTCAACGGAAGAAGTGACGGAAGACTTCTGGGATTGGGCGCAGGCAGTGAACTTGAAGGCCTATTTCTTCGCCTGCCAGCATGTTGTGGCGGGCATGCGTGCTGCCGGCGGCGGATCGATTATCAACTTCACATCCATATCCTACATGATGGGCAATGCCGGTTATCCTGCATACACAACCGCAAACTCCGGCATCAACGGGATGACCCGAAGCCTGGCCCGTGAATTCGGACCGGACCGGATCCGCGTGAATGCGATCGCACCTGGGTGGGTTCTGACCGACAAACAGAAAGAAATGTGGGTCACACCGGAAGGTCTGGCTGCGCATTTGGACCGCCAGTGTTTGAAAGAGGAGCTTGCCCCGGAAGATATGGTTGATCCGGTCCTTTTCCTCGCGTCCAAAGCCAGCAAGGCAATGACCGGTCAAGCACTCGTTGTCGATGGCGGCGTCGTGGTGAGCGGATGACCAGCGGGGCAAAAGCATCCTGGATTGCAGCGGATTGGGGAACGACCAATCTGCGTGTCTGGATGCTGGATGAAGTTGGGGGCATTGTTCATCACGCCTCTTCAGAAAAAGGTATGGGCAAGCTGGAACGCCGTGAATTCGAACCTGTCTTGCTTGACCTCATCGATCCGTTCTTGACACACGGCCAAAAAACACCGGTCGTCATCTGTGGAATGGCCGGTTCCCGGCAGGGATGGGCGGAAGCGCCCTACAGATCCGCTCCCTGTGGTCCACCATCGATTGAAGACGCAACAGCAGTGATCACAAAGGACGCGCGCATCGATGTTCGCATTCTGCCCGGGATCAAACAGCTTGATCCTGCGGACGTCATGCGCGGGGAAGAAACGCAGATCGCCGGTTTTCTGGCTGATCATCCAGATTTTACCGGAACACTGTGCCTCCCGGGAACGCATACCAAATGGTGCGAGATCAGCTTCGGAATTGTGAAGCGTTTTCGAACATTTATGACTGGCGAGATATTTTCACTGTTGAGTGAACAGTCCGTCTTGCGCCATAGCCTTTCGAAAAATGCTCCCGATACTGAGGCCTTTACGAACGCGGTGAAACACTGTGTCCGGGAACCTGAAAGCCTTGCAGCCGAACTCTTCGGCATCCGGGCCGGGAGCCTTGTCGCCGATCTTTTACCCGAAACCGCACGGAGCCGCTTGTCAGGCCTTCTGATCGGTTCGGAACTTGCATCGATCACCAAAAACTTCAGCGTCCGTCGAGCGGTTATCCTTGGCAGCGACCATATTGCCCAAGCCTATGCGACAGCCCTGTCAGGGCTCGGTCACTCCCCTCAAGTAATGGACGCCAGCGCCATAACGCTGCGGGGGCTGACCCTCGCCCATAACGCTTACCGGAGGCTGCCTCAATGAGCCGGAACATCATTGCAATCTTGCGCGGGCTGGATCCACGAGAGGCTCTTCCAATCACTGAGGTGATCATCAACGCGGGCATTACCCGGATCGAAGTGCCTTTGAACTCGCCAAATCCGCTTAAGAGCATCGAGGCGATGGCGACCACATTCTCCAGCCAAGCAGAAATCGGAGCTGGAACGGTTCTTGAGATCGAACAGGTTCATCAGGTGAAGTCGGCCGGAGGCACCTTGATCGTGTCGCCCGATTGTAACCCGGACGTTATTCGGACCACCAAAGCCGAAAACATGAAATCGTTTCCAGGCGTAATGACCCCGACAGAGTGCTTCACGGCTCTTCGGAACGGTGCTGATGGTCTTAAGTTTTTCCCGGCGTCCTTGATTGGCCCCGACGGTTTGAAAGCCATTATGGCTGTTCTGCCCAAAGGCACCCCAACATACGCTGTTGGTGGAGCCGGGCCGCATAACTTTGCAAATTGGTTTGAAGCTGGCGCCACAGGGTTTGGAATTGGCACAGCGCTGTACAAGCCAGGCGCGACCGCTGCGGATGTCAGCGAAAAGGCCGCACGGATCGTTGCCGCATACGATCAATCTGTTATGGCCGGAAAATAAGCAAATGAACCAAATCTTCGACGAGCGCCAATGCCTTTTGGGCGAGGGACCTTTGTGGCATCCGGAACGCCAGCAGCTCTTCTGGTTCGACATTTTGAACAACAGGCTGCTGACCCTGGAGAAAGGTCAACCAAAGCAATGGCAATTCGATGAATTTGTCTCTGCCGCGGGATGGGTCACCCAGGATGCACTGTTGATCGCCAGCGAAAGCCAGTTGTTTCTTTTCGATCTTAACACCGGCCAGAGCCAAAAACTGTTCGAGCTAGAGGCTGACAATCCGATGACCCGGTCCAACGATGGACGCGCCGATGCATTCGGCGGGTTCTGGATTGGCACAATGGGGAAGAATGCCGAGACGGGCGCCGGAAGCATCTATCGCTTTTACAAGGGGGAAGTGCGGCGGCTCTTCAAAAACATCACAATTTCCAATTCCATTTGTTTTACTCCGGACGGAAGAGCCACTTATTTCGCGGACACAGCCACAAACGAGATCAAAAAGGTGGACCTGGATGCCGAAGGATGGCCGGCTGCACCACCAGAAACCTTCATTGATTTGACCGCTAAAAAGCTCAATCCCGACGGATCGGTTGTTGATGCGGACGGATATCTCTGGAACGCACAATGGGGCGCGAGCCGTGTTGCGCGTTACTCTCCTAAGGGCGAGTTTGTATCGGCGGTCCAATTTTCTGCCGAACAGGTTTCCTGCCCGGCTTTTGGCGGGCCAGACCTGAAGACGTTATTTGCAACGTCGGCAGCTGATGGGCTGTCAGGCACGGATGACGGGAAGACATTTGTTTATGAAGCCGGAATCAAAGGACAGCCGGAACATCGGGTGAGACTATGACCGAAGCCCTCAAGCGCACACTCGGCACCTGTTATTATCCAGAACACTGGCCCGAAGAGATTTGGGAGGCAGATGCCAGGCGCATGAAAGACACCGGCCTCACTTGGGTCCGTGTCGGCGAGTTTTCCTGGTCACGCCTTGAGCCTGTACCGGGTGACCTTCATTTCGAGTGGCTCGACAGAGCGATCGACATTCTTGGGAAAGCCGGTCTGAAGGTTGTGCTCGGGACACCAACGGCAACGCCGCCGCGCTGGATGATTGACAAGCATCCGGACATGGTCGCAGTTGATGCACACGGGAACCCGCGCAAGTTTGGCTCACGCCGTCATTATTGTTTTTCCCATGAAGGGTACAAACAAGAGAGCGACCGGATCGTGAAACTCCTGGCGGAGCGCTATGGCCGCAACCCTTACGTGGCAGCCTGGCAAACCGATAATGAGTATGGCTGTCATGACACGATCCTGTCTTACTCGGACGCAGCCAGAACCGCGTTCCGTCTTTGGCTGCGCGACCACTATGGAACAATAGAGGCACTTAACCGGGCGTGGGGAAATGTCTTCTGGTCAATGGAGTACCGGTCCTTTGAAGAGATCGATCTGCCAAACCTGACCGTTACCGAACCCAATCCGTCTCACACTCTGGCATTCCGGCGGTTTTCATCTGATCAGGTCGCTGTATTCAACAAGCGGCAGGTGGAGACAATCCGCGCACATTCCAGCGCCCCAATCAGCCACAACTACATGGGGCGGATCACCGACTTTGATCATTTCAAGGTCGGGGACGATCTTGAAATCGCGACCTGGGACAGCTACCCGCTCGGGTTTCTGGAAGACCGGGTCGGCGCAGCGCCAGATCATCAACGCACCTACGCCCGCCAGGGCGACCCTGATTTTCAAGCCTTTCACCACGATCTTTACCGGGCCGTTGGCAAGGGCCGCTGGTGGGTCATGGAACAACAGCCCGGACCGGTGAATTGGGCCCCTTACAATCCGGCGCCCACGAAAGGCATGATGCGGCTTTGGGCCTGGGAGGCCTACGCTCACGGGGCAGAAGCGGTCTGTTACTTCCGTTGGCGCCAAGCACCCTTTGCGCAAGAACAAATGCATGCCGGTATGCTGCGGCCGGACAATGCGGATGCACCTGCCCTGCAGGAGGCAAAACAAGTCGCGGAAGAACTGCGCAGCGCTCCAGATGTGTCATCGCCCCAGGCTCCGGTTGCCCTGATATTCGATTACGACGCGGATTTTGCATGGGCGGCCCAGCCGCACGGCGCCGGCCTCAGCTACTTCCAACTTGTCTTTGATGTCTATAAGGCGCTTCGCAAACTGGGTCTGTCTATCGACATATTGCGTCCAGAAACACGGGATTTCACAGGCTACAAGATTGTTGCAGCGCCTGGATTGATCCACATGCCGGAAGACCTGAAAAGAGCTTTGAGCGGATGCAGCGCGCAGGTTCTGCTGGGACCGCGAACAGGAGCCCGTGACAAGAACATGGTCATACCCGTCCCGTTGCCACCGGACATCCCAGGCTTGGATGTTACTGTGACGCGGGTCGAAAGCCTGCGGCCCGACATGCCGCTGGCGCTGAAAAAAAGCGGCACGGCCGCAGGGTGTTTTCGAGGCTATCGCGAGGAACTTGAAGGCGCCGCGGACATAGTTCTCGAATTGGAAAACGGGGAGCCGGCTGCTTTTTCGAACGGCCACATGACATATGTCGGTGGCTGGTGCGATGAGGAAGGATGGCTTCATCTGTTGCGCGACTTGTGCAAGAGCGCGCGGGTCCAGACCTTTGAGGTGTCAGGTGGCGTCCGCTGCCGGGATACCGATGGCACCCGTATTTGGACGAATTACGGCTCCGACCCCGCTGACACTCCAGCCGGGCGGATCGAAGCCGCCGGAGTTTTGTTTGAAAACCTCTAATCCGAAGTCATCAGTTGCTTGAGAATTGATGTGTAGTTTTCGACGCCCTGAGCGCCCGTAATGAGGTGCCTACGATCAAAGATGACGGCGGGGACGCCCTGTATGCCGTTCTGCGTCCAGAATGCTTCTTCCTGACGCACGTCATCAGAAAACCTCTGGTCCGCCAAAACCTTCAAAGCCTCTTCGCGGTCAAGTCCAACATCTCCGGCGATATCCGCCAGTATTTCGTCATCGTTGAGATCTTTCCGGTCCTGGAAATAGGCCTCGAATAGCGCCATTTTCAAGGGATGCTCTTTGCCCTCGGGCCCTGCCCAATGAAGCAGTTGGTGCGCCTTGAACGTATTGACCATGCGCATGTCATCGGCAAAACGGAATTCAAACCCAAGGTCTTTTCCAACTTCGGAAAGCCGGTCGCGCGCGCCCTGGGACTGTTCGGCAGTCGACCCATATTTGCGCATAATGTGGTCGCGAAGGTTCTCACCTGCTTGCGGCATATCGGGGTTCAGTTCAAATGGATGCCATTTGATCGCAGCGGAAATACCTGTCTCATGGATGGCTTGTTCAAGCTGCTTGAACCCGACAATACACCACGGGCAAACCACATCCGATACGATGTCAATTTGGAGCACGTCTCCCAAATCACTGTCAGATATCTCGGCCATTTCGAGTTCCTTTCCACCACTGTCTAAAGCGTGGCATCTCCTTTGGGCGGCGGGTTCCAGCCGCGTTCGTCACGGCCCTCTCCAGCACCTGCATGTTCGGCCCGCATGAGCTCGAACAATGTTGCCGACTGGGCCCGCATCGCATCGATATAAGACTTATCGACGCCGCCGTCATTGTAGTTGTCGCGCAGATTTTCCAGCATGTTGATATCGTGCTTGCGGAAGGCACGTGTGCGGGTCCGCGCCCTGAAAGGATGTTCCCCCAAAGCAATCAGGGCTCTTCGCCCGACTGCAAGCCCACTCTCAAAGGTCTCCCGTTCCGCGAGCAGGGCGCCAGCTCGTTCGAGCTCATAGACATGGTGGCGGTCCCGGGCACGAGCAAGAATCTGTACCTTCGGGTATGTTTTTGCCACGTGCTCTACCACCATCAACTGTTTGTCTCGGTCGTCGAGCGCTGCAATGAAAAGATCCGCCTCTTCAAGACCTGCCGTGTGAAGGAGATCAGGCCGGGTGGCATCCCCGTAAAATGTCTTGATACCGATGCGGCCCAAATTCTCAATCGTTTGCGGGTCGTGATCCAGAATTACGACATCGTAACCGGCCGTAAGCAGGAGACGTGAGACAACTTGCCCAAAGCGGCCCATACCTGCCACGACAACACGCCCCTTCTTGTCAATGACATCTGGTGCGCGCTCGGTTTGAATGACAACACGCGGCGCAATGGCTTTTTCGTAAAGTATGAATAGAGCCGGTGTCAAAAGCATGGACAATGCGACAACGAGGGTCATGGTTTGCAAAAGATCCGGAGGAATAACCCCTGTTCCGCCAGCAATACCGAAAAGGACAAAAGCGAACTCGCCCGCCTGGGCAAGGCCAAGGGCAAACAGCCAGCGGTCTGCCCCTTGCAGTTTGAAGACGACCGCAAGCGCAAAGAGGCACAAAAACTTCACCAGCACCACACCAACGGCCAGCCCGGCAATCAAAAGCGGCGCTCCGAACAGCAAGTCAAAATCAATGCCCGCACCAACGGTCAAAAAGAAAAGCCCCAACAATAATCCCTTGAACGGCTCGATGTCACTTTCCAGTTCGTGACGATAGTCACTGTCTGACAAAACCACTCCGGCAAGGAAGGTACCAAGCGCGGGCGACAGGCCAACAAAGTCCATCAGAAGCGCGATCCCAATGACGAGCAGAAGCGCAGTCGCGGTAAAAATTTCACGCAGACGCGCTTCTGCAATGAAGCGGAAAACCGGACGCAACAAGTGGCGCCCTGCGATAATGATCCCGGCAATCACGGCAAGGATGATCACAGCCTGTGCCCAGCCCGGCAGAGCAGCCAGCGCTTCTCCGCCATGACCGCCCCCATGAGCCTGGTCCCCGTGCTGGCCGCCCCCGTGATAGCTGCCAAGTGCCAGCAACGGCAGGACTGCCAGCATCGGGATGACCGCAATATCCTGAGTAAGTAAGACCGAGAAAGAACTCTGCCCGCCTGTGGTGCGCAGCCATCCTTTTTCATTCAGCGTTTGAAGAACGATTGCGGTCGAGGACAAGGCGAGGATCATTCCCAGTGCCAAGGCGGTCTGCCACGCCAGACCCAAGGCAAGCCCGATCAATCCAAATACCGCTGTTGTTCCGGCAACCTGCAACCCGCCCAAACCGATCAACTGTTTCCGCATGTTCCAGAGCATTGCAGGCTGCAGCTCAAGACCCACCAAAAACAGCATCATGACAACGCCGAATTCTGCGAAATGCTGGACCTCGGTTGTTTCTGAACCAACCAGGCCAATGACCGGGCCAATCACAACACCGGCAATCAAGTATCCGAGGACAGACCCGAGCCCCAACCGGTTCGCCAACGGCACCGCGATAACGGCCGCGCACAAATACACAAATGCTTCAGACAAAAGCTCCATCACATCGCTCCCGTCTTGATAAGAAATTCATCCAAAACATCGCCCAGAAAGGGCGCCGCTGCCGCTTTCTCAAAATCCAGCCGATCAGCAACCAGTGCCTTGAGCAAATCGTCATAAGCATTCCGGTGGATATCAAGCTGATTGCCTTCTGATGCCCGCCCGGCGCCAAACAATGCAAAGGGCGCAAGGTACCGCATGCCGCACAGGTGAGCAGTGGCTTCAAACGGAAGCAAAAGACTGCGCAGATCGGCGTGGTTCAGGCCGGCTTGCGAATAGGCATCCGGTTTTGCACCTGCGGTAATCGCATTCATGAAGGTTTTCCCAGCTAGCGCCGTACCATGCTTTCCGTAAGCGAAGCCATGCTCCAGAACCAGGTCCTGCCACTCCTTCATAATCGCGGGCGCCGAGTACCAATAAAGCGGATGTTGAAAGACGATTACGTCATGCTCGACCAGCCTTTGCTGCTCCCTGTCCACGTCAATGTCGAAGTCGGGGTATTCAGCATAAAGATCGACCGGGGTAACGCCTTGAACGGCTTTCGCCGTCTCAAAAAGCGGACCGTTTATCTCGGATCGGTCAGGCCTCGGATGCGCGTAGATAACAAGAGCTTTTGCCAAGGGACATTTCCGAAAGGGTTGACCGGAAACCGGTCCACAGCGGCCCGGTTACCAGTGTTCGACAACGCTGAGCTCGCAGCGCGATTAAGGTTTCAGAATGCTACGCCTTCTTCACATCACCTGCAAAACGCGCAGCGTTTTCCTTCAACAAGGTTTCTTCATCCGCGTCCCCCCAAAAGGCCGGTTACGCTTTGGCCCCGGCCACAATTGGCCAGGGCTTGAAGTCTGACCACAAATGAGAGATTAAGTTACATTATTCAACTAGTATACTTTTTGTAACCTAAAGCCGGAGAGTGTTTCCAAGTGGCAGGGCGGGTTAAAACAGTTGGCAAACGACGCATCGTGCTAGAGGCCTGCACGGAGCCATGCCCGATCGAGCGCGGCATGCGCATTCTTGGAGGGAAATGGACGGGCTCGCTGCTGTGGCATCTCAAGGATGGCCCCGTACGCTTCAACGACCTCGCCCGCATGCTTGGCGGTGCTAGCAAGAAAATGATTGCTGAACGGCTACGCCAACTCGAAGAGCGTGGTCTTATAACAAGGACCGTGGTGCAAAGTGCACCAGTGTCCGTGGAGTACGATATTACCGAATTTGGGGCATCAGCGCTCAAGTTCCTGGATGAATTGAAGGTTTGGTCAGAGAACCTTCCAAAAGACCAACTGGTTTACAGCTGAACCTATGACCAAACACCGGCCGCAGATCAACGCTGACGGCCGGTTTGGATCACCTCATGGTACAGCTGCTTCTCGTCCTGAGGGCGACCAGGCCCGGATGCAACGCTATAGGAATTTAAGCTTGCGGATCTCAGATCTCATCGAGCCCGACGGCCCGTCTTTCTGCAACGGATTTTAGAGCCGCTTCGGCAAGCGCGAGCGCCCGCAACCCGTCCTCGCCATTGGGCGCCGGCGCTCGGTTGTTCACAATCGCATCCACGAATGCTGCGATCTCCGCGGCATAAGCCTCTGTGTAGCGGGTCATGAAAAAATCATGTAGCGGCGGCTTCAGGTATCCTTCTGAAGTTGCCAGCTCGATGGAGACCGGACGCTGATTTTCGGCCGCGATTGCCCCCCTTGAACCATGTACCTCGATCCGTTGATCATAGCCATAGCTCGCACGGCGGGAATTGGAGATGCTGCAGTGCTTGCCGGAAACGGTGGTCAGCACGATTGTGGCACTGTCGTAGTCACCCAGTTTTCCAATTTGCGGGTCTACAAGAACGGAGGCAGTGGCGTAGACCGAGGCGATTTCCTCAGCCAGCAAATATCTCGCCATATCAAAATCATGGATCGTCATATCCCTGAAGATGCCACCCGACACCTGGATGTAGTCCGGCGGAGGCGCCCCCGGATCGCGGGACGTAATCTGGACCATTTCAACGTCGCCGATCCGTCCCTCTTCGATCGCATCCCGGACAGCCTTGAAATGCGGGTCGAAACGGCGGTTAAATCCAAGCATCAAGGTCGCGCCAAGTTTCTCGACAGTGTTCAGACACGCCTTGACCCGCTCCAATGAAAGATCGATTGGCTTTTCGCAGAAAATGGCTTTGCCGGCATGCGCAAATTTCTCAATCAGGTCGGCATGGGTATCGGTCGGCGTGCAAATAACGACAGCATCTACATTGGTATCGTCCGAAACCTCATCGATTGCCGCAGTACGGGCGCCATATTGATCCGCCAAAGCCTGTGCTGCGTCCGGAAACGCATCAGATACAGCGTACAGCTCGGCACCTGCAGTCGATGAGATCGCTTTTGCGTGCACTTTGCCAATACGTCCTGCGCCCAGGACGCCAACCTTGATGCCCATTTTCCGTCCTCCCGCTGACCGGCTGCCTTATAGACTTTCATCGGCATCCCGGATTAGAATAAAAATTCCAAAATCATCTTCGTTGGAATGTGTCAAGCTTGAATAGCCAGAGCCATGAATGACGGCCTTCCCAAAAGTTCCAACGGAACCACTCCCCTCACAGTTGCCGCATTCTTTAAGCAGTTGGGCACACGAGCCGACCGGCTTCCGAAACGGCTGAAACAATGCGCCGACTTCATTGCCGCGAACCCTGATCGCGTCGCAGTTTCCACGGTTGCCGAGCTGGCCGAGGCCGCAGGCTTGCAACCATCTGCAGTGATGCGGTTTTGCAAAGAGATGGGTTTTGAGGGTTTCTCGCAAATGCAGAAGTTGTTCCGGTCCGACTATGCCCAAAATTGGCCGGACTATCCAACACGGCTGGCCCAGCTGCGGGATCACGGAACCGACAGTCCATCGGCGCTTCTGGCTGAATTTGTAGATGTGGGACGCGCCTCACTTGAAAACCTGCTGGCTACGATTGAACCCGTATCGCTGCAACAGGCTGTCGATGTTCTCGTGCGGGCTGACACCATTCACATGGTTGGCTTCCGGCGCGCTTTTCCGGTAACGGCCTATTTGGCATACGCATTTGAGAAAATGAGTGTTCCTGCCATGCTTCATTCCGGTGTGGCAAACATCAACATGCAACCCCTTATTCGCCCGAAAGACGCGGTCATTGCAATTACGTTTTCACCCTACACGCAAATGACACTCGACATCGCGTCAGAGGCGCGGAAAGCCGGCGCAAGTCTCGTTGCGATCACAGACGTGGTTACCAGTCCGCTCGCCAAGTTGAAGGCCACCCACTTGCTGGTTTCCGAATTGGACGTCGGTGCCTTCCGGTCGCTTTCGGCAAGTTTATCCCTCTCAATTGCCCTCGCCGTCGCGGTCGGGACCCAAAGAAACAAAGCGCAAGGAACCCATGATGGCTGATCTTCTCGTCAAACCGGTTGGAACATCGGGAAAAGTCCATGACATCACACCGCAAAGCGCGCATTGGGGCTATGTCGGTTTTGGCCTCTATCATCTGCAGGCGGGAGACAAGGCTTCGGAACTGACTGGCGACCGCGAAGCCATCCTTGTCTTGGTTGAAGGCAAGGCAAACATAATCGCTGGTGACATCTCCTTTGGGGAGCTTGGAGACAGAATGAGCGTCTTTGAGCGGAAGAAGCCGCATTGCGTTTACGTTCCAAACGGCAGCAGCTGGTCCGTCACCGCGACAACGGCCTGCGTGGTCGCCGTTTGCACGGCACCTGGCAAGGGCAACTTCCCGGCTCGTGTGATTACGGACATCGGTCTTGTTGAGCGCGGCAAAGGGGCGAACACCAGATATATTCACCCGATCGCCATGGAGGAAAGCGATGTTGCGGACAGTCTTCTTGTGACGGAAGTTTTCACGCCGCAGGGAAACTGGTCGTCCTACCCGCCGCACCGGCATGATGAAGACAACTATCCTCACATGACCTATCTCGAGGAGACCTATTACCACCGCCTCAACCCCAAACAGGGTTTTGGCTTTCAGCGTGTGTTTACGGAAGATGGTGCGCTCGACGAAACAATGGCTGTTTCAGATGGCGATGTCGTGCTGGTCCCTAAAGGCCATCACCCCTGCGGAGCGCCGTACGGATATGAGATGTACTATCTGAATGTGATGGCCGGTCCGCTTCGCAAGTGGCGGTTTCAAAACCATCCAGACCATGACTGGATCGCACAGCGTGATGCAGGTTGAACATCAACCCAAAACAATCAGGCGCCATCTAAGCGCCTGTGTTCTTACATGCTCATCTGGCGACCCTATCAGGCCGCCAAAAGAATATGATCATGCGGCAATGCATCGCTAAACTCCACGCCGCAACCAGATCCCGTGTGGCGGACAACGGTTGCTTGCAGACGGCTTCCATCCAGGAAATCGAGAGTTAATTTCTCGCCAAGCGGCAATTCGGACATGTCCATGATTTGGGCGCCAGTCGAACTAACATCGATAAGCTGCACGGTTCTCTTTTTTCCGTGAGCGAGTGTTATCGTGACATCCTCAGCAATAGCCTTTCGATCGGCCTTCCTTCGGTCTTCGACATCTTTGGTAACGCCTTCCAGGAATCGCTCAACTTCACCGGCCAGACTGTTGCTTGCGTCAGATACGAGATCAGCGGCCGAGTTGACAGCTGTCGCCTCCTCCGAGGTTTGCAGAACAGCTCCTGACACGGTTGTCATGCTACCGGCTGCATTGGTCGTGCTGTCACTCGCCGACTTGGCAGAACGCGCGATCTCCTGATTTGCAGCGCGCTGTTCCTCAATTGCTCCGGCAACAGATCCGGTCAGATCTCGGATCTCGGACACTTTTTCAGCAATATTCCC
Organism: Roseibium denhamense; assembly: GCF_009711415.1. Lineage (GTDB taxonomy): Bacteria > Pseudomonadota > Alphaproteobacteria > Rhizobiales > Stappiaceae > Roseibium > Roseibium denhamense. The sequence goes on from NZ_SMLZ01000097.1 coordinate 59,844, forward strand.
GATAGCTCCAGCCGCATCGCGAACAGAGCTCTGAATACCGGTAATCCGTCCGGAAATCTCGTCCGTTGCCTTGGACGTTTGTTCTGCCAACTCTTTGACTTCGGAAGCCACCACAGCAAATCCGCGCCCGGCTTCACCAGCACGAGCTGCTTCAATTGTTGCATTCAGCGCAAGCAAATTGGTTTGCGCGGCAATATCCCGGATCAAGTTCACAACGCTACCGATGTGTTCCGCAGCTTCTGAAAGCGTTTGAACGTTTTCGTTGGTCGCTTCTGCGGCGGCTACTGTTTCCGCGACAATCCGGATCGTAGCCTCGGTCTGATTAGCAATCTCCTGAACTGTTGCCGTCATTTCTTCCGTGGCAGCTGCGACAGCTGCTACGTTTTCGGAGGCACTGCTTGAAGCATAGCCGGCGTGATCGGATTCCGATTTGGCATTCGAGGCCAGGTCTTCGAGGGTCGTTGCTGCTTGCTGCATTCTCTCCATTTGATCCCCGACCGTAGCAAGACGGTCCTTCATGACAGATTTGAAGTCACGAATCAGGTTTTCCAGAAATGCCTGACGTTGACGCTCTCGATCCCGCTCCCCCCGCGCATGAGCTTCAAGCTCCAACCTTTGAATAGCATTGTCACGGAAGACATCGACCGATTTGATCATCTCTCCAATTTCATCTGCACGATCAGAGTTATCGAGTTCAATCTTTGTATCACCGGTCGCAAGGCTGTTCATCGCCGCAACCAGTTTGTTGATCGGCTGCGTGATTGACCGTGCAGCAAAGAACCCGGCCAGCGCAGCAACACCGAGCAGAACGGCACCGAACAACAGCATTCTGTTTCGCATTGCTATGACCGGCTCATAAGCTTCAGCGTAGGCTTGCATAGCGACAATGGCAAAAGGTTGCCCCTGATACTCGAAGCGCAGGGCTTCAATATCGAGCCTTTTTCCGCGATGGAGGGAATCGTACCCAAAGGCCTGTCCGTCTAAAAACGCCTCTTCAATGATCGGGCTTTCCAACCGAGTTGCAAGAATATCGTTCTGATCCGGGGTGTATTCTGTGTCATTGCGCATCAGGCGATCTTCGCCGATCAATGCCAGCTCACCCGTCTCGCCGAGCCCCAGGTTGTGGCGCATCAACGCATTAATCTTGTCGATCGGCATTTGAAAAGCGAGCACTCCGATTGCCTGCCCATCAGCCTTCACCGGGTAGGCCATAAAGCTTGCGGGCGCATCGTAGCTCGGCCCGTAAGGCGCGAAGTCCTCGAAGGCAACAACGTGATGCTCCGTGATTTGCATCGCTTTCCGGAACACCTCTCCCAGATCGGATGACGCCCATTCCCCGCCACCAGCCTGAAAGTTGGTCGCGTAATCCAGCTCCTTGAATACGGAGTAAATCAGGTTGCCATGAGCATCGAACAAAAACACATCATAGTATCCTTCATCCTGTTGCAGCTCATGAAACCAAGGATGGTACTTTGCGTGCATTGCATCGTACGGACTGCCCGTTTTGGCATCGTAAAGCTTGTCTTTTTCTCCCGTCGGATGCGGGTTCTCGTTGATGTAGGCTCGTTGCAGCTCGCTTTTGAGATCAATGCCGTTAGCGGACATCTCTTGCCAAGCATTTGAAAAATCTTGAACGGCAGCAACAGTTCCAGGGTTTTCAGCAATCAGATTCAATTGCCGCTCAATAGTTTGAAGGTAATTCAGCGTCTCATCTGCTCCAACCCGTGCTGCTGCAAAAAGGCGGGCTTCAGTCAGTTGTTGGAGGCTCGCACTGGACGTCAGATAGCTCAACACCCCTATGCCGATGCCTACCGCCGCCGCGCACCCAACCACCAGAGCCGGTATTTTCTCTGAAAGCTTCATCCTAGTCTTCACCCCGAATAGCTAGATGATTCGAGGATTGACGCTAAGGCAATTTTGCAAATAAACGCTTAAATGATGTAGATGGCATTATTGTTGAATATAGTTACTTCTTACAATAAACGCGAATGCATAGTGACTTTCCGATTTCGCCGGTTTTGACGCAGTTCTTGTCAGCCAGTTTGGGAACAGTCGACCAGGGCACCACGATGACGGATCACGTGACCGGCCAATTTGGCACCTGCGTCAACGCTCTTATCGACATCGCCACTGGTAAGATGTTCTGCCAAAAACGCGGCATTGAAGCTGTCGCCGGCCGCGGTGGTGTCGACAATGCCGGATACGTTTGCGGGCTGGAACGATTTCTGCCAATCGTCTCCCGCGCAAAGGACATCTTCAGGCCCGTTCTTGACCACCACCATGGTTGCACCGGCAGACAGATACCGTTCGGCAGTGGCCGATGGAGCCGCGTCGCCGAAATGCGCGAGCTCATCTTCAAATGACGGCATGACATAGTCGCAAACAGACGCTGCCTCGGTCACGACTGAGCGCATGCTGTTGGCATCCTCCCAAAGCCGTGGCCGCAAGTTGGGGTCAAACGCGGTTTTTGTTCCGCCAGAGCGCGCTGATTTGAGTGCGTTCAGAAAGTTTTTCCGGCCATCCGGCGGAAGGATGGCAAGGGTAATCCCACTGAAATAAACGAGCGACGTGCCGGCCATGGCTTGTGCCAGATAATGCGGATTATCTGCCAGCTGCCTTGCCGCTGATTGAGACCTCCAGTAAGCGAAGCTGCGTTCACCATTCTCAAGCTGGATCATGTAGAGGCCGACCGACTGATCTTTCAGCTTCTGGATATGATCCGTGGTCAAACCGGAAGCTTCCAGGAACTCCAGCATTTGTCCGGAAATCGCGTCGGTCCCAATGGCGGTACAGTAGCTGACTTGCCAGTTGTCAGGCAGGCACCGCCGCGCGTACCAGGCTGTGTTAAGCGTGTCTCCGGCAAATCCCATCTGAAAGGTACCAACGCCGGTCGGAGCCATTTCAACCATGCACTCACCAATAGACATGAAGGTTGAGGGCACGGGTAAACTCCTGATCGAAAATACAAAATACCGGCGGAAAAGCCATCAGAACACTGGCGATTAGCCTTTTAAATCCATTTAACATGTTGAAGGATGCAACAAAAGTCCGGATTGAAAAGCACGCCGCCACCCAGACCGCGGCGCGCTATTTGATCCCTGCCCTCATAAAACTCTGCACGAATTGACGCTGAAAAAGAAGGAACGCAATCAGCAATGGCCCGGAGGTCATGAGCGTCGCCGCATTGATAACGGACCACTCGACACCGCTATCAATGGCGGAAAAAATACTGAGACCTACCGTGACCGGCCGGGTCTCAACCGAGTTTGTCACGATCAGCGGCCAGAGAAAGTTGTTCCAGTGGTGGCTGACCGAAACGAGCCCGTATGCAAGATAGGTCGGTTTGGCCAGTGGAATGTAGACCTTCCAGAGCACGCCCAAGAAACTCGCCCCCTCAATCCGTGCAGCTTCATCCAACTCCTTTGGGATCGTCTTGAAGGTCTGGCGCAAAAGAAAGATGCCAAACCCGGACGCGATGTAAGGCAGCGCGATGGCAGGAATTGTGTCGACCAGATTGAGCAAACGCATGGTCTGGTAGTTCTCGACCATCAGGATGTCGGGCATGACCAGCAGCTGCAAAAGCACGAGCACGAAAAGGATATTCCGCCCCGGAAATTCGAAGCGCGCAAATGCGTAGGCAGCCAGGGTGCACAGAAAAAACTGACCTGCGAGGATCATGGTCACTAGGATCACAGTGTTCAAAAAATACCGGGCAAAGGGCGCTGCATCCCAGGCCTTTGCGAAGTTCTCAAGTGTGACCGGCGCGAAAAGCTCAAAGCGCGCCTCATAAGCAGCTGGGTGAAATGCCGTCCAAACCGCATAGGCCAGCGGCAGCACCCACAAAAGCGCCAAGGCCCAGGCGGCGCATGTGTTCAAGATGCGGTCAAACGAAAGGGATGAGGCGCTCATTTGTAGTGCACCTTCCGGTCAAAAAAGAAGAATTGCCCGATCGCAAGCAAAGACAGGAGAACCAAGAGCGCAACGGTGAGCGTTGCCGCGTAGGCGGTTTCCCAAAACCGGAACGCCACTTCATAGATGTAAAACAGCAGGAGTGCAGACGCGTTATCCGGTCCCCCATCGGTCAGAATAAAGATGTGGTCGACGAGGCGGAAGGAATTGATCACGGCATTTACGCCAACAAACAGTGTCGTTGGCATGAGCAATGGAAAGGTAATCCTCCAGAAAACGGTCCAACGCCCGGCACCTTCGATCTGGGCGGCTTCTTTCAGGGAAACAGGGATCGCCTGGAGGGCAGCTAGATAGAAGATCATGAAGAAACCGGCTTCTTTCCAAACGGTAACGACAATGATCGCATTCAAAGCAGTCTCGGGATTTCCGAGATAGTTGGACGCTGGCCACCCGAACAGGAAGCCGGTTATCTGATCGAACAAACCAAAGCTTGGTGTGTAAAAGAACATCCAGATATTGGCGACAGCAATCAACGGCAGGACGGTCGGCGTAAAGTAAGCCATGCGTACGAAACTACGGCCGGCCAGCTTGTCGTTGACCCACAGGGCCATGGCGATTGCCAGGGCAATCGAGAGCGGAATTGTTCCGATTGCGTACCAGAGATTGTTCCAGAGCACTTTCCAGAAAACATCGTCTGTCAGCATTTCCTGGTAGTTTTCAAGACCGATGAATTCGGCGGAACGCCGTCCACGCGGCGTTGAAAAAAAGCTATTGATCAGCGTCGTGACAGCCGGGATATGCGTAAAAGCAAAGAGAAAAACCATGGCTGGCAGCAACAGAAGCCAACCATGAACCCATTCTCGTTTTATGGACATGCGGGACATTGCGTTTTCCGTGCTACCGCCATACCGCACCAGTGCGAGCGGTCAAATCAGGTGACTTGCACTGGTCTGGAATAGCGTTTTAAGCGGAGGGAAATGGGGAACGGAGCAGACCCGTTCCCCAAGCTTGATTAGCGGTATTCGGCCAGGATCTCGTCGGCTTGCGCCTGAGCTTCCTGAAGCGCTGTTGCAACGTCTTTCTGGCCAGTGATCGCAGCTGCAAGCGCATCGTTAAAGATGCCGGTGACGCGCTGGTTCTGGTAGGTCGACAGCTCCGCTTTTGCGAATTCAAGCTGATCGCGGGCAACCAGAGCCGGAGCAAAATCAGCCGTATAAGCTTTCATTTCTTCCGTTTCCCAGGTCTCGGCACGCGGTGCAACGTAACCGGTTGCAATCGTCCATTTTGCAGATTGCTCAGGAGCCGTGATCCACTGCACAAAATCCACAGCGGCTTCAGCCTGTTCATCGGAAACACCCTTGAACAGGTAGAAGTTGCCACCGCCAGTCGGCGCGCCGCGGGTTTCCTTGGCCGGCAGCATGGCAACGCCAAAGTCGAACGGAGCGTTGTCGCGCACGTTGGTGAGGTTACCGGTCGACGTCCAGATCATTGCGCTTTCACCTTCAAAGAAGGCTTTCGGGGTTGCCCCCCACTCGATGATCCCTGGTGCCATGACTTCATGCTTTGTGCTCAGATCAACAAGGTACTGGGCGGCCTCGATGACGTTCGGAGCATCAAAATTCGTCTTGTTGCCTTTAGCATTGGCGAGTTCAGCGCCGTTGGCGATCGCAAGACCTTGGAACAGCCAGTATGGGAAACCGGAAGACGGTATGCGGACGCCCCATTGGGTTACGTTCCCAGAATCATCCTTTTTGGTCAGCTTCTTGCCGAATTCAACCATTTCTTCCCAGGTTGCCGGTGCGACCTCCGGGTCAAGACCGGCTTCTTTGAACGCCTCTTTGTTCCAGTAAAGAACCGGAGTGGAGCGCTGGAACGGGATACCGTAGGTCTTGCCGCCGGTCTGGCTGTTTGCCATGAACGAAGGGTAAAAACCGTCCAGCCAGGCCTTCTCTTCATCACTCGTCAGGTAATCGTCGAACGGCATGATCAGATCTTCATCGATCAGCGTGAACATGTCGACGGACAGGATCACGGACAATTGCGGCGGGTTGCCGCCACGCGCTGCGGTGATCGCCTTAGCAACAGTGTCCTGATAGGATCCGGCATAGACCGCATCAATGTTCACATCCGGGTTCTGCGCGACATACTCGGCCGTCAGTTCCTGGATTGTGTCGGCGGCCTTTCCACCAACAGCGACAGGGAAATAGAATTGCAGGTCAACGGCTTGAGCAGAGGCCCAGGTGCTGACAGAAAGCGCCGTTACAGCAACGGCCTTCAGAAATGTGGACTTCAACATCAGAATACATCCTAGAGTTTGAACATCCGCGGGAGGCGGTGGATCTACGCGCATGCGCAGCGGGTCAGGAGCGAAGTTCGGCTCCAATTTCTTTGACAACGTCATCTCGCCGGTGCCCGGTGGCGCGGTCGAAAACATGAAGTGCCGCTGGCTCGAAACCCAACCGGACCTCTACACCGGGAAGCACCGTTTCCGAGGTTGGCAAGCGGACCTGAAAGCTCGTATTGGCAGCAACACAATCGGCAAGTACATCGGCACCGAGATATTCAACCGCCCGGACAGTCGCCGATATTGGCCCATTGGCATCGAGGCGCATGGCTTCCGGCCGGACACCCAAATGATAGTCACAGGAAGATGTCAGTCCGTTGAATGCGGCAGACGGGAAAAGGTTCATCGGCGGTGTCCCGATGAAACGCGCCGCAAATGGCGTAGCTGGCCTTTCATAGAGCTGCCTGGGTCCCGCAGCCTGTTCAAGGCGCCCTTGGTTTAAAAGGACAACTTGATCCGCCATCGTGATGGCTTCCACCTGATCATGCGTGACATAGACCATGGTAAAGCCGAGTTGCTGCTGGAGCGCTCGGATCTCGACCCGCATTTCATGCCGCAGTTTTGCATCAAGATTGGAGAGCGGCTCGTCCATGAGGCAGATCGGTTTTTCGCCGATAATCGCCCGGCCCAAGGCCACGCGCTGTTGCTGACCGCCGGACAATTGCCCTGGCTTGCGGTCCAGCAATTGATCCAGCCCCAGAAGACTTGCGACCTTAAACAGCCTTTCGTCACGCTCCGCTCGGCCGACCCGGCGGACTTTCAGCCCAAAGACGATGTTTTCTGCGACACTTAAATGCGGAAACAGGGCATAGGACTGGAACACCATCGAAAGATCACGTTGGGAGGACGGCTTTTGCGTGACATCGGCACCACCGATCAAAATGCGTCCAGCGCTTACCTGCTCCAGCCCGGCGATCATGCGCAGCGTCGTCGATTTTCCGCAGCCCGATGGCCCCAGCAAAGCCGTGAATGAACCTGCCTCAATTTCAATCGATAGACTGTCGACCGCGGTCGTGTCTCCCCAAACCCGGGACACATTCTCAAGTACAATCGGCTTGCCCGACCGGCTGAGGCTGTTGTCAGTCATTGCGGTCACCGGGGCTGGTTGCCACAAAGACTTCCGTCCCTGCTCCGTCCAAGCTGGACAGGTAAGATTCCGGCAAAGGCTTGTCTGTAAACACGGCGGTCACGTCGCTCAGCTTGCCGCCTCTGACATGCGCTGCCCGTCCGAATTTACTATGGTCGAGCACCAGATAAGATTTCCGGCAATTGGCGAGAATTGACTGGCGTGCGGCCACTTCGTCTTCATGAAAGTCCAGCAAGGTGCCGTCTTCATCCACCCCGGCAACGCCAAAGATACCGATATCGACCTTGTAGTTGGCGAAGAATTTCTGTGCCGCCGCACCTAGAATGTCCCTGTCACCATGCCTCAGGCGGCCGCCTGCAATCGTTACCTGGAAAGTAGGATTGCTGGAGGCTGTGAAAGCGACATTCAAGTTGTTCGTGAAAACAGCCAGCTTTTCGTGACCAACCAGTTCCTGCATCACGATTTCGGGCGTTGTACCGATGGAAAAGGCAATCGATACATTGTTCTCAACGAAATTCGCGACACATTTCGCGATCTGTTGTTTCTCCGAAAGGTTCAGGATTTGCCGGGTGGAATAATGGATGTTGGACGCAGGTGCCGGCGGCTCAACACCACCATGAGTGCGCCGCAAAATACCAAGCTCGCAAAGGCCGTTCACATCCCGGCGGATGGTCTGCGTGGTGACATCAAAGCGCTCGGCCAATTCCTCCACCGACGCAAAGCCGGCGTTTTGCACGAGGTCTGCGATTTGAGCCTGGCGTTTGGAAATATCAATTTGCCCTAACATGTATTCCGGTCCATTTGCCCAGCATCCAGGCTTCTCCGGCGGAACCCGCCGGACGCAGCATCATGTTGACATGAACAATGATGACTTCGAAGCCAAAGAAAACATTTTCATATGAACAGTATTAGACGCTCATATGAAAATAACATGACAGTACGGAGGCGGTGGCTCCAATCAGGGCAATGAGATTCGTTGGCATCTCATTGTCAGCCGGCTGACAGACGACGAGAGGCACGGGGACTAGCCGAGGCCTGATTCAGGAAACGCATTAACGAGGAGGCAAGTGCCCCCTCACCTGTAAAGGAACGATCTGCCGCTTTCGTCAAACAAATGAAGTTTCTCAGGAGACGCAATTAGTCTGAGCTCTGAGCCTCGCTCGATTTTATGAATGCCCGGAAGTTTGGCAATCATCGGATCGCGCCCATTCTGGGATTTGAAATAGACAACCGTCGTTTCCCCAAGCGCTTCAACGATTTCAACCGTTGCTTTCACAAGGTAATCGTCACTGTCCGTCACCGAGAGGTCCTCAGGACGCACGCCCAGCTTGATTGCAGACCCGATATCAGATTCGCTCGAACCGATGGGAGCATCCGCATGCCCCCCATCTGCCATCGTAACTGTGGTTACCTGACCAGCCGAAGCGACTGTCGCATCGATCAAGTTCATGGCGGGTGATCCGATGAATTGCGCTACGAAGGTGTTGGCGGGGCGTTCGTAAAGCTCCAGCGGAGGGCCGAACTGTTCGACATTGCCGCCATGCAAGACCACGATGCGGCTTGCCAGCGTCATGGCTTCCACCTGATCATGCGTAACATAGATCATGGTGCTGCCGGGCATGCTTTCCTTGAGCTGGGCAATTTCAATGCGCGTCGCGACGCGTAAGGCCGCATCTAGGTTTGAAAGCGGCTCATCGAACAGAAACACCTTCGGATCGCGCACGATTGCGCGCCCAATGGCAACGCGCTGGCGCTGACCGCCTGACAAGGCTTTTGGCAACCGGTCAAGCAAGTGATCAAGTTGCAGTGTGGCAGCTGCATCCCGGACGGCCCGTTCGATCTCGTCCTTCGGTTTACCGGCCAGTTTCAACGCGAAGGCCATGTTGTCGTAAACGGTCATATGAGGGTAGAGCGCGTAGGACTGGAAGACCATGGCAATCCCGCGTTGAGCCGGCGGATAGTCATTGACCACGGCGCCGTCGATTTCCAGATCCCCAGAGGTTATGGTCTCCAGCCCGGCGATCATGCGCAAAAGGGTCGACTTGCCACAGCCGGATGGACCGACAAAGACGATCAACTCGCCTTCTTCTATCTCCAGATCGATGTCACGCAGAACCTCAACGGCCCCGTAAGACTTGCTGACGTTTTTCAACGACAGTGAGGTCATGTCAGCTGCTCCCCATTTCTTGTTTTTTCATGTTACTTCACCGACCCAGCCAAGAGCCCCCGCACGAGAAAGCGCTGCAGCGAGAAGAAAACGAGCAAAGGCACGGCGATTGATACAAACGCAGCTGTCGCCAGAATCTCCCAGTTGCCACCGCGCGTTCCGAGCAGCTCGACAATCTGGTTGGTCATGACAGTTGTTGATCCGGTGGAATCGATCAGAAACACTTTGGCGACCAGAAGATCATTCCAGGTCCACAGGAACTGGAAGATCGCAAAGGAGGCAAGCGCTGGAAAGCTGAGCGGAAGAATGATCCTGGTGAAGATCTGGAAGTCGGTGGCGCCGTCCACTTTGGCATTCTCGATAATATCCCTCGGCAGGCCGACCATATAGTTGCGCAGCAGATAGACTGCCAGCGGCATACCAAAGGCCGTATGCGCCAGCCAGACCCCGAGATACCCCTTGCCAATCCCGATTTCCAGATGCAGGCGCAACAGCGGAATGAGCGCGAGTTGCAAGGGAACGACAAGAAGCGCCACGACGGCCGCGATGAGCAAGGCCCGGCCGGGGAATTCCATCCAGGCCAAGGCATAAGCAGCGAAGGCTGCGATCACGATCGGAATGATGGTCGCTGGAATGGTCACAGTCAGCGTGTTGAAGAACGCCTTCGCCATGTTGTCCTGGCCACTTCCCGAGAACAGGATCGTTTCATAGTTTGACAGACTGAACTCAGGCGGCACTGTTGCAGTCACAAAAATTCTTTGGCCACGGCCTTTCAATTGGTCTGCAGATCCGCGCCATTCGTAGCTGCCATCGGGTTGCAGTGTCAGCTGTTCGCCGTCCTTCATGTCCGCCGTTTCCCCCGGCCGGAAGGCAGCAATATCCCGGGATGAAACGCCCCAGCTCAAGATGTCACGCGGTGCATCTTCAAAAATGTTTCCTGTAACGACAAAGCCGTCACCATCCGGCACACGCGTATCATCCGGGTCAGCAGTCCGGTAAACTTCACTTTGTTCTGACGGGAATAGTGCAGCCCACCAGCCCGAACTTGAGATCTGATCGGCGCTGCGGAAAGAGGACACGAACAATCCAACCGTCGGAAACAGCCACAGCAGCACAAGGGCGGCAACGGAAAGCTGAACCGCCCAGGTCAAGCCGGATTTCTTGCCAGCAATCGAAGCCATCAGCGCATCTCCTTGCGGGCGTTGTAGACATTCCAGATCAGGATCGGTGTGACCAGAAGCATGATGATGATTGCACTGGCCGAACCAACGCCCCAGTCATTGGCACGGAAGAGTTTGTCGTACATGTAGTTTGCAAGAACCTGGGTTTCCCACTGCCCGTTTGTCATTGCGAATACGATATCGAAGACCTTCAGAACGGTGAGCGTTATGGTCGTCCACACAACCACTATTGTGCCCATGATCTGCGGCACCTTGATCTTGAAGAAGATCTGGAATGGATTGGCTCCGTCAACAATTGCCGCCTCGACCGTCTCCTCCGGAATGCCGCGTAAGGCGGCCGACAGAATGACCATGGCAAAGCCGGTCTGGATCCAGATCAGCACGATCATGAGAAAGAAGTTGTTCCACATGGGAACCGTCAGCCAGGTCTGCGGCTCGCCATAGGGGAACTCGGAAAACCAAAGTCCGCCCAAACCGCTTAATGACACCCAGATGAGCCACAACCCGCCAACCCCGACAAGCAGCCGCAGTGGCATGAGCCATAGGGAACGGTCCCGTCCCGAGGCAACGATGTCCCGGACAAACAGCCATGCGACATAGGCAACAACCCCGGCAAAGGCGAGCAGCAGGACTGACGGCAGAACCTGAAGTGCCAGAACCGATCCCAAACCGCCATCAAAACTGAGCCAGACGGCATTCAGGACACCGATCTGGTTCTGGTCAGCCGGCCGGGTATCGTAAATCAGTTTGAATATGACCGAAGCACCGACGAAGGATATGGCCATCGGCATGAAGATCAGCGATTTTGCGAGATTGCCCCACCGGATCCGGTCGGTCAGCTGGGCGGCGAGCAGGCCAAAAGCGGTCGACACGGCGGGAACGACAATCAGCCAGAGCATGTTATTGCGCACGGCTTCCCAAAACTTCGCCTCGTTCATCATTTGCCGGTAGTTGTCCATACCGACGAATGCACCGTCCAGGGACCGGTCCGTCAGCGACAGGCGCAGTGTCTCGAAAACCGGATAGGCCAGATAAACCGTTAGCGCAAACAGCGCGGGAAACAGGAACAGCCACGGCCGGACCATGTTCGCCCGATTGATGTTCCTCCCGGCCTTTGAGCCCTTCGCCGGAAAAATCACGGTATCGAGAACAAGGTTCGAAAGGTAAAAGTAACCAAGGCACGCGCCGACGCCGATGACGATGGTCACAAAGCCAAGAAGCGCGGGATTTTCGGTGAACACGGAGGCTCCCTCCCAACTGTCGGTGCTTCAAGCGTCCTGGAGGCCAGGGCGCTTATTTGCAGGAACGGGATTTAGCGGTTCGCGCTTAATGCCAAACGGCCGGCCGACCCCAATGTGGACCGGCCGGGCGTGGCTTACTTCAGCGCATCCCAGCTTTTCTGGATCTCGCCAGCAACTTCCGCGGCATCCTTACCGCCGGTATAGTCGACCATGCCCGTCCAGAAAGTTCCTGCGCCAACACCGCCCGGCATCAAGTCGGACCCGTCGAAGCGGAAGGTTGATGCATTCACAAGGATCTCTCCCTGGCCACGCAGCGTGTCATCCTTGTAGGCCTCCAGATTGACACCTTTGTGCGGCGTCAGGAAGCCGGTCTGCGCCATCATCACCTCATGGGCGATCGGCAGCTGGAAGAACTTCATGAGTTCATTTGTGGCATCTGACGGGTTAGTGATCGCCATCAGTGTGCCGCCCCCGAGGACCGGGTTGCCGAGGTCTTTTTCCGCGTAGGCAGGGAAATAGAAGAAGTCCACATCCGTCCCGAATTCAAGACCTTCCGGGAAAAAGGCTGGTACAAAGCTTGCTTGGCGATGCAAATAGCACTGCGGCGGCGCGGAAAACATGCCTTTCGGGCTGTCACGGAAGTCCGTCGACGCAACCGCACCGGCACCACCAGCAACCTTGGCATCGTCGCGCGCAAACCAGCCAAATTCTTCAATCGCTTCGACCACACGGGGATCGTCAAACGGAATTTCGTTGGTCGTCCACTGGTCGTAAACATCAGCAGGCTGCGTCCGCAGCATCAAGTCTTCAACCCAATCGGTCGCTGGCCAGCCCGTGGCAGCGCCGGATCCGAGACCGATGCACCAAGGCGTTTCGCCATCCGCGACGATCTGTTCCGTCAAGGCCTTGAGCTCTTCCATCGTGGACGGGACTTCATAGCCTGCGTCCTCGAAATTCTCCGGCACATACCAGACAAGGCTCTTTACGTTGACATTGTAGAAGAAGCCGAACAGCTGGTCGTTTCCGTCCTGGTCTGCATATGTGCCAAGATCGACCCAGCTTTCACCCGCCCCGTAATTGCTGCCAACCCAGTCGCTCATTCCTTCCGGCAACGGAGTAAGCAACCCGCGGCTGGCCATATCTGCGGCCAAACCCGGCTGCGGAAAAACAGCAATGTTTGGCGCAGCACCGGCTTCCGCGTCGATTACGATCTGTTGCTCGAAGGAATCCGACCCCGTGTAAATGACTTCCGCACCTGTGGCGTCCGCAAAATACGCCAAGACATCCCGGAAGAAGCCGTCTTCGGGCTGCAACCATGGCCCTGCAATGGTGACAGTTTGCCCGCTCAGGTCAGGTGCAGAACCCGCCCAGTTCGTGTAGCTATCCCAATTGAACGGACCCTCACCTACCGGGAACTTCAGGTCTTGCGCTCCCGCGCCCGAGGCAACCGCAACGCTCAGCGCAACGCTCGCCGCGCAAGCCATTAAACGTGCTTTCATTTCAATCCTCCCAGATCGTCCTTCTTGAGGGCATTGCCCTAGGGACACTCTCTTTAAAGTGGCACACACGCCACGCAGCAGCAACACCCAAGCTCCCTGTCTTCTTTGGCCCTGCCCCACGAAACCTTTATCCAAACCGCTTTGGATGCCAACTTCAACCTTGGCCAGCTCCAGCCCCCTTGTCAAGCATGCAACCCCTTAATTAATGTCGGACTTCTTTCGCAGTGGCAGCAAAGGACGCACCTTCAAAGCGTTTTGGGATGAAATGGGAAATAGCGTGAATCTGAAAGAATTGTCCCAAAGGCTGCAGCTGTCGCAAACGACGGTCAGCCGAGCCTTGAACGGCTACCCGGAAGTCAGCCCGGCAACACGGGCCCGTGTCGCGGAAATGGCGGAGCAGCTAGGATACATGCCCAACAGCCAAGCACGTCGCCTGGCAACGGGCCGGTCCATGGCAATCGGTCATGTCATTCCAAGATCCATCCATGAAATGATGAATCCAATCTTCCTGGAGTTTATTGCAGGCGCTGGCGAGACATACTCCAAGCATGGATACGACATGATCCTGTCAGTCGTTGAGGACGCCGACGAGGAAGAAGCCTACCGCCAGATCGCAACCCGCAAGAAAGCGGATGGTGTGATCATTCATGGTCCCAGCCGGACAGAGCACCGCCATAAATTGCTGCAAGGGCTGAACCTGCCGTTTGTTGTTCACGGACGCATTCCCGGTGCGGAAGAAGAGACATCCTGGATCGACATGAACAACCGGCGCGCGTTCGAACGTGCGACCAATTTGCTGCTCGACCTGGGCCACACCCGTATCGCTTTGTTGAATGGCCTCGAGTATATGGACTTTGCCCATAGGCGCCGGGAGGGCTTTGAAAATGCCTTGGCCGCGCGCAACCTGACAGCGGATCCGGAGCTGATGCGCAGCGCAGACATGACCGAGCCATTTGGCTGCGACAATGCAATAAGTATGCTGAGATTAGACAACCCACCAACGGCGTTTTTAGTGTCATCCATGATCACCGCGATCGGTGTCGCCCGCGCGGTCGGCCAATGCGGACTTCAAACAGGCAAGGACGTCTCGATTATCACCCATGATGACGCCCTGTCCTTTTTGCCCAATAGCGGTGAAGTCCCGATTTTTACCTGCACCCGGTCATCAGTCAGATACGCAGGTCAAAAAGCCGCCGAATTGCTGCTGGACATGATCTCCGATCCATTTCAGAAGCCCTCGTCCCTTCATCTTGATGCCGAATTGATTATTGGGCAATCGACCGGACCGGCGCCCTGACCCATCAAGCAGATCGTCAAGCTCCTGAGACCCTATCGCTTGGTGAAGTCCGACAACTCAGCGAATTGGACCATACATTTTAGTTCAACGATTTTTCTGACCACTACAAATCACACAAAGCTCAATCCGCTGCTCTCCAGCAGGCGGCTCATAGTCTCCAGACCATTTTGCCGATGACGGCGCGCCAAGGTGAAAGCCTGAACCGGGTCACCGCTGGCAATTGCAGCAACAATATCTTCGTGCCCGACATGTGTTGCCGCCGGCGCTTTATTCAATCTGAGCAAAACCATGTTTGCCCGGTAGACTTGATTCAGCAGAGACGCAATCTCCTGCTCGAGCCGCCTGTTGCCGCTCCCGCGCGCGACGAGCCGGTGGAATGAATCATCATTCAGAGCCCAAATCTCGATATCATTGAGCGCCAGCGCATTCTCCGCATGTCGTAGCGTTTCCTGCATGGCCGCAACCAGAACATCCACCTCATCTGAAAGCACTGCCTGCTCGGCCGCCAACCCCTCGAGCACCGCCAGCATTTCGTAAATTTCCTTGATGTCTTGCCGTGACACAGCCAGAACCCGTGCGCCGCGCCTGGGGACGAGATCGATCAAGCCTTCCGCTTCAAGACGGATCAGAGCCTCCCGCACCGGAGTACGGCTCATTCCCAGCCGGTCCGCATAATCCGGTTCAGGGGCTTGAAACCCGGGCGGAAGGTCCCCTTTAAGGATTTCGGCTTTTAAGCGCTCATAGGCGCTGTCAACACGGGTGGCTTTCGGCTTGGAAATCATGGCAGGCGTTAACTTGTTTTGGCAGATGAAAGTCGTGCTCGATTTCGCAGCAACTGCAGAGCTCTGCGACCTAAGGCCTGCTGTTTCTCAACGGAAAAACATACGGCATTGATAATTTTTTCATTAGATTTTTAGACAGGGTTTACCTTTGGGAACGCTGCACCCATTCCAATCGACTTAAGCCACTGTTTTTATGACAAAAACAATCTCATCTCT
>NZ_SMLZ01000089.1 GCF_009711415.1 Roseibium denhamense
CAACTTTCAGGGTCAACACCGAAAATGGAAAAAAATCAAAAAAGGCGAAATAAATTTCATCTCTAGAGAATAGCCCATATTTATCAGTGGCTTATTCTCTTTCCGTCTAAAGGCGGCCGCGCTGAAGAAAGATTGCGCTGGCCAGTCCGCCGGCCGCCGGGATCGCTGCAAGACCGGTTGCCGTAGGGGTGCCAACAGGTTTAGTCTCCGCCTTCAGGATCGCATCGAGATGAACAGCCAAAACGGCACCGGACGCTCCGATTGGATGCCCCCGGGCAAGAGCGCCCCCCAGCTTGTTGAGCCTGTCTTCAGGCACTCCTAGAGCAGTTGATGATGCCAAAACCTGACTGGCAAATGCCTCCATCAACTCAATCGCGCTTAGGTCCTTCGTTTCCAAATTGGCCTCGCGAAGCATTTGCTGAACCAGGGGGACCGGCGCCATGGTCGGGTTTGCGGGATCCCCGGCACCGCTCCGCGCAGCAACTACCCTTGAAAATCCAAGACCGAGTGCCAGTGCCCGCTCTTCCGCCATGACAAGAACCGCAGCTGCACAATCAGCCGAACAGGCCGCTGTCGCCGCTGAAACGCCATAGCCGGGCGTTCCGGCAAAGACCGGCGCCCTGAGGGCCGCCCTTAAACTAAGCCTGCGGCTGAACGGATCCCTCGGCACCGCTTGTTCACCGATCGGGACGATGATGGCTGCCTCGTCCCAATCAGCAGCGGCTGCTTTTTCATGAGAACGGACAGCAAAGGCTGCCTGAGCACCGCGATCAATTTTGTGCGCCTTCCCAAATTGGGCGGCTGCTTCCGCAAGGTCCGGATCAGAAAAGGGTGGCGGGGCAAAGGGCGGGCGCTCATAAGGTACCGGAGGACACTCTGGCGAGATGGGCCGCTGATACCGGATGGCGGACCGGCTATAACTTTCAGCACCACCTGCGAGAACTGCGGTTGCCGCGCCGCTTTCGACAAGGCGGACAGCCATTACAATCGCATCGAGGCCGGAACAGCATTGGGTGTCGATGGTCATGGCGGGAGCCGATTGGGGCAGGCCGGCCCGCAAAGCCGCAAGGCGGGCCGGATTACCGCCGCCATAAAGGGCGTTCCCCAATATGACCTGATCGATGTCGTTGGGACTTAGACCCGCATCAATGACCAGCTGGGACAGGACGGGGGCGGCCAATTCGTCCGCTTGATAGGCCGCAAAGGCTCCGTTTCGCGGAACAACTGCCGTGCGCCGGGCGGCAACAATCACTGCGGACTGGGCCAATCGATTCTTGTCCTATGATTTGCCTAAAGTCTCCATCACGCCCTGGATATCCGGTTTTCCGCCGGATGTCAGCGGAATGTGCTGCCGGAGATGGACCTTCCGCGGTGTTTTGACGTCGCCAAGTGCGGCACGGCAATAAGCCTGAACCTCTTGCGGGGACAGATCGCCGCCATCAACTTTCTGGATAACAGCCTCCAGGCGCTCGCCCCTTAAGGAATCCGGAAGACCAATCACGACGGCCTCGACAATTAACGGGTGGCGTCGAAGCACCTGCTCCACATCTTCGGGAAAGACATTGACGCCGGATGTTACGACCATCCGGCCCGAACGCCCGGTCAGGTACAACAACCCTGTGGCATCCAGATAGCCTCTATCACCGAATGTCAGCCAGGGACCGTGCCACTTGGTATCGGGCGTATCCCCACACAGATATCTTGAAAAAAGGAGCGGGCTTTGCACCCAGATCCGTCCCGGCACGCCGGGTGGATACGGGCTTTCAGGGTTCCCGATAATTACGTCAACGCCTGGAACCGATCTGCCGACAGACCCGGATGGAACGCTTCCGTCCTGAGGGGCAGCCGATACAAAACTGGCCTCCGAAGACCCATAGAACTCAAAAACCCTGGTTTTGGGGAATACGGCTGCATAAAGCTCCACCCGGCCGGCCGGAGACTTGTCGCCGCTCGTCAGGATGAGAGCAATGCACTCCAACGGTCCCGTGTTGGCGGCGCCCCGTGCCAGAAGCGACAGCTGCGTTGGCGTTGCATAGAGCACCACCGGCCCTGCAACCTGCCTCAAACGCGCAAGACATTGGCGGGGATCAAATCGGTTGAACACGTGGACCGGATGCC
This sequence comes from Roseibium denhamense, assembly GCF_009711415.1. Lineage (GTDB taxonomy): Bacteria > Pseudomonadota > Alphaproteobacteria > Rhizobiales > Stappiaceae > Roseibium > Roseibium denhamense. Next base: position 2,119 of record NZ_SMLZ01000089.1, read on the forward strand.
CCCGGTCTAGTCCATGGACCGCTCCATAAAGATGAAGCGAATGGGTCATCTGTCCGGGCAAAAAAACGGCCACCACGGGCGGAAAGGCGAATGCCTGATCTGTTATCTTGAAACTTTCGAGCCAGGAGCCTTGAGCACGCACATAGCCTTTCGGCGTCCCGGTCGAGCCTGATGTGAAACCTGCATAAAAAAGCGTTTCTTCTGACGGGGCGCGTTCCGGCGAGCCGTCAGTGGCCGCAGGCGATTGCAGATCCGGCTGGTGCGTGCACTCCGGCTCCACAATCAGGTCCGGGGCTGTCGCCTCAAGGATGGTCTCCCTTTGCTCCCCCGGCCAGTCCGGATTGAGGATCATTGCAATTCGGCCGGCACGGGCGCAGGCAAAAAACCAGACGAGAACCTCAAGCGGATCTGCCAGAATAAGCGCAACCCGCCCGCCATCCGGCGTCTTGCCGCGCAAAATCCGCTCAACCTCCCCGACGGCGCCATGAAAGCTCAGCCAGGTATGGGAAGTTGCTCCACTGGTGACGGCAAGCTCATCCGGTCTGCAAGCAGCAAATTCGGACAACCGCTCTCCGATAAAGGCCACAGCGGCTCCTGATCTCAGGATCCGTTACGTGACACGAGCGCGCTTGGCAAGCCGCGGGCAATGGTTTGCGCAATGATCGCCGCCAAACCAACCTTTACCAGATCGCCGGGAATATAGATGGCGCTACCAAGAGCTGCTTGCGGCAATGTGATACCGGTCATGTAGGAGACACCTGGAATACCAAACAGGTAGACAATTCCAATGCCGCCAACCGCGGCGGCAAACGCTGCCGCGACCAGAACCGGCATGTCACGCGTGCTGCGCATAATCAGACCGGCAACAAAAGCCCCGACCGGCCAGCCGATGAGAAAACCGACTGACGGCCCCATGAACACCCCAAGACCACCACGGCCACCGGACAGAAACGGCGCGCCAAGCGCGACGATAAGAAGGAAAAGACAGACCGCCAAACCACCACGGACCGGACCCAACATGACGCCTGCGAGCATGACACCGAGGGTCTGCGCCGTGATCGGCACGCCTCCGAGGAATGGGATCGCGACCGGTGGAACCAAGCCGAGGGCGGCGATCAAGGCCGCGTAAAAGGCAATGTTGACGAGTGACCGGTCTGTCATTCTTTTTCCTTCTTAGACATGGATCCGTTGAGGGACAGTAGCATGTTTGCAATTCGCACGGGCTGGCATTTCTTGGCCGCTTATCCGAGTTTATTGGCCATTTCCAGTGTTCTTTCGCGGTTTTTGCAGGTGGTCCGCCATACCACCAGCGCTACCCCGGGCGCTCAAGGCCTCCGCCACATTGTCAGACATGCGCAGTGACTGAAGCGCAAACGGGGCGATGAGCCGCCACGAATTCCGGTGTCCTGTCCGCGCCCTGTAGGCCTCTTGAAGGGCGGCATAGACTTCCAGCATATGCGGGGCAAAACGCAGGACGAGCGCAATACCAAGTGCAGGCTTGCGCCCGGAAAGGCCAAACCATGACAAAGGACGGAACATTGGCTGGATTGCCTCCAGCATATCGTCCATCCGGGTAGTGATGGAGACAAAATTCGCAAGCAGGATCATGGCAGCAAGACGCAGGATCATGGTGACACCTTCGAACATCGTCCCGGTCCAAGCGTGAAACGCCAATATGATCGCACCGATGTACAAGAGACCTTTTAGGCCCAGCAGGCGCTTTAAGCCCGGATTGCCAAGGCTCGCATAACAGGCAACCGCCAAGAGAAGCGCAGCGATGAAAAGCAAGAGGCTCTCGGCCTGGAACAAGATGAGGCTCATCAAGGCCACGAACAGGAGTTTGACGGAGGCTGGCAGCACATGCGCCCAGGAATTTCCCGGCAGGTAAATCGACGTCAAAACGCTTCGGCCTCCTGCACAGCCTCAAACTTCCGGTCAATATCCGCCTGGTAGGCCGGCAGGACCTGCGACGGGGTGCCGTCCATGCGCAGGGTGCCGTCCTCAAGCCACAAGATCCGGTCGAAGCTTTCCAGATGGTCCAAGTGATGGCTGACCATTACTATTTTCTGAGGCAGAGATAAGAGCATGTGCCGGATCCGGCGGGATGCCAAAGCGTCGAGGCTGGTCAGCGGCTCGTCCAGGACAAGCAGACTGGGTTTCATCACCAAAACTGCAAGAATACAGACGAGCTGCTTTTGTCCCTCTGACAGCTCGGCAATGGGTTTGCCAGCCAAATGAAGACAGCCATGAGTGTCTAGAAAGCGGCGGGCCTGGTCCCGGCTCTCACGCTTGTCCGCACCCAGCTGGGTCAACCCGAACGCGATTTCTTCTTCGACTGTTGGAAAAATGGCCTGATGGTCGGGGTTTTGAAAAACAAATCCGACGTGGCGGGGCAGTTCTTTGAGAACGTCAGATGCAATTTGACCGAACAGCTTTAAAGTGCCGCGGCTGGGAGACCGCAAGCCGTTGAGCAGGCGCACGAAACTGCTTTTTCCTGATCCGTTTAAGCCGATGACACCAATGCGATGTTCTTCCAGCGACAGAGAAATGTTATCGAGGATCTGATGTCCTCCGATCGTCATTCCGACTTCTTCAAACGTCGCATATGGCCGCGCACCCGGATCGCACAGGAGCGCCGAACTGTTTGCACCGTCTGCAACGCCTTTGCGCCAAAAAACCATAAATTATCCCGACATCCTCCGGAAGCAATCTCGCTGCCGGGCCCATTTTCACCGTCTCGAGCTGCGCTTATTTACCGGTTCTGCCGCATTGTCAAAGCAGCGCTTAGCCTACCGGGCTGGTTAGCGCCGGCAAGTCGGCCAAATGGTCAATCGTCTGCCTGACCTTGCGAATGGACTGGTAGAACCGGTCATCGCTCTCCTCCGATCCGAAGGTCAGGCGGATAAACGGTCCCGGTTTGTGATCGCGAACCTGAAAGTAACGTGCTGACAGTACAGCGACGCCCTGCTGCCTCAATGCGGCTTGCAAACCGTCCGGATCGACCCGGTCGGGCAAACGCAGCCAACCGAAAACCTTCTTCTCATCGCCTTGCAGAAAATCGGGGCTCAACAAGTCAAGCGCCTTCAAATAGCGGCTCCTGTTGGCCTTCCTTTTCAGGCGCAGCGTTTTGAACAACACACCTTCGCGCACCCAGCCCGCGATCAGCTCGGCTGTTATCGGAGACGCCATCCAGGTACTTTCGCCGATCTTGTTGCGGATCGATGGGCCATAGGCTTCCGGAAAATGAACAAAACCGATCCGGCTGCCGGGAGAACAGACCTTGGATATACTGGCAATAGACGCCGTGCGCTCCGGAGCCAGCGCCCCGAATGCGGGCAAAATGTCAGGCAGAAACGGCGTGTAGGGATCGTCTTCCACGATCTTGAGATCGGCGGAACGGGCGACGGCAACAAGGTTCTGGCGCTCTTCAAGCGACATCGTGTGGGTCGTCGGGTTCTGCATGTTGGGCATCAAAAAAACGCCCTTGACGCCATGGGACTGAACCGCCTGTTCAAGGGCTTCCGGGTCCATGGCTCCCAATCCGCCATCTTCGCGCGGCCGCGCGGCAACTGGAACCGGCTTCAGTCCCAGGCCGGCAAGGGAGCTGAAAATGGACGGATAGGTGAAATAATCCACGGCCACTGAATCCCCGGCCCGGAACAGTGCCTGACAAGTGATCTGGATTCCATGCTGCGCCCCGCAGGTGACGGCAACCCGCTGCGCGTCGGCTTCCAGACCGTAATCCTTGAACACGAGAACACCGGTCTCGCGATGGGATTTCAGACCCTCCGAAGGCACAAACCCATTCAATTGGTCGATCCCGTCTGTCCGGGCCATCCGGGTCAGCCCTTCGGAGAGACTTGGATTGAGATGCGGGTAGGCGAAATTGCGGGCGAGGTCACAGACCGAGGGCTCGTTTTCCTTTGGGGCCAGCGGAGAAACGGGAGTGCTTTCGGACGCAACATAAGTGCCCCTGCCTGTTTCGCCCTTCACCAAACGCCGGCGCTCAGCTTCGCTGTAGGCCCTGGTGACTGTGCCAAGCGTTACACCGAGTTGATACGCAAGCTCCCTCTGCGGGGGAAGACGGTCCCCTTCGCCCAGCGCGCCAGCCTTGATGTCACTTTCCAGCGCATCTGCAATTGCGAGATAGATCGGCCCCTTTGCGGCCGAGATGTCCGGGATCCATATTGTCATGGGTACAATGTTATCATTGACCGATACAATTATTCAATACAGAAGTCTTATAGCGCAATTGTATTTATTGTACCCACCTCAATCAGACAGGTGTCCTTATGGATATGGCCACATTTGCTGCTTTTGCAGTCTTCATCATTGTCATGACCGGTACACCTGGCCCCGGAAACTTAACGTTTTTGGCCGTCGGAGCATCGGCCGGGTACCGCACAGCCTTTCCCTTGATCGTTGCTTCGCAAATCGGCTCCATTCCGCTGAAGCTCTGCGTGGCCTACGGCCTCGGTCACATCATGGCCGGCGGGGGCCCTGTCGTGAACATCTTCAAGGGATTGAGCATGGCCTACATGACCTATCTCGCCTGGCGGATCGTCTCCTTGTCCGTCAAGCCAAAAGGAACGGTCGCCTTGCCGAGCTTTTGGGAAGGACTGTTGATCCATCCGCTTAGCCCCAAGACATGGGCCATGAACCTCGTTGCGTTTTCCACCTTCTTGGCAGGAAACGGACTGAGCATTCATGCAAACGCAATCATTCTAACCCTTGGCTTTACGATTGGCGGAATGGTCTTCCACTCGCTTTGGGCTCTAGCGGGTGTGTCGATTCTAAAAATCGTCGGCGAGGGCAGGATCCTCCGGATAATCACGGTTCTGATGGCGCTTGCTATGCTTGCGTCGACGGTTTGGGCCCTTGCGATGTAGTCTGCCGGACTTCCGGTGCAAACAGCAGCTAAAAGGAAGGTTTTAATAACGTTACGGATTATTGCTGATGACGCTTCACAGTTTTGGTAGGCTATCGCAGTCTCAGTAAACATGCTGGATGCCTATGATCCGAACTGCGGCAGCTAAAAATTTTTGCAAGCGCTTTGCCTCGGCACTGGCGATGCTATTTCTCTCTTGCTTTCCAGCGAAAGCGGACCGTCATACACACGTCCAGATCCTCGCAGTCCACTACCCTCCGTTCGAGATGAAAACCGCGATCGATGGCCTCCGTGGCCATGATCATGAACTTGTCGTTGAAGCATTCAAACGGCGCGGCGTAACAGCGGAAATCGTTTATGTTCCGTGGGCCCGCGCAGTCAGTGATGCCGCAAATGGCCGGGTCCCGATGCTGCTTTCTTGCGCCATAACAGGCGAACGCCAGGAAAAATTTGTATTCAGCAAGTCCATTAGTCAGGATGGGTATGGTTTGTTCTCTCACAAAAGCTCTTCTACAGATGAGATAGAAACTCTTTCGGACGCGACCGGCTACCGCGTCGCCTCCATACCGGGCTATGTCTCGCTTACCAAGCTTGTGGAAATGGGAATGGACCCTGTAGAGGTTCCAAGCGAAACCCATGCGTTAAAAATGCTTCAGCTCGGGCGGATTGATTTTTTCTATGGCGGTGAGCAGACCACCGGCTTTTTCATAAGCCAACTCGGACTGGCCGGAGAGTTTAACTTCATCGGGACGGAATCCTGGGACTATCATCTATGCTTTTCAAAGGCCCACCCAGACGCCGAGTATTACCGGGACCTGTTTGCGAGCGCTTTTGATGAGTTGGTTGCAGACGGCACCTATGAACGGATACATGCCCGGTACCGTTAGCAACCTTTGACACTGCCGGACACCGGAACAACCGGCATCCAGCTTCCCTCAGCGTTATCTTCTCAAACGCCGAAGCTCATCGCACCACTTGTCATCAAATGAGGAACTGGAACTGGACCGGTCCGACAAGCCGATATCCTGTTGGAGATGACGGGGCAGATCTTTTGCCCGGCGTTTTCTCTGGCCATCGGCCGGAGCGCCGAACATTGCCCGTGCCATAAACGTGGCTAATTCTCCAAGAAGAGATTTTCTGCTTTTTTGGTCCAAACGCTGTTTCGCATCCTGTAGGATCATCTCTTTAACTCCTTGTCTTGGATAAGAGATATCGGATGTTTTGCATTGCCTGACCAACGAAATTTCCATAAGTATGAATAAGGAGTACTTATTCATGCAATCATCATTGCCACCGCTATCCTCAATCCGGGCGTTTGAAGCCGCCAGCCGTCACCTCAGCTTTACCAAGGCCGCCGACGAACTCGGCATGACCCAAGCCGCCGTCAGCTATCAGATCAAACTGCTGGAAGAGACACTGGGCCTAACGCTCTTTATCCGCAAGACCCGCCGCATCGAACTCACCGAACACGGCGCCCAATTGTCTTCGAAAGTTGTCGAGGCCTTTGAAGACCTGAAGGGACAGAATGCAGCCCAGCTGGTTGTGTCGAGCAATACGACATTCGCCGTGAACTGGCTTGCCAACCGTCTCGTGCATTTTCAGATGCAAAATCCGGATCTTGCTGTCCGGATCATCCCCTATGGCCCAAATGCCCGCCCGGAGTTTTTCAACTCGGACGTCGTTGTTTCGGCCTGTAAGGCGCCGCCGAAGGGCTGGATCGCCCACGAACTTGTGCGTGCTGACTTCACTCCAATGCTGAGCCCGGCGCTTGCCGAAACAATCGGCGGCCTGACCTGCCCTGAAGACCTCCTCAAGCTCCCGCTGGTCGATGCACATGATCCATGGTGGAAAATCTGGTTCGATGCAGCCGGCATGACCGAGGTCGACTTCAGCGCGATGCCGCGTACCCGTATGGGATCACAGGCGCTGGAGGCCAATCGCGCCATTGCCGGACAGGGGGTGGCGATCCTCACCCCTTATTTCTGCAAGACCGCGCTCGACACAGGTCAACTGATCCAGCCATTCGATCTCACGTGCCGGGCGGACAGTGAAAGCTGGTATTTGAGCTACCCTCCCACCACACGGACCAGCCGGAAAATCCGACTGTTCCGCGAGTGGGTGTATGGCGAGCTTGAAAAGGATGGCATGCCCTTGCCATCCCAGTCAGTTGTGTCGGCTTGACGCCTGATCAAAGGATCACGGCGTGAAAACAATCGTCTTGTTGCCGACGATCATCACCCGGTTTTCAAGGTGGTATTTCACTGCCCGCGCCAGAACGCGCGATTCAATATCCCGCCCCCGGGCGACAAAATCGTCAGCTGACAGCGCGTGGCTCACCCGCTCGGCGTCCTGCTCAATGATCGGACCTTCATCAAGATCAGGCGTCACATAATGGCCGGTTGCCCCGATCATCTTCACGCCGCGGGCATGTGCCTGGTGGTAGGGCTTTGCGCCCTTGAAGCTCGGCAGGAAGGAGTGGTGGATGTTAATCACCTTACCGAACAAGCGCTTTGACAGTCCATCCGACAGCACCTGCATGTAACGCGCAAGCACCACCAGATCCGCCCCTGTTTCCTTGACCAGTTTCAGGAGCTTGTCTTCCTGCTCGGCCTTGTTTTCCTTGTTGACCGGCCAGTGGTAGTACGGGATCCCCTCATGATCGGCCGTGCGCTGGCTGTCAGGGTGGTTCGACACGATGGCCACGACATCTGCGTCCAGCCAACCCACACGGATCTGGTAAAGCAAATGAAGCATGGCGTGATCGAACTTGGACACCATCACGATCATCTTCGGCCGCTTTGCCGTGTCAACGAGCTTTGCCTTCATGTCAAAGCGCGCAATCACCGGATCCAGCGCCTTCTGCACGGCCTCGAGCGTAACGCCTTCCGGCACGAGAATGGCAATCCGGAGAAAGAACTGGTTGGTCACCCGGTCCCAGAACTGGTCGCTCTCGGCAATGTTGGCACCGAAATCCGCAAGTTCGGTGGTCACGGCCGCAACGATCCCCGGCTTATCTGCGCAAGATAGCGTTAGGACAAATTGGCGTTCGGGCATGTCTTCCAGTCTCCACAATTGGCAGGAGGGGCTGCCTCCCTTGCCTTCCGAAGTCAACAGATCCGGAAGGCGTGCCCTGACCGGATCCCGATTACAAGTCTTTCAAGGCCGCGACCAGGTCGATTACCCGCTCGGCATTGTCTTTTGCCAAGGTCCCGTCCCGGTTCCAAAGCCCGTTTTCAAACCCGATCCGGGCTTTACCGCCTTTTGACACCGCCGCCAAAAGACATTCGGTTTCCAGGTGGCCGAACGCGCAGACCGCCCAATCAATGTCGAGGTTTTTCCGGCGCGCGGACAAAACCTCCAGAAAAGCATCAAGATCGCCTGGCGTGCTTTCTTGCGCTTCGGCATACCGGCCGAGAACACACAAAATCTGATGGTAATCGCCCGGCAAAACTCCGGCACCGGCCAAATCAAAAAACCGGGTCAGATCCGCCGCATCATAGACAATGTGTTGGACGGCAATTCCTTCTTCACGAGCCCAGGAATAAAAGTGCGCCGCCGCCCCGCCTGCCTCACCGGGAACCATTTCCCGAAGTGCGATGGAAACGCTTTTTGGCACAACATCCTGCACGAGCTGGCGTTGCTCTTCTGGCGCGTATCTTCCAACAGCTTCGGTCGTGATTTGAACCTGCATTTGCGGCACCGCGGAATGCATTTCCGACAAGAGCTCCCGATACAGCCCGGCGTCCAGAACATGTTGCCCGTGTGCATCGCGCACATGGGCATGAAGTGCCCCGGCCCCAGCCTCAAAACAAGCCTTCGCGGCCTCCACGGTCTCGGCAATCGTGAGTGGAAGCGCTGCATGATCCGATTTCATCCGGCGGGCGCCATTCGGCGCCACCATGATTTGCGGCAAACGCTGAGTGTCCGGCAGACGATTTCCAGTCATAGGGCCGCCGTCAGGGCCTGGTCGAGCTTGCTGACCACTTCGCCGATCTGCGTATCATTCATGATGAACGGCGGCGCCACGAGGATGTGGTCGCCGGTGACACCGTCTATCGTACCGCCCATTGGGTAGCAGATCAGGCCGGCCTCAAAAGCGGCCTTCTTGACCGCCTTGTGAAGGCCTCGCTTCGGGTCAAACGGCGTTTTTGAACCACGGTCTTCGACCAGCTCGATGCCACGGAACAACCCGCGTCCACGGATATCGCCCACATGCGCATGTTGCCCGAAGGCATCTTGCAGGGCCGCCTGCAATTTGACCCCGAGTGGCTCAACCTGATCCGCCACACCACCGGTAAGTTTTTTAAGAACGGCCAGGGACGCCGCACAGGCAACCGGATGGCCGATGTAAGTGTGCCCGTGCTGGAAAAAACCAGATCCGGATTCGATTGCGCCATAAATCTGCGACGTGCACAGCATCGCCCCTATCGGCTGGTAGCCCGCGCCCAAACCTTTCGCGATACAAAGAATGTCTGGAGCAATCCCATCTTGGTCGCAGGCGAACAAGGTGCCGGTGCGCCCCATGCCGCACATGACTTCATCAAGAATCAGCAAGATTCCATACTGATCACAAATCTCGCGGATCCGCTTGAAGTACCCATCAACAGGCGGTACCGCACCGGCGGTTGCACCGACCACAGGCTCCGCAACAAAAGCCATGACATTTTCTGGACCAAGCCGCTGGATTTCCGTCTCCAGTTCATTGGCAATCCGCTGGCCATAATCAAAGGCAGTCTCGCCCTCAAGACGGCCACGATATTCATAACAAGGTGAGATATGCGTCGTATCGATCATCAGCGGCGAAAACGGCTCGCGGCGCCACTGATTTCCGCCGGTCGCAAGTGCGCCGAGCGTGTTGCCGTGATAGCTCTGCCGGCGCGCAATGACCCGGTGGCGGGAAGTTTCCCCCTTTTCGAGGAAATATTGCCGCGCCAGCTTTAGAGCGGCTTCCATCGCCTCGGACCCACCAGACACGAAGTAGACCCGGTCGAGACCGCCTGGAGCGTGCGCGATCAACAGATCTGCCAGTTCTTCGGCCGGTTCAGTTGAGAAAAACCCCGTATGGGCAAAGGCGAGCCGGTCCACCTGGGTCTTGATGGCGTTGGTAACATCTGGATCCGAATGCCCAAGGCAGGACACGGCGGCCCCTCCGGATCCATCGAAGTATTTTTTGCCGTCACGGTCGATGATGTAACACCCATCGCCCTTTTCGGCAATTGGATAGGTAGCTTTCGTATGACGGGGGAAAACATGGGACATGGCAGCACTCCAGGACGGGCTCGAAAACGGCGGCGTCTCCGCTTTGATCCGTTTGTATCATGGTTGTACATTTTCTGAAACATTTGTTTCCAAGTGCCGTTAACCACGTTTTTCATTACAATTTTAATCAAATTGTCTGAGCTTGAGGACGGGGGACGGCATTTTGACTTTCGTTCGACAAGGCTCGCCATCATGCGCCAGCAACTCATTGCGTGGATTGTTTTTCTCGGATTGACCGTGACACTCGCTGGATGTGGAACCATCGCAGGTGTGTCTGGACTTGGATGGGCAACCGCCTCCCACAATTCCATCGATTACGACGACACCGCATGGTGTGTCCCCCGGAAGCTCAAGAAGGTTTTGAACCGTGTCGCCAAACGGTATGGCAAGGTAACCGTGCACTCGACAAAGCGGTGGTGGTTTGAAAACTGGCGGAAGGGCGGCGCCAGGAATTCATATCACCTCAATTGCCAGGCCGTCGATTTCTCCGTTCGGGGCAATCCTTCATCGGTGATCGCGTTCCTGAGGGCCCAGCCGGAGGTCGGCGGGTACAAGCACTACTCCTCCGGCCATTATCACATCGATACGGGACCGCGCCGGACCTGGTAGCCGGTGCAGCTTTCAAGGTTATTTAAGCTCACCGAGCTCCAGCGCCATTTCCCAGGCAACCGCGTCAAAGCCGATGAAGTTCTTCGCGGCCCCTTCGACAATCGGCCGCTTGATCACGGATGGATTGTCGATCATCACGTCGAGCGCGCTTTTTGCGTCGACAACCCCTTCCTGGGTTGCCTCATCCAGACGGCGCCACGTCGTGCCCCGCTTGTTAAGAATCGCCTCCCAGCCAAACTCCCCGACAAATCCAGCGAGTTTGTCGGCATCCACCCCATCTTTCTTGTAGTCATGAAACGTATAGTCCACACCGGCCTCTTCCAGAAATTTCCGGACTTTTTTGACCGTGTCGCAGTTCTTGATGCCGTAAACCCGCATGATGCCGTCCTGTCGTCATTGTTCTTAAATAGATCCCGGGGAGGACAGTTGCCATTTCCCCATATGGTTTCAAGACCACAGGCCCGCTTTCCACGATCCATCGAAACGGTACTTTCAATCTTGAACGGTCGATGTATGAAAGGACTTGAAGACAACTGAGTGATGCATGACGGTTCGCCGCGCGGACCGGTGATGGAAAACCGGCCAACGCCAAGACGATGCGGACCCGATGACCCAAACGCAGACACAAAAGACCAAGGGATCAAAATCATCAGCGCAGCCGCGTGCGAATGCCGGAAACATTCGCCAGCGCTTGAGATTGTGGTCCGGGCTAATCCTGTTTGCATTTTGTTTGAGCCACTTTTCCAATCACGCACTTGGCATCGTTTCGGTGGAGGCGATGGAAGCCGCCTCCAAATGGCACTACTGGGTATGGCGCAGCCTTCCAGGAGAACTGATCCTGTGCGCGGCGGCGCTGACGCATATCGTTTTGGCCCTTTGGCGCACGGGGAAAAGAAACACGCTGAAGATGCCGGCTTGGGAGTTCATTCAGCTTGTTCTGGGTCTTTACATTCCCTGGACGCTGATCCCTCACGTCGTCACAACGATGGGCCTTGCCAAAGAGTTCGGTTTCGCTCCCACATATCATCAGATGCTGACGTTGCTCTGGCCTGATCTAGCCTTCACGCAGTCCTTGCTGCTGCTGGTTGTCTGGATTCATGCGATGATCGGTTTGCATTTCTGGCTTAGGCTTTATCCGCTGTACCAAAGGCTGAAATATGGATGCTTGGCGCTTGCCATCGCATTGCCCGTGCTGGCGCTCTGGGGATTTGTGGAAGGGGCGCGCCGCCTTGCCCTGACCAAGGACGTTCAGGTGAATGTCACCCGCGAACAGGCTCTTTGGGTTTATGACATCGCCGACCAGTTGCGGGCCGTCGTTTTCGGACTGATCGCCGTTGCCCTGCTGGCCGTGCTGATCCGTTACGCGCGCGGCATTCTCGCTCGCAAAATCAGTGTCGGATTTCCCGGCGGCCTTTCGGTCCGCGCCCAGCCCGGCGCAACGCTTCTTGAAATCAGCCGTATGAATGACATTCCGCTGGCATCGGTTTGCGGCGGGCGGGCCCGCTGCTCGACATGCCGCGTTAAGGTCTTGTCGGGCGCAGAAACCCTCGACACGCCGGTATCGGCCGAAACAGCGGTTCTGAGGCGTATCAATGCGGCACATGACGTCCGCCTGGCCTGCCAGGTCCGGCCGAGAGAAAACCTGAGCGTACAGCCTCTGGTCGCTGTGAAGTCCAGTGCAGCGGACAGCGAACACCTGAAAGACGCCTATTATTGGGGCGTCGAACAGGAAATTGCCGTCATGTTCGTGGACTTGCGCAATTTCACGGGGCTGACGGAAACGCAGCTCGCCTACGATATCGTCCACCTTCTCAACCGCTATCTTGATCAGGCGTCGGAGGCCATACGGGCCGAAGGAGGGTTCGTCGACAAGTTCATCGGCGACGGCATCATGGCAATCTTCGGAATGGACAGCGACTTGAAAACAGGTGCCAAGCAGGCGTTGGCGGCCTCCCGGCGGCTTGAAAAAGTCATGAATGACCTGAACCACGAACGAGGCCCTCAGTTTCAATCGCCGCTCCGGTTGGGTGTGGGCGTCCATGTGGGGTCGGCGATACTCGGCAGAGTTGGGGCGGCCGGATCAGATGGCTCAAAAGGCGGGCTGACAGCTCTAGGTGATGTGGTCAACACCGCCAGCCGGCTTGAAGCCGAAAACAAGCGGTTCGGTAGCTTTCTGGTGGTTTCTACCGATGTGGCTGAGGCGGCAGGCGTGATGTTTCCGGATGCCCAGGTGTCTGAAATCATCGTGCGGGGCAAAGAAAAACCCTTGAAAGTGCTCGCGATTCACTCACTAGATGTGCCTGCTCTTTCATCTGCTGGCGACGAGCAGCCGTCAGTAGATTCTCTCAACTGACCAATTCGAGTCCTTCGTGCCGACCACTTACACTCCACGCGACATGCTCGCAAAACTGATTTCCTTTGAAACGGTCTCCGACCGCAGCAATCTCGACCTGATCGATTTCACAGAACGGTATTTGAGTGAGTGGGGGATCACCAGCGAGCGCATCCCTGATGAAACCGGTCAAAAAGCCTCTCTTCATGCCCGGATCGGCCCGGATGCGGATGGTGGCGTCGTGCTGTCCGCCCATACCGATGTTGTACCGGTGACTGGGCAGAAATGGTCGCAGGATCCATTCACAGCTTGGGAAGAGAACAGCCGCTTTTATGGCCGCGGTGCATCGGACATGAAGGGCTTTGCGGCAACTGTCCTGTCAAAGGTGCCCGACTTCCTGCAGGCTGACTTGAAGCGTCCGATCCACATTGCCTTGTCTTATGACGAGGAAGTCGGCTGCTTCGGTGCGCCGCCCCTTGCAAAAGCCATCCTCGCCTCAGGCACCCGCCCTGCATTCGCTATCGTTGGCGAACCGACGAACATGAAAGTGGTAACCGGCCACAAGGGGATCACCGTCCTAAAAACAACAGTGACCGGACACCCGGCGCATTCCAGTCAGCTCCACCGGGGCGTTTCAGCGATTTCGGCCGCCGCCAGGCTGATTACCTGGCTGGACCAGCAAACGGCACATAACCGTTCCAATGCTGATCCCGACAGCCTGTTCGAGCCACCTTATACGACACTTCATTGCGGCACGATAACCGGCGGCCAGGCCGCAAACATCACAGCGCAGACATGCGAGTTCATGACCGATATCCGTATGCTGCCCGGGGAGTCCGCTAACGGCTGGGTCGATGCCTACAGGGCCTTCGCCAGTCAGAGCGTGCTGCCGGACATGCGCGCGATTGCACCTGACTGCGATATTGTGATTGACGTCCTGGCATCCGTGCCGGGGCTCCGGGAAGAAACCGATGGCGCTGCGGAAGTAACGGCGCGTCAAATTACAGGCGACAATGGCCAACATGTGGTCGTCTATGCGACCGAGGGCGGGATTTTCCAAGAACATGGCCTGTCGACGGTGGTCTGTGGACCAGGTTCGATAGATCAAGCGCATCAACCTGATGAGTATATTGACTTAAGGGAACTTGATCGCTGCGCCGAATTCTTGGACCGGTTGTGCGAAAAATTATCCGAAAACAAGCATTAAACGGGTTTGAACCCCAACACCGACAGTGCCATACTCAATAAAAATACGATGGACTGGACTTGGCGGCCGGTCAAAAAACAAACCATGAAAATCCGTTTTACGGAATGAACGAGGGGAATATGAAGATCAAATCAACACTTATGGTATCTGCATTGCTGGCGGGCAGCATGCTGACCACCGCGCAAGCGGAAACGCTGAAATTTTCGTTTCAAGGCACACTGAACGCACTTGATCCATACAGCCTCAATGAGACCTTCACACTGCATGCGCTCGGAAACGCCTATGAGGGTCTGACACGCCGCGGCCCGGATCTCACAATCGAGCCGGCTCTTGCGGAAAGCTGGGAGGTTGTTGAACCGAACCGCTGGCGGTTTAAGCTCCGCGAAGGCGTAAAATTCCACAATGGCAATGACTTCACAGCAGAAGACGTTGCCTTTTCATTCGAACGGGTGCGCTCCGAAGGCTCCGATCTGACGACACGCGTTCCAGCCGATGCCACCGTGGAAATCGTTGACGACTACACCATCGATTTTGTGCTGTCCGGCCCGAACCCGATCCTGCATTACGAGTGGGATACTTGGGCCATCATGGACAAAGAGTGGACCGAAGCGAACGACGCCGTAAAAGTCACGTCTGCGTCTGACACCACACCGAACTACGCAGCGCTTAATGCAAACGGCACCGGCCCGTTCAAGATCGTCAGCCACGAGCCGGGTGTGAAGACCGTCTACGAGACGAATGACGGATGGTGGGATGAAGCGACCCACAATCTGACCGGCGTCGAGTTTACGCCGATCGGGTCTGATGCCACCCGCGTTGCAGCGCTTTTGTCCGGTGAGATGGATATGGTGTATCCGATCCCGGTTCAGGACATCAAACGCATCAACGACAACTCCGGCACGGTCGCCCTGACAGGGCCGGAACTGCGCACGATCTTCCTCGGCATGGACCAGATGCGCGATGAACTGCTCTACTCCGATGTGGAAGGCGCCAACCCGTTCAAGGACGAGCGCGTCCGCAAGGCGTTTTATCAGGCAATCGATATCGAAGCGATTAAGCAAAAAGTCATGCGCGGCCTGTCCACGCCGTCCGCGATCATGATTTCTCCGTTCCTGTTTTCCAAAGGCGGTGAGTTTGAGCGCTATCCCTATGATGTCGATGCGGCTAAGGCGCTGATGGCCGAAGCAGGATATCCGAACGGCTTTTCTGTCGGTATGGATTGCCCGAATGACCGTTATGTCAATGACGAAGCGATCTGTCAGGCTGTTGCGGCAATGCTGGCCCGTATAGGTGTGAAGGTCGATCTCAACGCACAGCCAAAGGCCAAGTACTTCGCCAAGATCCTCGCATCCGGCGGCTATGACACGTCCTTCTATCTTCTGGGCTGGACACCTGGCTCCTTTGACAGCTGGAACGTGCTCGACAACCTGATGAACTGCCGTGATGAGTCCGGTGCTGGTTCGCCGTTCAACAATGGCGGCTTCTGCGATGCAAAGATCGACGAACTCACAGACCAGATCCTGGTTGAGAACGATCCGGTCAAGCGCGACGAGTTGATTGCGGAGGCCTACACCATCTCCCATGATAACGCGTACTACATCCCGCTTCATCAACAGGGCCTGGCTTGGGGCGTTGCCGACAATGTCGAGCTTGTCCAACGCGCCGACAACGCCTTCCATTTCCGCTTTGTGACGAAAAACTAAGCGGGTAAGCAGAAAAAAACGCTCCCGGCCACCGCGCCAGGAGCGTCTTTTCATTCCAAGACTTAAAGAGCCGAAATGATTGGTTTTGCAACACGCCGTCTGATCCAGGCGATGATTGTCATGCTGGTGGTTGCCTTGCTGGCTTTCACCATGTTCCGCTTTGTCGGCGACCCCATCAACCAGATGGTCGGCATTGAAACATCAATCGAAGAGCGGGAAGCCCTCCGGGAGCGTCTGGGTCTGAACGATCCAATCCCCGTGCAGTTCTTGCGCTTTGTAACGAAGGCGGCTCAATTCGATTTCGGAACCTCCTATCAGTTCCGCCAGCCGGTGTCTGAGCTGTTTGCAAAACGGATTCCAGCGACGCTTGAGCTCAGTTTCATGTCAGCGCTGTTTGCCCTGGTAGTCGGCATCCCAATGGGAATTTATGCCGGCCTCAATCGCGACTCGGCTATTTCCAAGATGTTCCTGTCCGTTTCCCTGATCGGCAT
The DNA here is from genome assembly GCF_009711415.1 of Roseibium denhamense. Lineage (GTDB taxonomy): Bacteria > Pseudomonadota > Alphaproteobacteria > Rhizobiales > Stappiaceae > Roseibium > Roseibium denhamense. The sequence goes on from NZ_SMLZ01000089.1 coordinate 18,608, forward strand.
ATCGCTGCCGACCTTTTTTATCGGCATCCTGCTGATCTTTCTGTTTTCAGTCACACTTCAATGGCTCCCCAGTTTCGGACGCGGTGAAACCGTCCAGATCGGGTCATGGTGGACAACCGGCTTCTTGACCGTTTCAGGCCTGAAAGCGCTGGTGTTGCCGTCCATTACCCTTGGTCTTTACCAGATGACGCTGATCATGCGCTTAATCCGGGCAGAAATGCTTGAGGTCATCCGTACCGACTACATAAAATTTGCGCGTGCACGCGGTCTGCCCGACCGTCTGGTGCATTTCCGCCATGCCCTGAAGAACACAATGGTCCCGGTGATCACCATCACCGGCCTGCAGCTTGGCTCGATCATCGCGTTCGCCACCATCACAGAGACCGTTTTCCAATGGCCCGGCATGGGCCTGATGTTCCTGCAGGCGGTCCAAAACGTCGATATCCCGATCATGTCGGCGTATCTGCTGCTTACCGCATTCCTGTTTGTCGCGATCAACTTCATCGTCGACATCATGTACTTCCTGATTGACCCGCGCCTGCGGGTCGGACGGCCTTGAGGAGACCGCCCATGACCAATGTCTCCGACACCACCAAAGCCCCGCAGGGGTGGCTCGCCCGGATGATGGACACGGACCTATTCCATTCTTTCTTGAAGTCAAAAGTGACCGTCGCCGCAGCCATCGGCACCACGGTTTTGTTCCTGCTGGCTTTTCTGGCTCCGTTAATTGCGCCACATAATCCGTTCGATCTGGCGTCGATCTCGATCCTGGATGCCCGCGTGCCACCGGTCTGGATGGAATACTCCGATCCACGTTTCCTGCTTGGCACGGATGATCAGGGCCGAGATCTGCTGTCCGGTATTTTCTACGGCATGCGGATTTCGTTGATCGTCGGCTTTTGTTCGGTGTTTGCAGCTGCGGTTATCGGCATCTCCGCCGGGCTTGTGGCAGGCTACATGGGCGGCCGTGTCGATGCGGTGAATGCGGATCGCTGATATTCAGCTGACCTTCCCGGCCATCCTGATCGCCCTTCTGATCGACGGGGTCGCCGCTGGTATCTTTGGCGGTATCGACCGCGAGATCTTCGCCTTTTACATCCTGATTGTCTCGCTTGCCCTGTCGTTCTGGGTTCAATACGCCCGGACAGTGCGGGGCTCCACGATGGTGGAGAAGAACAAGGAATATGTCCAAGCCGCCCGCGTCATCGGTATTCCGGCGGTGATCATCATGGTCCGGCATATTCTTCCGAACGTCATGGGACCGGTGCTTGTTATCGCAACCATCAATCTGGCCTTGGCCATTGTAACAGAAGCAACACTTTCCTTCCTCGGTGTCGGGATGCCGCCCACCCAGCCTTCGCTTGGCACCTTGATCGCGATCGGCAACGATTTCCTCTATTCAGGCGAGTGGTGGATCGCGATTTTCCCCGGCCTCGCGCTGGCGATACTTGTCCTTAACGTCAATCTGTTGGGCGACTGGTTGAGGGATGCCCTCAATCCGAAACTGCGCTGAGGTGAGACCAATGAACGTTCTTGATATTAAGGACCTCAGGGTCGAATTCCCCGGCCGTAAGTCCGTATTCGTTGCCGCGGAAGGTGTTAATCTGCAAATTGAGGCCGGTAAAATCCTCGGCGTCGTCGGAGAGTCCGGCGCAGGTAAATCGACCGTTGGCAATGCGGTGATAGGCCTTCTCCAAGAACCCGGCCACATCGCTAACGGGGAGGTTTATCTCCACGGCGCGCGCATCGACAAGCTTCCCTACAAGCAAATGCGCAAGCTTCGCGGCCGGAAAATCGGCATGATTTTCCAAGATCCGCTAACCTCGCTCGATCCGCTGCAAACGGTCGAAAGCCAGCTTGTGGAGACAATCCGCACCCACCTGCCGCTATCGTCAAAAGAAGCCCAGAACCGCGCGATTGAACTCATTAATGCCGTCGGTATCCCCAACGCGGCAGAACGGATCAAACAATATCCGCATCAGTTTTCCGGAGGCATGCGCCAGCGCGTGGTGATTGCCCTTGCCTTGTGCGCTGAGCCAGAGCTCGTGATCGCGGATGAACCAACGACCGCGCTCGACGTGTCCATCCAGGCGCAGATTCTGGAGCTGATGAAGAAGCTCTGCGCTGAGCGGAATGTAGCCATGCTTGTGATCACCCATGACATGGGTGTCATCGCGGATATCACGGACCATGTCGCCGTCATGTACCGGGGCAAACTCGTCGAATATGGCGAGACCAACCAGGTGCTCGGCGAACCAAGGCACGCCTATACCCAAAGCCTGATATCAGCGGTCCCAAGGCCGGATATCCGCGTGGAGCGGTTCCCGGTTGTCGATTACATCGAAGCTGCGGGAACACCCCAGAAGCAGATCGACATCTCGACACATTGGCTGGGCAAGAGCCGCGACTACGAGGCGGTATCCGGCCCGCTCGTGCAAATTCGCGAACTCGATATGCATTTTGAGGTCAAAGGATCGGTTATTCCCTCGCGCAGGAAGTATTTCCAGGCGGTCAAGTCGGTCAGTTTCGATATCGAACAGGGCGAAACCTTCGGTGTGGTTGGCGAATCCGGCTCCGGCAAGTCAACGATTGCACGGCTTATTACCGGGCTCTACGAACCGACCGGCGGCTCCATCTTGTTCGGCAAGACAGAACTCACCTCGCTGAAGAACCGGCGTGAGGTCCTTGCCATGCGCCGCCAGATGCAGATGATCTTCCAGGATCCCTATTCTTCGCTAAATGCACGCATGCGGGTCAGGGATATCATCGCCGAGCCGATCAAGTTCCACAAACTGGCTTCCAGAAACTCTGAGGTGCGCCAGATCGTGGACGATTTGCTCGACCATGTTGGGCTTGGTGCCGCCGCCGGGCAAAAATTCCCGCATGAGTTCTCAGGCGGACAGCGCCAACGGATCTCCATTGCCAGAGCACTGGCAACCCGTCCGAGGTTCCTGATCTGCGATGAACCGACATCAGCCCTGGACGTTTCGATCCAGGCCCAGATCCTGAACCTCTTGAAGGATTTGCAGCAGGAGCTGGGTCTGACAATGCTGTTCATCAGCCATGACCTCGCTGTTATCCGGCAGATGTGCAACCGGATCGGCGTCATGAAAAACGGCGAGCTGTGCGAAGTTGCCGACTGTGACACGCTGTTTGAAGCACCGCAGCATGAATATACCAAACAGCTGCTCAGCCTGATGCCGTCAATGGAGCTGCTGTCGCGGGCCAATCTCGAAACGGCCTGAACAAACCAAAGCGCTGCTCGATTTCCGGCGGGCAGCTCTTCCACGTCCCTGAAACAGAGTCATTTTTCCGATTCGGATCAGCCTTTTTCTTGACATACAGCTGGGGCCCGATTCCTATTTTGAGGCCGCATGATAACCACAGTGCTGTCGATACCGGGCACTTTTTGCCGGGTATTCTGCCGGAGCAAAAACCGGCTTCTTCTCAGTCCACTCTTTAAGCACTGTTTTTCCGGCAGAATTTGAAACACGTCCAAGCGCTGGTGGCGAAACATGCCCTTAGGTGAACGTGTCTTACCTTTGCAAAAAACCTCGTCAATACTGCTAATTCCCGGCGTCTTTCGGACCGCACGCTTGCTCAGCCCGGATTGCCGCGCAGGGACAGCGCGCGCATCTTGACCCTGACATCACGCCCTTTCCGGCTCCCACACTCAGGTTTTCCCAATCAAGGGTTTCAGGCGCAGACGCATGTTGAGACTATCCATTCGGTCCATTTCACGGATTTTCTGTTTTCTGGTTGCTCTATTCTTTCTCGCGCTCGCGATCGCCTCGCAATCCGACGGCTTGGGCGGATCTCCCGGATTGACGGTCTTTGGAACCGCAAGTGTGCTTCTCTTTTCTGCCTTTTCCTGCATTCACGCGCTGCTGACGTTGTCACTTGCGCAGATCCGCTCGCCCGGGCGGCCGCTCACCCTACTCACAACCGCCACAGCCTTTGGTCTTCTGGCCCTCGCCGCCGCCTTGATGGTTCTAGGACTTCCTGGAGCCACGACGGCCCCGCTAGCGCTCTCAGCTGGCTTCTTGATGCTATTCCGCGCCGCCGGGGCTGCGCTTTTGCCGCCCCGCAGGGACTACTGCGGGCACAAGGAGGCGTTTGCTGCAATCGGTCTTGCGGGACTTGCGGCAACAGGATGGGCGTTTGTCGACAAATCACAGGTATCCATTGCCTTTGCTTCGGCGCTCGTCCTCGCCTGGCCTCACCTATTTGACGGCATTAACGCCTTTGCCGACCGCATATTCATAGCCGCGGCACGTGCAGCAGGTGCGCGGGGCGTAGACAGCGATACACTCCGGTTCATAGCCAATTCCAAGAACATTGTTATAGACAAAAGCGCCGTCATGTCCGGTCCCGATTTGATGGTGACGAATGTCATGGCCTTTAACAACGAGCCTAAGACGCTTCTTGCGGTCGCCGCTTCTGCGGAGTCGGGTTCAGATCATCCTGTCGCGTCGGCCTTGCGGCAGCTCGCAGCTCAATGGCATGTGGGTTTGCGCCTCCCGGACCGCTCGAAACCAGCCCCAGGTCTCGGCGTCATCGCCCTTCTTGGCGGTCAAACAGTCGTCATCGGCACAACTGATCTTCTGAAGCAGCTTAAAATCGACAGTTTCACGGCAGATGCAATTGCCCGGTCGCTGGAAGCCGATGGAAAAACGGTTTTAAGGGTGGCTATCGGCGGCAGGGTGGTTGGCGTATTAGGACTAGAGGGCACGCTGCGCCAAGACGCTGGGGTTGCCGGAATGGCCCTTCGCGCCGAACGCTTGACCCCATGGCTTTATTCGGGAGACAGCCGCAAAACCCGGGAGGCTCTGGCAGGCATGCTGGGCCTAAACGTGCTGGACGATCCGGCTCCCGGTGAAACCGCCCTACAGGGCAGCGCTACCTTCTTTCCAGAAGAGCCACCACTTGTTCTCACCCTTTCTCAGAACCGGCTAAGCCTTGAACTCTACCGTTGCACAAAAAATAATACCGGCCGGGACGAGACAAAACTGATTGCCGTGAGCGCTACAGAGGATATTGGTGCCTTTCCGGCTCTAAAAGCCCTTGCGACGCGCCGGAACAAAATGGCCTCGCGGGCAAGAAAAATACTTGCAGCGGCGGCCCTCTTTGGCGGCATCGGCGCCGGATTTTTGTGGCTGCCGATACTGTTGGCACCAGTTAGCTTTTTGTTTTCATTATTGATTTTATGGGCCTTTGCCCGGCTCTCACTATCTGGAACGATCCATGCTTCAATCCGGCAAAGATGACGCCAAAATTGCAGCACCAATTGATCGCCCCATGTCCTTTACAGCGTTGAAATCCTGGTGTTTATCCGGGGGAACGCATTTCAAGCGATTTAAATGAGGGACGAAGCGCGATGAGCGATACCAAGGTGCCGGAACTGCGGTCGGCCGCGTGGTTCAACAATCCAGATAACCCGGGCATGACTGCGCTTTACATTGAGCGTTATCTGAATTTTGGCATCACACGTGAAGAGCTTCAGTCCGGCAAGCCCATTATCGGCATTGCCCAGACAGGATCAGATCTGTCGCCCTGCAACCGGCATCATATTGAACTCGCCAAACGCGTTCGCGAGGGGATCGTTTCGGCAGGCGGCATCCCATTCGAATTTCCGGTGCATCCGATCCAGGAGACGGGCAAACGGCCAACGGCGACACTTGACCGCAACCTCGCCTATCTCGGACTGGTAGAACTTCTTTACGGGTATCCGATTGATGGTGTTGTTCTGACAATCGGTTGCGACAAGACAACGCCGGCATGTCTCATGGCCGCCGCGACCGTCAATATTCCCGCAATTGCCCTTTCCGTCGGGCCAATGCTGAATGGCTGGCACAAAGGCGAGCGGACGGGTTCCGGAACGATCGTCTGGAAAGCGCGGCAGATGCTGGCGGCAGGCGAGATCGACTATGACGGCTTCATGGATCTGGTATCTTCCTCCGCCCCGTCCGTTGGCTATTGCAACACCATGGGTACGGCCACGACGATGAACTCCCTTGCCGAGGCTCTTGGGATGCAGCTGCCCGGATCCGCGGCCATTCCTGCCCCCTACCGGGAGCGTGGCGCAATCTCCTATGCAACCGGCAAACGCATTGTTGAAATGGTTCATCAGGACCTGAAACCCTCTGACATCATGACGAGGCATGCATTTGAAAATGCAATCGTGGTCAATTCGGCCATCGGCGGCTCAACCAATGCTCCGATCCATCTGAACGGAATCGCCCGGCATCTGGGCGTGGAGCTCACCAACGACGATTGGCAGGCCATAGGTCATGATGTGCCGCTTCTCGTGAATTTGCAGCCGGCCGGCGCGTATCTTGGCGAAGACTACTTCCATGCCGGAGGCGTGCCGGCAGTCGTTGCAGAATTGATGCGCCACGGAAAGCTTCCGCACCCTGGCGCGAAAACCGCAAACGGCTTGAGCATCGGCGAGAATTGTGACGGGATCACCACGGACCTTCCAGACGTCATCAAATCATATGAGGCCCCACTCAAACACAAGGCCGGGTTCATCAACCTCAAAGGCAACCTGTTCGATAGCGCAATCATGAAAACGTCCGTTATTTCGGAAGAGTTCCGGGACCGCTATCTGTCCAACCCTGGCGATCCTGAAGCATTTGAAGGCCGCGCGATCGTTTTCGAGGGGCCGGAGGATTACCACGACAACATCGACAATCCCGCCTATCAGATTGACGAGCATTGCATGCTTTTCATCCGCGGGACGGGGCCTATCGGTTATCCGGGAGGCGCGGAAGTGGTCAACATGCAGCCGCCTGCCGAACTCATCAAACGGGGGATCACCTCGCTGCCGTGTATCGGCGATGGGCGCCAATCCGGAACATCCGGCTCGCCCTCAATCCTAAATGCCTCGCCGGAAGCTGCCGCCATGGGCGGGCTTGCCCTGCTTCAAACCGGCGACCGCGTCCGGATTGACCTGAATGCCGGCACCGCCAACATTCTTGTCTCAGATGAAGAACTGGCACAGCGCCGCGCAGACCTGGAAGCAGCCGGCGGCTTCAAAATCGCTGAAAGCCAAACGCCCTGGCAGGAAATTCAGCGGTCGATGATCGGCCAATTCGACAAGGGAATGGTCCTGGAGCCAGCCGTCAAATACCAGGACGTCGCACACAAGGGCCTTCCGAGAGACAATCACTAGGGGAGAGCCTGGCCGATTCCCCAGAGGTACACGATTTTGCTTGACGGTTACGTAAACGGCATGCTTCAAGAGGAAAACTTGATCCGACCGGATCCAAATCAATGGGAGTTGAGACTATGTCCTTGGACCAGCTGACAGAAGGCGTTCGCGGCAAAGTGGCCGACGGAGGTATCGAAGAATCCGTAAAGTTCGATCTTGGCGATGGCGGGATCATCTTCCTGCAAGGATCCAACGTTTCCAATGAAGATAACGAAGCGGATTGCACGATCAAAATGTCTTCAGAAGATCTTGCCGACCTTCTGTCCGGCGACCTCAACCCGACCGCGGCCTTCATGGGTGGAAAAATGCAGGTAGAAGGCGACATGAGCGTTGCCATGAAGCTTGGCAGTATCGTCTGAGCCAACACACCTTTGCTTTCTAGAGCCGGCCTTCTCAAAGGCCGGCTTTTTTGTTTGCCGGAGATCTGAGTGTCCCAACCCGTCAATTGCTCGCGTTTGAATTGACCGCAGCTTCGATGACATCCAGACCGATCTGGTCCTGATACTTTGCCCAGACAGGCGCCATCGCGCTCACCCATTCCTTACGCTGAACAGGTGTCAGGCCTCTAACAACACCTCCGAACCGTATGATTTTGCTCCGGCTTTCCGCATTTATCTCCATAGCGCGGGCGTTGTAGGCCCCGGACACTTCCTTGAAGATCTTTAAAAACGTAGCCCGGATAGCAGGGTCCAACCCCTCAAGCCACTCCTGTGAAACGACCGCGAGATAAATCAGAAGCTGGTGATTGGTTTCCAGAACACCGTCCTGAACCGTAAACAGCCTTTGGGTATAGATGTTCGACCAGGTGTTTTCCTGGCCATCGACCAGACCCGTTTCCAACGAATAAAACACATCCTTGAAGGGCAATTTGACTGGCCTGGCGTTCAAGGTTTCAATCATGGAAACCGCAACATCCGAGGTCTGGACACGAAAGGCGAGACCTTCCGCATCTTTGGGAATCTCCAGGACCTTGTTCGCGGAGAACTGCTTCAAGCCGTTCAGCATGTAGCCGATACCGACAAATCCGTAATCCGACATTTCATTGAGAAGGCTATTGCCGATTTCGCTTTCGATGAAGACATTGACCGCCTGCATGTCCGAGAACAGAAACGGCAGATCGAACAGCCGGTATTTGAGGGTATAGTCCTCCAGTTTCGAGATGGACGGAGCTGCGATCTGAACCTCGCCAAGCAGCAGGGCTTCCATGACCGCATCATCATCGTATAGCTCGGAAGAGGGATAGACCTCCATGCAGGCGGAACCGTTCATCTCTGTGTTGATACGCGCTGCGAGGGCTGCTGCCATTTCGCCCTTGGGATGGCCTTTCTCGGCCACCACATGACTGAACTTAATGGTCAACTCACCCGGATCACAGACCGCCTGGGCAGCACCTGGCAAGCAGACCGCTATCAATCCGGCAATACCTGCAAACACATGTCTCATGATCAAACCTCGAAGGTCAAAGCGGTATGTCCCAACTGAATGGCCTAATCTTCCCTTGGGATACGGGCCCCAAATCAACGGGCGACAAACCGGACGCGATTTACCGCAAACAGCCGATCGATTACCGGCCGGGCGGGCGTCTTTGGGCTCTTCCCGCAAAACACCAGATGCCCCAGTGCATGCGGAAACACTTAAAACGCAGTAAAGCTGCGGTGTTCGCCGGTAAAACTTCTCAAATATCTGCAAGTCCACAGCAAGAAGCGGTGGTAGGCAGCCATTAGCACAGCCGGATCAAACCACCGCTTTCCGGATCGTGACAGAGCGGCTCAAGCAGATAGCGCAGCTTTTCCGGATTTCGGATCATAAACACGTCTTCAACCGTTCCGTCGGCTGCATAGCCTGGCACCATGGCTGTTACCACTTTGCCGTCGTGGATCAATGCCAACCCGGCAACACCGTTGACTTGCATCTTAACAGCCTCGCCCTCCGTCCAAAGGCGCCGGAGAATGCGTGAGATGTATTTGTTGACTTGGTCCGACCCTTGCAAAATCCGCCGGAGCGCCGTCGTCTTGCCGCCACCATCGCTCCGGAATCTGACGGTTTCAGCAAGTAGGCCTGCCAGATGATCGGTCGATCCCGTCGTCAGTGCGTCAAGGAATGCGGACAGGAATTCATCCTGCGTTTCAGCAGGGGGGAGGAACCGCTGGCGGTCCATCGTGACATGCTGGCGGGCCCGGGAGGACAACTGGCGGGCCGCAGCTTCGGAAACGTCCAGCGCATCGGCAACATCGGAGAACGGATGGCCGAAGATTTCGTGCAGGAGATACGCTGCCCGTTCCTTGGGAGAGAGCCTTTCCATCAGCAACAAGAAGGCTGTCGTTAGGGATTGAGACAGCTGAAGACCATTTTCCGCATCTCCGCTCACCGTCGTCTGCAATGGCTCCGGGATCCATGAACCAACATAGTCGACGCGTTTTTTGTGCGCTGACTTTAGAAGGTCGAGACACCGGTTTGTACAGACTGTGGTCAGCCAGGCCTCCGGGTTCTGGATGGCAGCAGCATCAGCGCCCTGCCATCGCAGATATGTGTCTTGAACCGCATCTTCCGCATCGGCCATTGATCCGAGCATACGATAGGCAAGGCCGGTAAGCCGGGCGCGCATCGACTCGAACGCCGCCGTTTGTGAAGATGTGCCCATCATGAACACCCATTCGTTTAGTGGTTGGAAACCTGGACCCGGTTCCACAGGTTGATCATGGCGACCGCCGCCGTCATGGCGCTGATTTCCTGATCTTCAAAATGCTGTTTCAAGCGGCTCCGCAGCCCGTTGTAATCCGTCTTCGCGTCGAGCTCGGTCAGCGCCTCGGTCCAGGCAAGAGCCGCCTGCTCTTTTTCCGAGAAATCATCGACATGATCCCAAACCATGATTCTCTCGATTCGCTCGGCTGTTTCTCCATCTTTTTTGGCCTCTTCCGTATGCATTTTCACGCAAAAGGCACAGCGGTTGATTTGAGAGGCCCGCAGCTCGATCAGATGACGCAGCTTTGGTTCCAATGTCTTGGATATTTCTTGATGAGACGCTGAAAGCGCCTGGAAGATGGCCGGAACCAGCTGGTAGTGATTGATCTGGCTGGAATTTTTCATTGGTATCAGTCCTTGGATGTTTAGCGTCCGATACCAGGGCGACGATGTGAATACTTTGAGTGTGACATCCCTTCTGAAAAAAATCCCAAGCGGCGGCAAATCGCCGGTCCGGGTGGTCAGCTTCTGCCTGGGGCGCGTTGCCGTTTATCGATCGCAACACTCTTGATCAAAAGCTGGACCGGTTTTCCTTCGCTCAATCCCAGCTCGGCCACCGATGCCCGCGTGATCCGGGCCCGCACGGTCTGTCCGGCGACGCTGCAGAGGATCTCAGCGTAAGGGCCGGTTTCCTCGGATATGCTGGTGATCTGTCCGGGAAGCACATTGCGGATAGACAGGCCGGAGACGGGCTCAAGAGCCACGGCAACATCGCGCGCCCGAATGCGTAGCCGGATGGCCTCGCCGGTGGCCCCATCAAGGTCCGGGATATAAAGTTCTACGCCACCGATATCGACGGTTGTGAGCCCCCACTCATCGGCTTCCTCGGTGATACGGCCTTCCAGAAGGGCACCAGCTTCATGCCTGCCGGTTGCCCGGCCAAGATCGGTTCTGGCCAGCATATCGGCCACCGGACCATAGGCCGGCGTTTGCCCGCCCGACAAAATGACCAGTGTTTGCGACAGTCTTGCCACCTCTTCAATGGAATGGCTGACATACAGGATCGGAATCCCTGCTTCATTACACAGGCGATCCAGATAGGGAAGAATATCGTTGCGCCTGGCCTGGTCAAGATTTGCAAGCGGTTCATCCATGATCAGAAGCTGTGGGTCGGACAACAAGGCGCGGCCAATGGCAACGCGCTGTTTTTCACCGCCCGACAGCGTGCCGGGTTTGCGGTTCAGGAGGCCGGACAGTCCCAAAAGGCCGGTAACTTCTTCGAAGGAACGGGTGGACGGCCGGCGCCCCGCCCAGCGCGCATAGGTCAGATTGGCCTTGACGCTCAGATGTGGAAAGAGCCTGGCCTCCTGAAAGACGTGACCGATCCGGCGCGATTGGACGGACAGGTCGATACCGGAGACCGAGTCAAACACCGGAATACCGTTGATCGCGATCCGCCCCTCATCTGGCCTGACCAGTCCCGCAATCATGTTTGTCAGCGTGGTCTTCCCCGCGCCCGATTGACCAAACAGAGACGTTACGCCGCCACTTGCCGAAAACTGCGCCTTCAAGGCCAGCTCTCCCGCGCGTCCGCTCACATCGACCTCAAGCATCTTCCGCCCCCAGCTGTTTCCGCAACCGCCGGGCCAGCAATTCAGAGGCAATCAGAGCGCCGAACGCAATAACGGCCGCAATCAACGTTAGACGGAAGGCCGCCACATCGCCACTTGGGCTTTGGGTCGCCGTATAAAGCGCGAGCGCGAGCGTGCGGGTTTCTCCGGGGATGTTGGAAACAAACGTGATCGTTGCCCCAAATTCGCCCATGGCCTTGGCAAAACCCAGTATTGCGCCGCCCAGAATACCTGGCAGTGCCAATGGCAAGGTCACGGTCAGAAACACAACGATCCGCCGGGCCCCAAGCGATTTAGCCGCCTCCTCCAACTTCGGGTCTATTGCTTCGAAAGAGAGGCGTATCGGCCGGACAAGCAGGGGAAAGGCCATGACACCTGCCGCAAGAGCCGCACCGGTCCAATTGAAGGCAAAGCTAATGCCGAACGTTTCTCGGAGCAGCGATCCGATAGGCCCATTGCGGCCGAAAGCCAGTAACAGCACATAGCCCGTCACAACAGGTGGCAGAACAAGGGGCATGTGAACAAGGGCGTTAACGGCGCCGTGACCTGGAAACCGGTACCGCGCAAGCACATAGGCAACACATATTGCTGCCGGCAGAGCGACCAGCAGTGCCATGCCCGCCACCTTGATGGTTAGAAGCACAGCTTCCTGTTCAGCAGGCTGTAGAGATAACCAGTCCACAAGCGTCCGTCTTTTGGAGCCTGCACCGCCGGCTCTGTGTTCCCATCTCGCTTAGTTATCAAACACAAAGCCGAAGGAACGCAAGATCTCCTGAGCCTTTGGTCCGGACAGGAATGCCAGATAGTCAGCTGCTGCAGGATGCGAAGCGCTGCTGCTAAGTGCCGCCGGATAGCTAATCGGCGGGTGACTGTCTTTTGGAAGTTCGGCAACTACGCTCACATTCGGCTCGATCCGGGCATCCGTTGCATAAACCAAGCCTAAAAGCGTGTCGCCGCGTGCAACCGCGCCGAGTGCAATCCTGACATTTTCCATTGGCGCCAAACGGTCTCCAACCACCTGAAGGAGACCAAGGCTGATGAGCGACGATTGACCGTACCGCCCAGCCGGAACAGTGTCCGGATCGGCAATCGCCATGCGCGACCCTTCCAAACGATCCAATACACTTTGCGGCGTTAACTCGAGCGGGCTGGATCCTTCAGGTCCGACGATGACAAGGGTGTTGCCTGCAATGGGTTTCACGGTCTCCTTAACAACCGCGCCGCGCTCCGCAACATAGGTCATCCAAGCGTTATCGGCCGCAACGAACACGTCTGCCGGTGCCCCAGCCTCGACTTGCCGCGCCAAGGCTCCCGTGCCCGAAAAGGAGTAGACGACCTCGTGACCGGATGCGTCAGAAAAGGCCGCACCGATTTCTTCGAGCGCTTCCTTGAGGCTGGCGGCGGCAAAGACCGTGAGAGGCTTTTCCGCTGCAGCCGGGGCAGCTGCAAAAACAAGCGCAAAAACGAGGCAAACGACGCGCAGCATAGGCTAACCCTCCGGTTCAGTGCTGCCTAGCTAAACCTTGCTTGACCCGATTTCAACACGTACGGACCAACGCACTTTTGCTATGTCAGGCTTTCCGGTCGGCGCGCAGCATATCCGCGCCTTTTTCCGCAATCATCACCGTTGGCGCATTGGTGTTTCCGGACGTGATTGACGGCATGACCGAGGCGTCGATGACACGAAGATTGGAAAGCCCCCTGAACCGCAGGCGCTCGTCAACGACGGCTCCGGCATCCATGCCCATCCGGCAGGTGGCAACCGGATGAAAAATGGTGGTGCCAATGTCGCCAGCGGCCTTCACGAGCTCATCCTCACTCGTCAGATCGGCCCCAGGCAGAAACTCCTCCGGCTTGTACGGCTTCATGGCAGAGGAAGACATGATGCGGCGGGTGAGGCGGATTGCATCGGCTGCAACCCGCCGGTCTGCTTCGGCCGACAGGTATTTCGGCAGAATTTCCGGCGGATCAGAGGGGTTGGGTGAGGTGATGTGCACATGTCCCCGGCTTTCAGGCCGCAAATTGCAGACACTGGCGGTCATCGCTGGGAAAGGGTGAAGCGGTTCGCCGAATTTTGGCAAAGACAAAGGCTGGACGTGATACTGGACGTTCGGCGTTTCGAAACTCGGGTCCGTGCGGGCAAAAACACCGAGCTGGCTCGGCGCCATCGCCATCGGCCCCGACCGTTTCAGAATGTATTCCAGACCGATTTTGGCTTTGCCCACCCAGGAGCTCGCCATCTCGTTCATGGTGAGCGCGTTTTGCACCTTGAACACCGGCCGGAGCTGCAGGTGATCCTGCAGATTCTCGCCGACGGACGACGCCGGGACTTTGCAGTCTATACCGGCGTTCTGCAGAACTTCCGGCTTGCCGATGCCCGACAGCTCCAGAAGCTGCGGAGATCCAACGGCGCCGGCAGACAGGATCAGCTCACCGTTGACCGCCAGTTGGCCCGGTTCTCCCGCAACCGTCAATTCAAGGCCTTTTGCTCTTCCTTCTGAGAGAACAATCCGGCTCACATGCACTTCGGTAAGGACGGTTAGGTTTTGCCGGTTGCGCGCAGGTTTCAGGAAGGCCTTGACCCCATTCCATCTGAGGCCCGATTTCTGGGTAACCTGGAAGTAGGACGAGCCGAAGTTATCGCCGGAATTGAAATCCTCTGTCTTCGGTATGCCAAGTTCTTCGCACGCATCGCGGAACGCATTGAGCAGTTCCCAGGAAATCCGTTGCTTTTCGACCCGCAGATTTCCACCCTGTGCATGGGTTTCATTGTCCCACTCAAAGTGGTCCTCTGATTTCTTGAAATAGGGGAGCACATCATCCCAGCCCCAACCCGTGAGGCCGGTTTGCCGCCAGCGGTCATAATCGGCGGCCTGGCCACGCATATAGATCATGCCATTGATCGAAGAGCTTCCGCCCAGCACTTTCCCGCGCGGATACAGCAGCGAGCGGCCGTTCAGGCCAGGGTCGGCAGCGGTCTTGAAACCCCAATCAACCCGCGGATTTCCGATACAATGGAGATATCCGACCGGGATATGGACCCAAAGATAGTTGTCGCGCTTGCCCGCCTCCAGCAGCAAGACCTTCACATCCGGGTCCTCGGACAACCGGTTTGCCAGAACGCACCCTGCCGTTCCGGCCCCCACAATCACGTAGTCCCAAGCTCCCAGATCGCGCATTGTACCTCCCGCGGCGCTTCTTTTTTCAGATGGAGACACGCCAAGGCCCGCGCGGTCAAGGTCGAAGTGGCCCGGAAAAGGACAATTGACCTTGCCTGGCCAACCAGCCGCGCGCTAGGCAAGATCCGATCCAAATCTGCCACGAGCCGAAAGCCGCACAATGATCGAACTGAAGCCACAAGTCCCTGATGTTGATACCTATCTCAGACTGCGATCAGAGTGCGGGTTGAGCGGCTATGCACCTGAAGCTGCAGAAATCGGGCTCAGCAACAGTCTCTATTGCGTCATGCTGTTTGACGAAGGTGATGCAATCGGCATGGGACGCCTGATTGGAGATGGCGGCTGTTTCATCCAGGTCACGGATATTGCGGTTCTGCCCGCCTACCAGGGCCAAGGTCTTGGCAAGAGAGTTATGAAAGCCCTGAGCAACTACCTTGAAATGTCCCTTCCCGGCTCCGCCTATGTCAGCCTGATTGCGGACGGACAGGCGAAGGACCTTTATGCGCAATACGGCTTTCAGGAAACGGCGCCCAAATCGGTCGGCATGGCCAGACGGGCAGGACGGCGAACCGGAAATTAGTCGGTGCTCGCAAATCGGGTCGTTCGGCAACACCCCGCCAAGTAGGGTCTCGGTTAGTCAAACGGAGATTCTCAGCATGTTTCAGATCCATCCCCTGCCTTCAGAACAGTTTGCGCACTTGGCCACACTAACCGATAGCGAACTTGCGGCCCGGAACATTCAGGTTCATATATCCGATGGAGGGTTTCCCTGCCGCGTCTCGCTTGAGGACGCCCCGGCCGGTGCAAGAGTGTTTCTCCTAAATTTCGAACATCAGCCCGGAAATTCACCTTACAGGTCCCGTCACGCAATTTTTGTGCAGGAGGGCGCTGAAGAACGCCATCTGCCCGCCGGTAGACTTCCCGCCTCAATCACCAGCCGTCTCCTGTCGGTCCGTGCGTTCAACAGCCGGGACGAAATCGTGGAGGCCGATGTGATCGAAGGTGTCCAGGCGGGAGACCTGATCACCAGATACCTTGAGGAGCCCGAGGTCAGCTACATTCATCTTCATTTTGCCCGGCGCGGTTGCTTTGCAGCAAGAGTAACACGGACCTGATTTCAAACGGGTTCTGATCCCGGGAAACCGGTCCGGGCAAAATGCATGGACCGGTTCTTTGCAGCCGTTAAACGGCTTGCGAGATTGGACAGGTGCCGTCCGGCAGGGCACACTTCATGCCTGTAAAACAAAACTACCTTCAATCACCGGGAGTATCCATCCATGGCAACCGCTGCAGACCGCCGCATCACATTCAAGGCGCTCCACCAGCGCGGGCGCGCCTTCTTGATGGCAAATCCATTTGATATTGGAACGGCCCGTATCCTGAGCGGATTACGCTTCGATGCGCTGGCGACTTCCAGTGCCGGTCTCGCCTGGACAAAGGGCGTGAAAGACGCTGAAGGCCTCATTTCACGGGACGACGCCTTGGCCCACGCTGCAGAAATCATCGGAGCAACATCCCTTCCGGTGAATGGTGATCTTGAAAACGGTTTTGGCGACAGTCCGGAAGCGGTCGTGGAAACGGTGCGCGGCGCAATCGAGGTTGGGCTCGCGGGATGTTCCATTGAAGACTACTCACAGGATCCGCAGCATCCCTTCTATCCACTGGATGCTGCTGTCGAACGGATCAGGGCAGCCGCCGATGCCCGTGACCGCCTTGCCCCGGACTTTGTGTTGACCGCCCGTAGTGAAGGTTCGGTGAAAACCCCGCATGAGCTGTCCGAAACAATCCGCCGCCTGCAAGCTTTCGCAGAGGCGGGTGCAGATTGCGTCTACGCACCTGAGCTAAAGGACAAGGCGCAAATCGAAACAGTTCTCTCGGAAATCGGCACCCCTTTGAACATTCTCGGTGGACGCCCAAATTTTCACCTCACCCGAAAGGAACTGGGCGATATGGGCGTCGCACGGATTTCAATCGGTGGCGGGTTGGCCCGCGTTGCCTTGAATGCCTTCACTGCAGCGGCCGAAACCCTCAAAGATGGTGGAACTTTCGGATGCTTCGACCAGCCTGACGGCGCGGAGCCCCCGGTCGACTTTGAAGACTTCATGAAGTCAAAATTCTAGAGCTTTTGCCTGTCAGATTAAATCGCCGGGCGCCGGGAGAAGGTCCAAGCCTTTTCATCCCATAACCCAGAAGGTCAGGACCAGAGGCAGTGTGATCAGGGTCGCAAGGGTGGACAGGAAAATGAACCCGGCGACCCCCGGCGCCTCATCGGCCCGGTATTTGGAAACCGCCAGATAGGTGGCGACCGAAGGCGGCATGAAACACAGAAGCACCACCACATGCTCGATGGTCTGATCCAGCGACAGCAGGGTGGTCAGGGCGAGCGCGGTCACAGTTGATATTCCGATATGGATGGCAGTCAGGACCGCCGCCTGGCCAAGATCGCCGGTTTTCAACGTTGCAAGACTGTACCCGAGGGTCAAAAGCATGAGCGGTATGGCCAGTCCCGCCAGAAGCGACAGGCTCTGATCCACTGGTTGGGGCAGTTTCCAGCCGAAGCCCATCATCAGGATCGCCAGAACGACCGCATAGAGCACCGGTTGCCGTATCAGCGCCCTGAAGTCGGGCCGTCCCATGGGAATAGCGGTGCCTATTGTGAAGATGGCGGTCAAAACAATGACCACAAAACCGAGAGCGACAGCGGTCCCCTCAGGCCCGAAGGCAAGGGTCGATACGGGCAGACCAATGTTCCCAACATTTGAAAGCATCATGGGAGGCAGGTAGGCCTTGACTTCAACACGCATGATCTTGAGCGCCGCAAATCCTAGACCGCCAAACAGCACAATCATGAGCGCAGCGGCCCCCAAGATCGCGAAGAAGGTCTCGAGCAGGATGTGTTCCTTGGCAAGATGCGACAGGATCAGCGCTGGATATCCGACATTCGAGACGAGGGATCCTACGATTTTCTGATCAAATGGCGCTTTCATGCGCGCCAGCCCAAATCCCAACAGAACAATGAGAACAACCGGCAACAGGGTGTGGACCGCTATCGTGATGAGATCGGCCAAGTTGTTCTCCATATCTTTCGCCTGATTGGCTCCGGACCAAATTAGTCTGGCGAGCCTTTGGGTTAGAGCATCGAGCGTATCGTTCGAAACGCCCAAAGATGCTCGATCATTCCCTATTCGATCAGCTTTGGGCAGTAAACCGGGCCCGATTTATCGCTCGCTGCTCTAGTCCGGCCGCAGCCCGACATAGGTCGCACGCGGGCGTATCTGATCCTGAGCGGCATATTGCTCAAGGGCGTGCGCGATCCAGCCTGCCATCCGTCCAGCGCAGAAAATGACTTTTCCGCAGTCCTTTGGAAAATCATAGGTTTTCTGGATTGCCGCGAGTGCGAAGTCAACGTTCGGAAACAAGCCGTAGAGGTTGCGCCCAGTCTCAATGATCAGCGGGATTTTCTGGACAAAAGGATGGTCTGGCTCCGCGGCCAGAAGCTCTGATAAGAGCCAGTCCGCCCGTGGATCCTTGTCTAGGTATATCTTATGGCCGAAGCCCGGCAGCGGGTCACCGCGCGCAAGACGTTCTGCAATAAGGCCCTCGATATCGGTTCCAGTTCCAATTTCCGCCAGCCAGGCATTTGCGCGCCCCGAAGCAGCGCCATGACGCGGGCCCATGAAAGCGCCCAGACCGGACAACAAGGCGGCATGAAGCGGCGCGCGGGTGGACGCTGCACAGCGAACCGCGAAGGCGCTGGTGTTCAATTCATGGTCGGCGGATAAAACCAGGGCGGCCCGGATCAGGTTCTTTGCAGACGGATTTGCCTTGAATGCAGCAGCAATCTGGCTGTGAACCGGCTGCGGCGAAGGCGCCGTTTCCAACAAGGCGGCAACGCCATACCGCAACAGAGCCGCGCCCTTGTCCTGGAGCAGCCGCACCGATTGCGTATGAGCTGCCTTGTCCTGCAGCGGCCAGGCGGACAACGCCATCATCACGCGATCCAATGGTCCAAGACCGGGTGGAACAGACGGGAACACATCGGGGGCCGGTCCGGAAAACGGATCATGCCCGCACGCCCAAAGCAGCGTTGCAACGCTTTCCAATGTGGCATTCTTGGCAAGCTCAACCGCAGGACGGCCCCGGTAAACCGCGCCATCCTGCTGGATCAAGGTAAGCTCGGTTTCAAGAACAGGATCCCCGCTGAGCGGCCGGGCATTTGCCTGATCCTCGCCGCCCTTACGGCCCTTCAGCCGCCGGACATCCGATGCATCATATCTGCGCTGTTTGCCCGGACCGGCGACAGACGCAACCAGTCCCCGGCTGACATAGGCGTAAAGCGTGGCGGGTCTGACACCAAGCTCGGCCGCCGCCTCCCGCGCTGTAAGGTAGATCGGTGTGCTCATGTATTGATTGTATTTATCAAGATTGATCAATGCAACTAGAGAGCCTTACATCCCCGGAAATTGCCAAGAGGAGATGTTCATGACCGAAGCGCCAAAAGCTGGAAGCCTGACTGCTGATCCAATCGCGGGCCTTGAGGGGGTCGTGGTGGCCCATACCGCGCTGAGTGATGTCGACGGCCAGAATGGCCGCCTTGTCCTACGCGGCAAGCCGATTGAGGAGCTTGCAGGGAAAGCCACCTTCGAGGAGGCTGTTCGGCACTTGTGGTACAGCTATATCTTCAGTGATCTCACGACTTTACTGCAAGCATTCGGTGCAGCGCGGGCAGAGGCCTTTGCGACGGTTCCGGTTTTGGAAGCGGCTGCATCCGGGCTCAGCATCTATGAACGCATGCAAGTTGGACTTTCCGCATTGCCGTTATCACAAGACCGGCCGCATCCGATTTCAATATCGGCGGCCTTGCCGGTTTTTCTGGCGGCATCCTTCCGGTTGGCAAACGGGGAAATGCCGATAGCCCCGGATCCGCGGCTATCCATGGCAGAAGACCTTCTGACCATGATGTTCGGAAATACATCGGATGCGGACCATGTGGCTGCTCTCGACCGGTACCTGGTAACCATTCTGGATCACGGATTGAACGCCTCGACATTCACGGCAAGGGTAATCGGGTCGACAGAAGCAAACCTGAAACAAGCCGTTCTCGGCGCAATGGGCGCGCTTAGCGGCCCGCTTCATGGCGGCGCACCTGGCCCGGTTCTCGACATGATCGATGCCATTGGCACACCCGGAAATGCCGAAGCCTGGATCGGCGAGGCACTTGCCCGCAAAGAACGGTTAATGGGCTTCGGCCACAGGATTTACCGGACCAGGGACCCGCGCGCGGATGTGTTGAAAGATGGCCTGAAGGCGCTCGCAACAACCACGCCAAAAGTAAAACTGGCGGAAGACATTGAAACGGCTGCCCTCGCAGCTTTGAAAAAGGCAAGGCCGGGACGTGTTCTCGATACGAATGTTGAATTCTATACGGCGGTGCTTCTGGATGCGATTGGCATTGACCGCAGGCTCTTCACGCCGCTTTTTGCGGTCGGCCGCACGCCTGGCTGGTGCGCCCATGTGATGGAACAGCAGGAGACGGGCAAGCTGATCCGACCAGCGTCCGTCTATGTGGGGCCTTAGACGGGCCGTTTTGCGAAGCCAGAGGGGATTGTGCCGACCTTCAGTTGAACCGAATCTGCGTAATTGGCCTTTACAAAACCGAGCAGGTTGTTGAGAGAAAAGCCTTTCCTCCTGAAAGGTCTTAACCGCCATGGCTGTCAACGATCTCGAACTGGTCACCTATGAGGGTCTTGATGAGCGGATCGTCATCATCCGGGCAGGTGACGAGGTCGATAGCGTTTTTGTCCAAACCGAACGTTTCAACGTTCTGGTAGACACGCTTGGAACACCGGCCCAATGCGCCCAAGCGCAGAAACTACTGTCCGACCGGCTTCAAGGCCGCCCGCTCATTGCCATCAACTCGCACATGGACTGGGACCACTTCTGGGGCAATGCTGGTCTGCCTCCTCAAACGCCGATCATTGCGCATAAGGCCGCTTTAGAGCGTTTGAACGGCTTAAAGATCGAACAGGAGCTTGCAGACAAACAGACAGAAGAAGCCCGATTTGCGGACGTTAAAGTCGTTCCACCAACCCAGACATTTTCCGGTGGAAGCATGTTGCTGCACGGGGGCGACCTGACCCTTGAACTCATTCATACACCCGGCCACACACCGGATCATATTTCGGTCTGGATACCGGAATTGCGGACGTGTCTTGCCGTGGATGCGGTTGAAGATCCAATCCCGGAGGTTTGGAGCCAGTCACCGGAAGACCTGAAAAACCTTTGCGCGTCGCTGAAGAAAATCCGGGGCCTTAAGGCCCGTTTCGTTGTCCTTGCGCACGGACAAACCGCAAATCCGGAGGTCTTGGAGAAAAACATTCAGTATTTCGAAAACCTGCAGGATGCGACCACCACCATGCGCAGCGGTGAGCCTGTTCAGGAGGCATTACACGAGCAGCCTGGTTTCCGGCTCGAGGATCTCACGTCACTGCCCGCCGATATGTCGCTCGATACAGCGGCGTTTTACAGGCAGTTCCACAAATCGAAGCTCGACGCAGCACTTGCCGCCCGCAATTCAGACATTGTCTTTGTATGATAATAGTTTACTGCCCCGGACATAATCCGGGGCCGCCGCTTTCATTGGCTCAGGTAGAGACCGTTTATCCGGCCATCTCCGCTTCCCGAACTGCCAGCTCAATCTCGTCGATCAGGCCCTGCTCCAGTCCGAGACGCGCTGCCAGCATCTGCAGGTAGGCCTTTTCCGCCGGATGATCAGGATCAATGGCAAGACGGGAGGCGGCGTAGATTTCCGCGGCCGTCTCAGGGCATGACGCACTGGCAACGACCTTGTCCAAATCGAGCGGCGAGCGCAGTTCGTCCATCAGAAAGGCTTTTGCCTCGCTGTCGAGGCCCGCTTCGTCGATCTTTGCAAAGATCCGGTCCTGCTCTTCCCGGTCGATGTGTCCGTCCGCCTTGGCCGCCGAAATCATCGCGGTCAGCAGGTTGACTGCGAACTGGTTTTCGCCGCCCGGCTGTTGCGCCGGATCGAAGGCCGTGCCCCGAGGGGCTTCCAGCGGGATCAGTTCATCCTGCGGGTACTGAGGGCGCGGCGCGTTTTGTTTGTTGGCCTGATGGCCCTGATAAGCCTTGTAAGCAAGGCCCGCGACCAGCGCCAAACCGCCATAAGTAACGGCTTTCTTGCCGATTTTGCGGCCGGACTTGGAGCCAAGCATCAGACCGGCAAGACTGCCAAGCGCCAGCCCACCGCCCTGGGATGACAGAAAATCCTTGCCTTGGGACAAAAGATCACCGGATCCGCCGCGTTGCGCGGGCGGGCCGCCACGGCTGCCATACTGCGCTCCGCCCTGGCTCCCCAGAAACTGATCCAGCAAGGATTTTGCATCAAACATATTCGTCTCCCGTCAAAGCCCGGGCGGGCCAATCACTGTTCCTGCCATCAAATGGGAATTTTCGCCCAATACGCAAGAAATACCGGCAGATGATTACAGAATTTCAATCCTGCGGTCCCTTTGGAGCACGCCGTCATGACACTGGCAGCAAGTTGTCGTCCTTGAGGGTTTCCATTGCGATCGATGACCTTACGTGCTGCACGGCTTCCTGTGGCAGCAAATCGTCGTTGATGATGCGGCTCAAGGCCTTGAGGTCCGGCACCACGATTTTAAGCATATAGTCGACATCACCCGTCAGCGTATGGGCTTCCTGAACCTCGGGCATGGCCTTCACCATGGTCCGGAACTTGCGGGCGTTTTCCTTGCTGTGCGCCCCAAGGGTAACCCCGACATAAGCGGTCACCAGTAACCCGAGTGCTTCGGGATCGAGTGCGGCCCGGTACCGCCGGATAATCCCGGCCTCTTCCAGCTTCTGGCGCCGCCGTGACACCTGACTGGCCGATAGGCTGATTACATCACCCAGCTCGGCATTGGTCAGAGCTGCGTTTTCCTGCAAGGCCGCCAGCAGTTTCACATCAAAAGCATCCAGCGCGATATTCATGCGTCAATACCCATAATCGTGAACAGTTTGTGCATGATCATACGCAAAACTCCGCGCTTTGCACACTCTCTGCGCAGAATTGGTGGCACTCTTCCCGGAACAATGAGGTAGAGAGGAACATTTCGGATGGGACCGTTTCCGCACAACGCACCGCCTGCTCAGATAACAAATGACAATCCGGCCGGGACAGACGGCTTCGAATTTGTCGAGTTTTCGCATGCAGAACCGGAAAAACTGGATACCCTGTTCCGTAAGATGGGCTACACGGCGGTTGCCAAGCACAAGACAAAGAACATCACGGTCTACCGCCAAGGTGATATCAACTACATCCTGAATGCCGAGCCGAACTCGCATGCCATGACGTTCGTGGACAGTCATGGCCCGTGCGCCCCATCGATGGCCTGGCGGGTGGTTGACGCGCAAAAGGCGTTTGATCACGCCGTCTCCAAAGGCGCAGAACCCTACACAGGGGATGACAAGACGCTGGATGTTCCTGCCATCAAGGGCATCGGAGGGTCACTGCTCTATTTTGTCGACACCTATGGCGACAAAGGGTCGGCCTACTCAAAGGAATTCAATTGGATTGAAGAGTTCGATCCGAAGCCGAAAGGTGTTGGCTTCTACTATCTCGACCACCTGACCCACAATGTTTATCGCGGCAACATGGACAAGTGGTGGGACTTCTACCGCGACCTGTTCAACTTCAAACAGATCCACTTTTTCGACATTGACGGACGGATCACCGGGCTTGTCAGCCGTGCGATCACGTCGCCTTGCGGCAAGATCCGTATTCCACTGAACGAATCCAAGGACGATACGAGCCAGATCGAAGAGTATCTGCGTAAGTATAAAGGCGAAGGCATCCAGCACATCGCCGTTGGCACAGACAACATTTATGACAGCACTGACCTTCTGGCAGACAATGATCTCAAGTTCATGCCGGGACCGCCTGAGACCTATTACGAACGGTCCCACAAGCGGGTGCAGGGCCATGATGAGCCGGTCGACCGGATGAAGCAGCACGGTATCCTGATCGACGGTGAAGGCGTCATCGACGGCGGCATGACCAAGATTCTACTTCAGATCTTCTCGAAAACCGTCATCGGTCCGATTTTCTTCGAATTCATCCAGCGCAAGGGCGATGAAGGATTTGGGGAAGGCAATTTCCGGGCCCTGTTTGAATCCATCGAAGAGGACCAGATCCGCAGAGGCGTGATCACAACGGACGCAGCTGAGTAATCCCACATTACCAGCTTGCCAAAAGGGGCCGCCGTTCGGACGAAGGCGGCGGCCCCTTTGCCCTGATATTTTCATCGATTTCAAAAGCTTGGAGCCTGCACCCCTTTTCGGGGCTGATAGGCCGTCAAAAAAGTTAACCACCTGAAGGAAGAAGATCCGTCCTGGAGGGTTTTGTCATCAGAGGCTGCCGAGAGGCCCCTCTGTTGCATTGTCTAAGCACACGACTTCACCTCCACGTCCCCGCGTGGAGGTTTTTTTATCCAGCGGCCTTTTGCTCCAGGACATCCCAGACCATCTTGGCCACATCCGGGCCGCCAAGCTTTTGAATGGCGCGGATCCCAGTGGGGGCTGTGACGTTGATCTCCGTCAGCATGCCGTCAATGACATCAATGCCCACCAGGATCAGACCCTTTGCCTTCAAAGTCGGGCCGAGCCTTGCGCAGATCTCCCGCTCGCGCTCGGTGAGATCGCTATCGGTCGGGGCACCGCCGCGGACCATGTTTGACCTGAGGTCGCCGGCAGCCGGAACGCGGTTGACCGCACCAGCAAATTCACCATCGACCAGCAGAATTCTCTTATCACCATGCTTCACATTCGGCAGAAACTGCTGGATGACCCAGGGCTCGCGGAACGTGGCATCAAAAAAGTCGTAGAGGGATCCATAGTTCAGATCGTCCGCCGTAATCCGGAACACCGCCGCTCCGCCGTGACCGAACAACGGCTTCATGACGATATCGCCAAACTCCTGACGGAAAAGATCGATCTCTGCCCGGTCCTTGGTAATCAAGGTCGGTGGCATGAGGTCCGCAAATTCGGTGACGAACAGTTTTTCAGGTGCATTGCGCACCTCGGTCGGATCATTCACCACCAGGGTGTCCGGATGGATCTTGTCCAGCATGTGTGTTGCGGCAATGTAGGCGAGATCGAATGGCGGATCCTGGCGCATCAGGACAACATCCATGTCGCGCATGTTGACCCGTTGCCGTTCGCCGAGTGTAAAATGGTTGTCCTTCTCATCGCGGACCGACACCGGCTCGACAGCACAAAAGACATCACTGCCGCGCATGGCCAGCCGGTCCGGGGTGTAATGATAGAGCGTATGTCCACGGGACTGCGCCTCCAGCATCATGGCGAAGGCGCTGTCACCGGCAATGTTGATGGTTTTGATATGGTCCATCTGGACCGCGACTTTGAGTGCCATGAAGAACTCCCGGCAGGGGCGCGACAACGCTCTGGGATTTTGGATCGTTTGGATCAGATATGCGATTGAGGCTCAGGTTTGTCCAGTGGCGACTTCAGCCGCGAACCTCAAATGCGTTCACGATCCGCTCCGGAAAGGACCAGGGGCGGATGATCACGACGTCAAAGCGAAGCGTATAAAAACCGGCCTTCGGGTGTTCGGCGACAAAGATTTTGGCAGCGCTTGCGATCCGTTTTTGGCTGGCAGGTGTCACTGCTTCCATCGCGGCTTGACGGGAGCGGCGGGCTTTGACCTCGACAAAAGCAACGGTCTTGCGTCTTTTCGCGATCAGATCGATCTCGCCAGCTTTCGTCTTGTAACGCTGCTTGAGAATGCGCCAGCCGGTCAGCCGCAAATACCAGGCCGCGATGCTCTCCGCCGAAAGACCAAACGCATTCGCCCGCCGCCGCCGGTCGCTGTCTGACCGCTCTGCCTTGCGCGCCATGACCTTACGTCCCGTTTTTCAATTGAAGCGCGCGTTTATAAACCACGTCACGCTCCAAACCGGTCGCTTTAGAGATTTTCTTGGCGGCCGCGCTCACGGGCATGTCGGCAAGCGCCTCACTTAGCAAAGCATCCAGATCAGCGGCATCTTCGCGCGGCTTGTTCCCTGGCGGGCCAACCAGAATGACGATCTCGCCCTTAACCGTTTGATCGGCAAATCGCGTTGAAAGCTCGTCCAGGGATCCGCGTTCAAAAGTTTCAAAGCGTTTGGTTAGTTCCCGGGCGACCACCGCTTCCCGGTCCGCTCCCATGACATCCGCCATGGCAGAAAGCGTCGCGCCGGTCCGATGCGGGGATTCAAAGAAAACAAGGGTTGAGGGCAGTACAGCCAGCTCTTGCAGCCGCCGGGTTTTGGGCCCGCCCTTTTGGGGGAGGAACCCGGCAAACGTCACTGTATCACTGGGAAGACCGGCCGCAACCAGTCCGGCAAGAGGAGCCGATGCACCTGGAATGGGGATCACCTTATGTCCCTGTGAAACCACATCCCGCACAAGCCGGTATCCGGGGTCCGAGACAAGAGGCGTTCCCGCATCCGAGACGAGCGCCACAGCCCGTCCGGCTTCGAGGTCTGCCAGTATTCGCGGCCGCTGTTTGTCCGCATTGTGCTCGTGATACGGGATCATCGGCGTTTTGAGCCCGAATTTCTGCGTCAGCGTACCGGTTACGCGGGTGTCTTCGCACGCAATAACATGTGCGGCAGCAAGTGTTTCCAGGGCCCTGACGGTAATATCACCCAGATTTCCGATCGGAGTGGAGACAATATAAAGCGCAGTTTCCAGGCTCGGAGCTTTGAAAGCGTGTTCGGACAAGATGTACCGGTTCCTGACCGGTGAAGCGCTGTCTGACTCTGACATGGCTTATGTCCTCTTCCATCCACCAGGCGCCGCTCAAGCCGTATCATCAGCAAGCTGCCTGTTCCTGCGCTACCCGCCCGGCGTACTCAAAGCAAGCACAAATCCACTATTCTTCCGGGACTTAAGGCATTCATTTGGCCCCAAAACTGGACAGTCCACCAATGAATACGTAAATCTTTCAAGCGGGGTGGCGGAACAACGTGACTTATGGAATGCGGGGCAAGACCGTGCAACACAGCAAACGGACCTTCATAAAACTGGCTCTGGCCGGGGGCAGCAGTCTTATGCTGGCCGGATGCCTTGGCTCGTCCTTGGGCTCCTTGCCTGGCGACCAGGTGCAGCCCAGCGCGCAGCCGCAGGTGACGGGTGAAACCATCGGCACCGGTTCGGTTCGGGTCGGACTCCTGCTGCCGCTCTCGGGAAACAACAGCATCGGCACGGTCTTCAAGAATTCCGCGGCCCTTGCCCTTCAAAACTTCCCGAATGCGGACGTCCAGCTTCTGGTCAAAGACACCCAAGGCACGTCTGAGGGTGGCCGGGCCGCCGCACAATCTGCAATCTCGGAAGGCGCGGAACTGCTTCTGGGACCCGTCTTCTCGCCGGCTGTTGCCGGTGCTGGCGCGGCCGCCCGCAGAACAGGTGTTCCGGTGGTTGCCTTTTCAACGGATACTTCTGTTGCGGCGCGCGGCGTCTACCTGCTCAGCTTCTTGCCAGAGAGCGATGTCAAACGCATCATCGGGTATGCGAATAGCCAGCAGAAACGCTCCTATGCCGCACTGATCCCGGACGGTTCTTATGGCGCCGTAGTGGAAGCTGCCTTCCGCCAGGAAGTTGGCCGGGGCGGGGGGCGGATAGCCTCTATCCAGCGGTATTCCATGAGCGGCTCGGACACATCGGATCTGGTTGCCAAGACAAATGCGCTTCAATCCTCACTTGGCAGTATCGATGCACTCTTCGTCCCCGCCGGAGGAGGTGTTCCCGGGCTTGTGGTGCAGACGCTTGTCAGCCAGAATGCAAATCTTGGCACTGTGAAGCTCCTGGGATCGGGCCAATGGGACACCAACCAAGTCCGGAACAATCCGGTTTTGGCCGGATCCTGGTATGCCGGACCCGAGGACGAAGGCTTCAAGGCCTTCGCTCAGCGTTATCGATCCACCTATGGATCTGCGCCACCGCGCAATGCAAGCCTCGTTTATGACGGGGTCACCCTTGCAGCCGGGCTGATCAGGTCCGCCGGACCGCAGCGCTTCCAGCAGAGTATTCTTACCAACCGGGATGGCTTTATCGGTATCGATGGCCTGTTCCGGTTCAAGAACAACGGCTTGAATGAGCGCGGCCTCGCCGTTTATCAGGTGACGGGCAGCGGAACACAGGTTATTTCTCCCGCTCCAAGGGATTTCCGGTCCGGTTTCTGACCGGCGTTTTCGGGATCTGCGGTTAGATCAGCTTCGGGTGTTTTAACAAGACGCCTGATGCTCTAGGTGGGAAACGCATGCCGCCCTTCATGCATGCGGTGTCCCGAAAAAGGATGCGGTGCTCATGCTGGCAGGAAAACAGATCGTTCTGATCATCAGCGGCGGCATCGCTGCTTACAAATCACTCGATCTGATCCGCCGGCTGAAAGATCGCGGTGCCCGTGTCATTCCAATCATGACCAAGGGCGCGCAGGAATTCATTACGCCATTGGCGGTGGGCGCGCTTTCCGCCGAAATGGTCTTTACCGATCTGTTCGACCGCGCTGCGGAACATGATGTTGGCCATATCCGGCTGGCCCGTGACCACGACATGGTCCTCATTGCACCGGCAACTGCGGACCTGATGGCCAAGATGGCGCACGGTATCGCCGATGATTTGGCAACGGCCGTCCTGCTTGCAACCGACAAACCGGTTCTTGTGGCGCCCGCCATGAACCCTAAGATGTGGCAAAACCCGGCAACACAGACCAATTCCAAAGCCTTGGAAGCACGCGGCGTCCTGTTCTCAGGACCCGCATCTGGAGAAATGGCTGAAAAGGGCGAGGCAGGCACTGGCCGTATGTCCGAACCGTTGGACATTGTGGCCGCAGTAGAGGCCCATTTCTGGGAAGCTGCACAAACCTCCCGATCACTGCCGCTCGCCGGAAAACATGTGTTGATCACATCCGGTCCGACCCATGAGCCGATCGATCCGGTGCGCTACATCGCCAACCGGTCATCGGGGAAACAGGGGCAGGCCCTGGCCCGCGCGGCTTACGAAGCAGGCGCACGGGTCACGCTCATCAGCGGCCCAGTTGACCTGGCCCCACCTGACAACATTCATGTTCAACGGGTAGAAAGCGCCGCCGAAATGCTGGAGGCTGTTCTTTCACATCTGCCGGCTGATATTGCGATTATGGCGGCAGCAGTCGCGGATTGGCATGTTGCCGAACAGGGCGCGGAAAAAATCAAGAAGGATGGCAGCGGCCAACCGCCTGCGCTTCATCTGGCCGAAAACCCGGATATCCTCGCAACGATTGGCCATCATGACAGCCTTCGTCCCGAACTCCTGATCGGATTTGCCGCAGAAACCCAGAACCTGATTGAGAACGCAACCGGCAAACTCCGGCGGAAGAAGGCCGACTGGATTGTCGCAAATGATGTCAGTCCTGAAACGGGCATCATGGGCGGGGACAGGAACACAGTCCGGCTTGTTCACACCGATGGCGTTGAGGATTGGCCCGCCATGGACAAGCCGGATGTTGCCAGGCAGATCATTGCACGGGCCGCAAAACATCTGTCCAGCCGGTAAAGGGGCTAGTTGCTAGCAGGGCCCGTCAAATCCAGATCATTCATGCGTCACGCTGCGAATTGGTAATAGCTCATGCTGATTGAGCCGTATTCATAGCTGCGGTGCATCAGGTCCGGTTCTCCGCCTCCGGAAGCCCCAAACGCGAAGAACAATGGCAACAGATGCTCCTCCGTCGGGTGGTTTTGCCGGAAGCCGGGAGCGTCCGCAAGCGGCTCGAAATAGTCGATCTGGCCATCGTTCAAGCCCTTGTCCAGCCAGGCATCGAACGTTTTCGCCCAATCGGGAGCCGCGCTGCCTTGCGGAGCGAGTGCCCTCAGATTGTGGGTCGTGCTTCCCGATCCGGCAATCAGAACTCCCCGCTCCTTCAAAGGCGCCAGTGTCTGTCCAAGCTTATAGACAGATGACGGTGTGCTGCCATCCGGCAGGGAGAGTGCCACTATAGGTACATCGGCATGCGGAAAGGCGAGCGAGAGAGGAACCCAGGCACCGTGGTCAAGCCCGGCATTGCCATCCAGCTCGACGTCGTAGCCATCAGCCTCCAATAGTTTGGCAGCCGCGTCCACCGTCGCAACATCCGCCTGGGCTTTGTAGTCGATTTCATAGAGTTCGGCCGGAAATCCGCGAAAATCATGGACGGTCTTCAGCGGGCCCGGCGCGGACAGTTTCAAGCCCTTTGTTTCCCAATGGGCCGAAAGAATAAGAATTGCTGCCGGTTTTGGCCGGGCCGCGAAGGTTTGCGAAAGAAAGCGGCTCGCCGGGGTATCCTCGACGGCAAGTGTGGGCGCTCCATGGGCTAAAAAGACCGGCGGAACACTATGTGGAGATGTTTCTGGCATTGAGAGATCCTTCCATCGCGGACACGATCATTGGATCGTACTAAGACGAAAGATGGTTGTTCCCCTCAAGCACACAAGCCAACCGATATGAAACATATTGTTCAATAATTGAGGACAGTCCACAGTCATATGATGGCTTCACAAACGAAAACGGCGCCCTTTCGATGGGGCGCCGCATAAGCCTAATCTGGAGCGACTACCGATAGCCGAGATTGATCAGTTGAACCCGCCGGTTGATCGCTGCATCCGGATCGGCAGGATCGCGCAGCTGCTCCTCACCCAGACCAACTGCATAGAGGTAATCACTCGGTACCCGGAAGGTCGTGACCAAAGCCTCGCGAATGGACTGTGCCCGGCGCAGTGACAAATCCAGATTATACTCCCGTGCGCCCTTCGCATCCGTATGGCCGACTATGAAGAACGTCTGTCCTTGCAGGTAGGGTGTGTGAAGCGCGTCCGCAATCAGACCGACGGATTCAAAGGATTCCGGTCGGATGCGTGCAGAATCGAAATCAAATGTGATCTCGAGATTGAATTGGCGGAGCGTTGCCAGCTTGTCCGCCAGCGGCAGGGACTGGGGGGCGTTTGCCCCCGGATATTTTTGAATGTTTTCGAGCGCAGCTTTTTGCAGCTCGTCTGCCGACAATTCCACTTCCTGCTGTGCGCCTTGAAGTGAATTGATAATTTCGTTGCGGCTCAATTTGGTTTGGGCGGAGGCCTGAATGCTCGTCAGCGCAAGCGCCCCGGCGGCCAAGGCACCGATGAAAATCCTGTTCATGGGACAAACTCCAATTTCAAAATCAGCGGTAACCGGCCAGATCAATCGCGGTGTTGCACTTCTTGCTCACGACACGCTCGGACTTCAAAAGACAGCGCAGCACATGACCGGCACCGGGCTTCCGGTCACCGCAATACTGGCGCGCGTCATTGGCGCAAATTTCAGGCGCAGCGGCCTGGGCGGCAAGGCGCTCCTGAATAAGGGTAGTCACAACGGCAAAATCTTCGGTGCATTTGGCCGAGACCTTGTCCTGGTTCTGAACAAGGCATTGTCCAATTCCGTTGTTGGCGAGCGTTGCCGTTTTACAGTAGCTCTCAATGTCATTTCCGCAACTTGCAGCCAGGATCTTGATCGCATCCGCAAACCCGACCGTCTGGGCCGTTGCGGCAGGCGCGCCTGTAAGCATCAACGCGGCCGAAACCGCAAGTATCCAACGTGGCATGGTGCAAATCTCCCTGCTATTCAGCACCCTAACGATAGGGAAGATCTTTTCAGGAGAGTGTTACGAGTGCAAGTAGGCAATTCCCTATCTTTCGTCTTGGTTTGCATTTCCCGGTACGGCCGCTTGACAGGTCATGGCAAATGTCGTCACTCGCCCCGAGTTAGGGTTTAGGAACACGTCATGACCGTTTCACTGGAAATCAAGCGGCTGCCGCATGGCCGGGACCTGCCATTGCCAGCTTATCAGTCCGAGCTTGCAGCGGGCCTCGATCTCATGGCCGCGCTGGACGCGCCTGTTGTTTTGGATCCGGGAACGCGCGCCCTTATCCCTACCGGCTTGTCGATCGCTCTGCCTGGCGGATACGAAGCGCAAGTCCGGCCCCGGTCCGGCCTGGCAGCAAAGCATGGCGTCACTGTTTTGAACACGCCCGGAACCATCGACGCTGACTATCGTGGGGAGGTTAAGGTCATTCTGGTCAATCTGGGCCAAGACCCTTTCACTGTCACGCGCAGCGAACGGATTGCCCAAATGGTGATCGCGCCGGTTCTCCAGGCAATGTTAGTTGAGGTTGAAGAGCTGGCAGAAACATCCCGTGGGTCTGGCGGTTTCGGCTCAACAGGCCGGTGATTTTCCACTGCACAGGGAGCAACGGGAATGGGTCCCAGTCTGGTTATTTTCGATTGTGATGGCGTCCTTGTGGATACCGAACGTGTGACGAATGCTAATATGGCCGAGATTGTGACCGAACTCGGCCACCCCATGACCGGTCCGGAGTGTCAGCGCACATTCATGGGCAGAACGCTGGAAAATGTACAGGAACTCATTGAAGAGCTGATTGGCCGGCACCTACCGGCCGATTGGCCGGAACAGGTCCGGCGCCGGGATTTCGAGAGTTTTCAAAAAGGTGTTGATGCCATCCCCGGTGTTGCAGCGGTTCTTGACGACTTGGACAGCTGCCAAATGCCCTATTGCGTGGGCTCTTCCGGAAAATACTCCAAGATGCGGACAACACTTGGAAGCTCCGGGCTTTTGGGCCGCCTTGAGGGCCGCCTGTTCTCGGCTGAAGATTGCACACGCGGAAAACCGGCACCCGATGTTTTCCTTCTGGCTGCGGACAAGATGGGATTTGACCCCAAGGACTGCGTCGTGATTGAGGACAGCCTTCCAGGTGTCCAAGCCGCGGTTGCAGCCGGTATGGCCGTTTACGCCTATGTCGAGGATCCTTCGTGCGACCGGAAAGCGCTTTTAGAGGCCGGGGCGGTGCTCTTTGAGCGGATGAGCGATCTTCCAGAGCTTCTGTTTGCCAATTCTTAGGTGTTCGGCAGAAAACCATTTCCGGACAATGGAGGGATTGGCAAGATGCGTCCCTTAAAACTTTTCCAGACCGGTATTATGTTGGAACAAAGCTGATCCGATAATGGCAGCTGACCATGCTGGGGAGTGTACAATGACCATCAAAACCCACGGCCGCGGGAAGATTTATTCCTCCATCACGGAGACAATCGGAGATACACCGATTGTCCGGCTGGACCGGATAGCCAATGCCCATGGGGTAAAAGCAAACCTCTTGGCCAAGCTCGAGTTCTTCAACCCGATTGCCAGCGTCAAGGACCGGATCGGCGTTGCCATGATTGAAGCCATGGAAGCCGATGGCCGGATCAAACCTGGCGAGACCACGCTCGTGGAGCCAACTTCGGGAAACACAGGCATTGGTCTGGCGTTCGTGGCAGCGGCAAAAGGCTATCGGCTCATTCTGGTCATGCCGGAGACCATGTCCGTTGAACGCCGGAAGATGTTCAAGCTGCTCGGCGCAGAACTTGAGCTCACCGAGGGTCCAAAGGGCATGAAAGGTGCGATTGCGCGCGCCAATGAACTGCTGCAGGAGATCGAGGGCGCGGTTATGCCGCAACAGTTCGAGAATCCCGCCAACCCGGAAATCCACCGCAACACGACCGCCGAAGAAATCTGGAATGATACCAGCGGCAACATTGACGTTTTCGTGTCTGGCATCGGCACCGGCGGCACCATCACCGGCGTCTCTCAGGTCTTGAAGGAGCGCAAGCCGAGTGTGCATGTGATTGCGGTTGAGCCGGCCGACAGCCCAATCCTGTCCGGCGGCCAGCCTGGGCCGCACAAGATCCAGGGGATCGGTGCCGGTTTCGTACCTGGCATCCTGGACACATCGGTTTTCGACGAAGTTGCCACGGTCGGCAACGACGATGCGTTTGCGATGGCGCGGGAACTTGCCAAGACGGAAGGCATACCGGTCGGCATTTCATCAGGCGCCGCAGTGACGGCCGCGATCAGGGCCGGTCAGCGCGATGAAATGACCGGTAAGAACATCGTCGTAATCATTCCGTCTTTTGCCGAGCGCTATCTGTCGACGGCCCTTTTCGAGGGTCTCTGATTTCAAAACGGGACGACCGGGCATCTGAATGGCCCGGTCTTCCCGGAACTGATGTCACCGGTGATGTAAAACGCGCCCAATGGTGTTCATCAAGAGCTGGGCAGCCAAGGTGCTGGTGGAGCCGGTCGGATCATAATCTGGCGCAACTTCCACCAGATCTATCCCAGCAATTGTCCCGCGCCTTGCAAGGCCATCGATCAATTCCAGAATCTCATAATAGAGAAACCCGCCGTGGCTCGGTGTTCCCGTTCCCGGTGCGATTGACGGGTCGAAGGCATCGATGTCGATGGTGAGGTAATACCGCTGCTTGGCCGGGATGCGTGCCAGCATACCATCGATCCCCAACTTGCGGATATGGCGGACCGACTGGATGTCCGACCCCATCCGGCGGGCGTCCTCATACCCGTCGCGGGCCGTTGACGACACGTTGCGGATGCCGATCTGGCTGAGGCCGGTCACATAGTCTTTTTCAGCGGCCCGGCGCATGGGATTGCCATGGCCATAACGCACACCGTGACGCTCGTCGACAAAATCGAGATGCGCATCAATCTGGACAACATGGATCGGCTCTTCTCCGTCAAAGGCATTGATGCACGGAATGTTCACCGAATGATCGCCTCCCAAAACAACAGGCAGAGCGCCTGCGGCAAGGATCTTGCGGACACCTTCCTCGATGCGTCTATGGCTTTCTATCGTGTCGGTGTGGACGATATCAGCATCACCAATGTCAACGATCCGTGTGGTCCCGGCGGGAAGATACGTGATGTCGTCTTCAAAATCGTAAGCGCCGGCATGGCCGAATGAAAACAGTGTCGAGGCTTCCCGGATCGCCCTTGGCCCCATGCGCGCACCCGAGCGCCATTGCGTGCCCAGATCGAACGGCGCGCCCAGAACGGCGACATCGGCTTCAATGGCATCCCAGTCCGGCTGGTAGGGATATTTCCCGAAAGTACAAATCCCGACGAACGGCAAATTGAGCCGCCCACCTTCATACCCATGCGATGCCATTTGTGCGCCCTCATACCTTGAACTCAATGAGCAAGGTTCAGGCGCATTGCCCCGCATCGTCAAGCAGTCTGAAGGTGTTTTTCCATTCTGGTCGCTGATGAAAACCCAAAGACATATGCAAAGATGCCTGTCTCTTCTGTGCTGACGGCTTGAAATCCACGCCGCTCATAAAGCGCCCGGGCCCGCGTATTCGTATCGATGACATCAAGCCGCACACGCTCATGACCGAGCATCTCCGCCTTACCGCAGACCGCATCCAGGAGCGCGGAGCCAACCCCCAAACCGCGGCTTTGCGGATCGACAAAGATCCCGTCCATCAATAGGCAATCCGGTTCCGGTTGCCGCTCGAGACTGTCGAGGACCATTCCCCGCCAAAAGCCACCTGCCCATCCGTAAAATGCCGCAAGTTCTTTGAGTCCGCCGCCCACCAGCGCTCCATTTGAGGTTTTGTATCCGGCGAGGCCGAGCAGTGTGCCATCAGGCCCGATTGCGCTGATGGCAAAATCTGGGTTCAACACGTCTTCCAAAAAAGGAACCGCCTTGGTGGCCGGACCCATTACTTTGCCAAGCTTGCCTTGAAACGCATCCCAGAACAGCCGGGCGGCCCGGCCGCGCTGGTCTTCCGGGAACCCGTCTTCAATCCGAAGAGCTTTTGGTTCTTCTGCCGCCATCAACGCACGGAAACGGCAGTTCCGGTCGCGCTCACCATCAACATCGACCCGTTCTGGCCGACGGTTTCATAATCGAGATCAACACCAATGACTGCGTTTCCGCCCATAGCCTTTGCCTTGGCGCACATTTCCTCAATGGCGATCTCGCGCGCCTTTGCCAGCTCTTCCTCGTAAGCCGCCGACCGGCCGCCAACGATATCGCGGATGCCAGCGAAAATGTCCTTGAACAAGTTCGCGCCGAGGATCGCCTCACCGGTCACAAGACCTTTGTAGTCAATGTCTTTTCCTTGAATCGTATTGGTCGTGGTGACAAGCATGCGGCGCCTCCAGAAGATAATGAATCCTTGGAACAGATGGGGAGTTGGCGGGAACACTGCAAGAAAGTTGAGCCGACAAACCAGTCAGGCAGCCCGGCGGGACATATCCATTCCCCGGTAACTTAGCGCCTCTGCCAAATGGATCCGGGCGACCTGATCGAGACCATCTAGATCTGCCAAGGTGCGGGCAAGCTTTAGGACACGATGATACCCGCGCGCCGACAATTGCAAGGTATCAGCGGCCTCCCGCAAGAATGCAAGCCCCCTCTCATCCAGTGCCGAAATGGTTTCGATGACCGAGGCAGGCGCTTGCGCATTTGTCCGGGCCGTGACGCCAAGGCCCAAGAAGCGGTCCAGCTGGATCTGCCGTGCCCGCGCGACCCGTTCTGCCACAACTCCAGACGGCTCGCTGTCCGCAGGGCCGATCAAGTCGCTTGCCGTGACTGCCGGAACATCAATGCGAAGATCGATCCTGTCCAGAAACGGGCCTGAAATCCGCGCCTGATACTCCGTTACGCACCGCTCGCCCCGGCGGCACTGGTGGCCCGGTTCGCCAGCATGACCGCAGCGGCAGGGGTTCATTGCGGCAACCATCTGAATGCGGGCCGGATAGGTGACCCGATGGTTGGCCCGGGCGATCACCGCTTCTCCGGTTTCCAAGGGCTGGCGCAGGCTATCAAGCACCTGCGGATTGAATTCCGGCAGTTCGTCCAGAAACAACACGCCATGATGGGCGAGCGACACTTCTCCGGGCTTGGCACGCAGGCCACCGCCTACCAGTGCTGCCATTGATGCGGAATGATGCGGCGCGCGGAAAGGCCGGCGGTCGGATAGTTTGCCGTCGGCGAGTTCTCCGGCAAGCGATGCGATCATCGAGACTTCGAGAAGCTCGCGCGGCGTCAAGGGCGGCAGGATGGAGGGCAGGCGGCTTGCCAGCATCGACTTTCCGGACCCGGGCGGCCCGGTCATGAGAAGATTGTGCCCGCCTGCGGCTGCGATTTCCAGGGCCCGCTTGGCGCTCTCCTGTCCCTTGACGTCTTTCAGATCCGGAATTCCATCGGGCGATGCCCGGAGTTTTGCAGCCGGACGAGAGAGGACCTGTGTGCCTTTGAAATGATTGGCCAGCTGGATCAGCGAGCGGGGCGCCAAAATATCCATCTCGGCATCTGCCCAGGCGGCCTCTCCGCCGCTTTCAACGGGGCAGATCAAGCCCTTTCCCAGCGCGTTGGCCCCCATCGCAGCAGGCAGCACACCGGCCACCGGTGCAATCGTACCATCAAGCCCGAGTTCGCCCAGGATAACGTAGTTTTCCAGAAATTCGGCCGGAATGGCGCCGATCGCGGCCATGACACCCAGGGCAATCGGCAGGTCGTAATGCGAGCCTTCTTTGGGAAGATCAGCCGGGGCGAGGTTGACGGTTACACGTTTTGCCGGCAGGGCCAGGCCCGACGCGGACAGCGCGGCCCGCACCCGTTCCCGGCTCTCACCAACGGCCTTGTCCGGGAGCCCGACGATCATGAAGGCGACCATACCCGGCCCGACATGCACCTGCACGTCGACGGGAACTGCCTCTATCCCCTGAAAGGCCACCGTCGTCACCCGGCTGACCATCGCCTCACCTTCAATCATTAAGTGTATTTAAAGTTCAACACACTTTTTGTTTCCGGGCAAGGAAACTCACGGACTTCAAACAACACAACGCAATGGGTCCCATGGTCAAGCCATGGGATGGCGTGGGCCGGATGAATGCACCGCGGTGCGAACGCACGCCCTAATGCGCTTCGTCCCAATTATCAGCCGCGCGGGCGTCGACCTGGAGCGGGACGGAGAGTTTCAGCGCCGGGTCGCAGGCGTTTTCCATGACATCCTTGATCAGGGGAATTGTGTCGTTGACCTGGGATTCGGGCACCTCAAAAATCAGTTCGTCATGCACCTGCAGCAACATTTGCGCATCGAGCTTTGACGCCGTCAGCCGATCTTCCATCCGCACCATCGCACGGCGCAGAATATCGGACGCAGACCCCTGGATCGGCGCATTGATGGCCGCACGCTCATAAAATGCGCGCATGTTCGGGTTCTTGGTGTTCACATCCGGATAATGCGCCTTGCGGCCGAAAATCGTGGTCACATAGCCGTTTGCATGCACCTGTTTCTTGGTGGCTTCCATATAGTCCTTGATGCCCGGAAAGCGCTCGAAATAGGTCTTGATGTAATCGCCGGCTTCCCCGCGTGAAATGCCAAGCTGGTTGGCAAGGCCGAAAGCGGAAATGCCGTAAATGATGCCGAAATTGATCGCCTTGGCCTGACGGCGGACCATCGGGTCCATGCCCTCAATCGGCGTTCCAAACATTTCCGATGCCGTCATTGCGTGAATGTCCAGCCCGTCTTCGAATGCCTTTTTCAGCTGCGGAATATCAGCCATATGCGCCAGCACGCGCAGTTCGATCTGGCTGTAGTCGGCAGAAATCAGCTTGTGGCCCTTTTCAGCAACAAACGCCTTGCGGATTTTGCGCCCGGATTCCGTCCGTACCGGAATATTCTGCAAGTTCGGCTCGGAAGACGACAGACGTCCTGTCGTTGTGGCCGCGAGCGCATAAGATGTGTGCACCCGTTTCGTTTCCGGATTTATGTAACCCGGAAGCGCATCGGAATAAGTGGATTTCAGCTTGGAAAGCTGGCGCCATTCGACAATCTTGGAGGGCAGCGCATGGCCTTCCGCCGCCAGATCCTCCAGAACCTGGGCCGAAGTTGACCAAGCACCGGTCTTGGTTTTCTTTCCGCCGGGCAAGCCCATCTTTCCGAAGAGAATATCTCCGAGCTGTTTTGGCGATCCGATGTTAAAGGTTTCGCCAGCAAGCTCGTAGATCTCGCTTTCAACCGCCGCCATGCCTTGCGCGAAATCCCCGGAAAGCCGGGACAGCATCTGCCGGTCGACAGAAATGCCGCGCTTTTCCATACGTGCCAGTACCGGCACCATCGGCCGCTCGAGCGTTTCATAAACGGTGGCCATGCGATCAGAGGCCAAGCGCGGCTTCAGGATCAGCCAGAGACGCAAGGTGACATCGGCGTCCTCGGCTGCATAAGCGGTTGCCTTGCCGATTTCCACCTTGTCGAAGGTGATCATCGATTTGCCGGAGCCGCAGACTTCCTTGAACGGGATCGGCTTGTGGCCAAGCCAGCGCTCGGACAGTTCGTCCATGCCATTGCCGCCCTTGCCGGCATCCACCGTGTAGGACAGAAGCATTGTGTCGTCGTAAGGCGCGATATCAACCCCATGGCGGGTCATCACCAGCCAGTCATATTTGAGGTTCTGCGCGATCTTCAGGACCGCGCTATCCTCCAGCATCGGCTTGAGGATACAGAGCGCCTCATCCATCGGGATCTGGCCATCTACCAAGTCGCCACCGCCGAGCAGATCGCCTTCCCCATCCTTGTGGGTCAGGGGAACATAACACGCCTTACCCGGATCGCAGGCAAGCGACAGGCCGACGAGTTCAGCCTGCATCGCATCGAGCGAAGTTGTTTCCGTATCGAATGCCACATATCCGGTCTCGTAGGCCTGAGCGACCCATTCCTTCAGCCGGTCTGCGCTTGTCACGGTTTCATAGGCACTGTTGTCAACTTGCATGGCGCCGATCCGTTCGGCACGGGCCTCTGCAACCGTTTGCGGCACCATCATACCGTCCGGAGCACCCGGCAGGTCACCCGGCACCTTGGACGCTTCGGACCCTGAAGATCCGCCGCCCGGGCGGTCCATCAAACGGCCCTTATGGTCCGGTTTGTCCCAGCCGGGAACATCGAAATCCGCTGCCTCAATCCCTGCCTGATCCGCACCGGTCACTTCGGCCACACGCTTGGTCAACGTGCTAAAGCCCATGGCTTTCAAAAACCCGACCGCCTTCGGGCCATCCATATCGGTAACCGATAGATCTCCGACCGGAATTTCCACCGGCACGTCCTGTTTCAGGGTCACGAGCTGCTTGGAGATCCGCGCCTGATCAGCAAATTCGATCAGGTTCTCCCGGCGCTTCTTCTGTTTGATCGTGTCGGCCTGGGCGAGCAGAGTTTCCAGATCGCCAAATTCATTGATCAGGAGCGCGGCTGTTTTCAAGCCAATGCCCGGAACGCCTGGAACATTGTCCACGCTGTCCCCGGCGAGAGACTGCACTTCAATGACCTTCTCCGGACCGACACCAAACTTTTCAAAAACTTCCGCTTCGCCGAAGATCTTGTTTTTCATGGTGTCGATCATGCCGACATTCGGCCCGATCAATTGCATCAGGTCCTTGTCGCCGGAGACGATGGTCACCCGCGCGCCCTGTTCGGCGGCCTGACGGGCATAGGTCGCGATCAGGTCGTCGGCCTCAAACCCCTCCTGCTCAATGCAGTGCGTGGAAAAGGCGCGGGTTGCTTCGCGGATCAATCCGAATTGCGGCACGAGATCTTCCGGCGGCTCGGGACGCTGCGCCTTGTACTCGGGATAGATCTCGTTCCGGAAGGTCTGCGCCGAATGGTCAAAAATCACCGCAAAATGCGTTGGTTCATCACCCGGCTCCGGAGAAAGCCCTTCCTGCAACAGCTTCCACAGCATGTTGCAAAAGCCCGAGACCGCGCCCACAGGCAGCCCGTCCGACTTGCGCGTCAGCGGCGGCAACGCGTGATAGGCGCGGAAGATGAAGGTGGAGCCATCGACCAGGATCAGATGGTCGTCAGCGGTGAGAGCGGGGGAATCTTGTGTCGACATGGCGCGGATATTGCCCGCACCGGCGGCCTGAGGAAAGGCTCAATTTACAATGCGGGGCCGATCTGAGTTTCTAGCGAGATAAACTGCTAGGGGAGCCAAAGCTGGAAAACCGAAATCCATAATAATGCTCCAGCTAAATAATTTCGACTTATTTGCCGGATGTCCAGGACCAAAATATACATAAATCCAAATTATAAAAATTAGTAAAACAGAAAATAAAATTATGTAGAAAGGTTGATGTGAATTTCGGAAATAAGAATAGCAGACTCTCTCTATGG